>NZ_JBTOLM010000009.1:0-12455 GCF_054551725.1 Rhizobium sp. CAU 1783 | reverse complement strand
CTGCCCCCGCAACCAACGAAACTTGTAAGTTCTCCCATTCCCGAAACTTCTGCAAAAGCTCCTCAGCATAACCCGCGAGGAGCTTTTTGCGTTTGGCAGCCATGTCGATGCTCGCCGGTGACCGTTTGGTTTAAGTTATGCGGCCATGGCTGGCGCGTCCAGCATGTCGCATTAGCGTTCTTCGGCCTCGGCTGGCGGTATGTTGCCGATGGGTTCCAGAAGGCGTCGGTTGTTGAACCAATCGACGCATTCGAGGGTGGCGAACTCCACGGCTTCGAAGTTGCGCCATGGTCCTCGCCGGTGGATGACTTCGGTCTTGTAAAGACCGTTGATCGTGTCCGCGAGAGCGTTGTCATAGGAATCGCCAAGGCTCCCGACAGACGGCTCGATGCCCGCCTCCGCCAGCCGCTCGGGATAGCGAATGGACACGTATCGCGAGCCGCGGTCGGAATGATGAATCAGCCCGCCGCGTTTGACAGGCCGCCGATCATGAAGCGCCTGATCCAGAGCATCGAGTACAAAGCCCGCATGAGCGGTCCGGCTTGCCCGCCAACCGACGATGCGGCGGGCGAAGGCATCAATGACAAAGGCCACGTAAACGAAGCCCTGCCAGGTCGCGACATAGGTGAAATCGGAAAGCCAGAGCATGTTCGGCGCGGGAGCCTTGAAGTGGCGCTTGACGCGGCCGAGCCGACACGGGGCAGACTTGTCCGACACGGTGGTTTTGATGGGCTTGCCACGAATGATGCCCTGAAGACCCATCATTCTCATGAGCCGTGCGACGGTGCAGCGGGCGATGTCGTAACCCTCCCGTCTCAACTGCCGCCAAACTTTCCGCACGCCTTAGACCTGGAAGTTCTCGTTGAACACCCGTCGTATCTCGACCTTCATGGCGATATCATTGAGGGCGCGGGTCGACAGGCGGTCCACGCCCGTGCGCTTGGTGATAACCTCATAAAAGGGTGGACGGGGCAATCGGCAGCAGTCCGAAGATCGGCTCGACCCCGAGCCGCGATCGGTGTTCGTCGATGAAGGAAATCATCTCTTCAGTGGGCAGTCGAGCTCCGCATGGCAAAATAAGCCGATGCCTTGCGAAGAATCTCGTTTGCCTGACTAAGGTCGCGGTTCTCCCGCTCCATTTCCTTCATCCTCGCGGCGACGTCACTCGGCAAGCCTGCACGCTTGCCGCTGTCGACTTCGGCCTTCTTCACCCATTCATGGAGGGTATGCGCCGAGCAACCAATCTTGGCCGCTATCGATGATACCGCTGCCCAGCGCGAGGGATGTTCGGCTTCATGCTCGGTCACCATCCGAACGGCACGGACACGAACTTCAGGAGAAAATTTGTTCGTCATCTTGCTTGTCATAGACCCTACGTCTCACGAGTTGAGGTCTCCGAAAAAGAAACCGGGGCGGTTCATTGCTAAACAGGGCGATGACCGGATCACGGTCGTCAATCCGGCGCAGTGTCGGTAAGGTCAGCTGCTGACGATCCGCACATTGGCCGCGGTCAGCGCTCGCGTCATCGCCTCTGAGGGAGGGGAGTCAGTCACGACCGTGTCAACGCGCGCTAACGGAACAACCTCGAAGACGGCCCGCCGGTCGAACTTGGAGTGATCGGCGAGCACCGTGACGAGTTCGGCACGCTCAATCATTGCCTTCGCCATCTCGGCTTCTTGAAGGTCAAAATCCATGACGCTCGCGGAATCGAGCGCGCCGACGGTAATAACCGCGTGACGGGCTCGGAACCTACCCACTTGTTCAAGCGCAAGAGGGCCGAGACTTTCGCCGGCGTCTGAACTGTAGGCCCCCCCGATCAGGTAGAGGGTATGGCTCGGATTGACCGCCAGGGTGGCAACGATGCGGGGTGAATTGGTCACGATGACGAGGCTGTCCAGGCCTACCAGAGCTTCTGCGAGCGCCACGGTCGTGCTGCCGGTATCGATGAAAAGTGAATCGCCCGGGCGGAAGAGGCGACAGGCAGCGCGCGCAAGCCTGCGCTTCTCTTCGGCGTTCTGTGCAAGCCGGTGCGCAAAGGGGCCCTCCTTTTCCACAGAGACTGCCGGCGTTGTCACCGACCGGGCTCCACCGTGAAATTTTCGCAGTCTACCGGCGCCGTCGAGGTGCGTGAGGTCTCTGCGGATTGTCTCCTGGGAGACGTGGAGAGCCGCGGCCAGAGCGTCAACGGTCATCTCACCGGTGCGACGAATAAGGGCGATGATCTTTTCCCGGCGTTCTGACGGCTGCACTTCGGAACTTCCTCTGATCATGCGACGACGATTCTGTTGCGCCGATCTTGTGCATGGTTTCGCAGGAATTGCATAGTGTGACCGAACAGTCAAACTGATCGTCGAAATTGTGACCGAAATGGCGAAGCGCTTTCTCTGTCACTGACTGTTCGGACAAAATTTGAAAATTTGGTCTTTCTTTCGAGGAAAAACCGGCTAAGCTACTCGGATGCGAGACACCGAAAAGGGCCGCATCTATGCGACTGGGGCGCAAAGGGGAACGAGATGACCATTTCAGATATGCACGGCAGCCGGCCCTAGAGGTCGGAGTTGATATTTGAGGCTTGGGCGGCCCATCTTTTTGCCGCCTGCCGCGGAGGCATGCCTTCCGTTTGAATGTTTGCTGACAAGTAAAGATGCGGAGTTGCGCGCTGGCTCCGTTAGACGAACCTTGCGCATTTTAGTCGCCTGTGACGGAGCAGAAGTTTGATCATCCATCTTAGTGAACCGCCTTTTGCCGGAGGATTGCCATGCATCCGCTGATTGCCAGCTATGTTCGCATTACTGACCGGATTTCGGACTATGTCGGCTATCTCGCCGCCTCGCTCATCTTCATGATGGGAGGCACGCTGATCTTCGATGCGGTCACACGCAATCTCATCAGGATGCCCGTGCACTGGGCGGTGGAACTGACCCAGTTCACGCTCGCCGCCTACTATTTCATGGGCGGGGCGCTTACGCTCAAGAACGACAGCCATGTTCGCATGGACCTTTGGTACTCCACCCGTTCCCACAAGGGCAGGGCACGGATCGACCTGGTCACGTCGGTCTGTCTGATCTTCTATCTCGGTGTTTTGCTGGCGGGCGGTATTTCGAGCCTGATTTATGCAATCGAAACCAATGAAAAACGTTTCTCGATCTGGAACCCTTCGGTGATTCCTATCAAGGCCCTGATGGTTCTCTGCATCGTGCTGATGCTGATGCAGGCACTTTCCCTTGTCTTCAAGCACATTGCCACGATCCGTGGAAAGGAGCTGGCATGAGCTATGAAATGATCGCGCTGCTGATGTTCGCGTCAATGGTGCTGCTTCTCGTCACGGGTCAGCGCGTCTTTGCCGCCATCGGCTTCGTCGCAGCAGGCGCCGCATTGCTTCTCTACGGACAAGGTGCCGTCGAATTGCCGTTCAACCAGGTGTTCAAGCTGTTCAACTGGTACGCCATGCTGACCCTGCCCATGTTTATCTACATGGGCTACATCCTATCGGAATCAGGGATCGCAGAAGACCTGTACAAGATGTTGCATGTCTGGTTCGGGCGCGTGCGCGGCGGTCTTGCCATAGGCACGATCTTCCTGATGGTCATCATCTCGGCGATGAACGGCCTTTCGGTTGCCGGCATGGCCATCGGCGCAACGATTGCGCTGCCAGAGATGCTGCGCAGAGGATATGACAAGGTGCTGATCTCCGGCGTCGTGCAAGGCGGCTCCTCGCTCGGCATTCTCATCCCGCCGTCGGTGGTCATGGTGCTCTACGGCATGATCGCCCGCCAGCCGGTTTCCAAGCTGTGGTTCGCCGGCCTTGTGCCGGGCCTGCTGATGGCACTTCTGTTCATCATCTACATCATGATCCGCGCAAGGTTGAACCCCAAGCTTGCGCCGACGGTGCCGGAGGAGGAGCTCAACATGCCGCTTCGCGAGAAGCTGGCGCTGGCAAGGGCTGGCATCATTCCCTTCGCCATCTTCTTCTTCATGACCGGCCTCTTCGTGTTCGGTTTTACCAGCCTGGTTGAGAGCTCTGCGGTGGGCGCGACTTCAGCAACGCTCGCGGCCATCCTGAAGGGGCGCTTCACCTGGAAGCTGGTGCGCGAAACCTCGATGAAGACGCTCGCTGTCTCCTGCATGTTCATGTGGTTGATCCTTGCCGCACTTGCTTTCGGTGCCGTTTTTGACGGGCTCGGTGCGGTCAGGGCCATCGAAACCCTGTTCATCAAGCAGTGGGACCTCGACCCCTGGACCATCATCATCATGATGCAGATCAGCTTCATCATCATGGGCATGTTCCTCGACGACACCGCGATGCTTGTCATCGTGGCGCCGCTCTACATCCCTTTGGTGAAGGCGCTGGATCTCGGTTTCGACAACCAGCTCATCTGGTATGGCGTGCTCTACACCATCACCTGCCAGATCGCGTATATCACGCCACCCTTCGGCTACAACCTCTTCCTGATGCGCTCGCTCGCGCCCAAGGAAATCACCCTCATCGACATCTACAAATCCATCTGGCCCTTTGCGGCGATCATGGCGCTGACCATCGCGTTGGTCATGATCTTTCCGGAACTGGCCCTCTGGCTGCCCGAGCAGATGAAGGTGAAAGGCTGAGCCTACGGAGTCAGCCACCCATAACGATAACCTCAAGAGGAGAATGACATGACAGACGACACCAAGAAGCAGAGTCCATCGGAAAAGATCCTCGCGACACGTCGCAATTTCCTGACCAAGGCCGGCATCGGAGCAGGTGCGGCCGTCGCCGGTTCGACGCTTGCCGCACCCTATGTCAACGCGCAGAGCGGTCCTATCAAGTGGCGCCTCCAGACCTATTCCGGCGCTCCGCTCGGGGCACACGTCATCAAGCCACAGATCGAGGCCTTCAATAAGGCTGCGAATGGCGAGATGGAGATTGAGCTCTATTACGCCGACCAGCTCGTGCCGACCTCCGATCTCTTTCGTGCGCTGCAGGCCGGCACTATCGACGCCGTGCAATCGGATGAAGCGACGATGGCATCGCCGGTCGATATCGCTGTCTTCGGCGGCTACTTCCCCTTCGCGACGCGCTACAGCCTCGATGTGCCGGTCCTGTTCAAGTATTACGGCCTGAAGGAAATCTGGGAAGAAGCTTATGGCGAAGTCAAGGACGTCACCTGGCTTTCTGCCGGCGCCTGGGACCCGCTTCACATCTTCACCGTAGACAAGCCAATCAAGAGCCTGGCCGACATGCAGGGCCTGCGCGTGTTCGGCGTTCCGACCGCCGGCAAATTCTTGTCGCGTTACGGTCTCGTGCCCGTCACCATCCCGTGGGACAACGTCGAAGTCGCTCTTCAAACGGGCGAACTCGACGGCGTCGCCTGGTGCGGCTTCACCGAAGCGTATGAAGTTGGCTGGGCGGACGTCTGCAAATACGCGCTGACCAACTCCGTCACAGGTGCATGGTTCGGTTCCTATTTCGCCAACTCCGCAAGCTGGCAGAAGGTGCCGCCGCATCTACAGGAACTCTTCCTCATCACCATCGACCAGTCTCACTACTATCGAGACGTGTGGTACTGGGGCGGCGAAGCCAAGCTGCGTGTCGAGGGCGACAAGATGGAGCTTACCTCGCTACCGAAGGAAGAATGGGCTCAGGTCGTCAAGGATGCCGAAGGCTTCTGGGACGAGATTGCGTCTTCCAGCCCGCGTGCCGGCAAGGTGGTGGAAGCCTTCAAGAAATACGCCGCTACCATGGAAAAGGCCGGCTATCCCTACCGCTGAGCGCTCGGAACGCCTCGTGTTACGGCCCTTTCAGGGTTGGACGAAAACCGGCGGCGCGGATCTTGCGCGCCGCCCCGATACGGAATTTCTCCGGCATCACCACCGGAAAACACGCATGAAAGGGAGCGGGCATGCTCCAAGCGAGCGCATCACCGAAACCGCTGGGTATTTTCGACGTGGCCATCATCGGCGCCGGCGTGGTGGGCTGCGCTGTGGCGCGACGCTTTGCGCTTGCGGGTGCCCGCGTCGTGCTGATCGAGAAGGGGGCCGATATCCTCTCGGGGGCCTCCAAGGCCAACAGCGCCATCCTGCATACGGGCTTTGACGCGCCGCCTGACAGTCTGGAACTGGACCTGGTCAAGGCCGGGCGGCAGGAATATCTGGAAATCCGCGAGAGCCTCAGTCTCAGGATCGTAGAGACCGGTGCGTTGGTCTGTGCCTGGAACCCGCTGGAAGCCGACAAGCTCGAGGCGATCGAGGAAACCGGCCGCGCCAACGGCATTTCCGAACTCAGGCTTCTGACGGGGAGCGCCGCACGCGCGACGATGCCCGGTCTTTCCGAAAACCTTGTCGCGGCCATCGAAGTATCGGGCGAACATGTGATCGACCCGTGGACAGCGCCACTTGCCTACCTCACGCAGGCGGTCGCAATGGGCGCAGAATTCCTCAGGAACACCGAACTACTGAAGGGCACGTTCGAGGGCGAATGGACGCTCGAAACGTCTTCGGGTGAGGTGCGCGCCCGGTCCGTCGTCAACACCGCCGGCCTTTACGGCGATGCGGTGGACGAAAGGCTAGGATTTGTTCCCGAATTCACCATTCATCCGCGCAAGGGCCAGTTCGTGGTGCTGGACAAGGCGGCCTTCAGGCATGTGCCGCGCATCGTGCTGCCAGTGCCGACCGAAATCACCAAGGGCATCGTCGTCTGCCCCACCGCGTTTGGCAACGTCATCATCGGACCCACCGCGGAAGAACAGGACGACCGGGTTCGCGCCACCGTCGAGGCCGAAACGCTGAAGGCGCTTCTGGCGCGCGGTGCGGAAATCGTACCTGCGCTGGCGGATATTCCCGTCACCGCCGTTTACGCCGGACTGAGGCCCGCTACCGAAAAGAAAGCCTACCGCGTTGCCTGCCGGCCGGAAGCCCGCGCGATCACGCTCGGCGGCATCCGCTCCACAGGCCTTTCCGCCGCACTCGGCCTCGCCCGCCATGCGGTCGAACTCCACGGCATCTTCGGGCAAACGCTTCCGCCACCGGCTTCCGCCCCCTCCATCGTTATGCCAAACCTCACGGAGACCGAAGAGCGCGACTGGCAGCGTCCGCATCACGGCGAAATCGTCTGCCATTGCGAACTGGTGACGCGGCGGGAGGTGGAAGCGACTTTCGCCAGCCCCGTGCCGCCGGGAGATTTCGGAGGCCTGAGACGGCGTACCCGTGCCGGAATGGGTCGCTGCCAGGGTTTCTACTGCAATGGGCATCTCGCCGCCCTGACCGCCGGAAAGCTGGCCACACCGCTTGCCGTCGATGAAGGAGAGGCGAAATGAGCGCTTACGAGGCGGACGTCATCATTGTCGGCGGCGGCCCTTCCGGCGTTGCCGCGGCACTGGAATTGAGGAAGCGCGGCGTCGCCCAGGTCATGCTGCTCGACCGGGAAGACACGCTCGGCGGCGCGACCCGTCATTGCAGCCATTCGCCGTTCGGCATGCGCGAATTCGGCCGCGTCTATTTCGGCGCGGCCTATGGCAGACGCCTGCAACGGGAAGCGCTGGCCGCAGGCGTCGATATCCGCCCGCAGCATTCCGTCGTGTCGCTCGGCGAGGATGCGGGCATCACCGTCACCTCACCACGCGGGGTGGAGAGGCTCAAGGCGAAGCGCGTGATGCTGGCGACCGGCGCGCGCGAAATGCCGCGCTCCGCCCGGCTGGTTTCCGGCGACAGACCCGCCACCGGCATCGTCACCACTGGCGCGCTGCAGTCCTATGTCGCCTTTCACCATCTGATGCCGTTCCGGCGGCCGCTGATCGTGGGCTCGGAACTCGTCTCCTTCTCTGCCGTGCTGACCTGTCTGACCCATGGCGCGCGGCCGGTGGCGATGATCGAGCCGGAGAGCCGGGTGCTGGCGCGTAAATCCTTCACGCTGTTTCCGGCGCTCGCCGGCATTCCCTTCCATGCGGGCGCGGAAATCGTTGACATCAAGGGAGCAGGCCGCGTCGAGGGCGCGACCGTCCGGCTGGCGGATGGTTCCACTCGCAGCTTTCCCTGCGACGGCGTGCTTTTCACTGGGCGCTTCACGCCAGAGGCGGCGCTTCTCATGCAGTCCCCGCTCGGCGTTGCGCCCGGAAGCAGCGGCCCCGCCATAGACCAGACGGGGCGGATGGCGAACCCGCTTTATTTTGCAGGTGGCAACGTATTGCGCGCCATCGAGACGGGCGGTTGGGCCTTCCGCGAAGGTCAGGCGGTCGGCGCAGCACTTGCCGCCGATCTTGCCCGTGACCCAGCCGAAGCAGAGCCCGCACCCGTCACCTTTGATGCGCCCCTGAAGCTGGTGGTTCCGAACCTGCTGAGGCGGGGAGAAAGCGCGCCCGCCTTCCGCGATTTCCAGCTTCGTTTCCTGCGTCCCGTTAGCGGCCGGCTTTCCCTCGAACTTGACGGCCGCCCGGTCTGGAGCAGGACGGGAGAGTGGCTGCCGGAGCGCCGCATTCTGGTTCCCGTTCCCTCCGGCGCTGCCGAAGCGGGACATGTCCATTTCGGTTTCAGGGAGCAAGGCTGATGCGTGTCGCCGCCATTGATCAGGGTACGACCTCTACCCGCTGCCTCGTCGTCGAGGATGGTGGGCGCTTCCGTGTCGCGGCAAACCGCCGCCATGGGCAGCATCATCCGGCTGCCGGATGGGTGGAGCATGATCCGGAGGAATTGCTCGCCAACATTTTGGCGGTGCTTGCTGCCGCGGGAACCGTCGATGCCATCGCTATCGCTAACCAGGGCGAAAGCTGCCTTGCCTGGGATGCCGAGACAGGCAAGGCCCTTTCGCCTGTCATCGTCTGGCAGGATGCACGCACTGCCGACGCGCTTGCGGCCCTTGGCCCCGAGGCTGAGGAGAGATCGAAAGCGATATCCGGCCTGCCGCTCGATCCATATTTTTCGGCGAGCAAGCTCGCCTGGCTGCTGCGCAACATACCCGCCGTCGCCTCGGCTCATGCCTCGGGTCGGTTGAGGCTCGGCACCACGGATGCCTTCTTTCTCGACAGGCTCGCCGGCACCTTCAGAACGGACCTCGCCACTGCGTCCCGCACAGGTTTGCTTGATCTTGCCGCCGGCAATTGGAGCGCCGAAATGTGCGCGTTGCATGGCGTGCCGATCGAATGCCTGCCCGAGATTGCCGCCGTCGATGCGGGTTTCGGCGAGATTGGCGGCGTGCCTGTGCGCGTCTCGATCGTCGACCAGCAGGCGGCACTTTATGGCCACGGCTGCCGCGTGCCGGGCGATTGTAAGGTTACCTTCGGAACCGGTGCTTTCCTGCTTGCCGTGACCGACGGACTGCCCTCTCGCATCGGCGGCCTGCTTCCGACCGTTGGTTGGCAGAAAAGGGGCGAACGCCCCGTCTACGCTATCGAAGGCGGCGTGTATGATGCAGGTTCGGCGCTGGAATGGGCGAAGCGCATTGGTCTCTATCAAGATGTCTCTGAACTGGATGGGTTCGACGGCCCTTCCGCATTGTCCCGGGGGCTTGTCTTCGTACCCGCACTTTCCGGGCTTGCAGCGCCGTGGTGGGACCGGCAGGCCGCTCCCGTTTTCATCGGTATGGATCATTCGACCGATCGACGTGATCTCGTTCGTGCCATTCTCGAGGGTATCGCAATGCTGACCGTCGGCTTGATTAAGGCGGCTGGCGACACTGTTGCGCCATCGGCGATCTCAATTGATGGCGGTCTGTCGCAGAGCGGATCATTTGTCCGGTTTCTCGCAGCGGCCAGCGGGCGAACCATCTCAGTTCCTTCCACCCACGAACTCACTGCGTTGGGCCTGGCCGAACTGACCGGCATCGACGGTTCCGCGATACGTATGGGCGCCCGGTTGGTTTCCCCGACCGAACCAATATCCGAAGCGGATCATGATCGCTTTGCCGAAGCGGTGCGAAGAGCGAGGGAATGGCGTTAGCAAATATGAAGATGTGCCGCCGAGTCAGACTGCGATGCCTTTCACTCGCCAGACGAAATCCGTACCATTTGGCGTATCAAAAGCTGCGGAGGCTCTAGTCGCGACGAGAGAAAGTCCAGTGGTAGGTCACTCTCGTGACCGCTACGCCGTTTTCGAAATTCGAATGCGGCGAGGAATGTCTACCGCTCTGCCTAAGCGGCGGCGTGTGATCGCGGAAGGAAGGCCGTCGTCAACCCAAGCAGCGGCAGGAAAGCTATGATTTTGTATACCCAAATGATCCCGTAAAGATCGGCGAGGTAGCCAAGCCCCGCTGCCCCAATGCCGCCGAGTCCGAACATCAAGCCGAACATGATGCCAGAGATGAGCCCTACGCGACCCGGCACGATCTCCTGAGCGTAAACCACGAGCGCTGCAAACGCGGATGACAAGACCAGCCCTATGATGATCGCGATCACGCAGGTCCAGAAGAGGTTGGCATAGGGCATCAGGAGGGCGAAGGGCGCAATGCCGAGGAAGGAGATCCAGATGACTGCTTTTCGGCCGATGCGATCTCCGACCGGTCCCCCGCCGAATGTTCCGGCGGCAACAGCGGCCATGAAGCAGAAGAGATAAATTTGTGACTGCTGGATGGTCAGGCCGAAGCGTTCGATAAGGTAAAACGTAAAATAGTTGTTGAGTGCTGCGATGTAGACGAATTTGGCGAACATCAGCACAGCAATAACCGTCAGTGCCCGCGTGACTTCGCCGCGGTTGTGTTTGATCGCCGTCCCGCTTGATGCTTTGGCAGCCACTTTTAGTGCATGGTGTAACCGCCACCGCGTTACGCCCCATAGCACCCATATCGCGATTAAAGCCGGGATCGCCAGCCAGCCGACGGCGACCTGCCCAAGCGGCACGATGAGCGCAGAAGCCATGAGGGGACCAAACGCTGATCCGGTATTTCCTCCGACTTGAAATGCCGACTGCGCAGTGCCGAAGCGGCCGCCTGACGCCATCCTGGCGATGCGAGAAGCTTCTGGGTGGAAGGTGGCGGAGCCGACGCCGATTACTGCGGCCGCCACGATCAGCATGAGGTAGGAATTGCCTCCGGCGAGCAAGCCGACGCCTATCAACGTGAAGAACATTCCCATTGGAAGAAGGTAAGGCTTGGGGTGTTTGTCGGTGTAGAGACCGATCCAGGGCTGAAGCAGTGACGCCGTAAGTTGATAGACGAGCGCTATCCATCCGACCTGGGTGAAGTTGAGTGCGTATTCGTCCTTAAGCAGCGGGTAGATGGCGGGCAATGTTGCCTGGATGAAGTCGTTGAGCAGATGGGCGAAGGCGACCGCCCCGACGATCTTCACGATGAACTTCTGACTGTCGTCCAAAACGGCACCCGCGTTTGCTTCCATTGCGGGCGGCGAAATTTCTATTGTGTTTCCTTGTGCAGAAGCAGCGTTAGCAGGCATGATGAGCTCCCTTTGGAGCTTTACCTAACATTGCCTGAGGTGTACCGCTTCGCTAAATGGGTCAATTAACTCTTCGAGTGGGACACGGGCATGAGCAATCTCGCTCTCAGGGAAAGCGTGCCTCGCGCGGTCGTCGCCGTTTCAGAAGACTTTCCCTCCGCATATCAACTCGCTGAGCACCGCCATCGCCGCTCCCAATTTCTCTATGCTACGAGCGGCGTGATGGCGGTGACCACGCCAAATGGCTCATGGGTGGCCCCACCCGAGCGCGCGATCTGGATACCCAGCGAAACGCCACATTCCGTTCGGATGGTCGGCGCTGTCAGGACGCACAGCGTGCTGCTTAGCCGCGAGTTGAGCGTGCGTGCTGGAAGTGACTGCGAAGTTGTCGGTGTCTCACCCCTACTTCGCGAGCTTCTCGTGACCGCTTCTGAAATTCCAGAGGAGTATGACGAACAGGGTCGGGACGGGTTGTTGATGAAGCTGCTCATTGCAGAGGTTGCATCGGCGCCGGTGGTCCGTCTCGCGGTGCCTTTTCCCCGGCACCCTAAGCTGGCAGAACGGTGTCATTCCTTCCTGGATCGTCCTGTAGCCAGCGCGACGATCGGACAATGGGCAGATCAGTTGGCGATGAACCGTCGCAGTTTCACGCGCCTGTTTCGGCGTGAGACCGGCATGAGCTTCGAAGAATGGCGACAACAGGCTTGCATCGCGGCGGCACTACCTCGATTGGCAGATGGCCAGCCAATCACAATGATTGCTCTCGATCTTGGCTACGAGAGCCCCAACAATTTTACAACCATGTTCAAACGCGTGGTTGGGGTCTCACCAAGCCGCTACATGATGTCTTCAAAAGTTGGGGACGGAGAGCGTGAGACCGCTTTCCCCGGCGAGCCTACGAAACAGCCGCGTTAGATTTTTGACGAAGTTGATGGCATGGCTACCGAGAGCCTGGGAGCAGCGACGCGACGGGACGACTGAATAGCCGCTAGATCTGTAGACGCCTTCTTCCCCAAAAACTGAGGCAAGGAGGCCTACATGGGCAAAGCCAATTTCACGGAAGAGTTCAAGCGCGATGCGGTGCGCCAGATCACAGAGCGT
>NZ_JBTOLM010000008.1:0-102620 GCF_054551725.1 Rhizobium sp. CAU 1783 | reverse complement strand
CCCGCCAAACCCTAAAGCCCGGCTTCCCAATCAGCATCGCAGCCAATTTAGAAGAGTTTCTCTAGAACGAAGGACTTCGTCGCCAGCAGCGCCGCCGCCCTCGTCAGTGAGCGGGGTTATAGAATCGCTTCTTCCGGCAGTCAACAGCCTTTTGTCAAAAAACTGTCTTTTTCTACAAGGCCATGAATTTATTCAGCTATTTCGAAATTCGTTCGAATGCGACCTCGACAGAGGGGCCAAAGGCCCTCTTTTCGGCCGAGACAGCATCATCAAGACGGCAGTGCCCCGCTCTGAGTGCCATCGGGCACCGCACGCTGACCGGGAAACGAATGCCACTGGGCTCTCTCTGGTCGCCGCCGGTCGCCGCCACGGACTTCGACTATATATAGGCATATATAGGGAGAGCGGCATGATCAGGAGCGCCAGGCAGATATATCAGCCTTGCCAACTCACGCCCGGCCTGACAATTTGCCGCCCGGACCAGAATTCTCAGGTGCGGCCCACGCGGCTCTCGCCGAAACACCACAGATCGGAAGGATACTCCCATGACATTCAACAATCTCATCGCCGGCGAATGGGTCGGCGGCAACGCTTCCGAAAACCGTAGCCCCTCCGACACCAATGATGTGGTCGGCCTCTATGCACAGGGCACGCCGGACGACATGCGGGCCGCCATTGCCGCGGCCAAGGCCGCGTTCCCCGCCTGGTCGCGGTCCGGCATCCTGGAGCGTCATGCCATCCTGAAGAAGACCGGCGACGAGATCCTCGCCCGCAAGGAAGAACTCGGCACGCTGCTCGCCCGAGAGGAAGGCAAGACGCTGCCGGAAGCGATCGGCGAAACCATCCGCGCCGCGCAGATCTTCGACTTCTTTGCTGGCGAATGCCTGCGGCTTGCCGGCGAGAGCCTCCCCTCAGTGCGCCCCGGCATCGGCGTCGAGATCACCCGCGAACCGATCGGTCCGATCGGCCTCATCACGCCGTGGAACTTTCCGATCGCAATCCCCGCCTGGAAGATCGCGCCGGCCCTCTGCTACGGCAACACCGTCGTTCTGAAGCCGGCCGAACTGGTTCCGGGTTGCGCCTGGGCGATCGCCGACATCCTTCATCGTGCCGGACTGCCGAAGGGCGTCTTCAACCTCGTGATGGGCAAGGGCTCGGTCATCGGTCAGGTCATGCTCGACAGCCCGGATCTCGCCGGCATCAGCTTCACCGGTTCGGTCGGCACCGGCAAGCGCGTTGCTCTTTCCTCGATCGAACATGGCCGCAAGTATCAGCTGGAAATGGGCGGCAAGAACCCCTTCGTCATTCTCGACGACGCCGACCTTTCCGTTGCAGTCGAGGCCTCGCTCAACTCCTGCTTCTTCTCGACCGGTCAGCGCTGCACCGCATCTTCGCGCCTGATCGTCACCGAAGGCATCCATGACCGCTTCGTCGCCGCCCTTGTCGAGCGCCTGAAGTCGGTGACGGTGGACAATGCCCTGAAGGCCGGCACCCATATCGGCCCGGTGGTCGACGAACGCCAGTTGATGCAGGACATCGACTATATCGACATCGGTCGCTCGGAGGGCGCAAAGCTCGCCTTTGGCGGGGAACGCCTCAACCGCGAAACGCCCGGTTTCTATCTCCAGCCGGCGCTCTTCACCGAAGCCAGCAACCAGATGCGCATTTCACGCGAGGAGATCTTCGGACCGGTCGCGTCCGTCATCCGCGTCAAGAACTACGAGGAAGCGCTTTCGGTCGCCAACGACACCCCGTTCGGTCTCTCGTCGGGCATCGCCACCACCAGCCTCAAGCATGCGACCCATTTCCGCCGCAACGCCGAGGCCGGCATGGTGATGGTCAATCTCCCGACGGCGGGCGTCGACTTCCACGTTCCGTTCGGCGGCCGCAAGGGATCGTCCTTCGGCCCGCGCGAACAGGGCCGTTACGCCGCGGAATTCTTCACCACGGTCAAGACCCAGTACACGCTGGCCTGATCGCCACCGCGACAAGACGGACTTCATTCGAATGCGAAACGGGCCGGAACTCCGGCCCGTTTGTCTTTCAGCCGTTGGTGATCAGGATCAGGATGACGAACATGGTCGGCACGGCCACAAGCGCCGGAATGATAATCGCAGGATAGCCGAAGGCGAATATCGCAAGAAGCCACAACAGCAGAAGGTTGACGATGAAGAGCACCTTGGCGGTGGTCGGGCCACTCACGGCCTCCTTCAGCATCCAGCCGAACACCGGCACGTGATAGATCATCCTCGCAATCATCGCATCGTCCTTTCCGGGCAGCACCCAGTTCTTGATATTTGTCACCCCTAGCGACCGGTTGCGGCTGCCGCAATGCGGCAAAATGACATTCGTCAGGAACGCCAAACAACAATCGCGACATGGCGGATGGCGCTTCTGGACAGGCGCCGTGCTGCAGTCCTAATAGTGTGTTCGTGATGGTTCCACCGACCCGAACGGCGAGGTGGACGAAGAGGGAATACGGTGAGGACTACCCATCAGGGGCCGAAACCGTGGCTGCCCCCGCAACTGTGAGCGGCGAGCGACGTCCAGAATGCCATTGGCCAGAGGGCTGATAAGGCGGACCGAGAGCGAAGACCCGCAAGCCAGGAGACCTGCCATCACCTGAGCCACGAGCGTGGCATCTCTCGAAAGACCGCGCGGTGGGCGCGGACGAAAGGAATGACAAATGCATATTGAAGTTGGAATTATCGACCCGATCCGCCTTGCCCTGGCAAATGCGGCCGCCCTCGCCGTTGTGGCCTCCCAGGTTCCGGCAATCGTCAGGAACCCGCTCAACATTCCGAAGGCAGCGCTCGCGGCCGTCGGCTTTTCCGCGATGATGCAGATCTGGCACCTGCCTGTCGGCCCATCCGAACTGCACCTCATCGGTGCGACCACCATCTACATGCTGTTCGGTTTTGCCCCGGCCATACTCGGTTTCGCGTTCGGCCTCGTGCTGCAGGCCTTCCTGTTCGAGCCGGGTGACATTCCCCATCTTGGCGTCAATGCGCTCTCCCTGATGCTGCCGATGATTGCAGTTCACTACAGCTTCGGGCGCCGGCTGTTCGACGCCGACCTCAAGGACCGCTTCAGCCTCGGCAAGGTCCTGCGCATCGATGCGGTCTATTATGCCGGCGTATCCGCAATGGTCGGCTTCTGGCTGATGATCTCGAACGACAGCTTTGCCGTCACCGACTGGGCCACCTGGGTTGCTGCCTATTTCCCGGTCTTCGTCGTCGAGGCCTTCATCACATTCGCAGCGGTCACCTTGATCCGCAAGATGCGTTCGAACGGCATCGTCGCCAACATGACGGAAGTGAACCGCCTGACCTTCGCCTGATCGGGCGCAGTCAAACCGCAAGAGGCGGAGAAGACGAAGCGCGGGCCGTGGCCCGCGCTTTTTTCTTTGAAAAAGCCCGCCGCTTGCGCTACCGGCCTCTCAGAAGCCGGCAGCGCTTGACATGCGGTCGGTTAAAAACCACGGTCCGGTTGGCTCGCCTGCCGTTTCGACCCGCTCACCAAAGGGTAACGCCGTTGCGCATTCTGTCCGAAGCTCACTTTCCCGAACTGCCGAACTACTACCGCGGCAAGGTGCGGGAGAACTATGACCTGCCCGACGGTCGCCGGATCATCATTTCCACGGACAGGCTCAGTGCCTTCGATCGGATCCTCACCTGCATTCCCTACAAGGGCCAGGTCCTAACCCAGACTGCCCGCTACTGGTTCGAGGAAACGGCCGACATCTGCCCGAACCACGTCATCGACTATCCGGATCCCAACGTCGTCGTCGGCAAGCGGCTCGACATCCTTCCCGTCGAGATCGTCGTGCGCGGCTATCTTGCCGGCACCACCGGCACCTCGATTCTTACGCTCTACAAGAAGGGCGAGCGCAGCATGTACGGCATTACCTTGCCGGATGGCCTGCGCGACAACCAGGTCTTGCCCGACCCCATCATCACCCCGACCAGCAAGGCCTTCGACGGTGGGCATGACGAGCCGCTGAGTGCCACCCAGATCGTCTCTGAAGGCCTTCTGACGCAAGAACAATGGGACACCGTCTCACGCTATGCGCTGGCCCTCTTCGCCCGCGGCCAGAAACTCGCAGCCGAACGCGGTCTGATCCTCGTCGACACCAAGTACGAGTTCGGCAGCGACGCAGACGGCAACATCCTGCTGGCGGACGAGATCCACACCCCGGACAGCAGCCGTTACTGGCTGGCCGACAGCTATCCGGAAAGCTTCGAGAAGGGCCAACGCCCGGCGAGCTTCGACAAGGATTTCGTGCGCGCCTGGGTGGCGGAACGCTGCGACCCTTACAAGGATGAGATTCCGGAAATCCCGGTCGAACTGGTCGAGGAGACCTCAAAGGTCTATATAAGGGCCTACGAGACGATCACCGGCCGCAAGTTTGTGCCGGACGATCGGGAAGCAACACCGCGCGAGCGCGTCAAGGCGAACCTCGCCGCCTATTTCCCGGGGAGTTGATACCAAGTGCCAGCCTCGCAGAAAGGTCTTCGGTCAGCGGAAGTCGAACGCGCCTGCCCCGGGGTGCGCCCGACACGGCGTCCGCGCCGACCGGCCGGCGAGACTCGCGAGGACATCCTCAACACGGCCGAGCATCTTTTTCGCACCCGTGGCTATTCCAGCGTGGCGATCGCCGACATCGCAACCGCACTCGGCATGTCGCCAGCCAATATCTTCAAGCATTTTCATTCGAAGACGAGCCTGGTAGACGCCATTTCGGCCCGTCATATCGAGAAGATGATCGCCCGCCTTGGCGGTCATGACACGGAGAAGCCGGCGCCGCTCCAGCTACTCGAGTTCGTCAAGCATCTCATGCAGAGTCATCTGCGGGATCTGGCTGAGAACCCGCACATATTCGAGATGGTCGTCCTGACGGCCAAGGACGACCTCCAATGCGGTCACCGCTATCGGGACATGTTGCTGGCCGACCTCGCCACCATCGTCGACGCCGGCATTGCCGAAGGTATCTACAAGGTCACCGACAGCCACAGGGCGGCCAATGCGGCCTTCCTGGCCCTCGCCTGTGTTCTCCATCCCGTCATGATCGCGAACGAGAAGGCTGACATATTGGCAACACGCTGCGAAGATGTCGTGGCGCTGATCAATGCCGCACTGCAAAGTCCGCTTGCAAAGTGACGATTTCTTTCATACGTCACTAACCGGAATTCACATTTTGCAATTCTTCCGATCCGCCGTCGGCCGGCTCGCTGCGAATTAACATGAGTTAATTTTGAAGCAGAACCGGTTTATTGTCCCGCTGGATCACCCGCCACATTGATGACCCGGAAAAAACAATGAATAGACACATCAAGCTGACCTCGGCCCTCCTGCTCCTCTCCGCCGTCCTGGCCGGCTGCAACGATGCCGGAACGGCCGGCAATGGTGCGGCAGGTGCCGGAGCCGGTGCAGAGCGCCCGCCATCACCCGTCAGCGTCGTTGTGCTGAAGAAGGCTACCCAGCCGCTCACCACGCTTCTGCCGGGCCGAGCATCCGCATTCCAGGTCGCAGAAATCCGCCCGCGCGTCAGCGGCATCATCAAGGAAATCGCCTTCAAGGAAGGCAGCGAGGTGAAGGCCGGCGACCTACTCTACAAGATTGAGGACGACACCTATCAGGCCGAGGTCGCCCAGGCCAAGGCAAGCCTGGCCAAGGCCGAAGCAAGTGTGCCGAGTGCCGAGGCGAACCTTGCCCGCTACGAGCGTCTCGTGAACAGTGGCGCCACCCAGATCGAGTTCGAGAACGCCAAGGTGACGCTGCTTCAGGCGCGCGCCGACGTGGCGCAGGCACGGGCTGCGCTGAACGTGTCCCAGATCAACCTCGACCTCACCGAGATCACCGCGCCCTTCGAGGGCGTGACGAACACGTCGAAATTCTCGATCGGCAACGTCGTGACGGCCAATCAGTCTGATGCACTGATGACGCTGCGCCGCCTTGACCCGATCTATATCGACCTCACGGAATCGAGCGCCAACCTGCTTCGTCTGCGCCAAGAGATCGCCGCAGGCCGGATGAACAAGAACGAGAATGACGCAACGGCCGACATCCGCCTGACGCTGGAAGATGGCATCGAGTATCCGCATGCCGGCAAGCTCGACATGTCTGAAATGGCCGTCAGCGAAACGACCGGCACCTACTCGATCCGCGCAGTCTTCGACAATCCGGACAATCTGATCCTTCCCGGCATGTATGTTCGCGCGAGCGTCACCGTCGGCAGCGAGGACGGCTACCTGATCCCGCAGCGCGCCGCGACCCGCAACGCCCGCGGCGAACTGACGGCGAAGTTCGTGACGGCGGAGAACAAGGTTGAAACCCGGACCTTCGTCAACAGCCACATTTCCGGCAATTCCTGGCTCGTCACGGAAGGCATCGCAGATGGCGACAAGCTGATCGTCGATGGTTTCCAGTGGATTGGCGATGGTGCGACGGTCGCCCCGGTCGAGGCGACCGTGGATGCGAGCGGTTTCGTCGTCGAAGCGCCGAAGGCGCAGGACGCAGCGCCGGCCGCGAAGCCCTGAACGGGCTCGGCAGGCAGTACAAAGGCGCTAAGGGGTAATCCATGGCCAAGTTCTTCATCCACCGTCCGATTTTCGCATGGGTGATCGCGATCGTCATCATGCTGGGCGGCGCGCTCGCAATCTCGACGCTCTCCATCTCGCAATATCCGGACATCGCACCGACCACCGTTCGCATCAGCGCATCCTACAGCGGCGCAAGCGCCGAAACCGTCGAGAAGTCAGTAACCTCGATCATCGAGGACGGCATGACGGGTCTCGATGACCTGAGCTACATGACCTCGTCGTCAAGCACCGGGCAAGCCTCGGTCACGCTGACCTTCGGCAACAGCATCGAGCCGGACATCGCCCAGGTTCAGGTCCAGAACAAGCTGCAGCTCGTCCAGTCGCAGCTCCCCGACATCGTTCAGTCGGCCGGTATCTCCGTTACCCGTTCAACCTCGAGCATCCTGCTCGTCGGCGCACTGGTCTCCACGGATGCCAAGCGCCAACCCGTCGAACTCGGCGACATCTTCGCGACCCAGATCGAAGACCAGATCAAGCGCCTCGAAGGCGTCGGCAGCATCGAGGTGTTCGGCACCGGCTACGCCATGCGCGTCTGGCTCGACCCCTTCAAGCTCAACAAGTTCCAGCTGACGCCGACCGACGTCACCGCCGCCATTCAGGCGCAGAACACCCAGGTGTCTGTCGGTTCGATCGGCGGCCAGCCGGTCGTCGAAGGCCAGCAACTGAATGTCACCGTTACGGCCCAGAGCCAGCTGCAGACCGTTTCCGACTTCGAATCCATCATCCTCAAGGTCGAAACCGACGGTGCGACTGTTCGCCTGAGTGATGTAGCCCGCATCGAGATCGGCCAGGAAAGCTATGGCACCAACACCCGCGCCAACCGCAACCCGGCGACCGGCTTTGCCGTGAACCTCGCCACCGGCGCCAACGCGCTGGACACGGCCGATCGCGTGAAGACGGCGCTTGCCGCGATCGCACCATCGCTGCCGGAAAACGTGATCATCACCTACCCCTATGATACGACGCCTTTCGTTCAGCTCTCGATCGAGAAGGTGGTTCACACCCTCATCGAAGCGATCGTCCTGGTCTTCTTCGTCCTGCTGATCTTCCTGCAGAACCTGCGCGCGACCTTCATCCCGATGATCGCCGTGCCGGTCGTCCTGCTTGGCACCTTCGGCATCCTCGCCTTGACGGGATACTCGATCAACACGCTGACCATGTTTGCCATGGTTTTGGCGATCGGCCTCCTCGTTGACGATGCCATCGTCGTCGTTGAGAACGTCGAGCGCATCATGTCCGAGGAAGGACTGTCGCCGATGGAGGCGACGGAAAAGTCGATGGGCGAAATCACCGGCGCCATCATCGGCATCGCGCTCGTCCTGACCGCCGTGTTCATCCCGATGGCCTTCTTCGGCGGCTCTACCGGCATCATCTATCGGCAGTTCTCCATCACCATCGTCTCGGCGATGCTGTTGTCGGCTCTCGTCGCCGTCGTGCTTACACCGGCACTCTGCGCCACCATGCTGAAGCCGATCGATCACGAAAAGGAAAAGCGCGGTCCCGGCGCCTGGTTCAACCGCAACTTCGACCGGACCACCAAGGGTTACGTGTCGAGCATCGGTTACCTGCTCAATCGTCCGCTCCGAGTCATGCTGATGTTCGCGATTGTCATCGGCGGTGTGGCCTGGTTCTTCGCCCGCCTTCCGAGCTCCTTCCTCCCGCAGGAAGACCAGGGCGTGCTGATGACCATCGTTCAGCTTCCGAACGGCGCCACCACGGCCCGCACCGAGGAAGTCATCAAGAAGATTGAGGACTACTATCTCGAGCACGAGAAGGAAGCGATCCAGGACGTCTTTGCCGTTTCGGGTTTCAGCTTCACAGGCCAGGGCCAGAACTACGCAATGGTCTTCGCCAAGCTGAAGGACTTCGACGAACGCACCAAGCCCGAGCTTGCGGCGGGCGCAATCGTGCAGCGTGCAATGGGTTATTTCTTCACGCTGCGTGACGCCATGGTATTTCCGCTCCAGCCACCGGCAATCCCGGGTCTCGGCACATCGAGCGGCTTCTCCATGTATCTGGTCGACAGCGGCAAGAACGGCACCGATGCGCTGACGACCGCTTCGAAGCAGTTGCTTCAGATGGGCAACTCGAACCCCAACGTCAGCTCGCTGCGCTCCAACAATCCTGATGCCGAAAGCCAGCTCAAGATTCTCCTCGACCAGGAGAAGATGGGCGCAATGGGTCTCGATATCGCCACGGTGAACTCGATGCTCTCGACGATCTTCGCCGGGCGCGACGTCAACGATTTCACCCTCAACAGCGAACTGAAGCCGGTCTATGTCCAGGGTGATGCGCCCTACCGCATGCAGGCAGACGCCATCAACCAGTGGTTCGCCCGCAATGGCGACGGCGAGATGATGCCGTTCTCCTCGTTCAGCAACGTCGAATGGGTGAGTGGCGCACCGACCCTCTCGCGCTTCAACGGCGTCAGCGCCATTTCGCTTGACGGCGCCGCCGGCGCCGGCGTGAGCTCGGGCACCGCCATGGACACGATGGAAACCCTGACGTCCCAGATGAACGGTGGCTACACCGTCGCCTGGCAGGGTATCTCCTACCAGGAACGGCTTTCGGGTTCGCAAGCCCCGATGCTCTACGCCCTGTCGGTCCTGATCGTCTTCCTGTGCCTTGCCGCCCTCTATGAAAGCTGGTCGGTTCCGTTCTCCGTCATCATGGCGGTTCCGGTCGGGGTGCTCGGGGCGGTCGCCGCGGCCAACCTCTTCGGACAGGCCAATGACGTCTACTTCAAGGTCGGCCTTCTCACCACGATCGGCCTGGCGGCGAAGAACGCGATCCTGATCGTCGAATTCGCCCGCGACCGGCAGGATCAGGGAGCAAGCCTGCTCGACGCGACGCTCGAAGCGGCTCGTCTTCGGCTGCGCCCGATCATCATGACCTCGCTTGCCTTCATCCTCGGCGTCGTACCGCTCGCCATTGCGACGGGAGCGGGCTCTGCGGCCCAGAACTCGATCGGCATCGGCGTCCTCGGCGGTATGCTGGCGGCCACCCTTCTCGGGATCTTCTTCGTGCCGTCCTTCTTCGTGATCATCAGGAAGCTTACAACCCGTGCAAAACCGAAAGAAGCACTGTCATGATGACCTGTCACTCTTTACGTTAATCAGATATTTACCATAGTTGATTCCTCATGGAACGACAGGCGAAGCGGCAGGACGACATGACGACACGCCTGCCGCGCGACGCAAACCGAGCAAGATAATTAGGATAATATGATGGTATCCATTCGCGTAGCCGCCCCTCTAGCACTGCTGCTGCTCTCGGGTTGCGTCACCGGTCCGGATCACACGCCGCCGCAGACCCCGCTTCCGGACAAGTTCGCCGAGGGCGGCAAGAAGAGCGCGGGCGACGTGTCGCTGGCACCATGGTGGACGGCATTCAACGATCGCCGCCTCGATGGCCTGGTCGAAAAGGGCCTGTCCGAGAACCTTGATGTCCTTCAGGCGCTCGAGCGCATCACCTCTGCGGAAGCGAACGTCGTCGTCGCCGGAGCGGGCGCCCTTCCGTCTCTGAACCTCTCGGCCGAAGAATCGGTCAGCCGCACGACCGGCACGCGCGACTATGAGAGCCGCACCACGGACACGACCTCGACCAGCAGCGGCGGCCTCGGCGTCTCGTGGCTGCTCGACCTCTTCGGTCAGTATCGCCGTGCCAAGGAGGGCGCTGCCGCCTCGCTCGACGCCGCCTATGCCAGCGCCGACGTCGCCAAGCTTTCCTATCTGTCGGATCTCGTCACGTCCTACATCAATGCGCGCTACTATCAGGAGCGCATTGCCATCGCGAAGAAGAACCTCGCTTCGCGTCGCGAAACACTGGAACTGACCAAGCTTCAGCTCGAAGCCGGTGCGGCATCGCGCCTTGACGTCGTGCAGTCTGAAGGCCTCGTCAACCAGACGCTGGCGGACCTGCCGGGCCTGGAAACCAACTTCCGCAAGTCGGCGCATCACATCGCGACCCTGCTCGGCCTGCCGGCTTCGGCTCTGATCAGCGACCTGCAGAAGGGCTCTCCGCAGCCGATCGCCCGCCGCAGCGTCAATGCAGGCGTTCCGGCCGACCTGATCCGCAACCGCCCCGACATCCGCAAGGCCGAACGCGATCTGGCCGCCGCGACGGCCGAAATCGGCGTCGCCGAAGCGCAGCTCTACCCGTCGATCACCCTCGGCGGCACGATCTCTCCGTCCTTCGTCGCGACGAAGGGCCTGACGGGCAGCTTGACCTCCTGGTCCTTCGGCCCGAGCCTTACCCTGCCGATCTTCGACGGCGGGCGCCTGAAGGCCAATGTCGACATCGCCAACTCCACGGCCCGCGTCCAGTACATCGCTTGGAAGGCCGCCGTTCTGAATGCAGTCGAGGAAGTCGAGAACGCATTGGCCGCCGTCAATCGCGACAGCCAGACGGTAAATGCCCTGCGGGCGACCGTTCGCTCCTACGAAGAGGCGCTGTCTCTCTCGACGGCAAGCTACAAGGATGGCGCGTCTTCGCTGCTCGACGTCCTGGACGCACAGCGCTCGGTTTCCTCCGCCCAGGCGAGCCTCGCGGCTGCCGTGCAGCAGATGGCGGCCGACTACGTTGCGCTCAACGTGGCGATCGGCGGCGGTTACGCCTTCGACACCAAGGGCACCAGCGGCACCAAGGTCGCCAAGAACATGTGATGCACACGTCGAGCATCGCTCAAGAGATCAGACCCGGCACCGAAAGGTTGCCGGGTTTTTTCGTGGCTGCAGACGAGTTGATGGAGAACACCGGCTCGCGGCAGGGATAGAGTCGTCAGAAGGTGGCCGGCGTGTTGATCCAGATGAGCACCGTCTCGCCATCGGACCGGTTATGCCAGGAATGGGGCCGCCGGCTTTCGAAGTAGAAACTGTCACCGGCATTCAGCTCGAAGAACTGGTCACCGTCGAGGATGATCTCCAGGCTGCCCGACAGCACATACATGAACTCCTCGCCCTCATGCTGATAGGCGCCTTCGCTGGAAGCACCCGGAGCCAACTGGAAGCGGTTGCATTCCATCTGGTTTCGTCCCTCCGCGAGGACCTGGATCGCAACACCGGATGACGTGGTCGGCCATGTGGGCCACTTCCCATCCCGGATCAACGACTCCTTGCCCTTCCCCCGCTCCTGACCACTCAGGGACGCGATCGTCGTACCGAGAAAGGCGGCGACGCCGTGCAGAGCCGTGAAGGAAAGCCCCTGCGAAGTTCGCTCGAACGTGGAAAGCTGGGAAAACGACACTCCTGTCGCCTGCGCGACCGCTTCGAGCGTCTTCCCCGCGTCTCGCCTGAGCCGTCGGACCTTCAGTCCGACAGGGGTCTCGGCAGCATCGGTGTTATCCTCCGGGCCGGCCTGGGCACCCGGCGGCGTTTCAGCAGTCCCTTCATCGCGCAAATTCTCGCGGATCGCGACGGGGTTCAGGCCCTTTTCGCTGCGCAGCCAGGCGATCGTCTTCAGACGCTCGACCAGAGCGCGATCATAGAGCCGCTGCCCCGACGGGGTGCGGATCGGCTGGATCAGGTCCTGTGTTTCCCATAACCTCAAGGTCGAGGGAGAAACCCCCGCCATTCTGGCGGCTTCGGCAATCTTGAAACGGATATCATCCATGAGGACCGAACCCTGTCAGCGCGATGTCATCGCCATGCGTGATAATTGCGACAAACCATATTGCAAGTCTACAGAAAAAATGTAGGAAATATTGCAGCCTTGCGATCGAACAAGAATGGCCGACGCCGAGGGTCAACCGCTTACCAGAGGAATTTGAGAATGAAGAACTCCGAAATCGCAGTTCGCAAGAACGATGCCATCTCGCGTGGCGTCGGCATGACCACTCAGGTATACGCCGCCAAGGCGGAGAACGCCGAGGTATGGGACGTCGAGGGCCGCCGCTACATCGACTTCGCCGGCGGTATCGCGGTTCTCAACACCGGCCATCGCCACCCGAAGGTCATCGACGCCGTGAAGAAGCAGCTCGACTGCTTCACCCACACCTGCCATCAGGTCATGCCCTACGAGAACTATGTCGCGCTCGCCGAGCGTCTGAACAAGATGGTTCCGATCGCCGGCCCGAAGAAGACGATTTTCGCGACCACGGGCGCTGAAGCCGTCGAGAACGCCGTCAAGATCGCGCGTTGCGCTACCGGCCGCTCGGCCGTTATCGCCTTCACCGGCGCCTTCCACGGCCGAACCTTCATGGGCATGGCGCTGACCGGCAAGGTCGTTCCCTACAAGGTCGGCTTCGGCCAGATGATGGGCGACGTCTTCCACGTGCCCTTCCCGATCGAACTGCACGGCATCAGCGTCGAGGAGTCGCTCGACGTTCTCGACAAGCTCTTCAAGGCTGACGTCGACCCGAAGCGCGTCGCCGCGATTATCCTCGAGCCGGTGCAGGGCGAAGGCGGCTTCTACGAAGTGCCGCGCGCGCTGATGAAGGCCGTGCGCCAGCTCTGCGACGAGCATGGCATCCTGCTGATCGCCGACGAAGTCCAGACCGGCTTTGCCCGTACCGGCAAGGTTTTCGGCATGGAAAACTATGACGTCCAGCCCGACCTGATGACGATGGCGAAGAGCCTGGCCGGCGGCTTCCCGCTGTCCGCCGTCACCGGCCGCGCCGAACTGATGGACGCACCCGGCCCGGGCGGCCTCGGCGGCACCTATGCCGGCAACCCGCTGGCGATCGCCGCGGCCCATGCCGTTCTCGACGTCATCGAGGAGGAAAAGCTGTGCGACCGCGCCAACCAGCTCGGTGGCCGCCTGAAGCAGCGCCTTGAAGCCCTTCGCGCCGACGTGCCGGAAATCTCCGACATCCGTGGCCCGGGCTTCATGGTCGCCGTCGAATTCGGCCAGGCCGGCTCCATCAAGCCGAACGCGGACCTCACCAACGCAATTCGCCTGAAGGCACTCGAGAAGGGCCTGATCCTGCTGACCTGCGGCGTCTACGGCAACGTCATTCGCTTCCTGTCGCCGATCACGATCCAGGACGAGGTCTTCAACGAAGCGCTCGACATCATCGAGGCATCCATCCGCGAATGCGCAAGCGAGGCCAAGAAGTGACCATTTCGACCGTTCTCACATCCAAGCTCAAGGACGCATCGCTGGCGACCGACAAGGCTCTTGTCGGCACCGAGTGGCTGGCGAAGTCCGACACCGGCAAGACCTTCGAAGTCACCAACCCTGCAAACGGCGACGTGATCGCCGTTCTGCCGGATCTCGGCAAGGCAGAGGTCGCCCGCGCGATTGAAGCAGCAGACAAGGCTCAGAAGGCATGGGCGAAGAAGACCGGCAAGGAACGCGCCGGCATCCTTCGCAAGCTTTACGATCTGATGGTTGCCAATGCAGACGATCTGGCAACCATCCTGACCATGGAAATGGGCAAGCCCTGGCCTGAGGCCCGCGGCGAAATCCTCTATGGCGCATCCTACGTGGAATGGTTCGGCGAAGAAGCCAAGCGCGTCTATGGCGATACCATCCCGGGCCATCAGGCAGACAAGCGGCTGATCGTCATCCGCCAGCCCGTCGGTGTGGTCGGTGCGATCACGCCGTGGAACTTCCCGAACGCCATGCTGGCCCGCAAGATGGCTCCCGCCGTCGCCGTCGGTTGCAGCATGGTTTCGAAGCCGGCCGCACAGACCCCGCTCTCGGCGTTGGCGCTAGCCATCCTTGCCGAACGCGCGGGCCTGCCGCTCGGCGTGTTCTCGGTCGTCACCTCGACTGACGCCGCCATGGTAGGCAAGGAGTTCTGCGAAAACGACAAGGTCCGCAAGCTGACATTCACCGGCTCGACCAATGTGGGCCGCATCCTGATGCGCCAGGGCGCCGACCAGATCATGAAGCTCGGCCTGGAACTGGGCGGCAACGCTCCGTTCATCGTCTTCGACGATGCGGATCTCGACGCCGCTGTCGAAGGCGCAATGATCTCGAAGTACCGCAATGCCGGCCAGACCTGCGTTTGCGCCAACCGTCTCTACGTACAGTCGGGCGTCTATGACGCCTTTGCCGCCAAGCTCGCCGAGCGCGTCGGCAAGATGAAGGTGGGTGACGGCTTCGCGGAAGGCGTGACCACCGGTCCGCTGATCGACGCCAATGCCCTGAAGAAGGTCGCGGAACATGTGTCCGACGCCGTCTCCAAGGGTGCCAAGATCGCCGTCGGTGGCAAGCCGGCCGACCAGGGCGGCCTGTTCTTCCAGCCGACGATCCTGACCGGCGTCACCTCCGACATGAAGGTCGCCGTCGAGGAAACCTTCGGTCCGGTCGCACCGCTCTTCAAGTTCGAAACGGAAGAGGAAGTCATTGAACTCGCCAACAACACCGAGTTCGGTCTCGCCTCCTATTTCTATTCGAAGGACGTGGCCAAGATCTTCCGCGTCGCCGAGGCACTGGAATACGGCATGGTCGGCATAAACACCGGCCTGATCTCGACCGAAGTCGCTCCTTTCGGCGGCATCAAGCAGTCCGGCCTCGGCCGCGAGGGCTCGAAATACGGCATCGATGACTATACGGAGCTGAAATACATGTGCCTCGGCGGCATCGAATAAGCCGCAGGCCGATTAAACGAATGGATCCCCGGCCCTCACGCCGGGGATTTTTTGTGCACTTCGGCATCAAGAAAAAGGCCCGGCGCCTGCGGCGGCCGGGCCTTCTTGTCAGATTGGAAGAGAACCGGAAATCAGTTCTTGGCGCGTTCGACGTAGGAGTTGTCTTCGGTCGCGATGACAACGCGGGTGCCGGCGTCGATATGCGGCGGCACCATCGTGCGGATACCGTTCGACAGCATGGCCGGCTTGTACGACGACGAAGCGGTCTGCCCCTTGACGACCGGCTCGGTCTCGGTGATTTCCAGAGTCACGTGGCGCGGCAGCTCGACGGCGAGCGGCACGCCTTCATGGATGGAAAGAACACAGGTCATGCCTTCCTGCAAATAGGCCTTCTGGTCGCCCATGGTGTCGACATCGACGACGACCTGGTCATAGCTTTCCGGGTTCATGAAGTGGAAGCCTTCGCCATCCTCGTACAGAAACTGGAAGTTCAGGTCTTCGACGAATGCCCGTTCGACCTGCTCGGTCGTGCGCCAGCGTTCGGACACCTTCACACCGTCGACGATGCGGCGCATGTCGACCTGGGTGACAGGCGTGCCCTTGCCGGGGTGGAAGTTCTGGGCAGTGAGCACGACGTAGAGCTTGCCGTCCACGTCGAGAACGTTGCCCTTGCGGACCGAAGAGGCGATGACCTTGACCATTGGAATTCCTTGTAACTGCAAAAGGCCCGTCGTAAAGGACGATACACCGTCCCAGCCGACGTCTTCTTTGAAACTTTCCTGGGCGCAACTAACCCAAAATCGGCGAAATAGCCAGCCCGTGTTGCAACAAGGACCAAGAAAGCCGGAATGAACGATCGCCATCGCTCCTCAGCCGCCTGGTGGACGCCGTCGGCCCATGCCGACCGACGCCCCTTCCTGCTTGGCCGCAACGCGATCCAGGCGACCTTCCGCCGATACTTCGCCGAACGCGACTTTATCGAAGTCGATACGGCGACGCTGCAGGTTTCCCCCGGCAACGAGGCGCACCTCCATGCCTTCGCGACCGAGGCGATCGGCAATGACGGAATCGCCTCTCCGCTCTACCTCCACACCTCGCCGGAGTTCGCCTGCAAGAAACTGCTGGCCGCAGGCGAACCGCGCATCTCCTGTTTTGCCCATGTATACCGCAATCGAGAACGCGGGCCTCTGCACCACCCCGAATTCACGATGCTCGAATGGTATCGCACCGGTGAAAGCTACGAAGCCCTGATGAGGGACTGCGCGGCCCTTCTTGCGCTCTCTGCCGAGACGATGAGGACGCGCGGTTTTACCTATCGCGGTCAGAGCTGCGATCCCTTCCTGGACCCGGAGCGCCTCTCGGTCGCCGAAGCCTTCGATCGCCATGCCGGGATCGACCTGCTGGCGTCCGTCTCTGCCAATGGATCGACCGACCGTAACCACCTCGCAGCGGAACTTCGTAACGCAGGCATCCGCGTAGCGGAAGACGACACCTGGGCGGATCTGTTCAGCCGCGTGATCGTCGAAAAGGTCGAGCCGCATCTGGGTTTCGGCCGCACGACGATCCTCGACGAATACCCGGTCTGCGAGGCCGCCCTTGCCCGCCCCAGCGCAAGGGATCCAAGGGTCGCGGAACGCTTCGAACTCTATGCCTGCGGCGTCGAACTTGCCAACGCCTTCGGCGAACTGACCGATGCTGACGAGCAGCGCCGGCGCTTCGAGGCGGAGATGGCGGAGAAGCAGCGCATCTATGGAGAAACCTATCCGCTCGACGAGGACTTCCTCGACGCGCTGGCGATCATGCCGGATGCCTCCGGCATTGCCCTCGGGTTCGACCGCCTTGTCATGCTGGCAACCGGCGCACTGCGCATCGACCAGGTGATGTGGGCACCGGTCGCGGAGACGGGCCGGTGAGATCGTCAAGCCTGCATAGCATCGACGATCTCGTCGGCGCAGGGCTCGTCACTGCGGAAGACCGTGGCGCGATCGAACCTGTTGCCGCGCGCTATGCCGTCGCTCTGACGCCGACCGTCGCTGCCTTGATCGACAAGCTGGACCCGACAGATCCGATCGCACTGCAATACGTCCCGCGCCCCGAAGAGCTCAGAGAGACGCCGGAGGAACGCGCCGACCCGATCGGGGATCACGCCCACAGCCCGGTCGAAGGCATCGTCCACCGCTACCCGGATAGAGTCCTCCTGAAGGCGGTCCATGTCTGCCCCGTCTACTGCCGCTTCTGTTTCCGTCGCGAGATGGTCGGCCCGCAGGGCGACGGAAACCTGGCGCCCGCAGCGCTGGAAAAGGCGCTCGACTACATCGGTGCGCATCCGGAAATCTGGGAGGTCATCCTGACCGGTGGAGATCCGCTCGTACTCTCGCCACGCCGTCTGGGAGAGATCACGAAGAGGCTGGCAACGATACCGCACGTGAAGATCCTGCGTGTCCACAGCCGGGTCCCGGTCGTGGACCCCGATCGCATCAGCGCAGATATGATCGAGGCACTGAAGGAAGGCGGCAAGACGGTCTATGTGGCTCTCCATGCCAATCATCCGCGCGAGATGACCCCTGCGGCCCGTCAGGCATGCGCGCGTCTGATCGACGCAGGCGTCGTGATGGCCAGCCAGAGCGTCCTGCTGAAGGGGATCAACGACGAACCGGACGTGCTCGCCGAGCTCATGCGGGCCTTCGTCGAGACCCGGGTCAAACCGTACTATTTGCACCATCCGGACCTTGCGCCCGGAACGAGCCACTTTCGCCTGACGATCGCCGAGGGACAGGCGATCATGCGCGCGCTGCGCAGCAAGGTTTCAGGCCTCTGCATCCCGACTTACATCCTCGACCTGCCGGGCGGCCACGGCAAGGTGGCCGTCGGCGACGACAGCCTGAACGAGATCGAACCCGGCCGATACGCAGTCCTCGATCGCCTCGGCGCGGAGCGTTCCTATCCCTGAAACTGCGATGAAATTCCGGTCCTGAACGCACTTCGGAGACCTCCGGAGCGCTCTCTTGCGCCGCGTATCTGCGTTCAGTCAAACCGCTCAGTTTTCCTTAACTACGGCATTTAGCGGAATCTTATGCTTTCGAGCCTAAGAAATCATCCAACATTTTGGAAGAATAGTATTCGGGAAGGGAAAGTACATGAACGAAACGATCCGTACCTTGTTGGCGAAACTCGGTGGTCTGCCGGTTTCCGTTGACACCCTCGCCAATGACGCCGATCTCTATGCGGCGGGGCTCTCCTCATTTGCTTCCGTACAACTCATGCTCGGCCTTGAAGAGGCCTTCGACATCGAGTTTCCGGACCACCTGCTGAACCGCAAGTCCTTTGCCAGCATTGCGGCCATCGAAAGCACGGTCACGTCCATTCTCGAGGACAGGAAGGTCGCCTGATGGACCTCTCGAGCAAATCCGTCGAAAAGAGCCTCAAGGCTCGCGCTATGCGCGTCGCAACGGTTGCGGCCGCCTATGCGGATGAAGTCGACAAGATCGGGCGCTTCCCCCGTGAAGCGATCGAGGCGATGAAGGCCGAGAAGCTGATGGGCATCATGATCCCCGTCGAGTTCGGCGGCGAAGGCCTCTCCACCTCGGAGATCGCCGAAGTCTGCACCATCCTCGGACAGTCTTGCGCTTCGAGCGCCATGATCTTTGCCATGCATCAGATCAAGGCATCGAGCCTCGTCTGCCATGGCACCGAGGCGGACTGGCACCGCAACTTCATGCGCCGCGTGGTCGCCGAGCAGCTGTTGCTTGGCTCCGCGACGACAGAAGCCGGCATCGGCGGCAACATGCGCAACAGCATCTGCGCGATCGAGGTCAAGGACGGCCGCTGCTACCTTGAGAAGGATGCGACCGTCATCTCCTACGGCGCCGACTGCGACGCAATCCTGATCACCTCCCGCAGCCACAAGGACGCAGCGTCGTCCGACCAGGTCATGACCGTCTTCCTGAAGGAGCAGTACACGCTCGAGCACACCCAGACCTGGGACACCCTCGGCATGCGCGGCACCTGCTCGGATGGCTTCATCTTCCGCGGCGAAGCACCGGCCGAGCAGATCCTGCCCCAGCCCTTCGCCGAAATCGCCGCCCAGTCGATGCTGGCCAGCGCCCATCTGCTGTGGAGCTCGCTGTGGTACGGCATCGCCGTGGACGCCTTCGCCCGCGCTCAGAACTTCGTGCGGGCCGCCGCACGCAAGGCGCCCGGCACTCAGCCGCCCGGCCTTGTTCAGCTGGCCGAGATGTCGAGCCAGCTCCAGGCCGTGCGAGCCAACATCGTCAACGGACTGCGGTCCTTCGAGGAAGCCCGCCAGGATCAGGATCGCCTGTCGTCCATGGGCTTCGCCGTCGCAATGAACAACGTCAAGATCGCATCCTCCGAGATGATCCTTCCAATCATCAACCAGGCCATGCGCGTCTGCGGCATTCTCGGATACAAGAACGGGACCCCCTACAGTGTCGGTCGCCATCTCCGCGATGCCCATTCCGCCGAGCTCATGATCTCGAACGATCGCATTCTCGCGAACACGTCGAACATGTTGCTCGTCCATAAACAGGAAACAGGTTTGCTGGGGTGAGATCGATGGATATGCAGACGAGCTTTCTGGACCGCCTCTTCGAGAGCGGCCTGTTGATCGAAACCGGTGTGGACGGCCTCTATGGTCGCGGCGGCCGCTTCGAAGATGTGATCGCCGCCTTCGAGCGGCTCATTGACCGCTATGGCGCGGCCGACGGCGCAGAAGCCATCCGCTTTCCGCCGGGCATGAACCGCGCCTATTTCGAAAAGAGCGGTTACATGAAGAGCTTTCCGCAGCTCGCTGGCACGGTGCACAGCTTCTGCGGCAACGAACTCGACCATGTGGGCCTGCTGAAATGCATGGATGCCAACGAGGACTGGACGGCCGAGCAAAAGGCGACCGATATCGTCCTGACGCCGGCGGCCTGCTATCCGCTCTACCCCACGATCGCCAAGCGCGGCAACCTGCCGGAAAAGGGCGGCCTCTACGACCTGCAGTCCTATTGCTTCCGTCACGAGCCGTCGAACGACCCGGCCCGTCAGCAGCTGTTCCGCATGCGCGAATATGTCTGCATGGGCAGCCAGGAGCAGGTCACCGATTTCCGCCAGACCTGGATGGATCGCGGCCAGAAGATCATGGCCGAGGTGGGCCTGCCGGTGGAGATCGACGTCGCCAACGATCCGTTCTTCGGCCGTGCCGGCAAGATGCTCGCCAACAACCAGCGCGACCAGAACCTGAAGTTCGAGCTGCTGATCCCGATCACCTCCGTGGCCAAGCCGACCGCCTGCATGAGCTTCAACTATCATCAGGATGCCTTCGGCACCAAGTGGGGCCTCAACCTCGCCGACGGCTCGGTCGCCCACACGGCCTGCGTCGGCTTCGGCCTCGAGCGCATCGCGCTCGCGCTGTTCCACCATCATGGTCTCGACGTCGACCAGTGGCCCGCCTCCGTTCGCAAGGCACTCTGGGGCTGATCTGGTGACGAAAGCGGTCTTTCCCGGACTCGATCCGGCCACCTATGTCCCGCATGCCCTGCATGCGAGCGAGCGGATGTGGCCGGAAACAAACTGCTATGTCGATCTCTGGATCGAGGCTCTCGCAAGCCTCGGTGTCGCGCCGGAGGCCATGCTCGGCTTCACCCTGACCCAGGATTTCGAGGGCGACCAGTTCACCTTCTTCAAGGTCCCTCTGGAGGATCTCGAAGACCTGTACGGCATCAAGGTGACTGAGCTTGCGATCTACGAAGCGGTCGAGGCCCATGTCGCCGAGCAGGTGAACCGCGGCAGGCTGTGCCTCGTGGAGATGGACAGCTTCTTCATGCCGGACACCCGGGGCGTCGGCTACCACCAGGAGCACGGCAAGACGACGGTTGCCGTCAATCGTCTTGATCCGGTCGGCCGCACCATGGACTATTTCCACAATGGCGGCTTCTTCCGGGTCGACGGCGAGGATTTCGACGGCCTGTTCCAGCACCATCTGCCCGAAGGCGCCCTGCCCTTCCTGCCGTATACCGAATTCGCCAAGTTCCCGGCCAAGCCGCCCGCGGAGGCCCATCAACGCGCAACCGCGAAACGTCTGCTCGGCCGGCACTTCTCCCGCAGGCCGGATGCCAATCCCATCGCCGCCTTTGCAGGCGTCTTCCCGGATCAGGTCGAGGCGATCGCGGAACGCCCCTTCGGTTTCTTCCACAAATATGCCTTCAACACGCTTCGGCAGTTCGGCGCCAATTTCGAATTGCTGGCAAGCCATCTCACCTGGCTCGCACCGCAGCAGTTCGAGGAGGCCGGCATTCAGGCCTTGAAGATTTCGGAGACGGCGAAGACGGTACAGTTCCAGCTCGCCCGGGCCGTCACGCGGAAAAAATTCGATCCGTTGCGATCGGCCCTCGACCCGGCCGCCGAGGCTTGGGACAGGCTCATCGGGGCACTTGGCGAATCTCTCGCCTGAGGAGGCACGATGACAGGCATGACCACTTATCTCGCCGCGGACGAACGCCCGCTGGAGAGCGGCTGGACAGTGCTCATCACCGAAGCCGGATGCTATCACGGACCGCAGGAGATCCACCGGCCCGCAGCCCACGTTCCCGCACCTGTTCCCGGCACCGTCGCGTCCGCCCTGGCGGCTGCCGGGCTGTTCGACCCGCAAAAACCGCATCCGCTGCATGACAAGGATGCTTGGTATTTCCGTTCTCTAGAAGGCGAGAAGGAAGGCCCGGCAATTCTGCGCCTTGCCGGCCTTGCGACCATTGCCGAGGTCTACATCAACGGCGAACTGCGCCTCCAAAGCGAAAGCATGTTCGAGGCACACGACCTTGCGCTGACTCTTTCCGGCAAGGACGAAATCGCCATCTGCTTCCGCGCCCTGCTTCCCCACCTCGAAAAACGCGGCCCGCGTGCGCGCTGGCGCCCCCAGATGATGGACCATCAGGGGCTAAGACTGATCCGCACGACACCGCTCGGCCACATGCCCGGCTGGTGCCCCGAAATCCATCCCGTCGGCCCCTACCGGCCCGTCAGCCTCATCCGCCGGAACACCCACGCGATCACCAATCTGATCCTGCAGGCCAACCTTGAGCCCGACCATACCGGGCGCCTTCTGGTCTCCTTTGACCTAGACGGCGAAGCCTCTGAACTGAGCATTTCCTGTGCCGACAAGAACGCGCCGATGCGCAAGGGCGAGGACGACCGCTGGCAGGCAGAACTGTCGATCCCGGCCATCGAACCCTGGTGGCCCCGCACCCATGGCAAACCGAAACGCCATGACGTGCGACTGACGATAGACGGACTGGCGCATTCTCTGGGCCTCGTCGGTTTCCGCCGCGTCGAGATCGACCGGGGCTCGGACGGCCGCGGCTTCAGGATCGTGATCAACGGCCAGCCGATCTTTTGCCGGGGGGCGGTCTGGACCAATGCCGATATCCTCCGCTTGCCCGGTTCGGCCGAGGACTATGCCCCCTGGCTGACGCTTGCGGCAGAGGCCGGCATGAACATGATCCGCATCGGCGGCACGATGACCTACGAAAGTGCAGACTTCTTCCGTCTGTGCGATCAGTTCGGTTTGATGGTCTGGCAGGACTTCATGTTCGCCAATTTCGACTATCCAACCGGTGACGACGCTTTCGCCGTCCATGTCGAACGGGAAGTCGGGCAGCTTCTCGCCTCCCTGCAAGGTTCTCCGTCGTTGACGGTCCTCTGCGGCGGCAGCGAAGTCTACCAGCAGGCCGCCATGCTCGGCCTGCCCGAGCGGATCTGGAAGACCCCGTTCTACGAGGAGACGCTGCCGGCCCTCGCCCGTTCCTTGCGCCCCGATGTCGCCTATGTCGCGAATTCTCCCTCAGGCGGGGCAATGCCGTTTTCGCCGAACGAAGGCGTCACCCACTATTACGGCGTCGGCGCCTATTGCCGGCCGCTCGACGATGCGCGCCGCGCCGATGTCCGCTTCGCCGCCGAATGCCTCGCCTTCGCCCATGTTCCGCAGCAGTCGACGCTGGATACGCATCTGCCGGTGGCACCGGTCCATGATCCTCGCTGGAAAGAACGGGTGCCGCGCGACCGCGGGGCCTCCTGGGACTTCGAGGATGTTCGCGACCACTATCTGGCCGACCTCTACAAGCTCGACCCGGCCCGGCTGCGGCGCGAAGACCCGGCGCGCTACCTGGATCTTTCACGAGCGGTGACAGGCGAGGTAATGGCGGAGACCTATGCCGAATGGCGACGCGAAGCTTCCAGCTGCAACGGAGCCCTGGCCTGGACGCTTCAGGACCTGCAACCCGGACCCGGCTGGGGACTGGTCGACTCCACCGGAGAGCCGAAGCCCGTATGGTATGCGCTCAAGCGCGCCTTTCGCCCGGTGCAGATCAATCTGCTCGATGAAGGAACCAACGGGCTCGACCTGCACATCCTGAACGAGACCGCATCGGATCTCGCCTGCGAGATCGAGCTTGCCTGCCTGCGGGACGGCAGCCAACCTGTGGTCAGCGGCCGCCGCTCCCTCACCATCGAGGGCAGATCTTCGCTGCGGCTTGCCGCTACCGATCTATTTGGCGCCTTCTTCGACACCACCTATGCCTTCCGCTTCGGCCCTCCTTCGCACGACGTGACCGTCGCCCGCCTGATCGCGCCAGACCACGGACAGATCATTGCCGAGGCCTGCCACTTCCCTCTCGGTCGCGCCGAAGCCATGCATGACGCGGCAATCGAGGCCACCGTCGAGAAGAAAGACGGTGCCTGGAACCTTCTTCTGTCCACACCCTGTTTCGCCCAGTCGGTCTATATCGACGTGGAAGGGTATCGCCCGGAAGATGACTGGTTTCATCTCTTGCCCGGTCACCCGCGACGCATCGAACTGCGCCCGCGCGGCGCAGGAGCGCTCGACCGGAAACCGACGGGTAAGGTCGCGCAACTCGGCTCTAAGCGTCGTATTTCTTTCTGAGGGAAGCGGCCCGGATCAGGTGCCGGGCGGAAAGCGTCGGGCGAGATCGATGATGGTGTCCGTATAGAAACGCCGGGCGGGCGCGGGCGTGAAGTTGTGATCGGCCCCCGGAACCACGGACATATGCGCATTGGGATACCGGCGAAGGCCGCGCCCGGCGCGGCCGAAATGGTCGACGAAATGCTCGAAGCCGACATCGTTCTCGCTGTAGAGCACCACCAGTTCCGTCTTCCGTTCGGCGAGCGTGTGGAACGACCTAGACACCTCCGCATGCACGCCGCGCTGGCCTTGCAGCATCCGGATCAGCGGCCGGGCAAACTGCGACAACCGTCGAACGACGGCCCGGCCGATATTGCCGAGCGCCCGCCTTGCATCGACCCGCCCGGAGAGAAGTCGCCGGAAGGTCTCGAACTGGAACAGGCGATCACGGTAGTCGTCGAGCGACCGCGGCACGTAACGCAACGCGCCATCGATATCGACCGCCGGGTCCCAGTAGAAGACGAAGGGATTGACGACCACCGCCGCGGAAAGTCGCGGATCTGCAACGGCACTGCGGAACGCCAGGTAGGCGCCGCTACAGCGCCCCACCACCACCATCGGACCAAGGTCGCGTCTGGCGAGGAAATCGAGCGCGGCCTGCACATCGGCGACCTGGCAATCCTGATAGAGCACCTGCATCGGCTGCCCCGCAACGGCCGGGCTGTCGCCGATATTGGCACCGTCGAAGCGCAAACTGGCAATTCCGGTACGCGCAAGCTCGCGCGCCATGTCGACCCCGGAGCGCCCCCATCCGGCATGGCGATCATAAGCCGTACCGAGAATGACCACCGTCGCCCCCGTGCGTGGTCCTTGCGGCTCACAGAGGACGCCATAAAGACGGCCGTGCTCTCCGAACCGCGCAGGCGTCTCGCGAAACCCGTCTCCGAGAAGGGCGGGCGCCTCGGCCGGCCGGGGCGACGGGGTCGAAGGCAAGGTAGGGAATGCGGCGGCAACGCCCGTTACCCATTCCAGCAGGCGCAGGCTAACGCCCTCCGGCAGCACCGAAGTCGCGGGATTGGAAATGAAATCGTCATAGCCGGCATAATCCGCCACCTGCACATCGATGCCGAGCGTTTCGAGATGACCGGCAAGCTCCGCATCTGCCGGACGGTCCGCACGCTTGCACACGAATGCACGAGAAAACGGCATCGACGAGAGCTGGCCCACCGCGAGCTTGCGAACATCCGCAGCAATCGCATCCGGCATAGAAAGCCCCGCGATCGAGACCCCCTCGCGTTGCCGAAACGCCTCCGGAACACCAAGCCCTTCATCGACCATCCGCGACCAGATCTGCATCTCGCGCAGGAACGCCCGACCGGACGTCACCGGTGCGAGCAGTGCCATGCCGGCCACGTCGCCGAGGCTTCCGGCAATCTTTGCCGCGAGTGCCGCACCGAGCCCCTGCGCGACCACGATCAAATGGCGGCAACCCGACATTTCCCTGAGCGCGGCAGCAGCGGCGACCACGCTCTTCTCCCAGAGCCCAAGTCCTGCCGAGTGATCGGAAACATCAAGCGCATCGCCCGTACCGGGATAGTCGAAGCGAAGGCTGGCAATACCTTGCAACGCCAACCCTTCGGCCAGGACGCGCCAGAATTTGCGCAGGCACATCTCTTCCAGCCCCCAAGGGCTGACGAAAAGAACACCCACAGCCGATGCCGTGCCTTGCGCCGGCGCGAATAGCCCGACCGTATCGCTGAACGTCACTGGACAGGCGGCCGAGACGCTTGCCGTCGCATCTCCACGCTTGATCTGTTGTGATTCCATGCAAAATCCCCCAGCACGCGCGCGCGTCAGCTGTCCCCTTCGCTTCGGACCGGCTTGGCGAACAGAAAGCCGAGTATGCGATCGGCGATCGCTGTCGCAGGCCCCGGCAGGCGCGTCGCCAGCATCTCGATCGCCTTCTGGTCCTCGACCGGTACGACAGCCAACAGGCGCAGCACCAACACATAGACGAGCGCGCCCGTCATGATCGCAGCGGCGAGACCCACCAGTCCTCCGAAGAGACCCAGCACGCCATAGGCAGACGCGCCACAGGCCGCAGCGGCAGCCGAAATCTTACCGACGGTCAGGAACATCGGCAGCAGCGAACCTTCGAATTCGATCTTGCGCAACATCAGCAGGGCCATGATCAGGAACGCGACCAGACGAACCGCCGCCGCGCCCTCGCCGGCAAATGTCGGCACGAACAGGATTGCTCCGCCCACCATGATGACGGCCCCGACGATCCCGATGTTCAGGCGATCTCGGATGCGATCGAGCGAGAACAGATACTGGGTGCAGATCATGCTGAACACGAAGACCGGGGTTACCAGCGCAAGGATAGCGAGGATCGGGCCACTGGGTTCAAACGCCCGGCCGAAGACCAGTGTCACCAAAGCAGGCGCGATCGCGGCCAGCCCGAAGCTGAGCGGCATGGTGATATAGGCGATGCTCCTGACGACGCTTTCGAAGACGGCCACCGGCAGTCGGTCCGTGTCATGCAGTTTGAGCTTTTCGGAATAATACGGCACGAGGCTGCCCGTCAGCTGGATGGGCAGTTGCATGGCAAGATTGGCAAGCGACAGGGCCGCCGCATAATAGCCCACCATCTCGACGCCGTGATGACGCTCGATGAAGAACAGCTCGACACGGTTGAGGAAGATCGAATCGACGATGTATTGCGCCGAGATGATCAGCGACGAGTTGACCAGATAGCTTGGCGCGATGCCGCAAGGGTCGGCGCGATGGCGCAGGATCCCAAGCGAGTAAAGGAATTGCGGCAGGAAACCGAAGATGTAGCCGCACAACGCCCCAGGCACTCCGTAGGTTACGGCTCCCGCAAGCACGGCGCAGAACTGCAGCGCCCCGGCAATCACGGAAATGCGCAGGAACGCCCCGACATTCTGCTCTCCGAGCATCACGTTCTTGGTGAATGAACCGATCGACTGTACGAAGATGAGGACACCCGTCAGGAGCACCACGGCCGGGGCACTATCGGCCCAGTGCTCATGCTCGGCTACCCAGAAGGCGACGAAGAAGAGGATGGTGATCGCGACCGTCGCGAGGATAACGGGACGCAGGAGATAGGCGGAGAAACCCCGCAAGGCCGCCTCCCCATGTCCCTGCACCCGCAGTTGCGGTAGCTGCCGGAGAAGGATGACCCCTGTCCCGAGCTCGGAGATCAGTGCAGCCGTGACGGCAAGCCACAGCGAGAAGGCGATCATTCCGTTCGCTTCGGGACCAAGCAGACGCGCAGTCACGATCGAGCAGACGAAGCCGACCAGCAGGACGGCGAGGCCTGCCGCGGCGTTCAGGGCCGAATTCGCAACGATTGTCTTGGCCATCAGTTCTTCTCTGCCGGATCCGTTCGATACCGACCCCGGAAGGTCGGTCATCGATCTCTTTTTCTAGTGAAAAAGCCTTAAGGCTTCATGCCGACGCGCGGCAAATGCCTTGACGGCCGGACACTCGAGGCTCACGCGACGTCCTTGTGATCGAACAGCACCTGAACCGCTTCCCGCCAGCTGCGGATCGACGCGGTGTCTATGCTCTCCCGGTCGTAGGACAAGGCCCTGTTGAACGCGTCGACCAGCGATTGCGCATCGTCCGGCTCATAGGCACAGACATGATCACGGCCGGCGGCAGCGAACCGCGGCGCGACGATCGGCAGGCGGCAATAGCTATACTGGATCATCTTCAGGCTGGACTGGCTGAGATAGTCGGCCACCTCGCTGCGGCGATAGGGGGCAAGACCGACCTCCGCATATTTGATCATCGGCACGATGGCCTCGAACGCGACCTCGCCATGGCGGACAACGTTCGCTCGGGCGACGACCGGCACGGCATTCTTGCCGAAAAGGTGGAAAGTCCAATCCGGAAAGGCAACCGCCAGCGTATCGATGGCCTGTCCGTCGAACAGCATGTCACCGACGCTGACGGCGTTGTGGGCCTGCGGATAGGGGTTCGTGCCGGCACGGTCGAACACGTCCCTGGCGATCCCGTGCTGCAGGTAGAACACAGGGACATTCGGCGCAAAGTCGGCGCGCATGGCCTCCGCCATGATGTGCACCAGGTCGTAGTCGCCGATGTTGTCGGTAAGCGCCGCTTCGATGCAGGGATGGACGTGGATTGTGTGGAGCCGGTCGGCCGCATGATAGATGATCCGCGCGTCGGGCGCGGCCTTCCGGATGCGGTGGGTCAGAAGCGGCGGTGGTCCGCTCTCGATCAGGATGTGGGTATAGCCCGGCAGACGGTCCATGACCGCTTTCGGCAGGAACCGGGCATAGAGATTGAAGAGCGGCGTCGACAAACGGTTCAGAAGCGAGAACTTCAGATTTACCGGATGGAAAGGCGCGTTCCAGAGGAACTCCTCGAGGTGCTCGCCGACCTTGTGCCAACGGTTGAAACCGCGTTCGCGCGCATAGGCGAACCGGCCGTCCTTCAGGAAACGGCTGAAGGGGCTCAGGCGGCAGACGAGGAAATCGACATGATCACCGCCGGCACGTAGGGCATCCGCCATGAAATGCAGATCCACCTTTCGCGGCGCATCGGCAAAATGGTGGCCCGTGACGATCAAGACCCGGCGTTTCACCCCATTGACCGTCATGCAGCGAGGCTCCGGAGGTTTCCGATCGCAACCGGATCCAGGGCCTGTTTGTAGATGTCGATGTAACGATCGGCGACGGCATCCCACGCATGTACGGCCGATGCCGCCATCATCTCCGAGCGCTTCGCTAGCGCATCGCCGGAAAGCAGATCGAAAGCCTTTTCGATCTGCTGGGCGCTTTGCTCAGGGTGGGCGAAATCGGCGAGGAAGACACCCGGATGCTGACGGGCAAGCACCTGATAGGCCTCGTTCGCATGCAGGATCGGAACGAGACCGGCACTCATCGCCTCCACGGCGACCAGGCCGAAGCCCTCATACTCGGACGCGGATGCAAACAGCGATGCGCCGCCGATCAGGCGCTTCACCGCTTCGTTGTCGACGCCCACATGCAACGTCACATGATCGGAAAGCCCGCGCCGGGCGATCTCCGCGGAAAGGTTGGCCGCACTGTGGTCCGACGGCGACCCGACGACATCGAGATGCCAGTCTTCGGAACGCCTCGTCAGCACCGTCATGGCGTCAAACAGGCGATCAAGTCGCTTGTTGACGGAAAAGCGGCCGATGGTGACGATGCGGCGCGTGGCAGCTACAGACGAGAGGCCCGCGAACTTGACCGTATCGACGCCATTTTCGACGAGCACGGCTCGGTCGGATGCGATCCGGGAAAAAAGGGCCATGTCAGACTGGCTGCAGCAAAGCAGCGAACGATAGGCAAGCGACGACAGGCGCGTCACCGTTCGGAACCACAATTTCTTGATGGCGGCATATTTCGGCGTGTGGAAGAAGCCGCCATGCGTCGTCGCCACCATGGGCTTGCCGTGCAGAAGACGGGTCCAGGCGAGCGCGTCGAAGAAGAAGTCGATGCCATGGACATGCACGAGATCGGCATCGGCGATATGGCGGAATACCGAAGGAGCAATCGGATAGCGGCTCGAGCCCTTCCACGGAATGCGCACGACCTCGACGCCGTCGATGGTTTCCGCATCCGGAAGCCGGCGATCCCGAGCCGTGAAAAGACTGTCGAGAGTGACGACCCGGACGCGAAAGCCGCGATCCCGCAGGAGCCGGCTGAGATTGGCGACCACGTCTTCCAGCCCGCCCCGTCCGGGCGCGTACTGACGCACGACCTGAACGATGAGTGGAGCTGCGACTGCCCCTTTTCCGGCAATGTCGTTCGACGGATGGATCCGTGTCATTCTTCACCTGTCGGCGTCGCTCATCGACGCAGGAATACTCACCTTCGGTCGGGGCACATAGAGCACGGAAAACTCTTAAGATCACGTATGTCGCGAGCCGGCTGCGATCGAAATGGCGCGGCAGGGTTAATGGGACTTGGAGAAGGACTTTGACGCGGATCGGCGGGCGCGCGCCTATCGTCGATCCAAGGCAGGACAAGCTGCCACGGCCGGTGTTTTGAGCGCAGCGCTCAGACCCTTGAGTTGCGGCCGATCACCTTCCGCGGTTGGCTGAATGTTGAGCTCCTCGCTTGCCGGCCACCAATCGCCGGCGACCCAATAGGACCAGCCGATCCAGAGCGCATTCTCGCGCTCCACCAGTGTCACCATGTCCGAAAGCGCCGATACGCAGGCCTCGCCGGCGGGCACGCCGAATTCCCCCAGATAGCCGCGTTTGCCGTTGGCCTTCAGCCAGCGGGTGAAATTCTCGACCGCTGCCACGGCGTCCGCCGCGCGGCTGCAGTTGCCCTTGGTGCCGGAAAAGTCGTCATCGAAATACTGATGAACCTCATAGGCGTAGTTGTCTCCGGGATCGACGACGCCGAGCATGACCCTGGCGTTCGGCGTGCCGTAGCCGCCACCCTCCCAGCTATGGGCGCCACTCCAGGCGGTACCGGGCACCAGCACGAGATTGTTGGCATGCGTGGCACGGATGCGGGCGAGTGCCGCATTGGCGGCAGCGAGCCACTGTTCGGCCGGCATTTCGTAAGGTTCATTCATCAAGCCGAACACCACGCCGGCCTGATCGGCAAACTCACTGGCAAGCCGCCCCCAGAAATCGGCAAACGCCGCGTTCGAGACGTCGGCAGAGCCAACGACATGTCCCCGATAGCGGGCATAATTGTGCGGATCGAGAACGACATCCAGTCCGGCCGCGCGCAGCCGCGCTACGCTCTCCTTCAGGCGACCAAGCTCGCCCGGATCGAGGGCGCCGCCCAGTTCCGGTTGCAGACGTTCCCAGAGAAACGGCAGCCGAACCGAATTGAACCCCTTAGCCGCGAAGTAGTCGACCGTCTGCTCGCCCGGATAGGTGTAGTCCTTGCCGAGCAAGCCGCCCGCCTCGCCGAACTCCGCTCCGGAAAGATTGATGCCGCGCAGGCAGGCCTGCCCCGCCCCGGCTTGGCCTGCGAGGAGCGTTGCGCCCAGCCCCAGGGCAACCAGGCGCTTCGCAAAGCGTCGCTGGAAACGGTCCGGGAAATCTGAGGCGACCATGTCTTCTCTCCGGTTTGGTTCGCGACTAGTTAGAGATTTCGCAGTCCTCCGGTCAATGTCGAAACGCTTTCCGTCGACTGCCCGTCCTGCCCTCACTCCGGACGACGGGGATACGCTTTAGAAAGGCGCAATAGGAACGGAATTTTCCGTACTCTCCCCTAAGTTCGGGAGCGACGGATGGAACGCTAGGCATCGCCGTCGCGAATAGAAGCCGGCCTCGACACTTGATAATCGAGGGCGCGGAATTTTTATTCGAATAACGGAATCTAGATTCCAAAATCGAGCGGATCGGCCTTTGCCGCATCGTGCGATTGCGGTAGAGACAGCGGCGTTCATCCAAAGGCGAGGAAAAGGTTGATCACATGACGAGCTATGTACTGACGGTATCGTGCAAATCCACCCGTGGCATTGTCGCTGCCATATCGGGTTATCTGGCCGAGCAAGGCTGCAACATCGTCGACTCGTCGCAGTTCGACGACCTCGACACCGGCAAGTTCTTCATGCGCGTCAGCTTCATTTCGCAGGGCGGCGTAAGCCTCGACAAGCTGGTGGAGGGTTTCAAGCCGATCGCCGACAAGTTCGGCATGGTCAGCGAGATCCACGATTCCGCACACCGGATGAAGGTCCTGCTGATGGTGTCGCGCTTCGGCCACTGCCTGAATGACCTTCTCTACCGCTGGAAGATCGGCGCGCTGCCGATCGAGATCGTCGGCGTCGTCTCCAACCACTTCGACTACCAGAAGGTCGTCGTGAACCACGACATCCCCTTCCACCACATCAAGGTGACAAAGGAAAACAAGCCACAGGCCGAAGCACAGCTGATGGACCTCGTCGAACAGACGGGCACCGAGCTCATCGTGCTCGCCCGCTACATGCAGGTGCTTTCCGACAGTCTCTGCAAGAAGATGTCGGGCAAGATCATCAACATCCACCACTCGTTCCTGCCGTCCTTCAAGGGGGCTAACCCCTACAAGCAGGCCTATGAGCGGGGCGTGAAGCTGATCGGCGCCACTGCGCACTACGTGACCGCCGATCTCGACGAGGGCCCGATCATCGAGCAGGACGTCGCCCGCATCACGCATGCCCAGTCGGCGGAAGACTATGTCTCGATCGGCCGCGACGTCGAGGCCCAGGTGCTCGCCCGGGCGATCCACGCGCACATCCATCACCGCAACTTCATCAACGGCAACCGCACCGTGGTCTTCCCGGCAAGCCCCGGATCCTACGCTTCCGAGCGCATGGGCTGACACGTCTTGCATATCCGGCCCGCCCGCAAGGCGGGCCGATTTGCGTTCGGGATGGACGAGCGATTTACCTTTGATAATGTCGGCTATATGATTCTTCCGGGAGAACAGCCATGCCCGACACCGCTCTCCTCCAACGCACGGAGTTGCCGCGCCCCGACGTGTCGGAAGAACAGGCCGCAGCCGTCCTGAAGGAACATTACGGACTCGAAGGCACCATCAAGGAACTCGGCAGCCAGCAGGACCGCAATTTCCGCATAGACACCGGCGAAGCCCGTTACGTCCTGAAAATCTGCCGTTCCGAATATGCAACGATCGAGTTGGCTGCGCAGAACGCCGCCATGCGGCATCTCGCTGCCCAGCCGGACATGGCGCGCATCCCTCAGCCCGTTCTCGCCTCGGGCGGTGAAGACATCCTGTTCGTGACCATCAACGACGAGGACTACCAGGTCCGCTTGCTCACCTATCTCGAAGGCGAGCCGCTGACCCGTCGCAAATATCTTGCCCCGTCGGTGGTCGCCGAACTCGGTGCGCTGACGGCACGCGTTGCCCAGGGCCTCAAGGATTTTTCCCATCCCGGTCTGGAACGACAGTTGCAATGGGACCTGCGCCGCGCCGGCCCGGTCGCGCTGCATCTTCTGAAGTCCGTGACCGACCAGGAGCGCCGCGACCGCATCGCCAAGGCGATGGTCGCCGCCGTCAAGCGCCTCCAGCCTCTGGCCGGCAAGCTGCGGGTCCAGGCGATCCATCACGACATCACCGACGACAACGTGGTCGCCCGTCCGGACGAAACGGGCCGGTTGATGCCCGACGGCGTCATCGACTTCGGCGATGTGATCACCGGCTGGCTCGTTGCCGATCTGGCCGTCACCTGCACTTCCCTCCTGCATCATGCGGACGGCGATCCCTTCTTCATTCTACCGGCCGTACGGGCCTTCCACAGCCGCAATCCGTTGAACGAGGCCGAACTCAAGGCGCTCTGGCCGCTGATCGTCGCGCGCGCCGGCATCCTGGTCGCAAGCACGGAACAGCAGCTCGCAATAGATCCGGACAACGAGTACGTGAAGGGCAACGCCGCCCACGAACGCGAGATGTTCGAGGTTGCGACCTCCGTTCCCTTCACGTTGATGGAGACGGCAATTCTCGACCAGGTCGGCCAGAAGGCACCGCCCTTCGACACGGGCGCGCTCGGCCGCCTGCTCCCGGATATCGACCCGGAAACGATCCACCTCACCGATCTCTCGGTCACCAGTCGCGACCTCGTGGAGGACAACTGGTCCGATCCCCAGATCGACTGGAAAGTCCTGGCGCGCGCGGCGGCCGGCACCGGCGTCGCCTCGACCGCCTATGGCGAATATCGGCTGTCCTATACACGCACGCTGTCGGAACGGTCACCTGCGACCTTCGCGCTGCACATTGACATCTGCCTGCCCGCCACCACATCGGCGGTCGCGCCTTTCGCGGGCAGGATCGTCAAGGATGGGCACCACCTCATTTTGTCTTCCGAGGCAATCTCATTGCACCTCGACGGCCTGGACTGCCCGCTGGACCAAGGCGCGAAGGTCGAGGCCGGTGAGCCGATCGGCGTGGTCGCAGGAGAAAGCGGTGCCGTCGGGGGATTGAGGCTGCAGCTCTGCCGCGATGCCGATCTCGTGCCGCCGCTCTTTGCCCGCCCCGCCCATGTCTCGACCTGGTCCTGGCTCTGCCCGTCGCCGTCGGCCCTGATCGGCACCGATCTGGATGCGCCGCCCCCTCAGAGCGCCGCATTGCTGGCCCGCCGCAGGAAGAGTTTCGCGAAGCCGCAGAAGAACTACTATGCCGATCCCCCGCAGATCGAGCGCGGCTGGAAGGAGCACATGTTCGATGTAACGGGCCGGTCCTACCTCGACATGGTCAACAACGTCACCATTCTCGGCCATGGCCATCCGCAGCTTGCCCGCGCCGCCGGTCGGCAATGGTCGCTGCTCAACACCAATTCGCGCTTTCACTATGCCGCCGTTGCGGAGTTTTCTGACCGGCTCGCCTCCCTTGCCCCGGAGGGGCTGGATACCGTCTTTCTCGTGAACAGCGGTTCGGAGGCGGTCGACCTCGCCTTGCGCCTTGCCTGGGCCAGGTCCGGCGCCCGCAACATCGTCAGTCTGCTGGAGGCCTATCACGGCTGGACGGTGGCGAGCGATGCGGTCTCGACCTCGATCGCCGACAATCCCCGCGCTCTCGAAACGCGACCGGGCTGGGTTCATCCGGTCACCGCCCCGAACACCTATCGCGGCCCTTTCCGTGGCCCCGCATCCACGGCCGACTATGTGGCGAGCGTCGCGAAGGCCCTCGACGAGATCGAGCAGGCGAACGAAGGCCTCGCGGGCTTCATTTGCGAGAGCGTCTACGGCAATGCCGGCGGCATTCCGCTGCCACCCGGCTATCTCGCCGAGGTTTACGGCATGGTCCGCGCCCGCGGCGGCGTCTGCATCGCCGACGAGGTGCAGGTCGGCTATGGCCGGCTTGGGCATCATTTCTGGGGCTTCGATCAGCAGGGCGTCGTGCCGGACATCATCACCATCGCCAAGGGAATGGGCAACGGCCAGCCGCTCGGCGCCGTAATCACCAGTCGCGAGATCGCCGATGCCCTGGAGAACGAGGGATACTTCTTCTCGTCTGCTGGGGGGAGCCCCGTCAGCTGCGTCGTGGGCATGACCGTGCTCGACATCATGCGCGACGAGGCTCTGCAGGAGAACGCCCGCGACACCGGCGACTATCTGAAATCCCGGCTCGAGGCCCTTGGCCAGCGCTTCCCGTTGGTCGGGGCGGTCCACGGGATGGGCCTCTACCTCGGACTGGAATTCGTCCGTGACCGAGAAACACTGGAGCCGGCGATGGAGGAAACCGCGGGCATCTGCGATCGCCTGCTCGATCTCGGGGTCATCATGCAGCCGACCGGCGACCATCTTAACGTTTTGAAAATAAAGCCGCCGCTCTGCCTGTCGCGCGAAAGCGCCGACTTCTTCGCCGAAATGCTGGAAAAGGTGCTTGCCGACGGCTGGTGAGTGCCGTCCACGCTGCGGACAGTTGCTTAATTCGTGATAATATTGCCGAGACATCTCGCTGCAAGTCGTAAACGCTTCGCAAATTGCAATACCAAGCGCGTCAGAAACCGCCTTCACAGCCGCTCGGGAGAGTGCCTATCTTCTCCGCGAAAGCATCACTGCGCGAAGGATAAGCAATGGCCAGCATGCCTGATATGATTTCCACCCACTGGATCGTATGGGGCATCGTGCTGTTCCTGATGAAACACCTGCTGGCCGATTTCGTCCTGCAGTCCAGCTGGATCGCCGGGGGAAAGCAACAGCGTGAAGGGTGGCTCGCCCCTCTGACCGTCCATGTCTCTCTGCACGCCGCGCTGACGGGCCTGATCTTGTCGATTCTGGCGCCCGGACTGGTCTGGCTGGCGCTTGTCGATTTCGTCGTGCACTTCACCATCGACCGGACAAAGGTCATCATAGAGCAGCGTTACGAATTCAAGGCTTCCCAGGCCCGCTACTGGTGGCTGTTCGGCACCGACCAGACACTGCACCACCTCACCCATCTGGGGTTCGCGGTGATCCTCGCCGCCAACAAATCCATGTGACAGCTAGGCCGACTGCTCGGCGGCGGCTTCCTTCAGGATCCAGTCGCGAAACGCCACCAGCGGTGGGTAGCTTGCGCGCTCCCGGGTATAGGCCAGGTAATAGTGCTCCCGGCTCTCGATCTCGCGATTGACCGCAGGAACCAGGTCGCCGCGTTCGAGCTCATCACGAAACAGGAATACGGGCAGAAGCGCGACGCCGAGCCCCCCGATCGCGGCCTGGGATGCGGTGGCAAACTGATCGAACAACATGCCGTGAACCGTTTCGAACGAGACCCCGTTCGCCGATAACCAGCGTTCCCAGGCATCAGGCCGCGTCGTCAGGTGCAGAAGCGGGACGCCGAGAATGTCGGCAGGCTCTTCGAGCTTGTGAGCCCGCTTGAATTCCGGACTGCAGACCGGAATGGTCGTCTCCCCGCGAAGCAGGGTGAGCTCGGCACCCGGCCAGGCCGGCTCGCCGAAATGGATTGCCGCATCGATCGTGTCGAGCCGGAAGTCGAAAGGTGACAGGCGCGTGATCATGTTGATCGTAATGCCCGGATTGGCGGACAGGAAGTTGTTCAGTCTCGGGGCGAGCCACCGCGCGCCGAAGGTCGGCAGGATCGCCAGGTTGAGCGTTCCGCCATGCGGATTGGCCCTAAGGTTGAGCGAGGCGCTCGAAATACGCCGGAGCGCCTCGCGGATCTCGCGGGCATAGCCATCACCCGCGACCGTCAGGCGGATCGTCTGGCGTTCGCGCAGGAACAGCTCCACACCAAGCTGATCCTCGAGCGCCTTGATCTGCCGGCTGACGGCACTCTGGGTCAGATCGAGCTCGCGTGCCGCTGCCGTAATGCTGCCGGTTCGCGCCGCAGCCTCGAAGGCGGCCAGCAGCGACAGGGAGGGAAGGAAACGCCGGGCCGGCAGCATGTTATACCTCGACGGAATGAACTCTTGAGAAATTATCGTTGGAATGGGTTAGTTTCGTCTTCTAGATTTCGCAAGACTTTACGTTTCGGAATGACGCGCGAAAACGGCGTCCCTTCGTTGCCCCCTTCGCGGGGTGCGCCCCAGGGAGACCGGAAGGCCGCGCGACCCGCCGGACGAACGCGTCTTTTACGGCTACCCCCGGCCGCTCCTGAGGAAGACATCATGCTGAACGACAATCGCTCCCACGGCCTGTGGGAAAAGACCGCTCCCGCCGCTCCCGTGACACCGCCGCTTTCCGGTCGCGTCGATGCAGACGTCGTCATCGTCGGCGGCGGCTATACCGGTATCTCGGCGGCACTTCATCTGGCCGAAGCAGGCACCAGGGTCGTCGTTCTCGAGGCCACCGAGATAGGTTTCGGCGGCGCTGGCCGCAATGTCGGCCTGATCAACGGCGGCATGTGGGTCATGCCCTCCGAGATACCCGGCGTTCTCGGACCGGTCTACGGCGAACGCGTCCTGGACCTGCTCGGCAACGCGCCGCTCCTGGTGCGCGCACTGGTCGAAAAACATGACATTGCCTGCGAGATCGAAAAGAACGGCACGCTGCATTGCGCCGTCGGCGAAGCCGGTCTCAAGGAAATCAAGGAACGTTGCAGCCAGTGGGCGGCGCGTGGCGCGGATGTTCGCATCCTGTCGGCCGAAGAAACGGCGAAGCGCATCGGCACCACTGCCTATGCCGGCTCGTTGCTCGACATGCGCGCCGGCACGCTCCAGCCGCTGGCTTACGTTCGGGGGCTCGCCAAGGCGGCAATCGCCGCGGGCGCGAAAATCCACACCGGCAGCGCTGCGGTTTCGACCGAGCGTGATGGAAGCCGCTGGGTGGTGAAGACGGCGGGCGGGTCGGTGTCGGCCGACTGGATCGTCGTGGCCTCCGAATACTATTCGACCGGCCCGTGGGAGGCCGTCCGCAAGGAGCAGGTTCTGCTGCCCTACTTCAACTTTGCCACCAAGCCGCTCCCGGCCGACCTGTTGAAGAAGATCCTGCCGGGACGCGAAGGCTGCTGGGACACCAAGGAGGTCCTGTCCTCGTTCCGCATGGACAAGGCCGGCCGCCTCGTGTTCGGCAGCTGCGGTGCGCTGCGCAACACCGGCTTGCCGATCCACCGCGCCTGGGCCAAACGGGCCCTGAAGAAGCTCTTCCCCGAGCTCGGCGATGTGGAATTCGAGACAGAATGGTATGGCCGCATCGGCATGACCGACGATGCCATTCCGCGTTTCCACAAGTTCGGACCGAATGTCGTGGGCTTCTCGGGCTATAACGGCCGCGGCATTGCGCCGGGCACCGTTTTCGGTAAGACACTGGCCCGACATATCCTCGGCGAACTTGGCGAAGCGGATCTGCCGCTGCCCGTCCGGGACGTCGTCGAAGCCCCACTTCGCAATCTGAAGGGCGCCTATTACGAGGCCGGCGCCCAGATCGCCCATTTCGCCGGCGCGCGCTTCTGAACCGGAAGCACGACACGCCAGACACCCCATAACGGAACACCTGATATCACTGGAAGGAACACCATGACCCTTGCCAACCTGAACTTTTCGGCCGAAGTGGCCGCCATCATGGGCCGCCTAGGCGTCCCGGCCGCCAGCCTTTCCGGCGGCACGCTCGCCGTACGCTCGCCGATCAACGGCGAGAAGATCGCCGCCGTTGCCGAGATCAGCGCTGCCAACACGAAGGCTGCGATCGAAGCCGCCCACGAGGCCTTCCTCGAATGGCGTCTGGTTCCGGCGCCGAAGCGCGGTGAACTGATCCGCCTGCTCGGCGAAGAACTGCGCGCAGCAAAGGACGACCTCGGCCGCCTGGTTTCGATCGAAGTCGGCAAGATCACCTCCGAGGGCCTCGGCGAGGTTCAGGAAATGATCGACATCTGCGACTTCGCCGTCGGCCTGTCGCGCCAGCTCTACGGCCTGACGATCGCCACCGAGCGCTCCGAACACCGCATGATGGAAACCTGGCACCCGCTCGGCGTGACCGGTATCATCTCCGCCTTCAACTTCCCGGTCGCCGTATGGTCGTGGAACTCGGCGCTCGCGCTGGTCTGCGGCAACTCCACGATCTGGAAGCCGTCGGAAAAGACCCCGCTCACCGCCATCGCCACCCAGGCCATCTTCGAGAAGGCCGTCAAGCGCTACGTCGCCGATGGCGGCAAGGCTCCGGCCAATCTCTCGACTCTGCTGATCGGCGGCCGTGACATCGGCGAAATCCTCGTCGACAACCCGAAGGTCCCGCTGATCTCGGCAACCGGCTCGACCGCCATGGGTCGCGCCGTCGGCCCGCGGGTCGCTTCGCGCTTCGGCCGCTCGATCCTCGAACTCGGCGGCAACAACGCCGCGATCGTCTGCCCGACCGCCGACCTCGACCTGACGCTGCGCGGCGTCGCCTTCGCCGCCATGGGCACCGCCGGTCAGCGCTGCACCTCGCTGCGCCGCCTCTTCGTCCATGAGAGCGTCTACGACACGCTCGTGCCGCGCCTGATCAAGGCCTACGGTTCGGTCACGATCGGCAACCCGCTCGAAACCGGTACGCTGATCGGCCCGCTGGTCGACAAGGGCGCATTTGACCGCATGCAGCATGCGCTGGAGGCAGCCAAGGCAGCCGGCGGCAAGGTTTCCGGCGGCGACCGTGTGAATGCCGGCGAAGCCTCGGACGCCTACTATGTCCGCCCCGCCCTCGTCGAAATGCCGAGCCAGACCGGCCCGGTCATCGAGGAAACCTTCGCGCCGATCCTCTACGTCATCAAGTACAAGGAATTTGATGACGCGCTGGCACTGAACAACGACGTTCCGCAGGGCCTGTCGTCCTCGATCTTCACCAACGACCTGCGCGAAGCGGAAGCCTTCGTGTCGGACCGCGGCTCGGATTGCGGCATTGCAAACGTCAACATCGGCCCGTCCGGTGCCGAGATCGGTGGCGCGTTCGGTGGCGAAAAGGAAACCGGCGGTGGTCGCGAATCCGGCTCGGACGCCTGGAAGGCCTATATGCGCCGCGCGACCAACACGATCAACTTCGGCAAGACGCTCCCTCTCGCGCAGGGCGTCAAGTTCGACGTGGGCTGATCCCCGTTCTATCGGTGAGGGAAGCCGCGCGGTTCGAAGAACCCCGCGGCTTTCTTTTGGTCATGTCCGCTGACCTTTAAGACCAAGGTTCGATCCGTCGCTCTGGCCTTCACCCAAGGAATCGGCGAAGCTGCGCCCGTGAAAGCAGCACCCGCTGGAGGGCGAATGGACATTCACGACCAGACCGCGGTTACGGCTTTCCTGAGCAGCGCCGCGAGCTATGGCGAGACGGGCGACGTCAAGATCATCGAGACGCACATCTCGCTGGTTTTCCTGATCGACGGTCGGGCCTTCAAGCTCAAACGCGCGGTCAAGTTGCCTTACGTGGATTTCTCGACCTATGACCTGCGCCTCCACTATTGCCTTCGTGAAGTCGAGCTGAACGGGCGTGCAACGCCGGATCTCTATCTCGGGATCCGCCGCATCACGCGTGAGGCCGACGGGAGCCTGGTTTTTGACGGAGAAGGCGAGCCGCTTGACGTCGTGGTCGAGATGACCCGCTTCGCCCAGCATGACCTGTTCGACCGGATGGCTGCCGAAGGCAAGCTGGACATCCCGCTGATGGAAGAGACCGCACGTATGATCGCGGCCGTCCATGCGACGGCGCCGGTTGTCCATGCCGGCAGCGGCTCGGCAAACATGGGCGGCGTCCTCGACATCAACGAGGCAGGCTTTGCCACGAGCCACGTCTTTGTGGACGAAGACGTCGAAAGGCTCACCGGCGCGTTCCGTCGGGCCTGGCAAGAGCGCATCGCTCTGATGGATCGCCGCGAGGCAGGCGGCATGGTCCGCCTCTGCCATGGCGACCTGCACCTGCGAAACCTCTTCATGAGCCCCGCCGGACCGCGCATGTTCGATTGCATCGACTTCAACGACCAGATCGCGACGGTCGACGTGCTCTACGATCTGGCCTTTCTGCTCATGGATCTCTGGCATCGCGGCTTCCCGCCTTTCGCCAATGTCGTGATGAACCGCTATCTGGACATTACCGGAGATGACGGTGGCTTTGCCTTGCTGCCCTTCTTCATGGCAGTCAGGGCCGCGGTGCGCGCGCACGTGACCGCGACCCAGATCGAAGAGTCCGGCAAACCTAGCCAGGATCTCCTGAGAGGCGCGAAGGGCTATTTCGACTTCGCCGCCGAACTGCTGGGAAGAGGCGAACCGAGGCTGGTGGCGATCGGCGGATTGAGCGGATCAGGAAAATCCACGCTCGCGGACGCCCTCGCCCCGCATCTCGGCAAGGCGCCCGGAGCAAGGCTTCTCGAAAGCGACCGACTGCGCAAGGCGATGTTCCAGGTCGCCCCCGGCGAGCGCCTGCCGCTGGACGCATACCGGCCCGAGGTGTCGCGCAGGGTCTATGACAAAATGGCCGACCGCGCCCGGATCGTGGTCGCCGGCGGAGGCACAGCTCTCGTCGATGCCGTGTTCGACCGCTCTGAAGATCGCGCCATGATCGAGGCCGTCGCGGTCGAGCTCGGCATTCCCTTCACGGGGATCTGGCTGGAAGCAGATGCAGCGACCCTGAAGGCCAGAGTGGCAACCCGTCCCCAGGGGCAATCCGACGCAACAACCGACGTCCTTGAACGTCAACTGGCCAAGGATGTCGGGGAGATCACCTGGCGCCGGCTTGCATCCGCCACCTCTCTCGAAGCCTTGAGGGAGGCAGCGCTGCGGCTGATCGGCTCACCAGCGACGGCAGACCGCTGAACGACGGAAGAGAACGAAGCATCACTCCTTAGCTCCGAGGCCTCGGACACCCAGGCCGGAGCCTGCCGCAGTTCGGCACCCCGGCTCACTTGAACCGGACCGGCAGGGACAGGTAGTTCGGCACGCCAGCCGGCGGAGCTGGCAGTGGCGAGGAACGCCGAACCATTGCTGCTGCGACCTGATCGAGCGAGGCATCGCCGGAGGAACTCCTCGCCGACACCGAAAGGACATTGCCTGACTTGTCGAAGGTGATGTGCAACTGAACCATTGACGTCTGCGCGATCGTTCTCGAAAGGGACTTGGCGCGGCGCGCGATATGGGCCCGCACCCGATCCCGCCATTTGGCCGGCGACACATTGCTGCCGCTGCCGCTGGTCGTCTGCTGTGCAGCGGTCCGATTGGACTGCTTGACTTCGGCCTTGGCTTGCAGTGCGGCCTTTGAAGCCGGCGGCGCTGGGACCTTGGGTCTCGAAGCCTTCTTCCTCTCCGGCTTCTTTTGGGGCTTTTCCTCGACCGGCTTCGGCAGAGGCGGCCGCACGACCGGGATCGGCACGGCGACATTCTCGAGCTGAGCCATCACCAACTGCTCGATCGGATCGACCGCCTCGGCCATTTCCGGCAGAGGCTCATGCAGCGGCGGCGGTTCGACCACCGGTTCTGGAAGGGCTTCCGCTACCTCTTCCACCGGCGGCTCCGGCAGCGGCTGAGGCACGGGTTCGGGCGGCGTCTCCTTGACCGGCACCGGAGCAGGCTCATGCGAGGCGGTCTTGATCTCCTCGGCATCGACCACGTCGGGAACGTTCTGCTCCTCGTCAACGGCCACGGCTTCGGGTTCGGGTTCGGGCGCAAGCTCGATCATGATCGCGGCTGGCGGCGCCGTATCGGCCAGCTCGGTTTCCGGCTGCTGAAGCAGGAGTGCGACCGCGCCTGCATGCACGGCTGCGACGCAAAGGGCGGCACTCGTCCAGAGCAGCAGTTCCCCGGCAGTCCGGGCACGGGACTTCTGGGAAAGATGAACGCTCATTGCGCCACCCCTTCGTTCGAGGCCGGGGATTGAGGAGAAGGCAGGGTCTCCAGCCCGACCAGCGCGATCTTCAGGTAACCGGCATCCCGCAACAGGTTCATCACCTCCATGAAGGCGCCGTAATCCACGGCCTTGTCGGCGCGCAGGAAGATGCGGGCGTCCTTGTCACCCTTGGTCAGGCTGTCGAGATCGGCTGCAAGCGCTTCCCGTGCCACCGTCTCGTTGCCGAGCGACAGGCTCATGTCTTCCTTGAGAGTCACATAGACCGGCTCTTCCGGCCGCTCGGCTGGCTTTGCGGTGGAGGCCGGCAGGTCGACGCTGACGTCGACGGTCGCGAGCGGCGCCGCGACCATGAAGATGATCAGCAGCACCAGCATCACGTCGATGAAGGGTGTGACGTTGATCTCGTGGTTTTCTGCGAGTTCGTCGCCTGAGTGGTTTTCGCGAATGCCGCCGGCCATGATCGGTTACTCCGCAGCGATCGGCTGAAGGACGCCCTGCCCGTCGCGCGGCACGCGGCGATAGTCGAGGTCACGGCTCACCAGCCGCTCGATGCCGGTGGCGGCATCGGCCAACAGCTGGCGATAGCCGGTCACGGAGCGGGCGAAGACATTGTAGATGATGACTGCCGGAATGGCGGCGACCAGGCCGATCGCGGTCGCCAGCAGCGCCTCGGCGATGCCCGGCGCCACGACGGCAAGATTGGTCGTCTGCGATTCCGATATGCCGATGAACGAATTCATGATGCCCCAGACGGTACCGAACAGGCCAACGAAGGGAGCCGTCGAACCGATGGTGGCCAGCACGCCGGTACCCTTGGAAATCTGGCGTCCGGCGCGCACCTCGATCCGGGCGAGTCCCGACGCGACACGCTCCTTCACACCCTCTCCGCCGGCATGGTCGATCGCGGCGTCGGACAGGCGGATCTCCTCGCTCGCGGCGCAGACCATCGCGGCGACCACGCCACCACGTCCCTCCATGCGTGACAGCGCATGCGCGAGCGTCGGGGCAGCGGCAATGGCTTTCAGCCCCCGAAATGCGCGGAAACGCGCACCTGTCAGCTGCACGGTCTTGGCGAGCCAGACGGTCCAGGTGACGAGCGAGGCAAAGGCAAGCGAGATCATTACCGACTTGACCACCCAGTCGGCAGCCATGAACATGCCGAGCGGCGACAGGTTGTGCGGCAGGTCCTCACGGGTGACGCCCGTGCTTTCGGGAGTGTCGATCTGAACCGCGGAATTGATGGCGTCGGGCGCACTCGGCGCGACAGTGTCGACCGAAGACGACTGTGCGGCCCGCGAACCGCCATCACTTGTGGCCGGGGACTGAACCGGAGCCGCGGCCTCGGAGCCGGGCGCTACCGCCGGAGATTGCGGCTGGACGACGATCGGATCGGCAGGCGCCGTCTGCAGGGCTGCAGGTACAGCCGGTGCCGCATCCTGCGCCAATGCCGCACCAGATGTGAGGGCGAGAAATCCGCCGAGGGCAAAGGCCACGGTGGAAGGTCCCGAATGACGGGGAAACATTGGGAGCTCCTTTTGTGGCAAAAAAACACTGAGACACAGGGCATTGACCGCACGGCGGCACGCCGACGATCCGCCCCAACGCTTCTTCGATAATAAACTTGAGTGTGATTGACAAGTAATAAGCCGGCGCCCCGCGAAAAAACTTGATTGGAATTCGCATCTTTTTTCGCGCGACTGCGCTTGCGGCTTCACACCGCAACATGCCTTGATCATTGTCAAAGCACTGCAATCGCGTGGTGGTTATCGTTGACAACATAGAGGTGCAACCAAGCCCTTCGCGCCAGACCGTCATTTAAGAACGCAACCAGGGAGAGTCTTCATGTCCAAAGTCGCTGAATCCATCGCATGGTTCGAAACCCTGGGGCGCCATGACGTTCCCCGCGTGGGCGGCAAGAACGCCTCGCTCGGAGAGATGGTGCAGACCCTCGCCGCGAAGGGCATTCGTGTGCCACCGGGCTTCGCGACGACTGCCGACGCCTACTGGCACTACGTCGGGGCCAACAGGCTCACAGATCGAATGACGGCCTTCATCGCGGACTGGGAAGCAGGCAAGGCGACCCTTGCCGAAACAGGTCAGGCGATCCGCAACATCTTCCTGAAGGGCGACTGGCCCGCCGAAATCGAGACTGCGATCCGCGCCGCCTATCGCGAACTGTCGAAACGTGCGGGCGTGGATGAGGTCGAGGTCGCCGTGCGGTCGAGTGCAACCGCAGAAGACCTGCCTGATGCGAGCTTCGCCGGCCAGCAGGAGACCTTCCTGAACATCAAGGGCGAAACCGCGCTGATCGACGCTTGCCGCCGCTGCTATGCATCGCTCTTCACCGATCGCGCCATCAGCTACCGCAAGGCCAAGGGCTTCGATCACATGAAGGTGGCGCTGTCGATCGGCGTGCAGCAGATGGTGCGTTCGGACATCGGCGGATCGGGCGTCATGTTCTCGATCGACACCGAGACGGGTTTCGACAAGGTCGTCCTCATCAACGCCGCCTGGGGGCTCGGCGAGAATGTTGTCCAGGGCGCAGTCGACCCCGACGAGTATCAGGTCTTCAAGCCCCTGCTGGGAGATGCGAAGCTGACGCCAATCATCGAAAAGAAGAAGGGCGCCAAGGACATCAAGATGATCTATGCGGTCGGGGAGAAGCCGACCCGCAACGTGCCGACCTCGAAGGCCGAACGCGCCGCCTGGGTCCTGAGTGATCCGGAAATCGTCGAACTCGCCCGCTGGGCCGCGACGATCGAAACGCATTATGGTTGCCCGATGGACATGGAATGGGCACGCGACGGCAAGACCGGAGATATGTACATCGTGCAGGCCCGTCCGGAGACTGTCCAGGCACGCCGCGGCGCCGGCGCCTTCAAGACCTATACCATCGGCAACAAGGGCAAGGTCCTGACCAAGGGCCTGTCGATCGGCGACGCCGTCGCAAGCGGTCAGGTCTGCCTGATCGAGACCGCCAGGGACATCGACCGGTTCATCGACGGCTCCATCCTGGTCACCCAGACCACCGACCCGGACTGGGTGCCGATCATGAAGCGTGCTGCCGCGATCGTGACCGATCATGGCGGGCGAACCTCGCATGCCGCGATCGTCAGCCGTGAACTGGGGCTCCCCGCAGTCGTCGGGACGGGCAATGCGACCGAAATACTGCACACGGGCCAGGATGTGACGATTTCCTGCGCCGAGGGCGACGAAGGCTTCGTCTACGAAGGCATCGCCGACTACTCCGTGGAGGAACTGGACGTCACAGATCTCCCGGAAACCAGAACCAAGGTGATGTTGAACCTCGCCAACCCCGGTTCTGCCTTCCGCTGGTGGCGGATGCCGGCCGACGGCATCGGTCTTGCCCGCATGGAATTTGTCGTATCGAACGCAATCCGCGTCCACCCGATGGCCCTTGTCCACTTCGACAAGCTGAAGGACGAGGAGGCCAGGGCGGAGATCGCAGCCCTCACCGCTGGCTACGACAGCAAGCCGGACTACTTCGTCGACAAGCTGGCGCGCGGATTGGCGCGCCTTGCCGCGGCCGTCTATCCGAAACCGGTCATCGTTCGCATGAGCGACTTCAAGACCAACGAATATGCTGGTCTCGTCGGCGGTGCGGAATTCGAGCCGGCGGAAGAAAACCCGATGATCGGCTTCCGCGGCGCCTCCCGTTACTATTCGCCCCGCTATCGCGAAGGTTTCGCGCTCGAATGCAAGGCGATCAAGCGCCTGCGGGACGAAATGGGCTTCACCAATGTCGTCGTGATGATCCCGTTCTGCCGTTCGGTCGGCGAGGCGGACAAGGTGCTTGGCGTCATGGCCGAAAACGGTCTCAAGCGCGGTGAGAACGACCTTCAGGTCTACGTGATGTGCGAAATCCCGTCGAATGTCATCCTGGCGGCCAAGTTTGCCGACCGTTTCGACGGCTTCTCGATCGGCTCGAACGACCTCACCCAGCTGACCCTCGGCGTCGATCGCGACTCCGGCGAACTCGCCGACCTCTTCGACGAACAGGACGAGGCGGTCAAATGGATGATCGAAAAGGTCATTTCCGAGGCCAACAAGGCCGGTGCCAAGATCGGTCTCTGCGGCCAGGCTCCGAGCGATCATCCGGAATTTGCCGAGTTCCTCGTGGAATGCGGCATCGACTCCATGTCGGTCAGCCCCGACAGTTTCATCGCGGTGAAACAGATCGTCGCGCAGGCTGAAAAAGCAAAAGCAGGACGCGGCTGACCGCTATTCTTTGAAAACGGTGCGGACAATTACTCCGCACCGTTTGATTCGAGTCAAAACATTCCGGCAAAAGCCTTGTATCGTGATATTGTTCAAATGACCGCGGTGCGTGCATAGCAACGGCCACGGGTTTCCTACGCAGACAGAGTAGCCTTTTCCAACGCCATAAGGCGAACGGGCTTTCACGCCCGCAATTATCGGGAGGATGCCATGCGTTACATGAGATCATTCATCACTGCGACTGCCATTTCACTTCTCATGCTGCCGGCCGCGGGCCATGCGGGCGGCACCGTGGAGGTTCTTCACTGGTGGACGTCCGGCGGCGAGGCGAAGGCCGTCGGCACGCTCAAGGAAGCCTTCGAGAAGCAGGGCGGGAAATGGGAGGATTCGCCGATCGCTGGCGGCGGCGGCGATGCTGCCATGACGGCCCTGCGCGCCCGTGTCATGGCCGGCAACCCGCCGGCGGCCGTCCAGCTGAAAGGCCCCGGCATTCAGGAATGGGCCGAACAGGGTGGTTTGGCCGACGTCGAAGACGTGGCCTCGGCAGAAAAATGGGACAGCGTCCTGCCGCCATCGCTCGCCGAAATCATGAAGTACCAGGGCAAGTATGTGGCAGCGCCGGTCAACATCCACCGCATCGACTGGATGTGGATCAATCCGGCAGTCCTGGCCAAGGTCGGCGCGGAGGTGCCGAAGACCTGGGACGAGTTCAATGCCGTCGCCGACAAGCTGAAGGCCGCAGGCATCACGCCACTCGCCCATGGCGGACAACCCTGGCAGGACGCCACCGTCTTTGAAACCATCGTGCTCAGCATGGGAGCGGATTTCTATCGCAAGGCGCTCATCGAGCTCGACGAACAGGCACTGACCGGCGAGACGATGATCAAAGTCTTCGACCAGCTTCGCAAACTGCGCGGTTATGTCGATCCCGGCTTTTCTGGCCGCGACTGGAACCTCGCCACCGCGATGGTCATGAACGGCGAGGCTGGCTTCCAGATCATGGGCGACTGGGCCAAGGGCGAATTCCTCGCGGCCGGCAAGGTGCCGGGCAAAGACTTCCTCTGCGCCCCGACCCCGGGCAACGGATACAGCTTCAACACCGACAGCTTCGCCTTCTTCAAGGTCGAAGGCGCCGACCGTGTTGAGGGTCAGAAGGTGCTGGCCAGCCTGATCATGTCGCCCCAGTTCCAGGAAACCTTCAATCTGGCCAAGGGCTCGATCCCGGCGAGAACCGACATCAAGCTCGACAAGTTCGACAGCTGCGCGCTCAAGTCCCACGAAGACCTGACTGCGGCCGTGAAGAACAACACCTTCGTGCCGTCCATGGCGCACGAGATGGCCGTGCCCCGGACCGTGCGCGGGGAGTTCCTGGATTTGGTCACCAACTTCTTCAACTCGGACATGAGCTCGGCCGACGCGGCCAAGGCTCTCGCCGCGGCTGCAAAGCGGGCCCAATAGGCTGACGCACCATAAACTACGGGATCCGGTCCAACGGCCGGGTCCCGAACGATCCGGAGGGAGTAGAGCCGGACCGGATGCTAACATGCGGGAGGAAGTGAGGGAGGGGGCTGATGATGAACCCGAAGAGCCGGCGCGTGGCCGTGGACCGCTTCGTCGAGCGCTGGCTGCCGCAGATCGTGGTATCGCCGATCTTTGCGACGAGCCTGCTGTTCGTCTACGGCTTCATCGCCTGGACCGTCTACATCTCCTTCACCAAGTCCGGGGTGATGCCGAACTATACGCTTGTCGGCTTCGCGCAGTATGTCCGCCTCTGGAGCACGCCACGCTGGTTGGTGGCGCTGGAAAACCTCTTCGTTTTCACCAGCCTGTTCATCATCGGCTGCATGTTGATCGGCCTCGTGCTGGCCATTCTCCTGGACCAGCGCATTCGCGCCGAGGGCGTGATCCGCACCATCTATCTCTATCCGATGGCGCTCTCCTTCATCGTCACCGGCACCGCCTGGAAATGGATCCTGAACCCGACACTCGGGATCGAGAAGATCGTTCAGGATCTCGGATTTCCGGGCTTCAATTTTGACTGGCTGGTCGACTCGAACATGGCGATCTACACCATCGTCATAGCCGGGGTCTGGCAATCCTCCGGCTATGTGATGGCGCTCTTCCTTGCCGGCCTCCGCTCGGTCGATGACGAGATCATCAAGGCGGCGGCCATCGACGGCGCCGGCCCCTTCCGCACCTATTGGAGCATCATCCTGCCGATCGTGCGACCGGTCTTCTTCTCGTCCTTCATCATCCTCTCGCATCTGGCGATCAAGAGCTTCGATCTGGTCATGGCACTGACCGGCGGCGGACCGGGTTATGCCACCGACATGCCCGCCACCTTCATGTACTCCTTCGCCTTCCAGAGAAGCGAACTGGGAACGGCAGCGGCAAGTGCCGTCATGATGCTGGTGACCGTAACCGCCATCTTCGTACCCTACCTCTATTCTGAACTGAGGAGGCCGGCCAGATGAGCAGAACGTCCGTCTCCGGCATCGTCCGCCCGAAGGGCCTGAAGAACAGCCTGCTACGGCTGCTGCTCTTCGCGATACTCGGGCTGTTCTGCCTCTATTATCTGATGCCCCTGTTCGTCATGATCTCCACTTCCCTGAAGTCCCTGGAGGAAATCCGGACCTCCTCGCTGATCAGCCTGCCGAAGGAAGTGACCTTCGCAGCCTGGGAAAAGGCCTGGAACGCGGCCTGCGTCGGCGTCCGGTGCACGGGTCTCCAGCCTTACTTCATGAACTCGGTGCTGATGGTCCTGCCCGCGCTGTTCATTTCGACGCTGCTCGGGGCGATCAACGGTTACGCGCTGACGAAGTGGCGGTTTCCCGGCGCCGATATAATCTTCGCCCTCATGCTTTTCGGTTCGTTCATTCCCTACCAGGTGGTCCTGCTGCCCATGGCCCGCATGCTGGGCTATTTCGGTCTCGCGGGCAGCGTCTACGGCCTGATCCTGGTGCACACGGTCTACGGGCTCGCCTTCACGACCCTGTTCTTCCGTAACTTATTCGTCACCGTCTCGGACGGCATCGTCCAGGCCGCCAAGATCGACGGAGCCGGCTTCTTCGGCATCTTCTTCGGGGTCCTCCTTCCGATGGCCCCGCCCACTATCGTCGTCACCGTCATCTGGCAGTTCACCCAGATCTGGAATGACTTCCTGTTCGGCGTCGCGTTCACGGTCGGCGACAGCAATCCGGTGACCGTCGCGCTCAACAACATCGTCGCGACCTCCACCGGGGTGAAGGAATACAATGTCGACATGGCCGCCGCGATCATCGCCGCCTTGCCCACGCTTCTGGTCTATGTGGTGGCCGGCAAATTTTTCGTCCGCGGCCTGGCCGCCGGCGCGGTGAAGGGATGAGCGCATGGCAAGAGTGGAACTCAGCAAGGTCTGGAAGAAGTTCGGCCCGGTCGAAGTCATCAAGGGCGTCGACCTCAGCATCGACGACGGGGAGTTCGTCGTTCTCGTCGGCCCCTCCGGCTGCGGAAAGTCGACCCTCCTCAACATAATCGCCGGACTGGAAACGCTGACCAGCGGCGAGGTTCGGATAGGAGACCAGGTGGTCAATGACGTGCCGCCGCGGGATCGCAACATCGCCATGGTGTTTCAGTCCTACGCGCTCTACCCGACCAAGACGGTCCGGGAAAACATCACCTTCGGCATGCAGACGCGCGGGATAGCGGAGAGCGAACAGAACCAGGCCGTGTCCGGGGTCTCGCAACTGCTGCATATCGAGCAACTTCTCGATCGCAAGCCGGGCCAGTTGTCCGGCGGCCAGCGCCAGCGCGTGGCCATGGGCCGCGCACTCGTGAGGAACCCCGACGTATTCCTGTTCGACGAACCGCTCTCCAATCTCGATGCCAAGCTGCGCATCGAGATGCGCACCGAGGTGAAGAAGCTTCACCTGCGCCTGGGCAAGACCACGATCTACGTGACCCATGACCAGATCGAGGCCATGACACTGGCCTCGCGCATCGCGGTGATGGACAACGGCCATGTTCGCCAGTTCGGCACGCCTGAGGAGATCTACGAAAACCCGGTGGACCTCTTCGTCGCCGGGTTCATGGGCTCCCCTTCGATGAACATCGTCACCGGCCGGGTGGTGGACGAGAACGGGCTCGCGATCGCCGTCGGCGACGAGGAAGGAACGATCCTGTTCAGGACGGGGCCGGAACAGGCGGCAAAGCTGCGGGGTCGGGAAGGCGAAGAGATCCACCTCGGCCTCCGCCCCGAGACGATAACCCATGTCGGCGCCCATGGTGCACCCGACTCCGACCTCTTCGTGTTCGAACGGGTGGTGGACGTGGTGGAGCCGACCGGTCCCGACACCATGCTGGTCTTCACGCTTGGCGGCGTCGAGGCTATTGCCCGCGTCCGACCCGAGGAGCGCGTCAAGCCCGGCGAGATGTTCCGCTTCGAGGTCAACATGGCGAAGGCCAAGCTGTTCGACAGCCGGACCGGCCTGAGACTCTAGCCTGCGGTCAGGCAAGCACGGGCGAAGATCAGCCCTTGTTGGTCTCGTAGAGTGAAAGCACGTCCGCGCGTCGGCAAAGATCGGTGCCGGAGGTCATGACGGTCGCCGCGCCGGCAGCAAGGCCAAAACGGAACGCGTCACCGATCTCGTGGCCCTCGGCGAGCGACCATGCCATCGCCGCGACGAAACTGTCGCCCGCCCCGACGGCAGACTGGACGGGAACCTCGATCGCCGGGACGCGGTGAATGCGCTCGGCATCGACCAGAATTGCGCCGTCTGCACCCAGCGTGACCGCAATAAACTGAGCGGCACCACGCCTGATGATTTCCTGGGCGGCAGCGCCTGCATCCTCGTGGCCGACCTTGCGTCCAACAAAGCTCTCCAACTCGCCAAGGCTCGGCTTGACAAGGAAGACCTTGGCCCTCGCCAAGGTCGTCTGAAGCGCATCGCCAGACGTGTCGAGGATGAAGCGGGCATTCTTTCGTTCGGCGATCTCGGCCATACGGGCATAGGTGTCGTCCGACACGCCGCGCGGCAGGCTCCCGCTGGCAATGATGTACTCCGAATGGGAGTTTTCGAGGAGATCGAAGACCGGCGCGAGTTCTGCTTCGCTGACCAGCGGCCCTTCTGGGACGAAGCGGTATTCGAGATTGGTGGAAATCTCGCGAACGTTGTAGGCAATGCGCACCGGATCATGGATCTTCAGCGGCACCTGCCTGATGTTCAGAGGCTTGAGCATGGCCTCCAGCAACTCGCCCGTGGCGCCTCCAGACAAATAGATCAGCTCGCAGTGCCCTCCCAGCTCGGCGATGACGCGCGCGACATTGATGCCGCCGCCGCCCGGATTCTGGCGCTGGTTGTGCGTACGCGTCTTGTGCGTATGGCGAACGGTTTCGGCCTCGCTGGAGATATCGATGGCCGGATTGAGGGCAATGCAAAGGATTCTGGACATGCCGGAACCTAACGCCCTCCGATGACAAATCCAAGACGTGCCTGCAGAGCGGATGAGCGAAAGAAAGCGTCGGCGCAGAGTGCCGGAGTTCGTTCCCTGCCGCCTGCATGGCGGCCTCGCTCAACGAGCCGCCTGCCAGATGCCCTCTCCGGCCCTGGTGAGCAGCGGTGTCGAAAAGACGCCGAACGTCCTCTCCGGCCAGTCACTGCCCAAGGCTGAAATCGGCTCCTTCCAGCGTTCCGTCTGCAGCATGGCAGCACCAAGCGCCACGGGATTGATGCCGAGCGCTTCCAGAAGCGTAAGGCCGGAAACCATCGACGCTCCGCTGGACATGACGTCGTCCACCAGAGCGACGCGACGCCCCTGAAGCAACGGGAGCATGCGCGGATCGGCAAAGAGCCTCTTCTGTTGGTGGGGCGTCGTGATCGAACTCATCGGCACGGAGAGCTCATCGAGATACCAGAACTTGCGCGACGTGCCGAACGGGACATAACGATCGTGACCAAGCTTCTGGGCGACGGCTGCCGCCAGCGTGAGGCCAAGTGTCGGCAGACCGACGATGACCTCCGGCTCGGCGGGACGCAGCTTGTCGGCGAGGTTGGCCGCGAGCGCGTCAAGCACGCCGAAACTTGCCTGGTTAATGATAAGGGAGGCGATCCCATGGGTTCCGTCAGCGAGAGCCCGGATCGGCAACAGAACCTGTCGGCCGTCGTCCAGCATCGCCGGATAGCTCGCACCATAGGGACCTGTCGTGTCAAAACTCCCGGGCGGGTAAATGCTTTGCCAGTAGTCATGCGCGTGCATCGCAGGTCCTTTCCACCGCGCGTCGGGGACGCTTTGTTGCCAGTTCATTGCAAGCCGGCGCTGCTTTGGCAACGTAGGGCGAGAGTTCGTTCAGCAACTCTTGACGAACCGTCACGATTTGGCGGTTGTCTTTGCCCGATTGCACATTACCTTTGCATGGACTTCACCGCGGGCACAAAAGGCCTCAAGGACACAGGAACACGCATGTACACCGGTATCGTTCAGGCGGTGGCCCCGGTCACCGACATCATCCGTCATGACGGATATACGGAATTCCACGTCGAGTTTCCGGCTCGACTGGTCGAGGGGCTGCAGATCGGCGGCAGCGTCTCGGTCGAGGGCGTCTGCCTTTCGGCAACCTCCATCCGGGGCAATACGGTCACCTTCGATGCGATGGACGCAACGCTTTCGCGGACCAATCTTTCGGACCTCAAGGTCGGTGACGGCGTGAACCTTGAACGGTCGGCAAAACCGACCGACGAGAACGGCGGCCATGCGATCGCAGGTCATATCGCGACCACCGCGACGCTCGTTGGCTCAAAGAGCGAGATGCCCGGCGCCCACATCCGCTTTTCCGTACCGGAGGATTGGGCGAAGTACATTTTTCCGCGCGGCTTTCTCGCGGTCAACGGCGCAAGCCTGACGGTCGCCGAAGCCGAAGGCAATGTGTTCCAGATCAACCTCATTCCTGAGACGCTGCGCCAGACCACATTCCCTCGCTACACGGTCGGCGACAAGCTGAACATCGAGGTGGACCACCAGACGATGGTCATGGTGGATGTCGTGGAACGAACCCTGACCCGTCTGTTGGACAAGCGTCATTAACGATCTCAGTGGCTCGGACGCAACGCCGTCCACGGCCTTTCGCTGATCAGCGAAATCAGGATCTTGACATAGTCGGCCGGCTTCTGTGCGCAGAGACCGGCCGGAATTCCCTTGGCGGCGATCTCGGCCAGGGGAGAGCCTGAGACGATGCGAAAAGGGATACCCCTCTGGCGAAGCCGGTCCACAACCGGTGTTACAGCACCATCCCGCACCTGGAAGTCAAGAATTGCCACGGAAATCTCTTCCGTTTCGAGAATGTCGAGCGCGTCACTGACAGTCTCTGCAGTGACCACGTTGACGCCCACGCGCGAAACGCTGTCGGCTGCGTCCATCGAAATGAAGACGTCATCCTCGACGATCAGGACGGTATCTGCGGGCATGCTGCGGTTGTTCTTGAACATGGCAAATCTCCTTTGTCCGGAGAACGCTCGCCATCCATCTTTGTTCATATTTTACTAAATTCACATCCATGATGGTAAACAAATTCTGAACGATCGCATGCGGCCTATTCGCCTTCTTTCCACCATCTGCCAGATGCCATGGAAGCATCACCTGGAACCTATATCGACTGGCTGCGTTTTCATCCGGTCATGAAGATGGGAGAAAGACCATGCAGATCGTTGATACACAGATTCACCAGGACGTGGGCGGCGTTCCGGGCTTCACGGTCGAGTTCGTCGGCGATGGCGGAGAGGTCGTCTCCGTTCGCATGAAGCAGGGAAGCTCAGATCAGCTGAACCGCGAGAATGCCTTGGAGAAGGCACGGGTACTCCTGTTGCAGGTCGGATCCTTCGACGGAGCGGGTGACCGGTTCGACAAGGCGGAAAACGACCAAGGCAAGGATACGATCTCCGATGCAGTCCTGAGCGCCCGTCGCGCGCAGGACGAGGCAGAATTGGAGGCCCAGGTCGATGAAGGACTGCTGGACACATTTCCCGCAAGCGATCCTGTCTCCGCCACCTATTCATCGACGCCGGGCGCGAAGAAAAGCCACTAGTCACATCGTCTACAAGAAACGCGCCGGTCGCCGCCGGCGCGTTTCCTGACTGAGGCCCACAGGATTGCCCATGACCTTAGCCCCATATTTTGCCACCGAAACGTGGTTGCCTCTCACAGTCATCATTCTGAGGTTACTGGTCGCGATGCTGTGTGGAGGGGCGATCGGCTACGAGAGGGAGCGGAAGAACCGGTCCGCGGGTCTGAGAACTCATATTCTAGTTTGCCTGTCGAGCGCGATCGTTGCGATCCTGACCATCGAGATAGCCCATCACGACGCCTTTCAGGGTGAATCTGCCCGGATCGACCCTCTTCGTCTCATCGAGGCCATTACGGCGGGCGTTGCTTTTCTCGCTGCTGGTCTGATCGTGTTTTCCAAGGGCGAGGTGCGCGGACTGACAACCGGCGCAGGTCTTTGGTTTTCCGGAGCCATCGGCCTGGCGTCCGGTCTTGGCTTCTGGCAGATCAGTCTCCTCGCTACCGCTTTCGCACTTGTTGTTCTCTGGCTCTTGCACGCTGTTGAGGCGCGTTTCTGCAACCGTGCGGAAGATCCCGGTCCTCACCCCGAGTGATTGGGCGCCCCACATCGAACGCTCCTTGCCTCGCAACCGTCAGTGCTTCGCCACGTGTTCCGGCTTGCCCTTGCGTTTTGTCGAGGCGAGTTCCTCGAGTTCTTTTTCCGTCATGGAATCGTGCATCTCTTTCGATGCACCCTTCAATGCGCTCTTTCCTGTCTCGCCACGCTTCACGGCGAGCGCAGCGCCGGCTGCCTTTTGCTGGGCTTTCGATTTAGCGGGCATGGAGACCTCCTTCAAAGGGTAATGGCTGCATAAACACGAAACCGCGGTCGCCGAACTTGGTTCCCGCGACGCTTGCGACAGGGACGAACAGGACAAGGGGAACAAACCTCGTCGTCGAGGATTTATGCAGCGCAGCATGAAGTGACGAGGACCCTCCCGATGGATGCCAGAACGAGAGCAATCGACGTTAAAGCCGGTGACTGGCGATCACTTGGTGCGCATCATGACGGCGAGGGAACCAATTTCGCTCTCTTTTCCGCCCATGCCGAACGCGTGGAACTGTGCCTCTTTGACGAGAGCGGCAAAACCGAAGTGGCACGGGTAGAGCTTCCCGAATTCACCAACGAGGTGTGGCACGGCTACTTGCCGGACGTAAAGCCGGGCACCCTGTACGGCTATCGCGTCCATGGTCCATATGACCCGGCCAACGGTCATCGCTTCAATCCCAACAAGTTGCTGCTTGATCCCTATGCGCGCGAGATTGTCGGAGACATCCCGTGGTCCAATGCGCATTTCGGCTACGACATCGACAGCGTCGAGAAGGATCTTTCATTCAGCAAGCTCGACAGCGCGGCGGCGATGCCGAAATGCCGCGTCATTGATCCCAGGGAAAGCCGGGAATACGACGGCAATCCGTCCGTCGCCTGGGCCGATGCAATCGTTTACGAAACGCATGTGAAGGGGTTCACGCAACTCAACCCGGCAATCCCCGAGAACCTGCGCGGCACCTTCGAGGGACTCGGCCACAAGGCTGCCGTCGACTACATCAAATACCTCGGCATCACGTCGGTCGAGCTCTTGCCGATCCATGCCTTTCCCGATGACAGTCACCTGCTCGACAAGGGACTGCGCAACTATTGGGGCTATAACACGATCGGTTTCTTTGCGCCCGCCGGTCGCTATTACGGCCCGAATGGCCTTAAAGGTTTTCGCGACATGGTCCGCGCGTTCCACGATGCCGGCATCGAGGTGATCCTCGATGTCGTCTACAACCACACCGCCGAAGGCAACGAACTCGGCCCGACCCTTTCCTTCAAGGGTATCGACAATTTTTCCTACTACCGGACATTGCCGGACAATCATCGCTACTACATCAACGACACAGGCACCGGAAACACGGTCAACACATCACATCCTCGCGTCCTGCAGATGGTGATGGATTCTCTCCGTTACTGGGCGCAGGAAATGCACGTTGACGGCTTCCGTTTCGACCTTGGCACCATCCTGGGCCGAGAACCGGAGGGTTTCGACCAGCGGGGCGGTTTCTTTGATGCAGTGACCCAGGACCCCGTGCTGTCACGGGTCAAGCTGATCGGTGAACCGTGGGACATCGGCCCGGGAGGCTATCAGGTCGGGGGCTTTCCACCCGGCTGGGCGGAATGGAACGACAAGTATCGCGACTCGGCGCGCGAGTATTGGCTGAACGGCGACAATTGCGCTCCCGACTTCGCGGCCCGGCTTCTCGGTTCCGGCGACATCTATGATCAGCGAGGACGCCGTCCCTGGGCCAGTGTCAACTTCGTTACCGCCCATGACGGGTTCACCCTGAACGACCTGGTTTCCTATGACCAGAAGCACAACGAGGCGAATGGCGAAGACAACAATGACGGCCACAACGGAAATCGAAGCCACAACTACGGCACCGAAGGCCCGACCGACGACGAGGGCATAAATTCGCTGCGCGAGCGGCAGAAGCGCAACTTCCTCGCGACGCTCTTCTTCTCCCATGGAACGCCGATGCTGCTCGCGGGCGACGAATTCGGTCGATCACAGATGGGCAACAACAACGGCTATTGCCAGGACAGCGAGATCAGCTGGCTCCACTGGGAGAACCTGCCAGCCGGTTGCGACGCCTTGCGGGAGTTCACCAAACGGCTGATCGAACTCCGCAAGCAGCAACCTTTGCTGCGCCGCGCCAACTGGCGCGACGGCATGGTCATCGACTGGTACAACGTCGACGGCGGAGCGCAGTTGCCCGAGCATTGGCTCGATGGCAACCCGCTGGCATTGAAGCTGCTACGCGACGATCTAGAGGGCCGTGACGGCATCTGGCCCGAACTGTTGTTGCTCTTCAACCCGGTCGACGCGGACATCGGCTTCAATCTTCCGAAGACCGGCGGCGGAGATTGGCAGCTGGAACTGACGACGAGCGACCCGACGCGAAACGGGGACATTGCGGTCGAAGGCAACGAATACGTTCTGACGGCTCGCTCCCTCGCCCTGTTCCGCCGCACCTAGATCACGGCAGGACGCCGAAGGTCAGGAGACTGCGACGGCAATAACCTCGAAGTCGTAGAGTACGCCCGCGAGTACAAGCCTGCGCGCCGAGATCAACACCGGGATCACGTCTCCGTTTGCATTGCGGATTTCCGCGCGTTCGCCGGAATATCCCCCGCTCTTATCCAGTTTTTCGAGGCGGCGCGCGCGCGCATCGTTGCCAATGACGAGCCCGGAGGACACCATTTCATGCCCCCGGATCTCGTCCCAGGATTTTCCGACGAGATCGAGGTAGGCCTTGTTGACGCGAACGTAGCGTGAGCTGTTCCGGCCGATCGTCGAAATCGAGAAGGCGACGGGCGAAAGGTCGAAAAGCGCCTGGATGAGGGAGTCCGAAACGCCTTCCGTAACAGCGGGGTTGCCGACCAGCGCGTCCAGCTCATCGAGTTCGCTGCTTGGCGGCATCTCGTAATCGATCGGCAGTGAAGCCTCGTCACGCAGCACGGCGACCATGCGCCAAATGTCCACCTCGAGGAACAGGGCCTTGTGCTCATCGGCAATATCTCCCAGCTTGAGCGGAACCGCACGCGCGGCCGCCTCCAGCCGTGCGGTTTCCCCAGACGAACTGGCCGAAGCCGCCAATCCGCGCAATGCCTCGGTCGCCATCTTGTGCACGATGGAATAGGCTTCCTCCAGCATGGCGCGCCGCGCCTGCTCGAGCATGACATCGATCAGCGTGGCGTCCTCGGCCGTGGGCAACCGGTCAAGAATACGCCAGACACGGGCTTCCTCCGGACTCTCCCATGTCTTCGGCGTGCCCCGCGGGGCAAATCGGATCAGCGCCAGCAGGGTGTCAGTCCGAAGCCGGTCGGTATCGAAGGGAACATTGCGGCCCTGTTCGTTCGACGTTGCCGTCAGTCGTGCCGGTCCGCCATTATCGTCAAAGAATAACGAAATCTCTTCGACATCCGCCGGGAGGTCCAGCCACGGATGCTCGCTCCTGAAAGCGGCGAGGACGTCCTTGTCCATAACGGCAACCGTGTACATCTTCTCTCCTCGTTACGGTTTCCGTGGGGCGCCAACTGAAGCCGTTTGCGCCCACGTCATTCTGCGACAGACCGCCACGTTTAAATCAACCATGACGGGCAGAGCATTTCATTCATGTCCCGTGACCACAAAGCACGACACGGGAGGGAAATTTGGCCGACGCCGTTCGACAGCATTCGAGCAGATGGCCAATCTCGATTTCACTGCCAAGGGGGCAAGCTCCGAAGAACGGTCTAGTTCCCTTAACGTTTTAGCGTCCGAAAAAATATATCGATTCTTGTAGGTATCTTGTCAGAATCGGAAATTTTTCGGTTAAATTGCTCGCGTTTATTGCGCCTGTTCTCTAACCGGTCGGCATCCCTCTCTCGGCGATGGCTACCGCGTCGCATTCAGCTTGCACGCCTCCAGACCGGTTGGATCAGCGATCGAGCCTGGTCAGATGCCGTCTTACGCGGGAGAACGAAACGGCCGATCAGCTCCCGCAGCTTGGAGGCCTCCGTTGCAAGATTTGTCAACGCGACATTCGACTGTTCGACCATCGCCACATTCTGCTGGGTGGCCTGATCCATGGCACAGAGCGCAGCACTCACCTCTGCCAAACCGGAGGATTGGACGCGCGCTGAGGACCAGATGGCATCCACGTGGGTATCGATCTGCTCGATGTAGCCGATGATCCCGCTCAACGCCTCCCCCGTGCTCTTGACCAGCCGCGCGCCCTCGCCGACTTCGGACGTCGCGTTCTCGATCAAAACCTTGATCTCCCGGGCAGCATTGGCGGAGCGCTGGGCAAGCTCGCGCACTTCCTGCGCGACGACGGCAAAGCCTTTCCCCGCATCGCCGGCTCTCGCGGCTTCCACACCGGCATTGAGTGCGAGCAGATTGGTCTGGAAAGCGATGTTGTCGATCACCCCGATGATGTCGACGATCTTCGAGGAGTGTTCCTCAATTCTCTCCATCGCCCGCGCGGTCGCCGTGACGACTGCAGTCGACTGCCCGGCAAAACGGTTTGCCTCTACACTGACGCGACGAACCTCTTCCGTGCGCAATGTGGACGCCGAAACGTTGGCAGTAATCTCGCCGAGTGCGGTCACCGTCTCATCCAGCGCGGCAGCCTGTTTTTCCGTGCGCTGCGACAGGTCGCGCGCTGCGTCGGAAATCTCGTTGGCGCCCCCGTCCATCTTCTCGACGGAATCGGCAATCACCGACAGTGCCTCGGCCAGGAAATCGGCAGAGCGATTGAAGTTGTCGCGCAGCGGTGCATAGGCGACCGGTATATCATCGACGATATGGTGGGTCAGATCCTTTTGGGCAATCGCACCGATCGCTTCGCCGAAGATGCGCCGAACGAAGCCTCGCTCAGCTTCTATCGCCTCGGTTTCCGCCTTCTTCTTCGCCGCCTCCGCCTCTTCGATGTAGACGGCGATCGCAAGATCCATGTCGAGGATGACGGCCTTGACCAGGGCCGAGATGGTCTTTGCCGTCTCGGCGTTGCTGGACTTGCGCTGGCCGAAGATCCCACTGGTCGTCGAAACCTTCTCCAGGACCGCCTCGACCAGACGCTCGAGGATCAGCGCGTAGCCGCCGATGTACCAGCGCGGCTCAAGACCGATGCGCGCATGCACGCTGCCGATCGCCTTGACCTTCTCGAAATAGTCGTCGGAAAAATCTCCCTTGGCGATATTCTTCCAGTGCCGGATCTGCGCATTCTTTGCGCGCTCGACGTGCTCGCCGGTCGGAAAGAAGCGCTGCACCTCCGACACCTGGGACAGGAGCCCGTAGAACTCGTCGAGAACGTCGGGGAGTTTCGCATCGAGCAGCGGCCCCACCTGCCGGATTCGTTCCGTCGCGCTCTTGTCGAGCTGCATGAATTCCAGACGTCGCGCAAGATCCGCGTAGCTTATCCCCGCCGGCCCCTGTTGATGACTTCCCGATATCACACCCCTCATCACACCCCCAAAAACTTGCGATCTGTCAAAATGAACAAACAATTAAGTCGGCAGGGCAAGATTTAGTATGTCAATAGTTTACGATGTTTTAAATTAGCGAGACTTTTGGTCATTTGACCTAAACTATTTTTGCGAGCCACGGGACCACTGGTGTTTGGCCACACACCTGCAGCCAGATACGGAAAAGCCCGCCGGAAAGGCGGGCTTTGAACATCTGTAAACGGTGAGGATGAGGCCGGAAATTAGCCTCAGAAGAACGCCTGAATGCCGGTCTGGGCGCGGCCGAGGATCAGCGCGTGAACATCATGCGTGCCCTCGTAGGTGTTGACCGTCTCCAGGTTCTGCGCGTGACGCATGACGTGGTATTCGATCTGAATGCCATTACCGCCGTGCATGTCGCGGGCCTGCCGTGCGATGTCGAGCGCCTTGCCGCAATTGTTGCGCTTGACGATGGAAATCATTTCCGGGGCGAACTGATGTTCGTCCATCAGGCGGCCGACGCGCAGCGAGGCGAACAGGCCGAGCGTGATCTCGGTTTGCATGTCGGCGAGCTTCTTCTGGTAGAGCTGCGTGCCGGCGAGCGGCTTGCCGAACTGCTTGCGGTCGAGACCGTACTGGCGCGCGCGGTGCCAGCAATCCTCTGCCGCCCCCAGGACGCCCCAGGAAATGCCGTAGCGGGCGCGGTTGAGGCAGCCGAAGGGACCCTTGAGGCCCGAAACACCCGGCAGCAATGCATCCTCGCCGACTTCGACGCCGTCGAGCACGATCTCGCCGGTAACCGAAGCGCGCAGCGACAGCTTCCCGCCGATCTTCGGTGCGGAAAGCCCCTTCATGCCTTTCTCGAGCACGAAGCCGCGGATCTCGCCACCATGCGCTTCCGACTTCGCCCAGACGACGAAGACGTCGGCGATCGGCGCGTTGGAGATCCACATCTTCGAGCCGCGCAGGCGGTATCCGCCTTCGATCTTCTCGGCGCGGGTCTTCATGCCGCCTGGATCGGAACCGGCATCCGGTTCGGTCAGGCCGAAGCAACCGATCAGCTCGCCCGAGACGAGACCCGGCAGATACTTGTCCTTCTGCTCTTCCGAGCCATAGGCATAGATCGGATAGATGACCAGCGAGGACTGCACGCTCATCATCGAGCGGTAACCGGAATCGACGCGCTCGACTTCACGCGCCACGAGACCGTAGGAGACATAGCCCGCGCCGGCCGCGCCGTATTTTTCCGGCAGCGTTACGCCGAGCAGACCGGCCTGTCCCATCAGGCGGAAAAGTTCCGGCGCGACGGTTTCGCCAAGGTAGGCCTCGTTGACGCGAGGCTGGAGTTCGCTCTGGGCAAAGGCCTCGGCAGACGCCTGGATCATGCGCTCGTCTTCGGTAAGCGCCTCCGACATCAGGAATGGATCACTCCAGGAAAAGGGCCGCATTTCGCTCATCGGTCTGATATCCTCTGTAAACTGATGCATAAATTGACGAAACGGGAACGGAACGCAACACATGTTTACTCATGCGGCTATCAGGTCTATTCATAGCAGATGCTGACCCATCAACGCCGTTTCCTGCCGTCGACAAGCGCGCTCGCCGCCTTTGATTCCGTTGCCAAGCTCGGCAGCTTTTCCGCCGCCGCCAACGAACTCAACCTCACCCAGGGTGCGATCAGCCGCCAGATATCCCTTCTGGAAGATCAACTTGGCGTCAAGCTGTTCGAGCGCAACAATCGTGGTGTCGAGCTGACGTCCATCGGTCGTGACTATGCGAAGGGCATCGGCGACGCACTCGCAACGATCCGGACCCTGTCGCTGGAGGCCATGGCAAAGGCCGAAGACACCCATCTGCGCCTGGCGATCCTGCCGACCTTCGGCACCCGCTGGCTGATGCCGCGCATCCCGGATTTCCTCCAGAAGAACCCGTCCGTAATCATCGATTTTGCCACGCGCATCGGCCAGTTCGATTTCGAAAGCTCCGGTCTCGACGCCGCAATCCACATCGGCGAACCGAACTGGCCGGGCACGGACTGCCAGTTCCTGATGCAGGAAATGGTCGTGCCGGTCTGTAGTCCCGCCTTCCTGCGCGACCACCCCGTTTCTCGACCCGAGGACATGCTGTCCATGCCGCTCTTCGACATGGCCTCGCGGCCCCGCGCCTGGGAACACTGGTTCGCAAGTCTCGGCATACCCAACGGGCGCGGCGGCGGCATGCGCTTCGAACAGTTTTCCAACGTGGTCCAGGCCTGCCTTGCCGGCCTGGGCATCGCTCTTGTCCCGACATTCCTGATTGAACCGGAGCTTTCCGGCGGCCAACTCGTGCGCGCCTTCGATCATGAGGTGAAGAGCGCCAGCGCCTATTACCTGGTGCGCCCGCTGTCCAAGATGGCCTACCAGCCGGCCACCGCGTTCTCGACGTGGCTGCTCGGGCAGGTGCGCGATTTCAACGCGCAGTGCGAGCCGGCAGCCGGCTAACCAGTCAGATGCCGCCATGATGGCCTCCATGGCGAGCGGGTCGCTTGTCAAAGTCATCCGATGACTTTATGTTCGAATCATGAAACCAATTCAGAAGACCAGTCTCGCCGACACGATCACGGACGCGATCCGCGAGGAAATCACTGCCGGACGCTTTCCCGTCGGCGCCCGCCTTCCCAATGAAGCATCGCTGTCGGCGACGCTCGGCGTAAGCCGCGGCACCGTGCGCGAGGCGGTCCGGGTCCTGGCCTCCCGGGGTCTGCTGGAGGTTCGGCAGGGCTCCGGAACCTATGTTCGCTCGGCGACCGACAGCCTGAGCACACTCGACGGCACCCGCCGTGCCAGTCTCCGGGATCGCTTCGAGGCGCGCTGCGCCCTCGACGTGGAAGCCGCCCGCCTGGCGGCCCAGCGCGCCACGCCGGCGACCATTGCCAGGCTGAGAGCGCTTCTCGCCCAGCGCGGAAGCTCCGATGTCGGCGACCGAGACGGGTTCGTCGCGCGTGACCTCGCCTTTCATAAGGCTGTGATCGCCGCCTCCGGAAACCGTGCCATGGTCGAGCTCTTCGAGTTCTTCTCCGCCTCCATCGCCGACACCATCCGGGCGACCACCGGCGGGACGTTGCCCGAACCCGACCTCGCCTCCCATGCCGCGATCGTCGACGCGATCGAGACGGGCGATCCCGACAGGGCCGGCGATGCCGTGCGCCGGTTCATGGCTCCCGTGCTGGCCTTCCTCGATCGCGAGGCTGAAGCGTGAGACGCGATGACGAGCAGCGCATGCTTGATCTCGCGGACGAACTGCTGATCGACGCCGAAGATCTTCCAACACACTCGCTGCCCGCGCAGGCGCAGATGAGCCCGCTGGCACGGACGGTTCTGGGCGTCAGCCTGGTCCTGATCGCCTTCAACCTTCGCCCCCTCTTCTCGAGCGCATCCGCATTGCTTCCCGAAATACGCTCCGAGCTCGGCCTTTCCACGCTCGCCACGAGCCTCCTGACGACGGTTCCCGTCGTCTGCCTCGGTGTATTTTCGCCGCTCGCCCCGCGCCTAGCTGCCCGGATAGGCGCCGAGCGCGCGCTTCTTTGTGCCCTACTCCTGCTAGTGGTCGGCACGGCCCTGCGCGGCTTTCACTCCGTGCCTCTGCTGTTTCTCGGAACGGCACTGGCCGGCGCCTGCATAGCCATCGGCAACGTGCTCCTGCCCGGCCTCGTCAAACGCGATTTCCCGGACCGGGCCGCCCTGATGACGGGCTTCTACACCATGGCCCTTTGCGCAGGTGCGGCCGGCGCCGCAGGACTGACGCTGCCGATCGAGGCAGCCCTCGGCGGATCGCTCGGGGGCGCACTCGCCATCTGGGCCGTGCCCGCCGCTATCGTCGGATTGATCTGGCTGCCCCAGGCCCTCGGAAGTCGCGGCAAGCCTGGCAAGGCCAGCGTCAGTGTCATCGGTCTTTGGCGGGACCGCCTCGCATGGCAGGTCACACTTTTCATGGGACTTCAGTCGGCGCTCGCCTACTGTGTGTTCGGCTGGCTGGTGCCGATTCTGCGCGATCGTGGCATCGACGGCGTCACTGCCGGTGCCATCGTCTCTTTGTCGGTCATGATGCAGGCAGCCTCCTGCATCGTCTGTCCCCAGATCGCCGTTCGCGGCAAGGATCAGCGCGTGATCAACGTCGCCCTCCTCGTCATTGCCGTCGGCGCACTCCTCGGCATCCTCTTCGCACCGGTCTCCACGGTCTGGATCTGGGCGATCCTCCAGGGCATCGGCCAAGGCGGCCTGATCGCAGTTGCCATGACCGCGATCGTGCTTCGCTCACCCGATAGCCATGTGGCAGCACATCTCTCCGGCATGGCGCAATTCGTCGGCTACTCTCTTGCCGCGATCGGCCCGCTTCTGGTCGGCCTGATCAGGGACTGGACCGGAGGTTTCGCCGCGACCTCCGTGCTCTTCGTCGCGCTCGGCCTTGGCGCCGCATTGAATGGCTGGGGGGCAGGAAGAGCACAACACGTCGGTGCGAGAACCGTTCGAAGCGACGGTTGAACGACCTCTGTGTCGACGCTCACAACGCGACCTTCGGCACAATTGACAAGCGATTGTTATGGACGAAGAGTACCCTCCGCCAGAATTGCTTAAGCGTGGGGAGGGACATCATGTCCAGGCGCAGGTCCAGTGGTTTCACCGCATTCGTTTTCGGCCTGCTGGCCCTCGCGGCTCCCGTCGCCGCGGCCGATGGTCGTAGCGTCGTCACCACCCGCGACGGGGACTATTTCGGCTTCGATCTCAGAACCGAACAGAACGTCTCTCTCGCCCAGTGCGAGGCAAGCTGCGTCGCGGACCAGGAATGCAGGGCCTTCACCTACAATCCAAAGGTCAAGTGGTGCTTCCTGAAGTCCGATTTCAACCAGCTCAATACCTTCGTCGGCGCGATCGCCGGGCGCATCGTCACAGCTGGGTCGGAAGAGGACATCGGCGCGCCGTCCCGACCCGACTTCGTGTCCGACCAGCTGATGCAGGATGCCCGCCAGCAGAAGGCGGAGCTCGCGGTCGGCGACGACCAGCAGGGGATCGGTCATGCCGCACTCTTGCAGATGGGCCGCGACGCCCTTCTCGGCGGAAACTACGACGCGGCACTCTATGCCTTCAAGGCAGCGCTGGCGCTGACGCCGGACGATGCCGCGCTCTGGATCGACATCGCGCGTGCCGAAAACAACGTCACCGGCAACGAGACAGTGACCAGCCAGGGCGTGCTGGCCGCCCTCAACGGCTTCCTGCTGACCCGCTCCACCCAGGAGCGCGCAGATGCCCTGGCGGTGCTCGCCAAGGGGCTGGAAAATGCAGAGAACTACCGCGGCGCACTGAGCGCCTACAAGGCCAGCCTCGAACTCGTGACAGCCAAGACCGTCCAGGCCGCCTACAATGACTTGCGCTCCCGCAAGGGCTTCCGCGTCGTCGGCAACACGATCGACGCCGACAGCGTGACGCCGCGGGCCTGCGTCGAGTTCTCCGATCCGCTGGTTAAGCGTGGTGTCGACTATGCTCCCTTCGTCACGCTCGACGGACAGTCGCCGAAAGCGGTCGAAGCGAAGGACAACCAGATCTGCGTCGAGGGCCTTACCCATGGCGCGCGCTACAAGCTGGCCCTTCGCGCCGGTCTTCCATCTTCAGTGGAGGAAAACCTCCAGGCACAGGTCGATCTCGACATCTATGTGAAGGACCGCTCGCCGGCCGTTCGCTTCACCGGCGACAGCTTCGTCCTGCCGTCGACCGCGCGGCGCGGTATCCCGATCGTCTCGGTCAACACCGAAAGCGCCAAGCTCCAGCTCTATCGGATCGGTGACCGCAACGTGGCGCCTCTGCTCGCGTCGTCCGAATTCCTGAACCAACTCGACGGATATGGAACCGACCGCATCGAGAGCGAACGCGGCGAACTGATCTGGCAGGGCACGATCGACATCGCCAACGAGATCAACAAGGACGTCGTCACCAGCTTCCCGGTTGACGAAGCGCTGCCCAAGCGCCGTCCCGGCGTCTACGTCATGACCGCTTCGGTCGCCAACGCGACGGCCGAAAGCTGGGACACGCGCGCCACGCAATGGTTCGTCGTCTCCGATATCGGCCTTTCGACCTTCGCCGCCACCGACGGCCTGCACGTCTTTTCCCGCGCACTCTCGACCGCAGCGCCCATGGAAGGCGTCGACCTCCAGCTGATTGCCAAGAACAACGAAATCCTCGCGACGGCGAAGACCGACGCATCCGGCCATGCCCGCTTCGACGCAGGCCTGATGCGGGCCGGCGCCGCTCTTGCGCCGGCGGTGATCGTCGCGCGCAAGGGCGAAGACGACAATGTCTTCCTCGACATGACACGAGCCGGTTTCGACCTTTCGGACCGCGGTGTGACCGGTCGGCCGGCGCCCGGCGCAATCGACGTGCTCGCCTGGACCGAGCGCGGCATCTATCGTCCGGGCGAGACGGTGCATGCGGCGGCCCTTTCGCGCGACACCGAGGCCGATGCCGTCGAGCGGCTTCCCCTCACCTTCATCTTCGATCGGCCCGACGGGGTCGAGTTCCGCCGCATGGTGGTCAACAGCGAGACCCTGGGCGGCTACTCGGCCGACCTGCCGCTGCTTGGCGACGCGATGCGCGGAACCTGGACCGTCAGGATCCACACGGATCCGAAGAAGGAGCCGATCGCACAGGAGACCTTCCTGGTTGACGACTTCGTCCCCGACCGCCTCGAGTTCGATATCGCAAGCGAGACCAAGAGCGTCGAACCCGGCGTTCCCGTTCCGGTCACCGTGGACGGACGCTATCTTTATGGCGCTCCGGCGGCAGGCCTGATGCTGGAAGGCGAAATCAACATCCGCCCGACCCGCACCAATCCCGACTTCGAACGGTATGTCTTCGGCCTCGCCGACGAGGAACAGTCCGAAGACACGCGGATTCCGCTGGAGGCACTGGAGCCGCTCGACGAGACGGGGCACACGGCCTTCAACGTCGACGTGAGCGAACTGCCGTCCACCACGCAGATGCTCGAAGCGGAAATCGTTCTTCGCCTGACGGAAGGCGGCGGCCGCGCCGTCGAGCGCAAACTCGTCCTGCCGGTCCGCCCCGAAGGCGCAATGATCGGCGTGAAGCCGGAATTCACCGGCGACCTCGCCGAGAATTCGACCGGTCGCTTCCATGTCATCGCGGTCGGTGCGGACGGGCAGAAGCAGGCATTGCCCGGCGCCAAGTGGAAACTCGTCAGCATCGAACGGAACTACCAATGGTATCGTGACGGCTCCTCCTGGCGCTTCGAGCCGATCCTGACCACCAAGCAGGTGGCCGATGGCACAGTGGACATTTCCGCCGACGGCACGGAAGTCGCGGCCCCGGTCGGCTGGGGTCGTTACCGCCTCGAGGTGGAACAGCCTGGCGCCGCCGGGGCTGCCACCAGCGTCGAGTTCGACGCGGGCTGGTTCGTCGAGGCGAGCTCCACCGAGACACCGGACGCACTGGAGATCGGGCTCGACAAGGCAAACTACGCCGTCGGCGACACCGCGAAGCTGAAGGTATCTCCGCGCTTTGCCGGCGAACTTCTGCTGACCGTCGGAACCGACACCCTGATCGCCACCCAGACGGCGACGATCCCGGCCGGCGGAGGTGAGGTCGAGATCCCGATCACCGCCGACCTCGGCGCCGGTGCCTACGTGACCGCAACGCTCTTCCGTCCCGGCGAGGCGCAGGAAAGCCGGATGCCTATGCGTGCCATCGGCGTCACCTGGCTGAGCGTCGACCCCGGTGCGGACAAGCTCGCCATCAAGCTTACTCCGCCTGAAAAGAACCTGCCGCGCCAGGCATTGCAGATCCCTGTCGAGGTGGCCGGTGCCGGCATCGGCGAGGAAGCCTATGTCATGGTCGCCGCTGTGGACGTTGGCATTCTCAACCTGACCCGCTACGAGGCACCAGATCCGGAAACCTGGTATTTCGGCCAGCGCCGACTCGGCATCGAGATGCGCGATCTCTACGGTCGCCTGATCGACGGCTCGCTCGGAGCAACCGGCAAACTTCGCACCGGTGGCGACGGCGCCCAGATGCCTCTCCAGGGCAATCCGCCTAAGGAAAAACTTGTCGCCTTCTTCTCCGGTCCGGTGAAGCTGGACGCAGACGGCAAGGCGGTCGTCAGCTTCGACATTCCGCAATTCAACGGCACGGCCCGCGTCATGGCGGTCGCCTGGTCGAAGACGGGTGTCGGCCATGCCGAGACCGACGTCATCATCCGGGATCCGGTCGTGGTCACGGCGAGCCTTCCCCGGTTCCTCGCTCCGGCCGACACCAGTGAACTCCGCCTCGACGTCGTCGCAACCGACGCCCCGGCCGGCGAATACACGCTCGCCATCACCTCAAACGAACCGGTCGGCATTGAAGAAGCGGACCAGACGCGGAAGATCACGCTGGAGACCGGCAGCAAGACGACGATTACCCTGCCGCTCTCCGGCGTCACGCCCGGCCAGGGCACGATCGACATCGCCCTTTCCGGCGGCAACGGCATCGCGCTCGAACAAGAGCTCTATGTTCCGGTCCGTCCGGCATCCCTGCCGGTCACGGAACGCCGTGTCATCAACCTCGCGGCCGGACGCAGCCTGACCATCGACGGCGACCTGTTGGCGGACAGCCTCCTGCAGGATGCCTCCGTCAGCCTCAACGTCGCGCGCGCCGACGGCTTCGATGTGCCGGCGCTGCTGATGAGTCTCGACCGCTACCCCTATGGCTGCGCCGAGCAGACGACCAGTCGCGCCCTTCCGCTCGTCTATTTCGATGAGCTGCAGCCCGGTTCCGGCCTGCCGGCCGATGCCGAGATCCATAAGCGGGTGCAGGAAGCCGTCTACCGCGTACTCTCCTACCAGTCGTCGAGCGGCAGCTTCGGCCTGTGGGCTCCCGGCTACGAGGACCTCTGGCTCGACGCCTATGTCACCGACTTCCTGACCCGCGCCCGTGAACAGAAGTTCGACGTTCCGGACGAGGCGATGGTTCAGGCGCTGCAGAACCTGCAGAACCGCATCGGCTACGACACCAACATCAAGGACCGCGGCAACGAGATCGCTTATTCGCTCTATGTCCTGGCACGAAACCGCAAGGCTGCCGTCAGCGATCTGCGTTACTATGCCGACACCATGCTCGGCGATTTCCCGACGCCGCTTTCCAAGGCCCATCTCGCCGCGGCGCTGTCGCTTTACGGCGATGCCGAACGGTCGCGTGCTGTCTTCCTCGAAGCTGCCGGCATGTCCGAGGAAGCACGCCTGACCAAGGTCAGCCTCAACCGCTCGGACTACGGCTCCTCACTGCGCGACGGCGCTGCCGTCCTGGCACTCGCTGCCGAAAGCCGGCCCGTTCCGCCGATCGTGCCGACCCTTGCGAAGGTCGTCGCCGACGAATTGCGGGAGAAACGCTACCTCAGCACCCAGGAACAAACCTGGGCGCTCCTGGCTGCCCGCGCGCTCGACAAGGGCGACGACGGCATCAGCCTCGAGGTCAACGGTGCAAGCCACACCGGCGGATACCGTGCCAGCATCGCCGGCGATGCCCTGCTCGATCATCCGGTGGTCCTGACCAACAACGGCAGTGATCCAGTGACGGCGGCCGTCACCACGGTTGCCGCACCGAGCACGCCGCTGCCGGCCACCTCGGAAGGCTTCACCATCACCCGCACCTACTACACGCTGGACGGCGAAGAGGCCAATGTCAGCGAGGCGACCCAGAACGAGCGCTATGTCGTCGTGCTCGAAGTGACGGAGACCGACGACTGGCCGGCCGAAGTGCTGATCACCGATCTTCTGCCGGCCGGCTTCGAGATTGACAATCCGAGCCTCGTCGATAGTGCGCAACTCGCCAATTTCGACTGGATCGGCGAAACGGAGACGGCCCATCTCGAGTTCCGCAACGACCGCTTCGTGGCGGCGATCACCCGCGGCGCCGACGCCAATGATCCGATCACGCTCGCCTATGTCGTGCGTGCGGTGACCCCAGGTACCTACGATCACCCCGCGGCAAATGTCGAGGACATGTATCGTCCGCAGTTCTTCGCCCGCACGGCAACCGGGCGAGTGGAGGTCCTGGCAGCGCAACAATGAGGGCTGTTGTCAAAATCGGCATCGGCGCACTGGCCGCCCTCGCGGTGACCGGGGCAGCCGTTGCCGGCCTGCTTTGGGCAGACAGGGCCTTTCCGCCACCGCTCGAACGCGCATCGACAGTCTCGACGGAAGTGGTCGACAGGGACGGCAGGCTGCTGCGCGCCTTCGCGACGCCGGACGGATTGTGGCGCCTGAAGACATCGGCATCCGATGTCGATCCGGCCTTCCTGAAGATGCTGATCGCCTATGAGGACCGTCGCTTCGAAGAGCACCGGGGCGTCGATCTTCTCGCTCTCGGCCGCGCCGCCCTCCAACTCGCGGCCAATGGACGGATCGTGTCCGGCGGCTCGACCATCAGCATGCAGGTCGCCCGCCTGATCGAGCCCAGACGGGAGCGCTCGCTGGCCGCGAAACTGATCCAGATCGCCCGCGCCATCCAGATCGAACGCCGCCTTAGCAAGGCGGAAATCCTTGATCTCTATCTGACACTCGCGCCCTATGGCGGCAATCTCGAAGGTGTCCGGGCGGCGAGCCTCGCCTATTTCGGCAAGGAGCCGCGACGGCTTTCCGTTGCCGAGGCCGCCCTGCTGGTGGCTTTGCCGCAATTGCCGGAGCGGCGCAGGCCGGACCGCAATCCCGCGGTCGCAGATGCCGCCCGCCACCGTGTCCTTGAGCGCATGCAGACGGCCGGGATCGTCGATCCGGGAGAAATCGCCCGTGCAGAGACAAGTGCCGTGCCCACGGCACGCCAACGCCTGCCGGCCCTTGCCGCCCATCTCGCGGAGGCTGCGCGCAAGGCGGCCCCGGGCGCCAGCCGCCATCAAACCACGCTGCAGGCCGACATCCAGCAACGGTTGGAAACCGTCGCCCTGGAGGCAGCGGCAAAGCTCGATCCGAAAGTCTCCCTCGCCATGATGATGGCGGACTCCGCGACCGGTGAAATCGTCGCGGAGATCGGCGCCGCGGACTATTTCGATGCGGCGCGCTGGGGCTGGATCGACATGACGCGGCAAAGTCGTTCACCGGGCTCCACCTTGAAACCCTTCATCTACGGCCTCGCCTTCGAGGAAGGTCTGGTCGCGCAGGAAACGATCGTCGAAGACCGGCCGGCCGACTTTTTCGGCTATCGTCCGAAGAATTTCGACATGGGCTACCAGGGCGACGTCTCGATCCGCCAGGCACTGCAGCTCTCCCTCAACGTTCCCGCCGTTCGGTTGCTGGATTCGCTCGGTCCGGCGAGACTGATGACCCGCCTGCGCCGGGCGGAGGTGAAGCCCCGCCTGCCGACCGCCGAGGCTCCGGGCCTCGCCATCGCGCTCGGCGGTGTCGGCACGTCGCTGAAGGACCTCCTCCAGCTCTATGCCGGGCTCACCAACCGCGAAAACACGGTCCGCCTTGGCGACGGCGTTCGCGAAGTGCCCGCCGTGCTGGATGGCCCGCCGCTCTTCGAGCCGGTGGCCGCCTGGAACGTCGCGGACATCCTTTCCGGTGTCCTGCCGCCGCTCGGCAGCCAGCAGGCCGGCATCGCCTACAAGACCGGCACCAGCTACGGCTACCGGGATGCCTGGTCGGTCGGCTTCGACGGCCGATACGTGATCGGCGTGTGGATCGGCCGACCCGACAATGCCGCCATTCCCGGCATATCCGGCTACGCGACCGCGGCACCGGTGCTGTTCGAGGCCTTCGCCAAGTCGGGTCTTTCAGGCAATGCCCTGCCGCCGGCGCCGCACGGCGCAGCCCGCATCGCCCTTGCCGAACTGCCGGTGAGCCAGCGTCGGTTTTCCCTGCAGCCAAACGGCCTGCTCACAACCGGCGCGCGCGAAAAGCCGCCGCAGATCGTCTATCCGCCCGAAGGGGCGCAGGTGGAGCTTGGAACGGCTCACGACGGGACACCGCTTCCGCTGGTCCTCAAGATCCAGGCGGGCCGCGCACCCTTCCGCTGGCTCGCCGACGGCAAACCAATCGCCGATCCGACACGCCGAAGAACGAGTGACTGGCTGCCCGACGGGTCCGGCTACTCCACCCTGACCGTCATCGACGCCGTCGGCAGGGCGGCCAGCGTCGGCATTTTTGTCCGCACTCCCTGATCCGATGTCACGCTTCGCCCGTAGGCGCTTGTATGAAAAGCGTCGCCAACCGAGGTGGAGAGCATCGATGACAAAACTGACGAGGATGAAATTACTTGCAGCGATCGTCATGGGACTGACCAGCCCGCAGACCCTTCATGCCAATCAGCAGCAATACAGCGCCAGTGAGATCGAGAACACGATCATCGGGCGCCGCATCTATCTCGCGGTGCCGTTCGGCGGAGAGTTCCCGCTCAACTACCGCCGCGACGGGCGGGTCGACGGAACCGGCGAGGCGCTTGGCCTGGGACGTTTCGCCAAGCCTTCCGACACCGGGAAATGGTGGATCGACGGAAACCGGCTCTGCCAGAAGTTCACCAGTTGGTACAAAGGGGAACCGATGTGCTTCGTTCTGGAACGCGTCGGAGCGAACACGCTCAAGTGGACCCGGAACAACGGCCAGACCGGCACGGCGAGGATCGGCCAGAGCCTCTGACCGGTTCGTATCTCACGATGGTCGCTTGATCGTCGGACCGGCGCTCCGCTACACCTTGCGGCAGCGAAAACCGGAGACATGCGATGCACCAGCCGAAAACCCGCCCGACCGGCGCGAGCGCCAGCCTCGGCCGCACCGGCTTCCCGCACGTGGTCACTCCGACCGGCGGAACGCTCGACATCGTGACCGGCGCATCCCAACCCGGCTTCAATCCCCTTGACCTGCTCTACGCATCTCTCGCCGCCTGCATGGCGATGAGCGCACGCATCGCCGCGAGCCGGATTGGCGTTCTGGAACACATCCGGGACATCCGCGCCGACGTCACCGGCGAGAAGGCAACCGAAGGCCCTTCGCGTATCGCGAACTTCCAAGTCGTCTTCACCATAGATGCCGATCTTGATGCCGAGACGAAGCAGGCGATCGCCCATGCCGCCGAGGAAATCTGCACAATCAGCAATACTCTGAACGGAAATCCGCCAATTCTCCTGCAACTCACGAATTAGGCGTGCAATGCGGCTGCGTGGGGCTGGAAAACACAGACGCCAACACTACATGCGCGTTACGCGGGGGCGGATGAAGCCAAGGTCTTGACGCAAGGCCGGTCTTTGGTGAAAACAAGCGTGCTCCGTGGCTGCGACACTTTTTTTGTCGCGGCGGATGAACTTAGGTGCCGGGCCCCTCTGGCGAGAGTTTACGGCGCTCTCGTGATGTCGGTACCGCCAGCAAGATGAGCCGGCGGATTCAGAAAATGCAAAAATTGAACACGCTCCTACCCCGTGCGTTGTGGGCGACGCGCGGCGTATCCTCACATCTTTCCTCTGACGTATCACTCGTTTTGAAGGAGGTGCGCCGATGAAAGCGTCCCCCTCCTCAACCAGCACCCTTGGTTACTTCAAGTGGGCCTTCATCGTTACGATCGTCGGCCTCCTGCTCGGCGCCTGGCTCGGTTGGCAGACCACCGGCACGCTTGGCGGCATGGCGACCGTCTTCTTCATCTGCGCCGTGCTCGCAGTTCTCGAAATCTCGCTGTCCTTCGACAACGCCATCGTCAACGCCAACAAGCTGAAGGACATGACACCGGTCTGGCAGCATCGCTTCCTGACCTGGGGCATCGTCATCGCCGTCTTCGGCATGCGTATCGTCTTCCCGCTCCTGATCGTCGTGATCGCCGCCGGCATCGGCCCGATCGAGGCCATGTTCCTCGCCGCACGCGAACCCGCGGAATATGCCCGGATCATGAATGACGCACACCTGCCGATCGCGGCATTCGGTGGCACCTTCCTGATGATGGTCGGCCTCACCTACTTTTTCGATCACGAGAAGGACGTGCACTGGATCAGCATCATCGAAAAGCACATGGCGCGCTCCGCCTCGATCAAGGGCATCGAAATCGCCTTCGTGCTGCTGCTGATCCTGCTGTTCGCGGAACTGCTGGAAGGTCCCGATGCCACCACCTTCGTCTACTCGGCTATCTACGGTCTCCTGACCTTCCTCGCCGTTGAAGTGCTGGGCGGCCTGCTAGACCAGTCGCAGAAGACGATGTCCGAAGCCGCCAAGGGAGGCCTCGGCGCCTTCATCTACCTAGAAGTGCTCGATGCGAGCTTCTCCTTCGACGGCGTCATCGGCGCATTCGCACTGAGCCAGAACCTGTTCGTCATCGCGATCGGCCTCGGCATCGGCGCCATGTACGTCCGCTCGATGACCATCATGCTGGTCGAGAAGGGCACGCTCGCCGAATATCGCTACCTCGAGCATGGCGCCTTCTACGCGATCCTGATCCTTTCGGTAATCATGTACTGCCAGACGCTCGTGCATATCCCGGAAGTGATCACCGGTCTCGGTGGCGCAGGTCTGATCGGCATCTCGCTGTGGTCCTCCATCCGCTACAATCGCAGGGAGCGCGCCGAAGAACTGCGCCGCGACCGCGAAACGGTGGCGGAAAGCATCTAACCTCGAACACCTGACCAACGAGGAGCCGGCGGGCATGATCCGCCGGCTCTTTCCTTCCGGAAATTAGAACGGCCATTCACTCAGGCCCGGCATCGGCCTTTGTCGCGCCGGGTTCCGGCAAAGATCCGGTTCCCGGTGTCTTCATCGGATCCGTGAGTTCCTTTCTGGCGTGTGGGCCTGCGGCCGGCATATCCTTCTCTCGCCTTTCACGCTCCAGCTTCGTCCTGTCGATCTTCGATGCGGCTGCCATCATCGTCTCCTTGGTTGCTCAGGAAGGAAATGATGTCATGCCTCGACCGGTTCCACGATCAGACAGAGAGAGCCAGCAGCGGCCCGAGAGCGAACCGGGTCTTTTCGTCGAGAGGCACCGGCCGCCTTGTTTCCCGGTCAACCTGTACATGGACGAAATGCCCTTCCGCTGCAGCCGTTCGCTCTTCGTTGCGGAACAAGCCGACCTCGTAACGGATAGATGAGGTGCCGAGCTTCGCGACCCGGATGCCGGCATGCACGATGTCGGGAAAAGCCATCTCGGCGAAATAGCGACAAGCGGTCTCCACGACCAGGAAGACATGGCTTCCCTTGTGCGGATCAAGCAGTCCCTTGTCGATCAGGAAGCCGTTCACGGCAGTGTCGAACAATTCGTAATGCACGACGTTGTTCATGTGACCGTAGAGGTCATTGTCGGCCCAACGTGTGGTCAGGATCCGGTAGAGCGGATAGGTGTCCCGGTCCGCTGGTGAGGATCTTGTCATCGACTTTCCGGGTCCCGAACTGCGGCTCTGCACGCGTCTCTCCTCTGCCTTTTGGCGGATATCGTAGTGCACGCGGGAGCGCCTGGCCACAGCCGTCGATCCATGGTGGCCTTGTTACGTCGCACACAGAACCTACATCGAAACCGGTGACGCGGGAGCTCCTCGCAGTGCCGAAAATCGAAGGATAAGACCGTGACCGAAGCCCGATCTCCGAAGCTGCCCGGAACAGCATCCCAGCAACTGGCGGCGCTTGCCGAGGCAGCAGCGGTATCCGGAACCATCTCGCTCGGGCAGCTGCTGACGGCCATGGGACGGACCAGCATCGCCTTCGCCATCCTCATTCTCTCTCTCCCGGCCCTGACCCCGATACCCGGCCCCTTCGGCATGTTCTTCGGCAGCTGCCTGGCAATCGTTTCGCTGCAGATCATCGTCGGAAATCAGTCGGTCTGGTTACCGGGTTTCCTGGCTCGCCGCACGCTGTCTGCAACGACCGTGGATCTCGTCGTCCGACACACCGCACCGGTGATCCAGCGCGTAGAGGCCCTTTTGCGCCGCGATCGGCTGCGTCCGTTGACCGGTAGGACCGCCCAGTCGCTGATCGGCATTCCGGTCTTCCTTCTGGCGGTGGCCATCGCCCTGCCGATCCCCTTCGGCAACGTCCTGCCGGTTGCTGCACTCATCGTCATAGCCATGGGACTGATGGAACGCGACGGATTGGCCACATTGGCCGGCATCGTTCTCGCGGCGGTCGCGCTCGGTACGTCGGGCGGCCTCGTCTACGGAACGGCATCGGCACTTGGCTGGGCAATCGGCTGATCACCCTTGAACGCTGGATCTTCTGTCACCCGAAGGCATTGGCCGGATAGGGTTTCGTCACCACCGGCAAGTGCCGCGCGCCTTCGGCCAGCAGGAACTTCTCGAACGCCTGCATCGCAGGGTTGGTGGCGCGATCCGCTCGCGACACGCTGAACCACTGCCTCCGGATCGGCGTATCCACCACGTCGAGGATCACGAGGCGCCCGAGCTTGATCTCCTGCTCGATGGTGTGAGCGGACAGGAAGGCGATGCCGAGACCGGCGATGACCGCCTGCTTGATCGTCTCGTTCGACCCCATTTCCGTGCCGAGTTCCTCCAGCCGCCGTGGGACCTCGCTGAGGAAGATCTCGAGCGAGATGCGCGTGCCCGATCCCCGCTCCCGAACGAGAAACTGTTCCTCCGCGACACGCTCGCGAGAAATGTCGAGCACGCCCGCAAGCGAATGATCGGCAGGCGCGATGAAGACCAGCGGGTGATCGCCGAAAACCTGCGAACGCACGTCGAAGTCGCGTGGCGGCCGCCCCATCAAGGCTATGTCGATCTCGTGATCGCGAAGCTTCTGGATGATCTCGGCGCGATTACCGACGAAGAGATTGATCTCGACCAGAGGCACCTGCCGGCGGAAGGCGGCAATCAACTGAGGGGCAAAATACTTGCCCGTCGATACCGCACCGAGCCTGAGGCGACCGGTCCTGAGCCCCTTCATCGCACTGATCGCGTCCTCGAGCGTCGCGAGATTGTCCTCGATCGACCGGGCGGCTTCGAGAAAGGCGAGGCCAAAACCGGTCGGCACCATGCCTTCCCGCGTTCGGTCGAAGAGCGGCACCCCGGCATCCTGCTCTAGCTGCTGGATCTGGAGCGTCAGCGCCGGCCCGGTCAGCCCCAAGGCCTCGGCTGCAAGATTGATCTTGCCCAATCGGCACACGGCCTGGACGGTCCGCAACTGGCGAAGAGTGACGTTACGCATATTAGAAACTAAGTATTTCTAATCCAGTCAGTCAACATAATAAATTTTACAAATCTACAGCCAGCGCCAATCCTGCCCTCGACAGTTGTTGGGAGGAGACATCATGTCAGGCGCAACTCTCGAAGCATATCTCGTCTCATGCATGACAGCGCATGACGACACCGCGCGCGACGTCGCGACGGTCATCCAGCGGCTGGCTGCAGCCGCTCTCGACATCCGCAAGCTGGTTGCACAGGGTGCGCTCGGCGAAGCCTTCCACGGGCTGCGAGGCGGCGCAAACGCAGACGGCGACCTGCAGAAAGAGCTGGACGTCATCTGCGACGACCTCTTTCTGTCGTCTCTGAGCGGCGCACCGGTTGCCTTCTACGCATCGGAGGAACTGGAGCATCCGGTGGCGCTCGACCCGGAGGCACGCATCGCGGTCGCGATAGACCCGCTCGACGGCTCGTCCAACATCGATACCAACGTTTCAATCGGAACCGTCTTTTCGATCCTGCCGGTCGTCAAGGGACCGGGCGCCGATGCGATGTCGACGTTCCTCCAGCCGGGCAACACCCAGCTCGCCGCCGGCTTCTTCATCTATGGCCCGCAGACCGCACTGGTCCTGACGGTCGGCCGCGGCACGGAGATCTTCATCTTCTCGAACCGGATGGGCTGCTTCGTCCAGGGGTACAAGACCGTGGGCATTCCCGAGCGCGCCCACGAGTTCGCGATCAACGCGTCAAACTACCGCCATTGGGAGGAGGCGATCCGGCTCTATGTCGACGACTGCCTTGCTGGCTCGGAAGGGCCGCGCGAGCGCGACTTCAACATGCGCTGGATCGCGTCCCTGGTCGCCGACACCTATCGGATCCTCGTCCGCGGCGGCATCTTCCTCTACCCCGCGGACACCCGCAAAGGCTATGCCCAGGGCCGTCTCCGGCTGGTCTACGAGGCCAATCCCATCGCCCTGATCGTCGAGAATGCCGGTGGAGCCGCGACCAACGCCGTCTCCCGCATTCTCGATATCGAACCGGAAAACCTGCACCAGCGCGTGCCACTTGTGTTCGGTTCCCGCCGCGAGGTCGCACGCGTGGCCCGCTACCACGTCGACCCCGCCATGATCGGCGAACGCGCACCGTTGTTCGGCAAGCGCGGCCTGTTCCGCGCCTGAGGAAAACACCATGTCAGCACGATACCCGATTATTTCGATCACCGGCTCGTCCGGCGCCGGTACCACGACGGTGAAGGACACCTTCGAAAAGATCTTCAAGCGCGAAAACATCTCCGCATCCTTCATCGAGGGCGACGCCTTTCACCGCTACGACCGCGAAACGATGAAGAAGAAGGTGGCGGAAGAGAAGGCGAAGGGAGTCGATTTCACCCATTTCGCCGCAGAGGCCAACGAACTCGAGATTCTCGAGAACGTCTTCTCCGAATACGGACGCCGCGGGGTCGGCCGCACCCGCCACTACATTCACGACGAGGCGGAAGCCGCCCGTTACGGCACGCCCCCCGGCACCTTCACGGAATGGGAAGAGTTCAAGGGCAGCGATCTCCTGTTCTACGAAGGCCTGCACGGCTGCGCGGTGACGGAGGACGTCAACCTCGCCCAGCATTGCGATCTCAAGATCGGCGTCGTTCCGGTCATCAACCTCGAATGGATCCAGAAGATCCATCGCGACAAGGCGACCCGCGGCTATTCCACCGAGGCGGTCACGGACACCATTCTCCGACGCATGCCCGACTACGTGCACTACATCTGCCCGCAGTTCTCGCTGACCGACATCAACTTTCAGCGGGTGCCGATCGTCGACACCTCCAACCCCTTCATCGCCCGCTGGATTCCGACGCCGGCTGAATCGATCCTGGTCATCCGCTTCGCCAATCCGCGCGGCATCGATTTCCCCTATCTGCTGTCGATGCTGCAGAACAGCTTCATGTCGCGCGCCAATTCGATCGTCGTCCCCGGCGACAAGCTCGACCTCGCCATGCAGCTCATTTTCACGCCGCTCATCCACAAGCTGCTCGAACGCAAAAACCGCATGTCGTGAGGAGGACACCATGAACATATCGCAGAAGATCGAAACCACTGCCGCGGTGTCCGAGCAGGACATGGCCAATGCCATCCGCTTTCTGGCAATGGACGCCGTCCAGAAGGCCAATTCCGGCCATCCCGGCATGCCGATGGGCATGGCGGATGCGGTGACAGTGCTGTTCAACCGTTTCATCAAGATCGACCCGTCCAAGCCGGACTGGCCAGACCGAGATCGATTCGTGCTGTCCGCCGGTCACGGGTCGATGCTGCTCTACGCCATCCACCACCTGATCGGATATTCCGACATGCCGATGAGCGAACTCGCCGCCTTCCGGCAGATGGGCTCGAAGACCGCCGGTCACCCCGAATACGGCCATGCGCTGGGCATCGAGACGACCACCGGGCCGCTCGGCCAGGGGATTGCCACCGCCGTCGGCATGGCTATTGCCGAACAGATGATGGCCGCCCGCTTCGGCGGCGCGCTTGCCAATCACTTCACCTATGTCGTGGCCGGCGACGGCTGCCTGCAGGAAGGGATCAGTCACGAGGCGATCGACCTTGCCGGGCACCTGAAGCTGCGCAAGCTGATCGTGATGTGGGACGACAACCGCATTTCGATCGATGGCGACACCGATCTCTCGACGTCGATGAACCAGATCGCCCGATTTCGAGCCGCCGGATGGGACGCCCAGGCCGTTGACGGCCACGATCCGCAGGCCGTTGCCAAAGCGATCGCCCGCGCCCGCAAGAGCCGGAAGCCATCGCTGATCGCGTGCCGCACCAGGATCGGCAAGGGTGCCGCCAGCATGGAAGGCTCGCACAAGACCCATGGAGCCGCACTCGGCGACAAGGAGATTGCCGCAACTCGCGAGAAACTCGGCTGGAGCTATCCGGCATTCTTCATTCCGTCTGACATCAAGGCCGCCTGGGAAGATATCGCGGTTCGGGGAAGAGCGGCCCGCAAGGCCTGGGAAATCCGTCGCGAGACCTCCCGGTCGAGAAAGCGCTACGAGCAGGTCGTCGGTCGTGAGATCGGCCCGGAGCTTGCTCGCCGGCTGGCAAAGTTCCGCGCCGAACACCGCGGCAAGGCGACCAAGGTCGCCACCCGCCAGGCCTCGCAGATGACCCTCGAAGTCATCAACGACGTAACGCCCCTGACCATCGGGGGCTCGGCGGACCTGACAGGCTCCAACCTGACCATGACGGCCCAGACCAAGCCGATTGCGCCGGGCGATTTCAAGGGCCGTTACCTGCACTACGGCATCCGCGAACACGGCATGGGCGCGGCGATGAACGGCATCGCCCTGCATGGCGGCTTCATTCCCTACGGCGGCACCTTTCTCGTGTTCTCCGACTATGCCCGGGGTGCAATCCGCCTCTCGGCCTTGATGGGCCTGCCTGTCGTCTATGTGTTGACCCATGATTCCATCGGTCTCGGCGAAGACGGACCGACGCATCAGCCGGTCGAACATCTCGCCATGCTGCGCGCAACGCCGAACCTCAACGTCTTCCGGCCCGCCGACATCATCGAGACGGCCGAATGCTGGGAGCTCGCATTAACGGAGGCTTCGACGCCCAGCGCGCTGGCACTTTCCCGCCAGGCCCTGCCGATGCTGCGTCAGGGGGAAAGCCAAGACAATCTCTCTGCCCGCGGTGCCTATGTGCTCCGCGAGACGAAGGGGCCTCGGGACGTAACGCTGCTCGCCACCGGATCGGAGGTCGAGATCGCGGTTGCCGCCGCCGACCGACTCCGTGCCGATCGGGGCATCGAAGCCGCCGTCGTCTCCATGCCCTGCTGGGAGAAGTTCGAAGCCCAGGACGAGGCCTACAGGAACCGGACGCTCGGAAACGCCCCGCGCATCGCGATCGAGGCGGCCGGCCGGCTCGGCTGGGATCGGTGGATGGGGCCACGCGGCAGCTTCATCGGCATGCAGGGTTTCGGCGCCTCGGCCCCGGCCGGCGACCTCTACCGCCATTTCGGTATCACCGCAGACCATGTCGTGGCCGAGGCACAGCGGTTGTGCGGCAATTCCAAGGGCGGGCGGCGCCAATGACCCTGATCCACCCCGTTTTCATCCATTGCCAGAGAGAGGATGCCTGACCATGGCCCGCATCACGCTTCGTCAATTGCTCGACCATGCCGCCGAACGCGGCTATGGCGTGCCCGCCTTTAACATCAACAACATGGAACAGGGCCTCGCCATCATGCAGGCAGCCAAGGCCTGCGATGCGCCCGTCATCCTGCAGGCATCCCGCGGCGCCCGGACCTATGCCAACGACATCATGCTCGCCAAGATGATGGAGGCACTGGAGCTGATGTACCCGGATATTCCGCTCTGCATCCACCAGGACCATGGCGACCGGGTTTCCACCTGCCTGTCGGCGATCCAGCATGGCTTCACCTCCGTGATGATGGACGGCTCGCTGAAGGAGGATGCCAAGACCCCCGCCGACTACGCCTACAATGCCGGCATCACCTCCGAAGTGGCGCGCCTCGCCCACATGGTCGGCGTCTCGGTCGAGGGCGAACTCGGATGCCTGGGCTCGCTCGAGACCGGCCATGGCGAGGCGGAAGACGGCCATGGTTTCGAAGGAGCACTTGATCGCTCGCAATTGCTAACCGACCCGGACGAGGCCGCCCGCTTCGTCGCCGAGACCGGCGTCGATGCGTTGGCGGTGGCGATCGGCACCTCGCACGGCGCCTACAAGTTCACCCGCAAACCGACCGGCGAGGTTCTCGCCATGGATGTAATCGAGAAGATCCACCGCCGCCTGCCGGACACGCATATCGTCATGCACGGTTCCTCCTCCGTACCGGAGGAATGGCAGGAGATCTTCAACGCCCATGGGGGCGAGATGCGCGAGACCTATGGCGTTCCAGTCGAGGAGATCGTCCGTGGCATCCGCTTCGGCGTGCGCAAGGTCAACATCGACACCGACCTGCGCCTCGCCGCCGCCGCCGAGTTCCGCCGCGTCGCCGACACCCGCCGCGACGAATTCGATCCGCGCAAGTTCCTCAAACCCGCCATGGATGCGATGGCCGCGGTCTGCAAGGCGCGCTTCGAAGCCTTCGGCACGGCAGGCAATGCCTCCCGTATCAAGGTCATCCCGATGAGCGACATGGCCAAGCGCTACGCCAACGGAAGCCTGAAACCCCAGACGGCGCGCTCCGAAGCCGCCTGATCCCTCACTGACAAAGGAAAGGACAGAGCCATGAACGCCGACGCAAAGACCGAAATCAAGGGCAAGGAACGCTACAGGGCGGGCGTGCTGAAATACGCCCAGATGGGCTACTGGGACGGCCACTACGAGCCGAAGGACACCGACCTGATCGCCCTCTTCCGCATCACGCCGCAGGAAGGCGTCGATCCGATCGAGGCCGCCGCCGCCGTCGCCGGCGAAAGCTCGACGGCCACCTGGACGGTGGTCTGGACCGATCGCCTGACCGCCTGCGACCAGTACCGCGCCAAGGCCTACCGCGTCGACCCGGTTCCGGGCACGCCGGGGCAGTACTTCTGCTATGTCGCCTATGACCTGATCCTGTTCGAGGAAGGTTCGATCGCCAACCTGACGGCCTCGATCATCGGCAACGTCTTCTCGTTCAAGCCGCTGAAGGCCGCGCGGCTCGAGGACATGCGCTTCCCCGTCGCCTATGTGAAGACCTTCAAGGGACCGCCGACCGGGATCGTCGTCGAGCGCGAACGCCTCGACAAGTTCGGCAAGCCTCTACTCGGCGCCACCACCAAGCCGAAGCTCGGCCTGTCCGGCAAGAACTATGGCCGCGTGGTTTATGAAGGCCTGAAGGGCGGCCTCGATTTCATGAAGGACGACGAGAACATCAACTCGCAACCCTTCATGCACTGGCGCGACCGCTTCCTCTACTGCATGGAGGCGGTGAACCATGCCTCCGCTGTCACCGGCGAGATCAAGGGCCATTACCTCAACATCACCGCCGGGACGATGGAGGAAATGTACCGCCGCGCCGAGTTCGCCAAGGAGCTCGGTTCGGTCATCGTGATGGTCGACCTGATCGTCGGCTGGACGGCAATCCAGTCGATCTCGGAATGGTGCCGCCAGAACGACATGATCCTGCACATGCACAGGGCCGGCCACGGCACCTATACTCGCCAGAAGAACCACGGCATCTCGTTCCGCGTCATCGCCAAGTGGCTGCGGCTTGCCGGCGTCGACCACCTGCATGCCGGCACCGCCGTCGGTAAGCTGGAAGGCGATCCGCTGACCGTGCAGGGTTACTACAATGTCTGCCGCGAAACCAAGAACGAGGTCGACCTCCAGCGCGGCATCTTCTTCGAGCAGGACTGGGGCGACATCAAGAAGGTCATGCCGGTCGCCTCGGGCGGCATTCATGCCGGCCAGATGCACCAGTTGCTCGACCTTTTCGGCGACGACGTGGTGCTGCAGTTCGGCGGCGGCACGATCGGCCATCCGATGGGCATCCAGGCCGGCGCCACCGCAAACCGCGTGGCTCTCGAGGCCATGGTGCTGGCCCGCAACGAGGGTCGCGACATCGCCAACGAAGGGCCGGAGATCCTGAGAGCCGCCGCCAAATGGTGCAAGCCGCTGGAAGCCGCTCTCGATACCTGGGGCAATATCAGCTTCAACTACACCCCGACCGACACCTCGGACTTCGTGCCGAGTGTCAGTGTCGCCTGACCGAACGAGACAAGAAGGAGAAACGATAATGCGTATTACCCAGGGCTGCTTCTCGTTCCTGCCGGACCTGACCGACGAACAGATCACCGCGCAGGTGGAATACTGCCTGCGCAAGGGCTGGGCCATCGGTATCGAATACACCGACGACCCCCATCCGCGGAACACCTATTGGGAAATGTGGGGGCATCCCATGTTCGACCTCCGGGACGCCAAGGGCGTGATGATGGAGCTGGACGACTGCCGCAAGGCCAATCCGCAGCACTACATCCGGCTCAACGCCTTTGATTCAAACCGCGGCTTCGAGACGGTGACGATGTCCTTCATCGTCGACCGCCCGGACAGCGAGCCGACACTCGCCATGACCCGCACGGACACCCGGGGTCGCTCCCAGAGCTATTCCTGGTCGACACGCATCTGAGGAGAGATTGAGCCATGGCGATGCCCGAACGATCCGCCCCGGAAGAGAAGCTGCCGACTTCGGTCGACCTCGCCGAGGAATACCGCACCTCGGGCGTCGCAGACATTCTCGAAGAACTCGATCGCGATCTCGTCGGCCTGAAGCCGGTCAAACGGCGGATTCGAGAGACCGCGGCGCTTCTCCTGGTCGAGCGCGCCCGTCGCGCCATGGGCCTCTCCCACGAGGCCCCGTCACTCCACATGAGCTTCACCGGCAATCCCGGCACCGGCAAGACGACGGTGGCCCTGCGCATGGCCGACCTGCTCCACCGCCTCGGATACATCCGCAAGGGCCACCTCGTCTCCGTCACCCGTGATGATCTCGTCGGCCAGTACATCGGTCACACCGCCCCGAAGACCAAGGAAATCCTCAAGAAGGCCATGGGCGGCGTGCTCTTCATCGACGAGGCTTATTACCTCTATCGGCCGGACAACGAACGCGACTACGGTCAGGAAGCGATCGAGATCCTCCTGCAGGTCATGGAAAACAACCGCGACGACCTCGTGGTCATCCTCGCCGGCTATGCCGACCGCATGGATCGCTTCTTCGAAAGCAATCCGGGCTTCCGCTCGCGGATCGCCCACCACATAGACTTTCCCGACTATGCCGACGACGAGCTCTTATCGATCGCTGAAAACATGCTCCAGCGCCAGGGCTATCATCTCGACGGCAATGCCACCGCGGTCATGGCGGACTATATCACTCGGCGCCGCAGCCAGCCGCACTTCGCCAATGCCCGATCGATCCGCAATGCGCTCGACCGGGCGCGACTTCGCCAGGCGAACCGCCTCTTCGAAGAGGCGAAAGGTCCGGTCAACGCCGAACAGCTCTCGACCATCATCGACCGCGATATTGCCGCAAGCCGCGTCTTTTCCATGAGACCCAGAGCAACCGCAGAACCCGGACAGGAAAAACCATGAGTGCGCAGACCATCATTGCCCCGTCGATGCTGTCCTCCGACTTTTCGCGCCTCGGCGAGGAGGTCGAAGCGGTCTGCCGAGCCGGCGCGGACTGGATCCACCTCGACGTCATGGACGGCCATTTCGTCCCCAACATCACCTTCGGCCCTCCGGTCATCAAGTCGATCCGCAATCGCACCGACCGGGTCTTCGACTGCCACCTGATGATCGAACCCTGCGATCCCTATCTGGCGGCCTTTGCCGATGCGGGTTGCGACGTCATCACCGTGCATGCCGAGGCCACCCGGCATCTCGACCGCTCGCTGCAGGCCATACGCGACCTCGGCTGCAAGGCGGGCGTGTCGCTCAATCCGTCGACCCCGGAAAACGTCATCGAATACGTGCTCGACCGCCTCGACCTCATCCTCCTGATGACCGTCAATCCCGGCTTCGGCGGTCAGGCCTTCATTCCGTCCGTCGTGGACAAGGTCGCCCGCATCAAGGCGATGATCGGCGAACGCCCGATCCTGATCGAAATCGACGGCGGCGTGACCCCCGAGACCGCCCCGCTCGTCGCCCGAGCCGGCGCCGACGTGCTCGTCGCCGGCTCGTCGGTCTTCAAGGGCGGACCGGACGCCTATGCCACCAACATCGCGGCGCTGAGGCGAACGTCCGATGGCGTCCGCCGCGCGGCGTGAATGACGGAGCGGACAGATGGCAGCAATCGCGCCCCTCTGCGCCTTCGGCTGGAAGGCCGTGGATGCCCGGTTGCCCGGCGTCGACGGCCGGGCGCACTCGCTCTTCGATTGCGCCGGCCCGAACGGCCTGGTCGTCGCCTTCATCTGCAATCACTGCCCTTACGTGAAGGCCGTGATCGACCGTATCGTGCGTGACGCAATTGACCTGGAGACCTACGGGATCGGGTTCGTCGCCATAAACGCCAATGACGCGGATGCCTATCCCGACGACTCCTTCGGCAAGATGAAGGCGTTTGCCGACGAACACGCCCTTCCGTTCCCATATCTCCATGACGAGGACCAGTCGGTCGCGCGCGCCTACGGCGCCGTCTGCACGCCGGATTTTTTCGGCTTCAACAGGGCGTTGGAGCTGCAATATCGCGGACGCCTCGATGCCTCGCGCAAGGAGGCGGCCCAACCGGGCCTCAGGCGGGACCTATACAAGGCGATGATCGCGGTCGCCGGCACGGCAAGGGGACCGCAGGAGCAACACGCCTCGATCGGTTGTTCGATCAAGTGGAAGATTGACCCCTCCTGGTCAACGGACGGGCAGACGGCCCTGTCCTGATTTCGCCTCCAATGTCTGCCCCCGGCGGACAATCCCCCATCAGCTTCGATCAAGCGAAGAAAAACCGCCGATCAGCTATCGGCGGCTTTCAATGTCTCAGGCCTCTCCCGTAATGAGAGCGGCCAGGCACCTCAAACCCCACCCTTGGTTCGCTTCCTGAGGAAACGGCCAGGGCGGGGCCTGGGGGAGGAGCGATAGGCCTCGCGTCAGGCTGCAAGTGCACCCGACTGCTTGGCGATATGGGTGGCGATCGCATCCATGAGCGCCGGCGACAGCGCGTCATAGGGAGGCAGTCCCAACTCGTTCAGGCGAGCCCGGATTTCCGACATCTTGTCGGGGCTGACACCGCTCTCGATGACCGACGATACGAAAGCAGCAAATTCCGGCGGCGACCAGCCGGTCTCGTCGCTGAGTTCCGTGTGCACGAAGTCGAGGCCGTAGAAGGGATGTTTGGTGTTCTCGATGCGGCCATACATGTGCGTCCCGCAGTCCTTGCAGGCATAGCGCTGGATCGTGGCGCTCGGATCGACGATCTGCAGCTTGTCGGCGCCGGACGTGACCTTCACCTTGTCGCGCGAGACCACGGCGATCTGAGCGAAGATCGCACCCTTCGGCTTCCAGCATTTGGTGCAGCCGCAGGCATGGTTATGGGCGGTCTGTGAGCTGATTTCCACCGTCACCGGATTGGTGGCGCACTTGCACTTCAGCGTGCCGCCGGAAAAGCCCGGCTTGGCAGGCGGAAAGCCGTTGTCGATGGACGGATGCAACTTGATCATGGGTTCCTCCTCCTATGCTCCAGACATCTCTGGCGTCTCGAGCCTTGGACAGGATCGGAGCAAACAGGGGGAACGGCAACATAGCGGAAAGTGGCGGTTTTCGGCGGCCTGCCCGCTGGCCGCATCAGATAGCCGAACGTTCAGCCACGTGACCGCAGCATCGCCCGCGCGGGGTCATACCCCCAGAGCGCAGCAAGCATGAAGACGACGAAGCATCCGCAGACCCAGGCAAGGGCTTCCACATTCAACTCGCCATAGAGCGCAAAGCGGATGAGTTCGACCGCGTAGGTAAAGGGATTGTAGGCGCAGATGTCGCGGAGCAGCGGCGAACTCTCGGCCATTTTCCAGAGCGGATAAAGCGCAGACGACAGGAAGAACATCGGAAAGATGACGAAGTTCATCACGCCGGCAAAATTCTCCAGCTGGCGGATGGTCGAGGAAATCAGCAATCCGAAAGCCCCGAGCATCAGCCCGCTGAGAAGCAGCGCCGGCAGGACCGCCACATAGCCGAGCGGTGGCAGCTCGATGCCGGTCAGCGCGGCAATCCCAAGAAAGACCATCACCTGCAGGATGGAGACGATGACACCGGCAAGCAACTTGGAAAACAACAGCCACCAGCGCGGCAGGGGCGAGGTCAGGAGCAGGCGCATCGAGCCCATCTCCTGATCGTAGACCAGGGAGAGCGACGACTGCATCCCGTTGAAAAGCTGGATCATGCCGCACAGACCGGGAAGGATGTAGACCTCGTAGGTAATATAGGTCTGGTAGGGCGGGATGATCGACACGCCGAGAGCGGCGCGAAAGCCGGCGGCAAAAACGATGAGCCAGACCAGCGGACGAACGAGCGCAGCGAGGAAACGCCCGCGCTGACGCACGAACCGCATGTTCTCGCGCGTCACGATGGCGATCAGGGCGACGAACCACGCTTTCATGGGCTTACCTCGTCCCCTTCGGCGGTCATGGTGAGAAAGGCCTTTGCAAGCCCCCGTTCTTCCGCCAGCTCGGCCGCACCTCCATTGCTGAGCACCCGGCCGCGATGGAGCACCACGACCTGATCGGTGGGCGCAATCTCGTCGACAAGATGCGTGGCCCAAAGCACGGCGAGCCCGCTGTCTGCCAGGTCATGGACATGATCCGTGATCGCCTTTCGCGACGCCGCATCGAGGCCGACCGTCGGCTCGTCGAGCAGCAGAATGTCGGGGCCGTGAATGAGGGCGCGGGCGATCTCCATGCGCCGCCGATGGCCGCCGTTGAGTGCCCTGACCGTTTCGTCGGCGCGCTCGGCCATACCGAGTTGGGTCAACGCAGCATCGATGGCGAGAGAGGCCGGCCGACCGGACAATCCGTGAAGCCCGGCGAAATAACGCAGATTGCGCCGCACGGTCATGTCGAGATCGAGGGTCGGTTGCTGGAAGACGACGCCGATCCGTGCAAGTGCTGCGCGCGGCGATCGCGCGATATCGAAACCGGCGATGTTGATGGTCCCCTCGTCGGCGACGATCAGCCGCGTCAGGAGTGCGAACAATGTCGACTTACCGGCACCGTTCGGCCCGAGCAAGGCACAGAAACGGCCGGGCTCGACTGTGAATCTGACGTCATCGAGCGCCCGACGCTTGCCATAGCGAAAACTGACATGGCTGATGTCGAGGCCCGGCATGGCTATCCCTCCCGCCCGGCAAAGAGCTGCCCGCCCCCGGAGTCGATGATAGTCGCGGGTTGCCCGACGAGACGAAGGGTGCGCCCGGCCAGGCGCTTCGCCTCCGCCTCTGAATGGGTGACGAGAATGATTGCCGGCCGTGTCTCCGCAATCAGCGCCTCGGTGAGTTCCAGCATCTCCTCCGACGTCTGCGGATCCAGCGATACGTAGGGCTCGTCCATGACGAGGAGCGACGGGCGACCTGCGAAGGCCCGCGCCAGGGCCAGTCGACGCTGCTGACCAAGCGAGAGCTGTCCGGGGAAAAGATCAGCCTTGTCGGCAATGCCGACGCGGCGAAGCGCAGCCATGGCTGCATCACGGTCGAGTTCGGGATGAACGATCGTCAGGTTTTCCAGGACCTGTCGCCACGGCAGCAGGACTGGCTCCTGAAACACCATGGCGACGTCCTGCGGTCGCACGATCTGACCTTCAAAGTCATGGTCGATGCCGGCGATCACACGCAGCAAGGTCGACTTGCCGACGCCCGAAGGTCCGAGGATCGCGACTGCCTCGCCCGGCCGCATCTCGAACCGGACGTCCTTCAGGACCGCCGTCTCGCCAAAGGCCTTGCGTCGCACATCGATCCTGATCATGCCGTCCTCCAGGCCCGCGCCCGCCGTTCGACCGGCTGCAGGATCAGGGCCTCGACCATCAACATGACGACGATGAAGGTCAGCGCATAAACGAGCACCATCGCAACGTCGAAGAGCTGGAAGTAGAAGTGGATCTGGAAGCCGATCCCGCTGGAACGGCCGAGAAACTCGACCACCAGCACGATCTTCCAGATCACCGCGACGCCGGAGCGCGCGGCCCCGGCGATGAACGGCGCAAGCTGCGGCAGGATCACATGGCGAAGCCGTGCCATCGGTCGCATCCGGAAGACGCTCGCCATGGCGTCGAGATTCGGATCGAGCGCGCGCGCGCCCTCCCGCAAGAGGGTCGCCACGTTCGGGATCTTGTTGAGCACGACGGCAAGGATCGCCGCCGTCTCGTTGAGACCGATCCACAGATAGCACAGCACGATCAGCACCAGCGCCGGCAGGTTGAGAAAGACGACCAGCCAGGGATCGAGCCACCGGTCCGCGCCCGGATAACGTCCCATCAGGTAGCCGATCGCCACACCGATCAGCATCGCAGGCAGGAAAGCGGCAACAACGCGAAAAAGGGTCATCGCGAGATGATAGGGCAGGTCACCCGAACCAACGGCCCGGACGAACGGATCGGTGAGCGCCCAGGGTTGCGGCAAGACACTCGCATCCGCCGTCAACGTTGCCGCGACCGTCCACATCAGGAGGATCAGTCCGAGCGAGAATGTGCGAACGACCGCGGCGTTTTTCAGCGTTTCACTCAAGGTGCAGGAACACCCCTTCCGGCAATGTGGTTGCCTTCCCCACGAGCTCCTCGCCGCCGAGCTCGGCCATCAGCCGCAGGAACCGGTCGGCCGCCGCCTCGTCGATCGGCTTGCCGCTCGGAATGCCGGCCCGATAGCCGTCGCGCAGGGCGGTAAACTCGGCATCATCGGCCGCGTTCATCTGGCCACGCAGGCCATCCCAGGCCTTGTCGTCGGTGCGCAGCAGGTTCTTGGCCGCGGAGGACGCCTTGTAGAGCCCCTGCGCGACCTCCGGGTGCGCTTTGACGAATTCGCCCTTCAGCACATAGCCCAGCAGCGGTGTATCCGGATCGAGCCCGAGCTCGGTCGCAGCATCGGAAACCGTGACGAGATCATGCATGCCTTTGGCCTTCATTTTCGCCAGGAAATGCCAGAAATTGACCGCGCCGGCGGTCTCGCCGGAAAGTGCTGCCTTGAAGATCAATGGCGGAGCCCCGAAGACCTGTTCGGTCGCACCGGCGAGATCCATGTCATGCTTCTTCTTCGCGTAGGCACGCAGGATGAGCCAACTCTTGTCGAGCGGACCACCGGCAATCCCGATCTTCTGCCCGGCGAGATCCGGCAGCGCCTTGACGGGGCTGTCATCCTTGACGACGAGACCTCCCACGGCACGGGAGTAGGGGATGAAGACATAGTCCTTGCCGGCGGCACGCTGATAGGCGACCCAGATCCAGTCGGCGACCATAGTGTCGGCGTCGCCGCCTTCGAAGGCGACGCGCGTTGCCCCGTTGTCGGCATAGTCCTGCACCGCCATCTCGAATCCGTTCGCCTTGTCGAACCCATTCGCCTTGATCGTGCTGATCTCCCAGTTGACCGTGCCAGACGCCAGCATCGCGGCACGAAGTTTCGGCAGATCCTCGGCCATGACGGCGCTCGACAAACCGAGCGCCAGGAGACAGCCTGCGAACAAACCTCTCAAGTTATCCATTGCTCCTCCTCCCCTGCCGCGGCGACCAGCCGTGCCGGGCTCCTTGTCCGACCGCTTTCTACACGATTCGCACCGCCGTGCGGTGGTCGGACTATTCCTTGCGTTTCTCGGCAACCGACAGATCGGCATTGAGATCCATGTCATACTGCCCGTCGGCGCAGAACACGTCGTCGAGCTCAAACCCCTCGCCCGAGGCTTCGATATTGGCGGGATCCACCTCGCATTGCATGGTCTTCAGCATGTCCTGGATCGCCTTCTGCTTGTCGGCAGCAACCTCCGCCGCCGAAGCAACAGAGGGTACGGCCAACATCAAACCCAGAAACGCTATCGAAATCACCTTCATCGTATTGTTCCTTCTGTCTGTCATGGCTTACTGAATGGTGATCGTCATCTTCTGGCTGTCGCTCGTGGTGTTCGGAATGCGAACCTCGTAGCTGCCCGGCTTGATCGCGATGAACGACATGGTCGCAACACCGGCCTCGTCGAATTCCAGGCTGTCGACCGCCATCGGCCGCACCTCTATGCCGTTGATCACGATCTCGTTCATCCAGATCGCCCGGAAGAAGGGAGCGCCCGAAATGGCCAGTTCGGCGGAACCATCCGCGGTGATCTTCATCTCGTAATAGGCGCCGGACTGCAGGGCCACGTCGCCCTTGCCGAGCGGCTTGCCGGACGCGAGCGTGATCTCGATCGGTTCGCCGCGGTTGCATTTGGCCAGAAGGCCGGCAAAGCCGAGCTTGTCGCAGAGCGGTGCTGCCGTGGCAGAAACAACCATCATAGGGCTTGCCAGATAGAGGGCCGAAAACGTAGCGGCGAGAACGGTGAAGCTTTTGTTCATCTGAAAATTTCTCCCATCAAAAACGGATCTTGGGCCGGTCAGTTCGGCGCGACCACGACCCCCCAGGGCTGCTCGCCGACCGGTACGGAACGAATGACTTTTTCCGCCTTCACATCGATGATGCTGACGTCATTGGAATTGCCGTTGGTTACCACGAGGAACTCCTCCCCCGGTGTGAACGCCATCTGCCACACCCGCTGGCCCACAAGCAGGTAATCGAGCACTTCATCGGTTTTGGCGTCGATCACCGCGACCCGATTGGCGGGACCGAGCGCCACGAAGATACGGGACCCGTCGCTCGTCGCCTTGATGCCGACCGGCTGCAACCATTCATGCAGCACCCCCGGGACCTCGAAGGTTATTTTCTTGTCGACCTTGGGTTCACCCTCGCCGCCGAGATTGATGACGGAAACGGTGCCGCCGATTTCCGCGCTGACATACAGCTTCTTCCCGTCCGCGGTGAATTCGGCATAGCGCGGACGCTGATCGACAAGCACGTTGTGCACGATCTCAAACGTCGATGTGTCGATGAAATGCGCCATGTTGGTCGTTTCCGACGTGTTGATCAGCGTCTTGGCGTCCGGACTGACCGCCACGCCCTCAGGCTCTACGCCGACCGGGATCTCCGCGAGCACCTGGTGGCTCTTCGTGTCGACGACGGTCACCAGATTGTCGTCCTCGTTCGCGATATAGAGAGGGTTCCCCGAAGGATTGAGCGCGAAGAGTTCGGGATCAGGACCAGACGGCAGCGTGTGAAGCTCCTTGTAGGTCTCCGGGTCGAAGACCCGAACGGCATCGTCATCCGATGCGCAGACATAGAGCTCCTTGCCGTCGGGGCTGATGGTAATGCCCCGCGGCCGGTTGCCTGCCGGAAACTCGCCGATCTTCTCCCAGGTCTTGCTGTCGAGCACCGTCACACTGTTGCCGCGCTCGTTGGTGACGAAAACCTTGTTCGCGAGCGCAGGTCCGGCCAACAGCAGGGCGGCAGGCAGGATCGTCCAGGCTGATTTCATACTATCCTCCAAAGGCGCGGCAGGTGGTTTCGGGCTGGTCGATGCCAAGTGTATCGAGCGGCGAATGCTGGTGCAGATATCCATCCTGGGGAGACACCGAGACCGTGATCCGCCCATCGCCGAGCAGGATCGGCTGGCGCATCTGGCCATTCCAGGAGCGGAAGGTGAGCTTCTGCCCCTTGAAGGCGGCAAGCTCGAATTCATCCGACAGAGCGTAAGCACGGATCGACGCAGCATCGGCCTTGCCCGATCGCGTCACCGCCTCGCCGATCACCCGCATGGCAAGCCAGGCCTGGTAATCCTCTTCCCGCATGCCGCGGCGCGCAAGCTTTTCGAAACGGCGCTGGAACTGGGTCGCGCCCCAGGATTCGTGCGCCGGATGCCAGGAGAGAGGCATCAGGCCCGCCGATCCGGCAACAGGCCGGGGGTCCCAGGAATGATAGGGCAAATAGGCCGCAAACACGTCCGTTTCATCGGCGGCCACCGTGACGTCGTGCTCCTCGGCATCCTGGGTGAAGACCGGGATCTGTTTCTGCACCAGCACATGGCCGGTATCCGTGCGCCGGGCACCACCGGTGTCGAGGAATTCGCGTTCTTCGACGATTTTCGCCCCGAACTTCGCTGCCGACTTTCTGTAACTCTCGGCCAACAGTTTGTCTTCCGGATGCGAGCCGGAGATCAGCAGGATCCGCGACCACTTCTTCCACATCAGGAACTGGATCACGCTGTCGGACAGCATCGAACGGCTCGGGGAGACGTGCAGGACATTCGCCCGGCAGTCGCCATCGCGCAGCGCATCGTCTCTCGCACCGGCATTCAGGATGAGCACATCCGGCCCCGCGCGGTCGGCCAGTGCCTTCAATGTGGCGCCGTCAGAGATGACGGCGAACAGGCTGACGCCCTGCGCCCTCAACGCATCGAAGGCCGCCTCCGCCTCTTCCGGAGGAACGACCTTTGTCGTCAGCTGATAATCCATCCCCGTGAAGGCCCCGGTGGTCCCGTTGTCTTCGTTTCCGAGCTCGGCTCCGGCGAAGCCGAGATCGTCCGGCGCCACGTCGAGACGCGAGATCGGTGGCAGGGACGGGCGATCGACCCGCAGGACCGCGGTCTTGACCTCCAGGGCCCAGCATGTGGGCGCAGCAAAAAGGGCAGCAGTAAACAGGGCGAGCGTAAGCCGCGGGTTAGGCATAGCCGGAATGACCTCCCAATCGTCCTGACTCATCCTAAAGTGGAGAATAGCAGCGAGGTTTGTGGCACGAAACCGATACTTATGGATCGTGGTGCGGCCCTGCCGCTGTGTTAGGCTGGGAAGCATGCAGCGCATTCTGATGACCCTCTGTCTGCTTCTGATCCCCGCGTTTGCCATGGCCGCGCTGGACAAACCATTGATGCCCGGAGCGCGGATCGCCTTTTTCGGCATGACCTTCATCGATACGTCCACCGAGGGTGCCTATGACGGAGTGCGCCCCGACCAGACGGCGCGAACACAACTGCTGGAAGAAGAGGTGCGCAAGCGCTTTGCGGAAGAGGGTTTCCGCATCATCGAGAACGATCCGGTCGCAGACGAACTCCGCACGGTTACCAACCCTGCCCACTGCTACGGCTGCGAGCGGAGAATGGCTGCGGAACTCGGCGCCGACTATGTGCTGGTGGGTGAGGTGCAGAAGGTCTCCAACCTGATTCTCTCGATGAATCTCGTGCTGCGCGATGTCGAAAGCGGGGAGATGCTGCGCGGACTTGCCGTCGACATCCGCTCCAACACGGATCAGAGCTGGCTTCGCGGCCTAAACTACATCCTGAAGAACCATATGTTCAAGAAAATGTGAGGAAACCCATGCGCCTGCTTCGTCATTTCCTGCTGACATTTCTGCTCCTGCTGCCGTCGCTTGCCTTGGCGCACGGCCCGACCCGGCAGAAGCTCTCGCTTGCGATCGACGTGAAGGCGCCGCCGGAGACGGTCTGGGCGACGATCGGCAATTTCCAGGACATGAGCTGGCATCCGGCGGTCTTTTCGGCGACGGGCAAGGGCGATAACACGATCGGTGCGACGCGCACCCTGACGCTTGGCAAGGAGGGCGGCCCGACCATCGCGGAGGAGCTCTACAAATATGATGCCACCAAGATGAGCTATTCGTACCGGATCACGGCCGTCGACGTGTCGGTCCTGCCGGTCACCAACTATTCCTCCCACCTGACCGTCACCCCGGGCGCCGGCGGTGGCTCGCATGTCGAGTGGCGTGGCGCCTTCTACCGCGGCTATCCGAACAACGACCCGCCGGAAAACCTCAACGATGCGGCGGCAATTGCAGCAGTCACGGCGGTCTACAAGGCAGGTCTCGATGCCCTTGAAGCGAAGTTCGGCAAATAGCCTCATGATTGCGCTCGGACTGGTCACGGCATCCGTGATGCCGCGACCGTCGCTCGCTGACTACGCCTATGTCACAAACCAGTCTTCCAGTGACCTGAGCGTCATCGACCTCGAGCAAATGGAGGAAATCCGGCGCATCCCCGTTCCGGGCATGCCGGCCGGCGTTGCCGTCTCGGACCGCCTGAAATCGGTCTTCACCGTAAGCCCCGACAGCAAGACCCTGCGGCGCTTCGATCTCGACGGTGGCGCCCCACACGCGGAAATTCGGCTCGACGGGGGACCGATCGGCGTCGCCGTCGATGACACCCGCAACCGGCTTTTCGTCTCCGACTGGTACAATGCACGCGTCTGGGTGCTCGGTGCCGATGATCTTGCCCTGCGGCAAAGCCTGACGACCGGAAGTGCCCCGGCAGGGCTTGCCCTTTCGCCCGACGGTCGCCATCTGGCAACCGCCGACCGCGATTCCAACCAGGTTTCGATCTTCGATGCCGAGACACTCGCTCTCCGCCACCGCGTCACCGTCGGTGAGCGCCCGTTTGGCCTGGCCTTCGCCCCGGACGGACGCCTCTTTTCCGCCGATGTCGGCAGCGATGCCGTCACGGCGATCAGCCCGGAAAGCGGAAAGGTCCTCGGCAAGGTTCGGACAAAATCAAGGCCTTACGGCATCGCCTTTGCCGGAAGCCACGGCTTCGTCACCAATCAGTATGACGACAGCGTGAGCGTCTTCGATTCAAAGACCTATGTCCCAGTCAAGGTCATCCCCGTCGATGGTTACCCCGAAGGTATCGACACGACGGCAGACGGCCGCCACGTCATCGTCGCCAACTGGGATTCCAATACACTGTCGGTGATCGACGCGGACACGCTCGAGGTGACGGGCTCCATTCCAACCGGCGACGGTCCACGCGCTTTCGGCCAGTTCATATCCCGCCGGACGGGCACCATCTTTGCCGGAGACAGCGCTCCTGCAAAGCCGTGACACAGGCACCCTAAGGATCGTACGGCTTACGTCGCAGTGAGGTTATTCCCCGCCGGGCTCCGGTCTCAAGGTCTCCGTCGGATGGCCGGCCGCCGCCCACCCGTCACTGCCTTCAGGATACCAATAGACGCGCGTGTATCCGAGCGAGACCGCGCGTTTGGCGGCATTCCAGGACATCCAGCAGTCGGGCAGGCAGAAGAACAACAGAGGCGCTTTGACGTCACCGCCCGTCGCTTTTTCAAGGCCTTGCCGGAAATAGGCAAGCGTTACGTCGGCCAGTTTTCCGTAGCCGGTGTTCGGCAGCCAGAGCGCACCCTTGATCGAGACATGCGGCTTTTCCTTCCAGATCGTGCCCGCCGGCAGATCCGCAGGTTTTGGCGTGCGCGGCAGGACATCGACGAATGCCGTATTGCCTCCCTCCCAGAGCGCGTGGGCCTCGGTCGTCGTGACGACCGAGGCACCAGAAAGCGTTGCCGGAACGGGCGCCCTGTAAGCATCCTCGCGATAACCGACCGGTTCTTCCACCATAGGGGCAGCCGGCGGCTCCTCCGCCTTCGCCGGCAGAGCGAGGCCGAGACCCACCAGAACGACGCAGAAGCCGAGCGCGCTTCTCACTTCGGTGCCTCCAGCGGTCCTGTGCCCATGTCGTTGAGAAGGGGAACCCCTGCCTCCGAAAGGACAGCGTTGATCTTCGCCTGGTTGCGACGGATCAGCGAGTTCAGCTTGCGTTCCCAGACCTTTTCACCCTGCCGCACGCCCATCGTGATGCGATAATAGAGGCGGGGCGGCAGCGGCTCGGCCAGGAGCGGCGTCAGCTTGAGCTTCGGATGATCGCGCTTTACCAGCGGTCCACCGATCGGCCCCCAAAGGATCGCGGCATCGATCGTCCCAGCCTCCAGATCGGCAAGCATATCACCAGCCGGATCCTGGTAGCGCCGGTCGACCATTAGGTCGTAGCCCTTCGCCTTCGACATCAGCCCACGAAGGGCCATGTGGGTCGCAGGTGGGCTGCCGGCCACCACCCCGACCCGCTTGTCCTTGAGCAGCGGGTCGCCGATCGCCGTCACCCCGGCAAGCGGCCCGTCCCGAGACACGATCAGGACATAGCCGGAGGTGTAATAATGGTTGGTGTTGAGCACCATTTCGTCGCCCTGGGCATAGCCGATGACGACGTCGCACTTGTTGGCCTGAAGCGTCTTGCGAATGAAGCCTGTCGCCATCGGAAACCAGGTGTATTGCAAGGGAAGCTTGAGTTCCGCAGCGAGAAGCTCGGCGATCTTGTTTTCGAAACCGGCGCCGGAACGGTCGGACATCGGCAGATTGGCCGGATCGGCACAAACCCGCAACGCCGATTTCGACACGAGATCCGATGTCTGCGCGAGTGCGCCCGTCTCGCCGCAGGCGAGTGTCGTCAGCGCGACCAAGGTCGCGAGCCGCCTAGTGGCCGAGGCAGTCGGCTTCCGCTTGACGGATCGCATCGGATTTTGTCTCCTTCTTGCCTGGCCGACCTCTCGGCAGCGCATCGGTACCGCGCGCCTTCAGGTAGACATAGATGTCGTCGAGATAGCACATGACGTTCACGTTATCGCCGAAGGACGGCATGACGGAGTTGTGTGAGGCATCCACCTTCTTGCGACCGTTCGTGACCACATCGACGAAATCGTAGTAGTCCATGGCGACCGCCGAGTTCTTGAGCGCGGGCGCATAACTCGATCCCTCGCCTTCCGGTCCATGACAGACATGGCATTCAGAATGATAGCGGCGGAAACCGGAATAGGTCAGCCAGTCGATCGTGCCATCCGGCGCGATCTTGTAGGTCGGGATGCCGTCGGCGGTCAGATAGCGACCGTTCTCGTTGGTCACCGCAGTGATATTGTCCGGCTTCTGCTCCGCATCCTGTGGCAAGGCTGCGCTGGCAAAGAGCAGTGCGGCAAGGGCAATCGGCATCGCTTTGGCAAGTCGGGTCATGATCTGTCCTTTTGGGCCTTGAGAAGGAACTGGCGCGGGTCGTCAGGTCCCGCGCCAGTTTTTGGGCTAGTAAGCGTCAGTTCGGCAGCGCGAAGACCGTCAGCGTGCCGCCAAGCGCTGTATAGTCGCTGAGTGCCGCATAGCCGCCGACAGCGCCGAGGCCTTCATTCGGGTTGGTGAGACCGGCTGCGAGACCGATGCCGGCCCAACCGCCGACGCCCGAGAGCACCGCCACATACTGCTTGCCGCCATGGCTGTAGGTCATGACGTTGCCGATGATGCCCGACGGAGTCTTGAAGCGATAAAGCTCCTTGCCGGTATCGGCATCGACGGCCTTCAGGTAGCCTTCGAGCGTGCCGTAGAAGACCACGTTGCCGGCGGTGGCAAGAGCACCGGACCAGACCGAGAACTTCTCGGGCAGCGACCACTTGATCTTGCCTTCCTTGTTGTCCCAGGCGATGAAGTTGCCCATGCCGCCATGGCTTTCCGGAGCCGGGTACATCGACAGTGTCGCCCCGACATAGGGCTGGCCGGCGGTATAGCTGACGCGGAAGGGTTCGTAGTCCATGCAGACGTGGTTGGTCGGTACGTAGAACAGCTCGGTCTTCGGCGAGTAGGCCGCAGGCTGCTGGTCCTTGGAGCCGAGAGCCGCCGGGCAGATGCCCGTCGAGTTCACGTCTTCACCGTTCTGCTCGGTCGAGTACTGTGCAACGACCTGCGGACGGCCATACTGATCGGACTTCGGATCCATGACGACTTCCGTCGCCCAGTTGACGGCCGGATCATACTTTTCGGCCACCAGCAGCTCGCCGGTCACGCGGTCGAGTGTATAGCCGAAGCCGTTGCGGTCGAAATGCGTGAGCAACTTGCGATCGGCATCACCGATCTTCTGCTGCGTCAGGATCATCTCGTTGATGCCGTCATAGTCCCACTCGTCATGCGGCGTCATCTGGTAGACCCATTTCGCCATGCCTGTGTCGACATCGCGGGCCCAGATCGTCATGGACCAGCGGTTGTCGCCGGGACGCTGTGCCGGGTTCCACGTCGAGGGGTTGCCGGAGCCGTAATAGACCAGGTTCTGTTCCGGGTCATACGAGTACCAGCCCCAGGTCGTGCCGCCGCCGATCTTCCACTGGTCACCTTCCCAGGTGGTCAGGCCGGAATCCTTGCCGACCGGCTTGCCGAGGTGGGTGGTCTTTTCCGGGTCCATCAGCGTGTCACTGTCCGGGCCCATCGAGTAACCGCGCCACAGGAGCTTGCCGTCGGCCATCGAATAGGCCGTGACAGAACCTCGGACGCCGAACTCACCACCGGAGATGCCGACGATCACCTTGTCCTTGACGGGCAGAACCGTCGCGGTGTTGGTTTCGCCCTTCTTCGGATCGCCATTCTTGACGCTCCAGACCACCTTGCCCGTCTTGGCATCGAGCGCGACGACGGTGGTATCGGCCTGATGAAGGAAGATCTTGCCGTCCGCATAGGCCACGCCGCGGTTGACGGTGTCACAGCACATCACCGGAATGACGTCCGGATCCTGCTTGGGCTCGTACTTCCAGACGATCTGGCCTTCCTTGCTGAGATCCAGCGCGAAGACCGTGTTGGGGAACGGCGAATGAACATACATCATGTCGCCGATGACCAGCGGAGACCCTTCGTGACCACGCAGGACACCGGTCGAGAAGGTCCAGGAGACCTGGAGCTTGTTGACGTTGTCCTTGTTGATCTGGTCAAGCTTCGAGTATCGCTGGTTGGCATAGTCGCCAGTCTGGATAACCCATTGGTTCGGGTCATCGATCTTGGCCTGCAGGTCCGAATTTGCGACTGCGACCTGCGCGCCGCCGATCGACAGCGCTGCAAGCATTATGAGAAGTCGTTTCATCATATCCTCCCGTTGGGTGTTACCGATCGGGGTCATTCACCCCCCTCGCGCCGGGAAGACCTCTCGGTCTCCTCCATCCCGGCATCGGCTCCGCGAGAATTCCCCCATGGCCGGCGGCATCGGTTTCCCGAACCGCGACCGCATGCACTGACCGGTTCTTCCTCCTCTCCGTTTTGGGCACGGTGCAACAGACACGATCTTCGGCCCGTCCCCGCTCTCACTCTGCATTCCAGCCGCAACGTCTTCCCGTCTTGATGCAGGGGAAGCGGCGGCATTCGTGTTCAGGCGGCGCGAAGCCGCTCCGCATGCCAACGCACATGGTCCTCGCCGAAACTCGCGACGAAGAAATAGCTGTGGTCATAGCCGGCCTGCATGCGCAGGATGCCGGGCTGGCGCCGTTCCGCCATCAATTGCGCCATGGCTTCCGGTCGGATCAGCTCCAGAAACTGGTCCGTGGCGCCCTGATCGATCAGAATGTCGCCATCCCATCCGTGCTCCGCCAGCAGAAGGCACGCGTCGTAATTGGCCCAGTGCGCCTCGTCGTCGCCGAGATAGGCCGAAAACTGCTTTCGCCCCCAATCCGAGCGAGTCGGATTGACGATCGGCGCAAAGGCCGAAACCGACCGGAACTGCGCGGGGTTGCGAAAGGCGATCGTCAATGCGCCATGGCCGCCCATGGAATGCCCCGTAATTCCATGAATGCCGTTAAGCGGCTGGCTCTCCAGCAGGAGTGCCGGCAACTCCGAAACGATGTAGTCATACATCCGGTAGTGGCGCGCCCAGGGCTTCTGCGTCGCGTTGACGTAAAAACCGGCGCCCTGACCGAGGTCATAGGCCTGGTCGTCCGCCACGCCCTCGCCCCTCGGAGACGTGTCGGGAAAGACCACGGCCAGCCCATGCTCCGATGCATGCCGCTGCAGGCCCGCCTTCGTCATCGCATTCTCGTGCGTGCAGGTCAGGCCCGAGAGATACCACAGCAGCGGTACCGGACGGCTTCTGGCGAGCGGCGGCAGGTAGAGACCAAAGGTCATCTCACCCCCACAGACTTCGGAGGCATGTCGGTAGACCGACTGCGTTCCGCCAAAGCACTGGTTTTGCGACACGAGTTCCATCATCGCGCTCAATAGACGACGACGCCGCGGATGGATTCACCCTTGTGCATCATGTCGAAGCCCTTGTTGATGTCTTCGAGCGGCATGGTGTGGGTGATCATCGGGTCGATCTGGATCTTGCCGTCCATGT
>NZ_JBTOLM010000007.1:0-148440 GCF_054551725.1 Rhizobium sp. CAU 1783 | reverse complement strand
GTTCAAATCCTGCCCCCGCAACCAACGAAACTTGTAAGTTCTCCCATTCCCGAAACTTCTGCAAAAGCTCCTCAGCATAACCCGCGAGGAGCTTTTTGCGTTTGGCAGCCATGTCGATGCTCGCCGGTGACCCAATCCGTGCCATCAGGTCGTTGCCCGCCGCAGCGAGGAACTGCTGCTCCATCAAATCCAGGCCCTCCAAGAAAGCCATGATGTTGGCGATGGGCACAATGCACCTGCTGGCTTGCCGGCAGGCTGCCGCAGATGCGGCGGCACGCACTGAAACAGAAGCGCGAGAAACCGTGGAAAAGAAACCGCATTGCACGGGTGCTCGAGGACGAGGCCGCTCGCAAGGCTGAGCGTGATCGGCGCTATGCCAACCGCAAGGCCCGACGCGCCTAGCATTCGGGTTTCGGACATTCGATCGAATCTGCGGGGCCGCGGGGCCCTGCGGCGCCAGGCGAAAACGGATCCCTCCAGCCGTCTCTTCTGGTGCGGTTGCAACCCGTATGACAAACAACAGAGGTCGATTGTTATGGCCAAAGGGAACAACGAGGCTTAGTATTTCTCGGTGTGCCGGGCCAGAAGTCAATTGCGATAGTCAGCCCTGCGATGGAGGGGATAGCCGATGCAGCAATTCGGGGACCCGAGTGACGCGAAAAGGCTCGCGCTCGCCATCGTTGAAAGCATACCGGAACCCTTCGTTGTTCTCGACAGTCATTTGCGGCTGGTAGCGGCCAACAGCGCCTTCTTCGACACCTTCGAGATCGATCCTGGACGTTCACATGGGATCAGCCTGTTCGATCTGGATAGGCGCCAATGGGATATCCCGGTGCTGCGCCAGCGTCTTGCTGCAGCCATCCCGGATCATCCGGAGATATCCGCCTTCGAGTTCGACAGGGATGTCGCCAAGATCGGACGCCGTACGCTGCTGATGTCGGCGCGAACCGTCGATTACGGTGGATCCTCCGCCCCGAACACGCTGCTTGCATTTCGCGACATCACCGAAGCCAGGCGGGCGGAAGCCGAGAAACAGGCCCTGCTGGAGAGGACGGAGGAATTGCTCGTCCAACAGCGCGTTCTCTTCCAGGAAATGCAGCACCGCGTGGCCAACAGCCTGCAGATCATCGCCAGCATCCTGATGCTCAAGGCCCGTGCAGTGACGTCCGAGGAAAGCCGCCGCCATCTCGAAGACGCCCACCAGCGCGTCATGTCGGTCGCAACGGTGCAGAATTACCTGCACCTGACGGATGGCGTCGACGAGATCGAAGTTTCGGCCTATCTGCGGAAGCTCTGCGACGGATTGGCAAAGTCGATAATTCTGGATAGCCGGCCCATCTCGATTGATCTGCATGCCAGTGAAAGCACCATCCCGTCACGCAACGCCGTAAGCATCGGCTTGATCGTGACCGAACTTCTCATCAATGCCATCAAATATGCCTTCCCGGTGTCCACAGGGTCTGAAAGGGTTCTCGTCAGCTATGAGACACGCGACACTGACTGGCGGCTTGTCGTCGCTGACAACGGTGTCGGTCGCAGCGTGACGGAAAAGCCGGCCGAGCCCGGATCTGGCCTCGGATCTTTGATCATCGAGGCGCTGGCGAAACAGCTCGATGCGCGGGTCCAGATTGTATCCAGCGATAAAGGCATGAGTGTCACTGTGGCCCATGCGACGTTTCATTCGAACACCAGCACCGCAGCCTGAGGCTTTTCCCGCTGCATGGCGGGGTGACGCTGACAAGTGTCTCCATTCGCGATCCCGGGATGGAGAGGAACGCCGCTGCGCCTCAACCGTTGTCATGAATAAACTGGTTTGGCGGCATTGCAGAAAGATGGTGCCATGAAGATTCGCGCAGGGTTTAACATCGAATGCGATTGTCAGAACGAGACGTCGATGCTGCTCGTCCTCAAGGTTCACCCATCGAGGGAACGGGACCTCTGCAGCGAGCAAACCCTCTCCTTTAACCGCATGATCCCCCAGCGCGATTGTCTCGATGCTTATGGCAATGCCTGCAGCCGGATCGTGGCGCCTGCTGGCCGAACGATGATCTCGGCCCAATTCGACGTGAGCGACAGTGGCTTGGCGGAATTCCTGCCCGAACTGGCGGTTCAGCTTCCAATTCCGGACTTGCCCGACGATGTCCTGGTTTTCCTGCTCGGGAGCCGTTACTGCGAGACCGACCGTCTGGCCGATTTTGCCTGGAAGCAGTTTTTTGCGACGCCTCTGGGCTGGGCGCGGGTGAAGGCCATCCTCGACTTCATCCATGGCCATCTTGTCTTCGATTATGACAGGGCCGACCCGACCCGCACGGCTCCCGGCGGCTTCGTGGACAGGACAGGCGTCTGCCGCGATTTCTCCCATCTCACCATCACGCTCTGCCGATCCTCAACATCCCGGCTGCACCGGTTACCTCGGGGGGTATCGGCGTGCCAAAGGATCCGCATCCCATCGATTTCAGCGCCTGGTGCGAGGTCTGTCTCGGCGGTCGCTGTGGGACCGTCGATGCGCGCCACAATGTCCCGCGTATCGGTCGCATCCTGATGGCGAGGGGGCGTGATGCCACGGATGTCGCGCTCTCGACAGCCTTCGGGCCAGCAACGCTGACGCATTTCGAAGTGGTCACGGAAGACGTCGACTGACGGCCACCAAGCACCTGGCGCGATGGACCGAAGACCTCAAACCATCGCCATTGGCTCAAGGCCGAACCGACGAGAAGAAGGTGCCCAAATGACCATCCAGCGAGCAAGCTTCTACGTACTCCTTCTGATCGTGACGGTCGCTTTCGTGTGGCTTCTCATTCCCTATTACACAGCGGTGTTGTGGGCCGTCATCCTGGCGATCCTTTTCTTCCCCGTCCACAAGCGGCTGGAGCGGTGGCTGGGTGGTCGCGCAACGATCTCGGCATTGCTGACGCTGCTCCTTTGCATCTGCCTCGTTATCCTGCCGGCTCTCGGTATCCTGGCATCCCTTATTGAGGAAGGGACGAGCCTCTATCAGCGCATCAGCAGCAATGAAATTGACCTGAACGCTCATCTTCTACGTTTGCAGGCGGCGCTTCCTGAATTTGTAGGCACCTGGCTGACTTCGCTGAAGCTTGATGGCTTTGCCGAGTTGTGGGCACGGCTCTCGTCTGGCCTGATGGAGGCTGGCCAGTCAATTGCAGGCGGTCTGTTAAGCTTCGGTCAGAATACGCTGCAGTTCTTCATCAGCATGGGACTGATGCTCTATCTCCTGTTTTTCCTGTTTCGGGATGGCGCATCCCTCGGAAAGATGCTGCGCCACTCCATTCCGCTGAGCGACGACTACACGCGACAGTTCGTCGACAAGTTCGCCGCTGTTGTCCGCGCCACAGTCCGCGGCAATGTGATCATCGCAATCGTCCAAGGTGTCATCGGAGGCTTAACCTTCTGGGCCTTGGGCGTAGAAGCAGCCCTCCTCTGGGGCGTAGTGATGACTTTTCTGTCGATGCTGCCGGCCATTGGCGCGGCGATCGTCTGGGTGCCCGCCGCCATCTGGCTCTTCCTGGTCGGTGCCTGGATCAAAGGAATGATCATGGTCCTAGTCGGTGCCTTCATCATCGGCCTGATCGATAATCTCCTCAGACCTCCGCTCGTCGGTCAAGGTGCGAGGCTACCTGACTATGTCGTTCTGATTTCGACCGTAGGCGGGATATCACTCTTTGGCCTGAGTGGCTTTGTCATTGGCCCTATGATTGCGGCGCTCTTCATTTCCGCGTGGTCCCTGTTCACCAAACAACAAGATCAGCGGGCGGAAATTCGAGCCCAACCGATGGATTCGAGAAGAAGGGCTGAAGAGAAGTCCTCGGAATAAATTACGGCGCCCGCGCTGACAGTCGTAGGGCATGGCAGCTCTCATAAATCTGTAGATTCACCAGTGCCGCATCTTTACGCTGTTTGTGAGCTGCTATTGCAATTTCTGATTTGTGCACTATCTAAAGGTTAATGGCAGCCACGTTACGGGCGCTGTCATTTTACGGGCGGCACGCACCTGAGCCCCAGCAAAAGGAGGACAATATGTCTTCCCACAGCAATCTACTTCTGCTTGGCACAACGGATATCTGCATAGTCAGAGCCGTTCTTCGACGCACGGGATTTCAGTACGAAGAGCCGATGGGTGAACTCGACCGCAATGCAGCCAGATACGCGCTTGAACTTTATCAGAATGAAACGAGGGAGCCAGATGTTCTGATCGCTGCGGTCAGCACTTGGGCAGAACGTGTCTCTGAGGTGCGCGCTCAATCGACCGCCATGGAGATAGGCATATGAGCCTCTATTTTGCGAACAGGACACGGACCTACGACGACCGCCGCGGTGTCATCCGGTTTGTCGGCTACGACGGATTGAAACAGATCGTCTTCCTTTTGTCCGTGGGACTCTTTGAGCAGGACAGTTCTACCGCGAGACCGCGCGAGCAGGGCTATCTTTTGGCCTTTGATCGGTCCTACAGCCGTATCCTGGAGATCGCGCGCGCTCTGTATCAGAAGAACAACCGTCCGATGATAAAAATGGACGCGAACGCTGTCGGCTCTTCACTGCGGTCCGCCAACTGACTCGTTACCGATCACCGTCTCAGTGGAATCCAGATGAGGAGTTGACCATGACACTCGAAGTCCATGTTTCCGTGAGCGCGGTGGAGGCCTATGAACGTCCTGAAGGACGTTTGTTCGCCCTGCCATGGTAGGCCGGCTTACGTTACGCGGCGCTGAGGCCAAGGCCGATCAGCGGACTTTACGATCTCTGCTCGAGCGTTCCGACTATGCGACTTGTGATCTTGAAGCCCAGGAGGGACGCGATCGGGTACGCGAGCATCGGATAATTGACCAGATTAATGACGGCATGATCATGCCCACTGATGACCCCGCTTCCAAACGGCAGCGGGTCTTGGCAGATCGTGCGGCGCTTTCTCGCTGGGAAGATGAGGGTGGCAGTTCTTCCCCTTCCGGCCATTCTGAAAATCCAGTGCCGGAGGGGAGCGACGATGGCCAAGGGCGATGACATCGTGGTTCTGGCCGATGCCAGGTCGAGCTTGGCTGCTGCAGGGCGGATTAACCCGAAGATCGCCGACATCAGACATAGCGATCCGCGCCAAGCATGCACGGTGCTCATATTCGCGGACAGGATCAATTCGACCACAGCAACCGAGCCGTGACACTCTCAGGCTCTTGTAACGCCCCCATATCGCAACGTCACCAAAGGGATTGGAATATTAGATGTTTACGCGAACGAAGAAGAGAACAGTGAATTTCAAGGCGCCCTTCACATTGACAGGTCTGCAGGGCGCTTACCCGCCGGGAGACTACGATATTCTGGACGACGAGGAACAAATCGTTGGTGTTTCCTGGCTCGCCTTTCGGCGTGTCTCCACCATGATCGAAGTAGCCTCAGGCAACAAGAAGAGCTTGTTTGCCATCGATCCGTCGGAACTCGATGCGGCCCTGGAAAAAGACAAACTGCTTGCAGTCCCGGAACAGTGATTGGGAATCGATCAAAGACCCGTCAGGCCTTCAGTCCGGCCCACGCCGAGCCAACTCTATAAGGAGTAACGGCATGCCTTCTCATCGTTTTACCATCGGCCAGATGGTCCGCCTCGTCACGACCAAGGGGCTGTCGCCTGCTGCCGCAGTCACCTACACAGTCGCGGCTCCGATGCCCGCCTATCAGAGCAGCCCCCAATACCGGCTCTGGAATGTTGAACTTCACCAGGGCCGTGTCGCGCTCGAACGGGATCTGGAAGCGGTGGAACTGCAATGATCTTAACGCCTTGACCGCTTGCGGGAAGGAGCCTGCCACATTTGTTCTGAAGGGAACGCCCATGAACCACCTAACGCGTATCGCCTTCATCGGGAATTCTCCCCCGCGACAGTGTGGCATCGCCACCTTCACGAGTGATCTATCCCAGGCCATGGCCGGAACCGCCTCACATGTCCGGACCAGCATCATTGCCGTGACCGACGAGGAGCAGAGTTATGCCTATCCTCCCGAGGTGATCTTCGAGATCCGGGAGTCCGAGCCTGAAGATTATGTGACTGCGGCCAGAATCCTGAACCAGGGCCTGTTCGACGCTGTATCCCTGCAGCACGAATTCGGTATCTTCGGTGGACCCGATGGTGAATTCATTCTGACACTCCTGTCGCATCTGCGGGTGCCAGTCGTCACGACCTGCCATACGATTCTTGCAGATCCGACCCCTTCGCAACTCCGCGTGCTGAAAAAGGTCGCCGCACACTCCAATCGCATTGTCGTCATGGCGGAGCGCGGACGTCTCTTGCTCACGCAGGTCTATGGGGTTGCGCCAGAGAAGATAGACGTCATCGCGCACGGCATACCTGATCGCCCCTTTCATGACCCGGAGTTGGCCAAAGTCGAACGGGGTTACGTGGGACGTCCGATCATCCTGACATTTGGCCTGCTCTCTCCGAACAAGGGGATCGAGGTGGTGATCGATGCCATGCCCGCGATCCTGGAGCAGAACCCTCGAGCGCTCTATATCGTGCTTGGGGCCACCCATCCGACATTATTGCGCAAGCAGGGCGACACCTATCGAGACAGCCTGCGTCACCGCGCGGAAAATCTCGGGGTCGACCACGCCGTGGAGTTCCTCAATCATTTTGTTGACCTGCCGACACTGCTCGACTTTATCGCCATGTGCGACGTCTATGTGACGCCTTATCTCGACGAAGCGCAGATGACGTCTGGAACGCTGGCCTACAGCTTCGGCATGGGCAGCGCAGTCGTGTCGACCCCCTACTGGCATGCCCTAGAGCTTCTGACGGATGCACGCGGCGTTCTCGTTCCTTTTGGCGACGCATCGGCGACCGGCAAGGCGATTGCCGCTCTGCTCGGCGACGATGCCCGTCGAATGGCCATGCGCCACCTCGCATACGATGCGGGACGCTCGATGATCTGGTCCCATGTGGCCGAACTCTATCTGGAGAGCATGGCAAAGGCGCGCGAATCCTCCCGGCCGAAACTCGTCAGTGACCTCGTCTCCTTGCGCATCAAGCAGCCGGCGCAGCGAACAGCGTTGAAGCTTGGGCATTTCCACGCCATGTGTGACGATACCGGCATTGTTCAACATGCCGTCTTTTCTGTGCCCGACAGATCCCACGGTTACTGCGTGGACGACAATGCGCGGGCGCTGCTTCTATCTTCTCTGCTGTCGAAAGCTGCCGAGATTGGAATTGCCGATCGGACGACGGCGTCATTCGCGGCCTTTGTCGAGCATGCGTGGAATCCGGAGACAGGTCGTTTCCGCAACTTCATGAGCTTCGATCGCCGCTGGCTCGAGGACGAGGGGTCCGAAGACAGCCACGGAAGGACGCTCTGGGCCTTGGGCGGCTGTGCGCTGTCCGATAGCGATGCACCTCGCCGCCACTGGGCAAGCGCGCTCTTTGCGAAAGCCATGTCCGTTACGCTCGGCTTTCGCTCTCCCCGAGCCTGGGCTTTCACGCTACTCGGGTTGAACGACTACTGCAGGGCCAATCCCCACGATTCCCACGCACGTATGCTGCGCATTCGGCACGCCGAAAATCTGATGGATCTGGAACGGCGTGTATCGAAGAACGGGCGCCGCTGGTTCGAGGAAGGACTATCCTACGAAAACGCGCGACTTAGCCAGGCTTTAATTGTTACGGGCCTGTCTACCAAAGTGTCTGCGTTTGTCGAAACGGGATTAGCTACCCTTCAATGGTTGATGGTCCAGCAGACTGCAGACGCAGGTCACTTTCGTGCCATTGGCACTGAGGGCTTCTTCGAAATCGGCAAGCCCCCGAAGCCATTCGATCAGCAGCCGGTGGAGGCCACGGCAACGATATCGGCATGCCTTGCCGCTTATGAAGCGACCTCCGACAAGCACTGGATAGAGGTTGCCAACAGAACCTTCAATTGGTTCACGGGCAGCAACGATCATGGGATCTCCCTTGTCGATCCGGAAACGGGAAGTTGCCGTGACGGCCTACACGCAGACCGCCCCAACGAGAATCGCGGCGCTGAATCCGTGCTCTGTTATCTGATCTCCTCAATCGAGATCGGGAGAGTTCATCAGGCCCATACGCCCATGCTTCCCGGGGTCGTTTTCCGGCAACTCTCATGAGCCGGATCACCCCTCATCCAGACAGAGCAGGATCCCTTTTGCCCCAAGACAGCCTTCTCAACCGGCAGGCTCTTTATCTCAGGCCCGACCCGACACGCGTGATCGTGCGCCCATTCAAGCCATCAACCGAGCCGCGCCACCTCAATCCACGTGACAAGAGCAGGGCAAATGAGATCGTTGACCGTGTTCTGTCGCTGGACCCGATCGCCACGGACCAACAGTTGCGCGACATCCTAGCCAATTTTGAAGGACGGCATCGCAACCTGCTGCGGCAGTTCGAACTGCGGGCGGATGCGATGGAAGATGCATTCCACCATCACCAGCGATTCAGCCAGCAACAGAGGCAGTTGGTCGGGGCCTATTTCATGAACGAGTATTCGTTCGAATCCGCAGCCCTCTTCAATCCCAGTATCGTTGCACATCCAGACCAGTCTGGCGTCGTCGAGGGTAGCAGGCGGGTGATCCTTAGTCTCAGGGCAGTCGGGGAGGGCCACATCTCCTCGCTAACCTTCCGCTCTGGTGTGCTTGATGCGAATGGTGCTTTGGCCGTCGATCCTCCGACACGGTTGGCGGGTCTGCCTGACATTCATGCCCAGGACGGACTCGCGCCGGCCGGCTGTATCGGGCTCAGCTTCAACCTTGACAGCGACCTCAGTGAGCGCGTTGTCTTCCCGGTCACCGAGGCCCAATCCAACGGCATCGAGGATGCCCGTTTCGTGGCCTTCGACGATGAAGGAAAGACCATTTATTTTGCAACCTATACAGCCTATAGCGGCTCATCAATCCGCTCGGAACTCCTTGAGACGACAGACTTCGCCAGCTTTACGCTGACCCCTTTGCGAGGACCTGCTGCCCGCAACAAAGGCATGGCGCTCTTTCCACGGCGGATCAACGGTCACTACGCGATGATTGCTCGGCAAGACAGCGAAAACCTGTTCCTCCTCTATTCTGATGATGTGCATTACTGGGAGGAAGGGCAGATGTTGATGAAGCCGGAATTTGCCTGGCAGTTCGTACAAATTGGAAACTGCGGCTCGCCGGTCGAAATCGACGAGGGCTGGCTTCTGTTCACCCATGGGGTGGGGCCCATGCGACGCTACGCGATCGGTGTGACCTTGCTCGACAAGCAGGACCCAAGCATCATTCTCTCGCGGACAGTCGAACCCCTGCTGCAGCCGGAGCCGACGGAGCGGGAAGGCTATGTGCCCAATGTTGTCTATTCCTGCGGTGCCATGCGACACGGCGATCTGATCGCCCTGCCTTATGCTGTGTCGGATACTTATTCCAACTTCACGACAATTAAGATCCGTGGGCTTCTGGAGACGATGCGCCCCGTCGCGACGAGTTCATGACGATGAACCGTATTGGAATGCGACCGAGAGGAGACCCGTTGTGAGCCTGTCGCTTCTCAAATCAAGGTTCCTTGAAGACATTTTGCCGACTTGGGCCTCACTGGGCTTCGACAATCACTGCGGGCAGTTCGTCGAATATCTGGCGCTCGACGGATCGCCCCAGAGTTCGGGTGAGGTCCGTAGCCGAACCGTGGCACGACAGATCTATGTGCATGCGCATGCGGCCCATCTCGGCGTTGCACCACCCGCTTCACTTCAAATGGCTGAGGCGGCCTTTGCCAATCTGCACCGCGTCGCTTGGATTGGCGGCAGGCGTGGCGGTTATGCTCGAGCTTTCAACCGCCATACCGACAGCATCACCGACCCCATCCGCGACCTCTATGACAGTTCCTGTATCCTGCTTGCCCTCTCCTGGCTGCTGACTGCCACAGGCAAGGACATGTACCGTCATCACATCGATCAGGCACTCATCGCAATCGACCGGACATTGAAGGATCCTTTCGGCGGGTGGGCCGAAGACAGCGACGGAAGCCTGCCGCGCAGGCAGAATCCGCACATGCACTACCTCGAAGCGACCCTGGCCCTTTGCGAAAACAACCGAACATCCGCTCACATGAGGGCGGAAAGTCGGGCGTTCGCACTCCTGCGCTCACATTTCCTGGTCGGACCAAAAGGGCCGCTTCACGAGTTCTTTGGGCCGCAATGGGAACTCGCCGCCCGATACGGATCCGATCGGCTGGAACCTGGTCACATGTGCGAATGGGTGTGGCTGACGACCCGTCATGACATGCTGACCGACAGCGACCACACCAAGATATGCCTCGACCTGTTCTCGACCGCTCTAGCGATCGGGCGCATCGAGGGTTCGCCCTTCCTTGTCGATGTCGTTTCGGCGGTTACGCCGATTACCCCGTCGCGGCGGCTCTGGCCTCAGGTGGAGATGCTGAAGGCCTTCTTGTCACTCTATGAGCGTTTCGGCTTTCGAGGATATCTTGTCGAGGCAGACGACGTGGCTGCTGCCATTCTGGGGACCTACATGACCGGAGCGCCTCCCGGTTGCTGGCATGACCGCCTCGACACCCAGGACATCTCGATTGCCCGCACAATCCCTGCAAGCTCACTCTATCACCTCTGGACTGCAGTTGCGGACCTGGTCGAAGATGGTAGGCAGGCACGCTCGCTCCCGGTCCGCAAGTAAAGCATCCTGACGTCTGGGAGACAGGGAAACTGTATGTCTTGACTTCAAGTTTGGAGGTTGAAAGCGGACTGTCCGTTTGCGGCCCCATATCGGACGTATACTCTTATTTACGAAGTGACAGCCGCCAGCGGAGGCGCGGATGGTCAACACTGGACAGGCGCAAAGCAGGACTTTGCAGGTCTCTGTGGCATCAGGCCCCCGCAACCAACAATCCCTCCCTTCAAGCCTGTCCGATCCCGGGCGCGAAGACTGCATCTTCCCTGGCCTGACCGCTCCTCCTCCTGCCGAACATTACCCGAAACCCGCAGGCTCAAATCCTGCCAGCGCCAACCAATAACATGTGTGAAGCCCGTCCGAACCATCGGCAGGGCCTTTGGCTTGTCTGAACTCAAAATGCTAGCGTCCCGTTCCGAAAGCCATAACACAAGGCGCAAAGCCCACCACCGAAGCAAGACAATCCGCCCCCAAGTCCCCTCCGTGGGGCCTCTTTGCGTTAGAGGGACCGCAGGCGCCAAAGAACAGCAGTCCCACAGTGAACGGCGCAAATCTGCGTCCGACACCCCGGACGCAAAGCGCCCTCGCTCCAGATAGAACCGAACGTCACCGCTCGAAGGGTTCGCCGAGTGAGGCGATGCCGTTGAGCTTCAGCAGGCGCTTGTCGGCCGATATGATGCCGAGGACGATGATCGTTATGATGTAGGGCAGGCTCGACAGGAGCTGGGAGGGCAAATCAATGCCGGCCGCCTGCGCGGCCAGTCCCATCAGGGAGACGGCACCGAAGAGGCAGGCGCCAAGGAAGATGCGGCCGGTGAGCCAGGTGCCGAAGACGACGAGGGCAATCGCGATCCAGCCTCGACCGGCGATCATGCCGTCGGCCCAGAGCGGGGTGTAGACGATCGCGGCGTAGGCGCCGGCAAAACCGGCCAACATGCCGCCGAAGGCGACTGCGGCGAGCCGGATGCCGTTGACCGAATAACCCAGCGCGTGCGCCGACTTCGGATTTTCGCCAACGGCGCGGATCGTCAGACCCATCCGTGTCCGCGACAGAATGAACCAGACGCCGAGCGTCGCGGCCAGCGCAAGCCAGACGACGACGTCCTGCGCGAACAGGCCGCCGACCACCGGGAGATCGGAGAGGCCCGGTATGGCGAGCTTCGGCAAGGACTTGACCGTCAGGCTCTCATAGGTTTTGCCGAAAAGGGCGGACAGCCCCTGGCCCAGAATGCCGATGGCAAGCCCTGTCGCCACCTGGTTGGCGCGGAAGCCCAGAACGATGAAAGCGAAGATGAGAGCGAGAAGCGTGCCGCAGAGGCCGGCGGCGAGGAAGCCGAGAAGATGGCCGCCGCCGTGATAGGTCACGATGAAGGCGATCGACGCACCGATTGCCATCAGCCCCTCGACGCCCAAGTTGAGGACACCGGCGCGCTCGACGACAAGCTCGCCCAGCGCCGCGAGCAGGAAGGGTGTCGCTGCCGCGAGCATCCCGGCGAGGATGAATTCTGTCGCATTCATTAAGCCGTCCTCCGGCGAGACATATGAGGCCATTCCAGTCGATAGCGGACGAAGGCGACTGCGACGAGATAGGCGAGCAAGAGACTGCCCTGGAAGACGCGGACGGCTGCGATCGGCAGGTCTGCCGAGACCATGGCGTTGTCACCGCCAATATAGAGCGCGGCCATGACGAGCGAGGAGAAGATGATGCCGATCGGATGCAGTCCGCCGAGATAGGCGACGATGATCGCGGCATAACCGTAGCCGGTGGCGATCGAGCGCTGCAGCTGGCCGACCGGGCCTGCGACTTCGGCCGCTCCCGCGAGACCGGCCGCAAAACCGCCGATCAGGAGCGACAGCCAGATCGCCTTCCTTTCGCTGAAGCCCGCAAAGCCGGCGGCGCGCGGGGCGAGGCCTCCGACCTGCAGCTTGAAGCCCATAAAGCTCTTCTGCATGAAGATCCAGGCGACAATCGACAGTACCATTGCGATCACCAGGGACACGTTCACCCGGGTGCGCGGGATCAGAGTCGGGATCGTGGCGTCGAACTGGAACATCACCGACTGCGGGAAGTTGAAGCCGTTCGGGTCTTTCCAGGGGCCGAGCAGCAGGTAATAGAGAAACTGCGCCGCGACCAGGCTCAGCATGAGCGAGACGAGGATCTCGTTGGCATTGAGCCGGGCGCGCCAGAAAGCGGTGAGCGAGGCCCAGAGCGCACCGCCGATGGCGCCGAGGATCAGCATCGAAGGCCAGATCCAGCCGCCGGTCGCCTGCGGATACCAGATCGGGATGGCGGAGGCGAAGATCGCGCCGAGGATGAACTGGCCTTCTGCGCCGATGTTGAAGACCTTGGCGCGGAAACCGATCGCCAGGCCTTGGGCGATGAAAAGCAGCGGGCCCATCTTCAGAAGGACCTCGGAAAAGGAGGACCAGGAGATGAATGGCTCCAGCAGCATCGCATGAATGACGGCGCCGGGCTCCCGGCCCAATAGCATGTAGAGCCCGAGATTGAGCAGTGTGGCGACAGCCACGGCTGCGAGCGGAGCGAGGACTGCCGCCGTCAGCGAGGCGCGTTCGCGGCGCACGACGTGCGGCAGGAGGGCAAGGGCCGGTGCGCTCATGATGCCATCTTTCCGGATGCGTGTTCGGATCCGATCATGTAGCGGCCGACATCTTCGGGTCGCGTGTCCCGCGTCACGAGCGGCTCGCTGAGCGTCCCATGGTGCAGGACCTGGATGAAATCGCTGAGTTCGAACAATTCTTCCAGTTCCTCCGAAATCACGAGGATCGCCATCCCCTCGTTCCGCAGGCCAACCAGGCGGCGGCGAATGGCCGAGGCCGCCCCGATGTCGACGCCCCAGGTCGGCTGGGCGACGAAGAGCAGCTTGGGCGCGAGCATGATCTCGCGACCGACGATGAATTTCTGCAGGTTGCCGCCGGACAGCGAACCGGCCTCGGCATCGGGACCGGAGGTGCGGACGTCATAGTCGCGGATGCAATCGCGTGCGAAAGCTTCGGCTTGGGTCCTGTCCACGAGGCCGCGGCGGACGAGCCCTTGCGGGTGAGCCGTCAGCAGGCCGTTGAGCGTCAACGACATTTCCGGCACCGCGCCGCGGCCGAGACGATCTTCGGGGACGAAGGCGAAGCCGAGCGCGCGGCGGGCGGCAGCGTCGAGCTGGCCGACATCCTTGCCCATCATGAAGATGCGGTCCTGTTCGCCGCCGGGAAGCGTGGTTTCGCCGGAGATCAGCGCCGCCAGTTCGCTCTGTCCGTTTCCGGAGATGCCGGCAATTCCAATGATCTCACCGGCGCGCACGGACAGGCTGATCTTGGAAAGCGGCACTGCGAACGGATCGTCGGGCGTGTAGTCGAGGCCGATGAGTTCGAGACATTTCTCGCCGGGCGGATTGGTGGAGGCCGGCATGGGAGCGGGCATGTCGCGGCCGATCATCATGCGGGCGAGATCATGGGCGTCGTGATCCCGGGGGTCGACATGGCCCGTGACTTCGCCGGCGCGCAGGATGGTTGCACGGTCGCAGAGCGAGCGGATTTCTTCCAGTTTGTGCGAGATGAAAAGAATGGAGACGCCGCCATCGCGGAGTTTGCGAAGCGTGTCGAACAGCTTCTCCACCGCCTGCGGCGGCAGAACCGAAGTCGGTTCGTCGAGAATGAGGAGCTTCGGATCTGTCATCAGGCAGCGGATGATTTCCACCCGCTGGCGCTCGCCGACGGAGAGCGCGTGGACATGGGCAAGCGGATCGACCTCCAGCCCGAAATCTCGGCCGAGCGCACGCATGCGATCGGCGAGTTCTGCCTTCTTGCCCGGCATCACCAGCTGTATATTCTCGACCACGGTCAGGGTCTCGAACAGCGAGAAATGCTGGAACACCATGGCAATGCCCTGACGTCTCGCCTCGGCAGGCGAGGCGAGCGTCAGCGGGTTTCCCTCCCAGGACAGGCTTCCGTCATCGGGCTGTTCGACCCCGTAGATGAGCTTCATCAGGGTCGACTTGCCGGCCCCGTTTTCACCGAGAATCGCGTGAATCGAGTTCGGTGCCACATCCAGGCCAATGTTCCTGTTGGCCTGGATCTGACCGTAGCTCTTGGAGACGCCACGAAGCGACAGGAGGGGCGTGGTCATGCTTACTTCGGCAGCGGCGTTGCGACACCTTTGACGTGCCAGTCCATGGCGACGATGTCGCTGTCGGGCAGGGTGACGCCGGCGGCGACAGCTTCGCTGCCGTCGGCCTTGGTGATCGGGCCGGTGAAGGGCGAGAAGCTGCCGTCTGCGATCTTTGCCTCAAGCTCCTTGATCTTGGTCATCGTGTCGGCCGGGATGTCGGCGTTCCAGTCAACGACCTCGACCACCTTGTCCGCCACGCCGAGGAAGGCATTCTGGCCCTTGAACGTGCCAGCCAGATGGGCATCGACCGAGGCCTTGAAGAAGGGCGACCAGTCGGTGGTGACGCAGCCGAGATATTTCTTCGGCGCGTATTTCTTCATCGAGGAATTGAGGTTGAAGGCGTAGACGCCGGCTTCCTCGCAGGCCGAGATGACGGATGGCGTGTCCTGGGCGTTGGAGAAGATCACGTCGCAATTCTGCGCGATCAGGGCCTTGGCCGCTTCCTGCTCCTTGGCCGGATCGAACCACGAGTTGACCCACACGACTGAAACTTCAATGTTCGGATTGACCGCCTGGGCGCCGAGCGTGAAGGCGTTGATCGAGGTGATCAGTTCGGGAATGGCGAAGGCAGAGACCGAGCCGAGCTTGCCGGTCTTGGAAAGAGCGGCGGCTGCCATGCCGAGCAGGTAAGTGCCCTGGAAGTATTTCGCGGCAAAGGGCGAGAAGTTCGGCGCGACCTGGAAGCCCGATGCATGAAGCACGGTGACCGAAGGATCGCGGCGGGCGATCTGAAGCGCGCCGTTCTGGTAGCCGAACGAGCCGGCGATCAGGACCTTGGCGCCGTCGGCGACGACCTTGTTCATGATGCGGTCGGCATCCGGGCCTTCGGCGACGTTCTCGATGACCGTCACCTTCACCTTGTCGCCATAGGCGGCCTTGATCGGATCGAGACCTGCCGAGAGTGCATGCGCCCAGCCGACATCGCCGACGGGCGAGGGCACGACGAGCGCGATGCCGAGCGGTTCGTCGGCGGCGAAGACCGAACGGCTGGAGAATACGCTGGCGAGGCCGGTCGCAGCGGCCGCCTGCATGAGTGTTCTGCGGGTCAGGTTGGTCATGGTTCTTGTTTCCCTCTTTTGGTTTTTTAGATCGTGATGCGGGCGAGTGCCTCTTCGGCATCCGTAAACAGTTTCGCCTCATCGAGGCCGGAAAACTCGCCGTTCTGCCAGACGATGCGGCCATTGATCATGGTCATGTCGGTCACGGAGCCGACGCCGACGCGCGGGATCAGGCTCAACGGGTCATGGCGCGTGCCGACATAGTCCAGGCGGCGGGTGTCGATGGCGAAGAGATCGGCCGCCATGCCGGGTGCGAGGCGCCCGATGTCCGTGCGGCCAAGCAGGCTAGCGCCGCCGGTGGTGCCGTAGCCGAGGAACTCGGCCGGTAGCGGGACCGGATGCTTGCGGCCCGAGGCGGCGAGGCATTGCAGCATGTAGGCCGAATGCAGGCAGTGCATGAGGTTGGAATTGTCATTGGAGGCGGCACCGTCGCAGCCGAGCCCGACCCGGACACCAAGGGCGGCCATCGCCGGAATATCGGTGATCTCGGCGCCGACCAGGTAGACGGGTTCCGGACAATGGGAAACACCGGTTCCGCTTGCCGCCATCTTCGCAAGTTCGTCGTGGGTCAATTCCCAGCAATGGGCATAGAAGGTGTCGGGGCCGGCAAAGCCGATCTCTTCCAGATAATCGACGGTCCGAAGCCCGTGGCGCGCCTCCATCACCGGGCTTTCGCCTTCGCCGACATGGGTGTGCAGGAAGACACCCTTGTCGCGCGCGAGCGCGACCGATTCCACGAAGGTCTCTCGATAGGAATTGACCGGCTGGCAGGGGGAAACCACGACCTGGCGCATGCTGAAGGGGCCGCCGTCGTGATAGGCGTCGATCAGGCGGGCGCAGTCGGCGATGAATTCATCCGTCGTCTCGAGCATCTCGTCGGGGATGGTCGAGCCTTCGGACTTGGGCAGGGTATTGCCACCGCGGCCGGCATGAAAGCGGATGCCGAAGAGATCGGCCGCCTCGAATTGCCGGTCGATCAGCCGTTTTCCGGCATGACGGGGAAAATTGTACTGGTGGTCGAAGGCCGTCGTGCATCCGTGCTTGATGAGTTCGGCCATGGCGGTGACCGAGGAATGATAGAAGCAGTCCTCGGTCAGGCGCGAAAAGATCGGGTAGATGCGATCCAGCCATTCGATGACCGAAAGGGCCGTCCAGTCGAGTTCGGCGTGATTTCTGACGAAGCACTGGAAGAAGTGGTGATGCGTGTTGACGAGGCCCGGATAGACGAACCAGCCCGTCGCATCCCTGACCTCTGTACCGACCGGCATTGGTCGATCGGCAAGGCCTTTGCCGATCGCCTTGATCGCCGGACCTTCGGTCAAAAGGTCCACTTCGCGCAGAACCGCCGGACCAGCGCCGTCATCGACAATGACCGCTGCGCAGTTCTGGAGGAGATAGCCGCCCATCTCAGGCCTCCGTCATATCAGGCTCGGGCTTCAGGTCGTGAAGGCGGTGGATGCCGGGCATCTCGATGAAGCCGTCGAGTGAGCGAAGCGCTCGCGACCACAGGCGGATCATCGGATAGGGGTCGAGCAGGACATTGCCGTCCGGCGCCAGCGCCACATAGGGGAAGCAGGCAATGTCGGCGATCGTCGGATGGTCGGCGCTGAGGAAGCGCTGGCCACGCTCGGCCTGTTCGAAGAGGCCGAGCTCAAGCTCCCTGAGCGCAGCAACTCCCTTGGCCTGGAGGCTTTCGATGTCGCCCGGAACGAGCAGCATCTGGTGCAGCCGGGCGCCGCCGAGGGAGGTGGTCAGGCGCGCGGAGAAGGCGAGCCACTGCTGGGTCCTTGCGGTTTCTTCCGCGGAGGCATTGCCAAGCCAGCCCGGTGCCGTCTTCGCGGCGATATAGGCGAGCATGGCGGACGATTCCGTCAAGAGCAGATCGCCGTCTTCGAGGATCGGGATCGTTCCGGCCGGGTTGAGCGCCAGCATTTCAGCGCTGCGATGCTCACCGCCGGGATGAAAGTCGACCGGACGCAGTTCGAGTTTGACGCCTGCCAGCGCGGCCATGAGGCGCACCTTGTAGCAGCTGGGCGAAAGGACGTAGTCGTAGAGCTTCATTATTGCGCCACCAGTTGCGCGCCATAGGTATAGTTGTGCCGCTTGAGCCAGCGCCGATAGGCGACCGAGGTCAGATCGGCCCTGGTCGGGATTTCCATGCCAGGATCCAGCGGCAGCAAGGCCGGGATCTGGTTTTCGAGGATCGAGCGGTCCTGCAGGAAGATTGTTTGCTGGAAGTGGATGAGATCGGTCATGGATGACGTGTCATCGAAGAGTGCCATCCAGGGCCAGACGTCGCAAATATCCTCGCCGATCGGTTGAACGAAGAGGGTGATGACATCCCATTCATCCGGTCGCGGCGGGCAGGTCTTGTAGAGGATCGAGCAGGTTGGTGCCGGCACGCGATACATGTATTCGGTGGTGATGCCGCCCGCCGCCGATTTTGCGGCCCGCGGCTGGTAGAATTCCACCTGCGTCGCCCAGACCTCGTCTACATCCTCGCGAATCTCGACCTTGTAGTTTTGCACTTCCGTATGAGGCTCAGAGCCGAGGATGTCGGTATGGACGAAGGGGAAATGGGCAATGTCGAGGAAATTCTCCACCGCCCGCAGCGGTGAGCAGCGGACCCGGACCACGCCGACATCGACGAGACGTCGGCCCGGCTGATCGGCTTCGGGGATGTCGAAGAGTTCGTGCCCCGGAGTGCCGAGCGAGGTCCAGACATGGCCATAACGCACGCGAACGGGAAGAGCGTCACCCCGGGCGTTCGTCACGGTCGCCGTGCCGCCCTCGCCGAGGGCGACCTTCACGGGTTCGCCCATCAAGACGGTGTCGTAGTCGGCGGTCGCTAGCTGGCTGAACATTGCGACCGGATACCACTCGTCCAGCATTCCCTTCCTGCTCATGGGCGTTCTCCTTCCACGGAGACGGTCTCGGCGCGGCGGCGCAGCGCCTCGGCAAACCGCGAGGCGGCTATCCGTTCCCCAGGCGTCGACTCGGTGGCGAGCAGGACATGCATGAGCGTCTGTCCATCGCACAGATCGGACAGAAGAAGACAGAGCCCGCCCAACGCATCGGCCGGCCTCAGCAGACCGTCCGCGCCCGCGCTCGCACCGGCTGCCGCCTCGATCGCGCCTATCGTCGCGGCGACGGTCAGCGACCGGACGGGCGAAAGCCCATCGAGCTTCGCCGGTGTGCCTTCGGGCGTGTCCTTGCCGATCCAGACAAGGCCATTCTGTTCAATCACGGGGAAGGTCGCGACGCGGATTGCTTCCGGCGGCGTGAGGCCCGGATGGGCCGGGATGCTCAGACAGTTGCCGGCCTTGGCATAACGCCAGCCGTGATAGATGCAGGAGAGAGCCTCGCCACGCACGAAGCCGTGGGAAAGCCGCATCCCCCGGTGAGGGCAACGATCGGCGGAAGCGGCGGCCTGGCCGGAGGCGCCGCGCCAGATAGCGATGGTTTCGGCACCGATACGGGCCGGCATGACCGTTTTTGCCGGAAGATCGGCAGAGAGTGCGACTGGCGTCCATCGGCCCGTCGTGCCGGAGTGCATGTTGAATTATCCTAAAAAAATCATAGAGCTAACGCTGGTCGTCGGTCTGCTCTGGCTACCTTCGGCCCGTCGTTGAAAGACAAGTTTGCATAACTATTGCTCAATGGCAATGAGTGATCAAAAAAAGCGCAAAATCTTCAGGGGCGGCGAGATCTAGACGGTGTGGTCGCCTGGTTTCAGGCGGTCGATACTCTCCACCCAGGCGTCTATCGGGCCTAGCATGCAACCCATTTCCATCATGTCGATCAGTTCGTCGGGGCCGACAAGGTCGAGCTCGATCCTGTCTGGCGATACATGCGCGATGATGGGAGAAAGGCCCAGTTTGGATGCGTGACGACCGATCCACGGAAGAAAGGAATCGGGCAGAAGCTCTCCGACGATAACCATCCGCTGCTTCTGCAGTTCGTTCGCTTCTTTCGCCATTCACACCGGCTCCCCTTATGTCGAGGGCAAGTCACATCAAAATCGCGGTGAATGCAAGCGGAGGTGGTCGATCTCCTCTCCCGGAGGCAGGTTGACATCTGCGACGTACCGGGTGTTGGAACAAGGGTTCGTGCTCCCGGAGAAAAGAGCCTGGCGCCCAGACCTGACGCGATCGCCATCTCTGATGGAGGTCCCGGGCCGCTCGCGCCCTGCAGCCTGTCCAAGCGGCACCGTGAGACGCGGCCGCGAATATCCCGCTATCTGGCCCTTAAGGGCGGCGACACTGTCCGGCCGACATTCCGGGGCGTTGGCCGGTCCCTCCCGTATTGGATTGACCTGCGGGTTTCGTTAGATCATCGGAAAGAAGCCCCAGTAGAAGAGCCCGCGCTCATCTGCCGGGGCCGTCCTGGCATGATCCGGCTTTGTGGGTTCGGCGGCGTGGGACAAATCGCTGTCTTCTCGGCTGTCGGTTTCCGGAGCCGCCTTCTTCTGTCCGCGCTTGAGGTCGAACAGTCCGAAGCCGAAGGAATTGATTGCGAGAGGCATGCGTCTTCTTCCTTTGTGGGGCGAGTTTCATCGCGTGGATGTGGCTGCTCTCAATGCGTGGTCGTCTCTGGCGCGGGGCGGAAGCGGATTTCGGTGGGTGTCCGGTTCGGCGTGGCGCGATGACGGCTCGCATTTCTCAGTAGGTCAAGCAAATCATAGCCGCCGGTCCAACGTCCGAAACCGCTCCCGATATTGACATGTCCGGCTGCGCCGATATCGATGAGTGCGCTTTTCCAGCTTCCGGCCACCGCCTTGACCTTGTCGAAGGACATGTAGGGGTCGTTTAGGCTGGCGACGACCAGGCTCGGGAAGGGAAGCGGATCGAGCGGCATGTCGCCGAATTTCAGCACGCAGGGATGCAGGGCTTCCGTCGCGACGAGATCGCAAGGTGCGACCAGGAGTGCGCCGCGAATCTTCTTCACATGCGGGCTTCTCACCATGTTGGCGGTCAGTAGACAGCCGAGGCTGTGGGCGACAATCCAGGCGCCATCGCTCCCGTCAAGCGCAGCTTCCAGGTTATCACGCCAGTCCGCGAGCCTCGGGCAAGTCCAGTCGTCCTGCTCGACGAACACGGCATTCTGGTTGTCTCGGGCCCAGTGCCATTGCCAATGACCTTCCCCCGATCCGTTCAGTCCGGGGAGAATGAAAGTCTCTGCGTCGCCGGTCGGGTGCGTTCGCATGGTGATGGCCGTCCTCGGTCCTTGATAACGATGGCCGATCATCGCGAAAATCGGCGGTCTTCTTAAGCAAGCAAAATTTATTATATACAAAAAATATAGAATTTGATTTCGAAAGGGGATCTGATCAGCACCGGCGCCGTAGAAGGAGCGTCGTGGAGACGCTTTGCCAGCGCCGCTCGCAGCTGCCGACACTCTTCGCACGAAATCTGTTGCGGCCTCTCAGTTGTTCAAGATGCAGTCTGTCAAATGAGGAGACCGAAGATGTGTTTCATCCGGACGGTCGCGTCTGGCCGGACAGCCGCCCTGTTTGCCGGATCAGTCTGAGGATCCGGAACATGGGGAGGCCGGTCCAGGTTTGGATGTGTTTAAGCCGGCTTCTGTTGCGGTGCGCAATCGGCGCCTTCTGCGAGGCTGTAATTTGGGCAAGGTGTTCAAAGTTTGAGCATTTTGCAAAATAAAATACCTATTACATAAATTTACTAGATTTATGATCGTGACAGTTCCGCATCGGCCCAAGCGATGGGACTTTCACGCAAGCAGGAGATTTCATGTCGAACTTTTCGAAACTCAACCGTCTCGCCGCGATTGCCTTGATGGCGGCAACGGCCCTGTCGGCCGGCATCGCCAACGCTGGCGAGACTCTGGACAAGATCAAGGGACGCGGCCTCATCAAGGTCGGCGTCGGCACGACGCCGGGCTTCTTCTCGCCCGGCAGCGACGGTCGCTGGAACGGCTTCTTCGTCGACTACGGCCGCGCGCTGGCCATTACCGTCTTCAACGACCCCGAAAAGGTTGAGTTCACCAACTCCTCGCCGCAGCAGCGCCTGCCGGCGCTGCAGTCGGGCGAGTACGACATCCTGCTGTCGGGCGTGACGCAGACCATCACCCGCGCCTTCAAGCTCGGCTTCCATTTCGGTCCGGTGGTCTTCTATGACGGCCAGGGTCTGCTGGTCCGCAAGGATCTCGGCGTGAGCAAGGGCACTGAACTTGACGGCGCCACCATCGGCGTCCAGAGCGGCACGACGGGCGAGCTGAACATTGCCGACTTCTTCCGCAAGACCGGCAAGAAGTTCACCCCGGTGACGATCGAGGAAACAGGCGAATTTGTCAAAGCCCTCGAATCCGGCCGTGTCGATGCGCTGACCCAGGACTCCACCGACCTTGCCGGCAAGCGGACGCAGCTCAAGAACCCGGATGAGTACGTCCTGCTGCCGGAGCGCCTGTCCAAGGAGCCGCTTGCCCCGGCGATCCGCGCCGGCGACGACCAGTGGCTGGAAATCGTCAACTGGACCGTCTACGCCACCATCCAGGCTGAGGAGCTCGGCATCACCAAGGCCAATGTCGACGAGTTCCTGAAGAGCGAAGACCCCGCGATCCAGCGCTTCCTCGGCGTGGATCCGTCGCTTGGCGAGGCCATCGGCCTCGATCCGAAGTTCGCCTACAACATCATCAAGACGGTGGGCAATTACGGCGAGATCTTCGATCGCAACATCGGCAAGGGAACGTCGCTCAATCTGGAGCGTGGCTACAACAATCTCTGGACGAATGGTGGTCTTCTCTATTCTCCGCCCTTCCGTTGATCGCGTCGGGGAAACCTCATGACAATCAAAGTCCTGCCGGGTCCGAAAGGGCCCGGCTTGCTCATAAGGGTTTCTGAGTGGATCGGGCCGCTGCCGTTGCGGCAACTCGCCCTTCTCGCCGGCATCCTGCTCGCCTTCTGGTACTTCGGCTCCAACACGCTCGCCAACATGCAGCGGGTTGGGCTGGCGCCGGGCTTTTCGTTTCTTTTCCAACAGGCAAACTTCGAGATCGGCGAGAGCCTGAATGGGTATCAGGCCGGTGACAGTTATGCCTGGGCACTGGTCGCGGGTGTTGCCAACACGGCAAAGGTGGCGCTGCTCGGCTGCGTTCTTGCCACGGTGCTGGGCGTCGTCCTCGGGATCGCCCGGCTGGCTGGAAATCCGCTGCTTTCCTCGCTGATCCGTGGCTATGTCGAGATCCTGCGTGGCACCCCGCTGCTGCTGCAGCTTTTCCTCTGGACCGGCCTGTTCCAGAGCCTGCCGGCGCCTCGCAATGCCGTCACTTTGCTGGATCTCGCATTTCTCAGCAATCGGGGGATCTTCGTTCCGTCGGTCACCCTCGGCGACCTTTCCGCGTTGATCTGGCTCCCGGCGCTCGTCCTTTATGTCGGCACTCTGGTCCTCGCAGCCCGACGACTCTTCATGGGCCGCAGCTTCTATGTTTCGAAGAGCGTGGCATTCATCGGCGCCTCGATCTGCTTCCTGCTCGCCGTCCTCGCGCTTTCCGGCCATGCGCCCGGGATCGAGGTTCCGGCGCGGGGCGGCTTCAACATCCGGGGCGGCTGGTCGCTCACACCTGAGTTTGCTGCGCTTCTTGCAGGGCTCACCGTCAATGCGTCGGCCACCATTTCGGAGATCGTTCGAAGCGGAATCCAATCAGTGCAGAACGGCCAGTGGGAGGCCGCGCGCGCACTCGGCTTGAAGCCGGGCCAGATCATGCGGCTGGTGGTCCTGCCGCAGGCGCTGCGCGTCATCACGCCGCTGATGACCTCGAGCTATCTCGACCTGACGAAGAATTCGAGCCTTGCCGTGGCGATCGGCTTCCCGGATCTGGTGAGCGTTGCCAACACCACCGCCAACACGACCGGGCAGGTGATCGAGGTGATCGCCCTGATCATGGTCGTCTACCTTGCCATCAACCTCGCGGTCTCGGCGCTGATGAACCAGTACAATCACAGGATTGCCCTGAAGGGTGCCCATCCCCGATGACGCTCGTTTCCCTCTCCCAGCCGCTACGTCCCAGAGCCGCACGCATGCGTCTCAAGCCCCTGTTCTCAAGCCCGGTGAACGGCGCGATCACGCTGGTCTTGCTTGGCCTGATCCTGTGGATCGGGCGTCCTGTCCTCCATTGGGCCGTTCTGGATGCGGTCTGGATGGGAACTGCCCAAGACTGTGCCGCCAGCGATGCGGGAGCGTGCTGGGTATTCGTCGGGGAGAAACTGCGTTTCATCCTCTTTGCCTTCTTCCCGCAGGACCTGCAATGGCGGCCGGCGCTCGCGACCGTCGCGGTTCTGGTGCTGCTGGGCTGTTCGGCTGTGCCGCGGTTCTGGAGTACCCGCCTGATTGCGGTGTGGATTGTCGCCCTGACTGCCGCATGCCTGCTGGTCTCCGGCGTGATCGCACCCCCGATCGTCTCCACCAATCATTGGGGCGGACTGCCGATCACCGTCTTCGTGTCGATCATGGGCCTCGGCTTCGCCTTTCCGCTGGCAGTCCTGCTGGCGCTTGCGAGGCGGTCGCGCATGCGCATCCTGCGTCTGCTGGCGGTCACCTATATCGAGGTCTTGCGCGCTGTGCCGATGATCGTCGTGCTCTACGTGGCGATGCTGATCGTGCCGATGGCACTGCCGGCCGGCGCACTGGTCGACAAGCTGTTGCGCGCGCAGATTGGCATCACGCTGTTTGCCTCCGCCTATCTCGCGGAGATCATCCGCGCCGGCCTGCAGGCCCTGCCTGCAGGTCAGGGCGACGCGGCCTCCGCCCTCGGGCTGACCTACTGGCAGACCGCGCGCCTGGTGATCCTGCCGCAGGCGTTGCGCGCGGTGATCCCCGCCATCGTGAACCTGTCGGTCGGCATTCTGCTCAACACGTCGCTGCTCACCGTCATCGGCATCTACGACTTGCTCAATGCGGCGAAGTCATCTGCCACCGATCCGCAATGGCTGGGCTTCTACACCGAGGCCTATGTGCTCGTGGCGGCAATCTATTTCGCGTTCAGTTTCTGTGCGTCGCGCTACAGCCTCTGGCTCGAACGGCATCTGCGCGCAGGCGGCCATCATTGAGGCGCAGACTCGATGTTCCGCGGAGAACGATTTCGGCCGGCCGACTTCGACCGCCTCGACGACGCCACCCATGCTCAAGACCGCAATACCAGATGAAGGGTGAAACCGATGACAAGCAGCGATCTTCCGGCCCCTGACTACGCCCGCAACATGAAGCTGGTCGGCCACAGCGACATCGGAGGGCGCGGCGATGGGCTGCAGCTGATGCTGCATCGTGGGTATGCCTATATCGGCCCCCCTGGTCGCGCGGATTTTCGATCGTCGATGTCCGCGATCCGAAGCACCCGCGCACGGTCACGTATGTCGAGGCGCCGGCCAATATCTGGAACATCCATCTGCAGACCCATGACGATCTGCTGCTGGTGGTCAATGCGCTCGATCTTTTTGCCGCTGTGACCCTGCCCTTCGGTGTCGTCAGATCCCAGGTCACGCCGGTCCTTTCGAAGCGTTGCACCGGCGTGCATTCGAGCACATGGCCGCCGTCGCGCCGCAGGCCTTCGCCGAGAGAGCGGACATAGCCGGCGGGCTGCAGCATCACGGTGCCTGGCGTGAATAGGCCCGAGATATAGTGGCGGCTGCCGGTCACCTTATGCATGGCCTTCGCGTCGAGCATTTCCCCCTCTCGCCGAGGGTCGCGAGGTGCGACGCGTAGCTCAGGTTCCGGTGATGACCCGCTGTACTCGCCGCACCGTTGATCTTTCCGGCCGGGTCGAAGAAGGGGAGGTTGATCCCATATTCCTCGACATTGGCGCGGGCGAAGGCAATCGCCATGCGGTTGAGGGCAATCATCCGCCTGTCCGCGGCAAGGCCCTTGCCAGTGTGGTCGTCGGAGGAGAGATCGTGCGGAAGATCGATCATGAAACCGGTATTGCGGCCGGAGGCGGCTTCTGCCAGCCGACTGGCGTCGAGCACCGCGATCCTCGTTGCCGGATCATTTTCCAGAAGGCGGCGCACGGCTGCGGGCACAGCGTCGGCAGTCGTCCAAAGCAATCACATGCCGCTTGCAGAGTGTGTGTGATGGCGGTGCTGGAACGGCAAGGGGGCTTCCGGTGCGATGCACACCGTCAGGGACCGGTCGGCGTCAGCGAAGCCCGAGTTCCCGATGTGACCGGCGAAGCTTCGCGGGGGTAATCTCGTATGTGCGCTTGAACCAGTTGACGAGATGGGCGCAGTCGGAGAAGCCGCATTCGTAGGCGATCTGGGCGATGGACCGGTCGCTGTTGAGAACCATCCATCGCGCCGCCTTGAGACGCATCTGGCGCCAGTACTGGCTCGGCGCCAGCTGAAGGTGCTTTTGGAAAAGGCGAGACAGTTCGCGCTCCGAGGTCCCGACGCTCGCAGCGATCTCGGCGACCGAGCAGAGTTCGTACATCTTTTGTCGCATCAGGCCGATCGCATTGGCGACGCGGCGATCGTCGCAGTTCAGGCCGAGGTCATGCTCCTCGATCACGCCGTCCTTGTCGAAGCCATGATCGCCGAGGAGATAGTGATAGGCCTTGTGTGCCCGGGACTCGCCGCAGGCATTGGAGACCAGATACATGGCGAGCTTGATCGATGCGAGGCCGCCGGGACAGGTAATGATGTTTCCGTCGGCCACGACGGGCCGATCCGTGACGGGAATGATGTCCGGAAAATTCTGGCGCAGAGCCCCGGCCAGGGCGAAATGAACGGCGCATCTTTTCCCGGCGAGGAGACCCATTTCTGCCAGAATGAAACTGCCCGAACAGTTGCCGGCCACCGGTATCCCATGGCGGGCGGCGGTGGCGACGAACGCGTAGAGCTCTGGCGGTGTCGTCTGCTCGCCGTGCAAAATGCCCCCGTGCACGACGATGAAGTCATAGTCCCGCGGGTCGGCATAGACGCCTCCCGGGATCATCTCCAGACCGCAGCTTGCCCTGACCGGATCGAGATTGTGCGACAGCAGATCCCAGTCGCAATAGATACGCCTGCTGAAGTCGCTTTCGTCGCCCGCCAGGCGAAGGAAGTCGGTGAAGCAGGCTAGCGGCATCAGGGTGAAGTTCGGCGTGACGACGATCCCGACGCGTAGTGGCGCGGCAACCTCGGGCGAGGGTCTGCTCGGCCCCAATTGGGAATAGTCGTGCGGCAAGCTGCACAGTCTCCGGGCCATAATCGAATTTGTCCGAAACATACAATACGGCAGCCAGCAAGACAAATAGCTTCGAACTGGCATTGGCGGGGGCTTAGCAGGCGAATCCGGAATTCAAGCTCTCTGTGGCGCCTGTGACAAGGGGTGCCGCCGATGTCGGGGTCATTGGGAGGTGGCAGATGAGGTCCGTTGCGAAACACAAAACTGTAGATAGCGGACCAGATTCCCTTCGATCGGCTGCCTGCCAGAACCGCCCGGATGGGCGAACGAAATTGGCGGTGACAGCGTTCTGCCGACGGCCTGCCACCCTTCCAGCCGGCATTGTCCGGACGTCATGTCACTGAAACAGGATCTCCTCATGATCGCTCTTTTTCCGAAGACCTTCTCGGAGGTAACCCTTGCAGGGCACACCCTGCGCAACAGGATCGTGTTCGGCGCCCACACGGCCAACATGTCCGTGAACGGACTGCCCGGCGATCAGACGATTGCCTATTATGTCGAGCGGGCCATCGGGGGCGCGGCCATGATCGTCGTGGAGCCGATGCCGGTCCATCCCGCCGCGGTCCTGACGCGCGGAAACTTCAGGACGTGCGACGACTCGGTGATCCCGGCATTCCGGAAGCTGACGGACAGCGTCAAGCAGCACGGCGCGGTCGTGCTCCAGCAACTCTATCACGTCGGTAGCCATGGGGATTCCGACCTGTCCTTCCACGCCCACTGGTCTCCTTCGGGCGGCCCCAGCTATCACGACAGCGACGGCTCCCATGCGATGACCGAGGCGGAGATCGAGGAAACGATCACGGCTTTCGTCAATGCAGCACTGCGCTGCAAGGCCGCGGGCTTCGATGGCGTGGAGGTATGGGCGGCCTATGGCGGGCTTCTCGACCAGTTCTGGACCCCCTTCTACAATCGCCGCGAGGATCGCTGGGGCGGCAGTCTCGAGAACAGAATGCGTTTCTCGCGGGAGATCCTGACTCGCATCCGCCAGACCTGCGGTCCGGGTTTCATCGTCGGGCTGGCCGTCAGTGATGAGCCGAGCTGTCCGACCGCACTCAACCGCGACCAGTTGACCGAGATCGTTTCCGGTCTGGATCAGGACCACCTCATCGACTACGTCACCTGCGGGTCCGGCGGCTATTTCGACTATGGAAGCCTGATGCCGACCTTTCTCTATCCCGAGCGATTGGGAACGTCGTTGTCCGCCCGCCTCAAGCAGGCTGTCCGGCACGCGCTGGTCACGGCGGAGAGCCATATCCGGACACCGGAGAATGCCGAGATCACGATCGGCGAGGGCTCTGCTGATCTTGTCTCCATCGTCCGCGGCCAGATCGCCGACCCGCATCTGGCGAACAAGGCGCGGCAGGGTACGCCCGAAGACATCCGGGGCTGCCTCTCCTGCAACCAGATGTGCTGGGGCCGACGCTCCCGCGACTACTGGATCAGCTGTCTCATCAACCCCTCGGTCGGACGTGAGGCCGAGTGGGGCGGCGACCGGTTCGAACGGGTTGCCGATCCCCGGACCGTGTTGGTCGTGGGGGGCGGACCCGCGGGGCTCGAGGCGGCGCGCGTCGCTGCAGAGCGAGGCCACAAGGTCGTGCTCGCCGAGGCATCGGATCGGCTTGGCGGGGCGTTCCGTCTGGCTGGCGAACAGCCGCGGCGGGCACAGATCCTCGATCTCATCCGCTGGTACGAAACCCGCTTCGAAAAGCTCGGTGTCGAGATACGCCTGAACACCTATGTAGAGGGAAGCGACGTTGCCGCGATCGGGGCGGATACAGTCGTACTGGCGACCGGATCCCAACCGCAGGACAACGGGTTCCAGAAGGCGATGCCGGACCGGGCCTCTCTCGTCGGTATCGAGCGCGGAAACGTTCACTCGGCCGAGAGCGTGATGGCGCGCCAGGCGCGGCTTGGATCGCGGGTCGTTGTCGTCGACGAGACGGGTGGCTGGAAGGGTTGCGGTACGGCGTGGAAGCTTGCCGAACAGGGCCATCAGGTGGTGCTCGTTACGCCCGATGCCCTCGTCGGAAAGGAACTGCAGCGAACTGCGGCCGATATTGCCCTGCGCCGGACACTGAGCGGGCTCGGTGTTCAGTTCCGCACGGAAACCAGCGTCGAGAGTTGGCAGGGCAATTCCGCGACGCTCCGTTCGCATCTGACCGGCGCGAACGAGGTGATCGATGCGGACAGTCTGGTGTTTGCCACGACGAATGTCACGGCAAACTGGCTGGCGCTCGAACTGGCCGAGCTCGGCATCACCTTCGTCGAAATCGGGGACGGCGTCGCGCCGCGGCAGGCGCCCTATGCCTTCTACGAGGGGCGTCGCGCTGCAATGGCGATCGGGCGCAGCTAGGTGAACAGCGAGAGGGGCGGGCGTTGCTGTGCGGGTGATCAGCCGGAACGACCGCCTTTCCCGGGCGGCCGTTCCGGCGCGGCGGAGCGTACAGTCTCCCGCGACGATGCCGGGGTGATAGGTGTAGCGCGAGCGCTCGAGGATGCGGTCGCTATCTCCGTCCGGAACGCGCCGGATCGTGGTGCCCATCGGGAGGGCCGGCGTCGCCGCCCATTTGCGATGACCCGGCAATAGATCGGGGGCGAGCCTGCGGGTCATCGAGGCAAAGGTGAAGATGTGGAGCATCCGGCCCCTGATAAGGCCGTTGCATCCCGCGAAGAGTGCGAACGGGACGAGATGATCGGCGCCGTTCATCACGGGCAGGCCCGTGCGAATGTGCGAGGCTTGCTTGCCAAGGTCGCCACTGCTGTTCTTGACGGCGCAGAAATTCGGAATTTCACAGAGCTCCCGGAGCAGTGTCGGCGTGACTGTCACGCCGACGGCGTGGGGAACGTTGTAGCCGATGACGGGAAGCCCCGCGCCAGCACGACGAAATCATCGATGCGGTCGCCAACCATGACGCCGATCGCGCCGAGACGCTGGTGCGCAAACACTTGGATCTGTCACGGAAGAACATGGCGATGTATGCGGCGCCAGAAGGCATGCAGATACCGCTCGGCGTTTAGCTGTGGAGTCTCAAGAGGTTGTGTCGGTTGAGGCCGACGCGACGGATAGAAGTTTTTGAGTTCAGGCTGCCGTATGGCAGAGCCATTTGTATTGGTAAGGCCAGATTGGCCGTTCAGCAGCGCGGCGCTCAAAGGCCAGATAGGCATACGGCCTATGCCACTCTCGCAGGGCTGCCTGGATGAAGCGCCCCGCCATTCCAGTGGTCTTTGCGTTGTCGGGCCTGGTCTAGACACGCCTGATGTCGAGCGTGCGGCGGGCCTCGGCAAAGGCTTTCGATCTGTGACACGAGTTGTTGTCGGTCATGATGCGGGTGAGCGTGGTGCCGAGGCAGGCATAGCAGGCGACCGGGGCTCTGGGGAAAAACGGAAACACTCATTTCGCTTTCGGGCCGATCGTTAGCCGCGCGTTCCGAATTCGTCCTGAAAAGATGGAGGCGATGCCGGGGAGCGTGTTGCGAACGGTTCCAGCGCCGTGAGGTTCCGGCGGAGGAGCCGAGCGGTGCAACGCCGCTTTCGAGCACACCAGTCCGGGGAGAGGCTAGCTCTCACGTATCCTCGAAGCCAAACGGGGCCACTGTCCGGCGATAGTCATCGACCAGTATTTGGCGGCCGATCGGCGGCTCTGCGCGGGAGGTGCATGTCGCACGTTGACAGAGGCGGCAGGCCATGCCGACGGGCGTGGGCGTACGATCCGTTTCAGGACGGACATAGACGAGGCGCTCAGCGTGCTGCGCATCGCAAACCAGCGCTACAGCTCGGTCAACCCGAGTGACACCGAATGCTCCTCCTCCAGCGCTGACCGTGCGTGCGATCGAGAAAAACTTCTGCCCGTCCGGAAACTCAAGCCATTGCGTCACGATCTCGCCGGGTGTGCGGAAGACCTGGTGCACGTTCCAGAGCGGGCAGCCGCCTCCATAGGTCGAAAACGGGAAGTGAGCGCCATCCAGCCGCTTGGATACGTTGCCAGCCGAATCGATGCGAACGAAGAAGAACGGAATGCGTTCCTGCCCGGGTTTCTGAAGGGTCGTAAGCCGATGAGCCGTCTGCTCGAAACTCGTGCCGAATTGACGCGACAGCGCTGCCAGATCGTACCGTTTTGCTTCGACGGCTTTCGCAAACGCCGAGTAAGGCATGAGCAAGGCAGCGGCGCAGTAGCTCGCCAATGCCCTGTGCGTCAGGCGCTCGCTCGCCTGATCCGTAAAGCCGCCCTCGTGAACCGCGGCGGCAATTTCTCTGCCAAACTCCAGATAGGCAAGTTGCTGAGCCAGCTGAAACTGCTGGCTCGCCATGTCGAGCGACTCGTCGAGAAGTATCTGTTTGCGGTGCAGATCGTGCCTTCGCAGCGAGTCCGACATCACTGAAGACGGCAGTCTTCGTATCCGAAGCCCGTGCCTTTCGGTCAAATAGGCAGTCATGCCGCCCTTCTCGGCGACCGTCGTGGCCAGGCGCTCGGCGATGGTGTCGAGGTTCGGAAAGCTGTTTCGACGCGCAGCGAGGAAGCGGCGTGTCGCCGCCACCGGATCGATCACAGATGAACTGCCGCCGCGCTGATCGGGAAGGCGGTCGGCCAGGGCCAACTGCTCCTCCCGGTAGGTCGTGTAAAGGCGCAGCATCGCCTCACTGAACGCGGGAAAGCTGCTGGCAACTTCGGCAATCTCCGTTGCCGCGAAGTCGATATCGGCGAAGATCGGATCCTTCATGACGGTCTGGAGGCGCGCCGCATGATCCGCGCCGCCATCACCGGCGAGATCAGACATGTCGATCTTGTAGGACCGCGCCAGCCGAAGCAGGATCTCCGCCGTGACGGGACGGTGGTTGCGCTCCATCAGCGCGATATAGGAAGGCGAGATCTCGAGGTCGCTCGCCATTTCGTTTTGGGTCAGGCCGAGATTGCGCCGCAGCCTGCGCAAACGGGTACCGAGATAGACGCCCTGCTTTTCCGCCATCGCTCGACTCCTTCTTTACAACATTACAAGCAAGTTTTGTAAAGTATGACAAGTGCACATCATGCCCTCTCCTGTCCCTTCCGCCGATCGGATATCACTCACCCATCGAATTGAAGGGAGTGCTCTGATGGCCTACACAACTGATCTTGCGAAAATCGACAACCTGATCGCTGCCAATCCGAACTGGAGCGGCATCACCTCCGAAGCCGTTGCCCGGATGCGGCTGCAGAACCGGTTCAAGACGGGTCTCGATATCGCCCGCTACACCGCCGACATCATGCGTCGCGACATGGCTGCCTACGATGCCGATCCGGCCAACTACACCCAGTCGCTGGGTTGCTGGCACGGCTTCATCGGCCAGCAGAAGATGATCTCGATCAAGAAGCATTTCGGCTCGACCAAGGGTCGCTATCTTTACCTCTCCGGCTGGATGGTTGCCGCTCTTCGCTCCGAATTCGGTCCGCTTCCGGACCAGTCGATGCATGAAAAGACCAGCGTCCCGGCGCTGATCGAAGAACTTTACACCTTCCTGCGTCAGGCGGATGCCCGCGAACTCGGCATGCTGTTCCGTGATATCGACGCCGCCCGTGCCGCCGGCGACATCGCCCGCGAAAAGCAGCTGCAGCAGCAGGTCGAAAACTACCAGACGCACGTCGTTCCGATCATCGCCGACATCGACGCCGGTTTCGGCAATGCGGAAGCCACCTATCTGCTTGCCAAGAAGATGATCGAGGCGGGCGCGTGTGCCCTTCAGATCGAAAACCAGGTTTCCGATGAGAAGCAGTGCGGCCACCAGGACGGCAAGGTCACCGTTCCGCATGAAGACTTCATCGCGAAGATCCGTGCCTGCCGTTACGCCTTCCTGGAGATGGGCGTCGACAACGGAATCATCGTCGCCCGTACCGATTCCCTCGGCGCCGGCCTGACCAAGCAGATCGCCTTCAGCAAGGAACCCGGCGACATCGGCGACCTTTACAACGCCTTCCTCGATTGCGAGGAAGTTGCCGACGCCAGCAGCATCAACGGCGATGTCATCATCAATCGCGGTGGCAAGCTGATGCGCCCGAAGCGCCTGCCGTCCAATCTTTACCAGTTCCGCGAGGGGACCGGTGCAGACCGCTGCGTTCTCGATTGCATCACCTCGCTGAACAATGGCGCCGACCTGCTGTGGATCGAGACGGAAAAGCCCCATATCGAGCAGATCGCCGGCATGGTTGACCGCGTCCGCGAAGTCATCCCGAACGCAAAGCTCGTCTACAACAACTCGCCGTCGTTCAACTGGACGCTCAACTTCCGCCAGCAGGTCTTCGATGCCTGGGTCAAGGAAGGCAAGGATGTCTCGGCTTACGACCGCGCCAAGTTGATGAGCGTCGACTACGATGCGACCGAACTCGGGGCAGAGGCTGATGAAAAGATCCGGACCTTCCAGCGCGACGCCGCAAAGCGCGCCGGCATCTTCCATCATCTGATCACCCTGCCGACCTACCACACGGCAGCCCTGTCGACCGACAATCTCGCCAAGGAATACTTCGGCGATGCCGGTATGCTCGGTTACGTCAAGGGCGTTCAGCGCAAGGAAATCCGCGAAGGGATCGCCTGCGTCAAGCACCAGAACATGGCGGGCTCGGACCTCGGCGACGATCACAAGGAATACTTCGCCGGTGAAGCGGCCCTCAAGGCTGGCGGTGCCCATAACACCATGAACCAGTTTGCCGCCTAAACCTAACTTCCTGCGGGACGCATCGCGATGCGTCCCGCAACAGGGCTCCTGGACTTCAAAGAGCGTGTGAGCAGATCAGTCTGATTGCTGTTGGTCCTATCGCCGGGGACGGTGAAGTCCTCTTTCATTCACAGCCTCCCCTCGAAACAACCAACCGCTCGTTGCCTCAGGCCAAGACCGGCAGACGTTTCACGCATCATCTGCAAAGAGCGGCAAATGCGTACCCTATTCGCCGACCAGTCCGTCGAAGACTTCAAGCATGGCTTCGCTGATCGCCTTGCCGAGGGCGGCGGCGGTTTGTGCGAGCGCCTCTTCGTCCATGTCGCGGGCGGCGAGCGCGAAGGCGGCGCCTTCTGCCGTGACAATCTCCTGCGCCCGCTGGATTGCCCACAAGGCAAAGTCGCCGCGACCATTGATTTCCACCGTTTCCATGTCTGTTCTCCGCGGTTGTCCGAAGCGATGCCTTACCGCGATCTCTTCGAGGTTTGAAGAGCTGACAAAGGAGAGCAGGCGCGCACCTTGCCCGGTCGGGCAGGGATTTCGCTTGCGGGACGTGGCTGGATGGGAGACAGACTTGCCTGTTTGATCGAGGCGGCGGGATGCGAAATTGCCGATGCGCGATGCCCGCCGGCGAGGGTGTCTGTCTCGCTCGTCTGGACATGGAGAGGAACGTCACCCGATGCCGCGTTTTGCTGCCAACCTGACCATGATGTTCAACGAGCACGCGTTTCTCGACCGGTTCCAGGCGGCAGCCGATGCAGGCTTCGAGGCCGTCGAGTTCCTGTTTCCGTATGACCATCCGGCGGAATTGCTGGCGGAGAAACTGCAAAGGGCCGGACTTTCCCAGGCGCTCTTCAACATGCCCCCCGGCAACTGGCACGCCGGCGAACGCGGGCTCGCGGCAGTGGCGGGTCGCGAGGAGGCGTTTCGTGCATCCGTCGACACCGCCCTCGGCTATGCGAAGATCATCGGTTCACCCTTGCTGCACGTGATGGCGGGCTTGGCCGACCGGCGTGACACGGCTGCTATGACACGCTATCTCGACGCATTGCGGTTCGCATCCGATTGCGCCGCAGACGCCGGCGTCGGATTGGTCATAGAGCCGATCAATCGACGTGACATGCCGGGTTACTTCCTCGACGACTTCGACGTCGCACTCGACATTGTCAGGAAGATCGACTGTCCAAACCTACGCCTTCAGTTCGACATCTATCATCGCCAGATCCTTCATGGCGATGTAATCATGGCCCTTCGCAGCATGATGCCGTGGATTGCCCATATCCAGGTTGCCTCCGTACCGAAACGCAACGAGCCGGGGACGGGTGAACTGAACGATGCGCTAATCTTCTCCGAGATCGACGCTCTTGGTTATGACGGCTTTGTCGGCTGTGAATACCGCCCGGCCGGCAGGACGGAAGACGGGCTTTCCTGGCTGAAGGCCTGGTAAATCCCGACAGGGCCTCGGGTTTCGGTGTCCTTACCTGTTCCTTGCTCTTCTTGTGGCATGGCGTTCGTCATGCGGGTTTGCATCCACGGCTTTCCCTAAAGCAGTGCGTATCTGCGCCTTTCGGCGCAGCAGCGATTAGTCTTTCCCGAAGACCTTCGCCCCTCTGGCTGGCACTTCATCCGGAAAGGGGGCTTGTCGCTTCCGTTCTCTCGCCGAAAACTGCTCTGCAAGCCGGTCGATCCACGCCTGCTTTTTGGTCGAATATCTCCAGTGCGGACGGAAGTGGTTGGAATGAAAATCGAAAGGTTGTCCGACTATGACGACAATTCGACCATCGGTGCGGATCTCGTCATCATCGGGGGTGGCCCGACCGGATTGACGATCGCCGCACAGTGCGCGCGGGCGGGCCTAAAAGTGCTCGTCGTCGAAAGCGGTTTGGAAGTTGAGAACCCGGACCATTCCGCGCTCAATGCGGTGGAGTGTGCAGGCGAGCCGCGAACCGAGGCGCAGCGCCGGAAGCGCGTGGAATTTCACGGCCCGCAAGCTCCCTTCTGGAAGGAGGATGTCCAGTCCTTCGGCGTGCGTTGCCGCGCGCTTGGCGGCTCGACCCATGCCTGGGCAGGAAAATCGGCTCCTTTCGACGAAATCGATTTCGCCAGCCGCGACTGGGTTGCCAACTCGGGTTGGCCGGTTGATCGGGACCAGATCGAACCGTGCATCGAGCGCGCCATGGCGGTGCTCAATCTCTGCCCCGACAACCCGCCGATCCGGTTCGCGGGGGAGGGGCTGAATTCCTTCTACTGGCAGTTCGCCCGTTCGCGCGTCGACCGGATGGACGTGATGCGTTTCGGCCGGGAGCTCCTGGCGCAACGACCCGCCAACACGCATATCCTGTTGGACGCCTCCGTCACCCATATAGGCCTCAGCCCGGATGGCGCGCGGTTCTCGCACTTGGATGTGTCGAGCATTGGCGGCAGGCGTGCCCGGGTCGAGGCGAAATGCTGCGTGCTGGCGGCGAGCGGCATAGAGAATGCGCGCCTGCTTCTTGCCTCGAACGACGTCCACGGCAACGGCATCGGCAATCATCATGACGTGGTCGGACGCTATCTCATGGATCATGCCGCGTCCCGGGTCGGGCGCATACCGACCGAGCAGATGGCAGTCCTTGCCAAGCTGTTTGGTTTCTACGGAATTCGACACAAGGGCCGGGCCCACATGTTCATGCACGGGCTTGCGCTGTCTCCGGAAATGCAGGAGCGAGAGCAGCTGCTCAATGCTGCGATCTATTTTTCGACCGAACGGGCGCCTGACGATCCCTGGGATGCGCTGAAGCGGCTGCTCAGGCATCGCAGCGAGGCGGTGGGGCGTGATCTCCTTTCGGTGGCCGGCGGTTCCGGCCTTCTCGTCAAAGGGATTGGTATGAAAGTTCTGGCCGACGAGCGGACGCCCAAGGCCTTCAAGGATCTCGTAATTAATACCGCCATTCGGTTCTCGCCGAACATGGTGGCGAACGAGTTCCAGGATCACGGGCTGCCGCACAAGCTTGCCGGGCTTCGGATCGAAGCAATCTCCGAGCAGGCGCCGAACCCCGAAAGCCGGGTCAGCCTCGGGACGGGCAAGGACCGGTTCGGCGTGCCGGTTGCGAAGGTCGACTGGCGGATCAACGATGCGGAACGCCGCACCCTGCTGCGGCTCGCCGAGCTTTCCCGGACCGCGCTCGCCGGCGCCGGTTTGCCGGTGCCGGTGCTGGAAGACTGGGCCGCCGACCGCAGGCCGGAGGACATCGTCATCATCGACATGGCGCATACGCTTGGCACCACCCGCATGTCGGCCGATCCGCGGACGGGCGTCGTCGATCCGGACTGCCGGGTCCACGGCTTGCCCAATCTCTACGTCGCCGGCGGCTCCGTCTTTCCGACCAGCGGGCACGCCAATCCAACCTTGATGATCCTCGCTTTCGCGATCCGATTGGCCGACCATCTCAATGCGGAACTCTGGCGTCCCTAGCCTTCGGGTACATCGCGAGAGGTGCCCGCAACGTTCCGCTCCGTTCTTAAGATTTTTCGAAATGGAGTGGCCGATCGCGGCTTTGGCAAGACCTGGTTAAGGTTTTCTTTCTATTAACGAGACTGGTGTGACAGCTTGTGTGATGGTCTCGCGTAGCATGCAAAATCCCTCCTCCCGTATTCCGAATTCCAATCCCGACGCCATGGCACAGGACAGCGAGCCGCCGCATACGGTTCGAGGGCCGCAGGTGCATCCGCACGTCCAGGTCGCGGGTGAGGGGATGGTGCCGCAGCCGGTCACGGATGCCGTCATTCTGGATCCGGAAAAGCTGCCGACCTGGCAGCGCGCCTTCATTCTTGGACCGAATGTGCGCTTCACCCGCACCCCGGGTCCGACCTACGCAAAGCGCGAGGCCGAGGGGGCAGGAGAGGTCCCGCCGGCGGTTGACTCTTCCAGCAGAGGCGGCGCGGCGGCTGTTGTTGGCGAGACGAATGGCGTTGCCGGCAGCTACATCATCGGCCGCGGCAATCCGGTCTGGACACCGCCCGGTCAGGCCGCGGCTTCGCCCGTCGGTGACCTTCAGCGACAGATCGCACAGGCGCTTCATCAGGGAGAGGCGTCACCCGCCGCCGCTGGATCGAAAGCCACGTCCGGCCTCATTCTCCCGCCGCGGACCGGTGCCCCCCTCCGGGTGCCGCCGCGTGGCGCCCACACAATTCCTCGCAACGAACCCGTACGCCCGACCGTCAATATGCCACCGCCTGTGATTGCGCCTGCCGTTGTCGTTACGTCTGCGGCGCCGCTGGTCCCGCATATCGAGCAGGTCGTTGCCCCCGCGTCCGCTGCCACAGTCTCCCCGACGCGCCTGCTGGCCGAGCCACAAAGAGTTTCCGCCGCCGTGACGCCTCAAAAGACTACTCCCGTCCGCCCGTTTGCCGGCATTCCGGATCATCTGCTCTGGGAAATGATGAGTCTTGGTGCGTCCGACAGTGCGCCAACTCATGCAGCATCGCGCGTTGCGCGAACCACGCCGATTGCACCGTCGGTGCCAAGCCCGCCGATCGAGAGACCGGCGCCGATTACGACGCCTGTCGCGGCGGTCAAACCCGTCGTCGGTGCCGTAATCCGGATGACGCTTCCGCCCGAGCCCGTGGCGGACGTGTCGTCCGCGCCGGTCATGCCGACCGTGCCGCAGGTGTCTTCCGCACCGTCAACGGTGCATCTCTACCGGCAAGTTGAAATGAGGGCGCCTCTGAGGAGCGAGCCGGTCGCAAGTGCCGGGGAGCCTGATCTTGCAGCGGTTCCGGTTGCGACTGAGCCGGTTCCCGCAGTCGAGCCGGCTCCGGTTGAATCAGTGGCCCTGCCGCAGACGCCCGCCCCGGTCGAGACGAGTTTTCACGCACATTCCGCACGCCGTTCGCTCGGCCCGCTCTCTTTCGTCCAGACGGAAGACTATCTCTTCCCCGCAGTCGATCTACTGCAGTCGGCGCTGCCGCGGCTGGCGGGACCGATGAGCCAGGATGCGCTGGAACAGAGTGCCGGCCTGCTTGAGAGCATTCTCGAGGATTTCGGGGTCAAGGGCGACATCATCGACGTGCGCCCCGGTCCTGTCGTCACGCTCTACGAATTCGAGCCGGCACCGGGCGTCAAGTCCTCGCGCGTCATCAATCTCGCGGACGACATCGCCCGTTCGATGTCGGCACTTTCGGCGCGTGTCGCCGTCGTGCCCGGACGCAATGTCATCGGTATCGAGCTTCCCAATGTCGAACGCGAAACGGTGTTCCTGCGCGAATTGATCGAGAGCCACAGCTATGTCGGGACCGACTATCGGCTGCCGCTCTGCCTCGGCAAGACGATCGGCGGGGAACCGGTGATCGCGGAGCTCGCCAAGATGCCCCACTTGCTCGTCGCCGGCACCACCGGCTCGGGCAAGTCGGTCGCCATCAACACCATGATCTTGTCCCTGATCTACCATCTTCGGCCGGAGGAATGCCGCCTGATCATGGTCGATCCGAAGATGCTCGAACTCTCGGTCTATGACGGCATTCCGCATCTCCTGACCCCCGTCGTCACCGATCCGAAGAAGGCGGTTCTGGCGCTGAAGTGGGCCGTGCGCGAGATGGAGGAGCGTTATCGCAAGATGTCGCGGCTCGGCGTCCGCAATATCGACGGTTTCAACGCCCGCGTGGCGGAGGCTCGCGACAAGGGCGAGACGATCATGCTGAGCGTGCCCTCCGGTTTCGACCGGTCGACGGGCGAGCAGACGTTCGAGGACCAGGAACTCGATCTGACGGCGCTGCCCTATATCGTGGTGATCGTCGACGAGATGGCCGACCTGATGATGGTCGCCGGCAAGGAGATCGAAGGCGCGATCCAGCGGCTGGCGCAGATGGCGCGCGCGGCCGGCATCCACCTGATCATGGCGACCCAGCGTCCTTCGGTCGATGTCATCACCGGCACGATCAAAGCCAATTTCCCGACCCGTATTTCCTTCCAGGTGACCTCCAAGATCGACAGCCGGACGATCCTCGGCGAGCAGGGCGCCGAACATCTGCTCGGCCAGGGAGACATGCTGCACATGGTGGGCGGCGGCAGGATCGCCCGCGTGCATGGTCCCTTCGTGTCTGACCATGAGGTGGAGAAGGTCGTCGCACATCTGAAGACGCAAGGGCAGCCAGCCTATCTCGGCAGCGTCACCGAAGACACCGAGGACGGTGCCGGTGAGGACGACGAAGACACGGCCGTCTTCGACAATACGGCGATGGGTGCTGAAGACGAGGGCGACGATCTCTACGAGCGAGCGGTCAAGATCGTCCAGCGCGACAAGAAGTGCTCGACGTCGTATATCCAGCGCCGGCTTTCAATCGGCTACAACCGTGCCGCTTCGCTAGTCGAACGCATGGAGCAGGACGGCCTGGTCGGCGCGCCGAACCATGTCGGCAAACGCGAGATCCTTGGCCCGCGGTCGCAGGGCGCTGGCGGAGAAGAATAGTTGTCGAAGCGGCCGGTAGGTCCCCGTGGGCTTTCCGGCCACGCCGACCCAAGCCGTCTTTGGGACGGGTAGATACCCGACCCACACCCGTCACGGCCCAATATGCCCCTTTCAGGAACCAAGTCAGTCGCCCGGAGTTAGTCTCTTGCCCCAAGGGCAATTCGAGACAAATTCTGAAAAAGGAGAAATCAAATGATTTCCGCTGACCAGATTCGTGAACACATGGAAGTGCGTGCGTTTGATGGCGCCCATGTTGGCACTGTCGATCATCTCGAGGGGTCGAGCCGCATCAAGCTGACGAAGACCGATTCCCCGGATGGCAAGCATCATCTCATCCCGCTCGATTGGGTCGACCACGTCGACGAGCACGTGCATCTCACCATAAGCGCCGACGATGTTGCGCGGCAGTGGACAGTCCTGAACTGACGGCGAATAGCCTTTCCAGGTGTCCTCTGGAATAGTGATACGAACATCTTTCGCGAGGCGGCCTTGTGCCGTCTCGCATTTGCCAGCATCCGTTCAGAGCCTACCGCGGGAGGGAAGATGCCTCCCAACGGCGCTGTGTCCAATTCCCGGGTCGGCTTGGTCGGGCCGGTCCCTGTCTCATCCCTCGTCCGCTCGGCCGAAAATGGGAGTTCTCATCTACCTCAATGTGACGAAGCGGTGCCCCTCAGGGGCAATTGCATAGTTGCACTTTGACGGGCAGCTTTGGCGATAGCTGGAGGTGAGACGAAATGTCATTGTTTTCCGATAATGTCGCACAGCGGCATGCCAACATCTCTTCCGTGAAGAGAAGCGGAAGCCGTGGCGGAAAACGCGCATTCGACATTATCTTTTCTCTTTCGGCTCTTCTCTTCCTGTCCCCCGCATTGATCTTGATCGCGGCGGCCCTGTTGCTCGTTGATGGCCGCCCGATCATTTTTCGCCACAAGCGCGTCGGTCAGAATGGCCGAACCTTTCATTGCCTGAAATTCCGCACCATGCGCCGCGATGCGGACAGGGTGCTGGCGGATCTGCTTGCAACCGACCCCGCGCGCCAGGAGGAATGGGCCCAGACCCAGAAACTGCAGGGAGATCCGCGCGTGCATTGGCTGGGCAAGTACCTGCGCATGACCAGTGCCGACGAACTGCCTCAATTGTTCAATGTGTTGCGCGGTGAGATGAGCATCGTCGGTCCCCGACCTATTGTCGCGGATGAACTCGAGCGCTACGGCCCGCAGATCAACTGCTATCTCGCGATGACGCCCGGTATCACCGGGCTGTGGCAGGTTTCGCGCCGTCCGGACACGACCTACGAGGAACGCATCCGTTTTGACGTGGACTATTATCACAAGGCCTCGTTCTTCACCGATATCGGCATCATCGTGAAGACCGTCGGCGTTGTGCTCTTCGCGCAGAATGAGCGCTGAGCCGAGCAGGTCCAGGACTTCGGCCCACGGTTCCATCAGCCCATAAGGATCCATCAACACCGCCCTGAACGGCATTCACTCGTTCAGACGCCGGTGTCGCATGCCGTGACGGAAACCGGAGGGCGGCTCGGCTTCCAGTCTCGACACTCGCGTCTCGCCGTGGAGGGCTGGCAGCTTGCCGTCAAGGTAATGGCCGCGACGGGGGCGCGGCCAAGGATCGCGTGATACATCATCCGTGCATTGCGGGCTCAGGGCCGCCGGAAATAGAAGCCGGTGCTCTCGCTGGCGCCGAGCTCGGGATGGGTTTCGATCGTGTGCGACAGGGTCGGTATCGTCCAGCGATCCATCATCTGGTAGCCAAGCCTCGACAGCTCCGCCATGAAGCCGGCATCGTTGCGGATCTGGTAGGGGACGGTGACATCCTCGAAGCGCTGCAGCGTGAAGACCGTCGGGCCCTGGCGAAGGGCGACCTTGTTGAGGATCACGTGTTTCGGCAACTCAGGAAGGCGCGACAGGAGCGATGTCAGCGGGACGTCCAGATACTGCAAGAGGCCGGATCCGATGAAGAGGTCGGGTGCCCCGGCGTCCTCCATGCGCTCGACGAAGCGCAGTCTGTCGAGGCCATCCAGTTCCGCCCGGCGACGGCCGGCCCGAACGATCGCCGGCACGTCGTAGACCACCCAGTCGACCTCCGACTCGATCGGCAGCAGATTGCGGAAGGCGCGGAACTTCGTGCCCATGTGACCGCCGGCATCCACCAGCAGGTCGATCTCCGGCAGGAGACGCGACAGCCAGAAGAGGACCGGATAGTCCCAAGGCATGATTTCGCACATCCGTTCGAATGCCACGTCCGTCAGGTCTTCGTGGTCGAAGCCGATCTTGCTGCCGGGTCTACCCGCAGCAACGGCGAGGTCGTAAGTGGCATAGGCACCGGAAAACTGGGGCGGGAAGGGGGACAGGAGTTTCATCCGCCCGCCCGCAATGCGCAGCGGTTCCATCCCCCGCCGCAGCCCGTGGGCCAGGGTCCGGATCGAGTTTGCCGCTTCGGAGCTCATCATTGCCATGTCTGTTCCCCTTTCCTGGCCGCCTGCGATTATCTGTCGCCAGAGGGCCTCATGAGTTGTTTTGTCTGAAAGCTGGCGCGGCGGACACGACCGCCATTCTGTGGAAGAGTATAAGAACCGCCACATAGACCAGCGCACCTGCAAAGATCTCGAAGCCGCTTGTGAAGGCGCTCGGCATCAGATCCGGCAGGGCGATAAAATCGATCGCGGTATCCGCGGCCAGCATGGCCGCGAGGGCGACGAAGGTTGGTCCGCTGCGCCGCGTGATGCCGATCCAATCGAGACCGCCGTGGCGTTGCTGCAGGCGGATCATGGTCGCCAGCCAGAAGGCACCGACCAGGCATTGCCCGACAGCGAGCGGTATCAGGCCGAAGGGGGCGAACATGACGATGAACAGGATGGCCACGGAGCCATTTGCGAGCGCAATCGGCGGAAGGCGCCTCAGTTCACCGACCATCGAAAGCAGCGGTTCTATGATGCTCGACGGTATGAGCAGCATCTGACGCACGGCCAGGATGCTGACGAGCACAGCCGCGGGCATCCAGTTCTCGCCTAGCACGAAATGCACCAGCGCACCGGAGGCAAGGGCAAGGCAGAGGTAGAGCGGAGCGGCGAGCGCGATGAAGCGCACGAGGAATGTATTGGCCGCCCGGGCAATGATTGCCGCATCATCGCCGGCTTCACGGGGGTTGCGTTCGCGCGCACGGCGAAAGACGACCCAGGAAAGCATGCGTGCCGGCTCGGCCACAAGCTCTGAGATGCCGGAGACAATACGCTCGGCGGCCCGATAGTAACCAGCCTCGGACAGGCCGAGAAAGCTCCCGACGGCGAGTGTGGCAGAGTAGGAACGCAGGAAAAAGATCAGCCGGTTCGCCAGAATATGCCTGGAGAAGCCCAGGACCTCGCGGAGAAATGGACGGGTCATGCGCAATCGTGGCACCCAGCCCACCGCAATGGCAGAGCTCAAGAGCGTGATCGATTGCATGGCGAGCCGTCCCGCAAAGAGTGCGAAGATGTTCCATCCTGCCCACAGGCCGAAAGCCACGAAGACGAGGCCGAAAAGTTCGGCAGCAATGCGGATGATCGCCTGGGTCCTCAACCGGCCGCGTGAGATGAGAATTGCATCGTAGATCGTGGAAAGAGCAGACAGGAAGATCAAAACGGAGAAGATACCCAGCACCTTTCCGGGGACGGGATCGGCGAGCCAGAGGGTCGTGACAACGGCTCCGGCCAAGGTTGCCACGGACACGATGCCACCGGAGGCGATTGCTGTGGTGGCAATCTTGTCCAGTTCGGCCTCTGTGTCGTGAGACTTCAGCAGGAATTCCCCCCAGCCACCTTCCGCCAGAACGATCAGCATGACCAGAAAGGCCGAGATGAACGCGAAGAACCCGAATTCGGCGGAGGTCAGGACGCGCGCGGCAAGAATGAAGATCGCAAGCTGCACCACCTGGGACGTGCCCTTGGCGGCGATGGTGAACATGCCGTCGCTGACGAGCTTCGGCAGGCGGGCGGAAACGGCTGAAAGCAGTTTTCGCAGGCGCTGATTCAGCCGTCGAAACATCGTACTCATTGCAACTCTTCCGGAAGTCCGATCGCATCCTCGCGACTGCCGATTCCGGCCCTGATATTCAACGTGCTTTGTTTTCGACAGAATTTGCGCGCTAATATCGCATGCGCAGAAGGTAGCCGGCTCTGCGCGGCGGCGGGACGAACGGCGGGAATGAGGAGAAGGTCAAGTATGATTGGCCGGTCTGGGTGGCATCTGAAATACAGCCTTCGTTGGCTTATCATACTGTTCTGCCTCGCCGTTTGGAGCATCGTGGCATTCCTTTTATTCTGTTGAGGCGCCAGTCGTCGCGGCGCTGGGGCGACCGCTCGGCCACGGATCGTTCATCCTTGCGACGATCCCGAGACAGTCTTCAGCGGCCGGTGATTCGCGCCCGGATGCCGTTCTTTCCATCGGCAGCCGCGTCGGCACGGTCGTTCCGTTTCGCCTTTTCCACCTCTATTGCACTCATGACGCTGCCAGCCGTGACGGCAATTTTCAATTGATCATGGCGGCATCCGGCTAGTCACAATGGCGTAGGTCCATCGGCCGGACCGGCATGCCACGCAACCACCGCTCCATTCCGGGGCGAGGGTTTCGATCATGTCCATGCGATTGAAAGGGAGCCATTCAGGCGTGGGGCGTTGCGGGGCGGTTCGCTTCCGAGAGGATCCGGCCGTAAAGTGAGATCAACGCCTCGATCCAGGTGCTAGCCGTGTGTGCAAGGCCGGATGCCTCATGCCGGCAGTTCAAGCTCATGGTTCGGATGAGTTCGTCGTCGGAGGCCATGCGTCGCAGACCGTCGGCCAGAGACTCCACGCTGCCGTTCTTGAAATTCAGTCCGCAGCCCTGTGCGGCGATCTCCTCCGCAAGCAGGGCCGAGTCCGGCATGATCACCGGTATGCCGCTGCCGATGGCTTCGATCGCCGCCAGCCCGAACGGTTCGGGCACGCGTGACGAGATGACGATCGCGCGAGCGTCTCGGACGATCTCGCGCAAACCTTCCCTCGACTGCCAGCCGTGGATGAAGATTTCGGGATAGTCGTGCTCGAGCATCGCACGGCCTGCCCCGTCGCCGATGACGTGCAGCCTGGCGTTTGCCAGTCGCGCCGCCTTGGCCGCCTCCTCGAAGCCCTTTTCCGGTTCCAGCCGACCGATGAAGTAAAATGTGCGCTGGGTCCAGGGAGCCAGTTCCTCGGTGACGAAAGGGTCGGCCGGATTGCGGATGGTGTCGACGTGCTCGATGTTGATCCCGCATCGCTCGAAGATCGCCCTCATCTGTTCGTGGACGACGACGATATTCGCCGGCATGTCGTGGGTCGGATAGAAATGCTCGCGCAGGAAATGCCGCGCGGACCGCCAGAGCTTTTCGTGATACCCGCGCTTGTCGCACTGGGTCATCAGGCACTGCGCCGACATGGGCTTCAGATCGCAGATCGTCTGCGTGCGGTAGTTGGCGAAGCCGCCGTTCGGGCAGGCGAGAAAGTAGTCGTGGGCGTGAAGGATGGTGCGTTCACGCACGTCGGAAAGAGCGCGGAAGATCGAGGGTGACAGGATCTTCGACCAGCCGTGGACATGATAGATCGTCGAGGGAGTATCTTCGGCGGCTATCAGGTCATGGAGGACCTCGTAGGCCTTCGAGTTATAGATGCCGCCGGCGAAGGCGGCGAGCCTGCCCTGCTGGGTCAGGGGCGTGCCGGCAAGGTTGATGGTATCGTTCGCGGGTTTCAGCGAACCGGGATGGTCGCCGGAGACATAGGTCACCTTCACCCCACGGCTCTCGAGCAAGCCGGCCGAAAGGATGGCGAGGTTCGATGCGCCCCCGACGGTGGTCGAACGGTCATTGATGATCACCACGCGGTCCGGCTGATGCGCCATGGCGCTAGTCCAATCTCTCGACATTCTGCGGGGCGAGCCGCCCGACCACGAGATCATAGATGGCCAGCAGGTTTCCCTTGAGGCGGCCCTTGCGATCGATCCATGGTTCGGGGCGCCAGATCCTTGCCAGATTTGCGATGATGTTCCGCGTCATCTGGAGAAGGGCGCGGCGGCTGCTCATCGTCTCCTTTTGCATCAGGTAGACCGGATTGGCGATCTGCGAGTAGCCGAAGCGCGTGCCGGAGGTTCGCCCAACCTTTGTTCCGAGATGGACGCCGATCAGCCTCGGTGAAGATACGACGCGCCCGTAGCGTGCGGCACGCCTGCTGAAGTCGACGTCCTCGAGCCAGCCGTAGAGTGGCAGGTTTTCGTCGAAACGCAGGTCGCCGATCCGCACGGAGGACATTCGCACCGCCATGTTGCAGCCATAGGCGTTATAGACCGGCATGGCGGGCAGGCTGCTCTTCGGCCCCGGATCGCGTTGCAGACGCTCCATGCCTTCCTCAACCGACATTCCGGGACCGCCGATGCCGTCTGCGATGACCGTCCCCGTGCAGATGTCGATGTCGGGATACTTCGCGAACAGCCTCTCGGTTTCCGCGAGATATGAGGGCGACATCAGGAAATCATCATCAAGGAACACCACGATGTCGGCGTCCGGAACGGATTCGAGGATATGATTGCGTTGCCGGCAGCTTCCCCGCTCGGATATCAGGATGCGTACCGGGCTGGGGATTTCCACGATCCGGGCCCGATCCACGTCGGCGGGAGTGGCTACACAGATGACGATCTCGTCCGGCAGGCGCGTCTGGCGTGCGATATAGGGCAGGGCGGATGCAAGAATTTCCTTCCGTCCAGTGCTCGGTATGCCGACGACGAGGGTAAGGGGGTGGGCGCCGGTGTCATGTCTGGAGTTCGCAGACGAGAAGTCAGGGCGAAGGGTCATCTGCCTGTGCCTCTGTTGTGCGTCGGGTTCCAGCGCGGAAGCCGGCTGCGGTTCGCGATTACGCCCAGCAGGGCGATGCGTGATTTCCCGAATGTCGTCAGCGCGTCGGCAAGACGCTCGATCGTCATCTTGTTCGAGTTTCCGAGGACCAGTACGATGCCGTCCAGATAGGTGCAGATCGCCCGGGTGTCGGCCGAATCCTCGAAGCCCGACATGTCGACGATGATGACCTTGTACTGCCGGCGCAGTCTAGCGATCGCTTCCTTGAGGGCAGAGAGGTGGCCATAGCGCTGATGCGGCGGGGCAGCTTCCCTGGTCCGTTCGATCGTCAGCAGCGGCAATGCGGACGCGACTGTCTCGCCGCTCTCCGCCTCCGGATGATGGTCCTTCTCTCTCGGCGAGAAGGCCACCTGCCGGTAGACCTTTGAACCGGACAGGGCTGCCCCTTGAGCGAAGGCTGCATGTTCGTCGACATCGGACAGCTCGATGGTTTCCATGCCGAAGTCGGCGGCGGCACTGGCTGCCAGGCGCGAGAGCCTCGCCCCGACAAAGTCCGCGTCGATGAGCAGAATGGACTGTCCTTCGTTCTGATAGAGTTGCGCAAGGTTCGTTGCGATCGTCGTCTTGCCTTCGCCGGACCCCACAGAGGTGATGCCGATCACCACGGAACCGTTGGCCGGGATGATGGAATCGAGCGAGTTTTTCACGCTTCTCAAGGCTTCGGAGAAGCGGGAATACGGTGTGTCGAGGATAGACCGCAATGGCAGGAGCGTGGTCGGCATGTCCATCCGGCGGTTGTTGGCATGGGCATCGTAGAGCGGGACATGTCCGAGCGAAGTAATCCCGAGTTCACGCTGCAGGATCTCGCTCGAGCTGGTTCGCCTGTCGAGGCCGGCTCGGAGTATGGTCACCAGCATCCCGCCGGCAAAGCCGAGCATCATGGAGAACGGCAGAATGATCGACGGCTTCGGCCATATCCGTCCGAAGGGGGCGGTTGCGGCTGTCACGATACGGGCCTTTCCGAGCGGGAAGGACTGGGTCTGCAGGGTTCCAACGAATTGCTGCAGGATGCCCTCATACAGACGCCGGTAGGTATTGGCACGGCTCTCGATTTCGGCAAGCTCGACGCGTGCGATGTTCTTGTCCGCGCCCCTTTGCGTGGCGGCCTTGAACTGCTCCTCCGCCAAGTGTTCGCGGGTGCGGGCCTCTTCGAGATTCGATTTATAGACGGCTTCCAGCCGGCGCAACTCGCCGTCGATCGATGCCTGGAGGCGAACGATGTCCGCTTCGGCGGCCGCGACGGCGGGATTTCCCTCGCTATAGCGGCCCTTCAGCCCTTCGAGCTTCGTTTGTGCAGCCCTCATGTCATCACGCAGATTCTGGATCTGCGGATTGTTGAAGGCTTCGTCGACTGCCCCATCGGACGCACCGCCACCAATGAGGCGCTGCAGCGTCGTCAGCTTCGCCATTTCCGCCGCCGTGGCGGCGCGTGCCGCCAGCATCTGGCTGCTGACTTCGGAGAGTTGCTGCTGGTCGAGCGACGAGGAGTTGCCCATGGCGGTGATGTCGTTGCGATTGCGGAATTCTTCGGCCGCCATCGCCGCCTCGCGGGCCTTATGGCCCACCTCGATCAAGCGGCTCTCCAGCCAGGTTGCCCCTCGCTTGGCGGCATTGGCGCGGTCATCCATGCCGTTGCGGATATAGGCTTCAGCGAGCGCGTTCGCCGTCCGCGCCGCCTTCTGCGGATCCGACGACATGTAGCCGATTTCAAGCACGTAGGACTGTCCGACGCGGCGCACCGAGACGCGCGAAAGGAAACCGCCCATCGTCCTGCGCATGAGTTCTTCTTCGCTGGAGGGAGCGGTGTCTTCATCCTCTCCGCCCGAGAAGAAGCTGAGGACGGAGGTCAAGGCACCGCGAATGCGCGACTGCCAGGAACGGCCGTTGACGATCTCCGGATCTTCCGTAAGGTCAAGCTGACGAATGACGTCCTGGGCGATTGCCTCGGACTTGACGATCTCGACCTGGCTGGCGATCTCAGCGGCCTCGATAATGACGGCCCCTGTCGAGGTGTCCTGCGACACGATCCGCCCCTGTTCCGGGTCCATGACGAGCCGAGTTGTTGCCAGATAGGTCGACTGGGCGGACAGCACATAGATGCCGCCCAGCACGGTGCCAGCGGCGGTGAATGCCCCAAGCAGGATCATGTTCCGGCGCAAGAAGGACAGGAGGTCGCGGAAGGAGACATATTCCCTCTGTGCACCGTCTTTCCTGTCGGTGTGGGACCTCGTCTCAATGTTTCCGAACTCATGGAAGCCCATATGCATCACCCTGCTTTCCTGGATCGCTCGTTCTTCTTATTGGGACTGCCCCGTGTCGGTGGACAACTCGACGGGGTCCGCCATCGCGGCGGAGACGTCATAGCGGACGTCGAGCACGTCGCCGGGCTCAAGTGCTGCGGTCTGCTGGATCCTGAACGGGGAACGAACGTCGCCCTTACGGGTTACCCAGTATTCCACAGGCTGGAGCGCGGTTGCCTCGAGGGCCTTGTAGCGTGACACCGAGGCGCCGCTTGCTTCCAGCAGCTGCATGGTCGTGTTGCGCTTCAGCTTGGTGTCCTCGATTTCCGCCTCGACCTCCTGGAGGTCCCGGCCGGCCTGCGTGCGGCGATCCCCCTTCAGGGTCAGCGCATCGCGCTGCGTTTCGCTGAGCTTCTGCTTAGCCCTCATGGCTGCAACCACGAGATCGAGCTTGTCGCTGCTGAGATCCGCGACAACTCGTTCGAGCGAGGTTTCGCGCGACCTCGCGAGGGTTCCCGTGTCGACAAGCGAAGCGATGCTGGACAATTCGTCCTGGGCGATCTTGATCTGCCGGTCCTGGACGACCGTCTTTTCTTCCAGAACCTTGATTTCGTTCTGGAGGAGTGACTGCAGCTCATCGAGGGATTCGAGCTGGTGCTTGAGGGCTTCGGCCCGGGCGATGAAGAGGCTGTTCTCGCTCTCGGTGATCGGCCGACCGGTGGTCTCGTCCGTCACCCGCGCGAGCTCCTTGGGGAAGTTGACCGCAGGAAGATCACGCATCTCGGCATCCAGACGGGCTCGCTTGGCGATCAGTTGTTTCAACAAGAGTTCGTAGCGATTGAGCTCGCCGAGATAACGGATCTGCTCCAGTTCCGAATAGCCGGTCGGGTTGGACTTACGTTCCCGTCCCCCGGCCATGGCGACGGCCTGCATGGCGGTCAGGCCGGGTTTAAATTCCATTTCGCCCGGGCGGTCGACGACGCCCGTCACATAGATCATCGGATAGCGGACGACTTCGACCGTGGCGACCGGCGGCGCGGACAGGCCGGTCTTGTCCTTCAATGTGCGGGAAATGCGTTCGGCCACTCCGGACGTGGTGTCATCCGCGACGACGATCTCGCCAAGAAGCGGAATCGAGATGGTTCCGAGCGGAGATACCGAGTATTCACCGTTCAGCGCCGACCACTCCTTGTATTCGCCGGTCGAGGCAACCCATTCGACAATCGTCACCTTGATATGGGTCTGGGGGCGCAGGCGGTAGCTATCGTTCGCAGCCGCGGCCTGATCTGCTGCGACGGCGGGCGGCAGGACGAGGCCGATCAGCAGGCATCCCAGCGCCATCCTGTTCCGGCGGGGAGACGGTAGCTGCTTTCCAAGAGGCAAAATCGGCATAGCGTAACCTCACGCTTTCGGCCGCCCGAGCCGGATCGAAGCGGGCCGGGCTTGAGCACTGTCAAAAACGATAATCAGCGCAATCCGAGATGAGTAAATCCCCTGCGGGTGTGGCCGGGACTAGTCCCTTTTGGCAGACAGGCTTAGTCTCTCACCCCAATCGGATGATGCTGCGTCGATGATCGCGTTAAGCGACTACCCGATCGGTCAATCGGCCGGTGCTGCTTGCTGCGGTCCTCTCACTTTGGCTAGGGTTGCAGACCTAAGGTGGTCCTGTGCCGAAGGATCACGGCCCATCTATTATGCATCTCCATGCTCGGGAGTGGGGACGTGAAATGCGGGTCGCAATCGTTCACTATTGGCTCGTGTCGATGCGCGGCGGCGAGAAGGTCGTCGAGGCATTGTGCGACATGTATCCGAATGCGGATATCTTCACGCTGGTCTATGACGAGACCCAGGTCTCCGAGAAAATCCGGCGCCACAGGATCATTCCTTCATTTCTGCAGCGTATTCCGGGGGCGGTGAAGCGATACCAGTCGCTTCTGCCGCTGATGCCGTTCGCGCTCGAGAGCTTCGACCTTCGCGGCTATGACCTTATCATCTCCAGCGAATCCGGACCTGCCAAAGGCATCATTCCGCCGCCGCATGCGGTCCATGTTTGTTATTGCCACTCGCCCATGCGGTATCTGTGGGACCACTATCACGCCTATCGCAGCCACGCCGGACGTACGGCGCGGTTCCTGATGCCGATCCTCGCGCCGCTCCTGCGTTCCTGGGACGCGAATTCGAGCCTGCGGGTCGATCGGTTCGTGGCCAATTCCCATCACGTCGCCGGCCGTATCGACAAGTATTATCGACGCACGGCAACCGTTGTCCCACCGCCGGTCGCCGTCGACGAGTTCGCGCCCACAAACGAGCTTGAGGATTTCTATCTCTGCGCCGGGCAGATCGTGCCCTACAAAAGGATCGATCTCGCCGTCCAGGCCTTCACGGAAATGAAGCGAAACCTGGTGGTCATCGGCGACGGCGCGAAAGGCGACATCGATGCGCTGAAGCGCATGGCGGGCCCGACCGTACGCTTTCTCGGGCGTGCCTCCTTTCCGGTGCTCAAATCAAAGCTGGCGCGGTGCCGCGCCTTGATCTTCCCCGGCGAGGAAGACTTCGGGATCGTGCCGGTCGAGGCGATGGCCAGCGGCCGGCCGGTGATCGCCTTCGGCGGTGGCGGCGCACTGGAGACCGTAGTGCATGGCCATACGGGGTTGCTGTTCGACGAGCAGACGGTCGAGGCGCTGGTCGACGCCGTCAATCTCTTCGAGCACGGCGACTACGAATTCCGGCCCGATGTTATTCGCATGCATGCCTCGCAGTTCAGTGTCACGAAGTTTCGCAGCAGCATGCAGAAGATCATCGACGAGGAGTTGGCTTCAAGGCGGAGGGTTGCTCCAAGCGACGCAAAGATCATGGCTGTACCACGTACCTACAACGGCGAGACGCCGATACCCTTGCATTGAGCCCCCTGTCGTCCGGACCACGCAAGGAGTGATACCATGACCCTGATACTGAAACGGTATGGCGAGCTCGACAGGCATGGAATGGCAGCCTGGCGACGACTGCCGCGTGCCCCACGATATCTTCTGTTTGTTCCCTGCCTGCTCGAATATGCGCTCTTCTACCTTGTCGGGTTTGGCCTCCTGGGTGCTATCCTTCTCCTGATGCTTGTCGAAGCGCGGCTGGTGCGAGAGTAGCGATCTGGCGCGCATCTTATTCTGGTTGTTGCTGCCAGAAACTAATAGATTCCACCATTACAGAAGTCGGACAGCATTCGGCCCCGATTGATCAGGGTAGATCCCTTGTCATTCGGGGCCGTATCTTGGTTCGTCGATGGTGCTGCCTGGGCGAACTCGAGCCTTCGCTGCACCATTCGACCGATTCTATTGATGCCTGCCAGTATCTGCAGCGATCACTTGAGCTTGAAGGCGACTTCCGTGCGGTTCGTCGCGTTCAGCTTCTTCATGATGTTGCGGATGTGAACCTTCACGGTGCTTTCGCAGAGGTTCATCTCGTAAGCGATGATTTTATTGGCCTTGCCGCGGCGCAGAGCTTCGGCAACTTCGATCTCGCGGGGAGTGAAGGTGTCGTTCGAGTAGCTGGACCCGGTGACGACCGAGGTCAGCACTTCCTTCATGGCGAGAATGCTGCTTGCGGGGATGAACACCCCGCCTGCACGTGCCAGCGCAATGGCTTCCGCCGCCACGCTGATGTTGACACTGGTGGGGATGTAGCCACGGGCGCCGCATTCCACCGCCTTCAAAATGTCGCCGAGATCGTCGGAGTCGGCGATGACGATGACCGAACTTTGCCTGAATGCTTCCGCGACGCTCGTGATTTTCTCGCAAGAGCCGGCTTCGGTCAGTTTCTTGCTACCGAAGACGAGAAGGATGGCGGAAGGGTCGTCATTCATATGACGTTTGCGCCATTCTTCTATGGATCCGGCCGTAATGATGTTCATGGCCGGGTTGTAGGTCGACAGGCTCCGAGACAGGCATTCCCGGTCCAGAGCGCGGGGGTCAATGATAAGCACGTATTCATCCATCTCCTCTTCAGCATTCGCGCCGACGGTCAACGAAGTGATGGATTCAATTTCCGATTTCTGAAGCGGTAATATTCTCTCCGGAGTCATTGTGTGCGTATTCATCTGCATCTCTCCTACCCTTACAATGTGATGCATTGTTATTTTTGCTATCGTTGCCGCAACCAATGTCCGTTTTCGTGTTTTGAATGTGAAAGTGCTTATCGGCCTTCTGGTCTTGGTGCGCGATAGATGGGGTAAGAATTTCATAAATTGATAATGGTCGCATTAACGTGGGTTAATTATTACCTAAAAAAGGGTAGTATTTCTGCCTCAATTTCTTGTGTGTTGCCTCATTTTGATAGATTGTAACCCAAAATGATTAGTGTTTAGCGCAGCGACGCGCCCTCGAATTAAGAATACCGGGTTACGCTGGCTAGTGATCCAGCGAGAGATGTTTCCGGAGAGTGGCGTGAGGGCGGTGGCCAGGGCTAACTGATGTAGTTCGTCAGGTAGCCCGGATCGAATTCGACGATGTCCGCAAGTTTGTTGCGGTTGAGGAATTCCACGATCCCGTTTCGGAACGACAGCAAGCCGTTCACCCGCATGTCCTTTAGGACCCTGTTGATGTGCACCGTCGACAGGCCGACAGCATCGCCGATATCCGACTGCTTGAGGGGACATTCGAACCCGTCGAAATTAGGCCGAGGGCTCTGTCCGGCGCGGATCGCCAGCTCGAGCAGCAGATGACCGGTTCTCTCGAGCGCATCCCTGCGTCCGATGTTTGCCAGGCGCTCGGCCATCCGTGCCTGTCGCCTCATCATCTCGACGATGATGATCAGGGAGAGTTGCGAGGAGAGTTCGGATCCCTTGCCGGACCAATGTCCGATGAATTCATAGCCGGTGACTGTCGATACTGCCTGAACCGTCTCTTGGGCCAGCGCAGAGGATACGGACGAGAGCATGTCGCCGCGCAAGGCGAATTCGGTCACGATTCGCGTTCCATTGGACAAGTGCTTGCTTGAAAGCGCCCAGCCATTGTTAATGAAAAGGATACGGGACACGTCACTGTCGGGTTCGAAGATCGTGGCGCCGGCGGGATAGGTCCGCAAAAAGGCGCCGGCTACCTTCGAGCCGTTCTTACTGTATTGAAAGCTTACGGTCTGCCTATTGTCCGACAGATCATCGACTGCCATCCAACCACCCACCCGCTCTTACCCATCAGCACCACTATTTATATCAGAAGATGCTGGTTTAAGATACCCGTTTGAACTTAATGGTAGAGTGACAAAAAAATCTCGTCACTGCGTATTCTTGGCCAGTGACGCACCTGGTCAAACCAATTTTGGGTGCGATCTAGGTTTCGAGCGCGAATGGCGGTTCCAGCCATGCCGGTTGCAGCGACTGCTTTGCCTGGTCGGCATCGTTTTGGCTCATCTCCCCGAAAAGGACCTTTCCGCTACGTTCCAGGAGAGCGGCTTTCATCGTGGCGACGCCGGCGAATGCCGCGGCAACGCGTGGCGCATGGTCGGTCCGGTCTATTCCCTGGCGCAGGGCGGCATCGACGAGCGCTGCAAGACGATTGGGCGTCGCGAGTTCCCCCTTGGCGAAAAAGGCTTCCCTTGCCACTGACCGAAAGAAGCTTTCCACCTTGGAATCCCACCCCAGTCCGACATGGGGGATCGCCATCGCGTAGGCGGCGATACAGGCATGCAGGCGATGGGCGATGATGCCGGACGTCGATCCGATGATATCGACCAGCTGCTCTGGCAAAGTCGGGCGATCCGCAAGCTCGAGCTGTTCCGTCCCTCTGAGGGGAGCCAATTCGCTGCTGGAGAATATCTGCTCCGCAAAGGCCTGGTCCTCGCGGGCGCCGTTGGAGAACAGCCGAACGCGATGGCCCTGCCGGACAAGGAGGCGGACGAGTTCGCTGTAGTCGTCGACCGTTCGCAATCCGATCTCCGCGCTATTCTTGTCGGCGTGATGAACTAGGATGATCGGGTCGGTGACGCAGACGCCAATGACATTCCCCGCATCGTACTGCCGACCCTGCGCATTTGGTGGGAAGCTGCGCCCGGTCAAAAGGCCAGGATCGGGAAGCACGATCGGTACCGGTCCCTCCGGGAAGTGGCGGATCCAGTTGGCGCGGGCCGTCTCGTCGCGGACCGACATGTGGACGAGCCTCGCCTGATCAATGCGCGAGAAGAGAGAGTGGGCCTGCGCGGACCAGTGTCCGCTGACACCGACGGCATAGACGGCAAGCGGTAGGCCGCGCCTGCGCACGCAGTCCGCCAATGTGCCGACCTTCAGGGGAAAGTTCAGGTCGTCGTCCTGCAGAAGATTGCCGCCACCAAGTACCACCGCGTCGGCCGTGGCGAGCTTACGGTCCCATTCCTGGCGGAGCTCCGCCAGCTTCGAACGGAGGGCCAGGTGCACCGCGAGCCGTCGCACGAAGGGAGGAAGCGTGTGAAGGATCCGAATGAAACGGCGGCGATTCCGGCTGGTGGTCCCGAATTCCCTGCGGCCGGCGAGGTCGATCGTTTCCACCTCGATGTCCGACTGTTCCGACAGGGCCGTCTCCATGCATGCGGCCAGAAGCCCGTCTCCGAGGTTTTCACTGAACTTCACATTGAAAACGACGAGCTTCATCGGACGCTCTCCGGGGCCGGGTGGTGGTGACGGCCAGGTGTTGTGGAATAGAGGGTTGTTGCGGCAGGCAATCTGAAAGCGCCGAGCGCAACGGCGCTGCCTGCGAGAACGAAGAACATCATGCCGAGGTCGTAGACCGTGCCCGACACGAGAGCTGCCGCCAGAACGGAGACAAGGCCGATCTTGGCGGCTCGAATGGTTGCGGTAGTGACGTCTTCAACGCCCTGGTGCGTGGAGGGGGAAGGCGACAGCAGGACCGTGCCGGTGAAGATCGCGAAGAGCACGACGCCAAGAACGCCGAGGTTCGACATGAGAACAAGCAGGTAGCTAGAGGCGCGCGCACTGCCCAGGCCGGCTCCCCACCCGAAGGTGTCGAGGAATGCCTGATAGGCCATCGCGTTCCACATGGCGCGTTCGCGCCCGGACTGGCTGTCGGCCTTGGACAACAACATTTCATGCATGAAGTCCTGCAGGCTGTCGGTGGCTGCCGGAAATAGGGTGGCAAGGGTCAGCGCGATCGCTGGGATGACCGCAAGGCTCACCACCAGAAAGGCGGGGCGACCTGTCCTGGGGGTGTGCATCGATGTCACTGCAGTGCGGATCCACAGGAGGGTCAGCACAATGCTCACTCCGATCAGTGCTGTCGCAGAGGTGGACAGGAGCAGAGCCGCGAGCAACAGAGCCGCAATAATTCCCGTTTTCCCAGGTTTCACGCGGTCCAGCCAGAGACTGGCCGTCACGCCAAAGAGCACAAGTGTATATTCGGAGAACGCCGACGCCTCGGGAAAGGACCCGGAAATGCGCTTCAAGCCACCTTTCTCTGCCGCTGTCAGCATCGCATAATTGGCGGTGCGGACGAAACTCATGAGGTATTCGGTGCCGGTGAAATAGGTCAGGACGTCGGCGAGCGCGAAACCGAGATCGAGCATGGCCACCGCAAGGATGGCCTTCACCAGATGCTCCGGCCTTCCCGCATGACGGAAATAGGCGAATGTCGCGGCAAAACAGACGAGGCCGCCAAGCGCGTAGACCGATTGCGTGATGTTGTTGGAGGTGAAACGCAACGGTGTGAGCGCGATGACGTTTCGTGCCCCTGCGACCCGCTCGACCGTCATCGTTTCGGTCATGCCTTCGAACAGCCCGGGGAACCATACCGCGCTTAACAGCCCGAAGGCCGTCAGCGCAAGCAGCCAGAAACCGGGGCGTCCGGGTGCAAGTGCAGCCAGCATCTGGCCCTCGCCGCAGGCCATAAAGACACGTAGTGTGAAAAAGACGAGAAAGAGGCTCGGCACCAGAACGGAGGCGCCGCCCAGCGCAGGCAGTCCGATTGCCGCGGCTGCGCCAAAGGCGGTGGAAAGGACCATCACGGGAAAGGCCCAGGTCACCGGTGCTGCGAGGATGATCAGGCCTGCGACGAGGGTGATCAGTCCCATAAACTGAAAGCTCATCTCATCTTGCGCCCTGTTCGCTGTCGAAGGCCGCCAGGCCCCTGACCGTACACCGGCCATTCAACGCATTGCCAATGCTCGGTAAATTATCATGCGACGGGACCGACTGTATTTACGTCTCAAGCTAAGCCTTTTTCGGTAGGGCACGAACCGAATTTGGCGGTAGTCCGCTAGAGGATCCCCACGCTATGCAGCGCGGATGATGTTGTACTCCGCCCTCCGACGCTGCATGTCGTCTTCCTCACGCCGCATTTCCGGGGTGCGGCTCGCCGTAGCTTTGGGATTGGTGCTTGCCCTTGGCGGCGGAGCCACTGCCAATGGCGACGCTCCCGGCGACAGCGGAGATGCCATCGATCCCGATCGGATGCCGCTTGCGTTTTCGGATGATTTCGATGAGCTCAGTGCCTCCGAATGGGGACCGGGTACGCGGTGGATCGCTCACACGCCCTGGTCGGGAGATTTTGGAGGTGCTCGGTTCGGCGCGCCCGGGCCGAAAGGCCCGTTCTCCATCCAGAACGGCGTCCTTCGTATCGAAGCGCGGCGGGATGCGGAGGGAGACTGGCACTCGGGCCTGCTGGCCTCGGTGGATCCCAAGGGCAATGGATTTGCGCAGCAATATGGCTATTTCGAAATGCGTGCGCGTCTGCCGACGGGGCCGGGGCTTTGGCCTGCCTTCTGGCTGATCGGCAAGGATCGCAGCAAGTCGACCGCAGAGATCGATGTCCTCGAATACAACGGGGACAAGCCGGGCGCCTATTCTTCGGTCGTGCATGTCTGGTTCAGGGACGACCGGCATTATGTCAAGGGCACCCGGGTCGAGGCCTTTCGCGATGCAGATCCCGAGGAATTCCATACCTACGGCGTGAAGGTCGATCCTGCCTTCATCCGCATCTACTTCGATCGCAAGCTTGTCTGGAAGACGGAAACCCAGGCGGAACATCGCCAGCCGATGTATATGCTGCTCAATCTTGCCCTGACCGACGGTCCGACCAAGGACGCGGCGCCCAACCCCTCCCACATGTTTGTCGACTACGCCCGTGCCTACAGGCTGAACTGACCAAGGCGGGCAGGCCGGCCGGCGCGGATTGCGCTGGTGCGGCCTGTGCCTCCTTGCGCAGGCTCTGGCAGTCCGGTGATCGCTTGGCCATCCGACACGGCGACGGGTGAAATTGGGTCGGCTCCCTGACCAAATGACTTAGGTCAATGATCCCGATCGGTCGCGCGGGTCAGCCCAATGATCAGCTTTTTATTTCTCCCCGTCATGAAATTCTGGCTGCTGAGGAATGGCCGCATTCGAGACCCTGTCGCCTCGAGATGAATGCCGTCTCTCTGACTGATGTGTTTTGCAGACCATCCACGCACGGGAAAAGCCGATGAGTGATTCCAGAGAACAGCGGATGACGGGCACGGGTTCGGTGCCGGAGACGAGCCACGGCGCGCGCATCCGCTATGACAGGGAGCGCAGCGTTCACGAGGTCGTTCGGGAACATGCACGTGCCAACCCCTCGGCCACGGCTATCCTGTTCGGTGACCGTTCGATCAGCTACGGCGAACTTGACCGTCTGTCCGATGCACTTGCCGGCTACCTCGTCAGGCAGGGTATCGAGAAGGGCGATGTCGTCGGGCTGCTCGTGCCGCGGGCCCTCGATACGGTTGTCGCCAAGCTGGGCATCCTGAAGGCCGGCGGCGCCTACCTGCCGATCGATCCCACTTTCCCGGCCGACCATCTAGCGTATGTGATCGGCGAGTGCGCGCCCAAGGTCGTTTTCGTCGATGGAGCATCCGGCATCAACATGCCGGCGTTGCCGGACGTGGGCAGCCGACTGGTCGATCTGCCCCAACTTCTCGCCCAGCTCGACTTGGACGCATCCGTCGAACTTCCGGTGGTGAGTGGTGGCGACGCAGCCTATGTCATGTACACATCCGGTTCGACCGGCCGGCCGAAGGGTGTTGCCATCCCGCACAGGGGCATTACCCGCCTGGTGCTCGACCAGAACTACATCGATTTCGACCGGAGCGACGTCGTACTGCACACGGCGACAATTTCGTTCGATGCGGCGACCTTCGAAGTATGGGGCGCGCTGGTCAACGGTGCACTTCTCGTCGGCATGCCGCGCACAAGTTTCTCTTTGACGGATCTCTGCAACGTCATGCGCGACAACGGCGTGACGGTCGCGCTTCTCACAACGGGGCTCTTCAACCTCTTCTGCGACCATGCGAGCGCCGGCCTGCCTTCCCTGCGCCATGCGCTGTTCGGCGGGGAGGCAGGTTCTGCCGGCCACGTGCGCCGTTTCCAGGCTGCCTATCCCGGCTGCCGGCTGACGAATGCCTACGGCCCGACGGAATGCACCGTCATCGCCACGGCCTTTACCGTGCCGCAAGGGTTCCAGGAGCCGGAATTGCCGATCGGCAAGGCCATTTCCAACACCGGGGTCATGGTTGTCGACGACGCGATGAAACCTCTGCCTCCCGGCGTCGAGGGGCAGCTGGCGCTTGCCGGCGACGGGGTGGCGATCGGCTACATCAACCGGCCGGACTTGACGGCCGAAAAGTTCGTTTCGGTTGAGACGGCCGACGGTCCCATGCGCTGCTATCTCACCGGTGATCTCGCGACGATCGGCGAGGACGGAACGCTGTTCTTCAAGGGGCGCCGGGACCGGCAGATCAAGATCAATGGTAAGCGCATCGAACTCGACGAGATCGAAGCGGCCCTGCGCCGCGACCCCCGGCTGCTCGATGCGCTCGTGACGTGCCACGAACAGGGGCCGTCGATCAAACGCATCGTCGCCTATCTCCGGCCGCGCAACGGGGCCGACATCGACAATGCCGGTTTCGTACCCGCGGTCATGGAAAAACTGCGCAGTGCGTTGCCGGCCTACATGATCCCGAGCGCCGCATTGGTCCTTCGTGAGTTTCCGCTCACCAAGGCAGGCAAGGTAGATCGGGCGAAGTTGCCGCTTCCGGCCGTCGAGGACGTCAAGACCGAAGCGCCGGAAAGCCAGAACGAGGAAATCCTTACACGACTGTGGCAGAACGCGCTCGGCGCCGCCGACATCCCCCTCGACCGCAACTTCTTCGATCTCGGCGGGACCTCACTTCAGCTTCTCCGCGTCCATGCCGGCCTCGAGGCCGAGCTCGGGCGAAACGTGGACGTCTTCGCCCTTTTCAAACATCCGACCATTCGTGAGCTGGCGCAGTTTCTCGACGGACGGCAGCTGCAGGCCGAGAGGTCCATGACGCTCGCCCAACGCGCCGCCTTGCAGAGAAGAACCTTCTCCCAGTTCCGCAGGAGCTCCCCATGAGAGAGAACGAGATTGACGCCATTGCGCCCGGTGGTGTCGCGATCGTCGGCATGTCGGGCCGGTTTCCCGGTGCCCCGACCGTCGAGGCGCTGTGGCGACTGATCGAGGCGGGCGAAACGTCGTTCTCGACATTTGCTCCGGATGAGATCGAGGACGCTTTCACCGATGAGGAGAGGGCGGGCGCGGACTATGTGGCGTCGCGCCCCTTCCTTGATGGAGTCGAGCAGTTCGATGCCGACTTCTTCGGCATGTATCCGCGCGAGGCGGCTGTCACCGATCCGCAGCATCGTGTCTTCCTCGAGGTCTGCTGGGAGGCACTGGAAAGCGCCGGCTACGATCCCTACCGCAATGCCGGGCTGGTCGGCGTCTTCGCCGGCTGCTCGATGCCGACCTACCTGCTGAACAACGTGCTGGGCGATCGAGCGAAGGTCGAGGAGTTCACCTCGAACTACCAGATCGGCTGCTTCAACCAGATCGTCGGGTCAGTGGCCGATGCGCTCGCAACGCGGGTCGCCTACAAGTTCAATCTGAGGGGGCCGGCCTTCACGCTCCAGTCGGCCTGCTCGACATCGCTGCTTGCCGTTTCCCAGGCGTGCCAGAACCTCCTGACCTACAGCTGCGACATGGCTCTGGCCGGTGGTGTCTCGATCACCCTTCCGCAGAAGCGCGGCTACATCTACCAGGAAGGCGGCATGGTCTCGCGCGACGGGATCTGCCGTCCCTTCGACGCCGATGCCAGCGGCACCGTCTTTGCGAGCGGGGCCGGCGTGGTGCTGCTCAAGCGGCTCGAGGATGCGCTCGAGGACGGCGACCGGATCTACGCGGTCATTCGCGGATACGGCATCAACAATGACGGTTCCGACAAGATCGGGTTCACCGCACCGAGTGCCGAAGGCCAGTCCGAGGTCATCGCGGCAGCGCTTGCCCATGCGGGGTTCGATCCGTCCACCATCGGCTATGTGGAATGCCACGGAACGGCGACCCCGCTTGGCGACCCGATCGAGTTTGCCGGACTGAAGGGGGCATTTTCCGGCATGTCCGAAACGGCTGGCCGGTGCGCGCTCGGTTCGGTCAAGGGCAACGTCGGGCACATGGATGCGGCGGCGGGCGTGTCAGGTCTGATCAAGGCGGCGCTCTCAATCTATAACCGCAAGATCCCGGCGATGCCCAACTACAAGGCTCCCAACCCGCGGATCGATCTCGATCGGAGCCCCTTCTACATTCCGCAGAGCACGACGACTTGGCCCGACGCGATGGCGCCGCGGCGGGCCGGGGTGAGTTCCTTCGGGGTCGGCGGCACCAATATCCACGTGGTGCTGGAAGAAGCTCCGGTACGTCCGCGAGCCGTCATCGACGATGGTCAAGGACCGTATATACTCCCGCTTTCGGCTCGTTCCGACGACGCGCTGGCAGCCATGCGCGCAAACCTTGCCGCCTATCTCGAAGCAAATCCTGGCCTGCCGCTGTCGCAGGTCGCCCGCACGCTGCAGACCGGCCGCCATCACTTCAAGCATCGCAGCGCGATCGCGGTAAATTCCGAGGCAGCGGCGATTGAGCAGTTGCGCGCCGAAAAGGTGTTGACGGCGGTTGCCGAGGACGTCCGTCCTCCGGTCGTCTTCATGTTCCCAGGCCAGGGCGCGCAGTATGTCGGCATGGGCTCCGGGCTCTATAACCGCGAGCCGGAATTCACCCGCTGGATCGATCGGGGTGCCGAAGTCCTCAAGATGAGTTCCAGCGTCGATATCCGCGACTACATCTGCCACACCGGGCCGGTAACGGAGGCGATGGCCGAGGAGCAACGCGAGACCCGGATCGCACAGCCGTGCCTCTATCTCGTAGAGCACGCGATGGCGCGGCTGTGGATGAGCCGCGGCTTGAAACCGGACGCGATGATTGGCCACAGCGTCGGCGAGTTCGTGGCCGCAACGCTTGCCAATGCCATCTCCTTCGAGGACGCGCTGACCCTCGTCGCAGCCCGCGGACGGCTGATGCACAAGCAGCCGGCAGGTGCGATGATCTCCGTGCGGGCAGCACCGGAGGAGCTTGAGACCCATTTGCGCGGTATGGCCGAAATCGCCGCGATCAACGCGCCGAAGCTCAGCGTGGTTTCCGGCCCGTTCGACGATATCGATGCGGTCTGCGCGGCACTCGAAAAGGCGGGAATCGCGTTTAGCCGGCTGCACACATCCCATGCGTTTCATTCGGCGATGATGGACCCGTGCATCGACGACCTGCGGGAGCTGGCGGCCAAGGTCACCTATGGGAAGGCTACCATTCCCTACATCTCTTGCGTGACGGGTGACTGGCAGAACGACCAGCTCGGCAGGTCGCCCGACTACTGGGCGCGGCACTGCCGGGAACCAGTGAGGTTCTCGGATGGTCTCACTACCTTGTGCCGGGACCGGAAACCGGTTCTCGTCGAGGTCGGCCCGGGCCGCACGCTCTCGGTCTTCGCATCACAGACGATCAGCCGCGGTGGTGTTGCCAGCATCGTGCAGTCGATGCCGGAACATGATCGCGCCTATGCCGCCGCGGCATCGCTGGCGGAGGCCCATGGGCGGCTCTGGATGGCAGGCCGCGAGCTCAACTGGCCCGAGCTTCCGGCGGGGGGCGAGCGTGCGCTGCCCCTACCCACCTATCCGTTCCAGCGACAACGCCACTGGATCGACGCGCCGCCCTCGGCGCGACGCATGGCGCTGATGGGGACGGCACCGATCCAGGTGCTTCAACAACCTTCCCAAGGCGAGACCGAAACCAAGAGTGAGATGAGTACCATGAACGCCATCAGTCCTTCTCCCGTCGCAAGCCGCATCCCCGAACTGGAGACGTCACTCCTGACGCTGCTCGGTGACATGTCCGGAGAACCGCTGGATCCGGGAAGCAAGGCCGAGAGCTTCCTGGAACTCGGCTTTGATTCCCTGTTCATCGGGCAGTTCGCCCAGAAGATCGAGAAACAGTACGGCATTAAGATCTCGTTTCGCGAGCTCCTGAGCAACATTCCTTCGATTGTTGCGCTGGCACAGTATCTGGACAAGGCCATGCCTGCCGAGACCAGGACTGTGGAAGCCGCGCCGCCCCTCATGCCGGCGCCGGCCGCCGTCGCCGCGCCTGTGAATGTGCCTGTCACGATGCCGGCCGCTATTGCCACTCCTGTCACGGCATCCCCTGCCATTGCCACCATCGCGCCCCCGATGATGCCTGCCGCACGCGGCGCAACCAGCCTCGATGCGAGCCTGGAGGCTGTTCTGCAGTCGCAGCTCAGTCTGGCCCAAACGCTGTTTGCGCAGCAGTTCCAGGTTCTCCAGGCGGCCAGCTCGGCGAGCGTCGTGATGGCTCCTTCCCCCGTCCGGGTCGATGTGCCGGTCGTCCGCGAGGCTGCTGCCGTTCAGACCGCGCCGGCCGCAGCGTCCGTCGCTCCGCCGGCTGCGACCGTGGCAGCGCCTGAGGAGCCGGGCGAAATCGGAACGGATCGCATCCGCCTCTACAAGCCCGGTGCCAAGAACGCGGGGCCGGAACTGACGCCGGAGAAGCAGAAGTTCGTCGCCGATCTGATCACCGCCTATGTGGCGCGAAACAGGAAGTCGAAGGAGTTTACGGAGAAGAATAGGCGCCGGCTCGCCGATCCCCGCACGGCTTCGGGCTTCCGCGCCGATTGGAAGGAGATGATCTTCCCGATCGTGTCCGATCGTTCCAAGGGATCGCGCATCTGGGACATCGACGGCCACGAATATATCGACCTGGTGAACGGCTTCGGCCAGACGGCTTTCGGCCATGCGCCGGACTTCCTCGTCGAGGCCATGAAAGAGCAGATGGATGCGGGCTTCGCCATCGGGCCGCAGACGCCGCTTGCCGGCGAGGTCGCCGAGCTGATCTGCGCAATGACCGGGCACGAGCGGGTTACCTTCTGCAACACCGGTTCGGAAGCCGTCATGGCGGCGATGCGAGTGGCGCGCGCCGTCACCGGCCGCGACCGGATCGTCATGTTCGCCAACGACTATCACGGCCAGTTCGACGAAGTTCTGATCAAGGGGCGCAACCGGTCGAGCAATCCCGTGGCATTGCCGATCGCGGCCGGCATTCCCAATGCCTCGGTGTCGAACATGATCGTCCTGCGCTATGGTGAGCCGGAAAGCCTCGACTGGATCAGGGCCAATGCCGGGGACATCGCGGCTGTCATCATCGAGCCGGTGCAAAGCCGCCATCCGGAATTGCGGCCGCAGGATTTCGTCCGCAGCCTTCGGGAGATCGCAACGCAGTCCGAGTTCGCCCTTGTGTTCGACGAGGTGGTCACCGGCTTCCGGGTCGATCCGGGCGGCATGCAGGCCGTCTGGGGCATCCGGGGCGACATGGCCACGTATGGCAAGGTCATCGGCGGCGGCATGCCGATCGGCATTCTCACCGGCAGCAGCCGTTTCCTCGACGCCCTCGATGGCGGCCACTGGAACTATGGCGACGATTCCGTTCCCATGGTCGCACCGACCTTCTTCGCCGGCACCTTCGTGCGCCATCCCGTCGTGCTCTCCGCCGTCCGGGCGGTGCTTCAGCATATCAAGGGCGAGGGGGCCGCACTCTACAGCCGGGTCGCGGCCCGCACCGAGGCACTGGTCGAGGAGATCAACGCGGACCTCGGCAAGCGCGGCATCGCGCCGGTCGTCAACGGTTACAAGAGTTGGTTCGTCGTCGATTTCGGCAACCAGGATCCGCTCGGCGGCCTGTTCTATCCGCATCTCCGGATGAACGGCATCCACATCCAGGACGGCTACCCCTGCTTCCTGACGACGGCGCACAGCGAGGAGGACTTCCGCTCGATCGCCAAGGCGTTCCGCGACGGCATCGACGCCCTACAGTCGGTCGGCATCATGGCCGGCAAGGGGACGATCGACGTGAAGGCCTTAACGTCCTCATCGCCCGACGTCGTCGTTTCATCGGTGGTCCGGCCCGAGACGGCGCCGCTCACGGAGGCGCAATCGGAAATCTGGCTGGCGGCGCAGGCCGGCGATGAAGCGTCCTGCTCCTTCAACGAGTCCTTCACGCTGATGCTGGACGGCACGCTCGACCAGTCCGCCTTCAGCGAGGCAGTGAGGAGTGTCGTTTCCCGCCACGACGCGCTACATATCCGGTTCGACCGGACCGGAGAGCGTTTCAGCTTCATTCCCGATTTCAGCCTCGACGTGGAGGTCATCGACCTCTCGACGGAGGCCGATGCGAATGGCGCCCTGCGCGGCCTGATCGATGACGAGGCCCACAGCCCCTTCGATCTGGTCAACGGGCCGCTTGCGCGCGCACGCCTTGTCAAGCTTTCCCCGGAGCGGCATGCCTTCATCTTCAGCGCGCACCATATCGTCTGTGACGGCTGGTCGATGAACGTTCTCGTGGAGGAGCTGTCGGCGGCCTATTCCGGCCTTATGCGCGGTGATCGCCCGCAGTTCGAACCGGCCCTGTCGTTTGCGACCTACGCGACCGAACTGGCGCCGAAAGCAGACGTCGACGGGGCGACGGCAAAGTTCTGGCTCGACCAGTTCAAGGATATTCCAGACTTGCCGGAAATGCCGTTCGACCGGCCCTATCCGGAACGGCGTAGCTTTGCAGGCGGAACCTGCACCGGTCATGTCGGACCCGACGTCTACAAGGAGCTGAAGAAGCGCGGGGCAAAGGCGGGAGCGACGCTGTTCTCCACGCTGCTCGCGGCATTGCAGGTGATGGTCGCCAAGATGTCGGGGCAGTCCGATCTGGTGATCGCGGTGCCGTCGGCCGGCCAGAGCCTGCTCGACGACCGGATACTTGTGGGCCACTGCGTCAATCTCCTGCCACTCAGGCAGACGGTCGAAGCGGCATCCTCCTTCGAGGCCCATCTCAAGGACACGCAGCAACTGGTGCTCAAGGCATTCGAACATCAGGACTACACCTATGGAACCCTGGTCAAGACGCTCGGCATCAAGCGCGACCCCCGCCGTCTGCCGCTGACCGGCATCCAGTTCAACCTGGAGCGCGTTGCGGCCGGTGCGGAGTTTGCCGGGCTCTCCACGAAGCTGGAGCCAAATCCCAAGGCGTTTTCGAACTTCGACATGTTCCTAAACATGATCGAGGGCCGCGACGGCATCCGTATCGATGTCGATTACAATGCCGACGTCCTCGACCGGGAAACGGTCGAGCGCTGGATCGGGCATTATGTCTCGCTGGTCACCGCACTGGCAAAGGGCATGGAAAGCCCGATCGCAGACCTTTCCCTGCTTTCGGAGGCCGAGACCGGACTGCTGGTCCGCAGCGTCAACCAGACCGATGCGGACTACGAGCGGGACCAGTTCGCCTTTTCGCTCTTCTCGCGTCGCGCCGCCGAGCAACCGGATGCGGTTGCCGCCGTCCATCGCGGTGAAACCATCACCTATGGCGAACTGGAAGCGAGCTCCAACCAGCTTGCCCGCCATATCCGGTCGACCATTCCGCAAGGGGGGCAGCGTATCGCTCTTTTGGTCGATCGCTCTCTTGGCATGCTTGTGGCCCTCCTCGGCATTATGAAGTCGGGCCATGCCTATGTCCCGCTCGATCCGTCCCATCCGGATCCGCGGCTGCGTCAGACGCTTGAAACGGCCCGTCCCGTCGCATTGATCTGCGACAGCGAAGCCGGTGCGGCGTTGGCAGGAGAGGGCGTCACGGTCATTCGCCTGGACAAGGAAAAGGAAGCGCTCGGCCGCCTGCCGACTAAGGCGCCGGACACCCTGCCCACCGACACCGCATCCACCGCCTATGTCATCTTCACTTCCGGCTCGACCGGCACGCCGAAGGGGGTCGCCGTTTCCCATCGCGCGCTGACCAACTTCCTGGTGTCGATGGCGCACGAGCCGGGCTTCACCCGCGACGATACACTCGTCGCCGTGACGACGATCTCGTTCGATATCGCGGGGCTGGAGCTTTACCTGCCGCTCGTCACCGGCGGCAAGGTCGTCGTCGCGGATCGGACGCAGGTCCAGGACGGCTTTGCTCTGGTCCGGCTCATCGATGAATGTGGTGCTACCGTCCTGCAGGCGACGCCGACCTTGTGGCAGATGCTCGTGGAGGCGGGCGTCGGCAAATCCGCGACGTTGAAGAAGCTGTGCGGCGGCGAGCCGTTGCCGAAGGACCTTGCCCGGACGCTGGCCCGGATGGATGGCGAGCTCTGGAACATGTACGGGCCGACCGAAACCACCATCTGGTCTTCCGTCCAGAGGATCCTCGACAATGATGAGCCGATCACGATCGGCCATCCGATCGCCAACACGCAGTTGTTCATTCTCGATACCCACGGCCGGATCGCGCCAGTCGGTGTTACGGGAGAGCTGTGCATAGGGGGCGACGGTCTGGCGGAAGGCTACTTCGAACGGCCGGATCTGACCGACGCAGTCTTCGTGCAGCGTGACATCGACGGCAGCGGCCCTCGTCGGCTCTATCGGACGGGCGATGTCGGCCGGCGTCTTGTCGACGGTTCCCTGCAGCTGCTCGGCCGCCGCGACAACCAGATCAAGCTGCGCGGCTTCCGCATCGAACTCGGCGACATCGAGTCCGTCATCGCTGCGGTGAATGGCGTGCGCCAGTGCGCGGTGGTCGGAGTTCGCAATACCAAGGGCGACGTTTCGCTGGTCTGCTATTACGTCGCCGATCCCGACGGTCCTGCACCGGACAGCGCGACGCTGGCCGCCCATGCGCGGGTGAATCTGCCCGCCTACATGGTGCCAGCCGTCTGGGTACTGGAAACAGAACTGCCGCAGACCGCGAACGGAAAGCTTGACCGGAAGGCGCTGACCAACCGCGAGGTCCGTCAGCAGGAGGTGGCCGCCGTCGTCAAGGTCAAGCCGCGTACGCCGATGGAAGAGAAGCTCTGGACGATCTGGAAAGGCGTCCTGGACAACGACAGCATCGGCGTCGAGGACAATCTCTACGCGCTCGGCGCGGATTCTCTCACCATCTTCCGGATCGCGGCCCGCATGCTGGATGCCGGCCTGCCGCTGGAGGCGAAACACCTGCTTCGCCATCCGTCGATCGCGGAGCTCGCAGCCTATGCGGATGAGCAGAAGGATCAGGAGCTTCCCACCGTTGCCCACCAGATCCCGTCTCTCAAGGACTTCAGGAACGGCGCGCGCCGCCGGATCGAGAGTGTGTCATGAGTCAGATCGACGTCAGTACGGGTGCCGCAAGCGTTTCTCCGGAGCTTGTCGGCGAGTTTCCCTGCACGCAGACGCAGTTGCGTTGCTGGGTGCTCGATCAGCTGAAGCCGGGCAATCCGGCCCTCAACGTGGCGGTGCGCTGGGAAATCCGCGGTGCCTTCAAAGCATCGACGATCGAAGCGGCCTTCCGCAAGATCATCCAGCGCCACGAGATCCTGAGGACGCGTTTCGTCGAGAAGGAAGGCCAGCCGTTCCAGCAGGTCGTAGACGCCGTCGACTTCAAGATGTCGGTCATCGATCTGAGGACGGTGCCGTCTGCGCAGCGTGAGAAGCTGATCATGTCCATCGGCGAGGAAACGGCCTCGGCACCGTTCGACCTTGGGCAGGCCGGGCTCTTCCGGGTGGCGTTGCTGATGGTCGAGAACGATCGGGCCTTTCTGCTGATCACGGCGCATCAGAGCTGCTTCGACGGCTGGTCGATCCGTGTTCTCGGACGCGAACTCGGCGAGATCGCGGCTGCGATCGATGCGGGGCGGCAGCCCGTTTTGCCCGAGCTTCCCCTGCAATACGGCGACTTCGCTCTTTGGCAGGAGGAATATCTGGCGAGCTACGGCGCAGAGGCGGAGAAGACCTTCTGGCGGGAACAGCTGGTCGGCGCACCTTATTTCGAGGTTCCGACAGACCATCCGCGCCAAGCGATCAAGACCAACAACGGCAACATCCTGTCCGTCGTGAAGCCGCTCGAATTCAACGAGCGTATCGAACGGGCTGCACGCGAACAGCGGGTATCTCTCTATAGCTACGGCGCCGCTGTCATCAGCGCCATGCTCCACCGTTTCACCGGGGCCGGCGATATCCTCTTCGGCACGCAGATTGCCGGGCGGGACCATTCCGACCTGGAAGACCTGATCGGCGTCTTCATCAACAATCTGGTGCTGCGTTTCAAGGTGACGCCGGATGTTTCCTTCGCCCAGCATGTGGGCAGCACGAACGAAGTGGTCACTGCGGCACTCAACCACCAGCGCATGCCGTTCAACCGGCTTGTCGAGATGGTCAACCCGGTTCGCGATCCCTCGCGCAACCCGTTGATCTCGGTGAATTTCAACCTTCAGAAGGCGTTTCTCGAAGATCGGCGCTATGGCGATTTAGAGCTGATAAGCGCTCCGTCCCAGTCGCCCGGGGTCATCTATGACCTCAGCTTCATCATGATCGGTCGCCCGTCCGGCTGGCGCATGTCGATCGAGTACAACACCGACCTCTTCGATCGCAGCACGATCGAGGGGCTCCTCCAGCTCTGGCAGGACGCCTATGAACTTGCGCTCGGTGATGGGGCGGCGCATCTTTCGTCGCTCGCCGTTCCCGATCGCGGGATTTCCGCCGCGTCAGGCTCTTCGACCGTTCCGGTCGTCGACCTGCTGCAGGCGCGCACATCCCGGCCTGATGCCGGAACGGAAGGATCCACAGGCCTTTCGCGGGCGGAGCGCGTGTCCGCACTGGCGAGCCTCTGGGCCGAAGTGCTGAATGTCCGGACCGTCGAACCGGACGGCGATTTCTTTGCGCTGGGTGGCCATTCGCTGCTGGCGTTGCGCATGCTGGCCGCCGCGCGGGAGCGTTTCGGCGTGAAGGCCGATCTGGCGCTGTTGTTCAAGGAGCCGACTTTCCGGGGCTTTGCGCAGGCGCTTTTCGGAGATGGGCCGGAAGAAGAACAGGCGCCGCCAGCGAAAACGCCGTGGGACATGACCGTCTATAAGACCGGGAGCGGGCCATTCTCCGTCTACACGCTCAACCATCCCTTCCTCTACTATCGGCTGGCAAACGAACTCGACGACCGGGTTTCGGTCTTCAACGTCAACATGTTCAAGGCGTCCGATGACCAGACCGGTGAGAGCATGACGCTCGAGGCGATCGCGGCCCAGGCGATCGAGGCGATGGAGATCGATAAACGGCCGGGTCCGATCGCGATCGTCGGTCTTTGCGTGAACGGCGTGCTCGCGATCGAAGTCGCCCGGCAGCTGCGCGCGGCCGGTGTGGACGTGGCGTTTTCCGCCATCATCGACAGTTGGGCCCCGGGCTATGTTCGGTCTCTGCCCAAGAGCCGGCAGCGCTGGTGGAATGCGGAGAGGCGGATCAAGCGCATCGGTTATTTCAGCCGCAAGCTCCTTTCGGGCCGTATGAAGCCCGTCGTGTTTCTCAAGGAGTTCAATCTGACCCTCGCGCTGATGCAAAAGCTCGGTATCGCCGCGGCAAAACCGTCCACCGAGGAGACCGCCAACGCCGCCGTGACCGAGCTGCTCGTCAAGGCAGCCAGAAACTATCGTCCCGGAAAGGGCGGCGCGACCTTGCTGTTCCGCAGCCAGGCCAACCACCCGCGCGCCGGCAAGCTGCGTTTCGGATGGGGCGACAGCGCGGGCGAGGATTCCGGCGTGATCGATCTCGAGGGTTGGCATGAGGATTCGCTGACGGTGGACGGCATTCGCAAGCTTGCGGCTTCCGTGGAAGGGCGGCTCCTTAAGGAGCCGGTCTGACATGCTGACGGTTCCGGCACCGGATACGAGACCTGTTCCGGGTGGAGCCTTCCGGCCTCTGCGGATCGGCGTCCTTGCCTCGAAGAAAAGGGGCTTCGACAACTGGCAGCTTCGTGTCTTCGATCGGATCATCTCCGATCCGCGCTTTGAACTGGCCGGTTTCCTCGTGGCGACCTCCGAGAAGTCGGAGAAGGCTTCTCAGTCTCCTCTGCTGAGCCTCGCTTCCCGGCTTGAGCGCGTCGCGCTTGCCCGGCAACCGGCCTTCATCCCGGCTCACTTCGATCCGGATCGCCAGCGTTTCGAAGACGTCGACCTCGGCGTCGAGGGGGAGCCGGGAAAACGCCTCGTGCAGTCGGTGGAGGAAATGGATCTCGACCTGGTCATCTCGCTCCTGCCCCAGGGCCTGCCTGACGCAGCCGTGCGTCTGCTGCCGCTCGGCGAATGGCACCTGTCCTTCACCGCTGAGACGTCCGGTGCCGCGGATTGGTACGGCTATGCCAGCGTCATCGGCGCGCGACCGTCCACGCCGCTGCGCATTGAGGTGCGGCGCGGTGATCCTCTCCGGACGGTCTGCCTTGCCACATCATCCTTCAACACGAAGTTCAGCGCCGTGCGGAATGCCGATTTCGTCAAGGAACGGGCGGTCACGCTGCTGATGCGCGAACTCGGGCGAAGTCTCGACGAGCGGGGACGAGAGATACCCGCTGAAACCAATGCGGAAGTGGCCCCGGAGCCCCAACCGCGGGATCGTGATCTGCTTGCCTATGGCCTTCAGCTCTCCAGCGCGTTGATCGGACGGGCGGGGAAGGCGCTGAAATCCAGGATGGGCGGTGGGTCCGCGGTCTGGACGCTTTATACGGGGCGGGGGACGATTGACGATTTCGATCCGCGGCAGGCGATCGAAATCGCGCCGGACGACGACGAGATTCGTGCCGATCCCTTCCTCCTGGAGCATGAGGGAGAGTGCTATCTGTTCTACGAGGCCTATGCGCAGGGGCAGAATCGGGCTCATATCGCCGTCAGCCGTTTCGTCGGCGACCGGCTGGAACGACTCGGCATCGCGCTTCAGAGCGAACATCACCTGTCCTATCCCTTCGTGTTCCGGCATGACGGAGACGTCTTCATGATGCCGGAGACGAACCAGGCCCGGCGCATCGAGGTCTGGCGCTGCGTCGAGTTTCCGCTCAAGTGGGAGCTCTACTCGACGGCTCTCGAAGGCCAGTCCGCGGCCGACAGCTCCCTGACCTGGATCGACGGCAAGTGGTGGCTCTTCACCAATCTCTCCGACTTTCACGCCTATGAAGACCACTGCAGCGAGCTTCATGTTTTCGAGGTCGACGGTCCGGCGCTCAAGCGGATCGTTCCGCATCGGCGCAATCCAGTGGTCATCGACAGCACGCTCGCCCGCAATGCCGGACGGATGTTCGAACGGAACGGCAAGCTCTACCGGCCTTCGCAGCGAAACGAATATGGCGTCTATGGCTATGGTCTGAACATCATGGAGATCGACCAGCTTGATCTCGACAGCTACCGCGAGACATGTGTCCGCACAATCATCCCCGACTTCAAGCCCGGTCTCTACGGCTGCCATCACTTCGATGCGGCCGGCGGGCGCTATATCATCGATGCGCGACGGGATCGCTAGGGATTGCCCCGGCGATAGTTCAGCGTGACGGGGGTTCCGGATGTCATGGCTGCAACGGCGCCGCAGAAGCCCTGCGGCGCCCTGAGGTCGAGCAAGCTCCAGTCGTCGGCCAGCCCGACCGTATCGTCGAGACGCTCGATCCGAAGATCCACAGTGCCGACGAGGGGCACATCGAAGCAATCCAGCGCCAGCGACAGACCTGCGCCATGGGCCTTCACGAATGCCTCCTTGCGGGTCCAGCAACGGTAGAAGGCCTGCTGTTGCTGCGATATCGGGAGCGACTTCAGCCGGGTGCATTCGTTCGGGGAAAAGAAGTGCCCCGCCACGTCTTCCGCGATTGCTTTCTCCGCCTCGATGTCGATGCCGAGCGGGAAACGATCGGAGACGGCGAGCACCGCGATGTCTTCGCTGTGGCTGAGGTTGAAATGAAGATCGGACCCGTCTTCTTCGCCAAGGCAGGGCTTGCCGAACTCGTTGTAGGCGAAGACGAGCTCTTCCGGATGTCTGTCGAGATAGCTGGCGAGCACGATACGCAATGTTGATCGCCCGACGATGTAACGGTGCGCATCGCGGTGTCTTGCAAAACGCGCGGCCCGTGCCGTCTCGTCCGGCGAAAGGAGTGTGGTCGGATCCGGTATGCCGGATGGCGGCCGGTCGAGAGACCAGCTCCAGACGTCGATCAGTGCCGGCGATGTTCCGGATCGATCGAAGGTCGTCGTCATGGAACCCCGGGCTTCGTGACGAGGCTCTGCAAGTCGCCGCTGCGCTGGCCGGTCATCTTTTTCGCCATGTAACGCATCAGCGGCAGCGGATAGTTCTCGCCGAGCCCGATACGGCAGGTCCGTTTCAGGATGTCGAGCGAGCGTGCGCAGGCATTAGGCGAGTAATCGATCTTGCGAGCGGCCCAGGCATAGGGGTTCATCTTCGGGTGGACGGCCCTCTGCTCGAGGATCGGCTGCCAGAAGGTGTAGACGTGGCGGCTTGAATCGTGAAGGCGGTAGACACCGCGCCGGTTGCGCGCGGCGAAGGCCTTGGCCTCGCCTTCCGTATCGAAGATCACGTGCAGGCCGGCGGCGTTTGCAGGATCGTTGTGCGGACCTACCCGCAGGTCGCCATCGTTCAACAGGATTTCCGCCATCGCGTCGTAACGGCGCCGCATGCGCCGGACCATGGGGTCGAGCTTCTTCAACTGGACATTGAGCATCGCGCCCTGGATCTGGCTTGCCTTGAGGTTGATCCCGGGAATGAGCGGTTCGTTGGCATTGTCGAGATGGCCGCGAAACACCGATCCGATGTCGTGGTACATGCGTGCACGGGCAAAGAGGTGGTCGTCGTTGGTCACGATCGCCCCGCCTTCCCCGATGCTGATGTTCTTGAACTGATTGAAGCTGAAGGCGCCGATGTCGCCGATGGTGCCGGCGCGGCGGCCCTTGTAGGTGAGGCCGACCGCCTGGCAGGCGTCCTCGATCACCAGCAGGCCGTGTTCCCGGGCAATGCGCATGATGCTGTCCATGTCGCAGACCATATTGGCCATGTGGACCGGGATGATCGCCCGCGTGTTGGGTGTGATCTTGCGCAGGATGTCCTGGGGGTCGATGGTCAGCGTCTGGTCGATTTCGACGAGCACCGGCACGGCACCGACGGCAAGGGGGGCGGCGGCTGTCGCGATCCAGGTATAGGCCGGAACCAGGACCTCGTCGCCCGGCCCAATGCCGGCGGCCACAAGTGCGGCGATCAGGGCTCCCGTTCCGCTGCTGACGGTCAGGGTGTGCCGAACATCGAAGGCGGCGGAGAAATCCCGTTCGAAGCGGGTCAAAGGCCCGCCGTCCTCGTTGCCGTAGCGCGACAGCTTGCCCGATGCGATCACCGGTGCAATCGCCAGCCATTCCCGCAAGCCAACCCGTGCCATCATGCCTCTCCATTCGAGCGGTCCCCGCCTCCCGGAGGTGGTGGATCAACGTCGAGGGTAGTCCTTCGCGAACCCGGTTACAAAATCCACATCCGGCTTAGGTTGCCGGGCGGGCGCGCAGTGTTGCCCCTGCGGAATGGGTAGGTCTCGCGACGTTTCTACCCAAATCGGACAGGTCCGGCGCGCGGGCAGCGCCACCGGCGTCAACTCGCCAAAGCGGGGCTCAAAGGAATACGTGGGCGGCGTTCGGCTCGAAGGTCAGCCAGACATCTGCGCCACGCGGAAGTCCGGAAATCGCGTGATGGCCGAAGGGCAGGCGAACCGAAAGGGCCGCACCGTCCGGGGTTCGCGTCGCGACGTTGACATGAGTGCCGAGGAAGGTGATGTCTTCCACGGTCGCCGGCAGCGCCCGCTCCTGCCTTTCGGTCGAGAGCGAAAGACGCTCGGGTCTCAGCATCAGCAGCCCGTCGGTTTTGGCGCCTGCCTTGCCGTGCAAGGGAACGTCAGGAACCGTGAGGTTCCCATCGAGGGCGATCAGGGCGCGGCCGTCGCGCTGCTCGACGACGCGGCAGGGCAGGAAGTCGCTGTCCCCGATGAATTCGGCGACGAAGCGGGTGGCGGGATCCGCATAGAGCTGTTCGCCGGTGCCGATCTGGTCGATCACCCCGTGGGAGAAGACTGCGATGCGGTCCGAGAGGCGAAGGGCCTCCTCCTGGTCGTGGGTGACGTAGAGGATCGTTACCTCGGTCTGCTGGTGGATGCGGCGGATTTCGTGCTGGATCTCCTCTCGCAGCTTCTTGTCGAGTGCGGAGAGCGGCTCGTCCATCAGGAGAACCGGCGGATCGTAGGCAAGGGCGCGTGCGAGCGCGACGCGCTGCTGCTGGCCACCGGACATGGCGGCCGGCTTGCGCTCCTCGAAGCCTTCGAGCCGCACCAGCGACAGCATCTGGCGGACGCGTTCGGTGATCGCCGCCTTCGACCAGCCGCGCACCTTGAGCGGAAAGGCGATGTTGTCGCCGACGGAGAGATGGGGGAACAGCGTGTAGCGCTGGAAGACCATGCCGATATTGCGCTGATGCGACGGCGTATCGAGGATGGTCCTGCCGTTCAGGAGGATGTCGCCGCGCGTCGGCTGCTCGAAGCCGGCGAGAATGTAGAGTGTCGTACTCTTGCCCGAGCCGGACGGCCCGAGAAAGGTCATGAACTCCCCGTGATCGACGGTGAGGTTGACATCGTGGACGGCGACCACCGGACCGTACTGCTTGCGGATACCGCGAATTTCCAGGAAGGGCGTCATGATTTCAGTCCTTTCTTCACCGCAGCTGCAACAAGCATCAGCACGATGGTGACGACGATGAGGAGGGTCGAAGCGGCGGCGATCACGGGGGTGAGGTCCTGGCGAAGCGTCGCCCAGATCTTCACCGGCAGGGTCTGTAGCGTCGGGCTCGACATGAAGATGGCCAGCACGACCTCGTCCCAGGAAGTGAGGAAGGAGAAGATGGCCGCCGAGAAAAGCCCGTGGCTGATGCAGGGCAGGGTGATGGTGATCCTGGCCCTCAGCGGAGAGGCGCCGCAGAGGACGGCTGCGTCCTCGATAGACTTGTCGAAGCCCTCAAGTGCGCCGGTCAGGGCGAGGATCGAAAAGGGAAGGGCGACCACGAGATGGGCGATGACGAAGCCGATGGTCGTTCCGTTGAGGCCGAGGCGCAGGAAAAAGGCGTAGAGGGCGACCGCCAGAACGACGACAGGCAGGATCATCGGCGTCATGAAGAGCGCGCGCAATGCGACACGCCCGACGAAGCGCCCGCGGACCAGGCCGAACGAAGCGACGAGGCCGATCAGAACCGACAGGATCGTGACCATGATGGCGATGCGGAAACTGGTCCAGGCGGCTTCAAGCCAGCGTGGATCGGCGAGCAGGTCGCCGTACCACTTCAAGGTCCATGACGGCGGCGGAAAGATCAGCCATTGCGACGAGCCGAAGGAGAGGGCCGCGATGAACAGGATGGGGAGCAGCAGGAAGAGGGAGGTCGTCGCGGTGATTGCGAGCAGCACCCATTTCCATGCCCCGAGGCTGTTGAAGTTGAGGAGCATCAGTGTTTCTCCTGTCCTGCGACGCCGAACAGCTTCAGCTGGAGCGCATAGAGGCTCAAGGTGACGACGAGAAGCACCAGGGCTGCTGCCCCGCCCATGCCCCAGTTGACCAGCGACTGGACGAACTGCGCGATCAGCTCGGCGAGCATCATGTTGGCCGTTCCGCCGAGCAGCGAGGGCGTCACGAAATAGCCTAGCGACATGACGAAGACCATCAGCGCACCGGAGAGCATTCCGGGCGCCGCCAGCGGCAGCAGGATGCGAAACAGCGACTGGGTCTTGGTGGCGCCGCACAGGGCGGCGGCCTGCAGGATGGCCGGGTCGATCTTGCGGATCACGCCGTAGAGCGGAATGATGATGAAGGGCAGCATGATGTAGGTCATGCCGATCGTGACGCCGACGAGGTTGTTCACCATCACCAGCGGCTGGTCGATGATGCCCATTCCCATCAGTGTCTTGTTGATGACGCCGGTGCGCTGGAGCAGGACCATCCACGCATAGGTGCGGGCGAGGAGGTTGGTCCACATCGACAGCAGCACGATCGCAAAGACGATGTTCGCATGCCGTTTCGGCATGATCGCGAGCGCCCAGGCGACAGGGAAGCCGATGACGAGCGAGATCGCGGTGACGAGTGCCGAGACGAAGAAGGTGTTGAAGAAGATCTTCAGATAGGTGGAGCTGCCGAGCAGGTCGGCATAGTTCTGCATCCCGAAGGTCGGTTCGGTGACGCTGCGCGTCAACAGTGCCAGGACAGGAAGAACGAAGAAGACCAGCACCAGCACGAAGGCCGGCAGCGTCGGCGCGAACCCGCGCCGGGCGCGACGGGAGCGGCCCGGCGCTTGCCTGCCATCTGCAGATTCGGCGAAAGAAACCATTGCACCACCTCACGCAATTTTCTGTTCGCTCGGCTTCGGTCTTTCAAACATCACCGGCCGGCCGATCGGTGCCCGACGGGGCGCCATGCACCCCGTCGGACCTGTCGAATGTCGCTTACTTGGACTGCCAGGCGTACCAGCGCTCGCCGATCTCGTCGCGATGCTCAGCCCAGTAGGCCATGTCGGCATTGATCTGCGATGCGGTCTGCTGGTCGGGCAGCGTCTTGGCAACGGCCGGATCCATCAGGGCCGGCGACTTGGTGTTCGTCGGCGCATAGCCGGTGCCGGCCGCCATTTCCGCCTGGGCTTCGGGCGAGGTCGCATAGGCGATGAACTTCATCGCTGCTTCCTTGTTCTTGGTGCCCTTCGGAACGACGAGCGCGTCGGCCGCCGTGATGTTCTGTTCCCAGGAGGTTTCGACATTGACGCCGGTCGCGGCGAGTGCCGTCAGGCGACCGTTCCAGAAGGAGCCGAACGGGGCCTCTGCCGAGGCGAGAAGCTGCTGCGACTGGGCGCCGCCGGTCCACCAGATGATGTCGGCCTTGATCGAGTCGAGCTTCTTGAAGGCGCGGTCGAGGTCGAGCGGATAGAGCTTGTCGGCGGTAACGCCGTCGGCAAGGAGTGCTGCCTCGATCACACCGGGCGCCGACCACTTGTAGAAGGCTCGCTTGCCGGGGAAAGCCTTGGTGTCGAACAGGTCGGCCCAGGTCTTCGGGCAGGAGGCGGCCGCGTCCTTGTTGCAGCCGACGACGAAGGAGTAATAGAAGCTGCCGACCGAGTAGTCGGTCACGAAGCGGGGGTCGAGCGTGCTCTTGTCGATGATCGAGAAGTCGAGCTTTTCGAGGAGGCCCTGCTTGCCGGCCTGGATGGCATAGTCGCCTTCGGCATCGACGACGTCCCAGGTGACGCCGTTGGCCTCTACCATGGCCTTGATCTTGCCGTAGTCGGTCGGGCCGTCCTGCAGGACGTTGATGCCTTCCTTGGCGGTGAACTTGTCCGCCCAGGCGGATTTCTGCACGTCCTGCGTCGTGCCGCCCCAGCTGGTGAATACCATGTCGGCGGCGAAGCTCTGGCCGGATACGCCCAGCAGTAGGGCGAAAGATGCGATGATCGTCTTGCTTTTCATGTTCCCTTATCCTTGTCTTTGCGCTGTTCGTGACTGCGTGTTCAGGGTCTTGGCCGCCGGTCTGCTTCTTGTGGTCGTTCCGGCCGCAACCTTCTGTCTTTGTTCTTGAGGTCAGCTTTTCCCTTCTTCAAAGAAGGGGGCCGGCTTCATGATCTTGTTTTCCGCCACCTCGATCAGGTCGCGGATCTTCGGCAGGAAGGCCTGCCACTCAGGGTCGGCGGCGAGACGCGTGCGCCGCGCCTCGCGGTCATCGAGGCTGTCGAAGGCCCAGATGTGAACGATTTCGTTGATCGGGCCGATCTCCGAGAAGAAGTAGCCGACCAACCGGCCGAGATGCTTTTTCTGGATGGCGATGCCTTCCTCGCCGACGACCTTCAGGTAGCCGGGGATCGAACCGTTCTTAAGGCGATAGGTGCGGATCTCGTAGAACATCGGGTCACCGCATCACGAAGGGGTCTGGGAACGGATCGTCCGACGTTTTCAGCCAGATTGTTTTGGTACGGGTGTAGTCGAGTACGGCCGCCATGCCGCCTTCGCGGCCGTGGCCCGACAGGCCATAGCCACCGAACGGGGCGATCGGAGAGACGGCGCGGTAGGTGTTGATCCACACGACGCCGGCGTGGATCGCACGCGTCAGTCGATGCGCACGGCCGAGATTCTGGGTGAAGACGCCTGCCGCCAGCCCGTAGCGCGTGTCGTTGGCAAGCGAGACCGCCTCGGCCTCGGTGTCGAAGGACACGACCGAGAGAACCGGCCCGAAGAACTCGTTGACCAGCGAGGGAGAGGCGATGCCGTCGCAGTCGAGGATTGTCGGCGGATAGAAGTTGCCGGGGCCGGTCGGGCGCTTGCCTCCCGTCAGGAGTATTGCGCCCGCAGACACAGAAGACTGCACGAGGCTGTCGACATGGTCCTGCTGGCGCCTTGTCGCGAGCGGCCCGACCTCGGTCGACATGTCGAGCGGCGAGCCGATGCGGATCGCCTCGGCCTTGGCCTTCAGGCGGACGAGGAATTCGCCCTTGATGCTACGCTCAACGATCAGTCGCGACCCTGCGACACAGGACTGGCCAGTCGCCGCGAAGATGCCGGCAACCTGGGCATTGACCGCGCTCTCGATGTCGGCGTCGGCAAAGACGACGAAAGGCGACTTGCCGCCGAGTTCGAGGGAGGTCGAAGCGAGGTTTTCGGCCGAGTTGCGCACGACATGGCGGGCAGCTTCCGGGCCGCCGGTAAAGGCGACATGGGCAATGCCGGGGTGCCGCGTGAGCGCCGCCCCGCAGGCCGGTCCGAAACCTGTGATGACATTGACGACGCCTGCCGGAAAACCGGCCTCGTGCACGAGACGGGCGAATTCGAGCAGCGGTGCGGGGCCGTCCTCGGACGCCTTGACCACCATGGTGCAGCCTGCGGCCAGCGCCGGGCCGATCTTGACCGCCGAGAGGAAGAGCTGGCTGTTCCACGGCACCACCATGGCAACGACGCCGACGGGTTCGCGCCGCAGCCAGACCTCCATGTCGGGCTTGTCGATCGGCAGGTGTGAGCCTTCGATCTTGTCGGCGATGCCTGCGTAGTAACGGTAGTAGTCCGCGACATAGGCGATCTGCGAGGAGGTTTCGCGGATGATCTTGCCGGTATCCCGCGTCTCGAGCTCGGCAAGCTTCGGCGCATTGGCCGCAATCAGGTCCGCCAACTTGTAGAGCAGCTTGCCCCGCTGGGTGGCCGTCATCTTCGCCCAGGGGCCGTCCTGCAGTGCCCGCGTTGCTGCCGTCACGGCACGGTCGACATCGGCCTCGCGCGCCTCCGGCATGTCGGCCCATGTGGTTCCCGTCGCGGGATCGAGGCTCTCGAACCGCGCTTCACCGTCTTCGAATTGTCCGTCGATATAGAGCTGGAAGCGCTGCATGGGTTCTACTCCGCGAAGGCCGGCATGACGTCCCGGATGAAGCGTTCGAGCGAGGCCTTTTTGCGCTCGAAGCTCATGCCGGTGTCGATCCAGAAGGAGTACTCATCATAGCCGAGCGCCTCGTAGTGCTTCAGGCGGGCGATGACATCGTCGGCGGTGCCGATCGGCAGGTTCTTGTGCATTGTCTCGGGCGAGAGGTTGGCGTTCGCCGCCATCTCTTCTTCCGTCAGTCGCTGGATCAGTCCCTGCCGGATCGGCTTCTCGTTCTTGAACCAGGCGAAGAAGTAATTGTAGTAAACGCTCAGCTCCTTCGTCGCCTGCGCGACGTCGTCACCGTCCGAGCCGACATAGGTGTGGAGCAGCAGCATGATCTTCGGCCGCGCGACGTCGGGCGCCTTGTCGCAGGCGGCGTTGAACCGGCCCATCAGGCTCTCGATCTCCGGGTCGCCGTTCCAGAGCGGCGTGACCTGCACGTTGCAGCCGTTGGCGACAGCGAACTCGTGGGAGTTCGGGTCGCGGGCCGCCACCCACATCGGGATCGGAGCCTGGAGCGGTTTCGGGGCCGAGGTCGTCGCCGGGAATTTCCAGAACTCGCCGTCGTGGGCATAGTCACCTTCCCAGACGCCCTTCACCGCGGGGATCAGTTCGCGCATGCGCTGGCCGGCTCCCCAGGCGTCGAGACCGGGCAGGAGGCGCTCGTATTCGAAGCTGTAGGCGCCACGGGCGATGCCGAGATCAAGACGGCCGTCGGTGATGATGTCCGTCATCGCGGCTTCGCCGGCGAGCTTGATCGGATGCCAGAAGGGCGCGATCACCGTGCCGGTTCCGAGGCGCACGTTTTTAGTGCGGCGGGCGAGGTCGGCGATCGTCACGAAGGGGTTGGGCGCGATGGTGAAATCCATCCCGTGGTGCTCGCCGGTCCAGATCGCGTGCATGCCGCCCTTGTCGGCAATCTCGCAGAGCTGAACGAATTCCTCGTAGAGGCTCTTGTGGTTCTGGCTCGCGTCGAGCCGCTCCATATGGACGAAAAGCGAGAACTTCATGTTATGCCTTCCTGGCGATTGAATGAACGCGGCCCGCGGTCTCGTTGCCGAAATAGACACCGAAATTGCCGATCGAGCTTTCCATGGCGAAGCGGTTCAGGATGTCGGCCGTGGCCGAGCCGGAGAGGCTGGTCCTCGCCAGCTGGTCGAGACTGACGAAGGTTCCCTCCTTCGGATCCCCCTCGCCGGCAAAGGCGCGGTAGACGATGTGCTGGCGGCCATCGCTCAGCCCCTCGTAGACCGAATAGAGGAAGCCGATCGTGATTGGCAGGCCGGTCAGCTGTTCCAGATGGGATTTCAGCGCCTCAAGTGGTTCACCGTCATCGAAGTCGCAGCCCGGAAGCGATTTCGCGTCTTCGCCCACAAGGAGGATCTCGCCGGCCCGCTCTACCACGGCGCCCAGGTGCAGGTGGCCTTCGCTGGCCACGGAGACAGCCTTTGCCGCCAGCGTCGGCGTGAAGTAACCGCCGCGCACATAGCCGAGACCGTTGCGTCCGCTGTTGTCGAAGGCTTCGACGCGTCCGAGGAGAATGACGTGGTCGCCGGCCTCGATCACCTGGTCCAGACTACAGTCGAACCAGGCCGCGACATCGGCAAGCACCGGCGATCCGTAAGGGCCATGGCTCCATTCCACAGTGGCGAAACGGTCCTCGACCGGGCGGGCGAAGGTATTGGATGCGTCCTTCTGGCCATCCGACAGGATGTTGACGGCAAAACCCTTCGCCTTCGTCATCGCGTCGAAGTTCCGGGAGGTCTTTGCCAGGCAGATCAGCAGCAGCGGCGGATCGAGCGACACCGAGCTGAAGGAGTTTGCGGTGAAACCGAGTGGCTGGCCGTCGGGACCGACGGCGGTGACGATGGTTACGCCGGTCGCGAAGGCGCCAAAGGCATCGCGAAGGCTTCGTGGGTCAAATGCGGTCGCGGTCATGCTGGGACCTCCGGCAGTTCGAGCCATTCGAGAAGAAGACGGTTGACCTCCTCCGGGGCGGTCAGGTTCACCATGTGGCGGTGGCCGTGGATGATGCGGGCGTAGCCGTTCGGGGCCATGTCGGCCATCGCCTTGGCCATGGCCGGCGTTGAATTGGGATCGTCCGATCCGGTGAGGAAAAGGGCGGGGCAGGTGGCCTCGCTCCAGCGGTCGGCATAGGTTTCGTCGCCACCGGCGAAGGCACCATAGGCGGTGGCATAGCCTTCGACATCCATCAGCCCCAACCATTGGCGGGTCAGTTCGCGGGCGACGAGGCTTGCCTCGTCCTCGGAAAACCAGCGGGTGACCGGGCCAGCGATGTCGATGCCCGTCGTCGGGATCGAGGCTGCACGGGCGAGGACGGCCGCCTTTGCCGCCGCATCGCGCCGATGAACCCCGTTGAGCAGTGCGACGCGGCGAATGCGCTCGGGAAAAGTGGCGACCGCACCGCCCGAGATGAGGGCGCCCATGGAGTGGCCGGCGAGGTTTACCCGCTCGAGCGCCAGGGCGTCGAGGACGGTCGCGAGCCAGGCGACGAAAGCTGTCAGGTCGCTGCCGGTCGGCAAGGGCCTGCTCTCGCCGTGTCCGGGCATGTCCACGGCTATGACGCGATGGCTTTCGCTCAGCACCGCGATCTGCGGCGCCCAGGCGTCGAGCCTCATGCCGACGCCGTGGATCAGAACGAGCGGTTCCCCCCGGCCGGCCTCGTAATAGGCCGCGCCGTTCGATGCGCTCATGCGCCGGAACGATGGCGGCGCCAGACTTGCGAGGGGAGCGTCGAGGGTGGCCATCGTCTCTGTCTCGCTCAGACGCCGGCCGGATTCTTGACGTCCTGACCCAGGTCCTTGAGATCCTGGTAGCGGTCGCCGATCCGGTGATGGGGACGTCCACCGACTGAAGCGCCGAGGCCGATGACGATTTCGTCGGCGGCGGGGGCGTCCGGGATGGACGTCTGTATGGTCAGGTAGTGGGAGCGGCGGCCTTCGTCGTTCTTGTCCATCAGCGGAATCATGATCGCCGTATTGGCCGGGCCGCGGGTGTTGCAGAAGGCGAGGTAGGACTTCGCGCCGACGGCGGTGCGATAGTGATTGCCGAAGCGCAGCGTGTGGATGAGCGCCGAGGCGTGTTCGATCTCGCCGTCAAGGCCGACGACGGCCGTCTTGCCATAGGCTTCGACCGCATCACCCGAGCCGACCGCGTCCAGGATCATGCCCGTCAGCAGTTCTCCCAGGATCGGTGCTGCTGCGTGGACTTCCGGCTTCAGGTCCTCGACGAAGCCGCGACCCGCCCACGGATTCTTCACGACGGCAAAGGCCGAATAGAGCTTGAGGGGTTTCGGCGCCTGCTTGCCGCCCTCTATGAGCGTGGTTTCGATCTGCAGAAGTGTCTTGCGTATCTGAAGGGTCATGGTCGTGTCTCAATCCTTGAATGATATTATGGTATACCATCATATAAGTGAGTCAAGCAGCTTGTCGGAAGGGAATGTTTTTTTCTCTTTGAGAATAATTTGGACGCAAAAAAACGCCCTGGCGACTTGATCGCGAGGGGGCAAATTGCTCAGCGGCGACGTCGCGGCATGGCCCGCGACGTCAATTCCTATGTGTCAGTTGCCCGCAGGCTCCTGCTGTCGCAACACGACGGAAGCGATCGATGCGGCGCGCTGGACGTGTTCGGCGGCCGCGCGTTCGGCGGCCGGACCGTCGCCAGTGCGGATCGCGTCAACAATCTTCTGCATCTGCGCCGGACCCTCGACCGAGCGGCGTTCGGTTTTGATCGTCATGGATCGCAGGTGGTTGATCCGCACCATCATCAGCTTGACCACGCCCCAGGCGACATGCCGGTCGATGCTGGTGAACAATGTCTCGTAGAACTGCGTCGTCCGGGCCAGGACCTCTGCCATGTCGTTGACATCGTAGGCTTGGCGGATGCCGGCCAGGGCCTCCTCCAGTCTTGCGACGACCGAAGGGTCGGCTTTCTCGGCGCACAGCCGCGCCGCCATTCCTTCGAGTGCCGCGCGGATCTCGTAGATCTGCCGGGCTTCATCGAGTTCCAGCCGGGCCACCATCGGTCCCTTATTGTTGACCGGATTGGCGACAAGCCCTTCGGATTCGAGATGGCGCAAGACCTCGCGAACGATGGTTCGGCTGACGCCGAGCTGCGTGCACAGGTCGCGCTCCACCAGCCGGTCGCCCGGCTTGAAGTGGCCGCTGAAGATGGCATCGCGCACCTTTTCGAGCGCCAGCTCCCGGAGGGTTTTGGAGGGGCGTTCGACGCGAATGGCGCCTTCGGCCGAGGAATTGGTCATCAGGATATCCGCATTGCCGCGAAGGGAAAATCAGCTTGGTATTATGGTCTACCAAAAACCTGACGACGGCAAGCCTCTCCCTGAAGAACCGCGTGGATGAATGCAAGTTTCTCGCTGTCGCGCGTTATCTCGGGACGGCGCAGGTGCCTGACCGTCAGGTGAATTCCGCGCTCATGACCTTCAACTCATGCCACAGGCTTTCGGCAAAACCGCGCAGAACAAGCAGCTCGAAGGTGTCCTCGCCGGTTCGGGCAAGGTTGACGCCGATATGGCCGATGAGCGTCATCGCCGCCTGGCCTATGGGGAACATGTCCGGGTGGAGATCGACGCCGGTGCCCTTCGCCAGCACCTGCCTGACGGCCGGCCCGCTCAGGCGGATCCGGCTTCTGCCGCAGGTCTGGTCAACGACATAGGCCTTGTCGGCGAGGCTGCGCGCTATCCCGTCGATATCGGCTGCCGTGTCCGAGACCAGAAACCATTGCCCGGGGCCAGCGGGCCGCAGGCTCATCGCGCCGTCAGACGCGAGCGCGTTCCTTGCCTCGCCCTCGCCGAAGACGCCGGGCTTGCCGAGCAGCTGCAGGACCGAGCCGTCAGGCATGTGTTCGAAGGTCAACGAAGCGTATTGAGACGGTGCGTCGGCCGCGATCGCCGGTCTGCGGATCAGGGTAAAATCAGACATGGTGGCGTCAGGCATGAAGCTTCTCGTTTTCAGGATCGAAGAAGACCGGGCTGGTCAGCCGAGCGGGCGTGAATTCGTTGCGCAGGCCGTTCCAGACCATGACCTCTTCGCCGTGGCGGGAGGCGCCGCCCTTGACCAGAGCGAGACCGATCGTCGAGCCGAGATGCGGTGAGAAACAGCTCGAGGTGACGTAGCCCTGGTCGTTTTCGAGCGTTGCTGCGGCATTGCTTGCGAGCACATGCGAGCCGGTCTTGAAGGACGTCCTTTCATCTAGCGGCACCACGCCGACCAGTTGAGGCCTTGCCGGATCGGTCAGGCCCTCGCGGGCGAGCATGTGCTTTCCGACGAAGTCCGGCTTTGCCGCCGATACCATCTTGCCGAAGCCGAGATCGGCCGGCACCACGGTGCCGTTGATCTCGTTGTGCGTGACGTGCCCCTTTTCGATGCGAAGCACCGCCAGGGCCTCGATTCCGTAGGCGCAGATGCCATGGTCCTTGCCCGCAGCCATCAGGGCGTCGGCGACACTTTCGCCGAAGTCGGCCGGCACCGCCAGTTCATAGGCGAGTTCGCCGGAGAAGGAGATGCGGAACAGGCGGCCTTTGAGGCGGCCGCCGAAAAGGGAGACTTCCCTTGCCGACAGGGCGGGGAAGGCATCGTTGGAAACATCCTCGTCGACGATCGTCTGCAGGATGGCGCGGGACTTCGGTCCGGCAAGCGCCATCTGTGCCCACTGGTCGGTCACGGAGGCGAGCCGTACGTCGAGTTCCGGCCAGAGCGCCTGCGCACAGAATTCCAGGTGGTTCATGACGCCGGCCGCATAGGCAGTGGTGGTGGTCATGAAGTAGCGGTCTTCGCCGAGCCGGCTGGTCGTGCCATCGTCGTAGATGAAGCCGTCCTCGCGCAGCATCAGGCCGTAGCGGGCCCTGCCGACGGGCAGTTTGAGGAAGGCGTTGGTGTAGACGCGGTTGAGGAATTCGGCGGCGTCAGGCCCGCAGACCTCGATTTTTCCGAGCATCGAGACGTCGCAGAGCCCGGCATTCTTTCGAACGTTCAACACCTCGCGGTCGACGCTCTCACGCCAGCCGCTTTCACCGGCACGCGGAAACCAGGCGGAGCGGTACCAGAGGCCGGTCTCGACGAAGGTGGCGCCATTCTTTGCCGCCCAGTCGTGGAGCGGCGACTTGCGGACCGGCTGGAAGTCCTTGCCGTGGGAGGTGCCGGCCAGGGCGCCGAAGGAGACCGGGGTGTAGAACGGGCGGAAGGTCGTCGTTCCGACCTCGGCGGGCGAGATCCGCCGCGCCTCGGCGAGCAGGCCGATCGCGTTGACGTTGGAGAGCTTGCCCTGATCCGTCGCCATGCCGTTCGTGGTGTAACGCTTGGCGAGTTCGACGTGGCCATAGCCCTCCTGGACTGCGAGGCCCAGATCCTTCAGGTGCACGTCGTTCTGGTAGTCGACGAAGGCCTTGGTCTTGATGCCGGGGATCGACCAGAGCGGCTTGGCGGGTGCCGGAGCGATGTCGTTTTCGATTGTCGGTCGGTCGATGGCGACCGTGCGCAAGCCCAGGTCCGAAAGGGCCGCGTTGGCTGCATCAAGCCCGGAGGCAAAGGCGGCGCTCAGCCAGAAAACACCGGCCGCCGAGCCCGCGAGCGCAAGGTCTTTCAGACCTTCGGGCGCGAGGAAGGCCGAGTGGGCATTCGACCATTGCGGCTTGCCGCCGCGATGGCAGGCGAGATGGATGATCGGGCTGAAACCGCCGGACATGGCGAGGCTGTCGATGTCCAGCTTTTCCTTATGGCCTTCGCGCCAGAGGTCGAGAGACTTCACGGACTTGCCGCCCTCGACGTCCGACACGAAGCCGCCGCGCACGAGGCGCGCCTTGCCGGAATAGGAGAGGCTAGCGTCACGACGGCTGTCAATCAGGGCGACAACCTCGACCCCGGCCGCCTCCAGATCGGCAGCCAGTGCGTAGCCGCTGTCGTTGGTGGTGAAAACCGCGGTCCTGTTGCCCGGTGCGACACCGTATCTGTTGAGATAGCTGCGCATGGCGCCCGCCATCATCACGCCGGGGATGTCGTTGCCGCCGAACACCAGCGGCCGTTCCTCTGCACCTGTCGCGAGGATCGCCTTCCTGGTAGCGATGCGCCAGAGCCGCTCGACCGGGCGGTTCGAGGCAGGGGTCGCGACGTGCTTCTGCACCCGCTCCAGCGCGCCGAACACATTGCCGTCATACCAGCCGAAAGCCGTCGTGCGCGGAAGGCGCTGGACGTTCGGAAGGCCTTCAAGCTCTCCGATCAGTGTCCGGGCATAGGCGGAAGCCGGGTTTCCGTCGAACAGTGCTCCGTCCGTCAGCAGGTAGCCGCCGAGCTCGGCATTTTCGTCCACCAGGATGACGCGCGCGCCGGCACGACCTGCGGCAAGGGCCGCGGCAAGGCCGGTCAGACCTGCGCCCACGACCAGCACATCGCAATGCGCCCAGCATTTCTCGTAGACGTCCGGATCTGCTTCGTAGGTCGCCCTGCCGAGACCGGCCGCCTTGCGGATGACCGGTTCATAGAGCTTTTCCCAAAGAGCGCCGGGCCACATGAAAGTCTTGTAGTAGAAGCCTGCCGACAGGAAGGGAGAGACAAGGCCGTTGATCGCGCCGACGTCGTGCTCCAGCGAGGGCCAGCGGTTCTGGCTTCTGGCTTCCAGCCCGTCATAGAGTTCCTGCATGGTGGCGCGGGTGTTCGGTTCGGTCCGACCGCCGCGACCGATGGTCATCAATGCGTTCGGCTCTGCTGCGCCCGCGGTCAGGATGCCGCGCGGCCGGTGATACTTGAAGCTTCGTCCGACGAGCTGCTGGCCGTTCGCAAGCAGCGCCGAGGCGAGCGTGTCGCCCTCATAGCCCTGCATCGGCTTGCCGTCGAAGGTGAAGGAGATGGGGCGGGACCGGTCGATCAGTCCCCCTTTGGCGAGGCGGCGGGACGTCATGCTTTCACCTTCGTCTTGTCGGCGGCGTCACGGCTGCCGTGGATTTCGTGCGTGGCGGTGTCGCGGGAAACGACCAGCCAGCGGCGGCAGCCGGAGGTGTGGTGCCAGTATTCCTCATAGGCACCGCGCGGATTGTCGCGCAGGTAGACGTAGTCGTACCAGGCGTCCTCGCCGGCATCGGGAGCCGGTCGGGTGACGGCGGCACCCTTGACGGTGAATTCTTCCTTGGGTCGGAGCCCGCAATGGGGGCAGGGAATGCGGCTGGCCATGTCGTGTTGCTTCCGGAGAAATCAGTGAAGGTTCGGCTGGGCGCCCTGGCCCTTTTCGTCGATCAGGTTTCCGCGGCGGAACCGGTCGAGGCGGAAGGCGCGCGCCGTCTCGTGTGGTTCGTCGCGGGCGATCAGGTGGGCAAAACAGTAGCCGGAGGCCGGCGTGGCCTTGAAGCCGCCGTAGCACCAGCCGGAGTTCAGGTAGAGGTTGTCGAGATGGACCTTGTCGATGATCGGCGAGCCGTCCATGCTCATGTCCATGATGCCGCCCCACGACCTGAGGACGCGAATGCGCGACAAGGCCGGGATCATCGCCTTGCCGGCTTCCGCGACATGCTCGACTGTCGCGAGATTGCCGCGCTGGGCATAGGAGTTGTAGCCGTCGATGTCGCCGCCGAAGACGAGGCCGCCCTTGTCGGACTGCGAGACATAGAAATGTCCGGCGCCGAACGTGACGACGCAGTCGATGAAGGGTTTCAGGCCCTCCGAAACGAAGGCCTGCAGGACATGGCTCTCGATCGGAAGCTTGAGGTCGACCATTTCGGCGACCCGCGAGGAATTGCCGGCGGCGGCCAATGCAAGCTTGGCGCAGCCGATGAAGCCGCGTGTCGTCTCCACGCCGACAGCCTTGCCGTTTTCCCGGCGGATCCCGGTCACTTCGCAGTTCTGGATGATGTCCACGCCATGGGTGTCGGCGCCGCGGGCATAACCCCAGGCGACGGCGTCATGACGGACCGTGCCGCCGCGACGCTGCAGCAGGCCGCCCTGGATCGGGAAACGCGCATTCTTATAGTCGAGGAATGGCAGCTTCGCCTTGACGGCCTCGCGATCGAGCAATTCGGCGTCCACGCCATGCAGCCGCATGGCGTTACCGCGGCGGGTATAGGCATCGCGCTGGGCGTCGGAGTGATAGAGGTTCAGAACGCCGCGCTGGGAGACCATGGCGTTGAAGTTGAAATCCTGCTCCAGGCCCTCCCAGAGCTTCATCGACAGTTCGTAGAAGGGATTGTTGCCGGGCAACAGGTAGTTCGAGCGGATGATCGTCGTGTTGCGGCCGACATTGCCGGAGCCGATATAGCCCTTCTCGACGACGGCGATGTTCCTGACACCGAAGACCTTCGACAGGTAGTAGGCGGTCGACAGGCCGTGACCGCCGCCACCGACGATCACCACGTCATAATGCGGCTTCGGATCCGGCTGGCGCCAGTGGGCCGCCCAGTTCCTGTTGCCGCGAAGGCCGTTGAGAAAGATCGATAGGGCGGAGTAACGCATCAGGGCTGCCTGCTGATTTGAGGAGATCCTAACGGTACGGTGGAACATGCGAAGAGAATTGCATAAATGGGACGAATAGAGATAAGTTCGGGCCATGTCGGAAAACCTCTCGTCGTCGACACATGGCTATGGCTTCGTCCTCGTGCCCAATTTCGCGCTGATGTCCTATGCGTCCGCTACCGAGCCCCTGCGCGCCGCCAACCTGATCGCGCAAACCAAGCTCTTCTCCGTGAAGCCCCTGTCGTGCGACGGCTCGGACGTGGTCAGTTCCTCCGGCCTTGCCATTCCGTGTGGTGGCCTCGCGGAAGAAGGCGCGCGTTGCCACACGATCTTCGTCGTGGCGGGCGGCAATCCTTCGGACTGGCGGTCGGCGTCCGCGATCTTTCCGACCCTGCGTCGTCTGGCGCGGCAGGGCGTACGCATCGGCGGCATTTCGAGCGGTTCGTTCCTGCTTGCTGCCGCCGGCCTGCTTGACGGGCGCGATTTCACCATCCACTGGGAACATGCGCCGGCACTTGCCGAAGCCTTTCCTCACCTTGCTCCCCGCCAGGCCCGCTATGTGCTGGACGGCGATCGCATCACCTGCGGCGGTGGCGTGGCGCCGCTCGACATGATGCATGCGCTGATTTCCGAGCGCATGGGATCGGCCTTCGCGCGGCGGGTGAGCGACTGGTATCTGCACACGGCGATCGCCGAGCCCGGCGGCCCGCAGCGCGGGTCGTCGGTCGAGCGCTTCGGCACCCATCATCCGGCGCTCGTCACCATCCTCGAAACGATGGAGACGACGATCGAGCATCCCTTGAGCCGCCAGGACATGGCCCGTCTGGCAGGCATCAGTCCGCGCCATCTCGACCGGCTGTTTGCCGAGCAGATGGCTCAGGGTTTCCTCGAAACCTATCGTGACGTCCGGCTTGTCCATGCCCGTAAACTGCTCGAACAAAGCCCGCTCGCGATTTCCGAGGTCGCCTTCGCCACGGGTTTTTCGAGCGCATCTCATTTCTCGCGGGCCTACAAACAGCGTTTTGGCATTCGGCCGAAATCCGCTAGATCGTAGTTCGGAAGAAGCGGGCAGGGCATGGCCCCGCACGAGGAGCGAGGGACGGATGACGGCGGACAGCAACAAATCGACGAAGGCGGCAAAGGCGATTCTGGCTCAGGATCCGCATGCAGTCCGCGAACCGCGGGCCAACAATCTGGAGATGGCGATCGGACACGAGGTCCGGACCTATCGCAAGAAACTCGGGTTGACAGTCGCCGATCTCGCCGCCGCCACCGGGATGTCGGTCGGAATGCTGTCGAAGATCGAGAACGGTAACATCTCGTCCTCGCTCAGCACGCTCCAGGCGCTTTCCAAGGCGTTGAGCGTGCCGATCACGGCCTTTTTCCGCGGCTACGAGGAGCCGCGCAGCGCAAGTTTCGTCAAGGCGGGCGAAGGGGTCAACATCGAGCGGCGCGGGACGCGGGCCGGTCACCACTACAGCCTGCTCGGGCATATCGAGAACAACACCTCCGGTGTCGCGGTCGAGCCTTATCTCATCACGCTCAATGCGGAATCCGACATCTTTCCGACCTTCCAGCACGAGGGGATGGAGTTCCTCTACATGCTCGAAGGCGAGGTGGTCTATCGCCACGGCGAGAGCCTTTACCGGATGCAGCCGGGAGACAGCCTGTTCTTCGATGCCGATGCACCGCACGGGCCTGAGGAGCTGGTGAAACTGCCGGCGCGCTACCTGTCGATCATCTCCTATTCGCAACAATGAAATTGCCTGGTAGGAAAAATTTATTCTTACAGATTGATTTTCGCTAAGGCTGCTGGTACCCCTGTCTTCATCGAGAAATGGAGATGGCAGCCATGTGCGGCATTGTTGGATTGTTCCTGAAGGACAAGAGTCTGGAGCCTCAGCTCGGAGCGCTGCTCTCGGACATGTTGATTACCATGACCGACCGCGGTCCGGATTCCGCGGGCATCGCCATCTACGGCGGTGCGGCCGCCGGCAAGGCGAAGGTGACGGTTCAGTCCGCGGACCCCGAAGGGGATTTCGCCGGCCTCGAAACCGCGCTGAAGCAGGCCGGCATTTCGGCCTCGGTCCAGGTCAAGAGCACGCATGCGGTGATCGAGATCGACGCCGCGAAGCTCGCCGGGATCCGCGACGTGCTCGCAGAGATCCGCCCGAACATCCGCGTCATGGGTTCGGGCGAAAGCGTCGAAATCTTCAAGGAGATCGGTCTGCCGAAGGACGTGGTCGCCCGTTTCGACGTGCGCGCCATGGGCGGAAGCCACGGCATCGGTCACACCCGCATGGCAACCGAAAGCGCGGTCACGACGCTCGGTGCTCATCCGTTTTCCACTGGCGCCGACCAGTGCCTCGTGCATAACGGTTCGCTGTCGAACCACAACAACCTGCGCCGCGAGCTGATTCGCGAAGGCATGACCTTCGAGACGCAGAACGACTCTGAAGTCGCTGCCGCCTACCTCACGGCCGAAATGGCCAAGGGCAAGGATCTCGGGCAGGCGCTCACCGGTGCGCTCGACGACCTCGACGGTTTCTTCACCTTCGTCGTCGGCACCAAGTCCGGGTTTGGCGTGGTGCGCGATCCGATCGCCTGCAAACCGGCGGTCATGGCCGAGACTGATCGGTATGTCGCTTTCGGCTCCGAATATCGCGCGCTGGTCAACCTGCCGGGCATCGAGAATGCCCGCGTATGGGAGCCAGAGCCCGCCACCGTCTACTTCTGGGATCACGAGAAGGCCGCCTGAGGCGTCCGTCCTTCACGAAGAAAGTCTGATTTCCATGCCTGTATTTGATCTTTCCCAAACTCCGCTGCGCGAACTCAACAGCGCCCTTCACAATCTCGGCAGCGGTGCCAACGACACCGCCTTCGAAATCGTCAATCCGCGCGGCAGCCATGCCGTCGCCGTCGGTGTCGATAGCCCGGTGACCGTCGAGGTTTGCGGCTCGGTCGGCTACTACTGCGCCGGCATGAACGACGGCGGCACGATCACTGTTCATGGCTCGGCCGGCCCGGGGGTCGCCGAAAACATGATGTCGGGCACCGTGGTCATCGAAGGCGACGCCAGCCAGTATGCGGGCGCCACCGGACAGGGCGGTCTCCTCGTCATCAAGGGCAATGCCGCCTCGCGCTGCGGCATCTCGATGAAGGGGATCGACATCGTGGTGCACGGTTCGATCGGCCACATGTCCGCCTTCATGGGGCAGTCCGGCCATCTCGTCGTGCTCGGCGATGCGGGCGAAGCGCTCGGCGACAGCCTCTACGAGGCGAAGCTTTTCGTACGCGGTTCGGTCAAGAGCCTGGGCGCAGACTGCATCCAGAAGGACATGCGGCCGGAACATCTCGAGAAGCTCGCCGAGCTTCTGGAAAAAGCCGGCGTCAAGGACGTCAAGCCCGAGGAGTTCAAGCGCTACGGCTCTGCCCGCAAGCTCTACAACTTCAACATCGATAACGCCGAAGCCTACTGAGCGGGGATCCCGAGATGAGCTATCACAACCCGAACACCCCGCCGCGCAAGTCCGCCACCTTCGACGACTATACGCTCGCCGAGATCCGCCGCGCGGCCGCCACCGGTATCTATGACATCCGCGGCGGTGGCACGAAGCGCAAGGTTCCGCATTTCGACGATCTCCTGTTCCTCGGCGCATCGATCTCGCGCTATCCGCTCGAAGGCTATCGCGAGAAGTGCGACACCTCCGTCGTGCTCGGCACGCGCTTTGCGAAGATGCCGATCGAGCTGAAGATCCCGATCACGATTGCCGGCATGAGCTTCGGCGCGCTTTCCGGCAATGCCAAGGAAGCGCTCGGCCGCGGCGCCACGCTTGCCGGCACGTCGACGACCACCGGCGACGGCGGCATGACCAACGAAGAGCGCGGCCATTCGGAAAAGCTGGTCTACCAGTACCTGCCGTCGCGCTACGGCATGAACCCGAAGGATCTTCGGCGCGCCGATGCGATCGAGGTCGTGGTCGGCCAGGGCGCCAAGCCCGGCGGCGGCGGCATGCTGCTCGGCCAGAAGATCTCGGACCGCGTCGCGCAGATGCGCAACCTCCCGAAGGGCATCGACCAGCGCTCGGCCTGCCGTCATCCGGACTGGACCGGTCCAGACGACCTCGAGATCAAGATCCTCGAACTGCGCGAGATCACCGACTGGGAAAAGCCGATCTATGTGAAGGTCGGCGGCGCGCGTCCCTATTATGACACGGCTCTCGCGGTGAAGGCCGGCGCAGACGTCGTCGTGCTCGACGGCATGCAGGGGGGCACGGCCGCGACCCAGGACGTGTTCATCGAGAATGTCGGCATGCCGACGCTTGCCTGCATCCGGCCGGCCGTCCAGGCGCTCCAGGATCTCGGCATGCACCGCAAGGTCCAGCTCATCGTCTCCGGCGGCATCCGGTCCGGTGCCGACGTCGCCAAGGCACTGGCGCTGGGTGCGGACGTGGTGTCGATCGGCACCGCCGCGCTGGTCGCCATCGGCGACAATGATCCGCACTGGGAAGACGAGTACCGGAAGCTCGGCTCGACCGCCGGTGCCTATGACGACTGGCACGAGGGCAAGGACCCGGCCGGCATCACGACCCAGGATCCGGAGCTTGCAAAGCGTCTCGATCCCGAGCTCGCCGGCCGCCGCCTCGCCAACTACCTCAAGGTGATGACGCTCGAGGCGCAGACGATCGCGCGCGCCTGCGGCAAGAACAAGCTTCACAATCTGGAGCCGGAGGATCTCTGCGCGCTCACCATGGAAGCCGCGGCCATGGCCCAGGTGCCGCTCGCCGGCACCAGCTGGTACCCCGGCAAGGGAAGTTTCTAACACCGATGGCCGCCCCTCCCTCCCAGGGGGCGGCCATTTTTCTTCAACATGTGTCTCAATCCAAAAAATACAGGGGAACGACGTGACACAGGATCTTTCGCAATTCGCCGCCGAGCGCGGCATCAAATATTTCATGATCAGCTACACCGACCTCTTCGGCGCCCAGCGCGCCAAGCTCGTGCCGGCTGAAGCGATCGCCGACATGCAGAAGGACGGGGCCGGTTTTGCCGGTTTCGCCACCTGGCTCGACCTGACACCCGCCCATCCCGACCTCTTTGCCGTTCCGGACCCGTCCTCCGTTATCCAGCTCCCGTGGAAGAAGGATGTCGCGTGGGTCGCTGCCGATTGCGTCATGGATGACAAGCCGGTCGAGCAGGCCCCGCGCGTCGTGCTGAAGAAGCTGGTCGCGGAAGCCGCGGAAATGGGCCTTCGCGTCAAGACCGGCGTCGAGCCGGAATTCTTTCTGATTTCCGCCGACGGCGAGAAGATCTCCGACGAATTCGATAGCGCCGAAAAGCCCTGCTACGACCAGCAAGCGCTGATGCGCCGCTATGACGTGATCGCCGAGATCTGCGACTACATGCTGGAGCTCGGCTGGAAGCCGTACCAGAACGACCACGAGGATGCGAACGGCCAGTTCGAGATGAACTGGGAGTATGACGACGCGCTGAAGACCGCCGACAAGCACTCCTTCTTCAAGTTCATGGTGAAGTCCGTCGCCGAGAAGCATGGCCTGCGGGCTACCTTCATGCCGAAGCCGTTCAAGGGCCTGACCGGCAACGGTTGCCATGCCCACATCTCGGTCTGGGACATCGACGGCAAGACCAATGCCTTTGCCGACAAGGCGATGCCGTTCGGACTCTCGGCCAAGGGCAAGGCCTTCCTTGGCGGCATTATGAAGCATGCCTCGGCTCTGGCCGCGGTCACCAACCCGACCGTCAATTCCTACAAGCGCATCAACGCTCCGCGGACGATCTCCGGTGCGACCTGGGCACCGAACACGGTGACCTGGACCGGCAACAACCGCACCCACATGGTGCGTGTTCCCGGCCCCGGCCGTTTCGAACTGCGTCTGCCCGACGGTGCGGTGAACCCCTATCTCCTGCAGGCGATCATCATCGCCGCCGGCCTCAGCGGCCTGAAGACCAATGCCGATCCAGGCGTGCACTACGACATCGACATGTATCGCGACGGTCATCTGGTCAAGGACGCGCCGAAGCTGCCGCTCAACCTGCTCGACGCGCTGCGCGCCTATGAGGAGGACGAGGGGCTGCAGGGTGCCCTCGGCACCGAGTTCTCGGCCGCCTATCTCAAGCTCAAGCACGGCGAATGGAACACCTACTGCTCGCAGTTCACGGCCTGGGAACACCAGACCACGCTTGACATCTGACCGTTTCCCCAGCCTCTCTCGAGGGCACTTTGGGTCCCGGAGCAATCCGGGACCTTCTTTCTCTTCTTAGACCCGAAGGAACATGTCCATGAAGTTCGTCTTGACCGTCGCCTGTCCGACCACGCGGGGCATCGTTGCCGCGATCTCAGGCTATCTCGCCGACGCGGGTTGCTACATGATCGACAGTTCCCAGTTCGACGATCTCGAAAGCGACAAGTTCTTCATGCGCGTCTCCTTCCTCTCCGAGGAGGGCAAGAATCTGGCGATGCTCACGGAGGGGTTCCGGCCGGTTGCCGAGCGCTTCGATATGGATTTCGACATCCATGACGCCGATGCCCGCATGAAGGTGGTACTGATGGTGTCTCGCTTTGGGCACTGCCTGAACGATATTCTCTACCGCTGGCGGATCGGTGCGCTGCCGATCGACATCGTCGCGGTGGTGTCGAACCATCTCGACTACCAAAAGGTCGTGGTGAACCACGACATTCCCTTCTTCCACGTTCCCGTCACCAAGCAGAACAAGCCCGAGGCGGAAGCCCGGCTCTTACAGATCGTCCGGGAGTCGGGCGCCGAACTCGTCGTGCTGGCGCGCTACATGCAGGTTCTGTCGGACGAGCTTTGCCGCGAGATGTCGGGCCGGATCATCAACATCCACCACTCGTTCCTGCCGTCCTTCAAGGGGGCGAACCCCTACAAGCAGGCGTATGAGCGGGGGGTGAAGCTGATCGGTGCCACTGCGCACTATGTGACCGCCGATCTCGACGAGGGTCCGATCATCGAGCAGGACGTCGCCCGCATCACGCATGCCCAGTCGGCGGACGACTATGTCTCGATCGGCCGCGACGTCGAGGCGCAAGTGCTCGCCCGGGCGATCCACGCGCATATCCACCGCCGGACCTTCATCAACGGCAACCGGACCGTCGTCTTCCCGGCAAGCCCCGGTTCCTACGCTTCCGAGCGCATGGGCTGAGGAAGCACATCGTCCGCGTCAACCGACGGGGTGGCAGCGTTTCGTTGCCGGCCTGTCAGACGACGGTCTCGCCGCCGTCGACCACAAGGATCTGGCCGGTCATGTAGGAGGAGCGCGGCGATACGAGGAACAGGATGGATTCGGCGATCTCCTCGACGCTGGCCCAGCGGCCCATCGGCACCTTCTCGCGCACATAGGCCTCGATCTCGCTCCTGCCGCCCATCTGTTCGATGAAGGGGGCGTTGAAGGGTGTGTCCACCCAGCCGGGGCAGAGCGCGTTGACCCGGATGCCGAACCGGGCATAGTCGCCCGCCATCTGGCGGGTCATGGCGATCACCGCGTGTTTTGTCGTCGTATAGGCGATCATCTCGCGGTCGTAGAGCACGCCGGAGGAGGATGCGGTGTTGAGGATCACGCCGTCGCCCTGCTTCTTCATGATCGGCATCACGAGGCGGGCCGCCATGAAATGGGCGCGCACGTTGAGGCTCCAGGACCTGTCGAAGCCCTCGACCTCGACCTGTTCGAGGTTGCCGGCAACCTGGGCTCCGGCGTGGTTGTGCAGGATGTCGATTCGCCCGTGGCGGGACATCACGGCATTGATGCCGTTGGTGAGGGCCGTATCGTCGGTCACGTCCAGCGCGAGCGCGTCGGCCTTGCCGCCGTTCGCCCGGATTTCGGATGCCGCCGTCTCGGCAGCTTCGCCATTGCGGTCGACGACGACGACATGGGCGCCTTCGCGGGCGATGATGGCGGCGCCCGCCTGGCCGATGCCCGAGCCGGCGCCGGTGACGATGGCAATCCGGTCTTTCAGGATCATGGTTTACTCCCCGGCATGCGATTTTGTTTTCTTTTCCCGCATCAGCGTGCGGGCGATCAGGATCAGGAACAGCGAGGCGACCAGCACCAGCGTGGCGATCGCGTTGATTTCGGGCGTCACGCCGCGACGGATCGAGGCGAACACGTAGATCGGAAGGGTCGTCTTGGAACCGGCGACGAAAAAGGCGACGATGAAATCGTCGAAGGAGAAGGTGAAAGCGAGCAGGAAACCGGCCAGGATCGATGGCATGATCTGCGGCAGGACGATCTCGCGAAAGGTGGTGAGCGGGGTGGCGTAGAGGTCGCTGGACGCCTCGACGATATCGCGGCCGAGGCTTGCGATCCGCGCCTTGACGATCATCGTCACCAGCGCCAACGAAAACAGGCCGTGCGCCGCGATGATCGAGCCATAGCCGAGACCGAGTTGCGGGGGTTTTTCGCCGGGCCAGATCGCGGCAAGGGCCGGGTTCATGAAGGAGAACACCTCGACAAGTGCGACGAGGGTCGCAATCCCGATGACCACGCCCGGTACCACGATCGCTGCCGCAAACAGCGCATCGAAGATGGCCCGCCCGCGCGGCGAGAGCCGCTCCATGCCAAGCGCTGCCATGGTGCCGAAAACGGCGGCGAGGGCGGCGCTGGTGAAGGCGATCAGCAGGCTGTTTTCGAGCGCGGTGATCAGGAAGGTGTTGGATAGCGCTTTGCCATACCACTGGGTCGAGAAGCCGGTGAACTCCGAAGCATTGCGTCCGGCGTTGAAGGAGAACAGCACGACCAGTGCGATCGGCGCATAGAGGAAGAGGTAGACGAAGGTGACAAGCGCGCGCATCAGACGAGATCCACCTGTTTGGAGCCGGAGATCTTCCATGCGATGCGCATGGCGACCGTCAGGACGATCACGACGACCACCACCAGCGTGACGGCGATGGCCGAGCCAAAGGGCCAGTTGCGCGACTGAAGGAAGAGATCGACCAGCGCGTTGCCGATGAAGAACACCTTGCCGCCGCCGAGCAGCTGCGGGATCAGATACTCGCCCAGCAGCAGGATCGTGACGAGGGCGACGCCGGTCATGACACCCGGAAGCGAGAGCGGCAGGGTGATGCCGAAAAAGGTGGAGACCGGCTTCGCGCCGAGGTCGGCGGAGGCCTCGAGCAGTCTGCGGTCGAGCTTTTCGAGGCTCACATAGATGGGCATGATCATCAGCGGCAGGTAGCCGTAGACGATGCCGAGCAGGACGGCGCCGGGGGTGTTGAGCAGCCGGACGTCCTCGATGCCGATCATCGACAAGAGGTTCGGCAGCCCGCGCGATCCGAGGATGTACATCCAGGCATAGGTGCGCACCAGGAGGCTGGTCCAGAAGGGTACTACGACCAGCGAAACCAGCACCAGCCGATACTGGGGACTGGCCTTGATGGCGAGGTAATAGGCGACCGGATAGGCGACGAGCAGGCAGAGGAACGCGCCGAGCGGCGCGATCAGCATGGTGTTGCGGAAGGCTGCGGCGCGCGAGGCGAGATTGGCGAACTGGGCGAAGGTGAAGGCCGCCTGATAGCCCCCCTCGGGCGCCCGCTCGCCGACCGAGAAAACCACGATCGCCATGAAGGGCAGGACGAGGAAGACAAGGAGCCACATCGCCGCAGGCGCAACGAGCGCGGCGGTGACCAGTCTCTTTCGTGTGTCCGTAGCAAAGGCCATGCGGTGGTCCTGGTTGCGTGAAATCGTTGGGCGTGGAGGAAGGATTGCCCCTCACCCTGGCCCTCTCCCCGCATGCGGGGAGAGGGGATGGAGACGTGGCGACAGACTTCCTTCTCTCCGCTGGAGGGAAGAAGGTGGCCGGCAGGCCGGATGAGGGGCATGAGCCGCCTGATCCGGCTGGACCGTCAAGCCGCCTTGAAGCGGGCCATCAGTTCCGCACGGGCCGGATCGGTCAGCGTCACGGCGGCGCCGAATTCCAGCGGGGTGAGCGAGGCTTCGTCCGGATAGACAATCTTGTTCGACGTTACGTCGGCCGGCAGCAGGGCCAGCACGCGGCTGTCGGTCGTCGGGGCGCCGTTGGCGAGGTGTTCCTTCACCGCGTTCTCCGGCGTCATCAGGTAGTTGAGCAGGGCATAGCCGGCCGGCTTGTTGGCGGCGCTCTTCGGGATCGCGTAGAAGTCCGTCCAGATCTCGCCGCCATCGGAACCGAGGATGTAGGCGATCTCGGGCATGTCGCGGTTGAGCTGCGCGCCGTCATTGGTCCAGCACATGGTCATCCAGGCGTCGGTGCCGCGCATGCCCGGCTGGTAGTCGCTGTTGATGCCGTAGAGATGCGGCTTGACCTTGATCAGCAGTTCTTCGGCCTTGGCGAGTTCCTCGGGCTTGATCGAGTTGAACGAGTAGCCGAGCGAGACAAGCGCGCTGCCGATGGTGGTGAGCTGGTAGTCGTGCACCATGGCGCGGCCGTCGGCTTCCGTCATCGCCACTTCGAAGAAGTCCTTCCATGAGGTGATCTTCGACTTGATCTTCGAGGTGTTGACCGCCATGCCAGTCGTGCCCCAGTTCTTCGGCAGGGCGTAGGTTACCCCGTCGATGGCGCCTTCCGAGGTAAAGCGGGAGGACTGGCTGGCTTGAGAGAAGGCCGGCAGCTTCGACATGTCGAGAGGGTCGATCAGGCCGAGCTTCACATAGGTCGAGATGGTGTAGTTGGTCGGGACGAACAGGTCCCAGCCGGTGCCGCCGGCCTGCAGCTTGGCGAGCATCTCTTCGTTGGAGCCGAAGACATTGACCTCGACGGCGACGCCGGTCGCGGCAGTGAAGGCTTCGAAGGTTGCCGGGTCGTGATAGTTCGGCCAGGTGGCGAGTGACATGGTCGTGCCCAGGTCACCGGCATAGGCGTTGGCGTTGAACGCGCCGGGCTGGCGGCCGAGCACCGCCGCGGCAAGCCCGAGGCCGGTGACGCCGAGGAAGTGGCGACGGGAAACGGAACCGCGCTTCAGGCGCATCCACTCGTCGCTGAGCTGTTCGGCAGTGATCGGGGCATTTTCTCTGTACCACTTTGTCATGACGCTGTTCCCTTTTGTTGTCTTGACGGGGTCGGCCGTTCCTCAGGCCGGAAAAACATGCATTTTGCCGGGATCGAATTTGAGAACGACCCGTTCGCCCGGCTCGACGAGATCGCTTTCCTGCATGCTGCGATGATCGGCCGTGACGAGGAAATCACCGAGGCCATCGACCTTGATCTGGTATTCGGCGGTCGAGCCGAGGAAGATGCGGTGGGTTACCGTGCCGGCGATCTGGCCGTTGCCGCCGGATGGCTGGCGCACGAGTTCGATGGCTTCCGGGCGTAGCGCAACGGTGACTGACCCTGGCCGTTCGGCAGGACTTCCGGTGCGGGCGAGTGCCGTACCGTCGGCGAGCCTCAGCGTCGTGCCGTCGGCTTCCAGCGTTGCCGATAGACGATTGGTCTTGCCGACGAAGTCAGCGACGAAAAGGTCTGCCGGATGGTCGTAGATCTCCTGGGGGCGCGCCATCTGGACGATGCGCCCGGCATTCATCACGCAGACCAGGTCGCTCATCGAAAGCGCCTCTTCCTGGTCGTGCGTGACGAGAACGAACGTGATACCGAGTTCGCGCTGGAGGGTCTGCAGCTCGAATTGCATAGCGGTGCGCAGCTTCTTGTCGAGGGCTGCGAGCGGTTCATCGAGCAGAAGGACGGAGGGCTTGTTGACGATGGCGCGGGCGAGCGCGACGCGCTGCTGCTGGCCACCCGACATCTCGTGCACACGACGCTTTTCGAAGCCGCCGAGGCGCACCATCTCGAGCGCTTCTTTCGCCCGACGCGCAATCTCCGAGGCTTCGAGCTTCGGGCGCATCTGCCTGAGGCCGTAGGCGACGTTCTGCTCGACGTTGAAGTGCGGGAACAGCGCGTAATGCTGGAACACCATGTTGACGGGACGGCGATAGGGGGGCACGCCGTTCATCTCGCGGCCGTTGATCAGCACCGTGCCCTCGCTCGGCTGTTCGAAGCCGCCGATCATGCGCAGGCACGTGGTCTTGCCACCCCCTGACGGCCCGAGCAGGGCCACGAAGGCGCCCTTGGGCACTGCCAGATTGATGTCCGATACGGCCGTCACGCTGCCATAGCGTTTGGCGACCGAACGGAATTCGATGTCGTTCGTCGAAGGCGCTGTCACGTCATATTCCCCGCGGTCGTTATTCTGAATGCCGGGCCGTCTCGCGATTACCCGGCTCCACACCGTCTGGTTCAAACCTATTCAAGCCGGTCGTTTGCGGTATATACCCCGAGAGAGGTATTCCAAGCCGTTCCGCGATGTGGAGGGTGTATACCCCGGGAGCGGATCGCGCTCTCTTCCGCACGTGGATGGGTGTCTGCATGGAACTCGAAGCCTTGTTCAACGTCATGGGGCAACTCGTGGGGCAGGATGCTCCCGGCGAGGACGAAGCCGGGCCCGCCTTCCATGCCCTGATGAAGAGCCTGCTCCGCTTCGACTATATCGTCGTCTTCGCCTATCGTGGCCAGGAACGCCCGCTCGATCTCTACAGCACCTTCACTGCTGAGGAACACGTGGTGTTCGTCAGCATGTACCAGGCCGGCCCCTATCTGCTCGACCCTTTCTACAGTGCCGCGCAGGAGCCGAAGCCCGGGGTGTGGAGAATGCGGGAACTGGCGCCGGACCGCTTCTTCTCCAGCGAATATTTCCGAAGCTACTATACCCAGACCGGGCTGGCCGAGGAGATCGGTTTCTTCGTGGCGCTGGAGAACGGCATCACGGTGGTGCTCTCGCTGATGCGTCGGGAGCAGTCGGGGGTATTTTCGGCGGCCGAATTCGCCCTGCTCAGGAAAGCGGAGCCTGTCGTCGTGGCACTTGTCCGTCATGCCTGGAGCGACCTCGGCCGACGGTTCGACAATGCGATCACCCGGCGCGGCAAGGGCGGACGCAAGGCCGCCCATCCGGAGACCGAGCGGGTCTGGCGCGATCTCAACCTGACCGATCGCGAGGCGGCAATCGTGGAACTGGTGCTTCAGGGGCACTCGTCGGAGTCAATCGGGCTGAGGTTGGGGATCTCGACCGGGACGGTGAAGGTCCATCGCCGCAATGTCTACCGCAAGCTCGGCATTTCGTCCCAGACGCAACTTCTGTCGATTTATCTGAAGAGCCTCGGCTGAGTTTCAGTCGGCGAGGTGCCGGCGCAACTGTGCGATCACGTCGCCGGCCTCGAGCGTCAGCATCTGGAAATCGGCGATCGCCGCAATTGCAGCGGATATTTCCTCCGGCATCCACCCGGCCGCTTCCGCGGTCAGCATGAGTTCGCGCACCGCAGGTTCGAGTGCGCGCTGGCATTCCTCGAAACGATCCGCATGGAAACGGGAGACCTGTGGCGACAAAATGAGAGCCATCGGGGTAGCCTCTGACGGTTGGGCAAGACGGAATAAAACGGAGCTACGCCAACAGAATTTACGCAACGCTCAATGCAGCATCGGCGGTGGTCGGTCACCTGCCGCAAACCGGGCAGGATAGAAGGCAGGATCCGGGGCCGGTTCGAGGGCGTAGGCGACCCGCGCCAGCGCATCGCGCGCCTTCCCGGCGTAGAGTGCGTCGGTTGCGTCGTCGCCCGGAACGTGGTTGCGACAGGCTTCGGCCAAAACACGGGCTGCCTCACGAACCTGCCTGTCGGCGAGCAGCGCCACGCCCCACTTGTAGCGGGCCTCGGTCTTGAGCGGCGCTCGGCGGCAGATATCGGAAAGCAGGTCGGCCGCTTCCCTGAAGTGATGCCGTGCAAGGTGTACGTCGGCGAGACGCAGCATCACCGCCACAGGGTCGCGGAGCCGCAGCAGGAGGGCACGATAGCTCGCTTCCGCTTCGACCAGCCGGCCCTTTTCAAAGAGAATGTTGGCCAGCCAGAATTCCGCGCCACGATGATCCGGCATGACGTCGAGGATCTGCCGGAAGGCCGCTTCCGCGTCTGCCTTCTTGCCGGCATGGTAGAGGTCGATCGCCTTCTCGTAGACGAAGCGGACGCTGCGGGGATTGAGCTTGTTGCCGAGGTTGAGCCCGCTTCTGGTACGGAAAAGCGTGCAGCTGATCTGACGATCCTCGACGCCGAACATGTACTTGTAGGGCTCATTGCCACGGAGGAAGTCGTAGGTCCGCAAGCCTTCCGCGATGGCCCTGCGGATGCTGTAGCCGTGCAGCACCAGTCCCGGCGACGGCGTTTTCCAGGTCTCGTCACGGCCGGTGATGTAGAACAGCACGGCCTTCTTCTGCCGGTCGATGATGTTGGCCAGCGCTCCGAGCGGTCGTTCTTCGTGCCAGAGAACCGGCACGTCGAGATTGCCATCGGCAAAGCAGTCCTCCAGCATTTCGCGCGACGACCGGATCAGCTTTTCGGTCTTTTCCTCCCCCTTGACGGGTGTCCAGCGTGTTCGCCAGAAATCGAAGAGAATATCGAGGTGAAGCGTGATCGTGTCCTTCGTCGCCATCGTGATGCGATACTCGTCGCCGCCTTCGACCGTGCGCAGGAAGCGCCGCAACTTCTGCCGCGTCTGGCCGCTCATGTGCTGTTCGAGATAGGTGTCCCAGTCATCGGGGAGAGCGATCCTCGGGCAGATCGTGTTGTCGATGTTCTGCTCGTTGCGCGGCACGGTGTTGCGAAACATCACCTCCGGACCTTGCAGGCCGCGGATCAGGGCCTCGCGCCGTTCGGGCGGGCCGTTGATGTAATCGAACTTGATCTGCATCCAGTTCTGGCGCTTCAGATAGGTGGTGAAGCCGGCGATCGCATGGTTTTCATGTTCCGGCCGGGCGATGAAGCCGGTGTAATCGGCAGTGAAATTTCCGGCCATGATGATCTCGTCGACGAATACGCCGTCGGCGTTCTGCCGGGTCTGGAGACGCAAGGGGAAGAAGGCGAGATAGCGTCCGTCGGGTCCACCGTCCCGCAGGGCGAGGATGAACCACCGCCGGCGATGGCCGAGATAGCGGTTCAGCCAGATCCAGGACAGGAAGTGCTGGGCATGCGGATCGGCCATGAAGACATCGTCCCAATGCGGGCGAACGGCCGCAAAGGCGTCGTGCGTCTCTATGACCTCTATCCGCATTGTCTGCCCCCATTTTCCCGGCGTCTCGGCGCGGGTTCGAAAGATCCATGTTAGGTCGAAACCTCCGATGCGAAACATGCTCCGTTCGGGCGAAAGCGTCCCGCCAATTCGGGCTAGGCTACCGTTGGTCTCGCTTTCTAGATCTCGCTTTCCAGATGCGTGCTCGCATGGATGAAGCGCCACAGCGACTTGCTGATGTCGGTGATCTCCGCGATGGCGCGCTCCAGCTGCTGCATTTCCTTCTCATCCATCTGTTCGACCTTGCCGTAGCGGATCTCCTTGTCTGTCTCGACAAGCCGCATCAGTTGCGTGCTCGAGATGTCGCCGCGTTCATCGAACGAGTAGATGCTGTGATTGTACTTGTTGCGGACTTTCGCTTCCTTCTTCAGCCGCGCCATGTCGGCGAGGATCGCTGCCCGTTCGGTTGGATTGGTGGAGCGGCGTTTGGCCAGCCGCTCGACGAGATCGATGCGCGCCCGTGTCGTGTTGAGGGTCAGGAAGACGATGATCGCCGTCTCCTTGTCGACGGCCAGAAGGTGGGCAATGACGTAGATCAGCAGGCTTTCGGTGTTGGTCCAGACATAGTTCAACCTGCCAACCCTGAGCAGGACGTCCGACATGTTTCCCATTTGCTGCACCTCCTAGCGGTATCCGACCATCGTGTCATTGCTCCTTGAAGGCTCGTGACATGCTGTCACTGATCGGCTTGGACAGGTAGTCGAAGAAGGTCCTCTCCGACGTCTGGATCAGCACGTCGGCCGGCATGCCCGGCACCGGATGGAAGCCGTGCAAGCGCGTGATTTCCTGATCCGAGAGTTCGACGCGGACGATGTAGACGTCCTTCGGAGCACTCATCGTGCCTTCATCGATCGAGTCCGCCGACACGTAAAAGACCTTGCCGCTCAGTACCGGCGTGGTCCGGCGGTTGAGTGAGGAGAGCCGGATGGAGGCGGTCTGGCCTTCGTGCAACTGGTCGATGGACGTGCGCAACACCTGAGCCTCGATGATCAGCGGCACGCCGGCGGGGAGGATCTCCATGATCGGCTTGCCGGTGGTGATGACGCCGCCCGAGGTATGGTAATAGGAGCGGACCACCGTTCCGGTGACCGGCGAACGGATCACAGTGCGTTCGAGGACGCCGGAGGCCTCGTTCATCTGTTCGCGGACGCTGTCGAGATCCGATTCCGCGGTTTCCAGAGCATCGAGGGCTGCCTGCTTGCTGGAGTTGATCGCGATGACGGCTTCCTGGCGGTACTTGGCGATCTGTGCATCGCTTTCATTCATCTCGCCCTCAAGGCGCGCGATATCGCCCATCGCATCGGCGATCGCGCGTTCGATGGCCATGAGATCCGTCTTGCTGAGATAGCCGACCTTGACGAGCCTTGCCTTGGAATCGCGCTCCTCCGTCAACAGGGCCATCTGCCGTTCGAAGGATTTCTTCTGGCCGCCGTAACCATTGAAACGGTATTCGAGCGATCGGATGTTCTTTTCGATAAGATTCAGCTGTTCGGACAGTTTGATCTGCTTGCTGCGAAAGATGACGTTCTGGCTTTGGATAATCGCATTGACGTCCGGGTCGCTGGCCTGCTTCATGACGATCTCCGGGATCGTCAGATCCTTGTCGCCCTGAGCTTCCGCGCGCAGGCGGGCGATCACCGCCTCGAGGCGAAGCCGCTTGAGGTTCATTGCTCGCTCATTGGCCAATGCGGCCGTCGGATCGAGCTTCAGCAATACGTCGCCTTCCTTCACCATCTCACCTTCATTGACCAGCATTTCCTTGATGATCCCGCCTTCCAGGTGCTGGATGATCTTGTTGTTGCCGGTTGCGACGAAGCTGCCCTGGGCGATGATCGCCGAGGCGAGCGGTGCGGTGGCCGCCCAGAAACCGAAGCCGCCGAACGTACTGATCAGCACGGCGAGTCCGACCATCGTATGGGTGCGGATCGACCGCGGAACGTCGGCGTACCATTCCGGCGGCCCTGGCTCGATTTTCGTCTGGATTGCACGTGCCATGGCTTCACCTGTTGTCGATCTGTCGCGGTTCGTCGTCGCGGCCGGGATTCTTGGCCAGCGCCTTGAGGACCTCTGCGCGTTCGCCGAACATCGCCACCGACCCGTCCTTCAGCACGAGGATCTTGTCGACAGCCTGGAGCAGGGCCGGTCGCTGGGTGATCGTCACCGTTGTGATGCCCTGCTTCTTGGCGTGCAGGAGCGCGCGTGCCAGCGCCGCTTCGCCCTGCGTGTCGAGATTGGAATTCGGCTCGTCGAGCACGACGAACTTGGGATTGCCGAAGAAGGCGCGTGCCAGGGCGATGCGCTGTTTCTGGCCGCCCGAAAGCGGCGCCCCGTCGGCGGCCACGACCGTCTCGTAGCCCTGCGGGAAGGAGGCGATCAGTTCGTGCACATCGGCGAGCACGGCGGCCTCGAAGATCTGCCGGTCCTCGACGTCGTCGCGCATTCGGCTGATGTTCGCCTTGATCGTGCCGGGAAAGAGCTGCACGTCCTGCGGCAGGTAACCGATGCTCTCGCCGAACTGGCGCTGGTCCCAGTTCCTCAAGTCCATCAGGTCGAGCCTGACATTGCCCGAGGTCGGCAGGATCGAACCGACCAGCATCTTGCCGAGCGTCGTCTTGCCCGAACCCGAATTGCCGATGATCGCCAGAGATTCACCCTTCTTCAGCGAGAAGGAGATGCCGTTCAGGATGACCTTCTTCTGCGGCGGGGGCACGAAAAGGATGCGCTCGACATCGAGGCGTCCTTCCGGGTTGGGAAGGCGCAGGCGGGGGAAGTTGAGCGGCGAGCTGACCAGCAGCTGCTTGATGCGGCCATAGGAGGCGGCGGACTTGTTGAACTGGTGCCATCCCTCGATAGCTCCCTCGATGGGGGCAAGCGCACGACCCGAGATAATCGAGGCAGCGATCACCATTCCACCCGTAAGGTGGCCTGAGAGCGACAGGTGCGCACCCCAGCCGAGCAGGGCGATCTGGGTCATCATGCGGCAGGCCTTGGAGAGTCCGGCAAACATGATGTTGCGATCCTGCGCCGCCACATTGGCCTTGAGAGAGCCTGCTGTCTCGTGACCCCACATGCGCACGGCTTCCGGGATCATCGCCATCGCGTTGATGATCTGCGAATTGCGCGACATAGAATCGAGGTGGAAATTGGCCCGGCTCAGGTAACCGTTTGCCTCGGCAAAATGACGCGCGGTGAAGCGCTGGTTGAGGAACGCGATGACGAACAGCACCGCGCAGCAGGCCATGATGATCAGCCCGAGATGCGGATGCACCAGATAGACAACCAGTACGAAGAGCGGCATCAGCGGCGCGTCGAGGAAGGCGATCAGTGTGCCGGAGGTCAGGAAGGAGCGGAGCTGCTGCAGATCCTGCAGGGTTTGATAGTCCTTGCCGCTGCCGTGAAGCGATGCGCGGGCGGCGGCACTGAGGATCGGAGCACCCAGTTGCACCTCCAGTTCGACGGCCGTGCGCATCAGGATGAAGCGCCGGATGGAATCCAGGAAGGCCTGCAGGCCAACCGCACCGACCACGGCTATGGTCAGCATGATCAGGGTATCCATCGAGCGGCTGGTCAGCACGCGGTCGGATATCTGAAACAGGTAGAGAGGGATCGCCAGCAGCAGGATGTTGATGGCAATGGTGAATACCATGACGATCGCCATGTTGCGGCGGACCGCAGCTATCCCCTTTGCGAGGCTGGCCGCAAAATTGACTGGCCCGCTTCGCTTGTGGAACCCGCTGTGTCCGCCGCCACCACCACCGCCACCCCCATTGGAATCCTTCTCGTTTCCGTTCCCGCCTCCGCCACTCGTCGGGCGGCGGTCGTTCTGCTTGATTGGCCCGCTATCGTTGTCGATGGTGCGGGCAAAGGGTTTGTCCGGTGCGGGGACGGGTGGTTGGCGTTGCGGTGCCGGGCCTGGTGCGGGTCCCGGTCCCGGTCCCGGTGAATGTGCCGGACCTTCTGTTCTCCGATTTGGCTGGGTGACCGGACGTTCGGTTCTTGCTTCGACGTGCTGTGCGGGCCGGACCGTTTCACGCGGCGGCTCCGGTTGCTTCGCCTCGATCGGCTGCCTCGCCTCGGCCCGTTGCTGCGGTGGTGACGTTGCCGGGGGCTGAACAGGTACGCGAATGCTCAAAGGGCTGGCCGTCGCTACCTGCTCTGGGGCCGGGCGTGCCGGTCTCGGGACGATTGGCTTCGGTGCCGGCGGCGTCATCCTTGCGTCCGGCAGCGGACTGGTCACGCGCGCCTTGCTGAGCGGCTCCACTTCAGGCCGGCTGCGCGACGCGCTTGCAGCATCGCGGATCGCTCTTGCCCAAGCCTCCAAGGCATCCATCCTTGGTTCTCTCGGTTCCTCGACGATCGGCTGTCGTGTCGTCTGGGGCTGGCCGAGCGTCGAGAGTGGCCCGGGACCGGCGGCCCGTTTGATGTTTTCCACGGCCGTGTCGATCGCCGCCATGCAGGCTTCGGTGAGTGCAGCGTCGTCCTTCCTCTCGGCGTCAGGGGCACGCGTGTCCAGTTTCAGCCGGAGTGCCGCGCTTCCGATCAATCCGCTTTTTGCCACCTGGTTCATGGGCTGGTTCCTCCATCCACTCAGGCGATTACGGATTGCATGACGTCTGACGGGCAGGCGTTCGACCAGGACAAGTCGTTGCCCGCATTGATGACCGCGTCATCCGTGTCATTGGTCGACGGATCATCGTCGAGAAATGCGATAACCTCGTTGGCCAGTTGGTTATTCACGGGCTGCGGCTGGGTCGCATCGTCCTCGATGATGCCGCCCTGGATCAGGATCGCGTCGGAATAGACATGCCCCGCGATATAGGTCGTGTCGCCAAAACTGTCATAGTCGATGATCTCAGCGATGTTCACGACCGCATTGCTGCCGGTGTCGATCGTCACCTGCGCATCCTCGTTATTGGCGAGGAGTTCGGTAGCGACCTGGGTGACGTGGTCCGCATCGCCGAGTACGCTCACCTGCTTGATGTAGGTGACATCGTAGAGGTTGCCCGTGATGTAGAGAACATTCAGCCACTCGTAGCCGCTGAAGTTGACGTCGGTGGCGAGATCCTGCGGCATGTCCGGATTGCCGTCCTGGATGCCCTGCACCGTTTGGTTCATGTAGTCCGGCATGGTTTCGAAACGGTCGTCGTCGCCGACATTCTGGATCGAAGCCTGGTTCCACAGAAGGTTGTTGCCCGTCTGGGTCACGATGCCGTCGGGGCAGCCATCAGCGCCGATGATCCAGTCATTGTCGTAGAGCACCGCGAGTTGGCTGATGATGTTCATGTCGAGCATGTCGCCGCCGACGATGACGAGGTCATACTGCATGCTGATGCCGAGATAGGCCGTAATGTTCAGTGCCACGTTGCCACCGAGCAGGACCGAGGTTTCGCTGCCGGTGGTCGTGACGATCATCTGGTCGTTGTCGCTGATGAAATTGTACTGCTCGATCCATTGGACGAAGCAGACATCGCCCTCGATAACACTGACGCGCCAGTCCGACGGGAAGGTCGGCTCACCTTCTGCAGGCGTCTCTGGCTCCGAACCGGGGTCGCCATAGGTGTGGCGCTCGAAAAGAGCGATGTTCATCGCGACGGTCGAGGATTGCTGTGCGCCGTCGCAGTCGCCCCATGGCGCCGCGGGCGCGAGGCCATTGGTGTCGTTGTCGCTGTAGATGTAGGCTTGGGTGATCATGTCGACCTGGTGATAGTCGCCCATCACGCTCATTGTCGGAGCGATCACCCCTGTATTCGTCACGGCCGCTATGTTGGCGACGACATTGGCGCCGGCGCCGACTTCGAGGATGTTTTGGGGCCCGGCGGTCTGCTCGATCGAGGTCTCCGTGCTTTCTTCGTCAATATCTTCCGGAGGCTTGGCTATGCCGCGGTCGGGCAGTCGGTCCTCGAGAACAGGCGCCTCGTCGATCAGTTCGCCGTCGACATAGGTGCCGTCGATCCGGTTTCCTGCGAGAACGAAGTGGACGTCCGCATCCGTGCCGAGCGCGGTTGTTTCATCGCTGACCAGACCTTCCTTGAACGCGTGAATATCATCCGCGATCTTGACGAGGTCTCCATAGACGTCGGTGCGATCGAGTGCGGCGAAGGGGGTGAAAACCGCAGCCTTGGTCGCATATTCGGCGAGCCGCTCCACGACGAAGCTGGTATCCAGCTTCGCATGCTCCTCGCCTGTCATGTTGAGATAGTCGTCGTCCTGCAACAGGTTGAACTGGGACATGTGCGAGATGGTCGAGCCCGGTCCGGTGTAAACCTCGAGTTCTTCTTCGACCGGTACGGATGCGCCCCAGCCGAAATGGGGGAACCGCGTCCCGGCGGACGCGATGTCGGACGGATCATCAAGGATCTCTTGAAACGACGGTCCTGTGGGCGGCTCCGTCCCGATCTGGCCCTCAAGCTCGAACGGACCGCCCCTGTAGGCAACGCCGGGGCCGAAATCCCTGAGCAGCAGCTGAGAGGCAAAATCCGGATCCAGTGCCTGCAGATCCGGCAACGGTTCTGCGGCCTCGGTTGCCACTTCGCCCTGGGTGTAGCCGATGCGCATTCGCACTTCGTCGATGATCGCGTCAAAGTGGCCGATGAAGTGTGCGATGATTTCCGACGTCTTCTCGGTGTGCATGTCCGCCTCCCTGTCCGAGCGGACCGCGATGTCGCCCTGTTGAAACCAACCGGTGCATCGTCTTTTCCGCTCCTACAGCCTCAAACCATTGAACTGCACCGACCCTCTCGGCCGGTGCAGTTCTTCTTGCCTTGGGGGAAGGCCTGGTCAGGTGCCCGTGGAATCCTCGCCGACGTCGGTAACATGCGAATTGCCGCCGATGACGCTGCTGTCGATCGTGTTGCTCAACAGGTTCGCGCCCTGGACGAATTCGAAGTGGAAGCCAGAATTGGCCAGGATCGCCGAGGCATCGGCCGTGCTTGCGCCAGCGACGTCGTCGCCGGACCGGAGGTCCCAGCCCTTGCCATCGAGGTCCATGCCCTCATCGCTGTTGGCACTCCCGCCGGTGGCATTCAGATGGTTCTGCGCGCCACCGTTCTCCATGCGGACTTCCCAGGCTGTGTCCTGGTCGGCCAGATGGTTCGCCTGAACCGCGCTGAACCCGGCGCTGTTTCCGGCTCCGTTGAGGGAGTTGTTGAGGATGTTGTCGACATCCAGGCTGAAGGAGAAGTCGTCCCCGATGTCGAAGGTGAGATCGCCGCCGGCAACGCCGAGATTGGCGAAGTCGTGGACATCGTTGATCGTGCCGAAGTCGTCGTCGGAAGAATTGAAGCTGTCGGTCGTCGTCACCGTCTTGATGTCGGTTTCCGTCTCGGTGATCGTCTTGATGTCGGTTTCGGTTTCGGTATTGGAGTAGGACTTGCTGTCATAGCTCCAGTCGTTGTCCTGACTGTTGTCCTGACTCCAGTCGTTGTCGTTGTAGTTGAAGCTGTCGGACGTCGACACCGACTTCGTGTCGGTGTCCGTCACTGTCTTGATGTCGGTCTCGGTTTCCGTGTTCGAATAGGACTTGCTGTCGTAGCTCCAGTCATACTCGTTGTCGCGGTTGTTGCCGTTGTTGGCGTCAACGTCGACCTTCACGTCGGTGTCGATGTCCACATCCGTGCTTTGGTCCGTGTTGTCGCGATTGTCGCCATTGGCGAGGCCGCCGACATAGCCGGTTGAATCGTCCTCGATTTCCGTCGAGTTGATCGCGCTATTGGCAAAGCCGTCAGCGAGTGCGCCGACCGTGGTGATCTCGGTATCACCGTTCGGATCGTAGAATTGAGGCATTTCCATTCCTCCAAAAAAAAGCGGAGCAGCTTTCGAAATCCCTCTCATCTCAAATGGGATCTAACTCGCGCTTGCTCCGTACTGTTGAACATAGCAGATGCACTCCACACCCGTTCATCTGCTGCAACTGATGTAATTCGGGACGATCCTCCCTTAAGGATGCGTTTTCCCGTTCCGTCGGCGAGAGATCGCCCCGGTTTAGTTTCTTTTCTTCTTGTCTTGTTGATCGCGATTGTATTCTTTTTCTTACTCCGAAGGAGCCCGCGTCTTTCAGAGCGCATTTTCCCAATCGTGATGACGCCACTCAATACCAAAAAAAACGAGGTTTCCAGCCACGAATTGGGATTAGCACCAATGGCGGCGGGGTTTGCCGGCATCGGCGAGGGGCGATAGGGACGACGGCAAAGCCAAAGGAAAGGCTGATTAATACTTGTGGACCGAGACTGTCTGGCCGGCACCGACGCGGAGCTCGGTCGAGCGTCCGAAAACGGCACGGGTTAGTGTGTTTGGCCTAGAAAAACGGCGTTTTCCGCGCCGAGATAACCCAAAATGGTCATTTCCATCTCACTTATTTCGAACTACGATCATTAACTAATGCTTAAAGAATAATGGCAGTGGGGGCCTGAGTTGGTTCTCCCGAGGGGTGATACTGTATCGAGTAGTCGAGAACCAAGGGGAGGCGTGAATGTTGATGGCGGAATCTCACATTAGCGAGCCTGCACGGCATTCGCAGGCCGGGATCCATGGAAATACGATACTTATGATCGCGGATCAGGATCTGTTGTCAGAGTGTCTCGCTGTAATTCTGTCCAACAAATTTCCTGCGCACGAAGTCGTCGTCCGTCCCAGTCTGGCCGAGGTAACGGAGGAAGAATTGAACGATATCAAGCTCGTTCTTCTTTACCGTCTGCCCGTCGAGGAAATACAGGCTGTCGTCCAGCGTTTTCATCGCGGGAAGAACCGTGCGGCGATGGCGATGGTCGTCGAGGGGACCGAAAAGCTTGAAGGCTATTTCCGAAGACTTGCGGAGACCCGCATAATTGACGGGATTTTGCCGCTCAATCTGCGCCTTGACGTCTTTCTGGCGGCGACCGACTTGCTGGCCAAGGGGGGGGAACATTTCCCGTCGGCGCTTCTGCAGCGGTTGAGCAACGACCCGGCCGCCGACGAGTCGGACAGTCTGGGCAGCGAACTGGTTTCGGTGGCGCGGACAAGCAACCTGGCACTACCCTCCGGCGACATGGCGGCGCTCACGACGCGCGAGGTGCAGATCCTCGACCTTCTTTGCGAAGGGACCCAGAACAAGATCATCGCCGACAAGCTGCACCTTTCCGAAAATACGGTGAAGGTTCACATCCGGAATATCTACAAGAAGATGCATGTGCGGAACCGCACGGAGGCAGCTTCGCGCTTCTTCAACAATGACAGGGCGATGCAGGCCGGCAAGCGCCGTAACTGACCGTCGGATCCCAGCGGCGTCTCCGCTTCTTACAGGTCCGATTTTCGGCTCCTGACGTGGCGCGTGCCAAGTCGAGATGGCCGGCTGAAGTGATGCTAATTGCAATGGGTTAGGCGTCTAATCAATATTGTAGGTTTCGCTTATATATGGTCGGCGGTATGATTGGTCTTCGCCGTTCGTCCCCACTATCTACCGAATGGCGTGACGGGGCCGACCGCACGATCCCCTGCAGCCAAAGGTGGTCGGCCCCACATCCCCAGACTTCGAAGTGACCTCCAGGCCGCGCGGTTCGCACCGCGCGGCGCTTCCTGTAAATCGTGGTGTCAGCGGCTACCGACCAGCATTCGGTAGCGGAACTGGTCGATGACGACGGCCAGGATGAGAAGCGTACCCAGGAGCACCATCTGCATGTAGGAGCCGATCTGCATGAGGTTCATGCCGTTCTGCACCAGCACGATGAAGAATGCGCCGAGAACCACGCTTTCCACCCGTCCGATGCCGCCGCGGAGCGAGACGCCGGCGATCACGCAGGCGGCAATCGACTCCAGTGCGATCGTGCCGCCGAGATTGGTCTCGCCACTTTCGACACGGGCGGTGAGCAGCACACCGGCGACCGAGGCGAGAAGGGCGCAGATGATGTAGGCGAGGAAGAGCGTGCGCTTGGTGTTGATGCCGGAGAGGTTGGCCGCCTTGATGTTGCCGCCGATCGCATAGATGCGCGCGCCGGAGCGGGTGCGGTTCATCAGGATCCACATTCCGACGATGGCGACGACGGCGATCAGCACCGGCACGGGCACGCCGAGGATGCGGCCGAAGCCGAAGAAGTCACCGAATTCGTAAGGAAGATTGCCGATCGGCACGCCGCCGGTCAGGTAGAGCGCGATGCCGGCGCCGACCGATTGGGCGCCGAGCGTCATGATGAAGGGAGAGACACCGAACTGGGCAATGCCGAGGCCGTTCAGCGAGCCAATGGCCAGCGCGGCGAGGAAGCCGGCGAGGATGCCGAGCAGGATTACGAGCCAGACCATGTCGGGGAACTGGGCGGCGACATAGACCATGACCGAGGCGGAGACCACAGAGGTCAGCGCAATCGAGGTGCCGACGGCCAGATCGAAGCCGCCGGTAACGAGCACCAGCATCTGGCCGAGCGAGACGAGCACCAGATAGACCGACTGGCGCGCGACATTGGTGAGGTTGTCGAGGGTCAGGAATTGTTTCGAGGCGAGCGTGAAGAGCACCAGCGCGGCGACGAGAAAGAAGGGCAGGACGCCGAGCTTGACGAAGACGGCCTTGAGAGCCGCGAGGGCGGAGAAGGAGGGCTTGGCGTCGGCGACCGACGCGGATTCGAGCTTGGTGTTCATGCCGATTGTCTTTCCTGATCGAAGAAGGCGCCGAGAACCGCCTGTTCCTGAATGGCTTCGCCCTCCAACTCCGCCGAGATCCGGCCGTTGCGAAAGACGATCAGGCGATGGGCGAGATGCATGGCCTCGGGGAGGTCGGAGGAGATCACCACGACGGCCTTGCCGGCCTCGGCGATCGCCTTGATGATGCGATAGAGGGCGGCACGGGTACCGACGTCGACGCCGACGGTCGGTTCGTCGAAGATGTAGATGTCGTAGTCCTCGCCAAAGCTCTTGCCGAAGAGGATCTTCTGCTGATTGCCGCCCGAGAGCTTGGAGGCGGTGCGTTCGAGGAAGGCTTCACTCAGATCGACTTTCCTGCCGATCTCGCTGGTCAGCGCCTTCACGCCGCCCGGCGAAAGCAGGCCGAGGCCGGCATTGGTTTCGCGGCGGTTGAGGACCGAAAGCGCGATGTTGGCGCGGGCCGTCGCGCCGAGCAGCAGGCCCTCCTCCTTGCGGTCGGAGGGCAGGAAGAAGACGCCATCGCGCAAGAGGTCGCGGGTGGGCGAACCGGTCCGGTCATGGCCGTGAACGGTGACTGTTCCGGCCTCGACCGGCAGCAGCCCCATGACAGCGCGGAAGGTGCGGGACTTGCCGGAGCCGACAAGCCCGGCGACGCCCAGCACTTCGCCACGCCGCACGTCGATGTCGACGCCGCCGACGCCCCAGGCCTTCAGGCCGCGGATGGTCAGCACCGGTTCGGCGACGGGATTGCGTTCGATATGCGGATAGATCTCGTCCATCTTGCGGCCGGTCATCATCTCGACCAGCACGGTTTCCGACAGGTTCTCCGCGCCGATCGTGCCGATCAGGCGGCCGTCGCGCAGCACCGTGATGCGGTTGGCGATCGCCTTGAATTCCTGGATACGGTGGGAGATGTAGACGATGCCGACGCCCCTGGCCTTGGCCTGGCCGATGAATTCAAACAGTTTTTCCGTCTCGCGTTCGGTGAGCGACGCCGTCGGTTCGTCGAGGATGAGGATGCGCGCTTCCTGGTGCAGCGCCTTGGCGATCTCGACCATCTGTTGTTCGGCTCGCGACAGCGAGATCACCGAACGGCGAACGTCGATGGCGAAGCCAAGGCCGGCAAAGAGCGCTCGAGCCTCCTCGACCATGCCGCGGCGGTCGACCAGGCCCATCTTGCGAGGTTCCTGGCCGAGGAAGATGTTTTCCGCCACGGTCATGGTCGGGACCAGGGAAAATTCCTGGAACACGGCGCCGATGCCGGCTGCCCGTGCGTCTTTCACTGAAGAGAAGTGCTTTTCTTCGCCGTCGATACGGATGCTCCCCTCGGTCGGCGCGGTGACGCCGGCGAGAATGGAGATCAGTGTCGATTTTCCGGCGCCGTTCTCACCGAACAGAACGTGGACTTCCCCACGTTCGAGCGAGAAGTCGACGCCGTCCAGCGCGCGTACGCCCGGGTAGGATTTGGCGATGCCGGTCATTTCGACAAGAGGTGCAGTCAATGCCATCCGTATCGGTCCGTGAAGTCGTATCGCTTGAAAAATGGGGGCGGTCCCGGCGCATTCGCGCGTCGGGACCTTGGGGTGTCAGTTGACCGAGAAGACCGGCTTGAAATCGTCCGGCGGCAGGATGTTGGTCTGCGGCACGCTTTCGACGTTCGACGGGTCGACGACGAAGATCTTCGGGCCGACATGCTTCACGAGTTCCTTGCCTTCCAGCGCGCGAACGGCCTGGTCGACGGCGATACGGCCCTGAACGACCATGGAGTCGGCGGGAGCCGCGAGGATGAAGCCACGCTTGATGCCTTCGTAGACGCCGGGCGTCATGTAGAAGGCGAGCAGGTCGACCTTACCCTTGAGGCCGCGTTCTCGGATGAGGCCCTGGGCCGCTTCGGCGGTGACGGCGGTGCCGGCGACATAGCGGACGTCAGGTTCGGCCTGGAGCACGTCTTCGACCAGCTTCAGCTGAGCTTCCTTGCCGGTGTCGCCGTACTTCGGCTCGAGCGCCTTGACGGCCGAACCCTTGATGGCTTCGAGGAAGCCCTTGTTGGCGGCTTCGACCCAGCCGGCGCCGGCCGGACCCGGGAACCAGCCGACCTTGACTTCTTCCGAGCCGGCCGGGTGCTTCTTGGCAAGATAGGCGCCGGTCTCGTAGCCCATCGTGTAGAAGGAGACGAGCGACTTCGCGGTCAGATCCGGCGAGGACATGCCGTTGATGACGTCGATGACCGGGATGTTCTTCTTCTTGATTTCGCTGACGAGGTTGTTGAGGCCGTCAAACGAGATCGCGCCGATGACCACGGCCTGGGCGCCGCCGGCGACGCAGTCCTCGATCTGGCTGATCTGCTTGTTGAGTTCGGTGTAGCCGCCGGCCTCGACGAGGTTCATCTTGACGCCGAGATCCTTGGCCTGCTCAGCGACGCCGTAGTCCACGCCGAGCCAGTAGGCGTCCTTCATGTGAGGGAAGGAGACGCAGATGTTCCACGGCTTTTCCGCCTTTTCGAGCGGCGAATAGTCGACATCGACCGGCTTGCCGTCGGCGGCGAAAGCGGGCTCGATCGCCTGGGCCGGGTACGGGTACCAGGCATCGGCGGCGAGCACCGGGCTTGCCACCGCAAGCGCCAGCATGGAGCTTGCGAGCGTCATTGCAATCTTGTGTTTCATGGTCGTTCCCCTGTTTTGAGTTGGCAATTTAGGTTTCAGAAAAGCGCGCGGATCTTGCCGATCTGCGTTGCCCGGTCCTTCCGGGCGGTCAGGGCGGTTTCCATGTCCACCTTGACGAAGCGGGTCGGCGTGTGCGGCTGCAATTGGCCGATCAGGTCCATGTCGGCCGAGATCACCGTTCCGAGCATGAAGTAGCCGCCACCGGAGACCGCATCGCGATGCAGGATGATCGGTTCAGTGCCGCCCGGCACCTGGATTGAGCCGTAGGGGTAGCAGCTATCGACGATGTTCGAAGGGTCCGAACCGGCGCCGAAGGGCGGGGTGCGTTCGACGAAGTCGAGCTTGCGTCCACCGCGGAAACGGTAACCCATGCGGTCTGCTTCCGGGGCCACCTTCCAGGTGTCCTCGAAGAAGTTCCGGCCGGCTTCCTCGGTGATGCGGTGCCAGTAGAGCCCCGGCAGGACGCGCAGTTCGGCCGGCATGCCCGGCTTGCGACGCAAGGCTTCCGGGATCGACTTGCCTTCTTCCGCCTTGCCCGCGGCTCCGACCGGCAGTTCGTCGCCAGCGGCAATCGGGCGGCCCTTGAAGCCGCCGAGAGCGCCGATCGCATAGGTGGAGCGCGAACCGAGAGCGAGCGGCACGTCGATGCCACCTGAGACGGCGATATAGATGCGGGCGCCGGTCTTCAGGAAGTCGAAGGTCATGACCTGGCCGGCCTTGACCTTGAAGGCGGTCCAGCCGGGCTTTTCCTCGCCGTCGACCTTGATCGGCATTTCGGCGCCGGTCACCGCGACCATGGCGTCCTCGGTGAATTCCAGCTTCGGCCCGATGAAGACAGCTTCCAGGCCGGCGGCACCCTCGTCATTGCCGACGAGAAGGTTGGCAGCCTTCAGTGCCAGACGATCCATGGCCCCGCCGAGCGGAATGCCGAGATGGAAATAGCCGGGACGGCCGAGATCCTGGACGGAGGTCGCAAGACCGGGATGTTGAACCTTAATGGCCATGGAGAACGCCCTCCAGCTTCGCGTTGTAGCCGTCGATGTCTTTCTGGAATTCGTTGAGGTCGAACTTCACCTCACGGATCGGGGGTACGAACTGTCCCTTGTCGACCGCCTCGACCGCTGCGTCATAGCCGTCGCGATCGACCGGCTTGAACTTGACGATGTCGCCCGGACGGAAGAACACCATGAAGTCCTTGAGGTAGGAGGTGGTCTGGGTCGGGTCGTAGATCGGCATCGGCGTGATGCCGAACATCTGGTAACCGCCGGCGCCACGCACCGAATAGATGCAGCCGAAGCAGCCGCCATGACCGACGGTGAGGCGCGGCGTGTCGGTGCGGGGCCGCAGGTACTTCGGCACCTGGATCTGCCGCTTGCGCTCGACCATCTGGTACATGAAGGGCAGGCCGGAGACGAAGCCGACCATCGAGACGAACCAGGGCGAGCCGGCATGGGCGGTAATGAAGTCGTCGACCGAGCCGTAGTCGTTGATGCGAGCGGCGTAGTCGAGGTCCGTGCCGGTCGGGTCCTGATGGCGCTCGCGGAAACGCATCAGCGTCTCGTGCGTCCAGGGGTCGTTGTAGAAGACCGGGATTTCGACGATGCGGGTGGTGATGACCGGTTCGGACTTCGCCGCCGCGACCTCGATTGCCTGCACTTCCTTCAGGATGTCGTTCGGATGAATGACATCGGGGTCGAACTTGATCTGGAAGGAGGCGTTGGCCGGGCAGATCTCGGTCACGCCCTTGATCTTCGCTTCCTTGATGCCGGTGGTCATCGACAGCGAGTTGAAGAAGGCCTCGAGCGACATTTCCTCCGAGCATTCGACAAAGAGGTGCTCGTCACCCCCGAATGTATAGCGCATGGGCATCAGGCAACCTCCTTGGATGCGACAAAGGCCTTGAAGTCCGTTTCCAGCCAGGGTTCGAGGAACCGCGTGTGAACATCGCCCGATGCGACCGAGGGGTCGGCGGCAAGCGCCTGGTGGAGCGGGATTGTGGTGGCGAGGCCGCGGATCTCGAAATTGTCGAGGGCGTCGGCAAGCCGGGCGATGCAAGCGTCGCGGGTTTCTCCCCAGACGATCAGCTTGCCGAGCAGCGAGTCGTAGAAGGGCGGAACCGTGTAGCCTTCGTAAAGCATCGTGTCGAAACGGACGCCTTCGCCTTCCGGAACCCCGAGTGCCTCGATGGTGCCGGGGCCTGGCAGGAAGCCGCGGGCCGGGTCTTCGGCATTGATGCGGCATTCGATGGCGTGACCGGCGACCCGGATGTCTTCCTGGCGGACCGAGAGCCTGTCGCCGCCGGCGACCTTGATCATCTCCTGCACGAGGTCGATGCCGGTGATCATCTCGGTGACCGGATGTTCGACCTGGATGCGGGTATTGACCTCGATGAAGTAGAATTCGCCGGTTGTCTCGTCATAGAGATATTCGACGGTGCCGGCGCCGCGATAGTTGACCTCGCGGGCAAGCGCCACGGCGCTGGCGCAGAGTTCCTGGCGCACGTCGTCCGGCAGGCGGAAGGAGGGAGCCTCTTCCCAGACCTTCTGGCGACGGCGCTGCAGCGAGCATTCGCGTTCGAAGCAGTGCACGGCATCCTCGCCGTCGCCGAGGATCTGCACCTCGACATGACGGGCGCGGGTGATCACTTTTTCGACATAGAGGCCGCCGTCGCCGAAGGCGGCGAGCGCCTCTGCCGAGGCCTGCGGGAAATGACGCTCGAAATCGTCCATGGTCTCGGCGATGCGAATGCCGCGGCCACCGCCGCCGGCAGCGGCCTTGATCATCACCGGGAAGCCGATCGCCTCGACGATCGTGCGTGCCGTGGCGAGGTCGTCGATGCGCCCCTCGGAACCCGGTACGGTTGGTACGCCGGCGCGCTTGGCGACCTTGCGGGCCTCGACCTTGTCGCCGAGGAGGCTGATCGCGCCAGCCTTGGGGCCGACGAAGATCAGGCCGGCATCTTCCACGGCCTGGGCGAAGGCGGCGTTTTCAGAGAGGAAGCCATAGCCCGGATGGACCGCATCGACGCCGGTTTCCTTCGCCGCCTTCAGGACGGCTTCAATGTTGAGGTAGGACTTGGCCGCGGACGGCGGCCCGATCTCGACGGACTGGTCGGCGAGCTTGACCGCGAGCATGTCGCGGTCGGCGGCCGAATGGACCTGGACCGTCCTGATGCCGAGCGCCTGGGCGGCGCGGATGATCCTCACCGCGATCTCGCCCCGATTGGCAATGAGGATCGAACGGATGGTCATGCCTCCACCTCGGCGACGGCCTGGCCAGCCATGATCGGCTCGTTGTCGTCGGCGACGAAGGTGATCTTGCCGGCGGCGTCGGCGTGAACCTCGTGAAAGGTCTTCATCACTTCGATCAGGCCGATGACGTCGCCGACCGCAACTTGGTCACCGTCGGCCTTGTAGGCCGCGGCGTCCGGCGACGGCTTGCGATAGAAGGTGCCGGGCAGGGGCGATCTGATCTCGAGCTTGCTCATGGTAGTCTCCGGTTATCTGACGATTTCTGAAATGGGGGCGATGCGGATGCCTTCGGCGATCAGCGCTTCCCGCATGTTGCGCACGATGTCGAGCGCACCCAGCGTGTCGGAATGGAAGCAGATGGATTCGAAGGGCACCTCGATGTCCTTGCCGGTGACCGTCGTCACGAGGCCCTCGGTGCAGGCGCGGACCACCTTGCGGGCGATCGCCATCGGATCGGGGCGCCCGACGTCGCGGGTGAAGACGATCGAGCCGCTCTCGTCGTAGTCGCGGTCGGCATAGAATTCCCGTACCACCGGCTGACCGACTTCGAGGGCTGCGATTTCGGTCGCCGAGCCTGCCATGCAGAAGACATAGGCGTTCGGCGCGACGGTGCGCATGTAGTGGACGAAAAGCTGGGCGAATTCCGGATTGACGGCCATCTCCATGTAGAGCGCGCCGTGCGGCTTGACGTGCTGGAGGGTGGCGCCGTGGCGGCGGGCGAATTCGCGGATCGCGCCGACCTGGTAAACGATGTCGTTGACCAGTTCGCGGGCCGTGCCGTTGATCTTGCGGCGGCCGAAACCCTGAAGGTCGTTATAGCCCGGATGGGCACCGATGCCGACGCCGTGCTCGACGGCAACGCGCACGGTGTTGTCCATCAGGTTCGGGTCGCCGGCATGGAAGCCGGCCGCGATGTTTGCGGAACTGATCAGTCCCATCAGGGCGCTGTCTTCGGTGTCGCCGACACGCCAGCGGCCAAAGGCCTCGCCCAGATCACAATTGATGTCTACGACCTCGAGTGCCACTTTTCTTCCCTGTCTTGCCTGCATTTTGTGCAACGCAGCGAGATGCCTGCGTATTTGTCAGAAAACCGTAGGAAGAAAATTTTCATTTGAAAAATTCTATTTTCAGAAGTGCATTATCTGATATTTGTATGGAGGTCGGTTGTGGGGCTTTCAAAAGAAGCTCATTAGAGTCAGGCGCTTTTCTCGTGTTTTGACGAGAAGACTGATGATGTCTGCAATCAGAACGATTTTCGTTCTGATTTTCAGATGTCGAGTATTTCAGATTCAGATTGGTGGATGGCATGTCGCTCAGCCTCAGACAAATCCGATATTTCATCGCAACCGCGGAGGCGGGACAGGTGTCCCAGGCTGCGGTGAATCTCTCGATTTCGCAGTCGGCCGTGACCACGGCGATCAAGGACCTCGAGGAAACCGTCGGGGCTGGGCTCTTCGAGCGCACACCGCACGGGATGGAGCTGACGGCGGCGGGGCGCCGCTTCCTGTCCCAGGCCTATGAAATCCTGCAGAAGGTTGAGGAGGCGACGCAGCTCAACCTGGTGACCCGCGAGGTCATGGGTACGCTCAGCATCGCGACGACCTATACCGTCATCGGCTACTTCCTGCCGTTTCACATCGAACGAATGAAGCGCCAGTTTCCCGGGATCGACATCCAGCTTTTCGAGCTCAACCGTGAATCCGTCGAGGAGGGGCTACTGACCAACCGCTACGACATCGCGGTGATGCTGACCTCGAATATCCTGAACCCGGAACTGACGACGGAGAAGCTTCTGAGTTCACAGCGGCGTCTCTGGGTGCCGGCGCGCCATCGGCTGCTGAGCGAGGATGGTGTCGGCCTCAAGGAGGTGTCGGAGGAAAACTACATCATGCTGACGGTGGACGAGGCGTCGCACAGTTCGCTGAAGTATTGGAGCCAGACCGCCTACCTGCCGCGCATCACGCTTCGCACCTCCTCCGTCGAGGCGGTGCGTTCGCTGGTGGCGAATGCGCAAGGTGTGGCGATCCTGTCAGACATGGTACACCGCCCCTGGTCGCTCGAAGGCAGGCGCATCGAGACCATCGCCCTGACCGATCCCATCCCGTCGATGGATGTCGGCCTCGCCTGGCGGCGCAACGGGGAGTTCAGCCCCGCGATGGAGGCCGTCCGCTCCTACTTCCGCCGCTCGTTCAACATTCCCGAATAGTTCTGCCGGCGCGAGACGCGGCGGAGCGAAGGCGGACGACGGGGCCGCCTTTCGGGTGGAACTATGCGCTCAGGCGCCGCCCCGGCGTCAGGTTGGAGACGGTTCGGACAATCGTGTCGGTATCGATGCCGAAATGCCGGTAGAGGTCGGTGATGGTCCCCGTCTGTCCGAAATGCTCGACGCCCAGCGGCACGGTCTTGTGGCCGTGGACCGAGCCGAGCCAGGCAAGGCTTGCCGGATGGCCATCGGTGACCGTGACGAGCGTGCAGTGGGCCGGAAGGCCTGCGAGCAGGCTCTCGACATGGCCGCGGGCATTGACGACGCCGCGCCGCCTCGCGCGCTGGGCTGCCGTCCAGCCGGCGTTCAGTCGATCAGCAGAGGTGATCGCCAGCACGCCGATGTCGCGGCGATCCTCACCGATCATGCCGGCCGCCCTGATGACCTCCGGCGCCACGCATCCCTGATAGGCCAGCACGACGGTGGCGTTGGGGCCGGGCTTCTTCAGCCAGTAGGCGCCGTCGATGACACCCTGACGGAAGGCATCGTCCTCGCGACGCAGCGGCTGTTCGAGCGGCCGGGTGGAAAGGCGCAGGTAGACGGAGCCGCCGGTCTCGTCGCGCAGCCAGGTTCGCTCGTCCGGGTCTCCCTCTCCGTCGCGCTGCATGTAGTCGAAGGACCAGTCCATGATGACGGACAGTTCGTCGAGAAAAGCGGGTTCGAAGCTTGCCAGTCCGTCCTGGCTGATGCCGATCAGCGGCGTGCCGATCGACTGGTGGGCGCCACCTTCGGGGGCGAGCGTCACGCCCGACGGGGTCCCGACGATCATGAAGCGCGCATCCTGATAGCAGGCATAGTTCAAGGCATCGAGGCCGCGAGCGATGAAGGGATCGTAGACCGTGCCGATTGGCAGGATGCGTTCGCCGAACAGCGAATGCGACAGGCCGGCCGCGCCGAGCAGTAGAAAGAGGTTCATCTCGGCAATGCCGAGCTCGATATGCTGGCCGTCCGGCGAAAACGCCCACTTCTGCGCGGAGGGCACCCGCTCGTCGCGGAAGGTGTCCTTCTGGTGGTCGGATGCGAAGAGGCCGCGGCGATTAACCCATGGGCCGAGATTGGTCGACACGGTGACATCAGGGGCCGTCGTGATGATATGGTCGGCAAGGCTTCCGCCCTTTTGCGCAAGCGCATCGAGGATCTTGCCGAAACCGGCCTGGGTCGACAATTCGCGATCGTCGAGCAGGACGGGGCCGGGCGAGGCGATCTTGTCGGCTTGCAGACGGCGCGTCCCCTTGCTGAAAAAGGGAACCTGCTCGAGAAACGCGTCGAGCCCGTCGGGGTTTCGCACCGCTGCGAAGCGTTCCCATTCGCGGCCTTCCTCGACCCCCATCGTCTGCTGGAATTCGGCCAGCTGCGCCTTGGTCATCAGGCCGGCATGATTGTCCTTGTGGCCGGCAAGCGGCGTGCCCCAACCCTTGATCGTGTAGGCCAGGAAGACGGTCGGGCGGTCGTGGTCGATGCTGTCGAAGGCCTCGGTCAGCGAACGCAGGCAGTGGCCGCCGAGATTGCTCATCAGTTCGGCGAGTTCGGCATCGTCGCGCCGTTCGATCAGGGCCGTCACATTGCCCTGGTCGCCGATCTCGTCGAGCAGGCGCTTGCGCCAGGCGGCACCGCCCTGGAATGTCAGGGCCGAGTAGAGCTGGTTGGGGCAGTTGTCGATCCAGCGGCGCAGGGCTTCCCCGCCGGGTTCGGAGAAAGCGGCCTGCTGAAGCGTGCCGTATTTCAGCACGCGGACATCCCAGCCGAACGCCCGGAAGACCGCCTCGATCCGCTGCCAGAGGCCCTCGCGCACGACACCGTCGAGGCTCTGGCGATTGTAGTCGATGATCCACCAGGTATTGCGAGTGTCGTGCTTCCAGCCTTCCTGAAGGCATTCGTAGATGTTGCCCTCGTCGAGTTCGGCGTCACCGACGAGCGCGATCATGCGCCCCTTGGCGCGGTCGGCTGCCCAGGGCTTGGCGCGAATGTAGTCCTGCATGATCGAGGCAAACGCGGTGATGGCGACGCCGAGCCCCACGGAGCCGGTCGAGAAATCGACATCGTCGATATCCTTGGTACGGCTCGGATAGGACTGGGCGCCTCCGAAGCCGCGGAAGTTCTCCAGTTTCTCACGGGTCTGGTTGCCCATGATGTACTGAATGGCGTGAAAGACCGGCGAGGCATGCGGCTTGACGGCCACCCGGTCCTCCGGGCGCAGCGTATGGAAATAGAGCGCCGTCATGATCGACACCATTGAAGCGGAGGAGGCCTGGTGTCCGCCGACCTTCACCTCGTCCTTGTCGCGCAGATGGTTGGCATTGTGGATCATCCAGCTCGCCAGCCAATGGGCCTGGCGTTCGAGATCCTTCAATCGGCTCATCTTATCCATGACTGCTCCTCCCTCAAGATGCCCTGGCGCTGGTCAGTCGACCCGGTTTCCTTCGCTGTCGAAGACGTGGAGGTGCTTCTGCGGAAACTCCACATGCACCTTGGGGCCGGATTGCAGCACCTCGCGGTCGAGCGTGAAGACCTTGAAGGGCAGCCCATGCAGCGACAGATGCATGATGATGCCGAAGCCGGTCGGTTCGATCAACTCGACATTTGCCTCCATGCCGGAGGTCTTGCCGATCGTGACATGTTCCGGCCGGATGCCGAGTGTCACTGTCGAGCCGGACTTGAGCGCGGATTTCCTGTCGATGGAAACGGCGGTGCCGTCCGCCAGGACCACCGTTGCGGCGTCGCCTTCGGTCTCGTAGCGGCCTTCGAGAAAGTTCATGCCCGGCGAGCCGATGAAGCCGGCGACGAAGAGGTTGGCCGGCCGGTCGTAGAGATCGAGTGGCGTGCCGACCTGCTGGACGACCCCGCCATGCATGGCGACGATGCGGTCGGCGAGCGTCATCGCCTCGATCTGGTCGTGGGTGACGTAGATCGAGGTGGCACCCAGCTCACCATGCAGCTTCTTGATCTCGGCGCGCATCTGCTCGCGCAGGCGGGCGTCGAGGTTGGAGAGCGGTTCGTCGAACAGGAAGGCCTTGGGCTGGCGGACGATGGCGCGGCCCATGGCGACGCGCTGGCGCTGGCCGCCGGACAGCGCCTTCGGGCGACGTTCCAGTAACGGATCGAGGCCCAGCTTGCCGGCTGCAGCGGAAACCACGTTTGCGATCTTCTCCTTGGCCGTTTTGCGCAGGCGCAGGCTGTAGCTCATGTTGTCCGCGACGCTCATGTGCGGATAGAGCGCGTAGGACTGGAACACCATGGCGATGTCGCGGTCCTTGGGCGCCAGTTCGTTGACCCGCCTGCCCGCGATGCGGATCTCGCCGGAGGTCACGTCCTCCAGACCGGCGATCATGCGCAGCAGCGTGGACTTGCCGCAGCCGGAGGGGCCGACCAGCACGATAAATTCGCCGTCGCGGATTGTGAGGTCGACGCCATGCAGGACGGGGAAATGTCCGTAGCTCTTGCGGATGGCGGAGATGTCGATGGAAGCCATGGAATGAAACCTTTCAGCCTTTGACCGCGCCGGCCGTCAGGCCCTGCACGAGATAGCGCTGGATGAGGAGGAAGAAGAGGCAGGCCGGAATGAGCGCGAGAACGCCCGCCGCCATCATCTGCCCGAAGTCGACGGAGAACTTGGAGACGAAGGACAGGAGGCCGACCGGGAAGGTCGCCGCGTCGTTGCCGGAAATCAGCATCAGCGCGAAGAGCAGTTCGCTCCAGGCGGCGGTGAAGACGAAGCCGAGCGTCGCGGCAATGCCGGGCAAAGTGAGCGGCAGGATAATCTGCCGGAAGGCCACGAACTGGGTTGCACCGTCGATCATGGCGGCCTCTTCCAAGTCCTTCGGAATGCCGTCGAAGAAGGACTGCATGAGGAAGGTGGCAAACGGCACGTTGAAGGCCGTGTAGACGATTACCAGGCCGGTCAAGCTGTTGGTCAGGCCGAGCGGCGAGAGCATCTTGAAGATCGGGGCAACCAGCATGACGAGCGGGAACATCTGGGTGAGCAGCATCAGCCCGACGATCCAGTACTTGGCGCGGAACGAGAAGCGCGAAAGGGCATAACCTGACAGCGAAGCGAGCGCGGTGACGATCAGTGCCGTCGAGCCGGCAACAATCAGACTGTTCCTGAAGAACGTCGGAAAGGCGCTGTGGGCGATGACGAATTCGAAGTGCTCGAAGGTCGTGCGTGACGGCCAGAGGCGTACGCCCTCGCTGTAGAGCAGTTCGTTCGGCGTCACCGACACCTTCAGCAGCCAGAAGAGCGGGAAGAGCGCCACGACGATATAGGCGAGGATCGCCAGGCGGTGGGCACAGGTGAGCAGGATCTTGGTCGGCCTCATGGTCTCAATCCTTGTTCAGCAGCGACTGGCGCAGAAAGACGATCAGCATCGAATAGGCGAGCAGGAGGACGAGCAGGACGAGCGCGATCGCCGAGGCATAGCCGAAGTCCAGCCGCTTGAAGGCCTGGGTGAAGATGTAGGATGCGACGATCTGGGTCCGGTCGGCCGGGCCGCCATTGGTCATCACAATGATCAGGTCGGCAAAGTTCGAGATCCAGACGGTCCTGAGCAGCACGGTGATCGCAATGGTCGGCGCGAGGAAGGGCAGGGTGATCGACATGAACCGCTGCACCGGACCTGCGCCGTCGATCGAGGCTGCCTCGTAAAGGTCGCGCGGAATTGCCTGAAGTGCGGCGAGCAGGGTGATGGCGAAGAAGGGGATGCCCCACCAGACGTTGGCGACGATCGGCCCCCACATGGCGAGGTCGGGATCGGCAAGAATATTGTTCGGCGCGTCGAGGATGCCGAGCGCGTGAAGCCAGTGCGGCAGGGGACCGATCACCGGATTGAAGAGCCAGGCCCAGTTGAGGCCTGCGAGAAAGCTCGGGACCGCCCAGGGAAGGAAGACGAGGGCCTGCGCAAGACCGCGGCCGCGGAACGGCTTGTCGAGCAGCAGCGCGAGGATGAGGCCGAAGACGAACTGCAGGAAGACCGAAGCGCCGGTCCACCAAAGGGTGTTCTTCAGCGCCCGGAAGAAGTCGTCGTCCCGACCGAGCGCCCGAAAATGGTCGAGACCGATAAAACCGCCGGAAAACGGATTGAGCAACTGGATGTCGCGAAATGCGTAGGAGACGCCGAGTACCAGCGGCACCAGCATCACGGCAACGATCAGGAACAGCGCGGGGGCGCTGTAGAGATAAGGTTCCGACGCATCCGCGAGCCGCTTTACGAGCGGGCGTCGGTCATCGGGTCGTGCGGGCGAATTCATCGGCTCGATTCCGTTCGGCAATCAGACATGAAGGGGTCCGGGCGGACTTTTCCGCCCGGACGGATCGCCTTACTTGGCGAGGTGCTTCTGTTGCGCCTTGGTCAAGTAGTCGGCCCACTGGTTGGCCAGTTCCTCAGGCGTGATGTCGCCGAGCAGCGCCTGCTGAGAGGTCTTGATCACGAGCGAGTCCTTGAAGAAGGCGAACTCCTCGAGATGGGTCGGCATCACGGTCGGAACGGCGTCCTTGTCGGCCAGTTCCTCGAACCAGCCCTTGAACTGCGGGCTGGAGTAGAAGGGGTCCTTTTCGGCGGACTTCAGCGCCGGCAATGCGCCGGTCCGCTTGTTCCACTCGATGTTGCCCTCCGGACCTTCGAGGGTCTCGATCAGCTTCCAGGAAAGGTCCTTGTTCTCGCTCTTCGCCATCATCGACCAGCCGGCATAGCCGATGGTCGGGAAGGTCTTGCCGTCCGGACCCTTCGGCATGGTCATGATGCCGTAGTCTTCCGACTTCATGTGCTCGGCGATCGCGATCAGCGCATCCGGATCCTGGTCAAGGAAGGCGCAGGTGCCGCTGTAGAAACCGGCGACGATTTCGTTGAAGCCCCAGTTGACCGAGTCCTTCGGTGCATAACCGTTCTTGTAGAGGTCGATCAGCCAGGTGAGGCCCTTGACCCAGCCTTCCGAATTGAAGGTGGAGGTGCCGTCTTCGTTGAAGAACTTGTTGGAGCCGGCCATCGAGGCGCCGAACATCACCCAGCCGTTCAGGCCGCCCGGACCACCGCGCAGGCAGTAGCCGTACTTGCCCGAGATGGCAGAGACCTTCTTCGAGGCTTCTGCGAACTCGTCCATGGTCTTCGGCGGCTCGGAGACGCCGGCCTCCGCGAGCAGCTTCTTGTTGTAGAACATGGCGCGCAGGTAGAAGCCGTAGGGAAGCATGTAGGCCGTGTCCTTGACGTCGCGGCCGAGTTCAAGCGCGCGATCGCTGAGGTCGGACGTCTTGTCCCACTTGGCAAGATAAGGTTCCAGACTCTCGAGCATGCCGTTGTTGGCGTAGAGCGACAGCCAGGTGTCCGGCATTTCCATGACGTCCGGAATTTCTCCGGCCGAAACCATGGTGGCGAACTTCTGGAAGGCTTCACCCCAAGGGAGGGAGATGATCTCCACCTTGGTTCCGGGGTTGGCCGCCTCGAACTTCGAAACGATCGACTTCAAGGTCTCGGTGCGTTCGGGACTGGTGATGACTTCGACGAGCTTCAGCGTCGTGTCGGCGAGAGCTGTTCCGGCCATGAGCGCGCTCATCAGGGCGGCGGTCAGAAGTGTTTTCATGCGTAGTTCCTCCTCTTTTGTGTGTTGGTGCGGCAAGAGATTCAGGTTGTGGTCGCGGCGGCCATCGCCGCTTCCAGGTCACTCCACAGAGCCTCGGTTCCTTCGAGGCCTACATGGAGACGAACGGACCGCGCACTGATGCCGAAAGTGTGCGCGGAGTTGGGTTGGGCCTTCTGCTGAAGGACGACTTCGCCGGGCACGATCAGGCTCTCGTGTCCGCCCCAGCTGACGCCCAGCTTGAAGAGCTTCAGGTTGTCGGCGAAGGCGCGGATGTCGATGCCTTCGCGGAAGATGAAGGAGAACAGGCCCGACGTGCCGGAAAGGCCGGGCGGCAGCTGGTTCGCCAGTGCCGGATGCTGCACCCGCTCGACGATCGCGAGCGATTGAAGGCGCTTGGCGATTTCGAGGCCGGAAGCCTCGTGGGCCTTCATGCGCACTGGGAGCGTGCGCATGCCGCGCACCAGCAGCCATGCGTCGAAAGGCGAGAGCTTGCCGCCGAGATAGGGAAGCGTTTCCCCGCGGATCCGGTCGATCAGGTGCTTGGGGCCGGCGACCACGCCGGCGACCACGTCGCTGTGGCCGCCGAGATATTTCGAGGCCGAGTGCAGGACCAGATCGACACCAAGGGTCAACGGGCGCTGGAAGACGGGGCTCGCCCAGCTGTTGTCGATCACGCTGATGACGCCGTGCTCTTTCGCGAGCTTGGCGAGGGCGCCGACGTCATGGGCCTCCATGGTCCAGCTCGTCGGGCTTTCCATGTAGAAGAGCTTGGCGCCGGGAAGCGCCTTGGCCACCGCATCCTCATCAAGGCCGTCGACATAGGTCACCTCGACCTTCATGCGCTTCAGCAGAGTGCCGAACAGGCGGAAGGCATCCGGATAGACATGGCGGACCGCGACGATGCGGTCGCCCGGCTCGACGAAGGTCAGGACGGTCGAGGAGATCGCGGCCATGCCGCTGCCGAAGCCGAGCGCATCCTCGCCGCATTCGAGCCTGGCCAGCATCTCCTCGAAGACGCGCACGGTGGGGTTCAGACCGCGCGAATAGACGGGGCGGACCTTTTCGCCGCGATAGGTCTCGACCATCTCGTCATAGCTGGAAAAGGTGAACAGCGAGGTCTGCACGATCGGTGGTACGACGGCGTCGAAGGCGTTGCTCTCGTCATGGGCGACGATGAGCGAGGCATAGTCAAACGGTTCTGACCCGTTGATCATTTGGACATTTCCTTGATGTCTTCCTCGACCACGTCGAGGATCTTGATGGTCTCGCGACGGGCTGCCTCGGTGTCCTGGGCGGCGATCGCATTGAACAGGGTGCGGTGATATGGAAAGGAGCGGCGGGCGAAGTCCGGTCGGTCGAAGGGTTTCTCCCAGAAGCGCTCGAAGGCTTCGCGCATCTGCTCGAGCAGCTGGCGGAACAGCGGGTTATGCGTTGCGTCATAGATCGCCAGATGGAAGGCCAGGTCCTCCTCGCCGGCGGTGCCCTTGAGAAGGTGCACGCGCTCCATTTCGTCTAGCTTCTCCTCGATGTTGACGAGGTCTGCGTCGGTGCGTCGGCGGGCGGCCACCATACAGGCCTCGCATTCGATGCCGCGGCGAACCTCGAGCGTCTGCAGGAGCGCGTCGCGGACGCTTGCTGTTTCAACCGAGAGCGGCATATGAATCGTCGCCGAAGTGATCGGCTTCAGGAGATAGGTGCCGCTTCCCTTTCGGGTTTCCATGACGCCGAGCGCCTGGAAGTGGCGGATCACCTCGCGGATCGTCGACCGTCCGACGCCGAGTGCTGCCATCAGCTCACGCTCGGCAGGGAGCCGGTCTCCGCCAGCGAGGTTTGCTTGGTCGATGTAGGCGGCAAGCGAATCCATAACCTGGCGGGCGCGGTCCATCGTCGGCAACGGCGCGATCGGCGGTCTGGGGTTCGACGAGATCGTCATGGCGAGCTTGCCCTAAAATTGGTCTGACAACATACCATTTCGCATTCATTGGTTTTGGTCAATAACAAATCTGTCGTTTTCCCCGGCGACCTCTCCGGAGAGATGCAGTTCCCTGTTGGCGAGGACTGAGCGGACCTTTCGCCGCGCGCTGCGGGGCCTATATTCGCGAGACGTTGCGAAGAAGGAGTCCACGATGGTGTCGGTCACGCAATTCAATCTCGAGGGGCGGACGGCGCTCGTCACGGGTTCGTCGCGGGGCCTCGGCCAAGCGATCGCGCGGGGACTGGCGGAGGCCGGTGCGACCGTCGTTCTGAACGGGATGGATGCCGAGCGGCTCACCGTGGCCACCGATGCTCTGAGGGCGGAGGGGCATTCGGTTCACGCCGCGGCCTTCGACGTGACGGATGAAGCCGCGGTGACCGACGCCTTCCGACGTCTCGACGCGGCAGGGATCGAAGTCGACATCCTGGTCAACAATGCCGGTATCCAGCTTCGAAAGCCGCTCGTCGATTTCTCTGCAGAAGAATGGCATCGCGTTCTGGACACCAACCTCACCAGTGCTTTCCTCGTTGGCCGAGAGGCGGCTCGCCGCATGATCCCGCGCGGCTGCGGCAAGGTGATCAACATCGGTTCGCTGATGAGCAATTTTGCCCGCCCGACTGTCGCGCCGTACACGGCGGCCAAGGGCGGGATCAAGCTTCTGACCCAAGCCATGGCGGCGGAATGGGCCGAGCACGGCATCCAGGCCAATGCCATCGGTCCGGGCTACATGCTGACGGACATGAACCAAGCGTTGACCAGCAATCCGCAATTCGATTCCTGGGTGAAATCCCGCACGCCGTCCCGCCGTTGGGGGCGCCCAGAGGAGCTGGTCGGCACGGCCATCTTCCTGTCGTCGGCAGCGTCCGACTACGTCAACGGCCAGATCATCTATGTCGACGGAGGGATGAGCGCGGTCTTGTGACGAAGCCGCCCCCGACACCTTGGGACATGGCGTGGGCGAAGCCTTGACCTCCGTTCGCTGCTCCACCAGTCTGCAAGCCGATTTGAAAAACCGATTGCAGGGAACCCGGAATGGCTCACGAACTCAATCTCCAAAGGGGTGCGCCTGCACTCCTGCGCAACGTCTCGCTCGACACCGACGAAATCTGGGAGGTTCGCCGCGATCTGGCCGTCTCGCTGCGTATGGCGGCACGGCTCGGCCTGGAGGAGGGGATCTGTAACCACTTTTCCGCCGTCGTCCCCGGTCATCCGGATCTCTTTCTCGTCAACCGGCTCGGCTGGGCCTTCGAGGAGGCGACCGCTTCGTCGCTTCTGATCTGCGATTTCGACGGCCACGTGGTCGCCGGCGACGGTGAGCCGGAAGCGACCGCGTTCTACATTCATGCCCGGCTGCACAAGATGGCACCGCGCGTCGGGGCTGCTTTCCATACCCACATGCCGAACGCGACGGCGCTCAGCATGGTGGAGGGGGATCCGCTGGTCTATGCCGGCCAGACGGCGCTCAAGTTTTACGGGCGCGTCGCCGTCGACGACAATTACAATGGCCTGGCACTCGACGAGCGCGAAGGCGATCGCATCGCCGCCGTGCTCGGCGACAAGGACATCATCTTCATGCGCAATCATGGGGTCATGGTCTGTGCACCCAACATCGCCGAAGCCTGGGACGATCTCTATTACCTGGAGCGCGCCGCGGAGGCGCAGTTGAAGGCGATGAGCACCGGGCGCAGGTTGCTGCCGGTTCCGGCTTCCATCGCGGAGGCCGCCGCCCGCCAGATGCGCGAAGGCGATCCGGCGAGCGCACGCATGCATATGGAGAGCCTGCGCCGTCGCTTCGACCGGGACGAGCCGGACTATCGCGACTGAGCCTGATGTCCTGACCTGAACAGAAAAGCCCTCCCGGTGTCGTCCGGGAGGGCTTCTTCAGTTGTCGGAAGTGCGCGGCCTTAGTGGTTGTGACGCGGCGGGGTTTTTGCGATCTGGCGGAAGGCGTCCGCACCGGTGATCGTCGCGCCGTCGGAGAGCTGCGTGACGGTCTGCCTGTAGATCTTTTGCCACGGAGTCGCGTCGGCCGGGACCTTCGGAATGCCGTCCGCCTTGCGCCGTTCGATTTCGTCCTCCTCGACCAGCATGTCGCACTGACCATTGTTGAAATCGATGCGGATCATATCCCCGGTGCGGATCCAGGCGAGCCCGCCGCCGGCGGCGCTCTCCGGCGAGGCGTTGAGGATCGACGGGCTGTCGGCGGTGCCGGACTGGCGGCCGTCACCGATCGTCGGCAGGCTCATGATGCCCTTTTTCAGGAGATGATCCGGCGGCTGCATGTTGACCACTTCGGCCGAGCCCGGCCATCCCTTCGGTCCGGCGCCGCGGATCACCAGGATGCAGTTCTCGTCGATGTCGAGCGCGGGATCGTTGATGCGCTTGTGGTAATCCTCCGAGCCGTCGAAGACGATGGCGCGGCCCTCAAACACGCCCTCGCGGCCGGGTTCCTGGAGGTAGCGCTGGCGGAAGCCTTCGGACACGACGCTCATCTTCATGATGGCGAAGTCGAACAGATTGCCCTTGAGCACCAGGAAGCCGGCCCGTTCGCGCATCGGCGCGTCATAGGGCTTGATGACCTCACGGTCGTCGGATTCGCGACCTTCCAGGTTTTCCGCCATGGTCTTGCCGGTGACCGTCGGACAGGAACCGTCGAGCTTGCCGGCCTTCAGCAGTTCCCACATGATCGCCGGCACGCCGCCGGCGCGGTGGAAGCGCTCGCCGAGATAGGCGCCCGCTGGCTGGACGTTGGCGAGCAGCGGAATATCGAAGCCGTGCACCTGCCAGTCGTCGGGATGCAGCTCGACGCCGGCATGTTTGGCCATGGCGGCGAGATGCGGCTGGGCATTGGTCGAGCCGCCGATCGCCGAGTTGACCTTGATGGCGTTGAGGAAGGCGGCGCGTGTCAGTATGTCGGACGGCTTGATGTCCTGCAGCACCAGTTCGACGGCGCGGCGGCCGGTGCGGTAGGCCATCTGGCCGCGCTCGCGATAGGCGGCCGGAATGGCGGCGCAGCCGGTCAGCGACATGCCGAGCGCCTCGGCCATGGCATTCATGGTCGAGGCCGTGCCCATGGTGTTGCAGTGGCCGACCGAGGGGGCGGAATCGAGCGCCGCTTCGAGGAATTCCTCGCGGGTGATCTCGCCGGCGGCGAGCTTGCGACGCGAGCGCCAGATGACGGTGCCGGAGCCGACGAGGTCGCCGTCATGCCAGCCGTCGAGCATCGGACCGCCGGAAAAGACGATCGCCGGAATGTCGACGGTCGAGGCCGCCATCAGGGCTGACGGCGTGGTCTTGTCGCAGCCGGTCGTCAGCACCACGCCGTCGAGCGGGTAGCCGTAGAGGATCTCGACTAGGCCGAGATAAGCGAGGTTGCGGTCGAGCGCTGCGGTCGGGCGCTTGCAGTTCTCGAACAGCGGATGGGTCGGGAACTCGATCGGAATGCCGCCGGCGTCGCGGATACCGTCGCGCAGGCGCTTGGCGAGGTCGAGATGGTGGCGGTTGCACGGATTGAGATCGCTGCCCGACTGGGCGATACCGATGATCGGCTTGCCCGAACGCAGTTCCTCCGGCGTGGTGCCGTAGTTCATGAACCGCTCGAGATAAAGCGCCGTCAGATCGATATGGTCCGGATTGTCGAACCAGTCCTGGGACCGCAGGCGGCGGGTCGGTTTCGTCTCGTCGCTCATCGGTTTTCCTCCCCTTGGCGTTGATTGATTTTTTCCAGATGCAGCAGCAGGCCGCTGTGGTCGGTTTCGCCACCGCCATCGGCCACGAAGTCGCGGAATTCGTCGCGGACCTGTGCGGTCAGCGGAAGGTCGAGCGAAAAGAGCTCGGCCATGGCGGCGACGGCATCGAGGTCCTTCAACTGCAGTCGCGAGGGGCCGCCGGGCGCGAAGGTCCGGGCCACCATGCGCCCGCCGTGCAAGTCAAGGATCCGGCTTTCGGCAAAGCCGCCGCGGATCGCGTCGCGGAATTTCTCGCGGCTGGCGCCGCCTGCTTCGACGAGGATCATGGCCTCGGCCACCGCGCCGATGGTGATGGCGACGATCTGCTGGTTGGCGAGCTTGCAGATCTGGCCGGCACCGGAGGGGCCGACATGGGTGACGCGACCGAGAGCGGCAAAGACGTCGCCGAGGCTTTCGACAATCGTCGCATCACCGCCGGCCATGATGGCAAGCGTTCCCGCCTCGGCGCCGACGACGCCGCCGGAGACCGGGGCGTCGACATGGGCGATGCCGGCTTCGGCCAACTGTGCCGCATGGTCGCGGGCGATGGGCGGTGCGATCGAGGAGCTGTCGATGACGAGCGCGCCGGACTTCAGGGCCGCCTTCACGCCGCCGGCGAACAGGACCTCTCCGACCGCCTTGCCGTCGCTCAGCATGGTGATGACGACGTCGGCGCCGGTTACAGCCTCTGCCGCAGTCGCCGCAACGTTTGCGCCGTCGGCCGCAAGCGCCTGCGCCTTCGATGGGTCGCGGTTCCAGACGGTGACCGGAAAACCGGCCTTCAGCAGCCGGCGGGCCATCGGTGCGCCCATCAAGCCGGTGCCGAGAAAGGCGATCCGGCGCTTGACGGCCGGTGTTGCCTGAATGGATGCGGTCACAGCTTTCCTCCCATTTCGTCCTCGATATGGACGCGGATGATCTCTTCGAACGACGTCTCGGCGGTGAAGCCGAGGGCTGTTGCCCGCTTCGCTTCGAAGCCCGGAGCCCAGCCAGCGCACATGCGCATGATCATCTCATCCGGTTCCCGGCGGATGAGCTTGACGGCCTTGTCTCCGGCGACGCGGCGCAACGCTTCGATCTGTTCTCCGACCGTGGCGCTCAGCCCCGGCATCGAAAGATTGCGGCGGGGGCCGACCGCGTCAAGGTCGATCGTTGCGCCGTGGATCAGGAAGCCGACGGCCGAGCGCGGTGAAGCATGCCAGTGGCGGATGTCGTCGGGCACGGGCAGGACGGCCTCGATACCGGCCAGCGGCTCGCGCAGGATGTTGGAGAAGAAGCCGGAAGCGGCCTTGTTCGGTTTGCCGGGGCGAATGCAGATGGTCGGTAGGCGAATGCCGATGCCGTCGAAGAAGCCGCGACGCGAATAGTCCGAGAGCAGAAGCTCGCATATCGCCTTTTGCGTGCCGTAGCTGGTCAGCGGCGTGGTGTGGAATTCGTCCGGGATCGGATAGGGCAGCGGCGCGCCGAAGACGGCGATCGACGAGGTGAACACGACGCGCGGCTTGTAGCCATCCTGGCCATGGGCGATGCGGATGGCGTCGAACAGATAGCGCGTGCCGTCGAGGTTGATGCGATAACCCTTGTCGAAGTCCAGTTCGGCTTCGCCGGAGACGATCGCAGCGAGGTGAAAGATGGCGTCGGGACGGCCGGCGATGAGGCGTTCGGCTTCGCCCGGCGTCGAGAGGTCGACGGTTTCGAGGGTCACTTTGCCGGTAAAGCCTTCCGGTGCCTCGGGGGTGACGACGTCAACCAGGGTCATCGCCTCGATCGGGCGGCTGCCAAGCGCCCTGTCGCTCGTGAGGCGTTGCGCGAGCTTGCGGCCGACCATGCCGGCGGCGCCGATGATGAGAATGTGCATGGGAATCCTCCTCCCTGTGATGCGGGTCACCCTCCGAACAGGCGGGTGGTGATACCCAAACAAAAATATTGTAAGGTTGTCTGATAACCTTATATGATGAGTTTGGAAACAGAATAGTTGATTGCTGTGCTGAGATGGCCCGAGGTCTTGTGGATCGTCGGCAGGACCGGCGCAATACGGGAGAAATGTGGTGAGCGGACAGGACGGGGCGGCGCGGCAAGTGCAGTATGAGGAGCGTCTGGTGCAGGCACTCGGTGCGGATCTCGTGCTCGTCGGCGACGAGGTGGCGCGCTACTGCAGTGACTGGCATGGCGACGTGACGACGGGTGCTGTCGCTGTTCTTCGTCCGCGCTCAACCGAAGATGTGGCGGCTGCGGTAAAGGCCTGCGCCGCACTCGGTCTTTCCATCGTGCCCCAGGGTGGCAATACCGGACTTGTACTGGGGGCGACGCCCGACGATCCGGCGCGCCAGGTCGTCATCAGCCTCGAGCGCATGACGCGGATCCGCCGCATCGACGCCGACGACTTTTCCGCGGTCGTGGAGGCCGGTTGCATCCTTTCCGAGTTCAAGGATGCGGTGGCGCGCGAAGGCATGTTCTTCCCGTTGGCGCTTGGCGCGCAAGGCTCCTGTCGCATCGGCGGCAACGTCTCCACCAATGCCGGCGGCATCAACGTGCTGCGCTATGGCATGACCCGCGAACTGGTTCTCGGTCTCGAAGTTGTGCTGCCGGACGGCACGATATTCGACGGGTTGTCGACGCTGCGAAAGGACAATCGCGGCATTGATCTCAAGCAGATCTTCATTGGCGCGGAGGGGACGCTCGGCATCGTGACCGCGGTTTCCGTCAAGCTGACGCCGGAACCGGATCAGGTTGCGACGGCGCTTCTCGGCCTCAACGCGCTCGATGACGCCATCGCGCTCTTCCGTCGCGCTCGCCGCGATTGCTGCGATCTCATGTCGGCCTTCGAATTCATGCCGCCGCTCGCCTTCGTGCTGGCGCACGAGGCGATCCCCGATCTGCCGATGCCGATCGCCGGAGACTACCCCGCCTATGTGCTGATGGAGATCTCGGGCTCCGGACTGGTCGACATCAACGACCTCATGGAGCGCTTCCTGGGGGCGGTGATGGAGGAGGGGCTCGTCGCCGACGGGGTGATCGCCAGCTCCAAGGCCCAGGCCCGCAATCTCTGGCTCTTCCGGGAGGGTATGAACGAGGGACAGGCCAAGCGCGGCCCGCATCTGCGCACCGACATTTCCGTGCCGCTGTCGCGACTTGCAGACTTCGTGCGCGATGCCGAGGCGGCCGTCAGTGCTGCCCTTCCGGACTGCGTCAACGTCTCCTACGGCCATGTCGGGGACGGCAATGTTCATCTGAACGTGCTGCCGCCGTCGGGTCTGGCGCCGGAGGAGATCGCGTCACGGATTTACAAGGCCAAGTCCGTCATCAACACGGTTCTCGACACTTATCAGGGTTCGATCAGCGCGGAACACGGCATCGGTCGTCTGAAGCGGCCAGACTACGACGCCCGTCTGCCGGAGGTGCGGCGCAAGCTGCTGACGGCGTTGAAGACGGCGATCGATCCGACTTTGGTCATGAACCCGGGTTGCCAATTGAATTTCGAACGAAATTCATAGAAAACCGCCGGGGGATCGCAGGAGAACGGGACGGTATGTCGGTGGATTTCGGTCAGATCAGGCGCGGCGAGCATCTGCCTGCGCGTATTGCCGCGCAGATCGGTCGGGAGATCGCGGAGGGGCGCATCCTGCCCGGTGAGAAATTGCCGACGGAGCATTTCCTCGCCAACAGTTTCGGCGTCAGCCGGTCGGTCGTGCGGGAGGCAATCGCCCAGCTTCGAAACGAAGGCCTCGTTGAAACGCGCCAAGGCGTCGGGGCTTTCGCCACCGAGTTGCAGGCCCGCCAGTCGATCCGCATCGAGCAGGACGACTTGCACGACAGGGCGAGCTTTCGCGACCTTTTTCAGTTGCGCATGCCGCTGGAGATAGAAGCTGCGGGTCTGGCCGCCATTCACCACACCGCCGCCGACCTCGCCAAGCTCGACGAGACGCTTGCCGCCATGACCGGGGCGGACAAGTGGACGGACCAGGGGATCGTCGCCGACCTTGCCTTTCATCGCGCGGTCGCCGCCGCCACCGGCAACGAGTATTTCTCGCTGTTCATCGGCTTCATTGCCGAGCGCATCAGCTTGGCGATCAACGCGGCTCGGGCAACGGCGGTTCTTGAGGAGATCGTCGAGGTGACGATCGCGGAACATGTGGCGATCCGTGATGCGATCGCCGGCCGGGTTCCGCAGAAGGCGCGTGAGGCGATGAAGCTTCATCTGCTCGGCGCCGCAGGCCGCCTCGATCTGACGCTCGAGACCGACTGAGGTCGCTCTTCGGTCCGAGGATGGGTGTCCCGCGACTGGCCCCGCAAGCCGGAAGGGGTTTTTCACAGGCTGCTATTTTACGCGCTGGACAGTGGCAAAAAGTATGACTAAAACGTTGTAAGTTACGTTGTCAGACATCCTGACAATACGGCAAGGGTGCTGGAGGGCGCATCTTGCGTTCAGAACGAGGGAGGGTGGACTTGGGTTCCAAGCATTCGCTGCATGCCGTGAAGATTTTGCCGGAGGACGCCGCCGAGGCCCTTCTGATCGGTCGCGTCTGGTCCAAAGCGGCCAACGGCCCGTGCCCCGTGTTGGTCAGAAACGGCCGCCTTCTCGACCTTTCGCCGATCTCGCCCACCGTCTCGTCGCTCCTTGAAATCGACGGCATCGCGGCTCGGCTGAAAGCTGCGGGCGATCTTGCCGAACTCGGTTCGGTGGATGATTTCCTGTCGGGCGATGCCGGAGAACTTCTGGCGCCGGTCGATCTCCAGGCGATCAAGGCCGCTGGCGTCACATTCGCAGACAGCATGCTGGAGCGCGTGATCGAGGAGCAGGCCAAGGGCGATTCCTCTCGTGCGCTGGAAATCCGCAAGCGTCTCGCACCCGTGCTCGGCGACAGCCTTCGTGGTGTCGTCGCGGGTTCGGAACAGGCCGCCCGGGTCAAGGCGCTGCTTCAGGACATGAACCTCTGGTCCCAGTATCTCGAGGTCGGTATCGGCCCGGATGCGGAAATCTTCACCAAGGCTCAGCCGATGTCGGCCGTCGGCTGCGGGGCACTGGTTGGCATCCACCCGATCTCCGAATGGAACAATCCCGAGCCCGAAGTGGTGCTCGTGCTCCGTTCGAGCGGGGAGATTGTCGGCGCGACGCTCGGAAACGACGTCAACCTGCGCGACGTCGAAGGCCGTTCGGCACTGCTGCTCGGCAAGGCGAAGGACAACAACGCCTCCTGCGCGATCGGTCCGTTCATCCGGCTGTTCGACAACGGCTTCACGCTCGAGGATCTCGGTCGCGTGCGTGTTTCACTTCTCGTCGAGGGGGAGGACGGCTTCGAGATGACGGGCGAAAGCCCGATGGAGGCGATCAGCCGCAAACCGGCGGAGCTCGCCCGCCAGCTGATGAACCGCAATCACCAGTATCCGGACGGCGCCGTTCTGTTTCTCGGCACGATGTTCGCGCCGGTCAAGGACCGCCGCGGCGCGGGCAAGGGCTTCACCCATGAACTCGGCGACCGGGTCGAGATTGCCACGCCGAAGCTCGGCCGCCTGGTCAACTGGGTTCAGCGCAGCGACGCCTGCCCGGAATGGACCTTCGGCATCGGCGCCCTCATGAAAAATCTCGCCCAGCGCGGCCTCTTGTGAACGAGGCGGGGAGGAACACGTGCAAAAACTAGTCGATCTTTTCTACAAGGTTCTGGAGTACCTGCTGATCCTGCTTCTGGCGGGCATGGCCGTCATGGTCTTTATCAATGTGGTGATGCGTTACACCATGAATTCAGGCCTGACCGTTTCGGATGAGATGGCGCGCTATTTCTTCGTCTGGCTTACCTTCATCGGCGCTGTCGTGGCGTTTCGCGAACATGGTCACATGGGTGTTGAAACCTTGGTGGCGATGTTCGGACGCAAGGGGCGCGTAATCTGCATGGCGCTCAGCAACATCGTGATCATCGGCGTGTCGGCGATCTTCTTCTGGGGAACCTGGAAACAGTTTCCCATCAATTGGAGCATGAGCGCCCCGGTGACCGGCCTGTCCATGGGGTTCGTCTACGGCATCGGCTTCTTCACCGGCGCTGGCTGCATCCTGATCGCCGTCGAGCGCCTCATCCGTATTCTGACCGGTCGCGTGACCGAGAATGAACTGGCGGCCTTCGCGGGCGAAAACATGTCCATCGAGCATCTGGTGGAGCGTAGCTGATGACCCTTCTCGTCTTCATTGCCTCCCTGCTCAGCGCCATGGCGATCGGTGTTCCCGTCGCCTTCGCCCTGATGTTCTGCGGTGTCGTCCTCATGTGGTTCATGGGGATGTTCAACAGCCAGATCATCGCTCAGAACATGATCATCGGCGCCGACACCTTTACGTTGCTGGCAATTCCGTTCTTCGTATTGGCTGGTGAATTGATGAACTCGGGCGGCCTGTCCAAGCGCATCATCGAGTTCGCGATCGCCTGCGTCGGCCATATCCGTGGCGGGCTCGGCATCGTCGCGATCATGGCTGCCGTGATCATGGCCTCGATTTCCGGCTCGGCCGCAGCCGACACCGCGGCGCTTGCCGCGATCCTCATCCCGATGATGGCGAAGGCCGGCTACAACGTGCCGCGCTCCGCCGGCCTGATCGCTTCGGGTGGCATCATCGCACCGGTCATCCCGCCGTCGATGGCCTTCATCGTCTTCGGCGTATCGGCCAACGTGTCGATCACCCAGCTGTTCATGGCCGGCATCGTGCCGGGTCTCTTGATGGGGCTGTCGCTGATCGTGACCTGGCAGTTCGTGGTTCGCAAGGACAATATCCAGCCGCTACCCAAGGCGCCGATGTCGGCGCGCATCAACGCCACGGGCCGCGCTGCCTGGGCGCTCGGCATGCCGGTGATCATCCTCGGCGGCATCAAGGCTGGCGTGGTGACCCCGACCGAGGCCGCCGTCATCGCCGCCTTCTACGCGCTGTTCGTCGGCATGGTGATCTATCGTGAGCTGAAGCCGCGCGATCTGCCGCGCGTCATCCTGCAGGCCGCCAAGACCACGTCTGTCATCATGTTCCTGGTCTGCGCCGCGCTTGTCTCGGCATGGCTCATCACCGCCGCCAACATTCCGGCCGAGATCACCAGCTACATCGAGCCGCTGATCGACCGTCCGAAACTGCTGGTCTTCGCGATCATGATCCTCATCCTGATCGTCGGCACCGCGCTTGACCTGACGCCGACCATCCTGATCCTGACACCGGTGCTGATGCCGATCATCAAGCAGGCGGGCGTCGATCCGATCTACTTCGGCGTCATGTTCATCATGAACTGCTGCATCGGCCTGATCACGCCGCCGGTGGGCGTCGTGCTCAATGTCGTCAGCGGCGTCGGCCGCGTGCCGCTCGGCAAGGTCGTCACCGGCATCGTGCCGTTCCTGCTGGCCCAGACGGCTCTCCTGATGCTGTTCGTGCTGTTTCCGGAAATCATCACCGTGCCCGCGCAGTGGCTGCGGTGATGGACTGACCTATCAACCTTCTCACTCAACCATCCATGGGAGGATACTATGAGAAAGCTTCTACTCACCACCACCGCCATCGCCTTCGCCTGCTCGACCGCCGCTCCGGCCTTCGCCGAGTTCAACGACCGTAACATCCGCGTCTCGAACGGCATCAATGCCGACCATCCGGTCGGCAACGGCATCAAGGCGATGCAGGAATGCCTCGACACCAAGTCCGGCGGCAAGCTGAAGCTGACCGCTTTCTGGGGCGGCGCGCTCGGCGGCGACCTGCAGGCGACCCAGGCGCTGCGTTCGGGTGTCCAGGAAGCCGTGGTTACCTCGTCCTCGCCGCTGGTCGGCATCGAACCGGCGCTCGGCGTGTTCGACCTGCCGTTCCTGTTCGCCAATGCCCAGGAAGCCTACAAGGTACTCGACGGCAAGTTCGGCGACATGATGAACGAGAAGATGGCCGCCGTCGGTCTCGTCAACCTGGCCTACTGGGAAAACGGCTTCCGCAACCTGTCGAACTCGGTTCGCCCGGTCACCAAGTGGGAAGACTTCGAAGGCATGAAGGTTCGCGTCATGCAGAACAACGTGTTCCTCGATACCTTCCAGAACCTTGGCGCCAACGCCACCCCGATGGCCTTTGGCGAAGTCTTCTCGGCGCTTGAAACCAAGACCATCGACGCCCAGGAAAACCCCTATGTGACGATCGACACTTCGAAGTTCTTCGAAGTGCAGAAGTATGTCACCGAGACCAACCACGCCTACACGCCGTTCCTGTTCCTGTTCTCCAAGGCGATCTTCGACACCTACACGCCGGAAGAACAGGCAGCGCTGCGTGAATGCGCCGTTGTCGGTCGCGACGTCGAGCGTCAGGTCATCGCCGACCTGAACAAGAAGTCGCTGGAGAAGATCAAGGCCGCCGGCCTCGAGGTCAACGTCCTGTCTCCGGAAGAGCAGGCCCGCATCCGCGAAAAGTCCATGGTCGTTTACGAAAAGCACAAGGCCACGATCGGCGCCGATGTTGTCGACGGGATCCTTGCTGAGCTCGCCGAGATCCGCAAGTAAGCCCTCACCGAATACCGCAGAGAAGCAGCCGTGCTCCTTCGCGGCCGCGCTCAAGAGGAGAAAGCCCGCGGCAGTCGCCGCGGGCTTTTTCGTGGGCTTCTGGCCATTAGATGGCATCGGACAAGGTGCGAGGAACGGCAACACGTCGCGGGCTTGGCAATTGCAAAGAGAAAAGGCCGCTTCGTCGAAGCGGCCTCTTGTCCCCAGATCCTGCTCGCCTGGCTCACGGCACGTCGAGAGGCCGGTCCGGCTGGCGCTTCTTCAACTGCTGTTCGCGGAAGAAGATGAACATGCCCGAGCCGACGATCAGCGCGGCACCGAACAGCATGGTGAGACGCGGGATATCGCCGAAGAACATCCAGCCGAAGATGATCGCCCAGAGCAGGAGCGTGTACTGCAGCGGCGCGACGGTCGCCGCGTCCGAGATCTTCAGCGCACGGTTGACCAGCATGTGCGCGCCCATGGCCACGACGCCGAGGAGGCAAAGTAGCGACAACTCCGACGGCGACGTGAGTGGTGTCCAGTCGAATGGGGCGAAGGCAAGGCCTGCAAGACCCGCGCCCAGCAGTTGGAAGAGCACGAGGGTCTTGTCGGGCGTGCCGCGCAGGCTGCGGCCGGAGAGCAGCATGAAGGCGAAGGCGAAGGTACCGACGATCGAGATGATCGCGGGCATGGTGAACATGGCGCTCGACGGCTCCAGCGTGATGATGACCCCGACGAAGCCGATGCAGATCGCCGTCCATCTCCTCCAGCCGACTTTCTCACCAAGCAGGAGCGGTGAGGCGGCCGCGACATAGATGGGGGCCGCCAGCCAGTAGGTCATGACGTCCGCGAGGGGCAGGTACATGACGGCATAGTAGAAGCAGAACACCTCCATGGTCGAAAAGAGCACACGTGACGCCTGCATCAGCGGCCGCTCTGCCTCGACGATCGGCTTCCAGCCGGCGCGCCAGAGGAACGGGGCAAGGATCAGCAGCGCCGCGATGGAGCGGATCAGCACGACCTGGCCGAGGCCGTAGCTCGCCACCAGCCATTTGCCCATGGCGTCGTTCAGCGCGAACATGAACATGCCGAGCAGCATGGTCGCCGGCCCGGCAAAGGCGCCGAGGCGGCCGGCGGTCGAAATCATCCGGGTATTGTCTGCCATCATATCCTCATCACTTGCGGAGCCTTCGGCTCTCAAAGGCTCGCCACGTCGGAAACCCTTCGGGAAACCGTGAAGGCGCGTTCGAGTTCGGGGTTGAGTTCCATGCCCAGACCTGGGCCGGGCGGCACCGTTATCATGCCGTTCTTCACTTCGGGAAGGGCGGTCACGAGATCGCGATACCAGGTGCGGTAAAAGGCGCGGACGCTTTCCTGGACCAGGGCATTCGGGGCGTTGAGCGAAAGGTGGGTCGAGGCGCACAGCACGACCGGGCCGGTGCAGTCGTGAGGGGCGACCGGCAGGTGCCAGGCTTCCGCCATCGAGGCGATCTTGCGGGCTTCCGACAGGCCACCGCACCAGGATATGTCGAGCATGACGACGCCGGCGGCGCCGGTCTCGATATAGTCGCGAAAGCCCCAGCGGCTTCCAAGTGTCTCGGAAGCGGAGATCGGCGCGGGGGAGGCATCCGCATAGCGCTTGAGGCTGGAGAGGCTGTCCATCTTGATCGGATCCTCGTGCCAGAAGGTCCCGTACGGTGTCAGCGCCTTGGCGATCTGGATCGCCGGTAGGAGCTGCCACATCGAATGGAACTCGACCATGATGTCCATCTTGTCGCCGACCGCGGCCCGGATCTTTTCGAAGGGCCTCAGCGCCTCCTTCAGATCGGGCACCGAAATATACTGGCCGCGCGTCTTCTCGGCCGCGGCATCGAAAGGCCAGATCTTCATCGCGGTAATGCCGTCTTCGAGCAGGGACAAGGCGAGTTCGTCGGCGCGGTGGAGGAAGCCGTTCAGGTCGTCATAGTCGCGGCCGGTCGAAAGGCCGTAATTCTCGGTGGTCTGGCCGGTCGCCTTCTTGATGTATTCGGTGCCGGCACAGGTGTTGTAGGTGCGGATTTCGCGGCGGGTGAAGCCGCCAAGCAATTGGGCGATCGGTTGGTTGGTCGCCTTGCCGAAGATGTCCCAGAGGGCGATGTCGAAGGCCGAGTTGCCGCGGACTTCCGCGCCGGACGAACGAAAGCCGACGTAGCCGACCAGATCGCCCGCGAGCCTGTCGATCTCGAGCGGATCCCGGCCGATGACGCGAGGCGCGACGTATTCGTGGATATAGGCTTCCACCGTCTCCGCGCCGAAGAAGGTTTCGCCGAGGCCGGTCAGTCCTTCATCGGTGTGGACGAGCAGCCAGAGAAGGTTGGCGCGTTCGGCGACGCGCACCGTTTCGAGGCGGGTGATTTTCATTGGGAGGCTCCCGTATTGACCCTAGAGCAGGCCGGCGGCGGCGAGTGCCTTCAGGCTCTCGTCGAAGTGCCGATTCATGAGTTCCGTAGCGGCTTGCGGATCGGATTCGACAATTGCTTCGGCAAGGTCGAGGTGAAGGCGGTTCATTGCTGCGCGCTCGTTGTCGCTTGCCCGGCTTTTCCAGCCGATCGGCCAGGTTTCGACGACCACGCCCTCGATCGCGCCGATGATGAGGGCGAAGACCGGGTTGCGGGAGGCGCGGGCGATCGCGAGGTGCAGCGCCAGATCGTGTTCCATGACGAGGGCAGGGCGATCGACAGCGTCCTGCATGGCCCGGGCATGCCCGAGGATCTCGGCTGCCTCGCGATCGGTGCGCAGCAGAGCGGCGAGCGCAGCCGTTCGTGCCTCGATCGTGCGGCGGGCATCCAGCAGTTGTCGGATGTCGATCTGGTCGGTGAAGAGGCCGTGGCGGAAGGTGAGCGCCATCGAGGTATCGTCGAGAACCGCAACGGTCGGGCGTTTGCCGGCGCCGAGGTCGATCAGGCGCAGTGCCGCGAGCGAGCGAAGCGCCTCGCGCACGACAGTGCGCGAAACTCTCAGTTCCTGGCTCAGCGCCGCTTCAGAGGGAAGGCGGTCGCCGGGTTTCAGCTCGCCCTCGCGGATCAATGTCGAAATGTGAGCTACGGCGCCGGTGACCAGATCACCGGTACTCGTCGCTGCAGAATGAATGTTGCTCATGGCCTATCCTACAGGTCTCGTAAACCTGTACTATAGGTTTCCAGGCCTGCCAAGAACCGTTTCGAATGGAGGGGGCCGGTTCTTGCCCCCCTGCTCCCGCTGTCAGATATCGGCCCTGAACGTCTGCTTCTGCGCACCGAGGCCCTGGATTCCGAGTTCGACGGTGTCGCCGGCTTTGAGGTAGCGGGGCGGCTTCATGCCCATTCCGACGCCGGGGGGCGTACCAGTGGAGATGAC
>NZ_JBTOLM010000006.1:0-149666 GCF_054551725.1 Rhizobium sp. CAU 1783 | reverse complement strand
GTTCAAATCCTGCCCCCGCAACCAACGAAACTTGTAAGTTCTCCCATTCCCGAAACTTCTGCAAAAGCTCCTCAGCATAACCCGCGAGGAGCTTTTTGCGTTTGGCAGCCATGTCGATGCTCGACTGACCTGATGACCTGAGACCCTGACCTTCCTCCAGTTTTGAGAGAGTCTTGGGTTTTTGACCTGGCCTCATGCGGCATGTTCTTCCATTGCCATTTTCATTGTGAATGGACTGCCCTTAGCATCGCAGACATGCCCGGCCTGTCCTTGGGCTGCTCCTAGCCCGAGCGCGGGTAACACGCAGTGTAGGAGTATCCAGTAACCGTAGATGATCCGAGCTCTGGAGGCATCTCAAGACGCCTCCAGAGCTCAGAGACACACCGGCAAACCTCGAGACAAGCGGTCCTGCTTAAGCTCAGCCGACGGCTTCCTGATCGACTGCCGTGAGCGCGGTATAGATTTCCGGGCGGCGGTGGAGCCGGAAGTTGAAGATGTTCGCGCGGATCTCGGTGCAGCGATCGAGATCGCATTCGTGCACGACCAACTCGTCGCCGAGCGTGCTCGCCATGGCGACGATCTCGCCGGTCGGCGCGATGATGCAGCTCTGGCCGATGAGGTCGCAATTTTCCTCCCTGCCGGCCTTGGCGACTCCGACCACCCACATGCCGTTCTGATAGGCGCCCGCCTGCATGCAGAGATGGTTGTGGAAGCACTGGAGATGGTCATGCTCCGGCGCAAGCGGGTAGTGGACCGGGGTGTTGTAGCCGATCAGCGCCATCTCGGCGCCGCGCAACGCCAGCTCGCGATAAGTCTCCGGCCAGCGCCGGTCGTTGCAGATCGCCTGGCCAATCTTGCCGTCGAAAACGTCAGCCGCGGAGAAAGGCTCGATTCCCGGCTCGAAATAGCGCTTTTCCAGGTGCTGGAACGCCCGCCAGGGCTCGTTTTCCTTGTGACCCGGAAGATGGATCTTGCGGTATCGGTGCACGATCTCGCCGGTCTTGTTGACGATGATTGAGGTATTGTAGTGCCGGACGCGGCCGTGTTCTTCCGCCAGTTCCGCATAGCCGAAGGAAAATCCGATGCCGAGCGCCTTTGCCTTGGCGAAGAGCGGGCCGACGGCGTCATTGGGCATCGAGCGTTCAAAGAAGGAATCGACCTCCGCCTGGTCTTCCATGAACCAGCGCGGAAAGAAGGTGGTCAGCGCCAGTTCCGGATAGACGACCAGATCGCATCCGCGGGCGGCGGCCTTTTCGAGGAGTGCGATCATGCGGGCGACGACACTTTCGCGGCTCTCCGAGCGGGCGATCGGCCCGAGCTGGGCCGCGCCGGTGACAACTGTTCTGGCCATCAGGCGTCTTCTCCATTTGTCGGCAGGGCTTGTTTCAGGGTGAGCTGAAGCAGCACATTCGCCCCGTTGGCGAGATCTGCCGGTGCTGTGTATTCGGTGATGTTGTGGCTGATGCCGTTGACGCTCGGCACGAAGATCATGGCAGCCGGTGCGATCCGGGCGAGCATTTGCGCGTCATGGCCGGCACCCGAAAAGAGCCGGCGGGTGGAAAGGCCGATTGCCTTCGCCGTGTCATCCACCTGTTCAATAAGCGTGGGAGCAAAATCAACCGGCTGAAAGCGCGCAAGAGTGCGACGCTCGATCGTGACCATTTCCTCACCGGCGACCTGTTCGATCAGTGCCGCAAGCTTTGCTTCCGCTGCCTGAAGCAAGGTTTCGTCGGGATTGCGCAGGTCGATTGTCATCACGGCCTTTTCGGCGACGACGTTGACGAGGTTGGGCGTTAGGGTGATCGCGCCGACGGTGCCGACCTGGTCTTCGCCCATGGCTCGAACGAAGGCGCCGACCCCTGCCGCGATGCGAGCGGCAGCAAGGCCGGCATCGCGACGCAGGCGGATCGGTGTCGTTCCGGCATGGGCAGAGCGGCCGCGGATTGTCAGTTCGGTCCAGGAGATGCCTTGAACGCCCAGCACCGTGCCGACGGCGATCGCCTCGTCCTCAAGGACCGGACCCTGCTCGATATGCAGTTCGAAATAGGCAGCGATCTCCTCCGGGCCCTGATCAGTGCCGGCATAGCCGATCGCCTGGAGCTCGTCGCCCAGCCTCTTGCCATCGATCGAGATGATATCGAGAGCTTCCGCGAGCGGCAGCCCCCCGACGAAGACGAGGCTGCCCAGCATGTCGGGAGCGAAGCGCGCGCCTTCCTCATTGGTGAATGCGGCGACGACGACCGGCAGATCGGTCTCGATGTTCCCGCCGTTCAGCGTGGCGATGACTTCCAGTCCAGCCAGAACGCCGAGTGCCCCGTCATAAAGGCCGCCGGTTGCGACGGTGTCGATGTGTGAGCCGAGCATGACGGCGGGGCCTTCGCGGCGGCCCTCACGGGTGCCGAAGATATTGCCGATCGGATCGATCGCCACGTCGAGTCCGAGCGCCTTCATTTCAGCGACCAGATGGTCGCGCCCGAGCTTTTCCGAAAGGGTCAGGGCAAGCCGGCAGACACCGCCGCCTTCCAGCGCGCCGATCTTGCCGAGACGTTCGACACGGGAGGTGAGGCGCGCTGAATCGATGCGGAGATCGCGGAGGATCATTCTCCTGCCTCCACCGCCCTGCCGCTCCTGCCGACGATAGACTGATAAAGCTCCGGATCCGTGTCGCCCTCGCTACCGAAGAAGAGCACCACCGAATTCGTGTCCAGTCCGAGTGCTTTGCGCCAATCGGGTTTTGCCGAAGCAACGAGATAGCCGGCAAGGCCGGCCACGCCGCTTTCTCCGCCGACGAGCCGCGTGCCGGCCTCACCGGAGGCAAGCAGGCGCATGGTTTCCGCCACCGCATCGTCCGGGATTGCCATGAAGGCGCTGGCGCCGCCTTCGAGGATTGGCCAGGCGATAATCGAGGGTTCGCCGCAGGCAAGACCCGCCATGATCGTTTCGAGATCGCCGCCGATGGCTGTCGGCTTGCCCGCTGCGGCGCTCTCCAAAAGGCATGCCGCCGTTTCAGGTTCGACTATCGTGACAACCGGGGCATCTGCCCCGAGCGCTTCCCAGAAATGGGCGGTGACAGCCGCGGCAAGACCGCCGACGCCGCCCTGTATGAAGATGTGCGTTGGGCGGAGGCCACCAAGCTGGTGTTCCGCTTCGTCGGCCATAACGCTGTAGCCCTGCATGACGTTGCGTGGCACGTCGGTATAGCCGGGATAGGAGGTGTCGGAGACGACGTGCCAGCCGTTCTCAGCCGCCATGCGGGCGGCCTCGCGAACGCTGTCGTCATAATTGCCGGCGGTGCGGATGACCTTTGCCCCGTAGGAGGCGATCGCCTGTTCCCGGGCTTCGGAAACGGTGGCGTGAATGAAGATCACGGCCTGGCAGCCGAACATGCGGGCGCCCCAAGCGACGGAGCGTCCATGATTGCCATCCGTTGCGCAGGTGACCGTCACTTTCGAAACGATGCCCGAATGACGTCCGTCGAGGATGTCCTGCGGTGCCGGCTTCGTGCCGGTCTCTTTCTCGATCAGGGCGGACAGCAGCCGGTAGACGGCATAGGCGCCGCCGAGAGCCTTGAACGAGCCGAGGCCGAAGCGACCGGCTTCCTGCTTGTAGAAGATGCGGGCAACGCCGGTTGTTGCAGCCAGCGCATCGAGGCTCACGAGAGGCGTCTCGGCATAACCGCGCCAGGCGGAGATGGTTGACAGAGCCTCCTTACCGGCGTCGCGCGACAGGATCGGCTTGAAGGCCTCGGGATAGGGGCTCTTTTGTGCGGGATTCCCCGCCACGAAACGGGCTTTGACAGAAGCGAATTGGGAGACCATCGTTGGGAGATTCCAAAACCGGGAAAACTGTGCGAAAGGATACCCGGCGATTGCAGTCAGTCAACACGGAATGAAAAAGATTTTTCGTTGAGGTTGATTTTTGAAAATGGAGCCGGGGATGAACGAGCAGGAAGACAGCCGTCCGATCGATGTCAGGATCATGGGAATCTATGACGAACTGACGGCGAGCGAGCGGCGCCTGGCTGCCGTCGTCATGGAGGCACAAACCAATCTCGCGAGCTTCACAGCAGGCGAATTGGCGGCGAAGGCAGACATTTCGAATGCGACCGCAGCCCGCTTCTTCAAGCGCCTCGGCTATGCCAGCTACAATGATGCGCGCATGCATGCCCGGCAGGCGGAGGACTGGGGGTCGCCGCTTTACGAACTGACGGGCACGGGCAGGAAGCGCCTCGCTCCCGGCGATTTCGGGCTGCATATTGCCCAGGATTTGCAGAATCTCACGCGGACGGCCGAGATGCTGAGCGAGGCAGATCTGGACCACGCGGTCCGGATCATTGCCGGGGCGTCGCGGGTCTTCGTCGTCGGCTTCCGCAATTCCATGGCCCTTGCAAACTATGCGCGTGGCCTGCTGACCAATGTCAGGGCGGATGTGCATCTCTTGCCCCTCGCAGGCGTTTCTATGGGCGAGGAGCTGGCCGGTATCGGTGAACGGGATGCCTTCCTTGTGCTCGGCTTCCGCCGCCGCCCCGCACTTCTGCGGGAGATCATGGCCGTTGTGAAGGAATCCGGTTCTCCCTCGGTGCTGATTGCCGACATGACGGCAGCGCGCACCGCGCAGCTCGCAACCGTCACGCTGCGCTGCCACAACCGCGGCCACTCCATGTTCGATAGCTATGCGGCGCCGATGAGCGTCATCAACTATGTCTGTTCCTCGGTCAGTCAGCAGCTCGGCGATTCGGCGGTCGAGCGGCTGGCCGAGATCGAGCACCTTCATGAGCGTCTTGATCAATTGGCAGGTCCCGTGCAGAACAAAAAAATGCCCAAGGATTAGTCATTTGATGAAAAATGAAACGTGATTTTCATATTGCATAATCTTTGAAAATGTTTTTTTATTTTGCTCGGGCCGGCCAAGAATGACCGGCTACCTGTTTAACGGTCTCTCAGAGGGGACCCCATAAGGACCGAGCCCATGGATTTTCGCATCAACCGTCGTGGACTTCTGAAAACTGCCGCTGGCGCTGCAGCGTTTGGCGCACTGCAGCCCTTCAATCGGGCATTCGCAGCCACCGATATCGTCTGGATGACCTGGGAGAACCTTGCCAAGGATGATTACCTTGCCGCCTTCCTGAAGGATGGCGACGTGTCGATCACCAAGAACTTCATCGGCACCGATGATGAGCAGTTCGCCAAGCTGCGCGCTGGTGGCGCTTCCTCTGTCGACCTCATCACGCCCGGCCTCGACAAGGTCGAATACTACGTCGCCTCCGAGCTCCTGCAGCCGATCGATTTTGCCAAGGTGCCGAACGCCTCCCTGCTCTACGACACCTTCAAGAAGACGGATCTCGGCAAGAAAGACGGCAAGACTTACGGCATTCCTTTCTACTGGGGTATCAATCCGATCGTCTACCGCGCCGATCTCATGGATGCAGAACCCGACTGGTCCGTCTTCTTCGAAGGCGACAAGTATGCCGGCAAGCTTGCCATGCGCGACTATGCGCTGGAAGGCATCATGATCGCGGCTCTCTACCTCGGCATTCCGAAGGATAAGATGTTCGATCTCGATGACAAGGAATTGGCCGAGGTCAAGAAGGCGCTGATGGCGCAGAAGAAACTGCTGCGGACCTACTGGAACTCCATCGGTGATCTGACCAACCTCTTCGCATCCGGCGAAGTCGTCTGCGCCTTCTCCTGGGTCCCGCCCTATTACGACCTTTCGGCCCGCGGCCTGAAGATGGGTATGGCGAAGCCGAAAGCCGGCGTCATCGGCTGGTGCGATACCATTGCGGTTCCGGCTGCCGTCGAAGGCGAAAAACTCGACAAGGTGTTCAGCTTTGTCAACTATCTGCTCGGACCGGACTACGGCGAAAAGCTTGCATTCGGCGGCCCCTATGCACAGGGCACCTCCGCGGCGCTCGACAAGCTTCCGGATGACCAGAAGGAGAAGATCTTCGTCAAGGATCTCTCCATCATGGACAACTTCGTCTGGAAGAAGAACCCGGCCCGTTATAACGACTGGGTTGCCCTCTGGAACGAAGTGAAGGCCAGCTGATCATGGATGCCGCAGACCGGTTAGAGGACGAGACGGAAGGGCGAGAGCAGCGCTCCCTTCTGCGCGGCATCGCCGTGCACAAGGAATATGGCGGTGTCCATGCCGTCCGCGGAGTGGACTTCCGCATCGCTCCGAACAGCTACGTGACCCTTCTCGGCCCGTCCGGCTGCGGCAAGACTTCCCTTCTGAGGATGATCGGTGGCTTCGAGGAGATCTCCTCGGGGATCATCGAGCTGGACGGCCGGTCGCTGGCGGGCACTCCCTCCAGCCGGCGACCGGTCAACACGGTCTTCCAGAACTATGCGCTCTTTCCGCATCTCTCCGTCGAGGAGAATGTCGGCTTCGGTCTCGCCTATCGCAGCCTTTCGAAGCCGGAGATCGCAGCAAAGGTCGAGCAGGCACTGTCCATGGTTCAGATGACGTCCATGGCGAAGCGGCGCCCGCGCCAGCTTTCCGGCGGCCAGCAGCAGCGCGTCGCGCTTGCCCGCGCCATCATCAACGAACCACGGCTTCTGCTGCTCGATGAGCCGCTGTCGGCGCTCGACCGGCGAATGCGCAAGGACATGCAGATCGAATTGAAGGATCTGCAACGCCGGCTCGGCATGACCTTCTTGCACGTCACCCACGACCAGGAAGAGGCCTTTGCCCTTTCTGACGAGATCATCGTCATGAACAACGGCCGGATCGAGCAGCAGAGCACGCCGGCCGAAATCTATCGACGGCCGGCGAGCGCCTATGTGGCGGATTTCATCGGTGGCGCCAATCTCGTGCCCGGCAAGATCCACAGCGTCTCCGATGGCGCCGCCGCGATCGAAACGCCACTGGGCATGTTCGGTAGCCCGAGCGTCGGCGGACTGCGCCCGGGCGCTCCGGCGGTCCTCTGCCTGCGGCCGGAACTCCTGCGGCTGGGGGGCGCTGACGGGTTCGAGGCGACGGTCACGCACGTCGTCTTCCGGGGGGCTGAATGGCTGGTGGAATCCCGAGCCCTCGGCGATCTCACCCTCTCCCTCGTTGTCCATGAGGCGGAACCGCCCACGGTGGGCAGCATCGTCCGGCTTTCATTCGATCCGGCGCGCGCCTGGATCGCCGCGGCAGACGGGACCTGAGCCCATGGAGACCTCCCGTACCGGTTTCTGGCTTTCGTTTCCGGTCTATGCCGCGGTCGCGGCCCTTTGCATCGCGCCACTGCTGATCCTGCTCGGCTACTCCTTCTTTCAGGTGAGTTTCGTCGCGATTCTCAAGGAACCCACGCTCAAGAACTATGTCCGGATCGCCGGATCCGATACCTATCGCTGGCTGATCATGAAAGCGTTCGGCTCCGGTCTCGGCATTGCGGCGATCACCGCCATCATAGGCTATCCCGTCGCGTGGTTCATCGCCAAGCGGGTGAAGGTGATGAAATCCGCCATGCTGACGCTGCTGCTGGTGCCGCTTTATACGGGTGATCTCGTGCGGATCTTCGCCTGGCGCATGCTGCTCGGCGCGGAAGGCGTACTCAATACCTTCCTGATGTGGACCGGCGTGATCCGGGAACCGATCGGGGCGCTGCTCTTCTCGTCGCTCGCCACCCATATCGTGCTCACCTACAATTACCTGCCCTTTATGGTCCTCGGCCTGTGGCTTGCCTTCGAGGCCCTCGACGACCGGCTGCTGGAGGCCGCGTCCGATCTCGGCGCCGGTACCTTCTCCACCTTCCGTCGCGTGACACTGCCGCTCACCGTGCCCGGTCTCGTTGCCGGCAGCATGATGGTCTTCGTCATGGTCGCCGGGGATTATCTTACGCCACAGCTCGTCGGCGGCGCCTCCGGTGTCACCATCATCAGCGCCATCAACGACCTGTTCGGCACGGCCTTCGACTGGCCGCTCGGCTCGGCGATCGCTTGGACCATGCTGGCCATCCTTATGCTTCTCTTCGCGGCGGCGGCAGTGACAGTCAGCCGCTCGACGCTCGGCAAGGCGCTGGCAGGAGGCGAGGCATGACGGCACGGCGTCTTCCTCTGCTGTGGGTCTGGCTGGTTTATGGCTTCATGTACCTGCCGATCGCGATTATCGCGCTGTTCTCCTTCAACGCGTCGGAGATCATCGCCTTCCCGCTCCAGGGCTTCACCTTGCATTGGTTCGGCCAGGTGCTGTCTGACGCACGCCTGACCGGCGGCCTCGGTCTCTCCTTTCTCGTATCCGTGCCGGTGGCAGCCCTTTCGACGCTCTTCGGCGGCATGGCGGCCCTTGCCTTGACGCGCTATCGGCTGCGCCATCGCGGATTGCTGTTTGCCATCATTCTCCTGCCCTTTCTCATCCCGAAGGTCATTCTGGCCGTGGCACAACTCATCCTCCTGTCGGAGCTCGGGATCGGGCGCAGCCTGCTGACGATCATTGCAGGTCAGGCGATCATCATCCTGCCGTTCACCACGCTGGTCATCGCCTCGGTGCTGATGCGCATCGACAGGCGGCTGGAAGAGGCGGCCGCCGATCTCGGTGCCAGCGCCTGGAGCGCCTTCCGCCGGGTGACCTTGCCGCTGATGAAGAATGGCCTGCTCGCGGCGTGGTTCATCGCCTTCGTGCTGTCGTCTTCCGAATACGTGCTGACCTCGTTTCTCAGCGGTCGCAGCCAGCCGCTTTCGATCCTCGTCGCCTCGGATTTCCGTTTCAACATTTCGCCGGCATTGAACGCGCTGGCACTGATGATCGTGGTCGCCAATCTCGCGCTGATCGCCTGCGGCGAATTCATGCGGCTGCGATCGAAAGAGCAATAGAGGACCTGCAATGGCCGATTTCAACCTCCTTATCCGCGGTGGCACCTGTGTCACCGCTGCCGATACCTTTCGCGCCGACGTGGCGATCCGGGCGGGCCGGATCGTCGCAACCGGAGAAGATCTCGGAAGCGCCGACAAGGTGATCGATGCATCTGGCCTGCTGGTCATGCCGGGCGGCATCGACAGCCATGTGCATCTCGCCCAGCATGCGGCGCCGGGCACGCCGCAGATGGCGGACGGTTTCGAGACTGGCACGCGTTCGGCAATCGCCGGCGGCACGACGACGGTGCTGTCCTTTGCGGTGCAGCCGCGTGGCGCCGGGCTTCGCGAGAGTGTCAAGGCCTATCACGAGAAGGCCGAGGGTCAGTCGTTCTGCGACTACGGCTTCCATCTCATCATCACGGATCCCACCCCGAACGTGCTCGGCCAGGAGCTGCCGGCGCTGGTGGGCGACGGCTACACTTCGTTCAAGGTCTTCATGACCTATGACGACATGGTGCTGAACGACCGGCAGCTTCTTGACGTTTTCGACTGTGCCCGCGGCTGCGGCGCGCTTGTGATGGTCCATTGCGAGGGCTATGACGCCATCCGTTACATGACGGAACGGCTGGAGCGCGCCGGCAAGACCGCTCCTTATTACCACGGAGAGTCGCGGCCGCAGGTGGTCGAGCGCGAAGCGGCGCACCGGGCGATCAGCCATGCCGAGCTGGTCGATGTGCCGATCATGATTGTCCATGTTTCCGGCCGGGAGGCGATGGAGCAGATCCGCTGGGCACAGCAGAAAGGCCTGAAGGTTTATGGCGAGACCTGCACCCAATACATCGCGCTGACCGCCGAGGACATGAAGGGCTTCAACATGGACGAGACGGGCGGCAAATATGTCTGCTCACCGCCGCCCCGCGATCGTGCAAGCTGGGATGCCATCTGGGAAGGCATCCGCGGTGGCGTGTTCCAGACATTTTCCTCCGATCATTGCCCCTTCTTCTGGGAGGGAACGGAGGGCAAGCAGAATCCCAAGGCGAAGACCTCGTTTCGCTGGGTGCCGAACGGCATTCCCGGCGTCGAGAATCGCATGGCGGTCTTTTTCTCGAAGGGAGTGAGCGAAGGCCGCATTTCGCTCAACGAATTCGTGGCGCTTACCTCGACCAACCACGCGAAAATGTACGGCCTCTATCCGCGCAAGGGTTCCATTGCTCCCGGCTTCGACGCCGATATCGTGCTGTGGGACGCGAATCGTGAGGAAACGATCAGCCAGTCGCTGATGCATCACGCCGCGGACTACACGCCTTATGAGGGGCTGCGAGTGAAGGGATGGCCGGTGATGACGCTGCTGGGGGGCAAGGTCGTGTGCGAGGAGGGCCGCATTCTCGGCAAGCCCGGCGATGGCCGCTTCTTGGCTCGCGCGCTCTCGCCTTATGCGGCGGCCTGACCGCGAGCGCCAATCCTCCGACTTCTCCGACGACGGCTTCCCGCAGCCTTTCTAGTCGTGCGCCCATGGAACGAGCACGCGCTCGAGAGCCCGGGCGGCGAACTCCAGCAGGATGGCGATCAGGGCAATCACGCCGATTCCCGCAATAACCACATCGGTGACCAGGAACTGGGCCGCAGACTGGATCATGAAGCCGAGCCCGCGTGTCGCGGCGATCAGTTCCGCCGCCACCAGCGTCGACCAACCGGTGCCGAGGGCGATCCGTATGCCGGTGAGGATCGACGGCAGGCTGGAAGGCAATATCACGTGCACCAGCAACTGGAACGGTGTGCCACCGAAGGAGCGCGCGGCGTTGATATGGTCCTTCGAAACCGCGCGAACGCCTGCGGCGGTGGACAGGATGATCGCGGGCAGCATGGAAAGGGCGATGACAGTGATCTTCGAGGCTTCGCCGATGCCGACCCAGATGATGATCAGCGGCAGGTAGGCAAGTGGCGGAAGCGGCCTGAGGAATTCGACGATCGGATCGAGAATGCCACGGCCGATGCGGCTGGTGCCGATGGCAAGCCCTGCCGGCACGCCGACAAGGATCGAGGCGAGCAGACCGCCGAGGATGCGGCCGAGGCTCGCAATTACGTGCTCGGCAAGGGTGGCGTCCACGAAGCCGACGGTCATCAGGCTCCATGCCGACTGGGCAACCAGCACCGGCGACGGGAGGAAGACGGGTGAGACCAGTTGCAGATGCGCCGACAAGGCCCATATCGCGACGATGATGACGACGGTGAGACCCGAATAGACGGAGATGGGAACGACGAGCCCGCGGCGCGGCGTTGGCGGCGATGTATTCTCGGCGAATTCGGCAGGGATTTCGCTTGCGAGGGTCATGCTGCGGCCTCCGTTTCTTCGGAAATCGAGTGGATCAGTCCCGTCAGGCCGTCATGCATGCGCTTGTAGAGCGGCGATGCCTTGACCTGGGCGAGGGAGGCGCCGCCCAGCAGTTCGGCGGCAAAGCCGGTCTGTATGTCCGCCGCCAGCCTGCCGGGATTGGAGGAAAGCACGACGACGCGCGAGGCGAGCAACAGGGCCTCGTCGATGCTGTGGGTGATCAGCAATGCGCCGGCCCGGCTCTTCGACCAGACGTCGAGCAGGAAGCCCTGCATCCTGGTTCGGGTCATCGCATCGAGCGCGCCGAGCGGTTCGTCGAGCAGGAGAAAAAGAGGGTCGGAGGCGAGCGCGCGGGCGATCCCTACGCGTTGACGCATGCCGCCCGACAGTTCCGATATGCGGCGTCGGCCGGCGTCCGTCAGTCCCACGACATCCAGCAGTTCCTGCGCCCGAGTATGGCGCGCCGCCTCGGGCACGCCGCGAAGCTTGAGCGGAAACGCGATGTTGTCGCGAGCGTCGAGCCAAGGATAGAGCGCATCGTCCTGGAAGACCACGGCGCGATCGGCACCAGGTCCGGAGACCGTGGTGCCGTCGACGGCAATGCGCCCGCCGGAGGGCTGGAGAAATCCGGCTGCCAGATTGAGAAGGCTCGTCTTGCCGGAGCCCGAACGTCCGATGACGACCACGAATTCACCGGTCTCGATCGAAAGATTGATCTGGTCGAGAACCAGCGGCGTCTGGCCCTCGGGTGCGCCCTTGCGCGCCGGGTAGCGCAGCGAGACGTCATGAAAGGACAATGTCGTCATGGTTAGCTCTCCTCCCGAGGCTGCGAATGGAAGTGACCCGGCCCATGTCTGCCGGGTCACTGGCGATCGGTTTGCGCTGGTCAGAACGCGAGCTTGGTCGCGTCAACCACCCAGCGGGGCGAAACATAGGGCGCGTAGTCGTCCAGGACCGCGGGGATCTTTCCCTGCTCCTTGAGGAAGGCCGAGGTTTCCGCGACCGCCTTTACGGTACCGCCACCGAGGAGATCCGCCTTGGCCTGCTCCTCGAGCGTCGGGAAGATGTAACCCTTCAGGAGAGCGGGAACTTCGTCCTGCTTGGCGCCCGTCAGGCGTGCAATCTTCTCGGCCTCGGGGGAGGTGGCGTTCCAGGCGTCCGGATTGGCGCGATAGGCAGCGGTTGCGTCTCCGGTGACGCGAACGAAGGCAGCGACGATGTCCGGATGGGCGGCCGCAAACGCCTTGCTGACGATCCATGCGTCGAAGGTTGGGCCGCCCCAGTCCGCGACGTCGGCCGATGTCGCGAGCACCGTGCCGGACTTCTTGATCTCGGCCAGGACCGGATCCCAGACATAGGCGCCATCGATGTCGCCGCGCGACCAGGCGGCGGCAATCTCCGGCGGGCGCAAATTGAGGATCTCGACCGATTTCGGATCGATATTCCAGTGCTTCAACGCAGTCAGCAGGCTGTAGTGCGCGGTCGAGACGAAGGGCGTCGCGATCTTCTTTCCGGCCAGGTCTTCCGGCTTGGCAATGTCGCGGACGGCAAGCGCTTCCGCCTCGCTGATAAGGCCGACGAGCGCGATCGTTTCGATCGGCAGGCCGCGGCTGGCGGCAGCGGCGAGTGGCGACGATCCGACATAACCGATGTCGAGCGAACCGGAGGCGATGGCTGCAATGACGTCAGCGCCGCCATCGAACTTCTGCCAGTTGATCTTGGCTCCGGTCACTTTCTCGTAGGTGCCGTCCGCCTGGGGAACGCGCGATGGCTCGACGATCGGCTGATATCCGATGTTCAAGGTAACGTCCGCCGCCGAAGCTGACGCTCCGTACACGACCGTGAAAAGGGCGGTCGCGGCAAAAAGGCCGGCCAGGTCTCTGCGTGTCAGTGCCATGATGTTTTCCTCTCCTAGATTGGTCGTCGGCATAGTGACCGGCGATTGGGAGTATGATGATGTAATCGATCAAATTAGTAGAGATAATTCCAACTCATTTTTCCTGGCAGCTGGTCACGATATTCCCCGTCTGATGGGTTTGAAGGAAGTTCGATCCGCACCCGAAGGATCGGCGACCGCGGCCCGAAATGGGAAAACAATCTCTAAGCAATCTTAATCTATAGAAATAGATGCTTTTTCCGAAGCCTTCAGTTTGGATAGTCTCCTCCCGCCATCGTGCGGTTGCGGGTAACCGCATCCAACCATTGTCTGCCCAGGAGAAATCTTAATGCCATCCTTCGTCCGCCTTCCCGTTGTTGCGATCATAGGTGGCGGCTTTAGCGGGGCGGCAATCGCCCTGCATCTGGCAAGAGCCGCCCGCGCGGGGCAGGAGGCGCGCATCATCGTCTTCGAACCGCGGGCGAAACTTGGCAAGGGGCTCGCCTACGATACCGATGAGCCGACCAACCGGGTCAACGTGCCGGCATCGAAGATGAGCCTGTTTCCGGATGAACCCGACAGCTTTTCTCAATGGATCGAGGAAACGAACGCCCTGGCTGATGACGACGAAGCGTCTGCCCGCGACGGTCAACCCTTCCCGCGTCGTCATGTCTTCGGCGATTATGTTCACGCGAAGATAGCACCCCTGCTGTCGAACGGGACGGTCGAGCATCGCCAGGCAAGGGTAACCAGACTGACGCGTTCGAACGGCCGTTGGCGTGTCAGCGCCGACGACGGATCAGACATCGAGGCGGATCTCGTCGTTCTGGCGACCAGCCATCCGGAGACCGCCCCCCCGCGTGTGCTCTCTCCCCTTGTGGGCGATCCCCGCTACATCACCGATCCGACGGCGGCCGGGGCCCTCGATGCGATCGGCAAGGACGACCGCATCCTGATCGTCGGCAACGGACTGACTTCGGCCGATGTCGTGGCGGCCCTCACGGTGCGCGGCCATGTCGGGCCTATCATGTCCATTTCGCGCCGCGGTCTGCGGTCGCGCGGCCATCCGGCAATCGTCGGCGACCCCTATGGCGACTTCGTTTCGCAACCGGCGCGGTCCGCATCGCAACTCCTGTCGCGTATCCGCAAGACACTGCGCGAGGCCGGGGATCAGGGCCTCGGTTGGCACGTGGTTCTGGACGCGGTTCGTGGCCAGGGTCAGGAGATCTGGCGAACGCTCCCCCTGTCAGAACGCCGCCGGCTGGTGCGTCACGTGCGTCCCTATTGGGATGCGCACCGATTCCGCATTGCGCCGCAGGTCGAGAATGTACTGGACCACGCTGTTCGAACGGGGCGCCTGGAGATCCTGGCCGCCTCGATCGCCTGCGCATCGAAGAGGGATGAAGCCTTGACTATTGTTGTGAGGCTCAGGGGAAGCCGTGTCTACCGCGAGCTGACGGTGGATGCAGTCGTCGTGACCACGGGTCCGGCGCATGGAAGCATCCTCGAGTCGCAACCCTTCCTCGCCGAGCTTGGGCAGCGAGGCTATCTGTCCCTGTGCCCGAGCGGGCTCGGGCTTCGCTGTGACGATCGGTCCCGTGCCTTCGGTGCGGACGGTCACGTGGCGCCCGGCCTGTTCATCGGCGGGCCGTTGGCGCGCGGCACCTTCGGCGAGCTTATGGGCCTGCCCCAGGTCACGGACCACGCCGTCTTCGTAGCGGATCAGTTGCGCACTTCCCTGGCCGAAATCGCGATCGAACCCGAGGCCCGTCGTTAAGTCCCGGGCTCCTTCCCGTAGGACGGTATCGATCGGTCAGTGGGTCGAAAAACAGAAGGGCCGGATGTAAGCGTACATCCGGCCCTTCTGCTTGCTGCTTGAAGCCTTGTCAGGCAGCTTCGATCGCTTGGGAGAGATCGGAGATGATGTCATCGGCATGTTCGATGCCGATGGAAAGACGGACATAACCCGGCGTTACCCCCGTCGCGAGCTGGTCGTCGGCAGAGAGCTGGGAATGCGTTGTCGTCGAAGGATGGATGGCCAGCGAGCGGGCATCGCCGATGTTGGCGAGGTGATAGAAGAGCTGTAGCGCATCGATGAAGCGGCGTCCGGCCTCGCGTCCCCCCTTGAGCTCGAAGCCGATAAGCGCTCCATAGGAGCCAGACTTCAGGTACTTCGCCGCACGTTCGCCGGCGATTCCCGTCTGGAACTTCGGAAAGATCACGTTCGAGACCTTCGGATGTGATTTCAGGAAGTCTGCGACCTTGACCGCGTTCTCGTTGTGCTGGCGCAGGCGCAACGGGAGCGTCTCGAGCCCCTGGATCAGCTGGAATGCGTTCTGCGGACTGATTGCTGCGCCGATGTCACGCAGCAAGACTGCCCTCGCGCGGAGAATATAGGGGAAGAAGCCGATCGCATCGGCCTTTTCAATCCAGGTCTTGCCCTGGTAGCTGGGATCCGGTTCGTTGAGGTTCGGTTGCCGGTTGGCGAGATCGGCCCAGGGGAAGTTCCCCCCGTCGATGATTGCCCCGCCGATCGATGTCCCGTGGCCGCCGATGTATTTCGTCGCCGAATAGACCACCACCGCGGCCCCATGCTCGAGTGGGCGAATGATGAGCGGTGCCGCCGTGTTGTCGACGATCAGTGGAATACCGAAGCGGCGGCCAATGGCGGCGACCTCGGCGATGGGGAAGACCTCGAGCTTCGGGTTGGGTAGAGACTCGGCGTAGTAGGCGCGGGTGCGATCGTCCGTCGCGCGCGCAAAAGCTTCCGGATCGGCCGCATCGACGAAGCGGGTCTCGATGCCGAAGCTCTTGAGTGTTGCCGCGAACAGCGCCCAGGTGCCACCATAGAGGCCGGCTGCGCTGACGATGTTGTCGCCGGCGCGGGCCACGTTGAGGATGGCAAAGGCCGATGCCGCCTGGCCGGAGGAAACGGCGAGGGCGGCCGCGCCGCCTTCGATTTCCGCCAGTCGTTGCTCGAAGGCATCCTGGGTTGGGTTGGAGACGCGACTGTAGAGATGGCCTGGGGCCTCGAGCGCGAACAGCTTGTCGGCGCCTTCGGTGCCTGGCAGCTGGTAGGACGTGGTCTGGTAGATCGGTACCGCGACGGCCCCGGTTGTCGGATCGAAGCGGAAGTTGCCGCCATGGAGCGCCAGCGTCTCCGGATGGAGGCTCCTGAAGGTCGGCGCGCCCGGCGAGACCTGCGGAGCTGCCGATTGCAGGATGGTTTCGGTCGACTGCTGAATTGTCATGGTTCTACCTCCGTTGAGCTTGGCTGATGGATTGCACGGGCATTGGCCCGAAAGGTCAGGATGACGAGAGCCGTGGCGAGAAGGGCGGCGCCGGCCCACAGGGCCTCCGGCGCGTACCAGCGGATGCCGAAGAGATGGTTGTTGGTGCAGAGCGCCTGGGCGAGATTGCAGAGGTCGGATGTACCGGCGAGGCATGTTGCCGCCTGCGCATGCGTGATGTAGCCGTTCTCGACGACGGTGCCGAAGATGAGCCACCACCAGCCGACGGCGAGTGCCGTGAGAATGGCGCCGAGGATGGCGAGCAGGACCGGGAGCCGCGGATCAGACGTCATGGGCGACCCCGAGCTGTCCGAGCAATGTCTGGCGCAGATTCACGAGATCGGCATCGTCGCGCCGGCGCGGATGTGGTTTCTCGACCGGCACCTCGGCGACGATGCGGGCGGGTCGGTCGGAAAATACGATGACGCGATCGGCGAGCAGCAGCGCTTCCTCGACGTCGTGGGTGACGAGGAGTGCGGTGAAGCCGACGTCCTTCCACAATTGCAGCAGTTCGTTCTGCATCGACAGCCGGGTGAGGGAGTCGAGCTTGCCGAACGGTTCGTCGAGCAGCAGCAGCTTCGGTTCATTGACCAGCGCCCGGGCGATGGCCACGCGTTGCGCCATGCCGCCCGAGAGCTGATGCGGATAGGCATCGGCAAAGGCTTCCAACCGCACCAGTTTCAGGATTTCGTCGATCCGGTGCCCCTGTTCCTTGAGCACGCCCCGGGCATCCAGCCCCGTCGCGATATTCTTGCGGACGGTGAGCCATGGGAACAGCGTGGCCTCCTGGAACACCAGGATACGATCCGGATCCGGCCTGTCGATCGGTTCGCCGTCTTCGCGCAACGTTCCTTCAAGCGGCGTCTCCAGCCCTGCCGCCAGGCGCAGGAGGGTCGACTTGCCGCAACCGGACGGGCCGAGAAGCGCGACGAACTCGCCCGGCTTCACCGTCATCGAGACACTGTCTAGGACCGGAAGTAGCCGGTCGCCGAGGTCGTAGGCGTGTGTGACGCGATCAATGTCGAGGGTGACATTGCGAATCTGGGGCGAGGTGGATTGAAAGGCAAGCGCCATCAGAGGATCCCCTTCTGCCAGCCAAGCAGACGATCGCGGGCGACGAAAAGCAGGCGGACGAGGCCGGCGCAGATCAGTGCCGTGACGATCAGGGCTGCGTAGACATTGGCATAGGCCGAATAGGCCGTGTTGAACTGCAGGTACCATCCAAGGCCGAACTTGGCGCCGAGCATCTCTGCGACGACCAGAACGGCAAAGGAATAGTAGAGCCCCATGAACAGGCCGACGAAGACATTGGGCAGCGAGGCCGGGATCGCGACCTTGAAGATCAGGTAGCGGTTGGAGGCCCCGAGCGTGCGGGCCACGTCGTAATAGGCGCGGTTCACCTGTCCGACGCCCGCGGCGGTCAGGATCGCGACGGGAATCCCGGAGGCCAGCGCGACGAGAAAAATCGAGGCGTGAAAGGTGCTCGGGAAGATGAAGAAGGTGCAGGGGATCCAGGCGCTGGCCGGGACCGGCCCGATCAGTTTCAAAAGTGGCATGCCCCAATAGGCGAAGCGCTTGGACCAGCCGAGCGCGACACCGGCGGCAAAGCCGACGACGATGCCGGAGAAGAAGCCGAGACCCCAGAGACGCGCGGTGTAGGCGACGCAGACGAGCAGGCGTTCCCAGTCCGTGACATAGACATGCAGCAACCCCTGCGGCGGGGAGAAAAACGGCTTCGGCAACCAGCCGAGCTTGGCCGTGACGAGTTCCCAGAGCGCCAACCAGACGCCGAGCGCGATGAACCACGGACCATAGTGGACCAGCGTCTGTGCGGACCGGCCGAACAGCGGCACCACAAGCGAAAGGACGAGGAAGGATGCGGCCACGATGCCCGTGACGACGGCGAAGAGTTCGGTCGCGCCCCAGCCGATGACATCCGGCAGCAGGGCGGTCACGGCGCTCGTTGCGGCCCAGGCTGCAGCCGCGAGCAGGCCGTCGCGCCACAGGAGGGTTCTCCGGGGCGTATCCGCCCCGGAGAGAAGTTGGACTTCGCTTCGAATGACCTCGCTCATGGCCGGCTCACGCGAAGATGTCGATGGTGATGCGATTGGCGATCTCCTCGGGATCGGTCGAGGCATCGGCAACGCCGGTCAGCTTCAGATCCTCGTAGCCGATCTTGACCTCCTTCAGCAGTTCCTTGCCGAACCAGTGGTCGTGATAGGTGAACGAGGCGAGAACTTCCGTCAGATCCTCAAGCGGCAGGCCGGGTTTCAGCGTATCGAAGTACCACTTCGCCACTTCGTCCGGATGCTGGGCGGTATACTGGTGGATCTCGAGATTGGCGGCCGCGACCCGCTTGATCGCATCCTTGTTGGCTTCGTAATAGTCGCCGTTGACGCCGAGAACGCAGCAGACGCGGTCCTGGAAGGCGCCGGTCTGGGTGTCGGCGATCTTCACGAAGCCGTGCTGTTTCTCGTAGGAATAGGCCCAGGGGTCCATGTGAGCGACGGCATCGGCTTCTCCCTTCAGGACGCCTTCGGCGACGAGGTCGAAGGGGAAGACCTTCCAGGTGACATCCGTTTCCGGATTGAGGCCCGCTTTGGCCAGCGCGGCGGAGAAGGCGACGCGGGACGGTGACATGACGTCGAAGGTGCCAATCGTCTTGCCCTTGAGGTCCGTCAACGTCGTGATGCCCGAATCCGGTTTGACGAGGACCCGCTGGCAGCCGCCATGGGAGCCGGCGAAGAGCTTGACGTCGAAGCCCTGCTCGATCGGCTTCAGCCAGTCGTAGAGCAGGCCCGGTCCGGCTTCCGCCTTGCGGGTGGCAAGCGCCTGGATCAGCGTCTGGCCGCTGGCTCCCTGGTAGAACAGCTCGACCTCGAGGCCGTGCTTGGCGTAGATGCCCTTGGCGAGACCGAAACCGACAGGCGAGTGGCAGGCGGCGACCTCGGTCCATTCGAGCTTGATGGGAATGAGATTGCCGGCAATGGCATAGGAGCCGGTTCGGCCTGCCAGCGCGCCGAAACCGGCTGCTGCGCCGGCAATACCGGCGGTCTTCAGGAGGGTGCGGCGCGAGAAGGTGCTCGCGGCCGGTTTCTTGGAAGTGTCGATGGTCATCGGTTATCCCCGTTGCTGTATGCGGGGACAGGATAAATATAAAATATATATTTGATAGATTTTATAGACTAATGAAAAACTCCTTGGAGGATTTTTCTTCTCGGCAGCCATCGCCTTGTGGCAGGCCGGTATCGGCCCCGGATGCTGGGTTCCGGGGCCGCCGGGGGATCAGTAGGCCGACGCCACGGCCTCACCTGCAAGTTGCTCCGGCGTGAGCAGGTCCGCATGGTGGGCGCGGGCGACGTCCGGATGCGAGCGCAGGCGGCTCTTCAGATGATTCTGGCCCACTTCACGGAATATCGGGTTGAGCGGATCGACGGTCACGCCGCGCTCGTCCCGCTTCAGTTCCTGCGGCAGGTCTATGACCGGAATAGTGGCGTCGTAGCGCGAACCGAGGAAGAACGCGACCGAGAAGCGTTCGACACCGGCCGGCGGGGCGACGACATCGTGCACGTCGGCCCGGACGAAGCCGTTGGTCGCCAGTTCCAGCAGCTCGCCGGTATTGATGACGAATGTGCCCGGGACCGGCGGGGCATCGAGCCAGACGCCGTCTTCGGTCTGGACGCGGAGCCCTGGAACGGTGTCCTGCAGGAGGACGGTCACGAAGCCGCCATCCTTGTGGGCGCCGACGCCCTGGTCGGTCTCAGCCACTTCGCGGCCGGGATAGCGGATGATCTTCAGGAGCTGCGAGGGCTGCGGCTCGTAGATCTGGGCGAAGGCATCTTCCGGCTGGCCGAGGGCGACCGCGATCGCCTTCAGCACATCGATCCCGACGCGGGTCACCTCTGCCTGATAGGCAAGAAGCAGCGGCTTCAGGTCCGGAAGCGCGGCAGGCCACTGGTTCGGCCCCAGAAGGCGCTTCCAGGCCGGCGTATCCGGCCCGATCTCAACGGCTTCGCCTTCGGTGTTGATGTCGAGCTGTTCGCGCCAGTCCTGCTGGCCGCGGGTGCGCTCGTAGCCGGCTCGGTTGTAACCGCGGAAATGCGGCGACTTGACCATCTCGATTTCCAACTTCTCCTCCAGCGGCAGGGCGAAGAAGCGCTTCGACGTCGCAATCACGTCGGCGATCAGCTTCGGATCGACGCCGTGGCCGGTGAGATAGAAGAAGCCGTGATCGTGAAGGGTCTTCCGCAGATCGGCAATGAAGCGTTCCCGTTCGGCAGTGCCGGCGTGGAAACGAGAGATGTCGATGAGTGGGAGATGGACGGGCAGGGTGTGGATGGTCATTTCAGTTCTCCTGGTTGCATGTCCCCCGGACGCCGCGCGCAGGAGGATGGTAAGGTGCGACCTCCGCAACGCGTCGAAACGCAGGCAGGATCGCGTGAGGGTTTGCCGGGTCCATGAGCGCTACCGCTCATCGGTGGGCGGCGGTGTCACGCTCGTGCCGGCTGCCGAAAGCGCTCATCTGGTGCGGATCGAACGCTATAATATATAAAATAGATAGACAAAGTATGTTTGTGTCGCCCGTTCGACTACAAGGGAAATGGTTTTGCCCTGGAACCCGCATCGACATCCGTCCCCCCCGTCCTTTTGGGCCGCGGGGTGGACTCAGGGGTTTTCATCAAATGGCGCTTCTACAGAAAAACCTTTCTCCAATTAATCCATAAAAAATATAGAATAACTGTTATTGTCTGCCTGCTCTGCGATGCTGCACCCCTGTTGGAACCGGGCTGACGCATACAGGAGCCTTTCGATGAGCAAGACCATTCACTTCAACGCCTTCGACATGAACTGCGTTGGCCATCAGTCGCCGGGGCTTTGGGCCCATCCGAGGGACCGCTCGTGGAAATACAAGGACCTCGATTACTGGCAGGATCTCGCCCGTACGCTGGAGAGCGGCATCTTCGACGGCATCTTCATCGCCGATGTGATCGGCTATTATAACGTCTACAAGGGCAACAACTATCACGCCATCCACCAGGCGGCACAGATCCCGGTCAACGATCCGCTGCAGCTTGCGGCGCCGATCGCCCTCGCCACAGAACACCTCGGCATCGGCATCACCGCCTCGACGTCCTTCGAGCATCCCTACACCTTTGCCCGCCGTCTCGCGACGGCCGACCACCACACCAAGGGTCGTGTCGGCTGGAACATCGTGACCTCCTACCTGGAGAGCGGCGCGAAGAATGTCGGCCAGGCCGGATTGCAGCGCCACGACAACCGCTACGATATCGCCAACGAGTATCTCGAGGTGATCTACAAGCTGCTGGAAGGCTCCTGGGAAGACGGCGCCGTCGTGCGCGACCGTGAGAACCGCGTCTTCACGCTGCCGGAAAAGGTTCACGAGATCGGCCACCGGGGCAAGTATTTCGACGTTCCCGGCTATGCGTTGACCGAACCGTCGCCGCAGCGCACGCCGGTTCTTTATCAGGCCGGCGCCTCCGGGGCTGGCAAGAAGTTCGCGGCAGAACACGCCGAATGCGTCTTCGTCGCCGCGCAGACCAAGACCATCCTGCGCAAGTACGTCAATGACGTCCGTGAGCGGGCCGTTGCCGCGGGTCGCTCGCCGGACAGTCTCAGGATCTATAACCTCCTGACGGTCATCGTCGACGAAACGGACGAAAAGGCCAAGGCCAAGTTCCGGGACTACCTGGACTACGTTTCCTATGACGGCTCGCTGGTCTTCATGTCCGGCTGGACCGGCATCGATTTCTCGCAATACCGCCCGGACGATCTGGTCCGCAAGGTCGAGACGAACGCGATCCATTCGGCGGTGGAAAGCCTTTCGGAAGGTGACCCGAACAAGCGCTGGACGATCCGCGAGCTTGCCGAATGGGGTGGTGTCGGCGGCATGGGTCCGGTCGTCGTCGGTTCTCCCGCGACCGTTGCCGACGAGCTGCAGCAATGGGTCGAGGAAACCGGTGTCGACGGCTTCAATCTCGCCTATGCGGTAACCCCGGAAACCTTCGAGAACATCGTCGGCTATCTTGTTCCCGAACTGCAGAAACGCGGCGTTTATCCGAAGGAGTATCGTCCGGGCACCCTGCGCGAAAAGCTCTTCGGTCGCGGCGCCCGGCTTGAGGCCCCGCATCCGGGTGCCCGGTATCGCGACATCGAGGCGATCAAGCGCGCCGAAGCGCTGCGTCCGACCGGAAGCTGATTTTTTCTTTCCCCTTTTCTCAATGAGGACATGACCATGGGCACTCTTCCCGAAACCAAGATCGACTATTCCATTCACCCGCGCGTCAATTCCACCGATCCGGTGGCGCCGCGCCCTCGTCCGGCGACGCCGGCCCACGTCGTCCAGACGGACGCCGAAGCCATCGAGATCGCCGAGCGGCTTGCCGAGCGGTTCAAGGTCGGTGCTGCCCTGCGTGACCGCGAGGGGCTGCTGCCCATTGCCGAACTCGACGAGTATTCGCAGAGCGGTCTTTGGAGCATCAACGTGCCGAAGGCCTACGGAGGGCCCGGCGTTTCCTACACCACGCTTGCCAAAGTGATCGAGACCATTGCGGCAGCCGATCCGGCGATTGCCCAGATCACCCAGAACCACCTTGCGATCGTCGGCACGATCGACCTCGACGGTACCGACGAGCAGAAACGCGATCTCTTTGCCCTGGCGCTGTCGGGCATCCGTTTCGGCAATGCCTTTTCCGAGCTGAAGTCGAAGACGGTTGCTGCCTTCGAGACGCGCGTTCGCTTCGAGGGCAATGACGCGATCGTCAACGGTGAAAAGTTCTACACGACGGGCGCGCTTCTTGCGCATGTTGTGCCGATCGTTGCCGTCACCGAGGACGGGCAGGCCTATCTGGTCTTCGCCGACCGGGACGCCCAGGGCCTCACGGTCACCAACAACTGGTCGAGCTTCGGGCAGCGCACCACGGCTTCCGGCGGTGTCCGGATCGAGAACGTCAAGGTACCGAAGGCCCGTGCGTTGCACGTCACGTCCTTCGAGCATCCGACGGTGGCCGGACCGGTGTCGCAGATCATCCAGTCGGCGATCGATCTCGGTATCGCCCGTGGCGCGATCGAGGATACCATCGCCTTCGTCAAGACCCAGAGCCGGCCGTGGCTCGATAGCGGCAAGGAGACCGCAGGCGAGGATCTCTTCACCATTGCGGCGATCGGCGATCTCCAGATCAAGCTGCACGCAGCCGAGGCCCTGCTCGAGATTGCCGGACGTGCGATCGACGTGGCCGATGGCGATCCGAACGAGGGAACGGTTTCGGAAGCGACCATCAAGACGGCCGAATCCAAGGTGCTGACAACCGAGATCGCCATTCTTGCCACCAACAAGCTCTTCGAGCTTGCCGGCACCCGTTCGACGCTGGCTGAGCACGGCCTTGATCGTCATTGGCGCAATGCCCGCGTGCATACGCTCCACGATCCTGTCCGCTGGAAGTTCTACCATGTCGGCAACTACTACCTGAACGGCGTCAACCCGCCGCGTCATGCGTGGAACTGAGGTGAGGCGAATGAGCCAGAACGACAGGAAACTCCACCGGGAGGCCGCGTTGACGGCAGGCCGCCCGGCACCCCATATCCCGCCGTGCCGCGTGAAAGCCAACGTCATCAAGGACGATGTCGAGGCGATTGCCGTGGCACAGGAACTGGCGCGCGAATTCGCGGCGGGTGCCGTCGCCCGCGACCGCGAGCGACGTTTGCCGATCGCCGAAATCGAGCGCTTCTCGCAGTCCGGCCTCTGGGCGATCACCGTGCCGAAGGTCTATGGCGGGGCTGGAGTCTCCGCCGTCACGCTCGCCGAGGTGACCGCGATCATCTCGGCGGCCGATTCATCGATCGGTCAGATCCCGCAGAATCACTTCTACATGGTGGAAGCGCTGCGGCTTGCCGGCTCGGAAGAGCAGAAGAGGCACTATTTCGCGCGTATCCTCGATGGGGACCGTCTTGGCAACGCCTTCACGGAAATCGGCACCAGGACGCCGGTCGACTACAAGACGAGCTTCGTGAAACGCGACGGGAGACTGCTGCTCAACGGTCAGAAATTCTATGCGACCGGTTCGCTGTTCGCCCACGTTATCGTTGCCGTGGCGAAGGACGAGGCGGGCCGGGTCCATATCGTCTTCGTCGACCGGTCCACTCCTGGCCTTGACCTGGTGGACGACTGGTCGTCCTTCGGCCAGCGGTCGACCGGCAGCGGCACAGTGACCTTCGACGACGTCGAGATCACGCCGTTCCAGATCGTTGACCACGACGTCGTTTTCGAAAAGCCAACGCCGATGGGGCCATTCGCCCAGATCATTCACTCGGCCGTCCAGGTTGGCGTTGCCAGGGGTGCCCTGGCCGAGGCGATTTCCTACATAAGAGCTCACGCGCGCCCCTTCTTCGAGCTCTCGATCGACCACGGCTATGAGGATCCGCATTCGATCCACCAGATCGGCGATGTGACGATCCGCGTTCATGCGGCCGATGCGCTGCTGACACGCGCCGGACGGCTGCTGGACATTGCAACCGCCAATCCGAACGAAAGGACTGTCGCGGAGGCTTCGATTGCTGTCGCCGAGGTCAAGGCACTCGGAACCGAAGTCGCGCAACTGGCGGCGAACAAGCTGATCGAACTCGGCGGTGCCCGTTCTACGCTCGAAAGCTACGGCCTCGACCGGTTCTGGCGCAATGCCCGCACCCATTCGCTGCACGATCCGGTGCGTTGGAAATACCACCATATCGGCAACTACTACCTCAACGGCCAATTGCCGCCGAGGCATGGTGCCCTCTAGTTGGGGGCAAGTCCAACTTGCCGGACACAGGCTTTCGACAAAGCCTGTGTCCGGTCTCTTTCGGTCAATGGAAACACTCGATGACCTACACCCCCGCACCCGACCGTTATGACAACGCCATCTATCGTCGTGTCGACCGAAGCGGCCTCAAACTACCGGCAATTTCGCTCGGTCTCTGGCACAATTTCGGCGACACGACGCCGCTCGACACGCAGCGATCGATCCTCTTCAAGGCCTTCGATCTCGGGATCACCCATTTCGACCTCGCCAACAATTACGGACCGCCGGCTGGGAGTGCCGAGATCAATTTCGGTCGTGTCCTGAAGCAGGACCTCGCCGGTCACCGCGACGAACTGATCATCTCCACCAAGGCGGGCTGGGACATGTGGCCAGGCCCCTACGGACGGGGCGGCGGCTCCCGCAAGGCGCTGCTCTCGAGTCTCGATCAGAGCCTGCAACGGCTCGGCGTCGACTATGTGGATATCTTCTATTCGCACCGTTTCGATGCCGAGACCCCGCTCGCGGAGACCGCCTCCGCACTGGCTTCCGCCGTCGAGCAGGGCAAGGCCCTCTATGTCGGCATCTCGTCCTATTCCGGCACCAAGACCCGGGAGATCGCGGAGCTGCTGGCCGAGCGAGGCGTGCCGCTGCTGATCAACCAGCCGTCCTACAATCTCTTCAATCGCTGGGTCGAAAAGGATCTGCTCGCCGCGTCCGGGGAGGTCGGGGCCGGGGTCATCGCCTTCACGCCGCTGGCCCAGGGATTACTGACCGGCAAGTACCTGAACGGTATTCCGGTGGACGCCCGGGTCAATCGTCCCGGCGGCGACTTCCTGAGACCGGACCATCTCAAGGAGGAAAACATCGAACGTGCGCGGTCCTTGAACGAGATCGCCGCCCGCCGCGGCCAGTCCCTCGCCCAGCTGGCTCTGGCCTGGGTGTTGCGCGACCCGCGTGTCACATCCGCGCTGATCGGCGCCAGTTCGGCCGCGCAGGTCGAGGAGAACGTGGCCGCGCTGAACGGCCTGTCGTTCACGGACGCGGAGCTCGCCGAGATTGATCGCTATGCCGTCGAGGGCGGGGTCAATCTCTGGGAGAAGCCGTCGCACGATCAGGCGGTCTGAGAACGCAGCTGCCGGCAATAGGCGTGGTTGGACGGTGATGAACGCCGTTTCGCCACGCTTTGGCGCGCGTACGAGTTGGAATGCGATGCGGTCATATCGGCTGTTCCGCTTCACGGAATCGCCGTTGCCGCGACAGATAATCTCCACTCGGGCTGATCGGTTGGAATAAAATTCCTTACAAAAACTATAGAGATTATTACCGTAGGACCATCGTTTTAGCGGCGCTTGCGAGGCGCTCGATCGGAGGTCGGACATGATTACCAGGAGACAGGGTCTCAAACTCGCCGCGGCGCTTGCCGTATTCGCTGTTCCGTTTGCCGGGGTGGCGCGTGCCGAAGCCAAGGTCATCCGCATCGGCTGGCAGAAATTCGGGGTTCTGGCCCTTGCCAAGCAGCAGGGCGCGCTCGAAAAGCGCTTCGCCGATCACGGCATAACCATCGAATGGTCCGAGTTTACCTCCGGCCCGCCGCTGCTTGAGGCACTCGGCGCAGGTGCGCTCGATTTCGGCCCGACCGGCGACGTGCCTCCGCTTTTTGCTCAGGCCGCGGGCGGTGATCTGGTCTATGTCGGCACCTACAAGCCGCCGGCAGCATTCCACGGAATCCTGGTGCACAAGGATTCCCCGATCAAGACGCTGGCCGACCTCAAGGGCGTCAAGCTTGCCTACAAGCGCGGATCGAGTGCGCATAACTTTGCATTCAAGGCGCTCGCCAAGGCCGGCCTCACGCCGAATGATGTCGAGAGCGTCGACCTGCCGCCCCCGGATGCGGCGGCCGCCTTCAAGAACGGAAGCGTCGACGCCTGGTCGATCTGGGATCCCTATTTCGCCGTCGCCGAGAAAGATCCGAACGCACGCCTGCTAAGCACCTCCGAGGGTATTGTCGAGGCGTGGGGTTATTTCCTTGGCAACGGCAAGTTCGCGGCGGAAAATCCGGAGCTGATCACCGAGATCCTCGACGAGCTCGCAAAGGTCGGCGCAGCCGCCCAGGCTAACATCGATGGAACCGCAGAGGCGCTTTCGCAGATCACCGGTGTTCCCGTGGACGTCACCCGCGTCACCCTGACGCGGGCCGGTTCTGATCTCGGAAAGGTCGCCCCTATCTCGGACGAGGCCGTCGCCTACCAGCAGGCACTGGCCGACGATTTCCACGCGCTCGGGGTTCTGCCCAGGAAACTCACCATCTCGGACATCGTCTGGCGAGCAAAAGCCAGCTGAGCCCGTCAACCCGCAACGGAGAGACCAGATGATTACGCGCAGGCAAAGCTTGGCCCTGATCGGGGCGGCGGCAACGTCGCTGGCGATGCCCGCCATACGGCCGGCCCGGGCAGCAACCGAATTCCGCATTGGTTGGCAGAAGAATGGCGTGCTGGCGCTCGCAAAGCGCACCGGCGCTCTGGAAAAGCGTCTCGCCAGGCACGGCGTCACCGTGACATGGGCCGAATTCACCTCAGGTCCCCCACTGCTGGAAGCCCTCGGCGCCGGCTCACTCGACTTCGGTCCGACCGGCGACGTACCGCCGCTCTTCGCTCAGGCGGCTGATGGCAATCTGCTTTATGTCGGGACCTATCGCGGCCCCTCCACCGGGTCGGCCATTCTCGTCCACAAGGACTCGGGCCTTGACAAGCTTGAAGACCTGAAGGGCAGGAAGGTCGCTTTCAAGCGCGGATCGAGCGCCCATAACTTCACGGTCAAGGCCTTGCGCAAGGCGGGTCTTTCGATCGGCGACGTGGACGCGGTCGATCTTCCGCCGCCGGATGCCGCTGCCGCCTTCAAGACCGGCAGTATCGACGCCTGGGCGATCTGGGATCCCTACTATGCGGTTGCCGAGGCAGATCCCCACGCCCGTGTGCTAACCACGGCGGAGGGTATCGTCGACAGCTGGAGCTTCTATTTCGGTAACGGCGACTTCACGGCTGCCAATCCGGACGTGATCGCCGACGTGATCGATGAACTGGCGATCACCGGTGCCTGGGCCCAGTCCCATCTCGACGAGACGGTTGCCGCACTTTCGCAGATCACCGGCGTACCGGCCGAGGTCACGCGAACCGTGCTGACGCGCAAGGGCGCCGATCTCGGCCGAGTTCATCCGCTGACCGACGAGGCGATCGCCTACCAGCAAGCCCTTGCCGATGAATTCCACGATCTCGGCATCCTGCCGAAGAAGCTCGCAATCGCCGACATCGTCTGGCGTCCGAAGGCGAGCTGAGCCATTTCCTGAAAGGACATTGACATGACGAAGACCGAAAAACCGCTCGATTTCCTTTGGTTCATCCCGACTTCGGGCGACGGATCCTATCTTGGCTCCGATGACCGCAGCCGGCCCGCCGATCCGGGCTATTTCCGCGAGATTGCGACGGCCGTCGATCGGCTGGGCTATTCCGGTGTGCTGATCCCGACGGGTGTAGCCTGCGAAGAATCCTTCGTGCTGGCCGGCCATCTTGCGGCCGTGACGGAGAAGTTGAAGTTTCTGGTCGCGATCCGCCCGGGCACGGCGTCCCCGGCCTATTATGCCCGCCTTGCCTCGACGCTCGATCGTGTGTCCAATGGACGCCTGCTCCTGAACATCGTCGCCGGCGGCAGTGCCCAGGAACTCGCCGGAGACGGCATCTTCCTTCCGCATGACGAGCGCTATGCCCATGCCGATGAGTTTTTCCAGGTCTTCAACAGCCTGATCGAGACCGGCAAGGCCAATCTTGACGGAAAGTACATCAAGGCGCTGGACGCCCAGCTCGGCATTCCGCCGGTCCAGGAACCGCGTCCGCCGCTCTATTTCGGGGGGTCGTCGGATGCGGCGATCGAGTTCTCCGCAGGTTTGGTCGACAAATATCTGACTTGGGGCGAACCGCCGGCACAGGTTGCCGAAAAGATCGCCACCGTGCGCAAGGCCGCCGCCGCCAAGGGCCGGACCGTGAGCTTCGGCATCCGGCTGCACTTCATCGTCCGCGAGACGGACGAAGAGGCATGGGCGGCCGCCGACAAGCTCATCTCGAAACTCTCCGACGAAGCCATCGCTGCGGCCCAGGAGGTGTTCGCCAAGAACTCCGACTCCGTCGGTCAGGCCCGTATGGTGGCGCTCCACAATGGTCGACGCGACAAGCTGGAAGTCTCGCCGAACCTCTGGGCCGGCATTGGCCTGGTTCGTTCGGGCGCCGGCACCGCGCTGGTCGGCTCGCCAAAAACGGTGGCGGCGCGCCTGCGCGAATATCAGGAGCTCGGCATCGATACGATTGTCGCCTCCGGTTATCCGCATCTCGAGGAAGCCTATACCGTCGCCGAACTGCTGTTTCCGGAGATCGGTCTCGGCGGCCCCCGCAACCAGATCCGCTCTTCTTTCGGCGAGCGTCAGGTCTTTGGCGGGGGTGGTCACGGCGGCAACGTCAAGCTCGTTTCCGGCTCTTGAGCCCGGGATCCCTGGATAGCCTCACGTCGGTCGACCACTCGCCGACGTGAGGCATAGGCAAGAGGAGTACCCCATGACCGCATATGACATCGCAACGGAAGCCCGGTCCGAGCGCCGGCGCGAGGAAGGGCGCTCGCTCCGGCTGCCGTCCTTTCGCCTCGGGCCGTTCCTGCCCTTCCTGCTTCCGGTCGCGGTGATTGCCGTCTGGCAGCTCCTGTCGTCGGCGGGGTGGATCTCGTCGCGCGTCATGCCGGCGCCAAGCGATGTGGTTCTCGCCTTCGTCGACCAGTTGAGCAGCGGTGCGCTGCTGAACGACATCGCCGTCAGTGGCGCCCGGGCCCTGGCCGGTCTCCTGGTCGGCGGCTCTATCGGGCTGGCTCTCGGAATCGCCAATGGCGTCTCCCGGCTGTCGGAGCAACTGACCGACACGACCCTGCAGATGCTGCGCACCATCCCGCATCTGGCGATGATCCCGCTCGTCATCTTGTGGTTCGGCATCGGCGAGGAATCGAAGCTCTTCCTCACCTCGCTTGGTGTGCTCTTCCCCGTCTATCTCAACACGTTTCACGGGGTGCGCAACGTCGACCGCGACCTGCTGGAAATGGGCCGGGTTTACGGCATGAGCGGGTTCACCTTGTTCCGCAAGGTCATCTTTCCCGGTGCCCTGCCCTCGATCTTCGTCGGCTTGCGCTATGCGCTCGGCATCATGTGGCTGACGCTGATCGTCTCGGAATCGATCGCCGCCTCCTCGGGCATCGGGCACATGGCCAATGAAGCGCGCGAATTCATGATGACCGACGTCGTCGTGTTGTCGCTGCTGATCTACGCGGCACTTGGCAAGCTGGCCGACATGATCGCCCGGGCACTCGAACGGCGCAGCCTTTCCTGGAACCCCGCCTATCAGCGCTGAGGAGCGAACCATGAACCGCTATTCTCTTCACATGCTCGCGGAGCGCCCGGAATACATGAGGACCGATGCGGATGATGCTAAAGGTCCGGTCGCCGCGGATCGAACCGGCCCCGTGGCCATTCGTCTGCGCGGCGTCGAAAAACGTTTCGGCGACAATCACGTCCTGCGGGGGATCGATCTGGACGTTCCTGCGGGCCAGTTTCTCGCAATCGTCGGCAAGAGCGGTTGCGGCAAGAGCACGCTCCTGCGGCTGCTGGTTGGCCTCGACGAACAGAGTGCCGGATCGCTCGGCTTCGGCGACACCGATGGCCACCCGGCATCGCCGAATGCGCGCATTGTCTTTCAGGAGCCGCGGCTTCTGCCCTGGGCGAGCGTGCTGGACAATGTCGTGGTTGGGCTGGGCGAGGGTGTGGACCCATCCCGCGCGCGGCGTGAAGCGCTGGCGGCCCTGGAAGAGGTCCAGCTTCCCGAAAAGGCCGCACAATGGCCGTCTCGCCTGTCCGGCGGTCAGCGGCAGCGCGTCGCGCTGGCGCGAGCGTTGGTCAGCAGACCCGGCCTGCTTGTGCTGGACGAACCGCTCGGGGCGCTCGATGCGCTGACCCGCATTACCATGCAACAGCTCATCAGCCGCGTTTGGCGTGAACTCGGGTTCACTGCCGTCCTCGTCACCCACGATGTCAGTGAGGCGGTGAACCTTGCGGATCGGGTGATCGTGCTCGATGAAGGTCGAATTGCCCTCGATCTCGAGGTCCGGGCGGAGCATCCGCGGCATCATGGTGATCCCGCCCTCGGCGCGCTGGAGCGGCAGTTGCTCGAAGCGATCCTCGGCGAAGGGTGAAGGTGAGGAACGGAAACGAATGGGTGACGGGACGGCCTCCGACCTGACGATAGGAGGCCGTCTTGCGACTAGGAATGCTTGAAGAGTGAGTGACGAGCAGTGTTGCCTTCGAGGATCGTCGAGGCAATCTGTTCGCATTGCGCGGCAATCTCAGGAACGCCGGTCAGTTCGCCGAAAGTGCCCCGTGCCAACGGACCGGCGATGAAGAGGCCGTGCACAGCCAGACCGTTCCGTCCAATCGCGCGGCTTTGACGGTCGCAGGCAAGGCCGAGCCCATGAGGGTCCCCCTTCACGAGGCCGTCGGCTTCCAGATCGGTGAGGTAAGGTTGTGCGGCGATGGCGCCCTTGTGATCCGGTCCGGTCGCCACCACCACCCACTCGAAGCTCTGTCTCTCCACGACGCCTTCCGGCCTGACGATCAGGTCGACGGAAATAGCGTGGGCGCCGCGCTCGACGCGACAGATGCGGCCGACCCGGAAGCTGAGGCCTCCGTCATCGACGGCCTGGCGGACAAGGGCGGCAACCTGTGGCGGCATCCTGTAGCGATGTGTTTCGAAGCGTCGCCGAAGATGCCGGAGCAGACGAGACTGTTCGGTTTCGATCAGCGCATGCCAGATCGTCTGCCCCTGCTGGCGCAGGGCATCGAACACGCTTTGCCACGGCAGGCCGGCGCGCTCGGCATCGGCTATGGCCAGTCGGACTCGCCGCAGAAGGTCGCGCGCGCTGGATGGAGCCGGAACCACGAAGTTACCCGTGGAAGCCGGCTGTACGGGCGGCTGTGCCTGGGGCAACAGACCAGACCGGGAAAATGCCACGATTTCTCCGTTGTGACCGCGATTTCGAAGCGATGCCACGATGTCGAGCGCTGTGAGGCCGGCGCCAAGCACCAGAACCCGCTCGCCGGAGCGAATGGGCGCGAGGGCATCCGTTTCTGACGGATCGGTGATGAACCGAGGATGGCCGTTGAGCGCCAGTGCGATCATGCCGGGAGCCTTGGGTTTGGGATGGCTCGTCGCGATGACGACGATGTCCGCGTCGACCCCGGTGCCGAGGTGGCCGCTCACGCGCCACCCGCGACCGTTCCTCTTCACAGTCTCCACGCATTCGCGGACATGTCGAATGGAGCCTTTGTCGAGGAAGGGTTGCATCGTTTCGGCCATGAAGCGGGCGAAATCGGAGCGTCGGGCATAGATGGCGCCTGTTTCCGTGCGGGCGTCGGGGTCCGCTTCGACCGCGCCGCTGGTTTCGAGCCAGCGGACAAACGCCGCGGGTTTGCCGGGGGTGCCACGCATGCGCGCTGCCTCGACATTCAGTCTGAGCGCCGGATCGGTGGTGTCGTAGGCAAGGCCCGACCCAAGCGATGAGCGCGGTTCGAAGATCGTGATCTCATGTTCGCCCCAGTCGGAGGCAATTGCCAGCTCGCGGGCGAGCGAGGCACCAGTGAAGCCGCCGCCGATGATGGCGACGCGGCAGTGCCGGTTGCCGAGCGGTGTGATATGTCTTTCAAAGGGCAGGGTAATTCGCAGCATTCCGTTCTCCCTTCGGTTGAAGCGGCGGACCTCGAAAGTGCCTCCGAACGCAATTGGCACAGACATATTTTCTATAAAATATATAGATTATAAAATCGGATGTCTACGATAACGACGTTTGCGCCGTTAGAAATGTTCCCCGACATGTGTTCGCCATCTTCCACGGAGGTCCCGATGAGCAGCTCTTCCATCAACCTCGGCCTGGTCAGGCGCGACCCGATCTACGCGGCTGCGGAGCACGCCGTCGACGCGGACGGACTGAAGTCTGCGCTCCGCAATCTGACGGGCGGCGTCAGCATCATTACGGCCGGCGAGGGAGAAGCGCGCACGGGTGCGACCGTGACGTCGGCTACTGCCCTTTCGGTCGAACCGCCGCGCATGCTCGTCTCCCTTAACCGGACGTCATCGACCTGGCCGGTGGTCGAGCGTTATGGACACTTCTGCGTCAACATCGTCGGTCCGCTGCATGAAGGCCTGGCAAACCAGTTCGCCGGTCGCGGCGGTCTCAAGGGGCCGGACCGTTATCGCGGCGCCAGCTGGACCACGCTCGTCTCCGGTGCACCCGTCCTGGAAGATGCGGCATCGGCGATCGACTGTGAGGTTGAAGAGGTGCTGGAGCGCCACAGCCACGCGATCGTCATCGGCCGTGTCGTTGGCATCCGCGTTCTCGGCGGCGGCTCCCTAGTCTATGGCAACGGTCGCTATTCGGCATTTGGCGGGTGACGGACTTCCCTCCGGGGCCGGCTTCGACATTTTTTCCCGTCGCCTCGGCCGGCGGAAAGATGTCCCAAGCCGGCTCCGTATAATAGAATAGTGTTTTTATCGAAAATATTGACGATCGGACAAAATGCGGCGACACTGGGGCATCTGCTCATGATGAGCGCAGCAGGAGGAATGAAGACATGCCTTTCGGTATAGAAACCTTTTCCTTCGATCTGTTCGGGATCTCGCGCAGGCCCGCGAAGGTTGATCGCTCGACGTCGAGCGAAGTCTCGACGCCCGGGGAAGAGACCGAGGCTCGACAATCCGGCGAGGGTGCCAAGTCTGCCCGCGACCGCGAAAACTTCTTTTTCTGGGGCATGTTCCCGGTTCTCTAGTCAGGAGGCGATCATGGCCCAGTTTCAGTCGAGTTCCTTGAATGCCCGTACGAACACATCAGCGCCGGCGGATCGTCTGGCGCATGTGGCCGTCGCCTGCGCAGTGTTCTTCATCGCATCCATCGTCGTTCTGCTTTGACGGCACACGTTTTCTCTGTCGTCGGCCGGCGCACGGCAAAGCCGCTGTCTCAGCCGGGACGGGTATTCGAGGATCAAGCGATGGGAACCATTACGCATCTGCATGAGCACCTGCGCCCTGTGCCCTCCCGTATCGACGCGGAGGACGCCGTGGTGGCCATTGCGTCGGCCCTGCGCCCCACTCCGGCCGAGCCGAAGCGCGAGGCCGCAGCAGACATTTTGGGGCCATCCGGTCTGCTGGCGGTGTCGGTACCGAGTGATTTCGGTGGTCTCGACGTCTCCAACATCATCCTCGCCGATGCGGTCGCCCTTCTGGCCGCGCTTTCGCAAGATCTCGCCGAAGCCTTCGCTTCCCACTGCGTGACATTGGAAACGGTCCGCGGCGGCGGATCCGAGGAGCAGCGGCGGAGTGTTTTCGCGAGGGTCGCATCAGGGGATCGCTTCAGCGGCCCTACCGCGATCGGGATTGACCCGCAGGGCATCACGACATCCTTTGAGCCGGAAGGAATGGGGTTCCGACTGACCGGGCGGGCGGAGTTCACCAGGACCGCTTTGGCTGCCGAATGGCTTGCGGTGCCCGCCCTGGGCGACCAGGAAAAGGTTGCGTTGCTGCTCATCTCACGTGGTACGCCCGGTGTTGTTGGCCAGCCTCTCGGTGATGCAGGACGTGTTGCCACGGTCGTGTTCGACAGTGTGCATGTCGCTGCAGATGCCGTGCTTCCGCTCTCGCATCAAGCGCCCGCAATGTCGGAAGCGTTGGCACTGCTGCTCGTTGCCGCGACCTCCCTCGGCAGGGCGCGCCGCCTTGCCAGAGAGCGTCTGGCTGCAACGACCGATGTGTCGGGCGTCGATGAATTTCTCGTTGGCAAGGGCGAGGTGGAGATCGAGATGATTGGCGCGCTGCTGGCGCGCGTGGCGGAAGCGATAGATGTGGCGCAGGTCAATGCATCCGTCGCGGCGATTGCGGATGCACGGCGGCTTGCCTTGATCCTCGGGATCGCCCTGCGGGGCCTGAATGATGGCAGGCTCGACCTTCGCGGAGACGAGTCCGCGGTCAAGGCTCTTGGCAGGCAGGCCATCTCGGCCCGCCAGCCACAGTCGCACTGATCAGGAAACGCTTATTGCGCCTGCGGCTCGGCCAGGAGTGCTGAAGCACCCTTCTTGCCTTCGGTGAACTGGGTCAGCGTCATGTTGTCGAGAATGGTGGCGATGGCGTCGCGCACCTCGGTCATCGACAGTCTCACCTGACAGGCTTCCGGGTCGGCGCAGTCGTCACAGGCTTCGAAGGCGGTGCGGCTCGCGCAGCGGATCGGAGCGAGCGGCCCGTCGAGCGCCCGGATGACCTGGCCGATCATGATCTCGTCTGCCGGCTTGGACAGCGAATAGCCGCCGTTCGGTCCCTTCTTCGAGCGAAGAATGCCGTTGTTTCGCAATTCGAGAAGGATGGTGTCGAGAAACTTCTTCGGGATGTTGTTGCGCGTGGCGATCTCTGTGACGAACGCGGTTTCGCCCGGACCGAGCTGCGCCAGATCGACCAGCGCCTTCAATCCGTATTTGCCTTTTTTCGTGAGCATTGCGGGACTCGATCAGGTTCTTGCAAGCTGGCGGCCTGTGGCTGGCCAGCCGTGTCGCGGCTATATTCTCTAAAATAGATAGTTTTTACTTGTTAAGCGTGCAAGCGCTAACTCGCGCTTTGTGCCGCCCAGATAGGCCGTTCGGGTGATTTCTTCGGAACCTGTGCTTCGATTCCTGATTTTTCCCGGTCATCCGCGAATGCGTGCGAGAACACGGTCCAGTCCGTCGAGGAGCGCCGTCATGCCGCCATTCCAGTCAAATCCATCCACACCTGTTCGTGGAGCTCGCCCTTCGTGGCGCTCGCTGCGGCAAGCAGGTCGTATTCCTCACGGGTTTCGCGCTGGACGGCCGTGCCGAGCGAATTGAACAGAGCTGCGGTGAACTCGTCGGGCGGAAAGATCGCCGTGACACCCTCCCGGTCTTCGACGAAGGGCAACGGTAGCGCCTGGGTAAGGTGGACATCCGTGCCGATCCATTCGAGAAGGGTCTGGCGCTCGGTCGCTGCGATGATGCAGATGACGCGCTGGCCGCGCTGGAAAACGAGGGGCCGAATAACCTCCTCGGCGATCTGCGGGCGAATGGCGAGGAAGACGGCTTCGGATCCATCGATGACGGACTTGTTGTCAGAGGCAACCCGCACGTCCGCGAATTCGGCGGCGAGGGCGCCCGCGGTCTCCGCATTGCGGGGCTATTCAATCAAACGCCGCCCCGGCAGCTGGCGCAGACACTCGGATTGTTGCCGCAGTCGCCGATTGCGCCTGAAGGTACAACGGTTGTCGACCTCGTCAGCCGCGGACGGCATCCGCATCACGGAATGCCGTCGGGCTGGACCCGGCGCGACGATGAGGCGTTGGCTGCGGCCCTATAGGTAACGAGAACGGTTGATCTTGCCGAGCGGCCAGTGGACGAGCTTTCCGGCGGGCAGCGCCAGCGTGTGTGGATTGCCATGGCCTTGGCGCAGCAGACGGATCTGCTGCTGCTGGACGAGCCGACCACCTTTCTCGACATCAGCCATCAGGTCTAGGTGCTCGATCTTTTGACCGACCTGAACCACACCCGCGGGACCGCCATCGTCATGGTCCTCCACGACCTGAACCTTGCCGCGTGTTACGCCGACCATCTGGTTGCGATGGCGCAGGGACGCCTGCATGCCTCCGGCAGACCGGAGGACGTCCTGACCGCAGAAAACGTGCGCGATGTTTTCGGACTGGAGAGCCGCATCATTGCCGACCCGACGTCGGGAAAGCCGATCATGCTACCCATCGGCAGGCACCGGATGTTCGCGGAACGGGATCATCTGGCAAAATTGGACAATCTAGGGAAAGAGGAGCGATGATGACCGGAGTTCACGAACTCAAGCTCACGGGTACCGCGGTGCCGATGAACGCCTCGGCCATGCTCGATGAGATCTGCGAGCATTTTGTCGAGCACTCCGATGTCCGGCGAAACGGGAGAGCCGTCCAGCTGACCAGCGAGACGGGAACCGCGGATATCCGCATCGAGCAGAAAAGTAGCCGGACAATTAATGTGCCTGCCGATGGCGCGCCCGGGATCTTCAATGCGCTGATATGTCTGACCCTAAGACGATCGCTCGGCGCCGGAACCAGTCGGGCGGCGGACTGTTGTCCGAACGCTTGGTTGACCGACCCGCTCCGAGATGCGAGGTTCGGCAACTATGTTCACCGGCAAGACCACAGTTGATCGACCGAAGAGCTTGCTTTGGCTGCAAGCCGGCAGTTGCGGCGGATGCACCATGTCCGTGCTGGACAATGGCGCCCAGGGCTGGGCGCGTGAACTGAAGGCCTTTGGTATCGACCTGTTGTGGCACCCATCCCTGAGTGAGGAGACGGGCGTCGAGGCAATCGAGATTCTCGAAGCTGTGGCCGACGGCCGGACACCACTCGATTTTCTCTGCATTGAAGGCTCCATCCTACGCGGTCCCAACGGCACCGGGCTTTTCAACCGCCTCGCCGGCACAAATCGCACCATGTACGAATGGGTGAAGCGCTTGGCCCCCCGTGCCGAATATTGCCTGGCAGTCGGCACCTGTGCATCCTACGGTGGCATTCATGCCGCCGCTCCGGACCCGACTGATGCCTGCGGACTGCAATATGAAGGCTCGCTTTCAGGTGGGGCGCTCGGCAGCGATTTCCGTTGTCGGTCCGGCCTGCCGGTCATCAACGTGGCGGGCTGCGCACCGCATCCCGGCTGGATCATGGAGACGATCGTCGCTCTGCAGATGGGCGATTTCGATGACCGCGATCTCGACCGTCTAGGCCGGCCGAAATTCTACGCCAAGACGCTTGCGCACCACGGCTGCGAGCGCAACGAATATTATGAATTCAAGGCGAGCGCCGAAAAGTTCTCCGATCTCGGATGCATGATGGAGCATCTTGGCTGCAAGGCGACGCAGGCGGTCGGCGACTGCAACCAGCGCGGCTGGAACGGCGGCGGCTCGTGCACCCATGGCGGCTTTTCCTGCATCGCCTGCACCTCGCCGGCCTTCGAGGCCTCGACGGGCTTCCTCGAAACGACGAAGGTCGGCGGCATCCCGGTCGGTCTGCCCCTCGACATGCCGAAGGCCTGGTTCGTCGCCCTTGCAGCCTTGTCCAAGTCCGCGACGCCGGACCGTGTGCGTGAAAACGCCACCTCCGATCGCGTCATCCTCGACCCCAGGCGTAACGGAAAGCCCCGCGAATGAGCCGCGTCGTCGCAGGTCCGTTCAATCGCGTGGAGGGCGATCTTGAGGTAACCCTCGACATCAGCGACGGCGTCATCGCCAAGGCCGAGGTCACCACCACGCTCTATCGCGGTTTCGAGCAGATGCTCGCGGGCCGGCCCGGCCTCGACGCACTCGTGGTCGCGCCGCGCATCTGCGGCATCTGTTCCGTATCGCAGTCGATTGCCGCCGCCGCCGCCCTGCGCGACCTGGCGGGCGGCCGTGCCGCACCGAACGGCTACCTTGCCGCCAACCTGGCGCATGCGGCCGAAAACATCGCCGATCACCTGACCCATTTCTACCTGTTCTTCATGCCCGATTTCGCGCGTGACGAATATGCCGGGCGTCAGTGGTTTGGCAGTGCCGTCGAGCGCTTCAAGGCGGTGAGTGGCGGAGGCTCGGCCGAATTCCTGCCGATGCGAAAGCGTCTGCTGGAGGTCATGGGCGTCATCGCCGGCAAGTGGCCGCATTCGCTGGCCTTCCAGCCCGGCGGTACCACGCGGGCGATCGATGTCGGCGAGCGTGTCCAGCTGGCGACCCTTCTCGGCGAGTTCGAGGTGTTTCTCGAGAGGGTGCTTTACGGCGTGCCCCTGGCGCAGGTCTTTTCCATGGAGACGGAGGACGAGCTTGCCGCCTATGCGGGCGAACTCGGTGGCGACTTCCGCTTCTTCCTGCGCCTCGCCGACGATCTGGCCTTGTCGCGGCTCGGCATGGGACCGGGTAGGCTGTTGTCCTACGGCGCCTACCACACGGCGGACGGATCGCTGATGCCCGCCGGCGTCGCGGCCGCCGACGGAACGGTTGCCGCGCTTGATGTCGAGGCTATCTCCGAGGACGTCGCGCATTCGTGGTTCATGAAGAACGGGGACAGGCCGTGGGATTCCGAGACCGTGCCGACCGCGGAGAAGGAAGGGGCCTATTCCTGGGCCAAGGCCCCGCGGCTCGCAGGTTATCCCGCGGAAACAGGCGCCGTTGCCCGGCTCGCGGTTGCCCGGCATCCTCTGATCCTCGCTCTCATTGCCCGCGACGGCGGCACGTCTGTGCGAACACGGATCGTCGCCCGGCTGGTCGAGACGGCTTTCCTCGTCCACAGCATGCAGGGGTGGCTCCGCCAGCTTCGCCTGAAGGAAGAGTTTTGCAGTCATTTCGCCCTGCCGCATGAGGCAACGGGTGTCGGGCTAGTGGAAGCCGCCCGCGGCGCGCTCGGTCATTGGGTGAGCCTCCGTTCCGATAGGATCGAGCGCTATCAGATCATTGCACCGACCACTTGGAACTTCTCGCCGCGCGATGCCGCCGGCGTTTCCGGGCCGCTCGAGAGCGCCTTGGCCGGCCTCGACACCGGCGGCCTTGGTGCGAAGTCGGCCACCCTCCAGCATGTGATCCGGTCCTTTGACCCCTGCATGGTTTGCACAGCCCACTAAGCCGGCCGGCAGCCGCGCCCGGAGCCGGCAAGACCGTTTGCAGCGATGTAAGCCGCCTTTACGGTCAGCTCTCCCGCTGGCGCCGGGCTGCCATTCCCGAATCCGGAAATAGTTCATTTATATCAATAGTGTGACAGGGAAGTCTTCGACGTGGGCCGAACTGGTCCGCTTCTTGCTGTTCCCTCCTGAGACAATACCGCGACGTCCGTCGGGCGCCGTGATCGGGGATGGAATGCCGGAGGAGCACTATGGCAACTGCTGAGACTTTCTATGACGTCATTCGCCGCCAGGGGATCACCCGGCGCAGCTTCACCAAATTCTGCAGCCTGACGGCCGCCAGCCTGGGCTTCGGGCCCGGGGCCGCGACCGCGATGGCCGAGGCGCTCGAGACCAAGGAGCGCGTGCCGGTCATCTGGATGCACGGGCTCGAATGCACCTGCTGTTCGGAAAGCTTCATCCGCTCGGCGCATCCACTGGTCAAGGACGTCGTCCTGTCCATGATCTCGCTCGACTATGACGATACGATCATGGCCGCCGCCGGCCATCAGGCAGAAGCGATCCTCGAGGAGACCAAGGAAAAGTACAAGGGCAAGTACATTCTCGCCGTCGAGGGCAACCCGCCGCTCAACGAGGACGGCATGTTCTGCATCGACGGCGGTCGGCCCTTCGTCGAGAAGCTGAAATGGATGGCCGAAGACGCGATGGCCGTCATTGCCTGGGGCGCCTGCGCGTCCTGGGGCTGCGTCCAGGCCGCCAAGCCGAACCCGACCCAGGCCACCCCGATCGACAAGGTCATCCGCGACAAGCCGATCATCAAGGTCCCCGGCTGTCCCCCGATCGCCGAGGTCATGACCGGTGTCGTCACCTTCATCACCACCTTCGGCCGGCTGCCTGAACTCGACCGCCAGGGGCGCCCGAAGATGTTCTACTCGCAGCGCATCCACGACAAGTGCTATCGCCGCCCGCATTTCGATGCCGGTCAGTTCGTCGAGGAATGGGACGATGAGGGCGCACGCAAGGGCTACTGTCTCTACAAGATGGGCTGCAAGGGCCCGACGACCTACAACGCCTGTTCCACCGTCCGCTGGAATGGCGGCGTTTCCTTCCCGATCCAGTCGGGCCACGGCTGCATCGGCTGCTCGGAAGACGGCTTCTGGGATCAGGGCAGCTTCTATGACCGCCTGACCAACATCCACCAGTTCGGCATCGAGTCGAACGCCGACAAGATCGGCATGACCGCAGCCGGTGTCGTGGGCGGGGCGATCGCCGCGCATGCGGCCCTGACCGCCGTCAAGCGCGTCACCACGAAACGCGAAAAAGCCGACGCTTAAACAGATCCGGGGTAGGAAACAGCATCATGACCATTCAAACGCCGAACGGCTTCTCGCTGGACAATTCCGGCAAACGCATCGTCGTCGATCCCGTCACCCGCATCGAGGGTCACATGCGGGTCGAGGTCAACGTCGACCAGGACAACATCATCCGCAATGCGGTCTCGACCGGTACCATGTGGCGCGGCATCGAGGTGATCCTCCGAAATCGCGACCCGCGCGACGCCTGGGCCTTTACCGAGCGGATCTGCGGTGTCTGCACCGGCACGCACGCTCTGACCTCGGTGCGCGCGGTTGAAAACGCGTTGGGAATCACCATCCCGGAAAACGCCAACTCGATCCGCAACCTGATGCAGCTCGCGTTGCAGGTTCATGACCACGTGGTGCATTTCTACCATCTTCATGCGCTCGACTGGGTGGATGTCGTCTCGGCAATCTCGGCCGATCCGAAGGCCACCTCGGCGCTGGCACAGTCGGTATCCGACTGGCCGCTTTCCTCTCCGGGTTACTTCAAGGACATCCAGACCCGCCTGAAGAAGTTCGTCGAATCGGGTCAGCTCGGCCCGTTCAAGAACGGCTACTGGGGAAGCCCGGCCTACAAGCTGCCGCCCGAAGCCAACCTGATGGCGGTCGCGCACTATCTGGAAGCCCTCGACTTCCAGAAGGAGATCGTCAAGATTCACACCATCTTCGGCGGCAAGAACCCGCATCCGAACTGGCTGGTCGGCGGGGTTCCCTGTCCGATCAACATCGACGGCACGGGTGCGGTCGGCGCGATCAATATCGAGCGCCTGAACCAGGTGACCTCGATCATCGACCAGCTCATCGAGTTCAATGACAAGGTCTACGTTCCCGACGTCATCGCCATCGGCTCGTTCTACAAGGACTGGCTCTATGGCGGCGGCCTATCGAGCAAGAACGTGCTTTCCTACGGCGACGTGCCGGAGCATGCCAACGATTATTCGGAAGCGAGCCTGAAGCTGCCGCGCGGCGCGATCATCAACGGCAATCTCGCAGAAGTCCTGCCCGTTGATCACGCCGACCCCGAGCAGATTCAGGAATTCGTTGCCCATTCCTGGTACAAGTATCCGGACGAGACCAAGGGCCTCCACCCGTGGGACGGCGTCACCGAGCCGCACTACGAGCTCGGCCCGAACGCCAAGGGAACCAAGACCAACATTGAACAGCTCGACGAGGGCGGCAAGTACTCCTGGATCAAGTCGCCGCGCTGGCGCGGCCATGCCATGGAAGTCGGGCCGCTGGCGCGCTGGATCATCGGCTACGCCCAGAACAAGGCGGAGTTCAAGGATCCAGTCGAAAAGCTGCTCAAGGACCTCGACCTTCCGGTTTCGGCACTGTTCTCGACCCTCGGCCGCACCGCTGCCCGCGCGCTGGAATCCCAGTGGGCCGGCTACCAGATGCGCTATTTCCAGAACAAGCTGATCGCCAACATCAAGGCCGGTGACCAGAGCACGGCCCATGTCGACAAGTGGAAGCCGGAGACCTGGCCGACGGAAGTCAAGGGCGTTGGCTTCACCGAGGCGCCGCGCGGAGCGCTTGCCCACTGGATCAAGATCAAGGACGGCAAGATCGAGAACTACCAGTGTGTCGTCCCGACCACCTGGAACGGCAGCCCGCGCGACCCGAATGGCAACATCGGAGCCTTCGAGGCGTCGCTGCTCGACACGCCGATGGCCAATCCCGAACAGCCGCTGGAAATTCTCCGCACCCTGCATTCCTTCGACCCGTGCCTGGCATGCTCGACGCACGTCATGAGCCCGGATGGACAGGAAATGGCCAAGGTTCAGGTCAGGTGAGGAGGAGCCGCCATGAGCATGAACAAACCACTGGCGGGCGACTCGCACGGTGAGGCCGTCGTCGAGCGCGAAACCGTCTACGTCTACGAAGCACCGGTGCGCATCTGGCACTGGGTGAATGCCTTCGCCATCTTTACGCTGGCCTTGACCGGCTATTTCATCGGAACACCGCTCCCGAGCATGCCGGGGGAGGCAAGTGCACACTTCCTGATGGGGTACATCCGGTTCGCGCACTTTGCGGCAGGTCAGATCCTGACGGTCTTCCTCCTGATGCGGATCTACTGGGCCTTCGTCGGCAATCCGCATGCCCGGCAGATCTTCTACGTGCCGTTCTGGAGCGGGCAGTACTGGAAAGAATGGCTGCATGAGGTCAAGTGGTACAGCTTTCTCACGAGCCAGCCGAAGAAGTATATCGGCCACAATCCGCTTGCGCAGTTTTCGATGTTCCTGGCCTTCACCGTGCCGCTCGTCTTCATGGTCGCCACGGGCTTCGCCCTCTACAGCGAGGGGACCGGACACGACAGCTGGCAGTATGCCCTGTTCGGCTGGGTCTTCTCGATCTGGCCCAACAGCCAGGACGTCCACACGTACCACCACTTCGGCATGTGGGTGATCCTGCTCTTCGTCATGATCCATATCTACGTGGCCGTGCGCGAGGATATCATGAGCCGCCAGAGCATCATTTCTTCGATGATCTCGGGCGAACGTCTCTTCAAGGATCGGGAGGACTAGATGGAGACCTCCACTTCCTCCGGTCCGAGCATTCTCGTGCTCGGCATCGGAAACATCCTCTGGGCTGACGAAGGCTTCGGCGTTCGTGCTGTCGAGGCCTTCCACAAGGCCTACGAGGTGCCCGACAATGTCACCATCCTCGACGGCGGCACGCAGGGGCTCTACCTCGTGCAATTCGTCAATGATCACGACCGCCTGATCGTTTTCGATGCCATCGACTATGGCCTGGTTCCTGGCACGATGAAGGTCGTTGAAGACGACGAGGTCCCGAAGTTCACCGGGGCCAAGAAGATGAGCCTGCATCAGACCGGCTTCCAGGAGGTGCTGAGTGCCGCCGACTTCATGGGGCACTACCCAGAGCGCCTGGCGCTCATCGGCTGCCAGCCGCTGGATCTCGAAGACTGGGGTGGTCCGCTGACCCCGCCGGTCAAGGCGGTCATCCCGGCGGCGGTTGAAACGGCGGTCCGCATTCTGCGCGGCTGGGGCGTGGCCGTGAAGGCAAGGCCGGAAGGGGTGGACGTTCTGCCACTCCTCGAGAACGACATCGATTTTGAAAACTACGAGCGGCGTGTCGAACTGGCCGCACTCAATCCATGAGGAGGAACCCAATGAACCACAAGACCTTGGCGATGACGCTTACCGCGCTGGCGCTGCCAGGCGTAGCCAATGCCCATGTCGGCCTGCATACCGATGGCGCGCTTGCTGGGATCGGCCACCCGTTCAGTGGCCTCGATCATGTCCTGGCCATGGTTGCGGTCGGCTTCTGGGCTGCATCCCTCGGCGGGCGGGCCCGCTGGATCGTTCCGCTGACCTTTGTTGCCGTGATGGCGCTTGGCGGCGTCCTGGGCATCCTCGGTGTCCGGCTTCCGATGGTCGAAACCGGGATTGCCCTAACGGTAGCCGTAGTGGGTCTGTTGGTGGCTTTCGAAGTGAAGGTTCCGACCCCGGCCGCCGCCGGCATCGTCGGTCTCTGCGCGCTGTTCCACGGCCATGCCCACGGCAGCGAGCTTCCGTCAATGGCCAGTGCCGGCGGCTATGTGTTCGGCTTCGTGGCGGCGACGATCGTCCTGCATCTGATCGGGATGGGCCTTGCATCGCTGCGTTTCGGCAGTGCCGGGCGGTTTGCCGGACGAGCAGCAGGCGCGGCCGTTGCCCTGGCGGGCGCCGCCCTGATGGCTGGTTGATCTCTCCCGGGGCTTGAGCCTCCCGGAAGCCGCGCGGACCCCGCCGCCGCGCGGCTTCTACTGTTAAGGATTCGGAAAACGTCGCGGGCATCACGAGGGAGACGGACGTCATGTGCATAGGAATTCCGATGCGGGTCATCTCGGACGGTGATTTCGTCGCCGAATGCGAGCGCCATGGCGTGATATCGTCGGTTTCGCTCATGCTGGTCGGCCCGCAGGCCGCCGGAACCTATCTCCTGACCCATCTTGGCTCGGCCATCCGCGTTCTTGATCCGGTGGAAGCGCGCGCGATCGACGATGCGCTTGCCGGGCTTGCCGAGGCAGTCGAAGGCAGGTCCTTCGAATCCCTTTTCGCCGACCTCGTTTCCCGCGAACCGGAATTGCCGCCGCACCTCCGTTCGGAATGAAAAGTAAACTTTCAGTGTGGAAATTGACTTTCCATATTTCCGGCGAAACTATCTCTGCAGCCTGAAAATTTCCCTTCCAGAACAACGGAATCTTTCTTTTCTCGGTTTGGCACGGCGTTTGCTGTTCAGTTTCTGAGAATGTTCTGAATGGTGAAATTGTGGAGGAGATAATGCCATCCAATCTGGTCCGCGCCCTCAGCGAAAGGGCTCGCCTGCCTGTCGTCGATGAGACGAGCATCGATGCCTTTCTCTCGCCGGCTGCCGGCGAGCCCGAAAATACGGTGCTGTTCTTCACCGGCGATCCCGCGCAGCGGCCCGAAGCCGACGACGTTGCCGTCGTCCTCCCCGAACTCCTCCAGGCATTTGGTGGCCGCCTACGCGGTGCGGTCGTGCAGCGCGGCACGGAGGACAAGCTCAAGTCACGGTTCAACGTGGTTGTCCTGCCGAGCCTCGTCGTGACCCGTCGTGATCAGCCAGTCGGTGTGCTGGGTAAGATCCGCGACTGGTCCGAATATGTCGAGAAGATCGGCGGATGGCTGTCGCCAGATGCGCCGGTCATGCTGCCGTCCGGCGGACCGAAGGTGGAAATCACCCATGCTGGCAAGGAGATCGTAAGATGAAGGCAGGTTTCTGGGTTGCCCCCGAGGGCGAAGATGCCGCAATGACGGTGATGCCGATCGGCGCCGAACCGCCGCTGCGTGCACGCAAGCTGAATTTCCTTGCAACGAGCACGGCCGAGGAGATGATCCGGCGATGTCGCCGGACGGCAGAGCTTCTTCCGGAGCTTGCCGATGCGCTCGCGGTCCAGATGGCCGATCAACCGGGTAGGCTTTTCGACATCACCGACTTTCCCGAAGACGACCGCGAGCTGATCACCCAGACCCTCGGCGAAGGTGAGGTGGCCGGTGTTGCTGCGTTGGCTGGCGGAGTTACGGCACAGATGCAAGAGGCCGTGATGGCCGGCGTCTGGCGCATCCGCTTCACCGATGCAGACGGCCGGCTGCTCGCGGATTACATCGAAGTGGCGAGCATTCCGGCCGCCGTGCGCCAGGCCTGCTCCGTGCTGCAGCCGACGGTCAGCCATGGGCCGGCTCCGGCAGGCGCGATGAACGTCATGCCGGTTCTCACCGAGATCGGCGACCGGACGGGCCGCTATCGTGAGGGAGACCCTGCTCACATCATCACGTTCTCGCTCTTTCCGATGAGCCCCGAGGACATGAGCTTCCTGCAGGACACGCTGGGTGCCGGTCCGGTACAGCTGACCTCGCGCGGCTATGGCACCTGCCGGATCGTCGCGACCGGCGTGCGCAATGTCTGGTCGGTCCAGTTCTACAACGCCATGGACACGATCATTCTCGATACCCTGGAGATCTGCGACATTCCCGCCGTCGCGATCGCGGCGGAAGAGGATTTCCGCGACTCCGAGGTGCGTCTGCGCGAGATCGAGGAGGCCTATTTCAAATGAGCGCCTTCGAGAACTTCGGCAAGCGCGAGACCGTGTCGGACGACGACCGCATGGAATGCGGCATCTGCTGGCATGTCTATGATCCCGCCGAAGGCGATCCCGTCTGGCAGATCCCCCCGGGCACGCCCTTCTCGGCGCTGCCCGAGGACTGGCGCTGTCCGAATTGCGATGCGCTCCAGTCGAAATTCATGAGGCTCGGCGATGCAGGCTGACATGGCTGCGGACGAGCTAGCCGGCGGCGATCCGGCGCTGGCGCTGGGGCAGCGGCTGGAGACGTGCTACCGGCACATCCATGCCACGGCCATGGCCGACGTGCCGATCTGCAATCCGGCGCTCGGTGTGGCGGCGACCGGTTTCAGAACCTATGGCGGGCGTGCCTTCGGCATCGTCACGACACCCTGGTTCATGAACCTGGTGGCCAGCGACCTGCCAGACGGCACGCCGTCTGCACCGACAGGCACCGGCATGACGGTACGCATCGGCTTGCCCGCCGGCGAGGTCGATTTCATCGCCGGCGAACTCGATGGTTTCGGCAGGGTCGATTCCTGTTCGCTGTTTTCGCCGGTCTTCGAATTCGTTTCGATGGAGGCAGCGCTAGAAACGGCAAAAGAAGCAGTTCGCGCCTTCTTCGATCCGGCCGCCCTTGAGCCCTCACCGCCGCCACCCGCCGCCGTCAACCGGCGGGATCTTCTGCGCGGCAGCTTCGGAAAACGCGAGGAGGTGTCGGAATGACGTTTCTTCTCGGAGCCGGTGTCATCAGGATCGACGTGACGGTGTCGCGCGCGCTCGCATGCTCCGTGGCGGTCAAGGCGAACCGGCCCCAAGGTTTGACACGGATGTTCGTCGGGCGCCGGCCCGAGGAGGCTCCCGCACTTGCGGGACAGGTCTTTTCACTTTGCAGTTTCTCGCAGTCGGTCGCAGCGCGGCTCGCAGTTCTCAGTGCGGCTGACCTCCCGATTGGCGATGACGAACGGCGGCGCGCCGCTGCTGGTCTGCTGGCTGAGAGGATTTTTGAATCCCTCAGGGCGCTGATCCTTCATTGGCCGGTTTCAATGCCCGAACCCCTGACGGCCGCGGCTGGAAAGCACCTGCGGGAAGCGCTTGCCGCATCGCAGGCGATCATCGCGGAAGTCAAGGCGAAGGATGTCGACCGCCAGAGACTGGCGGCGGCAGCTGCTCGATTGTCCGGTGCCGCGACGGGTCTCGGCATTCCCGCGCAGGGTTCCATACCGCTGGCGGGTACCGCCTGTGCGGCAATCCTCGGCGATGCCGCCAGTGACCACGCCTTTGCCGGCCGTCGGCCTGACCGCCTGACGATCGCCGACGACGCGGAAGTCGTTGCCCGTCTTTATGAGGAAGCCGACTATGCGGCACTGCCTCATCTGTCCGGCCGGGTTGCGGAAACCGGCGCCTATAGCCGACCCGGTGGGGTCGACGGAAACCAGCAAAGCTCGCATCTTGCCGATCGGTTTCTCGCCCGGACCGGTGACGTTGGTCGCTGCCTGGGAGCACTTCACGCCCTTGTCGAAACCGGCGAGCAGGACTGGGCCTTGCTCGCCGACTCCGGACCCAGCCCGGGGGCGGGCGGCTATGGCGCGGTGGAATGTGCGCGCGGCAGGCTCTATCATCAGGCCGAACTTGGTGCCGACGGCAGGCTTTCGGCCTACCGCATCCTTGCGCCGACGGAGTGGAACTTCCATCCGGCCGGCCCCTTCGTGGAAACCGTCCTGTCCTCGCGCATCGGCACGGGAGAAATGGCGGTGCGGTCGGTCTCGCGGCTCGCGGTGCTTTTCGACCCTTGTGTCGCCTTCGAGGTGGACGTCCGGGAGGCGACCCATGCATGAGATGTCATTGATGGAAAGCGTGATCGACATTGCCTGCGAGACGGCCCGGCAGAACGGCGCGACCAGGGTAAAGTCGATCCGTCTCGATGTCGGCGTGCTGAGTCATGTCGATCCGCATGCGCTTCTGTTCTGCCACGAGGCGGTCCGCCATGGCACGATCGCCGCGGATGCGGAGCTGGAGATCAACCGCGTTGCCGGACAAGGCTGGTGCCTCGACTGCGGCAAGACGGTCGCCTTGCAGGAGCGCTTCGGGGCGTGCCCGGACTGCGGAAAGTACCGCGTGCAGATGACTGCGGGCGATGAATTGAAGATCAGGGACATGGAGGTGATCTGATGTGCACGGTATGCGGTTGCGGAACTTCGACCATCGAGGGCCAGAAGGGCGGTTCAGGCGCTCATGGGCACGACCACGAACATCGCCACGGCCATGGACACCATCATGACCATGATCACGCCCACCATCACCATGCCGACGAGCACGACCATCATCACGCGGAAGATGGCAGCGTCCATTATGGGCAGGGGATCGCAGGGGTTCATGTTCCGGGCATGAGCCAGGAACGCATCATCCAGGTGGAGCGTGACATTCTGTCGAAGAACGACGCTTACGCGATCGAGAACCGGCGCTATTTCGGCGAGCATGGCATCTTCGCGCTGAACTTCGTCTCCAGCCCCGGTTCGGGCAAGACCAGCCTGCTGGTGCGCACCATCAGCGATCTCAAGGGACGCCTGATCATCAACGTGATCGAAGGTGATCAGCAGACCTCGAACGACGCTGCCCGCATCCGCGAGACGGGCGCGCGGGCAATCCAGATCAACACCGGCAAGGGTTGCCATCTCGACGCCCACATGGTCGGTCATGCGACCGAGGATCTTGCTCCAGAGCCGAACTCGGCGTTGTTCATCGAGAATGTCGGCAACCTGGTCTGTCCTTCGGCCTTCGATCTCGGCGAGGCGCACAAGGTCGTGGTCCTCTCGGTGACCGAAGGCGAGGACAAGCCGCTCAAATATCCCGACATGTTCGCTGCCGCCGATCTCATGATCCTCAACAAGGCCGACCTGTTGCCGCATCTCGACTTCAATGTCGGGCTCTGCATAGCGAACGCGCTGCGCGTCAATCCGCGCCTGCAGACGCTCACCGTCTCGGCTCGCACCGGCGAGGGCATGGAGGCCTTCTACGCCTGGCTCGAAACCTCGGCCGCACGCAGGTCGACGCGGACAAAGGTGGCCTGACCGATGACGGCTGCGCTCGCACGATCGCTGGAAAGCCCGGTGCGCCGGCTGCGGCTGAGAGTGCGCGGCGCGGTTCAGGGCGTTGGCTTCCGGCCTTTCGCCTACCGGCTCGCCCGCTCGATGCAGCTTTCCGGCTTCGTACTGAACGACAGTGCCGGCGTGCTGATCGAGATCGAGGGGGCCGCTGCTACAGGCTTTTCCGAGGCGATGCGGAAGGGAGCGCCACCGCTTGCCCGCATCGACGAAGTCGACGTGATGGAACTCGCGCCAGCTGGCGGCGAAACCTTCGAGATTCTGGAGAGCCTCGGCGGCCGCACCGCCACGCGCATCGGCGCGGACGCCGCGACCTGTCCCGACTGTCTCGGGGAACTGCGGGACCGGGGAAGTCGCTTCTTCGGCTATGCCTTCGTCAACTGCACCCATTGCGGTCCTCGTTTCACCATCACCCGCGCGCTTCCCTACGACCGGGCGCAGACGTCGATGGCGCCCTTTCCCATGTGCCGGGCCTGCGCGGCCGACTATGCCGACCCTGAGAACCGGCGCTTCCATGCCGAGCCGGTTGCCTGTCCCGCCTGTGGCCCGAGGCTCAGCCATCCGGTCGAAGACGTGGCCGTCGCCATCGAGACCGGGGCAATTGTCGCGTTGAAAGGCATCGGTGGTTTTCACCTCGTCTGCGACGCCAGCAACGACGGGGCGGTTTCCCGGTTGCGACAGCGAAAGGCGCGCGACGAAAAGCCCTTTGCCGTGATGGTTGCCGACATCGAAGCGGCGCGGAGGCTCTGCGTTTTGACTGACGTCGAGGAGGTCCTGCTGGCGTCCGCCGCCCGGCCAGTCGTTCTGGTCGAGCCCCGTGCGGCAGGACTCTCGCCGCTTCTTGCGCCGGGCCTTGGCCGTATCGGCGTGATGCTTGCCTATGCGCCGGTCCATCACCTGCTTTTCGATGCGCTGGCTTCGATGGATCCGCATCGTCCCGCCGCGCTGGTCGCTACCAGCGCCAATCCCGGCGGCGAGCCGCTGGTCGCGGACAATGCCGATGCCGAACGCCGCCTTGGCGCCATCGCCGACCTGATCGTCACGCACGACCGCGATATCGCCGTACGCGCCGACGATTCCGTCATGCAGGTGGTCGATGGCGCTCCGGCCTTCCTCCGCCGTGCGCGTGGTTTCGTCCCCGAACCGGTCGATCTCGGCGAGGACGGGCCATCGGTCATCGCGACGGGCGCGGACCTGAAGAATACTGTCTGCGTGACGCGCGGGCGGGAAGCGTTTCTCTCGCAGCATGTCGGCGGTCTCGACAATGCCCAGGCGATCCGCTTCCAGGAAGAGGCGATCGCCCATCTCTGTTCGATCCTCGACGTCAAGCCGGACTACGCCGCCTGCGATCTGCATCCGGATTTTCGTTCGGTGCGGATCGCCGAAAGCCTCGACCTGCCGCTGATCAAGGTTCAGCACCATCTGGCCCACGTCGCCGCCGTCGCCGCGGAACATCGTCTTGCCGGCCCGGTCGTCGGGCTGGCGCTGGACGGTCACGGTTTCGGGACGGACGGAACGGCCTGGGGCGGTGAAATGCTTGTGGTTGACGATAGTGAATGGCGGCGTGCGGGCTCACTTTCGCCCCTGTCTCTGCCGGGTGGCGATAAGGCTGCGCGCGAGCCGTGGCGCATGGGCGTCTCAGCGCTGGTTGCCGCGGGCCGCGTTGATCTTGCCGCCAGCCTCTGGTCTGGGCATCCGGGCGTCTCGCAATTGGTGACGATGTTCGCCCGCGGCATGCAGCCTGCCATGACGACGAGCCTCGGCCGCCTTTTCGATGCGGCGGCAGCGATTGCGGGTGTCCGCCTAGTCCAGACTTATGAAGGGCAGGCGGCGATGGAGTTCGAGGCGCTGGTTCGTGCACCTCGCTGCCTCGATGGCGGCTTTGTCATCCGCGACGGCATTGTCGATTTCGGCCCTCTCCTCCTGCATTTGGCGGACCGGCGGCCCGTCCCGTCCGCGGCTGCCGATCTTTTTCATGGCACGCTGATCGCCGGTCTTGCGGAATGGGCGGCCGCCGAAGCGCGCCGCCTCGGCATCAGGCAGGTCGCGCTTGGCGGCGGATGCATGATGAACCGCGTCCTCGCGGGTGGTTTGGCCCAGGCCATTCGAGCGCATGGCCTCGAGCCGCATTTGCCACGCCGCGTACCCGCCAATGACGGCGGCATCGCGCTCGGCCAGGCGGCCAATGCGCGGCAGGTCATCATGAAAGAATCTATGCAAGGGGAGGAAGGCCGGACATGTGCCTAGCGATACCGGTTCAGGTCAAGGAAGTATTGCCCGACGACATGGCAAAGGTGACGCTCGACGGCGTCACAAAGGTCGTGTCCATTGCGCTCGTCGATGATGTGAAGCCCGGAGACTATCTGGTGCTGCATGTCGGCTACGCGCTCGCCAAGATCGACCCCGAGGAGGCGGAACGGACGCTTGCGCTCATCCGGGAAGCGGCGCTGGGAGAAGTGGTATGAAATACATCGATGAATATCGCGACGGCAGGCTCGCCAAGGACATCGCCCGGCAGATCGTCGCGGCTGCCGATCCGGCGCGTTCCTATCATTTCATGGAGTTCTGCGGGGGCCATACCCATGCGATCTCCCGCTACGGCCTCGAAGACCTGCTGCCTTCCAATGTGCGCATGATTCACGGGCCAGGCTGTCCCGTCTGCGTGCTGCCGATCGGCCGAATCGATGCCGCGATCGCCCTTGCCATGCGGCGCGAAGTCACACTCTGCACCTATGGCGATCTGATGCGCGTGCCGGGGTCCAACGGTTCGAGCCTCCTGAAGGCGAAGGCCGCGGGCGCCGACATCCGCATGGTCTATTCGACGCTCGATGCCTTGAGGATCGCCGAGGCCGAACCGCACCGGGAAGTCGTTTTCTTCGCTATCGGCTTCGAGACAACGACGCCGCCGACGGCGCTGGCGCTCAAGGCCGCGATCGCGAAGAAGCTTCCCAATTTCTCGATCTTCTGCAACCACGTGCTGACCCCGGCGGCGATCCAGAACATTCTGGAAAGCCCGGATGTGCGCAAGCTCGGCACGATCAAGATCGACGGTTTCATCGGCCCGGCGCATGTCAGCACGGTAATCGGCACGGAGCCCTACGAGTTCTTTGCCGAAGAGTTCCAGAAGCCGGTGGTGGTCGCGGGCTTCGAACCGCTCGACGTCATCCAGGCGATCCTGATGCTGGTGCAGCAGGTCAATGACGGCCGACACGAGGTGGAGAATCAGTATATCCGCGCCGTCACCACGCTCGGCAACGAAAAGGCTCAGAACGAGGTGGCGACCTTCTTCGAACTGCGCGAGAGCTTCGAATGGCGTGGCCTCGGCGAAGTGCCCTACGGCGCGTTGCGCCTCAGGCCGGAATATGCGCAGTACGATGCCGAAAAGCGGTTCTCGATGGTGACGCCCGCGGCAAAGGACAATCCCGCCTGCGAATGCGGAGCCATCCTGCGCGGCGTTAAGAAGCCGGCGGACTGCAAGCTGTTTGGCACCGTGTGCACGCCCGACACGCCGATGGGGTCATGCATGGTGTCTTCGGAAGGCGCTTGCGCCGCACACTGGACCTACGGCCGCTTCCGGGAGAAGGCGCGTACGCAGGATGAGGGGAGGGCCGTCGCATGAACGTTGCGATAAAGGCTTACAAACGCAAGCTCGACATTGCCAACGGCCGCGTGGATCTGTCCCACGGCGCGGGTGGCCGGGCCATGGGTCAGTTGATCGAGGGCATCTTCCACAAGGCCTTCGACAATGAATGGCTGAGGGCCGGAAACGACCAGTCGGCCTTTGTCGTACCTGGTGGCCGCATGGTTATGACCACCGACGGCTATGTCGTCTCACCGCTGTTCTTCCCCGGCGGCAATATCGGCACGCTTGCCGTTCACGGCACGATCAACGACATCGCCATGGCCGGTGCCGTGCCGCTCTATCTTTCCGCGAGCTTCATCATCGAGGAAGGCTTTCCGCTCTCCGATTTGGAGCGCATCGCCGAAAGCATGGGGGACGCCTCTCGCGAAGCCGGCGTTCCGATCATCACCGGCGACACCAAGGTGGTGGAGCGTGGCAAGGCCGATGGCGTCTTCATCTCGACGGCCGGCGTCGGCATGGTTCCGGCCGGCCTCGATCTGCGTTCGGACGCAGCCCGGCCGGGAGATGCGGTCATCGTCTCGGGTTCGATTGGCGACCATGGCGTCGCCGTCATGTCGAAGCGTGAAAACCTCGAATTCGACACCGCCATCGTCTCCGACAGCGCCGCACTGCACGGGCTCGTGGCGTCAATGGTCGTGGCAGGCGGCCAGCACATCCGCCTGATGCGCGATCCGACCCGCGGCGGCATCGCTGCGACGCTGAACGAGATCGCCCACCAGTCAAAGCTCGGCTTCCGCATCGACGAGGATGCCATTCCGCTGAAGCCGGAAGTGGCGGCAGCCTGCGAGTTCCTCGGGCTCGACCCGCTGAACGTCGCCAATGAGGGCAAGCTCGTGGTCGTCGTTGCGCCGGAGGGTGCCGAGGCGGTGCTTGCCGCCATGCGGGCGCATCCTCTGGGGGCGGAAGCCGCACTGATCGGCCATACCGTGGCCGACGACCATTGTTTCGTGCAGATGGCGACCAGCTTTGGCGGCGGCCGGATCGTCGACTGGCTTTCTGGCGAGCAGTTGCCGCGGATCTGCTGAACGATGCGTATCCTGCTTCTCTGCCACAGCTTCAACTCTCTGTCCCAGCGCCTGCATGTCGATCTCCGTCGGGCGGGACACGAGGTTTCGGTGGAGCTCGACGTCCACGATGATCTGACCCGCGAGGCGATCGCGCTGTTTTCGCCGGATCTCGTCGTCGCGCCTTTCCTGAAGCGGGCCATCCCGGCCGACGTCTGGCGCCGCACGCTCTGTCTTATCGTCCATCCCGGCATTCGTGGCGACAAGGGGCCGAGTGCGCTCGACTGGGCAGTCCTCGATCAGGAAGAGATCTGGGGCGTGACGCTGGTCGAAGCCCGCGAAGAGATGGACGCAGGCCCCGTCTGGGCCTGGCGGGAGTTCCTCATGCGCCCCGCGCGAAAGTCGAGCATCTATCGCCATGAGGTGACCGAAGCCGCCGTGGCCTGCGTGTTCGAGGCCATCGGTCGGCTGAAACGGCAGGAGGGCGCTGCCATGCCAGCGAATTGGGGGGCTGGGCGCGAACGTCCCGCCTGCCGTCGGGCCGACCGGATGCTCGATCCGGCGGGGCAGACCGCGGAAGAGGCATTGCGCATCATCCAGGCATCCGACGGTGATCCCGGCGCTTCTCTGACGATTGGATCGGAGACGTTTCTCGTGTTTGACGCCAGCCTGGCATCCGGCCTCTCCGGAGCACCCGGCACGCTTCTCGGGCGTTGCGGCAAGGCCCTGGCTGTTGCGTTCCGCGAAGGTGCGCTGTGGATCGGTCATCTGCGTGCTGCTCGGCCCGGAAGTCTCAAGCTGCCGACGATAACCCTGCTCGGTTCGGAAGCACGGGAGCTTCCGGTGGTGCCGGGCCCGCAAGCCTGCCGCTATCACGAGGTGGACGGCGTCGGCTACCTCGATTTCCGTTTCTACAACGGTGCCATGTCTGCCGAAGACTGTGACGAACTGCGCGAGGCGATTGTTGCGGCCAGGGAGCGGGCGCTGCCGGTGCTCGTTCTCCAGGGGGACGCAGATTGCTGGTCTAACGGGATCCATCTCGGTCTGATCGAAACCGCAGACAGTGCGGCAGACGAATCCTGGCGCAACATCAACGCCATGAACGATCTCGTGCGGGAGATCATCGTCTCGGACGACCGGTTGGTGATTGCCGCTGTTCTTGGCAATGCCGGTGCCGGAGGCGTCTTCCTGTCGCTTGCCGCCGACGAGGTCTGGATGCGCGACAGTGTCATTCTCAATCCGCATTATAAGGACATGGGGAACCTCTATGGTTCAGAATACTGGACCTATTTGCTGCCAGCCCGTGTCGGCGAGGCGCGTGCCCACCGCGTGACGCAGGCGAGGCTGCCTATGGGCTCAGACGAGGCCCTCGAGCTGGGTCTCGCGACCCATGTGCTTCCGGTTGATGTTGATCTTGCCATGCGCGAAGTTCGTTGGCGTGCCGCCGAACTCGCGCGCGCGCCCGATATCGCCGACCGAATCGCTGCAAAACGCGAGCGCCGGATGCGGGACGAAGCTGAAAAGCCGCTCTCAACCTATCGAGCCGAGGAACTGCAGCGGATGCGGCGCAACTTCTACGGTTTCGATCCGAGCTATCACGTGGCGCGGTTCAACTTCATCCGCAAGACACCGAAGTCGCGCACACCGGTCACACTCGCCGTTCACCGTGCCGGAGGGGACACGGCGGGCCGCAGGAGGAAAGTCCAATGACAAACCCGCACGCAACCGTTCTCGTCGTCGACGACGAGGTGCGCTCGATCGAAGCGATCCAGCGGGTGTTGTCCGATGAGTTCGAGGTCATCGGTGCCCGCAATGCCAAGGAGGCGGAAGAGGTGCTGGAGGGCGAGATGGTGCAGGTGATCCTGTGCGATCAGCGCATGCCCGGTGAATCCGGCGTGGAATTCCTCAAGCGCGTGCGCGAGCTTTGGCCGGATACCATTCGCATCATCATATCCGGCTATACTGACAGCGTTGATATCATCGAAGGCGTCAACAATGCCGGGATCTACCAGTACATCACCAAGCCGTGGAGCCCGGACAAGCTGATCGACTGCGTGCGCGAGAGCGCCAACCTCTGGCGTCTGCAGCACGAAGTTTCCGACATGCGCATCGAGGTGAAACCGGCGAGCGAGGCCTTGCAGAAGGTCATCAGCGATCGTCGGCGCAGCCAGGGCCAGTCCTTCGGCTTCGATCGCATCATCCACAGGCCGGAGAGCCCGCTTGTCGGCTCGATCTCGCTGGCGAAACGCGCCTCCCGCTACGATGTCTCGGTCCTTGTCACGGGCGCGTCCGGCACCGGCAAGGAACTCCTGGCACGTGCTATCCATCAGGAATCGGCCCGCGCCGATAGGCCCTTCGTGGTCGAAAACTGCGGTGCGCTGCCGGACGAGCTGCTCGAAAGCGAACTCTTCGGCTGCAAAAAGGGTGCCTATACCGGCGCCTACCAGGATCGCATCGGGCTCTTCGAGCTCGCCGACAGCGGCACGATCTTCCTTGATGAAATCGGCGAGACCTCCCCGGCCTTCCAGGTCAAGCTGCTGCGCGTGTTGCAGGAGGGCGAAATCCGCCCGCTCGGGGCGCAGCGTCCGCGAAAGGTGAATGTCAGGGTTATTTCCGCCACCAACCGTGACCTGCTGGCCGAAGTTGCCGCGGGCCGCTTCCGCCGCGACCTCTACTATCGCCTCGCCGCCTTCCCGATCCACATGCCGGCACTGAAGGACCGCGTCGAGGACATTCCGGCGATCGCGGCCCGGATCCTGACCCAGATAAACCAGTCCTTCAACCGGCAGGTGGCCGGTTTCCACCCGCGTACCCTTGATCTCATGACGGCCTATGCATGGCCAGGCAATGTGCGTGAACTGCAGAATGAGATTCAGCGCATGACGGTACTCTCCGACGGCAACGCGCCGCTGGCGCCAGATCTTCTGTCGCCGGCGATCCGCAACGGCGAAGCCGCAGTAGCGCCGGTCTCGGACGGTACACCTCGCCAGCTGAAGGACATGGTGGAGGAGATCGAACGGGCCGCGATCGAGGCAAGCCTTGCGCGACACGACGGCAACATCAGCCGCACGGCCGATGAACTGGGCTTGTCGCGGGTTGGATTAAGAAGCAAGATCGAGCGATACGACCTCAGGCGCTATCGCGATGACGAAACTGACTGATACGGCGGAACGTCAGGGTGGCGAGGATCTCATAGGCAAGATCTCTCTGCCTGACGTCTTCGCGCTCGATGGTTCGAGCGAGGCCATGTGGGTGGATGTCATTCACCGCATGGAGGAGGTCTATTCCGAACTCCTGCGCAACGAGACGGATCTCGAGCGCAAGAATGCCGAGCTGGAGGAAGCGCAGACCTTCATCTCGAGTGTCGTGGCGTCCGTCTCGGACATCCTCATCGCCTGCGGCAGCGACGGGGTGATCCGCAAGGTCAACCCTGCCTTCCTGACGCTGGTCGGGCTCGAAGAGGCCACGGTCATCGGTACGCGTATCTTCGACTATGTCGTCGAGACCGACCGCAAGGAGGCCGAGAGGTTGATGAGCGCCGGCCAGGAGGGGCGCGTTCTCGAAGGCGACCTGCATTTCAGGGCCGCTGCGGGGCGTGAGGAATGCCTTGCAATGCGCTGCGCCGCGCTGTTCGATGGTCGCCGGCGACGCTTCGGCGCCGTTCTGACCGGCCGTCCGATCAGCGAGCTCAGGCAGGCCTATCAGGCGCTGCATCAGGCACATCTCGATCTACAACGGGCTCAGCGAAAGCTGATCGAGCAGGAAAAGATGGCAAGCCTCGGCCGACTGGTCGCCGGCGTGGCCCATGAACTCAACAACCCGATCAGCTTCGTCTATGCCAACATCTACACGCTCGATCGCTATCGCAAGAATCTCGTTTCCTATCTCAATGCGGTGCACGAGGGTGCTGGCGACGAGCAGATCGCCGAGCTGCGGAAACGCCTGAAGATCGATGCGATCCTCGCAGACATTGCCCCCTTGCTCGAAGGCACGATCGAGGGTGCCGACCGGGTGAGCGACATCGTCAAGAATCTGCGACGGCTTTCATTCACCGAGACGGCGGAGCGCCGGCCGGTCGATCTCGACCGGGTGTTGCGCAATTCGGCCCATCTCGCCACGCGCGCCAAGAACTCCCGGGCCAGCCTGACGATCGACAGCGATCCCGACCTGTTCATCGACGCCCATGAGGGGCAGATCCACCAAGTCGTGGTGAACCTGATCGACAATGCACTCGATGCTGTCGCAAATCGGGCCGATGGCAAGGTGCACCTCAGCGCGAGGCGCAGGGGAAAGGCCGTCGAACTCGTCGTCAGCGACAACGGACCCGGTATCGCCGAGGCCGAAATGAGCAAGGTGTTCGAGCCTTTCTTCACCACCAAGGATGTCGGCGAAGGAACCGGGCTGGGACTCTGGATATCCTTCACCATCGTGCAGGATTACGACGGCGAGATCACCGTCAATAATAATGCCGACGGCGGCGCCGAGTTCCATGTGATCCTGCCGCTTTCCAGCTAGGGCAGGTCCGCCTTCCCGTGATCGAAAACACGGTCCGGATGGCGGATGATCCGACAAGCTACCGTGTCATTCCCCGGAGGACGCTGCCCCGGACAGAACGATCACGAAAGCGTTTGTGGGCTCGTCTGTCTCGATGGTCGCCTGCTCGCCCACCTGGAGTGTCAGCGTGTCGAACGCGTGGAGGCGTGACCAGGTCTCGCCTGTCAGCACCTGCATCGCTCCTGTCGGGATGAAAAGGGTTAGATCGGCGGCGCGAAGCGGCCACAATCCGTGGATCGTTTCGTGCGACATGGCATGGGCAAACCGCCCGCGCCGCGTCATCACGTTCAGATCCATCGTAGGCCCACCAATGTTGCGGCTGGAAATCGTCCAGTCGCCGGGGAAGGCAAAAGGCGGTCCGCCGCGCGTCAGCGCGACGGTCCGTTTCTCGGGCAGGTCGAGCAGCAGGCCCTCGCCGTCGAGCAGTGCGATCGTGCGGTCGATCCCGGGGAACAGGGAAAACGGACCATCCGCGCCGACATGGGCGATCGACAGACGCCAGTCGAACGCGTCGATGCCGCCGTCTTGCGGTACCAGCATGATCTCTTCCGTCATACCCTGGCCGTTCTTCCAGGGCATGCGGCTGTAGCTCTCGCGCCGGATGATCCGCATGGTGCTTCGCCTCAGTTGCCGAGAATGCCGGGCAGGCGAAGGCCCTTTTCCTTGGCACACTCGACGGCGATGTCGTAGCCCGCATCGGCATGGCGCATGACGCCGGTTGCCGGGTCGTTCCACAGGACCCGTTCGAGGCGGCGGGCGGCATCATCGGTGCCGTCGGCGCAGATCACCATGCCGGAATGCTGGGAGAAGCCCATGCCGACCCCGCCGCCATGGTGCAGCGAGACCCAGGTGGCACCCGAAGCCGTGTTGAGCAGTGCATTGAGCAGCGGCCAGTCGGAGACGGCGTCCGAACCATCCTTCATTGCCTCCGTCTCGCGGTTCGGCGAGGCAACGGAGCCGGAATCGAGATGGTCGCGGCCGATGACGACCGGGGCTTTCAGCTCGCCGTTCCGCACCATCTCGTTGAAGGCGAGGCCGAGCTTGTGGCGGTCGCCCAGACCCACCCAGCAGATGCGCGCCGGCAGCCCCTGGAAGGAGATGCGCTCGCGCGCCATGTCGAGCCAGTTGTGCAGGTGCTTGTTGTCGGGAAGAAGCTCCTTCACCTTGGCATCGGTTTTGTAGATGTCTTCCGGATCGCCGGAGAGAGCGGCCCAGCGGAACGGGCCGATGCCGCGGCAGAAGAGGGGACGAATATAGGCCGGAACGAAGCCGGGGAAGGCGAAGGCGTTTTCCAGGCCTTCTTCCTTTGCGACCTGGCGGATGTTGTTGCCGTAGTCGAGGGTCGGCACGCCCATGTTCCAGAAATCGACCATGGCGGCGACATGGATCTTCATCGACGCACGGGCGGCGTGTTCCACCGCCTTCGGGTCGCTTTCCTGCTTGGCGCGCCATTCGGCCACCGTCCAGCCGAGCGGCAGGTAGCCGTGGATCGGGTCGTGTGCCGAGGTCTGGTCGGTGACGATGTCGGGCTTCACGCCGCGCTTGACCAGTTCCGGGAAGATTTCCGCTGCGTTGCCGAGCAGGCCGACCGACTTCGCCTCGCCGGCCTTGGTCCATTCATCGATCATCGCCAGCGCTTCATCGAGCGTCTTCGCCTTGGCATCGACGTAGCGGGTGCGCAGCCGGAAATCGATGCGGGTCTCGTCGCATTCGACGGCCAGGCAGCAGGCGCCGGCCATGACGGCGGCGAGCGGCTGGGCGCCGCCCATGCCGCCGAGACCGCCGGTCAGGATCCACTTGCCCTTCAGGTTGCCGGCATAGTGCTGGCGGCCTGCTTCAACGAAGGTCTCGTAGGTACCCTGAACGATGCCCTGCGTGCCGATATAGATCCACGAACCGGCTGTCATCTGGCCGTACATGGCAAGACCCTTCTTATCCAGTTCGTTGAAATGTTCCCAGGTGGCCCAGTGCGGCACGAGGTTGGAGTTGGCGATCAGGACGCGCGGCGCATCCTTGTGGGTGCGGAACACGCCGACCGGCTTGCCCGACTGCACGATGAGGGTTTCCTCTTCGGTGAGCGTCTTCAGCGTCGCGACGATCCGGTCGAAATCCTCCCAGGTGCGCGCCGCGCGGCCGATGCCGCCATAGACGACCAATTCATGCGGACGTTCGGCTACGTCGGGGTCGAGATTGTTCATCAGCATCCTGAGCGGCGCTTCCGTCATCCAGCTCTTGGCGTTGAGTTCGGTGCCCTGCGGCGCACGAACGTCACGGGTGTTGTGGCGTGGGTTGGTCATGGTCTTTTCCTCTCAGGCAGCGAGATGGAGCGCAATCTCTTCGATGCGCTCAAGGATCGATTTCAGGTGTTTCCGCAGGCGTGCAGCCCGTTCGGGGTCGTAGGCGAAGGGGGGCGCTTCGTTCGTCAGATGACTGATCTGCGCGAGTTCCATCTGGATGGCGTGCACGCCGTTCTCGGGCTTGCCGTAGTGGCGCGTCGTCCAGCCGCCCTTGAAGCGGCCGTTGACGATCGCCGTGTAACCTTGGGCAGCGCGGGCAATCTCGGTGACAGCCGTCTCGATGCGCGGATGGCAGGTCCGGCCCATGTCGGTGCCGATGTTGAAATCGGGAAGCCGTCCCGCAAACAGGAAGGGGATCAGCGAACGGATCGAGTGGCAGTCATAGAGCACGGCAATGCCATGGATCGCCTTGACGCGCTCGATCTCGGACACAAGAGCCGCATGATAAGGTGCGTGGAAATTCTCCAGCCGATAGCCGATGTCGGCTTCGGTCGGTGTGGCGCCATCCTTCCAGATGGGCAGTCCGTCGAAATCCGTTTCCGGCACCAGGCCGGTGGTGTTCTGACCCGGATAGAGGCTGGCGCCCGTCGGGTCGCGGTTCGCGTCGATCACATAGCGGTGGAAGGTGGCGCGTACCGTCGTCACGTTCGGCAGGAGACCGGCGTAGAGGTCATGGATATGCCAGTCGGTGTCGGCCAGCAGTCGACCGTTTTCGTTGAGGCGTTCCCAGATGTCCGCCGGCACCTCCGTGCCCGTGTGGGGGAACGCGAGAATAACCGGCGAAGTGCCGCGGGTGACGTCGAAGACCGCCATCTCAACCCTCCAGGGCCGGCAGCAGGCCTTCGGACACGCTGGCCGTCAGCCTTCCGTCCGCCACCAGTGCGCTGGCCGCGGCAAGATCGGGTGCCATGAAGCGGTCCTCGTCGAGCGTCGCGACCACGGCGCGCAGGGCGGCGATCGCCTTCTGCAGTTCCGGGCTGGTCGTCAGCGGCTCGCGCAGTTCCACGCCCTGGGCGGCCGTCAGCATCTCGATGCCGACGATCGAGAACAGGTTGTCGGTCATCTGCAGCAGGCGTCGCGCGCCATGGCAGGCCATGGAAACGTGGTCTTCCTGGTTGGCGGATGTGGGGGTCGAGTCCACCGAAGCTGGATGCGCCATCTGCTTGTTTTCGCTCATCAGCGCGGCGGAGGTCACTTCGGCGATCATCAGGCCGGAATTCAGCCCCGGCTTCCGGGCGAGGAAGGCGGGCAGGCCGTAGGAAAGGGCAGGGTCGACCAGAAGCGCGATGCGCCGCTGGGCAATCGCCCCGATCTCGCAAACTGCGATGGCGATCTGGTCGGCGGCGAAGGCCACCGGTTCCGCATGGAAATTCCCGCCGGAGACGACGCTGTCGTCCGACAGCACCAACGGATTGTCGGTGACCGCGTTGGCCTCGATTTCCAGCGTGCGGCCCGCCATGCGCAGAAGGTCGAGGCAGGCGCCGTCGACCTGCGGCTGGCAGCGGATGCAATAGGGGTCCTGCACCCGTTCGTCGCCTTCGAGATGGCTCTGGCGAATGACCGAGCCGTCGAGAAGCGCGCGCAGCGCCGCGGCGGTGTCGATCTGGCCCTTGTGGCCGCGCAGCGTGTGGATGTCGGCGGTAAACGGGGCGGACGAGCCCATCGCTGCATCGGTCGACAGCGCGCCGGTGATCAGCGCCGCCTGCGCGGCCCGATGGGCGCGGAACAGACCGGCGAGCGCCAGTGCCGTCGATGCCTGGGTGCCGTTGATCAGCGCGAGCCCTTCCTTGGCCGCGAGCACGACCGGCGTCAGCCCCACGCGCTTCAGCGCCTCGGCACCAGAGAGCCGTTCCCCCTGATAGAAGGCTTCCGCTTCGCCCATCATGACGGCGGCCATATGGGCAAGCGGCGCAAGATCGCCGGAGGCGCCGACGGAGCCCTTTTCCGGAATCAGGGGGGTCACGCCCCGTTCCAGCATGCCCTCAATGAGGCGAACCAGCTCCAACCGGACACCGGATGCGCCGCGACCGAGCGAGATCAGCTTCAGCGCCATGATCAGGCGAACGACGTTTTCCGGCAGCGGATTGCCGACGCCGCAGCAATGGGAGAGGATGAGGTTGCGCTGGAGCGTCGCGACATCGGCGGCATCGATCTTGATCGACGCGAGTTTGCCGAAGCCGGTGTTGATGCCGTAGACCGGGGCGTTGCCGGCCGCGATCTGTGCGATGCGGGCGGCGGCACGTTCGATCCCTGCGTCGAAGGCGCGGTCGAGCACGGCCGTCTCGCCGTTCCAGTAGATGGCTTCCAGTTGCTTCAGCGAAACCTCGCCGGGGCGCAGCGTCACGGTCATCGGTTTATTCTCTTTCCCTTGAAAACATGTGCGAACAGCGGATTGAAGCCGATGCGGTAGACGAGCTCCGCCGGGCTCTCGATGTCCCAGATGGCGAGATCGGCGGATTTTCCGATCTCGATCGTTCCGGTGGTTGCACCAAGGCCGAGCGCCTGCGCGGCAACACGCGTCGTGCCTGCAAGGCATTCCTCGACGGTGAGGTGAAACAGCGTCGCCGCCATGTTCATGGCGAGCAGCAGCGAGGTGAGTGGCGAGGTGCCGGGATTGCTGTCGGTCGCGACCGCGATCGGTGTGCCGGCCTGGCGCAGCAAGGCGACCGGTGGCTTCTTCGTCTCCCGGATCGCATAGAAGGCACCAGGCAGAAGCACCGCAACCGTTCCGGCCTCGGCCATCGCGCGCCCACCGTCGTCGTCCAGATATTCGAGATGGTCGGCCGAAAGCGCGCCGTAGGACGCGGCCATCCTGGCACCGCCGAGATTGGAGAGCTGTTCGGCGTGAAGTTTGACGGGCAGGCCGAGCGCCCTTGCCTTGTCGAACACCCGACGCATTTCATCGACCGAAAAGGCAATGCCCTCGCAGAAACCATCGACCGCGTCGACAAGCCCTTCCGCATGGGCGCGCTCAAGCCCGGGCAGCACCACGTCGTTGATGTAGTCGTCGTTCCGGCCCTTGTACTCGACCGGTGTCGCATGGGCGGCAAGGTAGGTGGTGACGACGCGCACCGGCCGCAGGCTTTCGAGCGCGCGGGCGGCTCGGAGCATGCGTAGTTCCGCCTCGATGTTGAGGCCGTAACCCGACTTGATTTCGATGGTGGTCACGCCTTCGGCGATGAGCGTGTCGAGCCGGGGCAGGGCCGTCTCGACCAGGCCTTCAACGGTAAGCGCATTGGTGGCGCGCACGGAGGACACGATGCCGCCGCCGGCGCGCGCGATGTCCTCATAGCTAGCACCTTCAAGCCGCATCTCGAATTCGCGGGCGCGGTTGCCGCCGTAGACGAGGTGGGTGTGGCAGTCGATCAGGCCCGGCGTCACCCAGCGACCGCCGAGGTCGTGGGGTAAGGAGTTCGCTCGCATATCCTGCGTCACGTCAGCTATTTCCCCGACCCAGGCGATCCGTTCGCCTCGGGTCAGGATTGCGCCGCCGTCGATGATCCCGAGCCCCACCTTCGACGGGTCGAGCGTCGCGATGCGCGCATTGGTCCAGAGCGTCTGATGCTCCGGCGGTGCACCTTCCCGAGTTGCAGATTCGTTCCCGGCCATCTGGGTTGACCCTTTCATTTGTTGAAAACATGTATATACATAATAAGACGATTGGCAAGGCCAAATTTGAAATCGGCGGTGCGCCAGGCATACTGGTCCGCCCAAACCGGAGACGATGTCCGTGATGACGATCCATGCGAAGTCCGCGCTCTTGGCCGATGGATGGGCCTCCAATGTCAGGATCGACGTCGACGGTGCGAGGATCGCGGGTCTCACCAAAGATGCCGACGCCGCGCCCGGTGATGATCGCCGTGACGTCGTCGTGCCGGCCCTTGCCAACCTTCACAGCCATGCCTTTCAACGCGCCATGGCCGGGCTTGCCGAAACGAGGGGGCCGTCGGATGACAGCTTCTGGAGCTGGCGGACCACCATGTATCGCTTCGCGCTGTCGATGACGCCGGATCATGTCGAGGCGGTCGCCGCCCAGCTCTATATGGAGATGCTGGAGGCCGGCTATTCGCGGGTCGGCGAGTTTCACTATCTGCACAACGACAGGGATGGCGGCCACTACGGGGACATTGCCGAAATGGCCGGTCGCATCGCCGCCGCCTCGGCCGAGGCCGGCATCGGATTGACGTTGTTGCCTGTCTTCTATGCGCATTCCGGTTTCGGCGGACAGGCGCCGATCGAGGGCCAGCGCCGCTTCATTCATTCGCCCGAGAGCTTTGGCCGGCTGATGGAGCGCTGCACGGCACTGGTCCACGCACTGCCCGGCGCCGTCCTTGGCATTGCTCCGCACAGCCTCAGAGCGGCGACGGAGGAGGAATTGCGCGCGGTGCTGCCGCTTGCCGGTACCGGACCGATCCACATCCATGTCGCCGAGCAGGTGAAGGAAGTCGAGGACAGCCTGGCCTTCTCGGGCGCGCGCCCCGTTGAATGGCTGATCGACAACATGCCTGTCGATGGCCGCTGGTGCTTCATCCATGCCACCCACATGACGGATGACGAGACGCGGCGGATGGCGCGAAGCGGTGCGGTTGCCGGGCTTTGCCCGATCACCGAGGCCAACCTCGGCGACGGTGTCTTCAATGCCCCGCTCTTCCTCGGCGAAGGGGGACGGTACGGTGTGGGTTCCGATTCGAACGTTCTGATTTCACTGCCGGAAGAATTGCGTGTCCTCGAATACTCCCAGAGGCTGACCCGCCGGGCGCGCAATGTGATTGCCGATCCGGGTGGTTCGACTGGCCGCAAGCTGTTTGACGGTGTTCGGATCGGCGGGAATGCTGCGCTCCAGTCCTCGACCGGTCTCGAGGTTGGAGGCGATGCCGATATCGTCGCGCTCGATGTCTCCGCGGCGGCGCATGTCGAGGGTGACCAGCTGCTCGATCACTGGATCTTTGCCGGCGGCATCACGGTGGACGCCGTGTGGGCCGGCGGCCGCAAACGTGTCGAAGGCGGGCGGCATCTGCATCGGGAGGCGATCACGCGCCGGTTCCGCACGGTGATGACGGATCTGCTCGGCAGCTGAGTCGTCGAAGCGCGGTGCAATATTTCCTTTCTGTCGTGGCCGATGCTGGGCTACATCAGCGCGAGGCTCATACAGAAAGCGGCGAGTCGTGGCGGATATCATCGGCAGGGACCCGACCCTGCACCAGCGCATATTGAGCGATATCGAAGGCAAGATCGTTTCCGGCGAGTGGCCGCCGGGCCATCGTTTGCCGTTCGAGGTCGACCTGGCAGCGCAGTATGACTGCTCGCGCATGACGGTGAACAAGGTGATGACGCAGCTCGCCAAGTCCGGCCTGATCGAGCGGCGCAAGAAGTCGGGCAGTTTCGTCACGCAGCCGCAGGCGCAATCTGCCGTGCTCGAGATCAATGACATCGAGGCCGAGGTCCGGTCGCTGAACCTTGCCTATTCCTTTGCGCTGAAACGCAGCGAAACGCGCAAGGCGACAGCCGCCGACGTCCGCCTCCTCGAGGTCTCGCCCGGAACCAGGGTGTTGTCGATGACCTGCATCCATTTTGCCGGAACGCGGCAGTTCTGCGTCGAGGAGCGGTTGATCAATCTTGCCAACGTGCCGGAAGCGGAGACCGCCGATTTTGACAGCCTTCCTCCCGGCCAGTGGCTGATCCGCCAGGTTCCCTGGAGCACGGCTGAACATCGGATTCGGGCCGTATCGGCTTCGGCCGACATGGCCTCCATGCTCGGCATATCCAAGGGTACGGCCTGCCTGGTCGTCGAGCGTCGCACCTGGAGCGGGCTCGGGCCGATTACGCAGGTCCGCTTCACCTATCCGGGCGACACGCATGCGCTCGTCGCCCGGTTCACGCCGGCGTCTCAATAGGCTGCGTTAGCCGGCAGTGCCGATGTCCTTCAGCCCACCGAGGAAGTGGTCGTTCTCCGCGCGGGATCCGATGCTCACCCGGATGAAGGTTTCGAAGCCTGGCTGCTTCCACGGCTTGATGATGACCCCGCGCCTGAGCAGCGCTTCGGCGATCTGGGTCGCGCCCGTCCGCATGTCGACGAACAGGAAATTGCATTTCGATGGTGCCGTTCGATAACCCAGCTCGTCGAGGGCGGCCTTCATGCGCTCGCGCTCGTCGAGGGCAAGCTCGATCGAGCGCTTGAGGTGGTCTGCGTCGTCGAGGGCGGTGACGGCCGATGCCTGGGCGATGGCGTTGGTGTTGAAGGGGGTGCGGGCACGGTTGAGGAAGTCGCAAAGGCTTCCGTCACTGACGATGCCGTAGCCGATCCGCAGGCCAGCCAGACCGAAGGCCTTGGAGAAGGTGCGCAGAACCACCCAGTTGCGGGCGCTATCCCTCAGCATCTCGACTGCGTTCGGATAGTCCTCGCCGGCGGCATATTCGGCATAGGCCTCGTCGACGACGATCAGCGTTTCCGGATGCAGCGCAGCGACGACTGACGACAGTTGCATCGGCGTCAGCCAGCAGCCGACGGGGTTCATCGGGTTCGAGAACATCAGCATGCGCGGCTTGTGGGAAACGGCATCCAGAAGTGCGTCCATGTCGACGGTCAGGTCCGACGTGACGGAAATCCGCTCGACCTTGCCGCCCATCAACGTCGTGTAGTCTTCATGCAGGGGAAAGGACGGATAGAGGGTCGCCACGGTGTCGCCCGGGCGGACCACCGAGCGGCAGATGACGGCGATCAGGTCTTCGGAGCCGTTGCCCAGGATGACCTGGTTGTCCTCGACGCCGAAATCGGCGGCCAGTCGGGCGCAGAGTGCGCGACCCTGCGGATCGGGATAGAGCCGGGCCAGCTCGCCAATGTCAGGAAAGAGCCGCCGCAGTGTTGGCGACGGGCCGAGCGGATTCTCGTTCGAGCCGAGCTTGGCGATGTCATCGACTTTGTACTTCGCCCTCACCTCCCCCAGCGTCAGGCCTGCATTGTAGGGAGCGATCGAGCGGATTTCCTCCCGGATGGGGCTTGAAGGGTTCGCCATTTTGCAGTCTCCATGAGGTGCGTTTGCCAAGCCTCATTCATAGGCTCGGATTGCCGGTCTGTATATATGTATAGACATGTTATTGCGAAAATGCTGTGATTCCTGTCAGGGAATTCGAAACAAGGAGCCGTCATGACCCGTCCAATCTTCGACCTTTCCGGCCGCCGCGCCCTCGTGACCGGCGCCAGTCGCGGCATAGGTCAGTCCATCGCGGTCGCCCTGGCGGAGGCTGGCGCCGATGTGGCCGTTACCGCGCGGACGGTCGAAGGGCTGGCGGAAACGCGGGCACTGATCGAGAAGGCCGGCAGGCGCGCGGTGACGCTGGCTCAGGACGTGCGCGACGTCGAGGACTGCGGAATCGTCACCCGGGCGGCGGCCGACGCTTTGGGCGGCCTCGACATCCTGATCAACAATGCCGGGTTCGAGAATGTCCGGCCATCCTTCGACGTGGACGAGGCGCTCTGGGAGCAGATCCTGTCGACCAATCTGAAGGGTGCGTTCTTCTGCGCCCAGGCGGCGGGGCGGATCATGGCCGAAACGGGTGGGGGCGCGATCGTCAATCTTTGCTCGCTGACCTCCTATGTCGGCATCCCGACAGCGGTGCCGTATGGTGCCTCGAAGTCCGGACTTCTCGGCGTGACACGCGCTTTGGCTGCCGAATGGGCAACGCATGACATTCGCGTCAACGCCATTGCGCCCGGCTATTTTCGAACTGCCATGACAGAAGTCTTCTACGAGAACGACGACTGGCAATCGCGCATGCTGGACAAGATTCCCCAGCGTCGTTTCGGCAAGGAAAGTGACATCGGCGGCGTCGCCGTCTTCCTCTGCAGCGAAGCTGCGGCCTACATCACCGGCCACTGCATCCCCGTCGATGGCGGCTATCTGGCCTCCATCTGACGTAAACTGCACACGCCGCGCCCACGCGCTATCCGGCGGTGTAAACCGTACCGGACACGCGCGGAGCGCGCTTGCTTTTCCTGCGGCGGGCGACAAGACTGGTCGCCGCGATCGGTCTTGTCTTTCGCGTCTGCACAAATATTGATCAAGCAACTTTGCGGCGCAAAAAATGCGCAAATTTGGTTGACGGTACTTGTACGAATATGTATAGACAACTTAATGCAAGGGCCGGGCGATCGCCTTTCGCCGGGTCGGTAAAATGAAGTTTCGCGGCGGCTTCGGTCGCTCGACGAAACAGGACAGGGGAATGTCATGGGCGTTGTTGCTGCGGACCTCCATCCGGCCGGATCGACCGGTCAGATCGCTGTTTCCGTCCAGGATGTCGGCATGGTTTTCGGCGATGTCCATGCCGTCAGGAATGCCTCGTTCGATCTGCCGAAGGGCAAGTTCCTGACAATTCTCGGCCCCTCCGGCTCGGGCAAGACGACGCTCCTGCGCATGATCGCCGGCTTCGATCGTCCGACCAGTGGCGAGATCTTCATCAATGGCCAGCCGGTCAGTGCGGTCCCGCCGCACCGGCGTGCGATCGGTATGGTGTTCCAGAAACTGGCGCTCTTCCCCCATATGACGGCGGCCGAAAACGTCGCTTTCCCGCTCAAGATGCGCCGCCACGACGCCCGGACGATCCCGGAAAAGGTCGAGCGCTATCTCAATCTGGTCCGTCTCGGCGGCTATGGCGGCCGGCGCATCAACGAGCTCTCTGGTGGTCAGCAACAGCGCGTCGCGATCGCCCGCGCCCTCGTGTTCGAGCCGGACCTGCTTCTGCTTGACGAGCCGCTCGCCGCGCTCGACCGCAAGCTGCGCGAGGAGATGCAGCTCGAATTCCGCCGCATCCAGAAGGAACTCGGTGTGACGACGATCAACGTCACCCACGACCAGCGCGAGGCGCTGGTGGTGTCCGACGAGATAATCGTCATGAGCGGTGGCGCGATCCAGCAGAAGGCGCGGCCGGTCGATGCCTATCGCGCGCCGTCCAATGCCTTCGTCGCCAATTTTATTGGCGTCACCAATTTCATTGAGGGCAAGATCGTCGATCTTGCTGCGCCGACGGTGGTCATCGAGGCGAACGGTTTGCGCCTTGTGGGTGTCGCAGCCGAGGCCGCGCTTTCGGCGGGGGCTGCCTGTGCCGGCGCGGTGCGTGCCGAACAGATCCGCATCGCCCCGAAGGACGGTCGACTTGAAGGCCTCGATACGGTCGTTGAAGGCCAGGTCGTCGACTGTATTTTCGAGGGCGAGCGCGTCGTCTATGAAATCCGGGTTCCGGGACTGGCGGGCGTGCTGATGCGCGTCTTCGACCACGATCCCGAATCGCATCTGCAGTTCGGCCCCGGCGACGAAGTTCGTCTCGGCTGGAATGCACGGGATATGCATGTCTTTCAAAAATGACCCCGAGAAGGTCCAGCCAGAGGAGAATTCAGTAATGTCGAATGAAAAATTCCTGTCCGCGCAGATCCGCCGCCGGACGCTGCTTGCATCCATGGCCGCGGCCGGTGCCTCCGCTGGTCTGTCGACGCTCGGTGTCGGTCGCGCCTTTGCTCAGGAGCCGGAAAAGCCGGCCGAGATCATCGTTCGCGCCTGGGGCGGCAGCTGGGTCGACGCGCTGAAGGCTGGCGTCTCCGACAGCTTCACGAAGGCAACGGGCATCGCTGTCCGTCACGACCTGACCGAAGACAATGAAATCCAGCCGAAGGTCTGGGCCGCCGTCGCGCAGGGTCGCGTTCCGCCGATCCACATCAACTGGGATACGACGACGAACGCCACCAAGTCGGCGCTGCGCGGCGTGACCGAGGATTTGTCGGACCTGCCGAACCTAAAGAACGCCACCGATCTGGCCAAGCCGGTCGGTCTCGACGGCTATCCGATCGTCAATACCTACGGCTATGTCTACGTGCTGGCCTATCGCCCGTCGGCCTTCCCCAACGGCGCGCCGAAGTCCTGGAAGGATCTGCTTGATCCCAAGCTGAAGGGCCGCATCGCGCTCTACAATGACGGCATCGGCTTCCACTTCCCGGCCCAGGTCGCCGGCGGCGGCAAGCTTGAGGACATTCCCGGCAACATGCAGCCGGCCTGGGACTTCATTTCCAAGATCAAGGAACAGCAGCCGCTGCTCGGTGAGGACCCGGATTTCACCACCTGGTTCCAGAAGGGCGAGATCGACGCCGCCTGCACCATCTCAACCAATGCGCGTGAAGCCAAGAAGAACGGCATCGAAATCGCCTGGGTCGTACCGGAGGAAGGCGCCAAGTTCGACACCGACGGCCTGTGGATCCCGAAGGGCCTGCCGGAAAACGAGCTTTACTGGGCCAAGCAGTACATCAACCATGCACTGACGAAGGAAGCCCAGCAGATCTGGCTCGACGGACTCGGCCTTCCGGGCGTCATCCCGGGCGTCAATCCGCCGGCTGACCTCGTGGGCGATCCGTCCTACCCCACGACCGAGGAAGAGTTCAAACACCTGATCCGTATCTCCTCCAAGGTTCAGGTCGAGAACGAAAGCCAGTGGTTCGCCAAGTTCAAGGAAATCATGCAGGGCTGATGCCTTGCCTGCCCGCCGCGTCCCCTCTGGCGGCGGGCACCCTCCTTTCGCGACTTAGAATTTTACGCAGTCCGGACGCAAAGCCGCTTAGCACTTTTGCTGGAACTGCCTGAGGATCGGTAACATGCGCGCTCCCCGTGCCGCATATCCCCTGACGTGGCGCGTCATGGATGTGCTTGAACGCCTTGCGGCCATGCTCTGGCCATCGAGTTTGCAGCGAGGCCTGCCTTATCTGATGCTGTTGCCTGCGCTCGTGCTCGTGGGCCTGCTTGTGCTCGGTCTGATCCAGATCGGCGACGCCAGCCTCCGGACGCTCGATACCAATACCTTCCTGATGTCGGAAAACTACACGTTCGCCAACTACCAGCGCGCGCTGACGGAAAGCTTCTTCGCGACCGTGGCCGGCCGCAGCCTGATGGGCTCGGTGATCGTCACCGCGATCACGCTGCTGTTTGCCTTCCCCTACGCCTATCTGATGGTCCGCACGCCATCCTCGGCGCTTCGCAAGTTCCTGCTCGTCGCGCTCTTCCTGCCTTTCTTCATCGGCCAGGTGGTGCGCGCCTATGGCTGGCTGATCATTCTCGGCAACCAGGGCATGGTCAACGAAGCCCTTGGCCTCGTCGGCGTGCCGCCCATTCGCCTCCTGTACAACTATCCGGCCGTCCTGTTCGGCCTCGTCCAGTACATGCTGCCCTTTGCCGTCCTGATGCTGGCGCCCGCGCTGACCGCGATCCCGAGCGAACTGGAATCGGCCGCCGCCTCCCTCGGTGCAGGTTGGGTCCGCACCTTCCGTCACGTGGTCCTGCCGCTGTCGCGGCCCGGGCTGGTCGGTGCCGGCCTCGTGGTGGTGACATTGTCGCTCACCGATTTCGCCATCCCCGCCATTCTCGGCGGCGGCACGCAGGATTTCATCGCCAACGCGATCTACGACCAGTTCTTCCGCACCTCCGACCAGGGCATGGGCGCCACGTTGTCGCTGATGCTCGTCGCGGTCGGCTCCATGCTCGTCGGCGTGGTGTTCATGCTGTTCGGCGCCGGCACGCTCGCCATGGGGGATACCCGCAAATGACCGGAAGCCGCAGCAAATCCATCACCCTCTGGGCTTTCGTCGTGACCGCGCTCGTCATGCTCTCGGCACCCACCATCGTCGTGCTCGGCGCGTCGTTCACCGCGGGCAACATCATCACCTTCCCGCCGGAAGGCTTGTCGCTGAAATGGTACGGCCAAATCGCGCAGGCCGCCGACCTTCGCCAGGCCTTTGTTCGCTCGCTGATCGTCGCCACGATCTGCACCGTGATCGCCATCCCGGTCGGCACGCTTGCCGGCATCGCGCTCGCCAAGCACCGGGTGCGGTTCGCCCGCTCGATCCAGATCTACCTGTTGCTGCCCTTCACCATCCCGCTGATCGGTTCGGGCATCGGCATGATGCTCGTCTTCGGCCAGATGGGTGTGGTCGGCAAGCTGTGGCCGCTCGGCATCGCCTGCTGCGTCATCAACCTGCCTTTCATGATCTGGGCGGTGACGGCAAGCGCCAGCAACCTGTCGCCCGATCTCGAACTGGCCGCCGCCAATTGCGGGGCGCCGCCGCTGCAGCGTTTCCTCTACATCACCTTGCCGGCCGTGCTGCCGGGCGTCATCACCGGATCGCTGTTGATGTTCATCCTGGCACTCAACGAGTTCCTGGTGAGCCTGCTGTTGGTCGATGCCCGGAGCGTGACGTTGCCCGTGCAGATCTACAATTCCATCCGCTCGATCATCACGCCGGATCTCGCCGCCATCTCGGTGGTGTTCATCGCTTGCGCCGGACTGGCGATCGCGCTGCTCGACCGCCTGGTCGGCCTCGACATCTTCCTCAAATCGAAATGACCCTTCGGCCCTTGCCGGCCACACCTCAAGGACAAGACGATGACCAATGTGTCTTTCTACGAATATTCCAAGCTCAACGCCGAAGAGAAGGCCGCCCTGCTGCGCCGTTCGGAAACCGACATCTCGAGCTTCATCGAGAAGGTCGCGCCGATCCTCGAAGCGGTGCGCACGGAAGGTGATAAGGCGATCGCCCGTTTTGGCCGTGAGCTCGACAAGGCCGATGTCACCGAGGCCAATCTCAAGGTGACCGAGGCCGAATTCGACGCCGCCTTCAAGCTGGTCGACAAGAGCGTCATCGAATCGGTCCAGTTCGGCATCGACAACATTCGCCACTTCCACGAGGAGCAGAAGCCGGAGGCCATGTGGCTGAAGGAAATTCGTCCCGGCGCCTTCGCCGGCGACCGCTTCACGCCCATCCAGTCGGTCGCGCTCTACGTGCCGCGCGGCAAGGGATCCTTCCCGTCGGTGACCATGATGACCTCGGTCCCGGCCGTCGTCGCCGGTGTGCCGAACCTTGCCATCGTCACGCCGCCGGCCCCGGATGGCTCGGTCGATGCCGCGACGCTGGTTGCCGCGCGTCTGGCCGGCGTCGAGACCGTCTACAAGGTCGGTGGTGCCCAGGCCGTCGCCGCCGTCGCCTACGGCACCGAGACCATCAAGCCGGCGCTGAAGATCGTCGGGCCCGGCAGCCCGTGGGTGGTCGCCGCCAAGCGCTCGCTGTCCGGCGTCATCGACACTGGCCTGCCTGCCGGCCCTTCCGAGGTGATGATCCTCGCCGACGACACGGTCCATGGCGGCCTTGCCGCGCTTGACCTGCTGATCGAGGCGGAACATGGCCCTGACTCCTCCGCCTATCTTGTCACCCATAGCCGTCGCGTCGCCGAAGAAGCGCTCGCCGCTCTCCCCGAGCACTGGGCGAAGATGACCGAACAGCGCGTCGTCTTCTCGAAGGCCGTGCTGACCGGCAAGACCGGCGGCATCGTTCTCACCTCGTCGATCGAGGAGAGCTACGCCTTCGTCAACGCCTATGCGCCCGAGCACTTGGAGCTGCTGTCGGAAGAGCCTTTCATCCATCTCGGTCACATCACCGAGGCCTCCGAAATCCTGATGGGTACCCATACCCCGGTCAGCATCGCGAACTTCTCGCTCGGCCCGAACGCGGTTCTGCCGACCAGTCGCTGGGCCCGCACCTTCGGTCCGTTGTCGGTCACCGATTTCGTCAAGCGCAGTTCCATCGGCTACGTGACCGCGCCCGCCTATCCGGAATTCGCCAGGCATTCCCACAATCTGGCGATCTACGAAGGCTTCTCCTCTCATGCGCTGGCCGTCTCGCCGGTCCGTGATGCCTATCTGAAGAAGGGCGCCTGAGCCATGAAGGCCGTGCGGCTCCACGATGCGAAGGACCTGCGGGTGGAGGCGGTGGCGGCGCCCGCCGCCCCGCCGCCCGGCTTCGTCAATCTCGAGGTCCGGGCCGCCGGCATCTGCGGCTCCGACCTGCACAACTATCGCACCGGCCAGTGGATCTCGCGGCGGCCGTCGACAGCCGGGCATGAATTCTGTGGCCGTGTCACCGCGGTCGGCGAAGGTGTCAGCGACCTCGCCGTCGGAGACGTGGTTTCCGCCGATTCGCGCATGTGGTGCGGCACCTGCCCGGCCTGCGCCAGCGGCCGCAGCAATGTCTGCGAGACGCTGGGTTTCGTCGGTGAAGTCTGTGACGGCGGCTTTGCCGAGGCGGTGCAGCTGCCGGCGCGGCTGGTCCTGCGGCACGATCCCGCACTCTCTCCGCACATCGCCGCCATGGCCGAGCCGCTGGCGGTTGCGCTGCATGCGGTTCGCCGCCTGGCCGTTCCGGCCGGCGAGCCGGTTCTCGTCATCGGCTGTGGAACGATCGGCGGGTTGAGCGCCCTTCTGTTGTCGCGACTGCATGACGGACCGCTGCTGCTCGCGGATCTGAACGCCGAGAAGGCCGCGCTTGTCGCCGGGGTGACCGGCGGTGCGGTCGTCGGCCTCGACAGGGCGGAAATCGAAACAGCCCTTTCAGGCGGCAGGCTGCGCCATGCGCTGGATGCCACCGGCAGCATTCAGGCGATCGCCCGGGCGCTCGACCTGTTGTCGGGCGGCGGGGCGCTGGCGCTGGTCGGCATCAGCCACGGCAAGCTCGACTTCGATCCCAACATTCTCGTCGAGCGCGAGATTTCTCTCGTCGGTTGCCACGCCTTCGCGGACGAGCTGCCAGAAGCCGTGCGCCTGCTCGGCGATCTCGCGCCGGCACTGCAGCGTTTCATCGAGGTGCTGCCGGCACTCGATGATGTGCCCGGAGCCTATGAACGCCTGCTGCGGGGCGAGAGCAGGGCGTTGAAGACGATCATCGAGGTGGCGGGTTAGTCGCCCGTCGCGTCATCCCGGATGCCGGCCTGTCAGGCGGCGGTGGAGGCAGTGAACCATGAATACGCTTTCAGATTCCGCATCGCCGCTCTATGAGAAGGTGAAGGACTTCGTCCTCGGCAATATCGGCAGCGGCAAATGGGCCCGCAACAGCCGGCTGCCATCGGAGAACGAACTCGTCTCCGCCCTCGGTGTCTCGAGAATGACCGTCCACCGGGCGCTGCGCGAACTCACCTCCGAAGGTCATCTGCGCCGCATTCAGGGCGTCGGCACCTTCGTCGCGCCGCCGAGACCGCAATCGACTCTGATCGAGATCAGCAACATCATCACCGAGATCAAGGCGCGCGGCAGCCGGCACCGGGCCGAGGTGGTCGTGCTCGAACGCATCGAAAAGCCGGAAGCGGAACTCCTGCTCGCCTTCGAGTTCGAGACCGTAAAGCCAGTCGACCATTCGGTCGTGATCCACTTCGAGAACGATCTGCCGGTCCAGCTCGAGGAACGCTACGTCAATCCCGACCTCGTTTCCGGCTATGTCGATCAGGACTTCACGGTGATCGCCACCTATGACTACCTGCAGAACGCCACGCCGCTGACTGAGGTGGAGCATCTCATCAGCGCCCTGCCGGCCGGTGCGGATCAGGCCCGCCTACTGCGCATACGCCCCGGAGATTGCTGCCTGGTCCTGCACCGCAAGACCTGGACCGGGCCGGTGGTCGCCACGGTCAACACGCTGACCTACGTCGGCAGCCGCTATTCACTCGGCAGCCGCTACCTGCACGGCGGCAAGTGACCGCCGACCCCGCACCAGAAAGATCATCCGGAAAGATCACCATGAGCCAGCCCACGAGCCGCACCGCGGAAATCAGGAAGATCGCCAAAGCCGGGGACGGCAGGGCGGAACGATTGCTGGCCGAACTGCTGCGCGATCTTTTCCGGATCGAGGCCCAAAACGTCACGATCAACCACGATCAGTACAGCCTCAACTCGCTCAACGGTTTCTTCGAGACAGCCGATGGCGACTTCTTCTTCAAGTTCCACCAGGAAGAGGGCGAGGAGGTCATGAGCGGCGAATATTATCGCGCCGACATCCTGGCCCGGGCCGGCCTGCCGGTGGACCAGCCATTGCTGATGTCGGTGCTTCCCGGTGAACAGATCCTCGTCTATCGCCGTCGCACCGATCCGCGCTTTTCCGACGTCCTGAGGGCTCTGGACCTGAAGGATGAGACGGCGGCGCGGGAAAGGGCCGTCGAGGCCGAACGCCGGCTGAGCGAAGCCGTGCTGAAAGTCTATCTCGACACACTGCATCCGGTCAGCGCCGACGAGGTGGCGGCAGAGCCGATCCACCGTCTGTTCTACGAACGGCTTATCGACCCGCCGGCCGGAACCTATCCGGGCGGGCGCATGGCGAGCTTCTATGTCGGCAAGGACTTCGCCTTTCCCGGCCTGACACTCGATTGGCACACACTTTCGCGTTGCCGGTTCGTCGTGAACGGCATCGAATATCGCGACAGCATCGGGACCCTCTTCGACGCGGCGCATGAGCGGCTGGCCCCGACGCGCCTCGCGGATGCTGGCGGGGTGACGGCGCATGGCGACGCCCACAACGCCAATGTCTGGTACGAGGAGCGCGACGGCGCGGCGCGGCTTTCCTTCTTCGATCCCGCCTTTGCCGGCGAGAACATTCCGACGCTGCTGGCCGAGGTGAAGACGACGTTTCACAACATCCTCGCCCACCCGCTCTGGCTCTATGATCCGGCGATGGCGGCCGAACGCTACACGGCAAGCGTTGCACGCGACGGCGATCTCCTGCGGATCACCACCGACTTTGCGCCGAGCGCGGTTCGCCGGGGGCTGCTGGATGTGAAGGCGGAGGCTCTCTGGCGTCCGCTGCTTGCGGAACTGAAGGCGCGCGAAATGCTTCCCGCCGATTGGCGCCGGGTCGTGCGGCTCGGCCTGTTCCTCTGCCCGACGCTGGTCATGAACCTGCGCGCCGGTGCCACGACCCATAACCCGGTTTCGTCTCTCATCGGCCTCTCCGTTGCGGTCATGGCCGGCAGCGAGCCGATGGGCGGCGAGGATGCCATTTCACGCTTCTTCGACATGATCGACCCCGACAGAGACTGACATGACCCTGGTCAACATCCACGACTTCCGTGACCTCGCCCGGCGCCGTCTGCCGAAGATCTTCTTCGACTATATCGACGGCGGGTCGTTCGAAGAGGAAACCATGCGCGCGAACCGGACGGATTTTGCCGGTTTCGAGCTGCGCCAGAACGTGCTGGTGGAGCCGCGTCCTCAGGACCTTTCCACCACCTTTCTGGGGGCCCGTCATCCCCTTCCGTTCATGTTGGGGCCGGTGGGCTTCCTCGGGCTCTATTCGGGAAAGGGCGAGGCGAAGGCGGTGCGGGCGGCCCATACCGCCGGCATCCCCTTCTGCCTGTCGACCTTTTCGATTGCCTCACTCGCCGACCTTCGGGCGGTCACGAAGGGGCCACTGCATTTCCAGCTCTATGTGCTGGAGGACCGGTCCCTGTGCGAGGATTTCCTGCAGGCCGCGGAGCACGCTGGCGTCGATACCCTGTTCGTGACCGTCGACACTGCGATCACCGGCATCCGCGAGCGGGATGTGCGCAATGGCTTCCGGTCGTTGACGCGCGTGACGCCGGGTCTCTTCGCCCGCCTTGCCATGAAGCCGCGTTGGCTCGCCGATGTCGCCCTTGCCGGAATGCCATCGGTCAGGGCGATCGAGCATCGGCCGGAATTTGGCCGCGGTGCGCTGGAACAGGCGGCCAATCTTTCGCGAGGGATCGACAAGACGCTCTCCTGGAAGGATATCGCCTGGTTGAGGGAAAGATGGAGGGGCAAGCTCGTCGTCAAGGGCGTTCTTTCTGCCGAGGATGCCGTGAAAGCCCGGGATGTCGGCTGCGACGGCGTGGTAATCTCCAACCATGGCGGTCGCCAACTGGACGGCGCGTCGAGCACGATCCGTGCGCTACCCGGTATCCGGGCTGCCGTCGGACCGGACTTCTGCCTGATGCTCGATGGCGGCATCCGCCGCGGCACCGATGTGATCAAGGCGGTCGGGCTCGGTGCCGACGGTGTGATGCTCGGTCGTGCCTATGCCTATGGCCTTTCGGCTGCCGGGCAGGAGGGGGTCTCCGAGATCATTGCGATCCTTGCGCGGGAGATTTCGATCAGCCTCGCCTTGATGGGGATCGCCTCGATCGATGAGCTCAAGAGCCAGGGGATGGAGGCGGTTCGTCCGCGTTGACGTCCCTGGTGACGGTCTTTTGGGATCGCGCGATCAGCATAATGCCGGCCAGCGAAACGAACAGTCCGGCAAACATGGCGAGGGACAATGGCTCGTCGAACATCAGCCAGGCCCAGATCATCGTGACCGGTGGGCTGAGATAGAGGACAGCGGTCACTCGCGCCGGCGAGGACTTTCGCAGCGCGATATAATAGAGGCTCCAGGAGCCGAAGGTCGCGACGACCACGAGCCACAGGATGCCGAACGCGAAACCCGGCTCCGCGATCGGCATAATGCGACCCTCCCGCCAGGCGAACAGCGCGAAGATCGCAGCCGCCGTGAGGCATTGGATGCAGAGGCTTTGGTGTACTGGCATCGCAACGGCTGGACTGCGCTTCTGGAGAAGCGAGGCCAGCGCGAAGGCGAAAGTGCCGAGAGCGGGCAGCGCGTAGGACCAGAGCGGCACCACGCCGAATTCAAGCGACGCACCGGAGGCAATGAGCACACCTGCGAGGCCGACCGCCGATCCGAGCCACTGGCGCCCGTTCAGTCCCTGTCCGAGGATCGGCCAGGACAAGAGCGCGACCGCAAGCGGCAGCATGTCGGAGATCAGGGCCACGAGGCCCGTCGGAACACCCTGTTCGATGGCGAGCGCGAAGCTTGCCAGATAGCCGGACATGCCGATCGCTCCGAACAGCATGTGGGAGAGCACGTCCCTCCGCTTGAGCTTCGGTCCGACCGTCAGCGCCAGCGGAAGGAGCAGAAGCCCGGAACCGAGGCTGCGCCACAGCAGAATGAGGAATATCGGCGCATGCCCGACCGCAAAGCGGGTGCCGACAAAGCCTGCGCTCCATGAAATGACGAGCGCCACTTCGAGAAGCAGCATGACGACGTTGGCGCCGAGCCTGGTTCTTGCGTCTGGCAGGCTGGGCAGGACGTCGGTCATGGTCTGGATCTTTTCGGACGACGGAATGGGCGAAGGGTGAACGACGGGCGCCTGGCGGAAATGTCCGTCAGAACTGCTCGAGCAGTGAGACGGCGATCCGGCGCGCACTCTTCAGCCGACCGTCATGACCATCGAGCCCGGCGCGGGACATGGCTCCCTCGAGGAGGTAGGACAGATGTTCGGCGGTCTCTTCGATGATCGGGCCACCCTTCGGCCTGAGCTCGAGGAGATATTGCCGGAACAGCCGCTCGACCTCTTCCTTCTGCGCTGCGACGGTCACGCGACCGGGGTCGCCAACGCCCAGCTCGGCGGCGGCATTGAGCAGGCCGCAGCCGCGGAAACCACACTCATAAGCAAGATGGGCGTGATCGACGTAGGAATCGAACACCGCCAGCACCCGTTCCTGCGGTGTTGATGCCCGCGCCAGCCGTTCTTCGCGGAACGCTCTCCATTCCGAGCAACGGCCATCGAGATAGGACTTCACGAGATCGGCCTTGGAGGAGAAATTGTTGTAGAGGCTCATCTTGGCGACACCGGCCCTTGCCGTGATTGCATCGATGCCGGTCGCCCCGACGCCTTCGGCATAGAACAATTCTGCAGCGGCTTTCAGCAGCCGTTCCTTTGCCGTGGCCTTTTGGGTCATTCGTCGCTCCAATCTATAGATAGACCGATCTACCTAATTCGAAGCGCTGTCAAGAGTTCCACGCCCGAAAGCGGTTGGTCGGCGCTGGTTTGGCCAGCGCCCTCGGAAGCGGAAACTCTCACTTCCGTGCCGCCATCATGTCGGATGTGCCCGGGCGTTTCGGGTTTCTGTTTGTGCTTTCCCACGAAAGCGAAGCTGCGGCAGCGAACCGGTTCGGTGGATGGAGACGAGCGGCGGGCTTCTTACTCGCCGCTGCGTCGCATCAGCCGAGCCACCGCCGCGGCGTCGATCGCCGGGATGAGATAGCGGTCATGGGTCGTCCCACCGGTCGTTTCCGCCGCGATCATCGCATTCACCACCGCCTCTTCCACGCTTTGCACCACTGCCTGATAGATCGGGTCAAGCACATCGTCATTGATCATGGCGATGGTCAGAACAGCTTCCGCCTTGTGGCGCATCGGATGGGGGTTGGCGGTCGAAAAGGCAAGGAAGATGTCGCCGGAATTGTTGCCGCCGATCGTGCCGTTGCGGCCGATGCCGATGGCGCCGCGCCGGGCGAGTTTCTGCAACTGGTGGGGTGCGAGCGGCAGGTCCGTGGCGATCACGACGATGATCGAGCCGCGCTCGGAAAGGCCGGGGTCATCCTGCTGCATGAGCTTGCCGACGGGCACTCCGCCGATCGTCAGCCAGTCGCGCTGTCCGTGATTGGCCTGCACCAGGGCCGCGACAGTGAATTTCCGGTCGTCGAGGGTAACCAGTCGCGAGGCGGTGCCTGTGCCTCCTTTGAAGCCGTAGGCGATCATGCCGGTGCCGCCGCCGACATTGCCCTCTGCGACCGGGCCGGTATTTGCCCCGTTTAACGCCTCGAAGACGTGATCGACCGTGAGATGCTGGCCGTTGATGTCGTTGAGCAGCCCGTCATAGGTTTCCGCCACCACCGGCATGATCCATAAATGTTCATCGCCTTCGTAGGTCGCGGCATATCGGTCGATCATCCAGCGCACCGCGCCATGATGCGCGATGCCGACACTGTGGGTATTGGTGATCAGCACGGGGCCGACGAAATAGCCGCCGTCCTCGATCCAGTGCGAGCCGGTCATTTCGCCATTGCCGTTGAAGCGATGGATGCCGGCAAAGACCGGAACGGGTTCAGCGGCCGTCGCATGCGGCAGGATCGCGGTCACGCCGGTGCGCACCGGCCGCTTGCGGCCGGGGCGGGGTGTTTCCTCGCGGATCGTGGAGAACCCGACATGGATGCCGGCGATGTCGGTAATCGCGTTGAGCGGGCCTGGCGTCCCGTCGAAGGGGATGCCGAAATCGCGGGCGCGTTTTCGCTTCTCGGAGGATGTGTCGGTGGCCATGCGTCCTGCCTTGTCTTCGGGCTCTTCCGGTCAGCAGATGGTGAGCTTCACGCCGTTGCCGTCCAGGCTGGTCTTCAGCTCGTCCCCCGGCATCCTGTCCGTGACCACATGTTTGATGTCGCGCCAGGGCGCATAACGGGCCGGAAACAGCCGGTCCTGCTTGGAGTGGTCGGCGACGACGACGGTACTGGCGGCACGCGCCACCATGGCGCTGTAGACCGCGCCGCATTCGAGAAGCGCATCGGACGGCCCGTCGGGACCGAGGCCGCTTGCGCCGAGAACGGCGAAATCGGCGTAGAAGGAGTTGAGAAACGACACCGCATGCGCGCCAACGGTGGCCCCCTCGGTGGCGTGATAGTCGCCGGGAAGCATGACCACCTTGATGGTCGGATTGATGGCCAGCACGGTCGCAACACCGAAGGAGTGCGTGAGCACGGTGATGTTCTTCATCTCGACCGCGATGCGCCTTGCGGTGTGCACCGTCGTCGAGCCTGAGCCGATCATCAGGACCTGAGCGCCTTTCAGGATCTGTACCGCCGCTTTCGCGATCCGCTCGCGCTCGGCGACGAAGAGGGTGTGGCGTTCGGTGACCGATGGCTCGGTGGAGAGCGAGCGAACGGCGCCGCCATAGGTGCGGTTGAGCAGGCCCTGTTCGGTCATCTCGTCGAGATCGCGGCGGATGGTCTCGGTCGAGACGTCGAGCCGCCGGGCAAGTTCGGCCACCCGCAGGCTGGGTGCCTGGTTGAGTTCGGTCAGGATGCGCTCTTGGCGTACGCTCTTCGGTTTCCTCATCCCCGCACGCTCCTCTGCCTTCCGTCCGTCTTTTCGTTGACCCATTCCCGCCCGCCGGCGAGCACTGCGTCGTAGACCGCGCCGCCGATCGCCCGGCCGGCGCCGGTGTGAAGCCCGGCATAGGTCTCACGCTGATCGGCGACCGGGCAGGCGACCGCGATGCAGTCGGTTCCGGTGCCGGTGACGACGAGGCCGTCCCTGGTCCAGCCGAGATCGATGACCGCTGCGGTGCGCGCCTCGGTGGCGATCGACAGGGCCTCGATCAGGCCGGCTTCATCGAGCGGCTGGTCGATATGGGCAACGAGATTGATCGTGCCCGCCTGCCCGGAATGGGGCGTGTCCGCGCCGACGCGGCCGGCATTGGCAAGGCCGACGGTCGCCAGGCAGAAGCCGGTCGCTTCGCCGCTTTGCCGGACGGCCTGATGGTGTTTTGTCACGTCGCGCGATGTCATCATCTGCACGGCATCGCCGTAGCCAGCCGTCGTTAGCCGCTCGCGCAGAAGGGCTGCCGGATCGACGCCGATCGGCAGGTCCGCTTCGGAGACTTCGAGCCAGGCGATGGTGTCGGCGCGGACAAAGCCCGGCCGCGTCAGGGACCAGCTGAGCACCGCCTGTTCGGCGGCGAAGCGGACGGCGAGGGTCTTGGCGATACAGATGATTTCGGGCGCTTTCATCGGCCAAGTTGTGTCAGGAACGGCCAAGCCGGACAAGTCTTGGGCGCACGCCATCCCCGACTGTCTCATCCTTGCGCGGGCGGCAGATAGCCGATCAGCTCGTCAGTGTTCATCACATTGGCGTAGATCATGTGGATGCGCTCCAACTCGCTCACATGCAGGTCCATCGAGCCTGCCGCGCAGGCGTCATCGACGACGATGACGTCGAAGCTCTCGTCGGCGAGGCTGCGCACCGTCGAGGAGACACACTGGTCGGTGAAGATGCCGGTGCACACCACATGGGTGATGCCCATATTGCTGAGCACGAGTCTCAGATTGGTGCCGGTCAGCGCGCTGTCTGTGGTCTTGGTGACGACGATCTCGCCTTGGAGCGGGGCGATCTGCGACAGGATCTGCGAGGCCTGGTCGTCCTTCGGCAGCAGCAGGTTGTTCCAGCCGGGCTTCTTCTGGCTGAGCGATCGGTCGCGACCGTCCGCGCGCAGGCAGGCGATGCGCGCGAAGAGCACGTCGAGACCGAGCGTGCGGAAACGCTCCAGCAGGCGCTGGTTGTTGGGGATGACGGTGCCGTGCATGCGCTCATGGAACGGTGTCCAGGCGTGGTAACGGGCAAGATCTTCTCCCGACAAAGCTTCGGGATCCGGGCGATCGAGATAGGTGTTCTGCATGTCGATGACCAGCAGCGCCACCTTGCCCTTTTCAAGCACCGGATCCTCGGGCTCCGGCGCGCCCTGATAGTAGAAGGAGCGGCGTTCGGTCTTCCAGCTCATCGGCCCGCCCTCATGCATCCGCCTGGCGGCGGCGCACCAGCATGATGACAAGCCCGCCGGCCAGCAACAGCGCGGCAGCCGAAAGCGTGCTCATCGTGCCGAGGGCCGGCACCATCGGCGAATAGCCGGCGACCATCTTGGAATAGAGCCATTTCGGTATCGTCGAGTCGACACCGGCCGTGTAGAGCGACAGCGGGAAGTTGCCCCAGGAGAGCAGGAAGGCGAAAAGCGCGCCCGACCAGATGCCGGGCCAGAGGATGGGGAGGGTGATCTCGCGCAGGATGAACCAACGGCTGGCGCCGAGGTCGCGGGCGGCCTCTTCCAGCGTCGGATCGAAGGAGTAGACCTGGATGGCGATGACCAGGGTCACCACCGGCACGATCCAGACGAGATGGGCGACGACTGCCGTCTGCCAGCTCGGATTGATGCCGAGTGCATTGAACCATAAGAGGAGGGCGAGCCCGAGTACCGGCTGGGGAAAGAAGACGGGCAGAAGGATCGCCTTCTGAAACAGCTTGCGGCCTCTCCAGTCGTAGCGGGCGAAGGCGAGCGCGCCGAAGAAGGCGAAGACCACCGAGATAGCCGTGACGATGAAGGCGATCAGCAGCGAGTTCTGCACCAGCGTCTGGATTTCCAGCGAAGCAAACGTCTTGCCCCACCATTCAGTCGAAAACACCCGGATAGGGAAGCCGAAGTAACGCCCCTTCGACAGACCGGCCAGCGCGCCGCAGACGATCGGCAGGTAGATGGCGAGAACGACGAAGGCGGTCCAGAGCTTGACGAAGGCGCGGGCGCGGATCTGCGAGCGGGTTTCCATGTCTCACTTCTTTCCGAGAATGCGGTCGAGATCGAGCTTCGACAGGACGTAGAGGGCAAGCCCGCTGACGATGGCGACGAGCAGGATGGCGAGTGCGGAACCCAGCGGCCAGTTCTGCGCATAGGTGAAGGCGACTTCGATGTCCTGGGCGATGGTGATGACCGATTGGCCGCCGAGGATCTTGGATTCGGCGATGGCGCCGGCGCCCAGCACGAAGGTGAGCAGCATGCCGATCAGGATGCCCGGCATGGCGAGCGGCAGTTCGATCTCGCGCCAGATCATGAGCCGGCTAGCTCCAAGGTCGCGGGCCGCATCCACCAAGTCCTTCGGGATCATGGCGATGCCGAGCGACATCGGGAAGAGCATGAACGGCAAGTAGACATAGAGCATGCCAAAGAGGATGGCGCCGGGTGTGTAGAGCACTTCGGGGCCGCCGGAAAAGCCGAGCCATTTCAGCCCGCCGTCGAGCACGCCGTTCTTGATGAAGAACAGCACCCAGCCATAGAGACGGACGTTTTCCGAGACGAAGAGCGGGAAGACGAAAAGCACGCCGACGAAGCCCGACCATTTGCCGAACATGCGATTGAGACCATAGGCGATCGGATAGACGATCACTGCCAAAAGCACCACGGTGGCGAATGCATAGGCGAGCGACCAGGCAAACGACATCCACACCGTGTTGGAGGTGTCGAAGATCGCCGTGAAATTGGCCAATGTGAAGGAACGGAAGACGTCGAAGCTTTTCGGAGTGGCAAAGGCGTAAGCCGCGACCGTCAGCAGCGGGGCAAGGAAGCCGAGCACCAGCAGGATGACGACAGGACCGGCGGAGCGGAGGCCGGCGGAGATCGCGGGCAGCGCACTTGTGCGGCTTGCCATGTCCTCGTGGGTAACAGCCGCCATGTCAGTCTCCCACCACGATGGCGTCGCGGGCATCCCAGCCGATGGTGACGGTGTCGCCCGCGGAGATGCCGGCGACGGCCGTGCGCGCCGCCTCGACGAGGTAGATCCGTTCGCCCGAATGCACCTGGTACTGCATGCGCGAGCCAAGCGAGTATTCGTTGTAGATCCTCCCGGTAATCAGGTTGTCGGCGCTCGAGGGGCCGGTGACGAAGCGCATGGTTTCGGGCCGCACGATGACGGTGGCCGTGTCGCCGATCGCCTCGTTGACCGGAGCCACCGTGATTGGCTTGCCGTCGGTCAGCGTCCAGGTTCCGTGACCCTCGCGCTTCACTTCGAAACTGTTCACCTCGCCGAAGAACTCGGCGACGAAACGGGTGGCGGGCCGGGTATAGATTTCCTCCGGCGTGCCGATCTGCACGAGGCGTCCGCGGCTCATGACGCCGACGCGGTCGGACATCACCATGGCTTCCTCGAGCGAGTGGGTAATGTAGACGAAGGTCTTTCCGCTCTCGCGGTGCAGGTCCTTCAACTCCTTCTCCAGCACCTTCTTCAGCTTGTAGTCGAGTGCCGACAGCGGTTCGTCGAAGAACAGGACGTCCGGGTCATAGGCAAAGGCGCGGGCCAGCGCCACGCGTTGCTTTTCGCCGCCCGAGCAGCGCATCACGTTCTTGGAGTAGTAGCTCTCGGGCAGGCGCACCATGCGCATCAGTTCGAGCGCGCGGGCCTTGCGTTCGGCCGCCGGCATTTTGCGGACCTTCAGCGGGAACTCGATGTTCTCGCCGACGGTCTTGTGCGGGAAAAGCGCGAGCGACTGGAAGACGAGACATGTCGGCCGCTTGTCGGCCGGCACGTCGTTGATCAGTTCGCCGCGCAGCGTGATGTAGCCTTCCGACGGCGATTCCATGCCGGCCAGCATGCGCAGAAGCGTCGTCTTGCCGGACCCGGAAGGTCCGACGATGGTGACGAACTCGCCCTCCCTGATGTCGACATTGATGCCGTCGACCGCGGCGAAGTCGCCGAAAATCTTGCGGACATCGACCAGCTGCAGAACCGGTGCCGTTATGGCCTCGACTGCGTCTTCGGTCTCCGATGGGGCGTAGGTCAGGGTGGGCGAGATCATCGCAAGGCTCATTTCGTTTGCTCCGTCAGGGCAGGGCCGGCTCAGCCGCGCAGGCGCTTGGCCGCCGTCATCAATTCCAGTGCCTTGTCGTAGTCGGGCACGATGTCGTACTCGGCCGAACGGGCCATGTCCTCTTCAAGGCTGTCCCACTGGATGGCTTCCAGTTCTTCCTTGGTGAAGAGTTCGAAGCACTTCGGATTGCCCATCTGGCTGACCGGGTTGAACGTGCCTTCGGCAAAGGCGACGGTATGGGCGACTTCCGGATCCTGGACATATTTCAGGAATTCCACGGCAAGCGGCGAAAGCTCGGGATTGTTGACGGTCGAGGTGATCTCGATCCACGAGATCCCGCCCTTGCCGTCGATCGGCCCCTTGAGTGGGGTGATCGCACGCAGGTTCGCATAGCCGTCGGCACGGGCCGGAGAAACGGAGTAGGTGCCGCCGGTCATGTAGAGGTCGATCTCCCCCGAGACGAGTGCCTGGTTGAGCGAGGCCATGTCGCCGACCATCTTGGCGCCCTTGAACACCTTCTCGGCGGTCGCGGAGAAGGCCTTGAACTCCTCTTCCGAGTGTTCCTTGAACGGATTGATGCCGGCAATCAGGAAGATGTTGAAGACGTTCCAGTCGTCGGATTCCTGGATGCCGTACTTGCCGGCGAGCGAGGCATCGTTGAACAGGTCCCAGCCCTGTTCTTCCGCCGTCGTCTTGCTGACCTTGTCGGTGTTGACGACGAAGCTGTAGGGGCCGAAGCGCTGGGCCATGCCGAGCAGGTCCTTGCCGTCGTCGCTCATCGCCCAGCGATAAGGTGCCTTGAAGTCGGGCAGCATGGTGTCGAAATAGGGTTCGAACTCGGCGCGCGGCAGCGGCTTGATCAGGCCGGCCGGCGCCATGACCTTGCGGGCCCAGGGATTGTTGACGTTGATGAGGTCCCAGATCTTGGTCTCGCCGGCGCGCAGCCTGTTGATCATGGTCGGGTCGTTGGTCAGGCTCTCGGCCTTGACGGTCGCCGACTGGCTGGAGCGGAAGGGGTCCAGCACCTGCGCGGAATTGTAGCCTTCCCAGCAGAGGATGTTGAGCTCCTTTTCACGGGCTGCGAAGGCGCGGGTCGCACTTGCGAGCGGTCCGGAGAAAGCGGCCGCGCCCATCATCTGCATCATGTTGCGTCTGGAGATTTTCATCATTGTCGTTCCCCTTGTCATGGCCGGATTGATCGGCTCGTGGATGCGTTATGTTGGAAGTGTGTCGCAAAAATGTGTGGTTTACAACATGTATTTTGTTGTTCATTGTGCGTTGCGCAATGAGGCTATCGGGAGCATCCGGGTATCGTTCCCAATTTCGTGACGCGGCTCGAAATCCGCTTAATCTCGCGCATTTGCTTTGCATTTCTTTTGTGCAGACGGCGTGGCGATGTTTTAATCTGACGCATGAAATTGATGCAGGTGCGACACTCAATTTGTGGAAACCACAACAATAAAGCGAGCAGGACATGTTGAAGTCACTTCAGGGGAAAACCGTCATCGTGACCGGCGCAAGCCGGGGTATCGGCAAGGGTATCGCCTTGCGTTTCGGGGAGGCGGGACTGAATGTTCTCGTCGTGTCGCGCAGCCAGGCCGATGCTGGCGGGGTGGCGTCAGAAATCGGAGCCAATGCCTCGGGATTTGCCGCGGATGTCAGCACCGAGGAAGGGTGCAAGGCGATGGTCGAGGCAGCCGTCACCCGCTACGGCGGCGTGGACGTACTGTGCGCCAATGCCGGCATCTTCCCGGCTGCCAAACTGGGTGAAATGACGGCGGCCGATTTCGACCACGTCATCTCGACCAATCTCAAGAGCACCTTCCTCAGCGTCTCGGCGGTGCTACCTGCGATGACCAGGGCAGGTGCGGGCCGTATCATTATCACCTCGTCGATCACCGGACCGATCACCGGCTATCCGGGCTGGTCGCATTACGGGGCGAGCAAGGCCGGCCAGCTCGGCTTCATGCGCACGGCGGCGATCGAACTGGCGCCGAAGAAGATCACCGTCAATGCCGTGATGCCCGGCAACATCATGACGGAAGGCCTTGAGGGCAATGGTCCGGATTACATCGCCGCTATGGAGGCTTCCGTGCCGCTGCGCCGTCTGGGAACGCCGGAAGACATCGCCAATGCCGCGCTGTTCTTTGCGTCGGAAGAGGCGGCCTACATCACCGGCCAGTCGATCGTCGTCGATGGCGGCCAGATCCTGCCGGAATCGCTCGGCGCGCTGGAGGCGATGGGCTGAAAACGGAAGAAGCCGGGCGAGACCGTCGCCCGGCTTCTTTGCAAGCTGTTCAGGCGCCTCAGCGCGCCTTGAGGATTGTATCTAGCGTGCCGGTGAATAGGTCGGCATCCTCTTGCGAGAAGCACAGCGGCGGACGGATCTTCAGCGTCGCGCCATACTTGCCCGCAGCCCCGATGAGGATCCCGTTCTGCTTCAGCTGGTTGATCGCATGGGTGGCGAGCGCTGTGTTCGGCGTGCCGTTTCCGGGGTCGACGAAATCGAGGCCGATGAAGAGGCCCGCGCCGCGAACCTCACCGATTTCAGCATGCGTCGCCCGCAGGTCCGTCAGCGACTGCCTGAAATAGGCGCCGACCGTGTTCGCGCGCGCAACCAGTTCTTCCTCTTCGATCACATTGAGGACGGCATGGCCGGCCGCGGCCGCCACCGGGTTTCCGCCGAAAGTGTTGAAATAGCCGGTCTCCTCGCAGAACCGTTTCAGGAATTCCGGCCTTGTGACGACGCCACCCATCGGGAAGCCGTTGCCCATGGGCTTGCCCATCGTGACGATGTCGGGCGTCACGCCGTGCCGTTCAAAGCCCCACAAGCCTCCGCCGGTGCGGCCGAAGCCCGGCTGGACCTCGTCGGCGATCAGCAGGCCGCCGGCGCGATGCACGACATCGGTGGCAGCCTTCAGGAAGCCCGCGGGATCGGCATAGATGCCGTCGCTCGAAAAGATCGTATCGATGACCAGCGCGGCTAGGCCGATGCCGCGCGAGTTCAGGTCCGAAATCGCCGCTGCGACCGACGCCGCGAAACTTTCCTCGACGCTCATGCCTTCGCGGGCGGCGGGGGCCGGGATGATTGCCACGAAGGGCGCGGGCTTGCGTTTGCGTAGTGACGACGGCGAAATCTCGGTCACCAGCGCCGTGTTGCCGTGATAGGCGGCCTCGGTGACGATGAAACCTTCCGCACCGGTCGCGATGCGGGCGATCCGCATGGCGAGATCGTTGCTCTCGCTGCCGGTGCAGGTCATCACGACATTGCTGAGACCCACCGGAAACTTGGAGAGCAGCTTTTCGCTGTAAGCCTCGACGACGCGATTGAGGTAGCGCGTGTGGATGTTGAGTTCGCCGACTTGGCGTGCAACGGCCTCGACCACTCTGGGGTGGCAGTGGCCGACCGACGGTACGTTGTTGTAGACGTCGAGATACTTGCGGCCGTTGACGTCATACATGTAGGCGCCTCTGGCGCGCACCATCTCGATCGGCTGCTCGTAGAAGAGAACGGAGGAGGCACCGAAGGCGGCCTGGCGCCGGGAAACGCGCTCGGCGAGATCCGGCGGAAAGCCTTCCGTCCGTGATGCATCGAAGCGGTTGAGGTCGAGGATTTCCTTGGTGGCGGTGCTCATCCGGGCCTCCTCAGCCGTGTTCTGCCAGGTAGCGCTCGGCGAGCGCCACGGTGCCGTCGGTATAGGCCGTGCCCATGGACTGCGCCGTGGGGGTCTCCGCATGCGAGGCGATCCACGCGGTGAGTTGCATGCGCCGAAGCATGATGAACATCGGAAGTGCCGCCTCGTGTTCCGGACCGAACGGCGCGACGCGACGGTAACCTTCCAGCCATGCTGCCATCAATTCGGGGATGAAGGGCTCATGCTCCATGAAGCTGATCGCGGCGGCGAAGTCATAGGCGAACCAGGAGAGGCCACAATCGTCGAAATCGATGACGCCAAGCCGATCGCCCTCGACCAGCAGGTTGGCGGCCCGCATGTCGCAGTGAACGAGACCGAACCGGTCGGCGCCGTATCCATAGGCCCGGGTCTGCCTTGCCAGAAGCCCGTGTGTCCGCTCAAGAACTGCCTTGCCCTCAGGCGTCAGACCGAGAGCGGCGCGCCAGTCGCCCCAATAGGCGTCGCTGCCGATGATATGGTCGAAATCCCAGGTCTTGCGGATGAAGCGCTCCGGGCGCACCCAGTTTAAGCTGTGACCGTGCAGCCGCGCATTGATCTCGCCGAGTGTGCCGTACCATTTCGACAGATCGGCCTCGGCATCCGGCTCCTTGCCGGCCATGAACTCGAAGGCAACGGCGCGGCGCATCGTCTCTCCGTCTGAAAAGACCTGCAGCAAATTGCCGTCGCTGGCCGCCATGGGCCGGGGGGTCGCAACGATTCCCGCCTCCCGCAGGGCCTCGATCCAGGCAAGTTCGGAGAGGATCTCCGAATCGGTGTGATAGTCGGGGCGGTGTACCCGGATGATCAGGTCGCGCCCGGTCCCCGGATCGGTCAGCCGGAACGTTGCGTTCTCGGAAATCGTCAGCAGCTTCAGATGCGCATCGGGCGAGGCGCCCCAGGCGGGGGTGAGGTCCTGCAGGCCGTGCTCAAGTCGGGAAAGGAAATCTGCATCGTACAACAAATCGGCCGCCTCAATCGCATTATTGTTGGCAAATCCAACATCATTGATGTTGGATTTGCAACATAAAAGATGTGAGGTCCATCATCACATGTGGCAGAAAATGCAGGCAGGAAGGCCGTCAGGCCGCGCTATCCTCGCTTGGCGGCCACGGAAAGAGTTTGTGAAGAGCCTTGTTCGGGTGGCGGTTTCATGCAAACCGGAAGGTCATCCGTCAGAAAACGCGCGATCCGTCAGCGGGTATCGCAGCACAAGTCCGTCTTCGGAGGTTCAAAATGCAGATTGCCATCGTCACCGTGTCGGATCGCGCCAGCAGTGGTGAATACGAGGATCTGAGCGGTCCGGCGATCGAGGGCTGGCTGAAGGAAACCGTCGTTTCTCCCTATGAGATCGTCCGGCGCGTCATTCCCGATGGTGTCGCCTCGGTCAGGGACACGCTGATCGCGCTCTGTGATCAGGAGGGCGTGGACCTCATTCTTACAACCGGTGGCACCGGACCTTCCCCGCGGGATGAAACGCCGGAAGCGATGCGCGAGGTTCTGGTGAAGGAACTGCCGGGTTTCGGCGAACAGTTGCGGCGTGCAAGCCTCGAACAGACGCCGACCGCCATCCTGTCGCGCCAGACGGCCGGCACGCGCGGCAAGACGCTGATCATCAATCTCCCCGGCAAGCCGAGTTCGATCCGTTTCAGTCTCGACACCATCTTCGCCGCAGTGCCCTATTGCCTTGACCTGATCGGCGCGGGCAGGATCGAGACCGACCCTGCCAGGATCAAGGCATTCCGCCCGCCCGTTTGAGGTACTGCTCGATACATCGTATCCACTGCATTCACTAAATATCGAGGGCTATCCTTTTTGTGAATTCCGTGGCACTCTGAGCAGGCTGGCGAACCCGCCCCCCTTACTTCGCCGGCAATAATCTCCCGCCTTCTTCGTGGAGGCGGGTTCTTTTTGATCGCATGCGATCGATGGCAAAGACCCTTGGCCGGGCGACACCCCCGACGTTTATCAGAAGGCAGCCTATGCCGACCCGACGGCTTTTCGAATCAGCCGTAATCGCAACCCCGTTGCAGGTGGAGTCCCGGCAGGTTCCGGCACGTGGCTTAATTGGCCGACCGGCACGCAATGGCGCGCCCGTGCCCATGGAAAACCGGCCATGCGCATTGATCTCCCCCTCTTAAGCGGCCGAGCAAGTCCGGCAAAAAAAGGCGGACGGTCACATCTGCCCTCGAATGTCTAAGGCTCAGGAAAATATGTATTTTCCTGAAATTTTCGGCGATCCGGCGCAACGGCATCGCGGCCGACGTTAACCATTTGTTAACCATATCGAAGGTACCAAGGATAACCAATTCTTAACGCAGATGACCAAAGTGCTAACAGACGCCCGCTCGATCCGAATCAAGGGCCGCTCCTTTCTGGCGGTGGTGTTGTCGCCCGACCTTCCCCTCGAGGACTGGTTGGTGCGGCTCGACGATCTTGCAGCGCGCTCTGCCGGCTTCTTTCTCGGTCGTCCCGTCGTGCTCGATGTCACCGATCTGGAGATCGACCGTCCGCAATTGAAGGGGCTGATCGCCGAACTCGGCCGCAGGAACGTGAGCGTTATGGGCATCGAGGGCGGACGGCCATCGCTGGTCGAACCCGGCATGCCCCCCGCGCTGAAGGGCGGCCGGCCGGCGGCGGATTTCGAGGTGGCCGTCGCAGAACCGGCAAACGAGGCTGCCGCCCCAGCAGACGCCGCCAAGGCTGAGCCGCCGGTGACGCGCCAGGCACTCCAGTCGCTGATCATCAGCGAACCGGTCCGCTCGGGCCAGTCGGTGATCTTTGCCGATGGCGATGTGACCATCATCGGGTCCGTCGCTTCGGGCGCCGAGGTGATCGCCGGCGGTTCCATACACATCTATGGCGCCCTTCGGGGGCGGGCGATGGCGGGATCGATCGGAAATGCGAGCGCGCGGATTTTTTGCCGCAAGCTCGAAGCCGAACTGGTCGCCATCGACGGCATCTACAAGATGGCGGAAGACATGCCCCAGAACCTCCGCGGACAACCGGTCCAGTGGTGGCTCGAAGGCGAAACGATCATGGCAGACAAACTCAATTGAGCCGCAGCCGGCCGAAGACAGGAGAGCAAGATGGGGAAGGTAGTGGTCGTCACTTCAGGCAAGGGCGGGGTCGGCAAGACCACCTCGACGGCCGCATTGGGTGCTGCCCTCGCACAGCGAAATGAGAAGGTCGTCGTCGTCGATTTCGATGTCGGCCTGCGCAATCTCGACCTCGTGATGGGCGCCGAGCGTCGCGTCGTCTACGATCTGATCAACGTGATCCAGGGCGATGCCAAGCTTCCGCAGGCGCTGATCCGCGATAAGCGTCTGGAAACCCTCTTCCTCCTGCCTGCTTCCCAGACCCGCGACAAGGACAACCTGACGCCGGAAGGCGTCGAGCAGGTCATCAACGAACTGAAACGCTATTTCGACTGGGTCATCTGCGACAGCCCGGCGGGCATTGAGCGCGGCGCGACGCTTGCGATGCGCCACGCGGACATGGCCGTGGTGGTCACTAATCCGGAAGTCTCGTCGGTGCGCGATTCCGACCGCATCATCGGCCTGCTGGACTCCAAGACGGCCAAGGCGGAACTCGGCGAACGCATCGAGAAGCATCTTCTGCTGACCCGTTACGACGCCACCCGCGCCCAGCGTGGCGACATGCTGAAGGTCGACGACGTTCTTGAAATCCTGTCCATTCCGCTGCTCGGCATCATCCCGGAAAGCATGGACGTCCTGCGCGCCTCCAACATCGGTGCGCCGGTGACGCTGGCCGATGCGCGTTGTGCTCCGGCGATGGCCTATTTTGATGCGGCACGCCGGCTGGCGGGCGAAGCCGTGCCGATCGAGATTCCCGGCGAAAAGCGCGGGCTCTTCGGCAAGATCTTCGCGCGGAGGGCGGCATGAGCATATTCAGTCTGTTCCGCAAGCAGAGATCGGCGCCGATGGCGCGCGAGCGCCTGCAGGTCCTGCTCGCCCACGAGCGTGCTTCGGTTGAATCCGACCTCGTCGCCGTGCTGCGGGAGGAAATCCTCGCCGTCATCGCCAGACACGTCCAGGTCGACGGCGATCGGGTCCATGTCAAGATGGATCGTGACGAGCACGTCTCGATCCTCGAGATCGAGGTCGAAATCCCGCTCGACGCGGCACGTCTCGCTGCCTGAGCCTTGAAGACCAACGGAGCGCCGAAGGGCGCTCCGTCCGAGTCCGGGTCACGCGTTCACAGCGCTGAAGACCACCTCCGCCCCTAGCGTCGCTTCGGCGCGACGGCCAGCACGTTCCGGATCGAGAAGCTGGAATGAATGCGTAACACGCCCGGAAGCTTGGCGAGGATCTCCTTGTGGATCCGTTCGAAATCGCCTGGCGTCTCCACCTCGACCCGCAGAAAATAGTCGGACCCGCCGGTCATCAGGTAGCATTCACGGATTTCCGGGTGTCTCCTGACGGCCTCCTCGAAGCGGTTGAGGTGGTCCTCGGTCTGCCGTTCCAGCGTGATGTTGATGATGACCGCAATCGCGCTGGTCTCGTCGCCAAGTCCGACCAGTGCGGTATAGCCGCGGATCACCCCGCCCTTTTCCATCAGGTGAATGCGACGCAGGCAGGCGGACGGGGATAGCCCGACGGCCTCGGCCAGCTTCGTGCTGCTGATACGGGCGTCGAGCCGCAGCATGCGAATGATATTGCGGTCTATGGCATCCAAGGCTTGCAAGGGAAATTTCCAATTTTGCGCGTGAACATATCAATATGATCAAGAATTGCTCGTTATTTGCATGATTTGCAAGTTTCACGATTGATATTTGCGTTACAGTTTTCTCAGGTTCTTACGGAGTGGCTTGATGGACGCGCAACGCTTCAAGGTATCGGCAAATGTGGGGTCGGCCGGACGGCTGACGATTGATCTCTCAGCCCTCCGGGCGAATTATCTCCGCCTCTGCGCAACGGTGGCTCCGGCTCGCGCGGCGGCCGTCGTCAAGGCCAACGCCTACGGTCTTGATGTTGCTCGTGTTGCTCCGGTGCTCGATGCGGCTGGTTGCCGCGATTTCTTCGTCGCACAGTATGGCGAAGCCCTCGAATTGAAGCCGCATGTTTCGGCAGAAGCCCGCATCTACGTCCTGAACGGTCTCCTGCCCGGTTTTGAAGGCGATTGCGCGACCCGTGGCATCGTGCCGGTGCTCAACTCCCTGGAGCAGGTGGAAAACTGGAACGAGTTGGCAAAGGCGCGCGGCCAGAAACTGCCGGCGCTGCTGCAGTTTGACACCGGCATGTCACGGCTCGGCCTGTCGATGGCAGAAGCTGTCTTTCTCGCGCAGCAACCCTCGCTCCTGGACGGCGTCGACGTGCGCTACATCATGAGCCATCTTGCATCGGCCGATGAGGCCGAGAGCCCGCAGAATGTCGCGCAGGCGGCTGCGATGCGCGAATTCGCCGAACTCTTCCCCGACCATCAGCTGTGCTTCGCCAACTCGGGCGGCATCTTTCTCGGGAGTGACCTCCACGGCGCGCTCGTGCGCCCGGGGATCGCCCTCTACGGCGGTCGCCCGACCGATGTCATCGACACCCCGATGCAGCCGGTGGTCAGCCTCGACGTGCCCGTCGTCCAGACCCGGACGGTGCCCGCGGGAACGCTGGTCGGCTATTCCGGCGCCTATGTGGCGAAGGAAGAACGCCGGCTCGCCACCCTGTCGGTCGGCTATGCCGACGGCCTGCCTCGCTCCCTGAGCGACCGCGGCGCGGTCTATTGTGACGGTGTTCGCCTGCCGATCGTCGGCCGCGTCTCAATGGACAGCCTGATCGTCGACATCAGCGATCTGCCCGCCGGCCGGTTGAAGCTCGGTGATCACGTCGAAGTCATCGGCCCGCATCAGTCTCTGGAAGACCTTGCGGCGGATGCCGGAACCATCTCCTACGAAATCCTGACAAGCCTCGGCCGCCGCTTCCAGCGGCGCTATCGCTGAGCTCTATCGAAATTGGGTCTGCCATGAAAGTCACTATCCTAGGTGCCGGCGTCGTCGGCGTAACCTCCGCCTATTATCTCGCCAAGGCCGGTCATGAAGTAACCGTCATCGACCGTCAGGCGGGTCCGGCTCTAGAAACCAGCTTCGCCAATGCCGGCGAGGTTTCGTTCGGCTATTGCTCGCCCTGGGCCGCACCCGGGATCCCGCAGAAGGCACTGAAGTGGATCTTCATGGAACACGCGCCGCTGATCCTTCGCCCGAAGGTCGACGGGGCGATGATCTCGTGGATGCTGAAGATGCTGTCCAACTGCACGTCCTCGCGATATGCGATCAACAAGAGCCGCATGCTCCGCCTTGCAGATTACAGCCGCATAGCCCTCGCCGAGGTCCGCAGCGAGACCGGGATTGCCTATGATGAACGCATGCAGGGAACGCTGCAGCTCTTTCGTACTGAGGCGCAGCTGGACGCCTCCGCGAAGGATGTGAAGGCACTGGCCGCGGACGGCATTCCCTATGAAGTCCTCGATCCGGAGGCCTGCATTCGCGTCGAGCCGGCCCTTCGCCATGTGCGCGAAAAGATCGTCGGCGGCCTGCTGACGCCGAAGGACGAAACCGGCGACTGCTTCAAGTTCACCAACGCGCTTGCCGCGAAGGCCGAGGCTCTCGGCGTCGTCTTCGACTACGGACGCACCATCAAGTCGATTGTCGTCGAAGGTGGCGAAGCCAAGGGAGTCGTGACCGATCGCGGCATGACGAAATCCGACGCGGTTGTCGTCGCGCTCGGCAGCTTTTCGCCGCTGATGGTCAAGCCGCTCGGCATCAGCCTGCCGGTCTATCCGGTCAAGGGCTATTCGCTCACCATCCCGATCACCGATGCGACCCGCGCCCCGGAATCGACCGTCATGGACGAGACCTACAAAATCGCCATCACTCGCCTCGGCGATCGCATCCGTGTCGGCGGCATGGCGGAAATCTCCGGCTATACCAACGATCTCGGCCTTGCCCGACGCCGTACCTTGGAGCATTCGGTGACCGACCTCTTCCCCGGTGGAGATGTGTCCAAGGCGGACTTCTGGTCGGGCCTTCGTCCGATGACGCCGGATGGCACGCCGGTCATCGGCGCGACCAAGGTCCGTGGCCTTTACATGAACACTGGCCATGGCACGCTTGGCTGGACCATGAGCTGCGGTTCGGCCAAGGTGCTGAGCGACATCGTGACCGGCAGGACGCCGGAAATCGAAACCAAGGACCTGGCAATCGCCCGCTACAATTGAGCGGAAGTTGCCGGAGACTGACGGCCGGCACGGCGATTTCGCTGAGGACGGAGGTGGCCGCGGGGGCGTTCGCACTCGCGGCGGCGGCAGGATTTGTGCGATAGTGGACGCCTTCTCACGAAAGCGATTCCATGCCGCAGACCAGAAACTCCATCGATCATCTGTTTGAAACCGAGGGCGCGAAGAACCCGCTCGCAGTGCTCAAGCAGGTCTACGGCTATCCCGCCTTTCGCGGGCGGCAGGCCGAGGTGGTCGAGCGCGTGGTGTCCGGTGGGGACGCCGTGGTTCTCTTCCCGACCGGGGCCGGCAAGTCCCTGTGCTTCCAGATCCCGGCCCTCTGCCGCGATGGGATCGGCATCGTCGTTTCCCCGCTCATTGCCCTGATGCGCGATCAGGTCGAGGCCCTCAGGCAGTTGGGCGTGCGCGCTGCCGCCCTGAACTCATCACTGTCGCGCGAGGAATATGTCGAGGTTCGCCGTGCGATCGACAGAGGAGAGCTGGATCTCCTTTATGTCACCCCGGAACGTATCGTCACGGCAGGCTTCAAGGACATGATCGGCAATGCTCGGATCGCGTTGTTTGCGATCGACGAAGCACATTGCGTCTCCCAGTGGGGCCATGATTTTAGGCCGGAATACCGCGAGCTCGGCCGGCTTGGCGACGACTATCCGGGCGTGCCGCGCATCGCATTGACCGCGACCGCCGACCCGCACACGCGCGAAGACATCATCGACAGGCTCGGTCTTCACGCGGCCGAGGTCTTCACGACCTCCTTCGATCGCCCGAACATTTCATATGAAATCGTCGAGCGCGACCAGCCGCGCCAGCAGCTCCTGCGCTTCCTTTCACGCCATGAGGGATCGAGCGGTATCGTCTACTGCCTGTCGCGTGCGAAGGTCGAGGACACTGCCGAATGGCTGAACACGCAAGGCGTTCGCGCGCTGGCCTATCATGCCGGCATGGAGCGCCCGATCCGCGATGCCCATCAGGACGCCTTTCTCAAGGAGGAAGGGCTGTGTCTGGTCGCGACCGTGGCCTTCGGCATGGGCATCGACAAGCCCAACGTGCGTTACGTTGCGCATCTCGACCTGCCCGGATCCGTCGAGGCCTATTACCAGGAAACCGGGCGTGCGGGCCGTGATGGTCTGCCGTCCGATGTCTGGATGGCCTATGGTATGGCCGACGTTATCCAGCGGGGGCGGATGATCGATGAAGGCGGCTCGGCCGACGAGGTGAAGCGCGTGGAGCGCGCCAAGCTCAATGCCCTGTTGGCGATCTGCGAGACGCCGGGCTGCCGGCGCCAGGCGATCCTCGCCCATTTCGGCGAACCACATGCAGGCGGCTGCGGGAACTGCGACACCTGCCTGAAGCCGGTAGAAACCTGGGACGGAAGCGAAGCGGCTATCAAGGCACTCGCAGCGATCTACCGGACCGGCGAACGGTTCGGCACCGGGCACCTGATCGACGTCCTGTTCGGCGTGGAAAACGAGAAGACTATCCGGTTCGGGCATGTGGATATGCCGGTCTTCGGTGTCGGAAAGGAGCTTTCGTCGAAAACCTGGCAATCGGTCTACCGTCAGTTGCTTGCCGCCGGCCTCGTCAGTGTCGATCATTCGGCCTTCGGCGCGCTTCGCCTCGAGCCGGACGCCCGGGCCGTTTTCCGACGCGAACGCGAGGTTCGCTTCAGGAAGGACCGTCCGACGAGCGGCAAGGCATCGAAGGCGGCATCGGCGAGTTCCGTCAACGCACGGTCGATGTTGGCGGGCTCCGACATGGAGCTGTTCGAGGCCCTTCGCGCGGCCCGCATGGCGATCGCCAAGGAGCTCTCGGTCCCCCCCTATGTCGTCTTTCCTGATACGACGCTTGTTGCCTTCGCGACCGATCGACCTACGAGTCACAAGGCCCTCCTCGGCATTTCAGGTGTGGGGCAGTCCAAGCTCGAACGCTACGGCGATGCCTTCCTCGAAGTGATCCGCGGCTACCAGGAATGACAATGCAAGGCGGTCACGACCGGACCGGCCGTGCCTCCGTTGCCGCGGCGGGGGCAGTCGAGGTTGGTGGACGTCGTGGCGGGCCGACATCCGGCATGCGCGACTGGTAGTATTTGTCGTAGGCGTTACGGAATTTCTCCGGCCCGCCGAAATCGCTGTATCGGGCGAGCTGGTCCATGTCCGTCTTGTTGAGGAGGACGCCGAGGATCTTGGAGGCGATCAGTGGTTCGGCCTCCAGGAGATCGGAAACCAGTCGGGTCGGCGTCTTGCCCCATTCCACGACGAAGACGAAACCGTCGACCTGTCCGGCAAAGGCCTTGGCATCGACCACCGGGCCGAGCGGCGCAAGGTCGACAATGACATAGTCGAACATCTGGCGGGCGCTGTCGATCAGGCCTGCCATGCCGGAAGACGCGAGAAGCTCGTTGGTGTGAGGAAGCTGCTCCCCATAGGGACGAGGCAGGATCGGCAGGATGGCGAGCTTCGATTGCGGGTCGACCCGGACGAGGCTGGTCCAGGGCGCATCGCCGATGACGGCCTCCACGAGCCCGGCCTTGGGGACGGGCTTCAGCATGCGGCTCAGCCTCGGATTGCGAAGATCGGCATCGATCAGCAGGGTGCGCTTGCCGCTTGCGGCGAGAAGCGCTGCGAAGTTGGCCGCGACCGTCGTCTTCCCTTCGCCCGGTAGTGCCGAAACCACGCCGATGACGCGGCTTCCCCGCCCCTGGAGAACGATGTCGCAGGCAAGCTTGGCGTTTCTCAGCGTCTCCGCGAAGGCGGAACGCGGCGCCTCGAGAACGAGACGCGTCATGCGCTCGAGCGGCAGTTCCGGTGTCGGCTCGGGCGCAGGTTCGCGCCCCCGCTTCAACCATGTATTGAACTGGTCGAAGGGCTTCTTTTGCGCGCCTCCGACAAGAGGCAGGTAACCGAGCGGTGTCTGGCCGAGAACCGATCGCACATCGCCGCCGAGCCTGAAATACCGCTCCCGCATTTCCTGCACGAATGCCAGTGCGCCCCCGGCCATCAGTCCAAGCACGGCAGAGAGCGCAAGCACCATCGTCTTCTTCGGACTCGACGGTGAAACGGGTACGCCCGCATCCGAGATGACCCGGGCTTCCGCGATCGGGAAGGACTGTTGCTGCGAAGCCTGTTCGTAACGGTCGAGATAGGACTGATAGAGCGACTTCAGCGCCGTCGCTTTCTGTTCCAGTTCGCGCAGCTGAACCAGCGACTTGTTGGCTTCCGAGTTCTTTCCGGTGACGCCCGCGATACTCTCTCGAAGCGACTTTTCCCGCGACTGGGTGACCTCGAACTCGTTGCGATAGCCGTCGGCAAGACGCTGGATTTCCTGGAAGATCTGCTGGGCGACGTCGCTCTTCTCCGTCTTGAGCGCGACCGCCTGCGGATGGTCTGCGCCGAAGCTTCCGGTCACCTCGCGTTCGCGTTGCTCGATCGACAGATAACGCCCTCGCAACTCGCGGATGACGGTGTTGTCCGTCTCTCCCGAGCCGATCATCGCATTCTTGACCGCATTGTCCGGGCCTTGGTCGATGATCGCCTTGAACTGGTTGTAACGCGCCGAGGCCCGTGCCACGTCGGCTTGGGCAATGATCAGCTGGCTGTTGAGGTCGGTGAGCTGCTGTTCGGACATCAGCTCGCCACGCGTGGACGTGAGCCCGTTTGCCGCCTTGTAGCGCTCGGCCTCGAGCGAGGCCGCCTGGGCCCGTTCGCGAAGATTGTCGAGCCTGCCCTGCAGCCAGACCGAGGCCCGTTCAGCGGCATCGAAGTTGGCATTAAGCTGGTCCGCGAGATAGGCGTCGGCATAGGCGCGCGTCACTTTGGCTGCGAGCTGCGGATCGGGTGAGCGATAGGAAAGTGCCACCACCGCGCTGCGGCCGACCCGTTCGACGGCAATGCCCTGCTGCAGCATGGCGGCTGCCTTCTGCCTCCTGCCTTCGAGGGCTGCCTCATCGGAGACGGCGGCGAGGAAGAGGCTGACCGTCCCGCGCAGCCAGGATTTGGCTGTTCCCGCCAGAGACTTCGGGGGATCGAGAATGGTCTCGTTGTCGGCAAGCGCGGCCTCATCGACGACACGCAATGCGAGCTTGTTCGATTTCAGGATTTCGACAGCGCTGGAGATCTGTGTGTCCGCCTGTTGCTTGCTCTGCTGGGAGGCCAGTTCTTCTTCGGCATACCGGGAAAGCTTCTCGTCGAGCAGGATTTGCGTCATCGAGGTATAGATGGGCGTGGTGACGAGCAGGTATGCGATGCCGAGCACGACGAAGACGGCGGTGGTAAGACCTATGGTCGTTGCGCGTCTCAGGATCGAGGCGAACAGCCGGTCGAGATCAATGAAGGAATCGGCGTCGTCCTTCTCCCGGTGCAACACGCCGTTCAATGGCAGGGTTCTCTGGTTCATGGGCGCGTTCGTCTCCAAATGGGGGTCCGGCCGGGGCGAATGCCCCCGCCGGCCAGTCGCTGAACATGGGGCCGGCGTCCACGGAAGGAGAGGCCGGCGGATCGCTTCACGCTGCCCGGATCCGGCATTCGTGGTTGAGCACCATCTCGCGCACGGAATCGAAGACCAGGCCGCTGATGTCGGTGCGTGCGAGTGCGAAGGCGACGTTGGCTTCGATGAAGCCGTGTTTCGAACCGCAATCGAAGGTCCGCCCGTCATAGGGATGGGCGTGGAAGGACTGGCGTTTTGACAGCGTCACCATGGCGTCGGTCAGCTGGATCTCGTCTCCGGCACCGCGCGGCTGATGGGCGAGGATGTCGAATATCTCCGGCTGAAGGATGTAGCGGCCGTTGAGGTAATAGTTGGAAGGCGCCTCGCCGGGGCGGGGCTTTTCCACCATGGCGGTGACCCCGAAGCCATGGGGTACGGGTGATCCCTTACCGACGATCCCGTATTTGCAGGCGTCTTCCGGAGAGCATTGCTCGACCCCCAGAACATTGCCGCCCGTTGCCGAATAGAGGTCGGCAAGTCCGGCCATGCAGCCGCGCGTCCCATAGGAGATCATGTCCGGCAGAAGCAGCGCGAAGGGCTCGTCGCCGATGAGGTCGCGGGCGCACCACACCGCGTGGCCGAGGCCAAGCGGCGCCTGCTGGCGGGTAAAGCTCACCGATCCCGCGACGGGCAGCATCTCGGCCAGTTCGGAAAGCTGGGCTGTCTTGCCGGAGCGGGAGAGCGAGGAAATGAGCTCCGGCGTGTCGTCGAAGTGATCCTCGATCGCCTGCTTGTTGCGGCCGGTGACGAAGACGATGTGTTCGATGCCGGCCTCGCGCGCCTCCTCGACCGCGTATTGCACGACCGGGCGGTCAACGATCGTCAGCATCTCTTTCGGCATTGCCTTGGTGGCAGGAAGAAATCGTGTTCCGTTGCCGGCAACGGGAATGATCGCTTTCCTGACGGTCTTCTTGAGGTTCATGGCACTTATCCTTTGCTGGCGTGAGGGCCGTTGGCCGGGTTGTGGCGTTTCGCTGGGGTTTCAGAGGGGCGGCCTTTCGCGGTGATGAGCCGCCTCAGGCGAACCGCGATCGGCATCCGGAGGTGGCGAAGGGCGGCGGGATCAGAGATCGCCGTGCACAGGGCGCCGGTATAGGACCGCCGCTTCAACTGTCCGACCAGTGTCAGGAAGGAGCGCGCCTGCCGCAGGCTTCGGTGACGCAAGTTTTGTGCGGCAAACGCCTTCCGATCGAGGCGGTAGCGGCGCAGGAAGGCCGCATCGGCGGCCAGCATGGCCTCCACATGGTGCACCTCGAGGACGCGCGAGATCGAACCCTCGGTCACCGAATAGAGGTAGCCCACGCCGGGGCAGACGATACACTCGCCGCCGACCGCAAGGGCGGACGCGAGCAGCATATAGTCCTCGCCGATCCGCAGGCTCTCGTCGAAACGCAAACCATGATCGTTCAGAAACCGCTTGAGGAAGACCGGCTTCATGTAGCCGAAATTATACTCGTCGCGGAAAAGTACGTTCGAACCGATGAAATCGGCGAGTGTCAGGAACGGAAGTGTCGCAAGATCGAGTTCGTCGAACATCGCACGCGAGTTTCCATCTCCTGTCACGACAGCGAGGTTATCGACGGCAATCTCGGCGCTACCTGCTTCAGCCTTGTCGATCATGCGGGCCAGACGGTCCGGACGCATCGTATCGTCCGCGTCGAGAATTGCGATCCAGCGACCTTCGGCGATATCGATGCCGGCATTGCGCGCGCCGCCCGGCCCCAGGTTTTCTCGAAGCGGCACGAACCGGAGGCGCGGGTCTTCGAAGCCCGCGACGACCGCGCGTGTCCCGTCGGTGGAGCAGTCATCGATCACGATGACCTCCAGCGACACGTCCTCCTGATCGAGCGCGCTGGCGATCGCGCGCTCGATCGTCCCGGCTGCGTTGAAGGCTGCGATGATGATGCTGACGTCCGGTGTCGACACGGTCATGATGCTGTCGTCCCCAGTTGTCCGTATTGGTGAATTTCGCGCACGCCGGCGAGGCCCGCCACGACGCCCGAATGCAGAACCGCACGAAGGGCATAACGGTTCCGCGGAATCGGGAAGGGCGCGCAGGCGATGGCGGCGAGCGCACAGAACCCGAGCTTGGCTCCGGCGAGAACCAGTTGTTGCAACCGGTGCCCTGCGGCCCCGCTGGCGGCCAGCAGGCGGCCATGTGTTTGGCCCATCCGGTAACGCCGCCTGGTTAACCAGGAGAAGCGCGCCCGTAGCGACGGAACCGGTTCATGGACGATCGCGTCAGCGGCAAAGTCGATCCGCCCGCCGGCCCGGTGCATGTTCGTGAAGTAGTCGGTATCCTCGCCACCGCTCTTGCCGAGCGAGAGTTTGAACCGGCGTCCGGCAAGCGAATGGGATCCGGTCCTCAGAAGCGCATTGCAGGTGTAGCCCGTGCGGATCCGTCCCGCGACCCAGACCGGCGCGGTCGAATGGAAGTCACCCCGGCGCATCCATTCCGGCGCGTCGATCTCGTATTCGGCGACCACCGGGCCGAGCACGGCGTCCGCGCCCGTCGCCTCGGCGACAGCCAGAAGATTGACGAGCCAGAACTTCGACGCTGTCTCGTCATCGTCAATGAAGGCGAGGAAGTCGCCGTCGCTGTTGTCTAGGCATGCATTGCGGGCGATCGAAATATTGGCCGCAGGGCAATGCAGGTAGAGGATCTCGAACGGCACGGTTGCCCGCATGGCCTCGACCAGCGGGCGGGCGCTCGGTTCGGTGTCGTTGTCGGCGATGATGATGCGCATCGAAACAAGTTCCGGCACCGCCATGATTACCAGTGAGTGGAGGGTCTGCTCCAGCGCCGGGCGACGGAAGGTGCAGATGCCGACGTCGACGCGCAATGGGGCGGGGTGCATGTCGGGCGAAACTGTCATCCGGCGATCTCCCGTCGTTGCGCATAGGCGCGCCCGGGGCGGCTAGGGGCAAGGAGTTCGCGCCAGAAGCCGGCGGACCAGGCCAGATGCATGACCATCGCCGAGAAGGCGGCGAGAGGGCCGTACGGATTGCGCTGCCCGACCGCCAGCCAGGCGCCATAGGCGATGCAGGCACCCGCCCAGGCGAAAAAGGGAATGACCGCCGCCCAGTTCATCACGGCGAGCAGGGCGCCTGCCGTCACCGGTGCGACCGCAAGAGGGATCATCTGGCGCAGGCTCGGCCAGGCGCGGTGTTTGAGGATGTTGCGGGCGCGCCCCCGGCCATAGCCGAAATACTGACGGAAAAGCGGGATCACCCGGGTGCGGGGATAGTAGACCATGCTGGTCTTGTCGGTCATCCAGATTCGATAGCCGGCTTTGTTCAGCCGAAAATCGAGTTCCGCATCTTCGTTATGCTGGAAGGTCTCGTCATAGCCGCCGATCTGCCGGAAAGCCGAGATCCGCATCAGGGCATGATGCCCATGATCCGTCCAGTGACTGGCGGCGCCGGCACGGTGTCGGGATCCGCCATTGCCGAGCTTCGAGTTTTGCGCCAGTGCGGTGGCCTTTTGAAACCTGCCGAAGCCAACAGTCTGCATGCCCACGACTACGGAGTCGGCATCGGTCGCGCGTGCTTCCTCGACCAGCGTCCGGCAGTAGTCGCGAGGATAGTCGCCATGGGCGTCGATGCGGATGAGATAGTCGAAGTCATTTCCATAAGCCGCGACCGCTCCGTTGACGGCCGCGCTCTGAATGCGTTTCGGATTGTCGAGCAGGGACACCTTCGGATTGGCGGTGGCGATCCGTACGACGATCGCACGGGTTCCATCCGTGCTGCCGCCGTCGGCAACCACGATCCGTGCATCGAGATCGTCAAGCGCATCGCCCAGGTTTTCGATCACGCCTTCGATGTGTTCGGCTTCGTTGAGGCAGGGGATGACGATCAGGCACAGCGCCGATCCGCGTTCGTCATTCGTCATGATAGCTCTCCTTTGCGATGGCGCTCGACGGGAGCGGAAAGGTCATCCGTTCCGCACGACCGCCGCCGGCAAGATTCGACAGGCGTCTCACCAGCCGTTCGCAGTCGGTGCGATCGAAGGTCCAGGGCGCAGGCCCCTGGGCGTGGATTCGATCGCAGGCCTGACGATGGGCTGCGTCGGTCATGGTTTCGAACAAGGCGGAAAGGCTCGCCGGATCGGCAGCGGGAAGGATCAGGCCAATGCCTCGCTCATTCAGAAAGCGTGCGGTTTCGGTGCCTTCGAGCGCGATCGGAACGGCACCGTGTCGGCAGCTCTCATAGAGCCGGTTCGGTAGCAGCCATGACGAATTCTTTCCCTCCTCGAAAAAGTCGATCGCCCAGGAGAAATGAACGCCCGCATAGATTCGCGTGAGGTCTTCCGGGTTCCGGTAAGGTCCGTGGAAGGACATGAAGGGCTCGTCTCGCAGGAAGCCGTCGAAGTCGTCGAACTCGGAGTAAGCCGGCCGGCCTCGCAACACGACCTCGGCCCGGCCGCCCATGGCATGGGAAAACGCGGACAGAAGCCTGAGCGACTTCGCGCAGCGCAATGCTCCGAACCATCCGATACGCCAGGGCTGTGCGGTCATCCGGGTAGGAGGCGACGGCGGAGGAAGATCGTCACCATCATCGTCAAGATCGAGGACCTGGTTCTGCAGCAGGAGTGTCGGCAGGTCGAGGCCAGAGAGTGGGCGGAAATAATGCTCGACGAAGGCCGGAGAGCTCGTGATCAGCAGCTTCGCCCCGCGTCCAAGCCTCGCTTCGGCTCCGCGCATGACCGATCCGACCACATCGTCGCGCAGCATCAGGCGGTGGATGTCCAGGCATTCGTAGGCGATCGGAACCGTGCTTCCGAAGAACGCCGCCGCACGGTTCGCAACGGCGAGCATTTCGAGATTGCGTGCCACGATGACGTCGGGCTTCGCCACGGCGCGCAGAACGGTGCCGATGGACAGGCAGGACTTGGCGACGGCACCGATGCGCTGACCGAAACGCCCGTCGGACGTCACCCCGAGTTCGATAGGATTGACGCCGTCGATTGCCGCCAGCGGGTTCGCCGCGCGGCGAAAGCCGGCAAGCGTTACCTCTGCTCCGCCGGCAACGAACATCATCACGCGGCGGCGAACCGCGGGGTCGGCCAAGTCATGGACCAGATAGAGCAATTTGAGCATCGGAACTCCGTTCTCCTGTCCGTGGAACGTGCGTCAGTTCAGCATGCAGACGATGGATTCCTCGAACTGGCAGGCCTCGCCTGCAGCCGTGAAGGCAAGGCGATCGATCTGCATTTTCGCGGGAGCCGAATAGGACATGGTGCCCATCCAGTCCTTGAGCGTGTCGGTGCCCCACAGGCTGAGGAAGATCTTCTGGGCGTTTTGCGGGATCTTGGTCGGATCGGTAACTTCGTGCACCATCCGGCCGTTCACGAAGTATCGCAGGCGGTCCTTTTCCCAGACGAAGGCATAGTCGTTGAAGTCGGAAGCTGCGCCGCCGGGCACGCCGGCCAATTCCTCGTTGCCCCCCTTGCCGCCCACATACTGGTTGAGCTGGACACGGGATAAGTCCTTACCCAGAACCTCGAAGTCGATCTCGTCATGCGGTTGCTTGTCGGCCGGCCCGATATAGGTGAAGAAGGCCGAGTTCAGCCCGGAAGCGTCCGCGGATTTCATTCGCGCTTCGTAGGTGCCGTAGCCGAACCGCTTGCGGGTCTGGATCTCGCCGCATGCATAGTCGCGCTCGCCGGTCGCGCGCTTTTCGAAGGTCAGTTCGACTGCGCCGCCTGCAATACGGACCTGCTTCCTGGACCAGGTGCAGTTCTGGTGAGAGCCATTGTTCCAGCCGTCCGATATGTACCAGATCGCCGGATCGAGTGTGTCGAAGGCCTCGACGAAGGACGTTCCGCTAGATCCGTCCTGCGCTTCCGCCGTTCCGGCGAGGCATGCCGCGGCGAGCATCATCGAAGCGAAGCGAATGGGCTGTTTCAGGTGCATCTGTCTCAAAGTCGGTTACCTCTGTTGGGACAAGATTTTAGTGGTCGGAGCGCTCGTCGGGCGTAATGCCCCCCGATAGGCGCCCAGGCGGTTGCCCGTCAGGACGGCCAGAAGGCGAGGCGCCACTCGGCCCATCACGGCGTGGGAGGTTGCCAGCAATGCGAGCGCAACAACCGGTGCGGAGAAATAGAAGAGCGGATAGCCATCGAGACCCGTCCTGTTCCAGGCCATCCACAGAGCCACGAGCAGCGGATAGTGGGCGCAGAAGATCCAGAAGCTGAGGCCGCCGCCGGTGCCGAGGGCCTGTCCGGCACGGGTACGGATCAGCAGACTGGAAAGCGCCCAGGCCCCGACGATGCCGGCGATGGCAGTGACACCTCGGAGCACGTCGACCCAAACGGGATAGTCCGGACCGGTAACGTAGAGGATTGCTGCAAGCAGCACGGAAGCCGACGCGACGGCGATGGTCACCGGCCAGGCGTAGGCATCCAGTCGCTTTACGTCGAGACCATGCAGAGCGGCGTAGGCACCGAAGCTGAAGCCGAAGAGGATCGACTTCTTCAGGAAGATCCCGTTGGGCAACGGCAGCACGGCATAGGCGAAGAAGATCAGCAGCGTGGTCCGTGGATAACGCATGACCAGCTGACCGATTACCGGCGAAAGCGCCAGGCAGAGCAGGAGGTCGCGCAGGAAATAGAGCGGCAGGTTGATGGGCCAGCCCTCGAGCGCGAGCGCGTGGTTTGCGATCTCGCGGGGCGTCGCGCCGATCACGTCGGGCAGATAGCCATGTCCGAGGCCGGCCGCCTGGGCGCTCAGAACGAGGAGCAGGAATGCACCGTTCCAGAGGAGAAAGGGGACAAACACCGTCTCCGCCTTGGAACGCATAACCTTGGCGTATTGGAAGCCGGAGAGGCCGCGACGAAAGAGCAGGTAGCCGGATATGGCGCTGAGGCAGGGCACGCCGATGCGGAACAGGCTGTCGCCCAGATAGACACGGATCCAGTCCGCGGCATCGTCGGTGCCCAGGTACGGACTGTGCGGCGGATCATAGGGAATGTGTACGAACACGATCCCGGCGATGAGCAGAATGCGCATCAGATTGATCCGCGATGATACGTTCGCGTCGACGTTCACGATGTCAGTCACCCCTATTGGGGACGCGATCAGATCGCGGCCGTTTCAACCAGAGCAGACTTGAGCCCGCATCCTTAGGCTAGGTTCGGGAGGGGGAGGAAAATATGGCGTTGCAGCGAAAATTGCGCCAAGGCTTGCTGCGGCGCAGCAGAGAAGATGCGGAATTGACGCAACCACCGGCGGTGCGCTTTCCTCGCTCGGTTGTGAAAAAGTCAGTGCTGGCGGCGTGTTAGACAGAAGCCGAGCATGCCGGTTTTCGGCCCCATCGGCACTAAGTTTCAGATGCAACTTTTTTCACGAGGCGAGGTGTTTAGAGCGGCAAATTGTGCGGTCGTCGCAGCGATTGTGTCGCAAAGAAGGCAAGTTTGAGCCTGTAGCGCGTGTCGCGGCCCCCTTCGATCGAGCCTATTCAGCGACCGAAACGGCTGGGCTGGAGCTCCGCTTGCGAACCAGCTCGCCGAGTTTCAGGAGCAGCTGGCGTTCGAAGACCAATGTCATGACGCTGTAGATCGCCCCGCCAATGGCGATGCCGACGATGAGCTGGGCGGCCGGGTTGGGCAGAAGATGACCGTGGGCTTCAAGGAGATAGCGAACGACCAGGGCCATTGCGATCGACGTCAGCATGGGCCGGCTCGTAGTGAGAAGGCCTCGCAGGGGTGCGCGGTCCGCGCGGTAGACGACCCCGGTATATCCGACAAGCATGATCGCGTTGACGACGCACAAGGCAATCATCGCATCGACAAGCGTTCCACCCATGGCCGCGTAGGCGACCGCTCCAGTCGTCGCGGCGGCGCGGAAGACGGCCCACCAGAACAGCATTCCGCCGCGACCAATTCCCTTGAGATAGGGGATATAGGTGCTGCATGGCGTGAGAATGCCCTTGGACAACGAAAGCAGCGCCAGCACCGGCCAGGCATGGGCCCATTGCTGCCCAAACAGGACGCGCATCGCGGGCTCGGCGAGCGCCCAGAGCCCGAACATCATCGGTGCGAGCAGGACGGTCGTCACCTGCGTGCTGAGCAATAGCGCCTGAAACCGGCGCTCCCGGTCATGCATCATGCTGCTGAACGCGGGAAAGAGAACGCCCATGACCGCAGAAAGCACGACCTGGTTCGGAATGCTGGAAAACCGGTTCGCGGCAGAATAGGCCCCGGCGTCAGCAAGCCCGAGATAGCGTGAAATCACCACCATCGGCGACTGGAAGGTGATGAAGTTGGCGATTTCCGAGCCCATCATCCCGAGACTGAAGCGACCAAGGGAAACGACGCTGCGTGGATGGAAGACAGGCCGCGGCCTGTAGCCGGAAACCACATAGAGACCGACCAGGCGGATTGCCGCTGAAGAGAAGAGCTGGGCGATCAGGGCCCACACGCCCGCGCCGAGAAGAGCTAGACCGACCGCGATCAAAGCGCCGGCCGACTCCGAAATCATGCTCCACAAGGCATCCCGGGAAAACTGCATGCGTCGCGCGAGCAGGGCATAAGCCACGTCACCGGCCAGTTGAAGCGGAATGAGCAGGCTCATGATCCGCAGGAGGTAGCCGGCCTCCGGTGCTCCGCAGAGCGCAGCAAGTTCGTCGGCTGTCAAAAATATGCCGAGAGCCATGGCGGCAGAGATGGCGAGATTGGTCCAAAAGACCGAGTGGATCGTGGTCAATTCCTCTTCGCGCTGGATCACCAGTCCGGAGGCAAAACCGGCGCCTCCGATCATGGCGAGGAACTGAACGAGGGCGAGCGCAACCGCCACTGCACCGAACTCCTCGGGCGAGAGGATGCGCGCCAAAATCGGCACGGTGACAAATTTAAGCCCGAATGTCCCTGTCTTGGATAGGACGCTCCAGCCGACGTTTCGGGTCACCGATTTCGCATTGACTGCTGGGGGCATGGCGAGATCCTGACGATACGGTGGTGGGAAAAGGCAATAAAATCAAGGCGCCTGGCAAGGCGGCAACCTGATGGGGCGGAGACCGCGTAACCTCTTTTAGATAAACCGCAGGGGCGAAAAGATGGCGAAGCTGACAGTTATCATTCCGTACTACCAGAAGGAGCCGGGCATCCTGAGGCGCGCATTGACCGCCGTCTTCGCGCAGACTTTCCAGGATTTCGACGTCCTCGTCATCGACGACCAGTCGCCGTTCCCTGCCCGCGAGGAACTGCTTGCGCTTCCGCCGGAAGAGGCCAGTCGCATCACCGTTATCCGGCAGCCGAACGCCGGACCTGGCGGTGCCCGCAATGCCGGCCTCGACGCCGTGAAGCCCGAAACGGAATACGTCGCCTTCCTCGACTCCGACGATGTGTGGTCCACCGATCATCTCGAAAACGCGTATCGTGGGATGACGCGCTTCAAGGCGGATTGCTATTGGGCATCGATCACCGGCGGGGACGACTTCTACTACCATTTCGGCATTTCCGAACTCGCCGAGACGGAAGAGGTTCGGCGGCTGCAGGACGAGCCGCTGATGGTGGAGCTTCCCGAAATGACCAGCGTCATGCTGAAGAACTGGAGCTTCCTGCATCTCTCCTGCATGGTAATCGGGCGCAATCTGTCTCGTTCGATCCGCTTCGAAACCGAGCTGAGGCTCGCTGCGGAGGACGTGTTGTTCTTCTGCGACTGCGTGCTTGCTGCTGATCGCGTCATTCTTTGCGACACGCCTGGCGCGGTCCGCGGCGAGGGCATCAACATCTTTCATGCGATCGACAATGACTCGCCCCAGTTCCTGAGGCAGCAGTTCAACACCTGGGTAGCGCTCGATACTCTCGAAGAGCGTTTTTATGGGCGGTCAGCGGAGGTCGCATCGATCCGCAGCTACAAGCAGACCGCCCGGCGCCAGGCGCTCTGGAGCCAGGCCCGCCTGGTCAGGCGCCGGAAGATGCCCCAGCTCAATCTGCTCGCCCGGTGGATCTGGCGAGACCCGCGTCTGCTCGGTAGCGCCGTCGAACTGGCGGTCGGGAAGCTCTCGCACCACTCGTAAGGCCGCGGCCTTCGGCGACAATCTGTGGCAAAGGCCGATGGGATGCCCATATTGGCCGCAACCAGGAGAAAGCCATGAAACCCTATTACTGGGAATCGCAGCACGGCAACTTCGGCGACGATCTCAATCTCTGGCTCTGGGATTTCCTCCTGCCGGGTTTTCGCGATGCGCATCCTGATACACTTCTCGTTGGTGTCGGGACGGTACTCAACACCGCGTTGCTGCCCGACGAGGGGCGAAAACTGGTCATCGGCAGCGGTTATGGCTACGGGACGATCCCGGACATGCGCGACCACGAGCGCTGGGATGTCCGTTGCGTGCGCGGTCCCCTCACGGCGGAGCGTGCCGGTGTGTCACCAGACATGGGGATCGTCGATCCCGCGGTCATGGTCGCCGAGATGCCCGAGTTCAAGGGACTCGCGAAGCGTCACCGCAAGAGCTTCGTACCGCATTGGGAGACGGCGCTTGCGGGCGTCTGGCCGGCAATTTGCGAAAGGGTTGGGCTGCATTACATCGACCCACGTGGAGAAGCGCGGTCCGTGATCCGCGAAATTGCCCAGTCGGAGACAGTCATCGCCGAATCCATGCACGGGGCGATCCTGTCGGATGCCTTTCGCGTACCATGGGTTGCCGTCTCGACGTCGAGAAGCATCAATAGCTTCAAGTGGAACGATTGGGCGAGAACCGTCGGGGTCCGCTACGCGCCGCGCCGCATTCCCGTTTCGACACGGGCCGAGGCGAAGCTGAAGGGAGGGCGCTTCTGGGGCATGGCGTTCCAGGGCGAGCAGACGGCCTCGGTCGGGGATCCGAACAGCCGCATCATCGGAGAGGATGTGCTCGTCGCAGCAAGCAACCCGCGCCAGACCACGCTGCGCGTCGCCGCCAAGCACGCGCTCGCGCTGCCGTCGACCGTGGCCCTCTGGCAGGCAAGCCGTGACGAACCCCAACTCAGCAGCGATTCCGTGCTCTTCGATCGAAAGGCGCGGTTGCTGGCCGTCCTTGACGGTGTGCGTCGGGACTATCTTTGAGGGACCTGGGTCCCGGGTAAAAGATACCGTAGTCTGGTCCCATCGTCCTGGAGATCATTGCCGGCAGTCGATCTCTTGCGGAATCGTTCGACCTTGTCAGCAAGGATGCCGGCGGTGATGGATGGCAGTGCCCGCGGTCGCAAGAACGCATAACCGAGCGCAGCACCCCGTCCTTTGCTGTTCTTGAGGTCGAGAAAGTGCCGCAGCTCGTAGCGACCGCGCACATGCCGCTCGTGCCGGCGGATCAGGTCGGAAACCTCGCGACTGAGGCCGGCCGAGCCCAGGACGGCACGATCGGCCTCGTAGAGGCGTCGGAGATCTTCCGTCCGATGATGTCCGCTCAGCGAGTTTCGCCGCACCACTGCACCGTAGCCGCAAACATGGCTGATCCTGTATCGCGCACCCTTGGTCAGGGCGCGAAGGTAGAGGTCGTAATCCTCCCCCAGACGCAGATCCTCCCTGTACAGCAGGCTGTTCCTTTCGAGGAAGTCGCGCCGCATGACGGGTTTCAGGAAGCCCGTCTCGCCGCGGGCCTTGCCACGCCGCGAGATGTTTCCCTCGATGAAACGCGCAGTGTCGATCAGCATCGACGCCGGCTGGAACTCTGCGACCGCGAGGTCCACGTCTTCTGCACGTCGCTCGTCGATGAACGCGATGTTGTCCGCGACGAAATCCCAGTCGGAAAGCGAGAGAAGGTGGCGAAAGCGCCCGGGAAGGAAGAAATCATCGGCGTCGAGCACGGCGATCAGCGGTGCGGAGGAGGCGGCGATCGCGTGATTTCGTGCCGCTGCCGGCCCGCGATTCTGCTCGAAGTGAACTACACGCAGTCTGTTGCTGCCATCGTCGGCCGTCTGCGCCGTCGCGCCCGTTGCATCGCTTGAGCCGTCGTCGATGACGAAGACTTCGGCAACTTCAGGCTCGTTGAGCGCGGACCGGACCGCGCGGGCAATGGTGGGGGATGCGTCCTTGGCGGCGATCACGACGCAGATGGATCGTGTGGTGGCCATGCCTCACTCCTTCTCCGATGGGGAGCATTCTCCCGAACCGTCAGGGTTGATGGAGCGACCAGCATGGCGGGTGATCGTGACGCAAAAGGGGCGATATGTGCGGTTTGCGCCGAAGACGGGTTCAAACGCTACGGATTGGAATGACCGGGTGTCTTGAGGGAGGAGACCTGCGCCGCCTTGGCGTCCGCGTCCTTTTTCACCGTTTCACTGGTCGAGGCGGCGCTTGCCTTTTCTCTGGACGCTTTGGCCACGAGGTAGAGAACGCCGGCGAAGTAACCGACCTGCAGCAGTATAGCGCAGATCAAGGTTTGCAGCGCCGTGCTACCGATCGATCCGGTCAGCGCATAGGTTCCGATCGCAAAAACGACCAGTGCGCCGATCATGCTCAGGAAGACGCGAGGTCCGTACATCAGGCGGCCTCATGTCTGAACATCTGTGTCATGGCAGATCTGCCTTCTCCTCTAAGGCCGCCAAACATATATATTAGGACCAGCCTTTCACTTCAATGTCTTTGCTGACGCAGAAGTCGTGAGTTCGGCTCACGCTTTGTTCATAGGAGATTTGGCTTTCGGCTCCGTTACTGCGTCGCGGCAGAATTCAGGGGCTGCAGTCCGATCCATAGTCGGCCCCGCCCGAGATTCCTCGTCAGCTCTCAATTGGGCCGGCATTGCCACAGTTGCACCCGTGTCGAGCGCTTCAGCACCATCCCGGCCGCGGACCAGGGCCGTCTTGCGATCACGTTTTGTTACAACATAAGAAAATTCGAATTGAAAAATGTGCGTCGCAACATAATGTTGCGACGCAAAATAAATCCAAATGAGCCTGTATTGTCTCCCTCCGATTTTCGTCGGTCCTGCCTGCCCGAGTATTGTTCGGTCAAGGTGCGCATATCAGGCGATCAAAATTCAGTAAGAGAGCGTGAAGCTCCGGAAAGAGAAAGACCCGGCGCGGAGCTTTATACGTCAGGTGGCTCCATTCGCCGTGATTTATAATTGTTTCAATTGCAATCATTCGATCACGAATGCCGGCCGATCCCGATGCATCCGGCCGTTGCCTTAATCTTTTGGCGGCTCGGACAAATTGTGACCACAGACTGCAACTTGGATAGTGCGCTGCGTCCCGTGGGACCCGACCAATCGCAAAACGTAAATGGAGTCACCTCTATGAAGTCCGCGACTCGATCGGCCAGTTCGCCGTTTATCCGCACGTCTACGCCCGGATTGTCTCCGGTAGGCGGAATCTCCAAGAGGGGATTCGACATCACGATGGCCACGTTGGCCCTCGTTTTTCTCAGCCCGATCTTCCTGATGCTCATGGCACTGGTGAAGTTCTCTGATGGTGGCCGTGTATTTTATGGCCACAGCCGCATCGGTCACAGCGGCCGCCCCTTTCGTTGCCTGAAGTTTCGCACCATGCGTGAGGATGGCGATCGCATCCTCAAGGCTTACCTGGAGGACAATCCGCAAGCCTATGAAGAGTGGCGGGCGACACGCAAACTCCAGCATGACCCGCGCGTGACGTCCGTCGGGGGCGTCCTGCGAAAGCTCAGCCTTGACGAGCTTCCGCAACTGATCAACATCCTGCGCGGCGAGATGAGTATAGTCGGACCACGACCGGTCGTCGAAGATGAACTCGAACTCTATGACGCGGCGGCGCAATACTATCTGCAGAGCCGCCCGGGTCTCACCGGTCTCTGGCAGGTCAGCGGTCGCAACGATGTCTCCTACGAATCGCGAGTCGCGCTCGATTCGCACTATGTCCAGAACTGGTCGCTCATGACGGACATCAAGATCATCGGCTTGACCGTTCCCGCAGTCTGCCTCTCGCGCGGCAGCTACTGAATTCCCGCATGGTCCACGGCTCGTGGACGAGACTGCTCAACAGCCAACGGGGAACCACATGCAAGAACTCTCTCAGAGAGGGGTGCGTCAGCGCCCCGGAAAAGCGTTTTGTTTCGCACGTGTCGCAACATGCCTTGCGCTGCTGGCCACATCTTTTGCCAACGCCCAAGCAGAAGACTATCGCCTGGACGTCATGGACAAGCTGCGTGTCCGTGTCGCCGAATGGCGCACCGCCGAGGGTGCTGTCCGTGACTGGGCGACCGTCAGCGGAGACTATACGGTCGGAGCCTCCGGCGCGGTGTCGCTGCCCTTCCTCGGCGAACTGGAAGCCACGGGCAAGACCACCGCAGAGGTTGCCGATGAGATCGGCAACAGGATGCAGCAGCTCTTCGGTCTGCGCGACCGCCCGTCCGCTTCGGTCGAGCTGGCGCAATACCGGCCGATCTATCTTGCGGGAGAAGTCCAGACGCCGGGCGAATACCCTTATGCGCCGAACCTCACCGTATTGAAGGCGCTCAGCCTCGGCGGCGGCCTGCGGCGCGGTGATGCCGGCCAGCGGTTTGCGCGGGACTTCATCCGTGCGGAAGGCGATTCCAGCGTCCTCGTTGCCGAACGCAACCGTCTGCTGGTGCGCCGTGCCCGCCTCCAGGCCGAGATTGCCGACAAGGCCGAGATCGCTCTGCCCGCCGAGCTCGAAAAGGCGCCGGAGGGCGCCGAGTTGTTGGCAAGCGAAACGGCATTGATGAAATCGCGCGAAAAGCGCCTCAAGCTGCAGCTGACGGCGCTCGCCGATCTCAAGACCCTGCTGCGCAACGAAATCGATTCGCTCGGCAAGAAGTCCGAAACGCAGTCGCGCCAACTCAAGCTCGTCGAGAGTGATCGAGAGAAGGTCTACAACCTGTCCGAACAGGGTCTGACCGTGAGTTCGCGGCGGCTCGCCATCGAGCAGCAGGTCGCCGACCTGCAGGCGGGGCTCCTCGATATCGACACCGCGTCCCTGAAGGCGCGTCAGGATATCAGCAAGGCGAGCCAAGACGAAACCAACCTCACCAACGACTGGGATGCCCAGTTGGCTCAGGAACTGCAGAACACCGAGCGGGAACTCGATACCGTGGCGCTGAAGCTTGGAACAAGCCGGGATCTGATGGCGGAAGCGATGATGCAATCCGCAGACGCGGCGACCGTTGCCAAACAGACGGCGGCAAGCGTCACCTATGCGATCGTCCGTGAAACCGACGGTCACGCCAAGGAAATCCCTGCCGACGAAAACACCAGGGTGCTGCCGGGCGATGTCGTCAAGGTCACCGCGGCAGTGGCAATGCGGTGACGGCGCCATGCGGATCGCGAAATCCAGCCTCATCTGCCCGGGCGAAAACCGGACCTATGGCGTGGCTGCGATCGCGCTGTCGCTGTTCGTTTTCGCCTATTCGTCCCGTTTCGGTCAGGTCTCGATTCTGGCCTACTACGCACTGTGGTTGCCGCTGGCACTCATCGACTACCGCCGTGTCCTCGGCAACTACGCGCGTTATGGCTGGATCTTCGCCTTCGCGATCTTCGCTTGCCTTTCGGTCTTCTGGTCCGCTGCGCCCGGGCAGACGGCGCGCACCGGTGTGCAGTATCTCTCCCACGTGATCTGCGCCCTGATTGCCATGAGGGTGATCGACATTCGCACATTGGTGCGCGGCGGCATCCTCGGGGCTGGATTGGTGCTCGCTTATTCCCTGTTGTTCGGTGTCTACCATCTCGATCCGTTGGACGGCAGCTACAGTTTCGTCGGCGCCTTCGCGTCGAAAAACCAGCTCGGCTTCTACGCTTCGCTTGGGCTGCTGTTCGGATTCGCGGCGGTCGTGATTCTCGCTGAGCGCGGTTTCTGGATGCTCTCCAGCGGTGCCGTGATGCTGATTGCGGCCTATTCTCTGCTCGCATCCCAATCGGCAACATCGGTGCTGACGACGGCAGCCGTGATCGGCATCGCCTTTGGTGTCCGGATGCTTCAGGCGCTTTCGCCGCGCAATCGGAAAACGCTGTTCTTCGTTGGCGTGGCGATAGCCATCTTCGGCGGTTTCGCCTTTCTGAATGCCGGTGGCGCCGATCTTGTTCTCGGCGCTTTCGGCAAGGATTCGACCCTGACCGGCCGCACCTATCTCTGGCAGCAGGGTCTTGAGGCGGCGGCGGCCAATCCCTATTTCGGCACCGGTTACCAGGCCTATTGGGTCCAGGGCTTTTCAGAAGCCGAACGGCTTTGGGAAGAGTTTTTCATCGGCTCGCGCTCCGGCTTCCATTTCCATAACACCTTCATCGAGGCCGTGGTCGAAACCGGGGGTTTCGGCCTGCTCCTGCTCTGCCTTCTGCTGGTGGTGACGGTTACCGGGCATCTTCGCCGACTGTTGAGCAATATCTCGGATCCGGAGTCGGCGGTCCTTTTCGCCATCATGACGCTTCTCGTGATGCGTGCCTTCGTCGAGATCGACGTGTTGACGCCGTATCACGTGGGCTCGTTCCTGCTCTATGTCTCGGCCGGGAAGCTGACCGAGGCGAGGCGCAGTCTCTCGTGGCGGCGGGCACGGATCGCGGGCCGCCATGCTGCGACCCGGGACCTGGGGCCTACCGGCGATGCACTGGCCGCGAGGGCGAGCCTGTGACGCTCCACGGCATCCAGTATCTGAGAGCCGCGGCGGCCATCGCGGTCGTGCTTTTTCATGCGGCGGAAAAGACGGGCTACCATTTCGCGATCGGTGCCGCCGGAGTCGATATCTTCTTCGTCATCAGCGGCTTCATAATGTGGGTGATAGGTGCACGCCGCGAACCGACGCCGCTGGAATTCCTGTCCGCCCGACTGCGCCGCATCGTACCGGTCTACTGGCTGGCAACCGGGGTGATGATCGCCGGAGGGTTGGCGGGCCTGTTCCCCAATCTGGAACTGACCATCGAACACGTTGTTGCATCGCTGTTTTTCATTCCGGCCCGCTCTCCGAGCACCGGAGAGATCTGGCCAGTGCTGGTTCAGGGCTGGACGCTCAATTGCGAGATGTTCTTCTACGTCGCCTTCGCGGCCTCTCTTCTCCTGCCTCGGTCCTGGCGACTGCCGACAATCGCCATCCTGTTCACCGCTCTGACCTTCGCCGGCTTCCTGGGCTTGAGCGACAACGCAATACTGGTCACCTACACGCGGCCGGTCATCCTGGAGTTCGTCGCGGGAATGGTCCTCGGTCAGGCATGGTTGAGGGGTCGCGTGCCGAGCCGCTCAACAGGTCTCTGGCTCGTCGGAATATCGATAGCCGGCTTTGCATTAATCGGAATTCGTGGTCTGCCCTTCGATACCCTGATCTGCGGCCCGTTGAGCATGGCCCTGGTACTTGGCGTGCTCGCGCTGGAGAATACCGGCGGGCTGCCCAGAGCAGCGCTGCCGGGCTTTCTCGGAGACGCATCCTATTCGATCTATCTCTGGCACACCTTCGCCATATCGGTTGTCGCCAAATTGGGATCGTCCTTGTCCGTACCTCCCGCCGCGATATTCCTGATCGCGACGGCATCCGGAATTCTGATCGGCATCGTGGCGTACAGGCTGCTGGAACAGCCGGTCCACCAGTTCACGCGTCGCCTCGTGCAGTGAGTTTTGCTGTTCGCCGGCCGCTCAGTCGTCGCTCGAACGGGTACTGATGATGAACTTGCGCTTTTCCAGCTCCTTGAAATAGGAGGGCACGTCGAAATACTCTTCCGGCGCCCAGACGCCCGGCTTCATGGCGTTGGCAAGGATCAGCTGGGCGGCAATCGAACCGTTCATCGAAGTGCAGGCGTCGACATAGGGCGCATACATCGCGTCCGGTTTTACGACGACCTCGACGGTGACCGTCCGGGCAACGCCGTTCTTGCGGCCCTTGCCGACGGCGAAATGGATCTCGTGGCTGTCCTGCGACGGGATCTTGTCTGCATTCTTCTTGATGTTGCGTTCAATCACCTTGTTCAGCACGTCGAGCGGACGAACCTTGACGCCACCAACCTCAACGGGTTCGTTGAAGTCGCCGAAGCCCGCCTTGACCAGGCCGACCCAGGCCTCATGCTCGCGATGCGGCAGGTGCAGCTTCCAGGAAAACTCCTTGATGCCCTTTTCCTTGATGCCGTCTGCGAGCGGCACGGTGAGCTGTTCGGAATGAGGCGAATGCATGAACTCGCAGCGTCCCCAGGGTTCGGGTAGGTCGAGGAATTCGCGCCCGCTCATCGGCGGGCAGGTCACATGCTTGCCGTCGTAGAACTGCGTACTCTCATGGGCATACTCCGCAAGCACCGTCGAGACGCTGTAAGGGGGAACCAGCACCGGGTTCTCGTCGCCGACCAGTTCGGCGGCCCAGTAGAGATTGATCTTGTTGATCTCGTCCAGTTGATCGGCCACCGCACGGCAGATCACGTTCGACATGCCGGGATCGGCGCCGACACCGATGACCGCGGTGACGCCGGCAGCCTTGAAGCGCTCATGCTCGGCCAGCTGCTTGACGGTAAAGGTGCCAAGGCCGCCGAGGTCGATATAGGCGACCTTGGCGGCAAGCGCCGCTTCAAAGATCGTCATCTGGAAACCGAGCAGGGTCGGCACGCAATTGATGCAGATGTTCGCGCCGGCGATCGCCGCATTAAGGGCGGCAGGATCGGTGACGTTGAGGTCGACGAGCTCGATGCGCGGATCGGCGAGTTCCGCCGCCAGCGCTTCGATCTTGTCGCGAGCCGCATCGCAGACGCGGATCGTCTTGATATCGACGATGGTGCGCTCGGAGACGAGATCGCGGACGATGCCAGCGCCCATGAAACCGGCGCCGCCTAGGAGGGTGATGATCATTGTGAAAGTCCTTTCATGAAATGTGCGGCCGTCTCGGCTGCGAAACGTTCAGGCGTGCTTGCGGCCGCCCGTCTCGTAGAACCAGTCGTCCGGATAGGGGTACCACCACTCCTGCCGCACCGGCTTGTGGTCGATGATGACCATTTTGGAGCGGCGGAAGGTGTCGAGTCCGAGCCTCGACAGTTCGCGGCCGATGCCGGATTTCTTCCAGCCGCCGAAGGGCAGGGCGTCATTGTCGATCAATGGGTTGTTGACCCAGACCATGCCGGCCTCCAGGCGATCGGCGGCGTCCATTGCTTCTTCAAGCGAGGTGGTGAAGACCGAGGCGCCGAGGCCGAACTCGCTGTCGTTCGCCTTCTCAAGCGCCTGATCGAAATCCGTGACACGCATTACGGCCGCGACCGGGCCAAAACACTCCTCGCGCATGATCGCCATGTCGGGCGTGCAGCCGGTGAGGATGGTCGGTTCGTAGAACCAGCCGACAGGTTCGGACGGTGGAATGCGTCCGCCGATCTCGACCTTGGCGCCCTTGGCGACGGCGTCATCGACCAGCCGGATCACCTTGGCGCGGGCCGCCTCGGAGACCAGCGGGCCGATCTCCGCCTTGGTCAGGCCATTGCCGATGCGCAGGCGCTTCGTCTCCGCGACGAATCTCGCGATGAAGTCGTCATGCACCGCGTCGACGACGAAGAAGCGCTCGGCCGAGGTGCAGACCTGGCCGGACATGTGGAAGGCGGCGGTGACGGCACCGGCGGCCGCTACGTCGAGCGGCGCATGGGCGGTAATGATCATCGGGTCGGAGCCGCCGGCTTCGATCACGGCCGGCTTCATCTGGCCGGCGGCGGCGATCGCAACGGCGCGACCCGCCGCGACCGAACCGGTGAAGGCGACGGCATGCGTCTTCGGCGAAGCGATCAGCGCCTCGGCGAGCGTGACTCCACCGGGCAGGCAGGCGATCAGGCCTTCGGGCAGGTCGGCGAAGATCTGCATGAACTCGAGCGTCGACAGCGTCGTGGCCGGCGCCGGCTTGATGATGCAGCCGTTGCCCGAGGCGAGCGAGGCCGCGACCGTCCAGCACATCAGAAGGATGGGGAAGTTGAATGGCATGATGTGGACGGACAAGCCCAGCGGCTCGTAGCGGGAAAACTGGAAGGATCCGGTCTGCGTCGTTCCGGCGACCTTGCCCGCCTCGTCGCGTGCCATCTCGGCAAAATAGCGGAACGCGCCGGCGCAATTCGCCACCTCGCCGATCGCCTCTGGATAGGGTTTGCCCATCTCCCGCGACATGATTTCGGCGCAGGCCCGCATGTCGGTCGCCTCAATGCGGTTGGCGATCCTGTGCAGGATGGTCGCGCGGGTCTTGGCGTCGAGGACCTTCCATTTGCGCTGGGCGGCCGTCGCGGCGTCGAGGACTGCCTCCATCTCGGCCGGTGTCACGTCACAGATGACGCCAACCTTTTCCAGTCGCGCGGGATCGATGACATCGCTCGTGCGGCCGAGGCTGTTCTTGTAGGTGCCGTCGGCAAAGTAGGTCGGTGCGGAAATGTCGTAGCTGTTCATGTCGGCCTGCCTGTTTCGCAAGGGATCGGTGATTGCGGCGCGCTCGGTGCGTGGCTGCGCCAGAGGGGAAGCGTCTCGTCCATCATGGCCCGGATCGGATTGAGTTGCGCCTGTTTCAGGGCTCGGTCGAGCAGTCGCGCCACGCGCGGCAGGTGCACGAGGTAGCCATGCTTGCCGTCGCGTTTCGACAGCCTCTCGAAATTGCCGAGAATCTTGGTGTGGCGATGGGCGGCAAGCAGCCAGTATTCGGCGATGAAACGCTGGCGATCGAGGCTGGGGCGCCCGGCCAGGTAACGCTTGACAAGCCGCTCCTCGAGCGCCGGGTCGATATCCCGGCGGGCATCCTGCGTCAGGGACACGAGATCGTAAGCCGCGGACCCGATCAGCGCGTCCTGGAAATCGAGCAGCCCGCAGGCGGCAACGCCATCGCGGCCCTCGATCACCATCAGGTTGTCGACATGGTAGTCGCGCAGAACGAGAGCGTCACGGCAGTCGGTCACACCCGCGAGCGCGGTCTTCCAGAGGTCGAGGAAACGGGTCTTGAAGCCGTCGACATCAACATCCGGCGCGCATTGCGGCACGAACCAGTCGGTAAACATGGATAGCTCTTCGAACAGCGGACCATGGTCATAGGAAGGCACATCGACCTCGGTCGCGCCCGGCGCTTCGTGCAGATGCACCAGCGCGTCGACGGCCAGTCCGTAGAGGCCTTCTTCCGAATGCCCCGCAGCAAGAAGTCGTGTGAATGTGCCCTGTCCGAAATCCTCGATCAGCGCCAGCCCTCGTTCGAAGTCGACAGAGAAGACCGTCGGAGCCGAGAGCCCGAGCGCCTTGAGGTGACGGCTGATCCGGACGAAGGCTTCGAAGTCGGGCGCGCCCGGCTCGACTTCCATCAGCAGCTTAGGGGCGACTTCGAGCCGGTAGTAGCGGCGCGGCGAGGCATCCGCCGGCAGCGCCCGGGCTTCCGGCTTGGCTTCAAAATGCGCGGCAATGAACTCCCGGCGTGCGTCCGGCAGCGTTTGGCTTTGCAGCATGGCGGTTCTCTGGTTTGAATGGGCCGACGCGGCTCGTCGGCCGGTCATCATCAGCGGATCATGTAGACTTTCTTGATCGTCTCATGGACGGTACAGACACCCTTCCAGTCCTTGGGGAAGAAGGCTGCGGTGTCGGGAGTGATCTCGATCACCTCGCCGGACTCGTGGACGTAGGTGCTGCGGCCCTCAAGGAAGTGGCAGAATTCGTCGCGGGTCACGTGGCATTCCCATTTGCCCGGCGTGCAGACCCAGAGCCCGCATTCGCTTTCGCCGTTCGGGCCCTTGTGGATCAGGCGGCCGGAAACGTGGCTCTCGCCATCGATCATCGTCGGGATAATGCCCCAGTCGACGAGGTCGGTCTGTTCGAGCGGTTTGTACATCAAAGGTGCGCTGGTCATTTTTCAGTTCCTGAAGTCAGCGGCTCATGAAAGCCTTGGACAGTGTTTCGGTGATGATCGACGTGCCGGTCCAGCCGGCGGGAAAGAAGACGATCGAACCCTTGGCGACGGCGATTTCCTCGCCGCTTTCGTGGATGTAGAGGCCGCGCCCGCCGAGAAAGACGCAGAACTCGTCGCTGGCGATCGTCACCTTGCGGGTACCCGGTGTGCACGACCAGATGCCGCATTCGCTCGATCCGTCGACATTGGCGCTAAGGATCTTGCCGCTCATGCGCGGAGTGCCGGCAGTCGCGGTCGGGCTCAAGCCCCAGTCGTCGAGCGGTACGTCGTCCGCGTTGGTCCATGTCGGTGCGGTCATCGGGGAAGCGCCTCAAACCAGCATGTAGATGTTGCGCATCGTCTCGTGGACCGTGCATTCCCCGGTCCAGCCGGCCTTGAACATCACGGCCGTACCGGCCGACACCTCGACAACTTCGCCATCGTCGGAGCGATAGGTCGCAGAGCCTGCGACGAAGTGGCAGAACTCGTCGCGCGGGATCGACAGCCGCCAGCGGCCGGGCGTGCACACCCAGATGCCGGTTTCCGGCTGGTTGTTCGGCCCCTTGAACAGCAGGCGGCCGGTCGATTTCGAAACGCCTTCGAGGGCATCCGACTGCACGCCCCAGTCGACTAGGTCGTCAAAGGTGGTGGCGCCGTGGATATGCGGCGCCGAGGAGTTGAGCGTATCAGCCACTGTATTTCCCCGTCTTGACGAGTTGGTCCAGGATGCCGGCAGCCTTCTGCGGGCCGTTCTGCCCCTGCATGTGCTTTGCGGCGGCGGCGAGCTTGGTCTTCATCGTCGGGTCGTTGATCATGTGGTCGAGCTTGGCGGCGAGTTCCTCGTCGGTCCAGTCGTACCGCGGCATCTTGAAGCCGTGACCGGTCTCATCCACGCGGGTCGCGTTGTCATGGCCGTCCCAGACATAGGGCATGATGATCGCCGGCTTGCCGAAGTAGAGGCACTCGGTGAAGGAGTTGTTGCCGCCGTGATGGATGACCGCGTCGACCAGCGGGATGACCGAAGGCTGCGGGAACCAGCTGTCGACTATGACGTTGTCGGGAAGGTTCTCGTATTGGTCCTTGTAGTCGCCGACATTGACCAGCGCGCGATAGGGCAGCTTGCCGACGGTGGCGATGATCCGCTTCAGGAGATGGGTGTCGCCGGCGCCGAGAGAGCCGAAACTGACATAAAGCAACGGCTTGTCGTTGTTGGCCTTGAAGACCGGGACCTCGTAGGGCTTCTCCGAGCGCACGCAGCCTTCGAGATACTGGAACTGACTTGGGCTCAGCGGATGTTCGCGTTCGAACTTCACCGGCTCGGGATAGAGCAGCAGGTTCATGAATGGCGAAGCCTCGAAGAACTGGCCGATCGGGTAGGCATCTTCGCCGGTCGATTTCAGGAATTCGTTGAAATCGTCATGGATCGGCTTGATGACTTCGTTGAAATGATCGCGATAGGCGGCGTGGCAGGCATAGTCCTTGGCGCCACAGCCCGAGAGATGCGGCGGGATCTTGGGGTCCTCGATCTCGTTTTCCGAGCAGGAGATGATGCGCACCCACGGCTTGCCGAACTGCTTGATCGCTGGAAACAGGATGACATTGTCGACGCAGATGAGGTCCGGCTTGATCTTTGCCAGCACACCCGGCAGGTCTTTTTCTGCCCATTTGGAGCTGTCCACGATCGCGGTCCAGCAATCCTTCACGTAATTGTCGATCTGTTCGTAGGGGCTCTTGCGGAAGTTCGGGATGTGGCCGTTGATGAAGTCCTCCCAGAACTTCGCCATCTGTTCCGGCGGCATGGGTTCGGACAGGTTCACCGGATGGGCCTCGAAGCCGTAGCCCTGATAGACGGACACGAAGCCTGGATCGGACAGGAAGACGGCCTTGTGGCCGAGCGCCTCGACGGCCTGCGCGATGCCGACGGAGTTAAGCGCCGGTCCGAAGGCCGCTTCGGGAAAGAATGCAATCGTCTTTTGCGACATGGGGTTCCCCTCGTTTCTTAGTTCTTGAATAGCCGGGTGCGATCGGGATCGATCGTGATGTGGATCGGGTCGCCGACGCTGTGGGGCACGGCGGCCTTGGCCGGGACCCGGACCTGCAGCGGCGTCTGGCTGGCCGCGATCCTGACGTGGAGCACGCGGTCGAGGCCGTGATAGGCCATGTCGACGATCTTGCCCTCAGAGCTGTCACCGCCGGCCGTCACCGTGATGTTCTCGGGCCTGATGGCGAGCGTGGCCGCCCCTCGGATCTCGGTGGAAAGCTTGACGCTGATGCCATCGGCCGCGAAGCTTCCGTCCGGGCCGACTGTGCCGTCGATGAAGTTCATCACGCCGATGAAGTTGGCGACGAAACGATCCGACGGCGTCTCGTAGACCTCTGCCGGCGAACCGCACTGCAACAGCCTGCCGTCCTTCAGGATCGCCATCCGGTCCGCCATGACCAGGGCCTCCTCCTGGTCGTGGGTGACGATGATGAAGGTGATGCCGACTTCGTGCTGAAGACGCTTCAGTTCGAGTTGCATGCGCTCGCGCAGCTTCTTGTCGAGCGCGCCAAGCGGTTCGTCGAGGAGAAGCACCTTCGGTCGCTTCACCAGCGCACGGGCAAGCGCCACGCGCTGCTTCTGCCCGCCCGAAAGCTGGTCAGGCTTGCGATCGGCATACTGGCCGAGATCGGTGACGCCCATGATTTCCTCGACCCGCCGGGCGATTTCCGTCTTCGGCAGCCTGTCCATCTCCAGGCCGTAGGCGAGGTTCTTGGCCACCGTCATGTGCGGAAAGAGGGCATAGGACTGGAACATCAGGTTCAGTGGACGCTTCTCGGGCGGCAGCGGTGCGATGTCCGTTCCTTCGAGCAGGATGCGCCCTCCGCTCGGAGCCTCGAAGCCGGCCAGCATTCTCAGAAGCGTGGTCTTGCCGCAGCCGGATGGGCCGAGCAGGGCGAAGAACTCGTTCTTCCGGATGTCGAGGGACACACCATCGACGGCCGTGACAGGGCCGAAGGTCTTGCGCAGACCGTCGATCTTCAGGATCGTTTCTTGTGTGGTCGAAGTGTCGGTCATTGCATCTGTTCTTTGTTGAGCCATTGGGAGACGAGTAGTGCCAGCGCGCTGACTCCCATGACGATCGTGGCAAGGGCGTTGATTTCCGGCGTGATGCCGAAACGGATCATCGAATAGATCTGGATCGGCAGCGTGATCGAGGAACGGCCCGCGCCGGCCGTGAAGAAGGCGATGATGAATTCATCGACCGAGAGCGTGAAGGCGAGCAGGCCACCGGCGACGATCGCCGGCAGCAGGACCGGGAAGGTGACGCGCCAGAAGGTCGTCCAGCCGGAGGCGCCAAGATCACGCGACGCCTCGACGATCGAATAATCGAAATGCTTCAGTCGCGCCCGGACCACGGAGCTGACAAAGGCGAGGTCGAAGATCACGTGGCTGATGATGATCGTGTGCAGGCCGAGCGTGACGTTGAGCAGCGAGAAGAAGGTGAGGAGCGCCACCGCGAGAACGATGTCGGGAATGACCATCGGTGCGAAGGCGAGTGCCTCGAGCCCGGTGCTCTTGCGGCGACGCGTCTCCATGCCCAGCGCCAGCAGCGTGCCGAGCGCGGTCGAGATCAGCGTGGCGAAGACGGCGACCACCAGCGTGTTCCAGGCTGCGCCGAGGATTTCATGATTGCCGGCGAGCGCCGCATACCATCTGAGCGAAAAACCGGACCAGCTGGTAGGCAGGCCGGCCTCGTTGAACGACAGGCCGACGAGCACCGCGATCGGCAGGTAGAGGAAACCGAAAACGCTGGCGAGGACGAGTCGGCCCGGCAGCCGCGAGGAATGGGCCGTTCTCATGTTTCTGCCCTCCCGCGTTCGCCGCCGGCACGCGCGGTTGCACGGCCCTGCAGCATCAGGAGGACGATCATGACGAGGATCAGAACCAGGCCGAGTGCTGCGCCGAATGGCCAGTCGTTGGCGGTCAGGAACTGGTCGTAGACGACATTGCCGATCATCTGGAAGCGACCGCCGCCGAGCAGGGCGGGCGTCACGAAATTGCCGATCGACAGCACGAAGACGAACACGCCGCCTGCGGCCACACCTGGCATGGTAAGAGGAAGGGTCACGCGCCAGAAGGTGCGTATCGGGCCGCCGCCAAGATCGCGCGATGCTTCCATCAGTTCAGGATTGAGTCGCGACAGCGTCGAATAGATCGCCAGGATGACAAAGGGCAGGTAATTGTAGACGAGGCCGATGATCACCGCTCCCTCGGTGTAGAGCAGCGACAGTGGTTCGCCTTTGTAGCCGAACCAGTTTAGCAGGTTGTTGATCAGGCCCTCGCGGTTCAAGAGCACCATCCAGGCATAGGTGCGGATCAGATAGTTCGACCAGAAGGGCAGCACTGCGAAAAACAGCAGCATGGGCTGGCTGAGCCGCGGTGCGCGGCTGATCGCATAGGCCGCCGGATAGGCGATCAGCACCGCGAGAAGCGTGGCCGTGCCGGCGATCCGGGCGGATGTGAGGAAGATCTTGGCATAGAGCGGATCGGCGACGCGCGCGAAGTTCTCGAGCGTGAAGGTGTATTCGATACCGCCCCATATCCCGCGCTGGAAAAAGGCGTAGGAGAGGATCAATAGGCAAGGTGCCACCATGAACGCCACGAGCCAGGCGACAGCCGGCGCGGCCAGCAGGTTCGATCGGGTGGATTGATAGGACATGCACAGGTTCCAGGCGATGGGTTTGCCTTGGCCGCCGAAAACGAGACTTGGCAGCCAAAGAGGTGCCGATGAGGGAGACCGACATCTCCCCCATCGTCTTGCAGTGTGCGGGTCTCTTCGACTGCAGCCTTAGTTGGCGGCCTTGATCTCGCTGACGGCGCGAGAATAGTCCTTCTGTGCGGCGCCGAGATCGCGCAGCAGTTCGTACTTGGTCAGTTCGGCCGGCGTCATCGCCATGTTGGGGTATTGCTCGAGCAGGGCCTTGTCGAGGCTCTCCATGGCGGCCCTGTTGGGCACCTTGTAGAGGATGTTCTCGGCTGCCCAGGCATGGTTGGAGGCGTCGAGGATGAAGTTGATGAACTTCATCGCCGCATCCTTTTTCTCCGAATTCTTCATGACGACGATGGTGTCGACCCAGAGATCCGAGCCTTCCTTCGGCACGACGAACTTGATGTCCTTGTTCTCGGTGATGCCGTAGTTGCACCAGCCGTCCCACGCATGCACCAGCGAGGCTTCGCCGGATACCAGCTTGGAGTAGAAGGTAGTGTCGTCATAGGCGAGAAGTGTCTTCTTCGCCTCGATGAGGAGATCCTTGACCTCGGTAATCTTGGCCGGATCCGCTTCGTTGACCGAATAGCCCTTTGCCAGTTCACCCGCAGCCATCAGCCAGCGGTCGGTTGCCAGCATCGTGGTCTTGCCCTTGATATCGTCGGACGGCTTGAGCAGGTTCATCCAGCTGTCCGGCGCGGTCTTCACCAGGTCGGAGCGATAGCAAAGGCCCGTCGTGCCCCAGGTGTAGGGCACGGAATAGGTGTTGCCCGGGTCGTAGGCGAGGTTCGCCGCTTCGGGGTAGAGATTGGCGAGGTTGGGAATGGCGGCGCCGTCGAGCGGCTCAACGAGGCCCTGATGGTTCAGGATCTCGGCGAAGGGAGAGGAGACGAAGACGACGTCATAGCCCTTGCCCTGGCTCGCCATCAGCTTTCCCATGATTTCCTCGTTGGTGGCGTGGTTGACCACCTCGATCTCCAGGCCGGTCGCGGCCTTGAAAGTTTCGGCGATATCCTTCGCCATGTAGCCATCCCAGTTCGAGATGACGAGATCGGCAGCATTGGCCGCACCGGCGGTGCCGGCAAGCATGGTCGCTGCGAGCAGTTTCACGGCAAAGGCATTGGTCTTGAAGTATCCGCTCTTGGTTCGCACGGATCTCTCCCCTTTTTGATGATTGTTCCAACCTCATTCGGCGAAGCGTCGGTGGTCCGATCTCGTGTCGCCGTTGGTCGCCAGTATTATTTATAAAAAAAATACGTCAATAGGGATTTTACATTTTCTGAACTGGTGCCAAAATCGCACTCGAAAGACTTGCGAAACGACGCCACAAAGGCCAGCATGCGGCCTTTGTGAGGGACAGGTGAAGCATGGTGACAGAGCCGGGACGCATTCATCACCGCCATGTGGAATTGGCGCAAAGAATACTGGATTTCGCCAGCGAGCGCGGCATGTCGCCGGGCGAGCGACTCGCCGAGCAGGCGCTCGCTTCGCACTGCAATGTGTCGAGAACGCCGGTGCGAAAGGCGCTTCAGGTGCTGGCCGAGCGCGAATTGGTGACCGCGGATACCGAAGGCGGTTTTCTGCTCGCGGTCGATCCTGTCGCCCTGCCGCGGCTCGACGATGTCGGCGAGAATGACGGGGAAACGGAAATCTACGGTGCGATCCTGCGGGATCTTTCCGCCGGGCGGATCGCCGAAGCACAAACGGTCGCAGGTCTCCAGCGGCGTTATGACGTATCGCGCCAGACGGTACAAAACGCGCTACAAAAACTCTCCGAGGACAATCTCGCCGAGCGCGGCGCAGGCCAGCAATGGCTGCTCAAGCAGTTCGCGCTGGGCGCCGACGCGGTCGCCAAGTCCTACGAATACCGGCTTGCAACCGAACCCCTGGCGCTCACCTTGCCTGAATTCCGCCGCGACCTGCCGGCGCTGACGTCTCTTCGCCAATCCATGCTGATCCTCAGGAGCATGAGCGAGGGCGATTTCGACCGCAAACTGTTCGAGCGGACAGATTTCGACTTTCACATGCTGGTCGCGCGCGGCTGCGGAAATCCCTTCATGGCCGAGGCGCTCGCCAACCACCATCGCAGGCGCCGTGCTACGGCTGCTGCCGGTCACGTGAACACTTACCGGCTGATGCAGTCCAACCTCGAGCATATCCAGATTCTCGAGCAGATCGAGCGCGGCCAGATGGAGCTTGCCGCCGATCTGATGCGTGTGCATATACAGCTTTCGCAATCGCTCCGGCCTCGTCTGGCCGGCCGCGGCGTTCCTCCCGCCTTCAAGCTCGTTTCGCGATAAGTCAGCAAATACAATTCCATGGCACCTTCGAAGACCATCGCCCTGTTCCCTGAAGCCAGCTACGGCGCCGCACTCAACTGTGTCGGCATCGCGCAGGAACTGCGCCGGCTCGGTGCCCGCCCGGTCTTCATCTGTCATCCGGGGTTCAGCGGCGTGTTCGCCGAATACGGCTTTGCCGAGTACCAGCTCGGGGAGAGTGGCCCGGCCCAGACGACGGACTGGAACGATTTCATCAGCCGGCATCAGGATGCCTTCCGTCAGTCGCCTTTCGAACAGCTGACCACCTATGTCGGCCCGACCTGGGACGCCATCGTCGAGACGGCGATCGGTGTCGAGGAGCCTTTGCGCCAGCTACTTGCCCGTTTGAAGCCTGATGCGATCGTGCTCGACAACGTGGTGATGTTCCCGGCGATCGCGACGGCCGGCGTCCCTTGGATCCGCGTCGTATCCTGCGCCGAGACGGAAATCCCGGACCCGCTCGTTCCGCCTTATCTCTCGGGTCTTGGCGGGACGCCCGATTCGGAGTGGAAGGCCTTTTCCGCGACCTATGAGAAGATCACTGCGGCGTCGCACAAACGCTTTTCGACTTTTCTCGCCGAATGCGGATTGAAGCCGCCGCCCGCACCGCTTTTCCTCGACGCTTCGCCGGATCTCAATCTGCTGCTCGCTCCGGAGATCATCCGTCATCCTCGCGCGGTGCCGCTCGATCCTGAACGTTTCGTCTTCCTCGATGGCTGCGTCCGGCACGAGACGCCCTACCAGGCGCCGCGTTTTGCCAGCCACAACGACGCCGAACTGGTGCTGACCAGCTTCGGATCGCTTGGCGCCATGGATGTCGACATGCTGCGACGGATGATCGACGTTTTCGCCAGCCTGCCTTACCGCTTTCTCGTCAACGCGGGCCACTGGCGGGACGAATACATCCAGGTGCCGGACAACGTGTTCATCGACAGCTGGTTTCCCCAGCCGTCGGTCGTCGAGCAGTCGAGCCTCTTCATCCATCACGGCGGCAACAACAGCTTCTGCGAGGCGCTGTATTTCGGCGTGCCGTCGCTGGTCCTGCCCTATTGCTGGGATGGTCACGACAATGCGCGCCGCGCCGAGGAGGCCGGCGTCGGCAAACGGCTCGACCGGTATGACTGGGCGCCCGACGAGCTCTCCGACGTCATTCGGAGCCTGCTGTCCGACCGGGCGATGCAGGCGCGTCTCAAGGACAATGCCCGCAAGATGCAGGCCTTCTCCGGGGCAACACGCGCCGCCGAAGCGATCCTGAAGGTGACCGGCTGAGCGGGTGCCCGACCCTGCCGCGGATGCCGAAAACAAAAGCCAAGAAGGGGAAATCATGAAGCAGAAGCTTTTCATCGATGGTCAATGGGTGTCGCCTGTCAGGGGAGGCACGTTCCCGGTCGTCAATCCGGCAACGGAAGAGGTCATCCACCACGCACCCGCCGGAACGGCCGAGGACATCGACCTGGCAGTCCTAGCCGCAAGGCGCGCCTTCGACACCGGCCCGTGGCCGAAACTCAGCGGGAGCGAGCGGGCGAAATATCTGCGTGCGATTGCCGCAAGGCTCAACGAACGCAAGCATGAGCTTGGGCGCCTGGAAGTGATCGACAACGGCAAGCCCTTGCCCGAGGCCGTCTGGGACATCGAGGACACCGCCGGCTGCTTCTCCTACTATGCCGATCTCGCGGAGGAACTGGAGCGCAACCCGGAGGAAGTCATCGCACTGGCCGAGCCGCGTTTCTCGTCCAAGGTGGTGCGTGAGCCGATCGGCGTCGCCGGTGCGATCATTCCGTGGAACTATCCGCTGCTGATGGCCTCCTGGAAGGTCGCGCCGGCACTGGCCGCCGGCTGCACCATGGTGCTGAAGCCATCCGAACTCACGCCGTTGACGGCGCTGGAACTTGCCGGCATTGCCGAAGAAGTCGGCCTGCCGGCCGGCGTCCTCAATGTCGTCACCGGTTTTGGCCTCGATGCCGGCCAGCCGCTGTCCGAGCATCCGGGTGTCGACAAACTCGCCTTTACCGGGTCGGTTCCGACCGGTGCCAGGATCATGGCGGCGGCGGCCCGCGACATCAAGAATGTCAGCCTCGAACTCGGCGGCAAGTCGCCCTTCATCGTCTTTGCCGACAGCGATATCGAAAAGGCGGTCGAATGGATCATGTTCGGCATTTTCTGGAACCAGGGGCAGGTCTGCTCGGCCACTTCCCGCGTGCTGGTCGAGGAGAGCCTCTATCCGGTGCTGATGGAGCGGCTGGTTGCCGAGACCGCAAAGATCAGGATCGGCGACGGTCTGGGTGACGGAACGCTGCTCGGTCCGCTGGTTTCCAAAGGCCAGTATGAAAAGGTTCTTGGCATGATCGAGCGCGGCCGCACCGAAGGCGCCAAGGTCGCTTTTGGCGGTAAGCGCCCGGCCGGCCTCGACACCGGCTATTTCCTCGAGCCGACCATCCTCACCGACATGAACGAAGACAACTTCGTCTGGCGTGAAGAGATTTTCGGCCCTGTGGTCTGTGTCAAGACGTTCAGGGAGGAGGCCGACGCGATCCGCATGGCCAATGACAGCAGGTTCGGCTTGGCCGCCGCCGTCATGTCGAAGGACAAGGCGCGCTGCGAGCGCGTCGCCCGGGCCTTCCGTGCCGGAATCGTCTGGATCAACTGCTCGCAACCGACGTTCACCGAGGCACCCTGGGGTGGCTACAAGCAGTCGGGGATCGGCCGCGAACTCGGCCGCTGGGGGCTTTCGAACTATCTCGAGACGAAGCAGATCACCTCGTTCAACAGCGAGGAGCCGTGGGGCTGGTATATCAAGTAGCGCCACCTCTGTACGAACGGGCCCAAGGAAAAGGGCGCCCGACTGGCTGGTCGGGCGCCCTTTCGATTGGCTGTAGGCGGAAAGCTGATCAGCTGCGCGGCTTCAGGTTTTCCGGGTCGTAGAGCGGCTTGTAGCCGACGCCGGCGACCTCGACCGGATAGGTCTCGGCAAAATACTCGACATTCAGCTTGCGGCCGACCTGGCAAAATTCCCAGGGCAGATAGGCGAGCGCGATGTTCTTGCCGATGGTCGGACCGTAGGCGATCGACGTCGTGTAGGAAAGACGGCCGAGCGAATCGACGAGCTGCTTGCCGGTTTCCGGATCGAGAACCGGGAGCGATCCGACCGGATAGCGCTTCACGCCCTTCGCATCCGTGTTTTCCGTCATGACGAGGGTGCACAGCATGGCCGGCTGGTGTTCGCGGGCCTTGTACTCGAGGTGCTTGGCCTTGCCGCGGAAATCGGCGTCCTTGACCTTCGGACGGGCGAGATCCGCCTCGATCAGGTTATACTGGGTGAGCAGGTCGGCGTTCTGCAGGCGAAGGCTCTTTTCCATGCGGCGCGAGTTCGCATAGGTCTCGACGCCGAAGGCCATGACGCCGGTGGCACGAAGCGCATCCCAGACGGCCAGGCCGTCCTCGTACTTCATGTGCAGTTCCCAGCCCTGTTCGCCGACATAGGAGATGCGGAAGGCCGTGACCGGCTTGCTGGCGATCTCGATCTGCTTGATCGCCGCAAAGGCGAAGTTTTCCTGATCGAGGCCCGCAGGATCGGCGACAGCCTTCTTCAGCGTGTCGCGGGCGTTCGGACCCCAGATGCCGATGGTGATGTACTTCTCCGAGACGTCGGTGATCGTGACGTCGAGGCCGCGGTCCTCGGCCACACGCTTCATGTAATGGAAGTCGCGCGGACCGGCGTCGGCACCGTTCACGAGGCGGCAGCGGTCGGCCATGCGGAAGACCGTGAAGTCGGCCCGCACCATGCCTTCGTCGTCGAGGAAGTGGGTGTAGATGCCCTTGCCGATGTTCGCGTCGCCACCGATCTTCGCGGCGCAGAGCCATTCGAGCAGTTCGACGTGGTCGGGACCTTCGATGTCGACCATGTGGAAGTGGGAAAGGTTGACGATGCCGCAATCTTCGCTCATCGCCAGATGCTCGGCATTCGAAACGCGCCAGAAGTGGCGGCTGTCCCACTCGTTTTCACGGACCGGAACGCGATCGCCGTACTTTTCCAGAAGATGCTCGTTGGCCTTGTAGCCATGGGCACGTTCCCAGCCGCCGAGTTCCATGAAATAGCCGCCGAGCTCGACTTCGCGCTCGTAGAACGGCGAACGCTTGATGTTGCGGCCGGTCGCATAAGGCTCGCGGGTGTGCACGGCCGGGAAGTAGATCTTCTGCGCGGCCTCGTAGGTGCGGCCGTGGATGAAGTCTTCCGTCAGCTGGTGCGGGTAGAAGCGGGCATAGTCGATCGAGTTGTGGTCGATTTCGGTGCGGCCGTCGGTCATCCAGTCGGCGATCAGCTTGCCGTAGCCGGGACCGTCCTTGACCCAGATGGCGACGCAATACCACAGGCCACGGACCTTCTGGCTTTCGCCGCAGGACGGGCCGCCGGCGGCGGAAACCTGCAGCAGGCCGTTGAAGGAGTGGCTCTCATTGTAGCCGAGCTCGCCGAGGATCGGCGTCAGTTCGATGGCGCGCTCGAGTGGTTCGAGGATCTGCTCCATTTCCAGGTCGCGCTGCGACGGCGAGAGACGAGCCTCGTTCTTTTCGAGAATGTCACGCGGATGGCAGAGGCGCGGATTGTCGGTTTCGTAATAGCCCCACTCGATTTGGCCACCTTCGGTGGTCTTCGGGTCGCCCGTGTCGCGCATATAGGCTGAGTTGCCCTGGTCGCGCAGCAGCGGGAAGCCGATTTCCTTGCCGGTGCCTTCGAACTCGTTGTACGGACCGAAGAAAGTAAGCGGGTGGTCGACCGGCATGACCGGCAGGTCTTCGCCGACCATTTCGGCGATCAGGCGGCCCCAGATACCGGCGCAGACGATGACGTGGTCGGCCATGATGGTGCCGCGGTGGGTGACGACACCCTTGATGCGGCCGCCCTCGACGATCAGCGCGGTGGCCGGCGTGTTGCCGAACATCGTCAGCTTGCCGCTCTTCTCGGCGGCATCGACCAATTTGCCGGCAACCGTCTGGCTCCGCGGAATGACGAGACCGGCATCCGGGTCCCAAAGGCCGCCCTGGACCATGTCTTCCTCGATCAGCGGGAACTTTTCCTTGATCTCGGTCGGCTCGATCAGGCGTGCGCGGGTGCCGAAGGCCTTGGCAGAGGTCGCCTTGCGCTTGATTTCTTCCATCCAGGCGTCGTCGCCGGTGCGTGCGACTTCAAGACCGCCGATGCGGGCATAGTGGCCCATCTTCTCGTAGAAATCGATCGAGTACTGCGTCGTCCAGACCGACAGGTAATCGTGGCTGGTCGTGTAGCAGAAGTCGGAAGCATGGGCCGTGGAGCCGATGTCGGTCGGGATGCCGGACTTGTCGATGCCGACGATATCGTCCCAGCCGCGTTCGATCAGATGGTGGGCGATGGAGGCACCGACGATGCCACCCAGCCCGATGATGACCACCTTCGCCTTGTTCGGAAATTCTGCCATAACTGCACCCTCGATTTGGAACCGGGCCGGACTCTAGGGCCTGCAATCGCGGAACAGAAGCCTTTTTGCGACATTCTAGGAATGCAGCACGACCAGAATCCGAGAAGGTCGGAAACCTGACCGGCGAGGAAGCGGGAGGAAGGCCAAACTGGCCTTCGTCAAGGCATCGATGGCCACCTTGCGGCCGTTACCGTTCCGAGGCGGGGATTGCCACGTCCGACGCTGCTGCTCCCCGGCGCCAGACGATGATTTTCGGCGTGAAGACCTGAACGATCTCGCCGTCCTGATTGATTGTCTGGCTGCGAAAGGTAACGAGGCCTCGTTCCGGCCGGGAGCGCGAAGGGGCGATGGTCACCACCTCGCTTTCGACATGAATGCGATCGCCGGGTCGTGTCGCCTTCGGCCAGGCGATCTCGCCGCCGGCCCCGATCAGCCCGCCTGCGAGAGGAAGGCTTCCCACCAGCAATCGCATGGTCGTCGCGGCGGTGTGCCATCCGCTCGCGGCGAGCCCGCCGAACAGGCTTTCCTGGGCCAGTTCCTCGTCGAGATGGAAGAACTGCGGGTCATAGCGGGCCGCAAAGTCCAGGATCTCGTCGCGTTCGAGGATGTGGGCAGCGCTCAAGAAGCGCTGTCCGATCACAAGATCTTCGAGATAGAGCCTTTTGCCCTGTGTGATGGCACTCATGACTTCCGGTTCCGGTTTCAGCCGCCCAGTACCGCGTCCGGCGAACGCTTGGCGTACTCGTCGAGAACGATCTGGCGGATCGCGGTCTTGAGCAGCTTGCCGGTTGCCGTGTGCGGCAGTTCCTCGACGATGATGACGTCGTCGGGAATGCTCCACTTGGAGATCTTGCCGGTATAGACATCGAGCATGTCGTGGCGGGTAAACGTCTGGCCGGGCTTCACCACCACCACGAGGACGGGACGCTCGCCCCAGCGGGCGTCGGGAGCGGCAACCACCGCCGCTTCCTTGATCGCCGGATGGGCCTGCGCGATGTTTTCCAGTTCGATGGAGCTGATCCATTCGCCGCCGGATTTCACCACGTCCTTGGTGCGGTCGACGATCTGCACGAAGCCGTCCTCGTCCATGGTGACGACGTCGCCTGTGTCGAACCAGCCTTCGACGGCATGCGCCGGGCTCTTTTCGGTATTGTAGTAACCGGCCGCGACCCACGGGCCGCGCACCAGCATGGCGCCGAAGGCCTTGCCGTCGCGTGCCACCGGCTTCCCGTCGCTGCCGTCAATGCGGAACTCCATGCCGAACAGCGGGCGGCCCTGCTTGGACTCAAGCATGAGCCTCTGTTCGGCCGAAAGCTTTTCGTGCTTGGGGAGGAGCGTCGCCGCAAGCCCGATCGGGCTCGTTTCCGTCATGCCCCAGGCATGGCGAACCGTGACGCCCATGTTGTGGAAACGGCTGATCATGATCGGCGGCGTGGCCGAGCCGCCGATGGCGACGCGCTTCAGGCTCGAAAACTTCTGGCCATGGGCATCCATCCAGTCGAGCAGGCCGAGCCAGACCGTCGGCACGCCCGCGGTCGCGGTCACGCCTTCGCCTTCGAACAGCGAATGCAGGCTTGCGCCATCGAGGTTCGGGCCGGGCATGACGAGCTTTGCCCCGACCATCGGCGCCGCGAACGGCAGACCCCAGGCATTGACGTGGAACATCGGCACGACCGGCACCACCGCGTCATTGGCCGAAAGGCTGAGCACATCCATGAAGCTGATCGCCATGGCATGCAGCACGCTGGAGCGGTGGCTGTAGAGCACGCCCTTCGGGTCGCCTGTGGTGCCCGAGGTGTAGCACAGGCCGGACGCGGTGTTCTCGTCGAACACCGGCCATTCGAATTCGTCCGACTCGTCTGCGATCAGCGTCTCGTAGCAGACGAGGTTCGGTAGCACCTCCGACTTCGGCATGTGCGCCTCGTCGGTCATCATGACGACGGCCTTCAGCGGCGCCAACCGGTCTGCCAACGCTTCGAGGATCGGCAGGAAGGTGAGGTCGGAGAACAGCACGCTGTCGTCGGCATGTTCGATGATGTAGCCGATCTGCTCGCGGAAGAGGCGCGGGTTGATCGTGTGGCACACGAAGCCCGAGCCTGATACGCCGTAGTAAAGCTCCATGTGGCGGTAGCCGTTCCAGGCGAGCGTGCCCACCCGGTCGCCATGCTCAAGGCCGAGCTTCTTGAGCGCGTTGGCGAGCTTCTGGCTGCGCTTCGAAAGATCCGCATAAGTGTAGCGATGGATGGGGCCTTCAACGGTCTTCGAAACCACTTCCGTGCTGCCGTGATAGGTCGCTGCATGACGCAGGATCGACGACACGAGCAGCGGTGCATTCATCATCATGCCAAGCATGGTCTTCTCCTCCCGGGATAAACTTCGATCAGAACAGGTCGGCGTCGAGCGCCATGATATCGGCGGCGCCGGCGCGGATCGCCGCGTCGAGCGCCGCGGTCTGCGGCAGCAGGCGGGCCGCGAAGAAGCGGGCAAGCGCGAGTTTGCGCTGTTTCAGCGGCGACGTTGCATCGGCCGAGGCTTTTTCGGCCATGCGCACCCAGAGCCAGCCAAAGCTCACCAGCGCGAAGAAGCGCAGGTAGTCGGTGGCGCTCGCTCCGGCCTCCACCGGATCAGCGCCCTTGGCCAGCAAGTCTTCCGTCAGTTTCTCGAGCCGGGCAAGAGCCTCAATGACGGAGATCTTCACCGTCTCCAGTTCGGCCGAACCCTTCGTTGCCGAGAGATCATCGCGCACCAGCGCGAAGAAGCCGCGCGCTACGGCGCCGTTTTCCATCGGCAGCTTGCGGCCGACGAGGTCCATGGCCTGCACGCCGTTGGTGCCCTCATAGATCTGGGCGATGCGGGCATCGCGCACATACTGCTCCATGCCCCATTCGCGGATATAGCCGTGGCCACCGAACACCTGCTGCGACTGGACGGCGATCTCGAAGCCGAAATCGGTGAAGGCGGCCTTCACCACCGGCGTCAGGAGTGCCACGAGACCATCGGCCTTGCGACGAGCCTCCGGATCGGGATGGCGGGCGGCGATATCCATCTGCAAGGCGGTCCAGATGGCAAGAGCGCGGCCGGCCTCGGTCAGCGACCGGCCGGTCAGCAGCATCTTGCGCACATCGGCATGCTCGATGATCGGCACGGGGCCGCGCGCACCGTCGACGGAACGGCCCTGCAGGCGCTCGCGGGCGTAGGCGACGGCCTTCTGGTTGGCGGCCTCGCCGATGCCGAGCCCCTGAATGCCGACGAACAGGCGTTCGGCATTCATCATCGTGAACATGGCGTTGAGGCCGCGGCCGGGTTCGCCGACCAGCCAGCCGATGGCGCCGTCATAGTTCATCACGCAGGTCGGCTGGGCGTGAATGCCCATCTTGTGCTCCAGCGAGCCGACCGACATGCGGTTGCGCTCGCCGAGCGAGCCGTCTTCCTTGACGAGGAACTTGGGCGACAGGAACAGGCTGATGCCCTTCACGCCCTTCGGCGCGTCGGGCAGGCGGGCCAGCACCAGATGCACGATGTTGCCACCGAAATCCTGGTCGCCGGAGGAAATGAAGATCTTGGTGCCCTTGATGGCGTAGGAGCCGTCGCCCACCGGCTCGGCGCGGGTGGTCAGCAGGCCGAGATCGGTGCCGGCTGAGGATTCAGTGAGCGCCATCGCCCCCGTCCATTCGCCGGAGATCATCTTCGGCAGATATGTCTGCTTCAGCTCGTCGCTCGCATGGTGCGCGATCGCCTCCACCGCACCGCGAGTCAGGCCCGGAAACAGGCCGAAGGAGAGGTTGGCGGAAGACAGCATCTCGTCCAGCAGGATCTGCAGCACGCGCGGCAGGCCCTGTCCGCCGAATTCCGGATCGCCCGACAGCCCGCCCCAGCCGGCCTCGACGAACGCCTTGTAAGCGTCGGCGACGCCCTTCGGCGTCGTCACCAGCCCGTTTTCCAGCTTGCAGCCTTCCTCGTCGCCGGGGCGGTTGAGCGGTTCGAGGATCTCGGCGCAGAACTTGCCGCCTTCCTCCATGACGCTTGCTGCGAGTTCGGTATTGACCTCTTCAAAGCCGGGAAGGGCGGCCATCTGCGCGTCGAAGTCGAAGACCTCGCCGAGCAGGAAGGAGATGTCGTCGACGGGAGGGATATAGCCAGCCATGGGAGTTTCCTTGCCTCTTCTTGTTCAGTTGCGCAGCGGTTTGCCGGTCGAAAGCATGTGCTTGACGCGGTCCACGGTTGCGGGTGTTGCGAGCAGGTCGACGAAGGCCTCGCGCTCCAGCGCGAGCACATCGTCTTCCGTGAGCGGTTTCAGCGGATCGGCGGAAGGACCACCGGTCAGAACATTGGCAAGCGCGCGCCCGACTACCCCGTCATGCGTGGTGGCCCGACCGGCGAGCGCTTCGCCTTCGATGATGTTGTGGATCGCGGAAGCCCCCGATGGGCCAGACATGGCGATGTCAGGCGGTTCCGGCGCGACATAGCCTTCGGCGAGCGAAAGCGCCTTTGCCTTGGCGTCGGCGATCAGCCGGCTGCGGTTCATGGTGATACCGTCGGTGGCCTTCAGGAAGCCGAGATTGCGGGCATCGAAGGCGCTGGCCGAAACCCTGGCGGGCGCGATCAGGTTGAAGGCGGCAATCGCCGGCGCGACCGGTCCGCGCAGCGCGGCGGTCGATGCCGAGAAGCGCAGCATCATTTCCTTGCAGCCGCCCCAGCCTGGTACGACGCCGATGCGGGTTTCGACGAGGCCGATGGAAAGCTCCGCATGGGCCTGGATCGCGTCGCAATGCAGGAGGATCTCGCAGCCACCGCCGAGCGCCAGCCCGGCTGCAGCACCAACCACCGGGAAGGGGGCATATTTCACCGCCTTGAAGGTGCGGTGGCCATGGTCGATGAAGGCGCCCAACGCCTGGCGGCCGCCCTTTTCCACCGTGTCGAGGAAGACGCGCAGGTCGGCGCCCGCGCTGAACACGGCGGCATCGCTGCCGATCACCAGTGCCTTGAAATCCTTCGCTGTGCGTTCGACAGCCTTGTTGATGGCGTCGAGCAAAGCGGGATTGTAGGTGTTCATCTTGGTGCGGAATTCGAGGCAGGCGACGCCGTCGCCGAGATCCCAGAGGCTTGCCGCGCCCCAGTCCTCGACCGGCTTGCCGGCGAGCTTGAGGTCGGAAATGAGCAGCACGCCGTCACCCTTGGCAATCGGTTCGACCGTGCCGCCAGGCAGGAGGTTGGCGCGCCTGCTGTTGACGACCGAATAGAAGCCGCCTTTTTCGGCAGCAAGCGAGAGGTAGGCGGGGACAGTAACGCCGCGCGCTTCGAGCCGCGCCTTCAGCCAGCCTGCGCCAAGCCGGTCGATCAGTTCGAACGGACCCTGCTTCCAGCCGTAGCCGGTGCGCATCGCCTCATCCACGGCATCCGGCGTGTCGGCGATATCCGGCACCAGCGACGCGGCATAGGCAAGCGCCTTTTCCATGACGACCGAGGCATAGCGGCCGCCTAGGCCGGCATGCTCCATCAGTGCGCGCGGATCGCCGCCCGAGGCATCGAGGCTCTCGGAGGAAACCGCCTTCTGCGGCCGGTAGTCGCCGGTTTTCAGGTCGGTCACGTCGCGCGACTTGCGGTCGGGCGAAAGCCGCACGAAGCCCGCGCCGCTTTTGCGGCCGAGACGATTTTCCGCGATCATGCGGGCGATCAGCGCCGGTTCGGCGTCGTAATCCTTCACCGCGTCGCCTTCCGGCGTCGCATTCTGCAGGCTGCGCAGAATCGTTGGCATCAGGTCGATGCCAACGAGATCCAGCAGGCCGAAGATGCCGGTGGAGGGAATACCGAAGGGTTTGCCGATGATGGCGTCGGCCTCCTCGACATCGAGGCCGAGTTCGATGGCCTCGTTCTGCGCCACCACCATCCAGTAATTGCCGATGCGGTTGCCGATGAAGCCGGGCGTGTCCTTGCAGACGACCACGCTCTTGCCGAGGCCGCGATCCGCGAAGCCACGGATCGTCGCGGTCACTTCGGGCTTGGTTGCCTTGCCCGAGACGAGTTCCAGGAGCCGCATGATGCGCGGCGGATTGAAGAAATGCGTGATGAGGAAGTCGGCGGCGAAACCTTCCGGCAGACCATCGACCAGCGAATGCAGCGGAATGGTCGAAGTGTTGGAAGATACGATCGAACCCTTCTTCCTGACGCCGTCGATGGCGCGGTAGAGCGTCTGCTTGATCTCCAGCTTTTCCGCGACAGCCTCGACGATCCAGTCGGCGTCGGCGATCAGCGCCAGGTCGTCCTTCGTCGAGCCGGTGGTGATGCGGCTCGCGAATGCCGGGTCCATGAAGCCGTTGGCCTTGAGCTGGCGGGCGACGCCGCCGTCGGCGAACTTCTTCTCCATGTCGAGCAGCACCACGTCCAGCCCTGCATTGGCGAGATGGGCGGCGATGCCCGAACCCATGACGCCCGCGCCGATGACGGCGGCCTTTCTGATCTCAGCCATGATTACGCGGCCTCCAGAACCATGGCGATGCCCTGACCGCCGCCGATGCACTGGGTGGCGAGCGCATGGCGTCCGCCGTCGCGCTTCAGGAGCAGCGACGCCTTGCCAACAAGGCGGGCGCCGGTCGCACCCAACGGATGGCCGAGCGCGATTGCGCCGCCGTCGCGGTTGAGGCGGGTGGGATCGATGTCGAGGTCGCGGCAGCAGGAGAGAACCTGCACGGCGAAGGCCTCGTTCATCTCGATCACGTCGAGATCGGCGGCGGAAATGCCGGCGCGTTTCAGCGCCTTGCGGCTCGCCTCGACCGGGCCAATGCCCATGATCTCGGGCGCGCAGCCGGAAATCGCATATCCCGAGATGCGGGCGAGGGGCTTAAGGTTATGGCGCTTAACGAAGTCCTCCGAGCAGACCAGCGTCGCGGATGCGCCGTCGGTGAGCGGCGAGGAATTACCGGCGGTGACCGAGCCGCCGGCCTTGAAGGCGGTCTTGAGGCCGGCGAGCTTTTCGGCATCGGTGTCGCGCGGGCAGCCATCGGCGGTGACATCGCCGATGGGAGCGATCTCTGCGGCCAGCCGGCCATCTGCACGGGCGGCGAGCGCCTTTTTCTGGCTCTCCAGAGAATAGGCGTCCTGTTCCTCGCGCGAGACGCCGTAGCGGTCGGCGAGGTTCTCGGCCGTCAGCCCCATGTTGAGGAAGGCGATGCGCTGGGCGTCGCTCCAGGCCGGGTTCGGCATGGGGTTGAACCCCATCATCGGCACGCGGCTCATGCTTTCCACGCCGCCCGCGACGAAGGCGTCGCCCGCGCCCATGGCGATTGCGCCGGCCGCCATCTGGATTGCCTGCATCGAGGAACCGCACCAGCGGTTGACGGTGGAGCCGCCGACAGTTTGAGGAAGTCCGGCGATCAGCGCCGCGCAGCGGGCGATGTTGAGGCCCTGTTCGCCTTCGGCAAAGGCGCAGCCGAGGTTCACGTCTTCGAGTTCGGAAGGGTCGATGCCGGAGCGGCCAACCAGCGCCTTGATGACGGCGGCTGCGAGATCATCCGGACGAACGCCGGCAAGCGCGCCGCGATAGGCGGGCGCAAAGGGGCTGCGCAGGTAATCGACGATATAGATTGCGGTCATGGTCATTTCTTTCCTGTTCTCGTCTGTCGCCGTCGCCCATCTCGCGGAGGCGCCGCTTGCCGATGATGATCTCTGGTTGGCCCGGAAGGGCTTCAAATCGGAATGAGGTGCCGATCCTGCCGTGCGGCGGACGGACGCCTTGCAGCCAAACGGTCACGTCCCGCTGCCATCTCCCAGAAGCGAGCGGCCGTTTCACCACTTTGTGCAATTGCCTGAGACCATCCGATCAATCGTTCGTCCTCCAACAGGAGACGATATGTATCAAACGATTGTTACAGTTCGCAAGTGCGAAATTTTGGATGCCTCGATCCGGCCGGAATTCGCCGTTTGGGAAAAACGCCGGTCTGCGCTAATAGCGTTGACGAGATGTGATCGTGCACAACAAGAAACGCCGGGAGAGCCAATGACTGAAGGGGACGGCCAGGACAAGACGCGCCCGCTGCAGAGCAGGCTCGGCGGAGCGTTGGCGCAGAGCGATCTCAGCGAGCGTCACCGGGATATCTTGGAGGCTGCTGCCCTTCTCTTTGCCGAGCGCGGCTATGCTGCGACCTCGGTGCGCGACATCGGTGAGCGTGTCGGCCTGCTTGGCGGCTCGCTTTATCACTACATCAAGTCGAAGGAAGCACTGTTCGTCCGTATCCACGATCTCGCCTTGCAGGTGGCCGAGGACCGGATCAGAGCGGCCATGGCTGGCATCGATGATCCCTGGGCAAGGCTTGAGGCGGCCTGTGTCACCATGATGGAAATCCAGCTCGACCCCGATTCGCTGACCATGCCACTGATGAACGACTTTGCCTCGGCGCCGGCAGAGATCCGCAGTCGGCTTGTGGAGAAGCGCGACGCCTTCGAACACATCTTTCGCGAGCTGATCGCCGATCTGCCGCTCGATCCAGCGCTTGACCGCGGTGTCTATCGCCTGCTGCTGCTCACCTTGCTCAACAACATCAGCGGCTGGTACCGACCTGGCCGGATGACGCCGGAAGAGATCGGCCGCCAGATCGTACGCATCTTCCGGCATGAGGCCGACGGGGTGACGGCCAAGCGATGATTTTATGCTGAGCGCGCAAAGACCCCGTTTGCCGATTTGGCTCGGCTCGCGATGCGCTGCCCCTCGTCGGTTCGGAAGGCACCGAGCTGGCCGCGCAGCTTGCCCGTTTCCCCGGCAAGGGATTGGGTGGCCGCATTGGTCTCCTCGACCATGGCCGCATTTTGCTGCGTGATCTGGTCGAGCTGACCGATTGTCGCGCTGATTTCCGCGAGCGCAACCGACTGTTCCCTGGACGATTGCACGATGGTCTCGACCTGCTGGTTGATCCGCTGCACATGCGTTTCGATGCCGGCAAGCGCCTCACCCGTGTGTCCGACCAACGCCACGCCGCTGGCCACGTCGCGCGATGAGCGCTCGACTAGTCCCTTGATTTCCCGTGCCGCCACCGCGGAGCGCTGCGCAAGTTCGCGAACCTCCTGGGCAACCACGGCAAACCCCTTGCCGGCCTCACCGGCGCGGGCCGCCTCCACACCGGCATTGAGCGCCAGCAGGTTTGTCTGGAAGGCGATCTCATCGATCACGCCGATGATTTGTCCGATCTGGTCCGACGATCGCGCGATCTCCCGCATGGCCGAGACCGTATTGGCGACGATCTGCGTCGCCTCCGCTGTATCGTTGGTGGCGGTACCAACCGCAGATCGTGCCTCCTCCGCACCGCTTGCCGACATCTTCACGGCGGTTGCGACTTCTTCCAGCGCAGCAGCCGCCTCCTCGAGGGCCGCAGCCTGACCGGCCGTGCGATGGGCCAGATCGTCGGCGGCGCCCTGAAGGTTTTTGCAGCCGTCGTTGATTGACGTGGCATTCGAGCTGGCCACGGACACGAGCCTTTCGAGAGTGTTCATTGAAGCGTTGAAAGCGATCCGCAGCGGTTCGAGGCTTGAAGACAGCGGCTGCTCGATGCGATGTTGGAGATTGCCGTCGGCGAGCGCCCCAAGTCCCTTGCCGAGTTCGGCGAGCGCCAGCTCCAGTTCTTCAGCCCGCCGTGAGCGCTCCCGTTCGACGCTTTCTGCCTCCGCCTGCCGCTCTGCAGCGCGTTGCAGGTCCTCTATGCGCTCTAGCTCGACCTTATGCTTCGCGGCCGCGATGGCATGACCGACCGCCCGTGCCATCGCCCCGGTCTCATCTTTCGAGTCCATCGAGTCGACAGTGACGTCGGCCTTGCCGCTTGCCAGGTCTTCCACCGCAGACGTCAGCCGCTGCATCGGCCGCACGACGCCGAGCCCGATCCAGATCGACAAGATGAGCGCTGACGAGCCGGCAATCGCCAATATGGAGCCGATGAATACAAGCGCCGCTGTCTCGCGGCGCGCGAGATTGACGGCATCCTCGCGGATCCTGGACATGATTTCCTTCTCGACCTGCCGCATGATGTTGATGCGGTCTGTCGCGGCGGCATACCACCGGCCGGCGTCCCAGCCTGAAAGGTCGGCATGCTCCCCGGCTGCCAGCAGCTGAGAACGCATCGCGGCGAGCTCCTTCTGCGCGTCGGGACGGATGTCTTCAAGGGTCGCTTCGGGCGTGAGATTGGCTGTGCCCAAACCATCCAGCAGGGTGGATTGTGCACCGTAAAGAGCGGAGAGCCGCAGGATGGTTGCACCGTCGATTTGACCCGACGAGAGAACGCCGTTCCCGAGTGCGCGCTCCTGTCCGGCATACTCCTTGGCGAGCGACAGCTGATTGTAGGCATCGATCTCGTTGCCGAGCTGTCCTGCCATGCCGCTGTCGGCCAGTGATTGCGGGATGGCCAGGAGCCTGCCGACCAGTTCGACATAGGCCGCATTGCTCTGGGCGACCGTGACGGCGGCCCTGTCTATCTCTCCGCGTATCTTCAGAACGTCTTCGTGCAGGAGCCGTCCGATGTTTCTCGCGGCGTCGCCGAGGTAAACGGTGTCTGCAGTCTGCAGCGCGACGGCAAGTTCGTCGAATCGGGTGCGGGCCTTTGCGAGCCGCTCGCGAGCCTCCGGACGCTTGCTGCCGAGATATCCCGCGCTTTCTCCGCGTTCGGTCTGCAACTGATGGACCGTTTCGCCGACGGCTACGATGTAGTCGCTGACGGTCACCAGCGATGTGGCTTGGCGGTAGGATTCCAGGTTCCTGTCGATGCGATCATAGGCGAGCCCGGCGACGAGAAACAGGGGAAGGGCGACCGCAAGCAGAATCCGCTTGGTGATCGAAACATTGGACAAACGCATGGACGACAGCTCCGAAGATACCGGCGTCATGCCGTGCGGCCGCGGTTCATCCGTGGCAAGGAAGTTCGAGCTTGTCGGTAGACGGTATAGCGCCTGGCGTCTTTGTTGTGTCGCAAAGAACGCAACCGAAGCGCGCAAGGGTTGGCTGGCCGATGCCAGGGGAATTTTGGGCGGCTCCGCAAGAGCCGCCCGACAGTCGGTAATCAGAGTAATTCCAGCAAAATTGTGAAGCGGCTTTGCGTCCGGAATTACGTGAAAACAAAGAGATAGATCATTGAAGGCGACTCCTTTTTCGCCGGAAATGCTCTAGCCTTCGAAGCGGTAGCGCTCGATCGATTCCGGCTTCATCTCGATCGAGAAGCCGGGCAGGGACGGCGGCATGTAGGCGGCGTTCTCGATCCGGCAGGGATCGATGAAATGCTCATGCAGGTGATCGACGAACTCGATCACGCGGCCTTCCTTCGTGCCGGAGACGGCCACATAGTCGATCATCGACAGATGCTGGACATATTCGCAAAGGCCAACGCCGCCGGCGTGCGGCCAGACCGGAAGGTTGTACTTCGCCGCCATCAGCAACACCGCCAGCACTTCGTTCAAGCCACCCATGCGGCAGGAGTCGATCTGCACGATGTCGATCGCGCCGCCGGCGATCATCTGCTTGAAGACGATGCGGTTCTGGCACATTTCGCCGGTCGCGACCTTGACCGGAGCGACTGCCTCGCGGATCGCCTTGTGACCGGCGATATCGTCGGGGCTCGTCGGTTCCTCGATGAAGAACGGCTTGTAGACGGCAAGCTCGTTGATCCAGTCGATGGCCTGGCCGACTTCCCAGACCTGGTTGGCGTCGATCATCATGTAGCGATCGTCGCCGATCACCTCACGGGCGATCCTGAGACGGCGCTTGTCGTCTTCGAGGTCACGGCCGACCTTCATCTTGATATGGGTGAAGCCCTGGTCGACGGCCTCCTGGCAGAGGCGCCGCAATTTCTCGTCATCATAGCCGAGCCAGCCGGCCGAGGTGGTGTAACAGGGATAACCTTCCTTCTCGAGTGTGGCGATGCGCGCCGCCTTTCCGGCTTCGGCCTTTTTCAGGATCCCCAGCGCTTCTTCCGGCGTCAGCGCATCGGTCAGGTAACGGAAGTCGACGATCGATACGATTTCCTCGGGGCTCATGTCGGCAACCAGCCGCCACACCGGCTTGCCGGACTGCTTTGCAAGCAGATCCCACACCGCGTTGACAACGGCGCCGGTCGCGAGATGCATCGCGCCCTTGTCCGGGCCGATCCAGCGCAGCTGGCTGTCGCCGGTGATGAAACGCCAGAAGCGGCCCGGATTGGCCTTGATCCAGTCGAGATCGAGACCGACAACGAGATGCTCCAGTGCATCGATCGCTGCGCAGCAGATTTCGTTGCCGCGGCCGATGGTGAAGGTCAGCCCGTGGCCTTCCAGACCCGGCTCGTCCGTGCCGAGCACGACATAGGCCGCCGAATAATCCGGGTCCGGGTTCATCGCGTCCGAGCCGTCGAGGCTCTGCGAGGTGGGGAAGCGCAGGTCGATCGAGCGCAGGCTGGTGATTTTGGTCATGGGTCTATGCCTTGGTTCTGCGATTGTCTTACGCGTCTTGCCTGAACGTCTGCTTCTGCGCACCGAGGCCCTGGATTCCGAGTTCGACGGTGTCGCCGGCTTTGAGGTAGCGGGGCGGCTTCATGCCCATTCCGACGCCGGGGGGCGTACCAGTGGAGATGAC
>NZ_JBTOLM010000005.1:0-217620 GCF_054551725.1 Rhizobium sp. CAU 1783 | reverse complement strand
GCCGGCACCCTCATGGCCGAGGATCGCCGGGAACAGGCCTTCCGGATCGGCCCCCGACAGCGTGAAGTCGTCGGTATGGCAGATCCCCGTCGCCTTAACCTCGATCAGAACCTCGCCGGCACGCGGGCCTTCGAGCTCGACTTCGGTCACAACAAGGGGTTTTCCGGCCTGAACAGCCAGAGCAGCGCGTGTGCGCATGGATCGCCTCCCGGGATATGCGTTATGGAATGCCGGCCTTTTCCGACCTTGACGTCAGATTACAGACGGTCAAAGCGCACTGACAATTGCGACCTTAGTGTGTAAATTGCCACCTTGGGCCGAAGGGCTGCGTAGGCCTATACTGACGCATCTTCGAGGAGGAGACTGCGCCATGAGAGCCGCCAATCTGCTGCTGTGCCTGCTGTTTCTGCCCGCCGGCAGCATCGCGGCAGACTTCTCCGACCCGACATGGCCCTGCATCCAGCGCAAGGTGGAAAACCTTTCGGCCGGCCTCATGTGGCCCACTCCCGTCGAAAAGGTCGAACTCACACCGGAAGCGGAGAGCCTGGCAACGCTTCTGGCGCTGCGCCGGGTCTCTCTGGAGGATGCAGAACGACAGGTTTCCGACTTTGTCGGAAAGACGCCGTCCTCGGATGCCCGGCTGCTGGGCAACGTCTTCCACCGCGTCTTCGACAAGCTGTCATCCGACCGCCAGCGTCTGATGAGCGGCATCGCGCGTTACTCTGAGAGCCAGATCAGGCTGGCGCAGAAGATCGATCAGAGCCAGGGCGAGATGACCCGACTGACGGCCGAGGCCAATCCCGACTTCGATCGTATCGACAAGCTGGAGGAACAGATCGACTGGGATGAGCGCATCTACCACGATCGCGCCCGCGCGCTGACCTATGTCTGCGAAACACCCGTCCTTCTCGAAAAGCGAGCCTATGCGATCGCACAACTCCTGCTGAAGCACGTGCCGAACTGAGAGCATTCGGCTAGTCCCATTCCAGCTCCGTATAGGCGGCAGTCGCGTTGCGCGGATTGTAGAGATCGAAAAGCTGCCAGCGATTGGCCTCGCTCCGCCCGATCCACTCCGTCGCGGACGACAACGGCACCCCTTTCGCAAGGGCCGCCCGCGTGTCCTCCTCCAGCACCGCTAGATAACGCTCAAGCGGCAATCCGCCTTGCGGCCAGGGGAGGACGGGGCCACCGTGCCCCGGAATCACCCGGTCAGCCTTGATCGCCATCAGCTCCTGCAGCACATGCCGCCATCCCTTGACCGATCCGTCGAGTGCAGGCGTGTGTTGGTCGAACAGCAGATCCCCGACCAAAAGCGTCGCGGTCTTGCGGTCTAACACCGTGAGATCGGTCACGGTATGGGCGGTCGGCCAAGCACGAAGCTCGATTTGCCGCCCCCCGAGATCGATGGCCTCGCTGTCCTCTACCGTGTGATCAGACGGGACGATCCGGCTGCCGAGCATGCCGGGCTCGCCGATCAACCGCGTAAAACTTGCCTGATAGTTCTCCGCGCGCTCAGCGAGCGCCCGCGGCAGGTTTTGCTGGCCGACGATCTGGGCGCCGGCCTCTCGAAACACTTCGGCGCCGAACACGTGATCGGGATGCATGTGGGTGAGGATCAGGTGCGAAATCGGCAACTCGCTTCGTTGCCGGATTGCGAGATAGACCTGCTCGCCGATTTGCCGTGATCCGCCCGCATCGACAACGGCGATCCGGTCTTCCCCGACGATGAAGGCAAGGTTGGCGATGTCGCCGAGATTGCCGGATCCGACCTCCGCAATCTCACCGCGGTGGACGAAAAGTCCCGGTGCAACTTCGTCGAATTCGAGAGAGGAAGTCGGACGTGAGCGGCAGAAGGGTTCCCCAACGACAAGTCCGGGCCACTGTCGAGGCGTGGACAATGCACCTTTCTCGCACCCTGCTAGCGTTTGCGCGGCATGCCCCGGAAACAGCGCCGTCCGACAGATTTCCGGAGCGGACGGTGAACCATCCGGCGGCGCCGATGCGAGAGCGCAGACGACCGCAAAAGCCTCGAACATGCTCCTCCTCCGCATTTCCTGCCGGGAAAGAGCCTGCCCCCCGCCCATGAGGCCCGCAACACATCCGAAAGGCTCGGTTCTGCATCACGGCGCCCTGGCGTATAATGCCCGCCTGCCCGACAACACGGCGGGTGATGTCCTTGCCAGATGGGGCCGGACCATGAAGTTCATCTTTGCAGGCTTATCGCTCTTTCTTGCTGCCGGTCTCGCAAGCGCCCAGGAGGCGCCGTCCGATAATGCGCTTGCCGAAAGTCCGACCTGGGAGGAGATCAAGGCTGATGTCGTCGGCAACACGGAGCTGAAGGACGGAACCTCGCTCTTCACCCTGACGGCGCCCTATCGCGCCGACGATGCCGCAACCGTTCCGGTGGTCATCGAACAGAAAACCTCGGCTAAACTGCTGATCAAAGCGATCACGCTCGTCATCGACGAGAACCCCGCTCCGGTCGCCGCCGAGATCCGCTTCGGACCGGCCATGATGCCGCTCAGATTCGAGACACGCGTGCGCGTCAACCAGTATTCGAACATCCGCGCGATTGCGGAAACGCCGGACGGAAGCTACATGACCGGCCGTTTCGTCAAGGCTTCGGGCGGCTGCTCGGCGCCGGCCGGCAAGGACCCGGCAGCAGCACTCGCCGGAATGGGCGACATGCGGCTCAAGCTTTTCGACGCGGCGGTTCCCCTGACTCGCCGCGAGGCGCAGATCATGATCCGGCATCCCAACTATTCGGGACTGCAGCGGGATCAGGTCACGCAGTTGTTCATCGGCGCCCATTTCATCAACCAGCTGGAAGTGCGCCAGGGCGGAGAACTGCTCTTCTCCCTTGAAGGGGGGATCTCCATCAGCGAGAACCCGGTCTTTCGCTTCAGCTATTCGGATAACGGCTCCCCCGATCTTGCCGTGCATGCGGTCGACACCGAAGGCAACGTCTTCGATCAGGTCCTGCCGAAACGACCACCGGCCTGAAGACCGGGCCTTTCCCCGCAAGTTCTAGAAGCACAGAATTTCGGCTTCGGCCTGGGCGCGCCTCAGTTCGGCGACCATCGTCTGCGATACCACCGCCGTCTTGTACATCGCGAGTTGCTCGCCAGTCCCTTGCTGCAAGGCCAGAACAGTCTCCGCCTCGACATATTTTTCGTAAGGCAGGATCGATGCGATGACATCGATCGAGCAGGCGCATTTGCGCAGGACCTCACGGTTCTGCCCGTTGGCCGCCATGCAGCCGAAGACATAGTCGGTGCGGGCCTCGGTGGGATAGTCGTTAAGGTGCTCCGGCATCACCTGCGCGGCGGCGGCTGTTACGGACAGAAGCGCGGTTCCGAGCCAGACAACCCCGCGCCTCATGGCTTTACCTCGCCGAGCCCCTTGAGCGTGATCGTGTTGACATAGCCGATATCCGCGTCGCCCTTGCCCTCCGGCACCGTCGCCTTAAGCGAATAGTACCCGCCCGGCACGTCTTCCGACACGGTGATGGCAAGCGCGAGATCGGCGAAACGGCCCATCTTGTCGCGCGCCTTGTCCTTCTCGAACGGCCGCAGCGTTACCTGCTGCGCCTGGACATCGCGATCGCCGAAACGTACCGCGACCGGCACGATCTCGGCGTCCCTTCTGAGCGCATCCTTGATCCTGTTGCGGATATAGAAGGGGCTTCCACCCGACTGCTTCGCGACATCGTCGAGCGCGCTCTCGAGGAAATACATGATGAGCGGATTGCCGACGGAAGCCGGGAAATTGCCGAGCGAACGCATCTGAGGTCCGCGATGAAGGATGAGGGTCACGTTGTCATCCGTCGTCAATTGCAGGCCGATGCTGTCGGTGTCCGGAGAATCACCCTTCTTGAGACCCGACGTCAGCTTGTCGTAGACGAGCGTATCCTTGCCCTGCTGGCCGTCGGCAGCGGGTGGAGAAGCATTGAGACTGGAAAGCGACCCCTTCCGGAACAGAAGATCGTAGGTCTCGGCGGCCGCACCCTGCGCCGCAAACCCCGTCGTGAAGAAAAGAAGAAGCAGAAACAGACGCATCGCAGACCTCCCTTTTTGTCCGACAGCCTAGTCCCCGCCACGCCTTAGTCACCGCAGACATTGGTCGGTATTGGTCACGCGACACGCGAGCGGGTCTTCCAGTCGATGAGGGCTCTGAGCCGCACCAGTTGGACCGGTTTGGTCAGGACCGCAAACGACATTTCATTGCCGAGGCGCAGGAACTCCCGCTGGCGGTTGGCCGAAATGATGACGGCGGGGATCTCGACGCCGGCAAGCGCCCGCAGCGTGCGGATCGTCTCGATGCCGTTGTCGTCCTCGTCCAGCTGGTAGTCGGCCAGCAGGATGTCGGGTGGCGTGCCGATCTCCTGCATCAGCGCCACAGCCTCCGCAGTGGAGGCCGCCGCCAGCACGCTTGCCCCCCAGCTTTCGAGCTTCTGTGTCATTGCGTGGAGTTCGTCCGCATCGTTCTCCACGATGAGAACGATCAGGTCGAGATTGCCCTCGGGCATGGCCTCAACCGCAGGGTTTTCGAAGGCGCTGTCGGGGCCGGGCACCGCCAACGGCACTTCGATCGAGAACATGGAACCGTGCCCCGGTCGCGAGACCAGCCGCACCGGATGATCGAGATGGCGGCACGCACGCTCGACGATCGACAGCCCGAGTCCCATGCCGGTTCCCTTCCCGCCGCCGGCGCGGGTAAACTCCTTGAAGACACGCGCCTGATCCTTCTCGGAAATCCCGATGCCTGTATCCCAGACCTCAATGCGCAAGCGGTTGCCCGCAAGCCTGCATCCGACCAGCACACGCCCGCGTTCGGTGTACTGGATCGCATTCACCACGAGGTTCTGTACGCTGCGCATCAGGTAGCGCTGATCGCTGGTAACCCAACGCGTGGAAGGAACGATGGTGAGGTCGATTCCCTTCTCGGCGGCGAGCGGCGCAAGATCCTCCGCGATGCCCTGAAGCAGGCTGCCAAGGCTGAAGGATGTGACGTTGAACTCGGCGCCGGCGCTGTCCAGCCGCGAAATGTCGAGAAGCGCCTGCAACAGTGTTTCAATCGAGGTGAAGGAGCGGTTCAGCCGGCTGACCACCTCCCGCGCACCGGGTTGTTCGACAGTCTCCGTCAGCATGGAGAGGTAAAGCTTGGCCGCATTGATCGGCTGCAGCAGGTCGTGGCTTGCGGCCGCGAGAAAGCGTGTCTTGGACGTATGCGCAGCCTCCGCAGCTTCCTTGGCCAGGCGAAGATCACCCTCGATCTTCGCCTGCTCGACGGCATGGATCTGCAGCAGCCGGTTGACCTCAGTGAGTTCGGCGGTGCGTTCCTGAACCCTCCGCTCGAGCAGAGCCGCCGCCTCGGTTTCGGCGGTGACGTCCATGATCGAAACGATGAAGCCGTCGTCGGGAAGGGCATGCAGGCGCAGATCGAGGCTCATGCCATCGCGCCGTCGGAAGCGCTGCTGCACCGTCTCCCCCCGCGCAAGGGCTTTGAACCAACCCGCCAGATCCTTGCGGCGCGACGATCGACCCAGGATCTCATGGCGCTCTATATGCTCCACGAGCCGCTGGAATCGGGTGCCCTTCTTCAGCAGCGGCAACGGAATCCCGAGCAGTTCGCCGAATCGTTCGTTGTGAACGAGAAGTTCGCCTGCCGACGAGAATGTACAGACACCAAGCGCCATATGGTCGAAGGCCGCCTGCAGGAGATGCGCCTGCTGGTCGATCAGCCGGTCCTTCTCGCGCCGGTTCTCCCGCACCAGATCAGTGATCTCGGTCTGCAGCACTGCGATGTTGTCGGAGCTCGTCTGGCGATAGGAGATCTGGAACCATCGATCGTTGCGCAATTCCATCACGAAGGACGAGAACCGCGCGCCGACAGGACCAGACGCCGGCGCTACAACCCGGCTACGCGTCGCATTTCTCTCGCCACTGGTCTGCACGAGATAGCGACTGGTGTTTACCGCGGCCAGATAATCATCGAAGGCAAGTCCCGGTTTCAGCAACGGCTCGAGATCGGGAAGCAGGCGCCGAAACTGCGCATTGCATACCTGCAGCCGATCTTCCGAAAAGAGCGCGAAACCGCCTTCCATCGCCACCATCGCGTCCGCGAGGTTACGCTGGATCCGCTCCTGCGCCTGATAGGCGATCTCCAGTTCGCTGGATGCGCGGCCGAGCGTGTCCAGCGCCTTTTCGAGATCCTTGGTCTTTTCCCAGACTTCCGCCTGCAGGGCGATGGCCGACTGGAACAGAGAGTAGGCGGTGCTGCCCACTTCGTGCCCGCGCTCGGCACGATTGATCAGCGCTTCGATGATCTTGGCCTGCTTGGCGATCTGTACCTCGTAGGGTTCGCTCGGATCGATCACGGCAAAACACTTCCCCGTGGTTTGAAGAAGGCCACACCGACGAAGGTCTGGTTCACATGCACGCCGAGATGTTGTTCGCCATAGGTGCTGAAACCCACCACGCGGCGTTCGCGAAAGCGCTCGGATGCCTCCTGCGCCAGGCCCTTGCGGTCGATCTCGAGCTTGCGCAGATAACAGTCGAAACCGAGGATGAAATCAGGTGGATCGCCCTGTTTGTCGGTGACGGCAAGGCCTGTGTCGAGCGTCCGGATGATCTCCTTGCCGCGGCCCAGTGTCAGAAGCAGTCCATCGTCGATCGCCGACAGAAAGGTCAGGCCATGTTCGCCGTGGATCTGCTGGATCGCCCGGACGTGATAGGTGTTGCCGTTACGAACCAGCACCGGGTTTTCGGCAAAGATGGTCGGGGAAAGCTCGTCGACAGGCACGTTGACGAGACGGGCATATTCGTGAGCCGCCGGCGAGCCGTTGATCTCCAGCACCAACCGCTCCTCCGGCACCGCCCGGGTCACCACCATCCGGCTGTCCGTCGGCTGGAAGTGATCGAACCCCAACCCGCTGAAGCTGAGGTCGGTCTCGAGCAGCAGCAGCAGGGCGGCGTTGCTATGGAATTCGCCGTTGCGTAGAACCTGGGTCTGCTCGAAACGCATGCCGTCCCCGGCCGAGCCGCCGAAGACGGGAATGTCCTTGAGGCCCGCCTCCAGCGCCGCCACGAGAATGTCCTCCTGCTTGGACAGGCCATCTGCAAAGATCAGCGCCAGCCGCTTTCTCCCCGGCGTAACCCGGAACTGCTCCGCAAGCCTCTCCGTCTGCTGGACGACTTCTGCGATGGAGACCGGCGAGATCGGCGAGAACAAGGTCGAGGCCACGCGGAAATGGCTGCGCTCGAAGGCAAGCGCGACCAGGGCTTCGTCCTCGTAGCCGCGCGGCGTGATCTGGCCCGCGGTGGTACAGCCGAAGACCACAGTGTTCGGAAAGACGTTGCGCAACGCTTCCGCCAGCGCATCGGGAGGAAGCCGACTCGGAACGAAGAGCAGGATAAAGCTCGGCCGCGCATGGCTCAATTGCCGTCGAAGATCAGCAAGCGCCGCCTCCGCGTCATCGAGATGAGACACGGCAATCCGCACCGCTTTCGCGGGCAAGCGTTCGAGATCCTCCAGTACCGTCACCGTGCTGCCGTCCTCCTCCCAGGGGTCCGCACCCACTCGACCCCCGTTTGTTTCACTGAAGGCTGTGGCGGATCGAGACCTCGCGGACCAGCATGGCGGCCTGCGTGCGGTTGTGCACGCCGAGCCTTCGGAGCAGAGCCGTGATATGCGCTTTGACCGTTGCCTCCGCGAGTTGCATCTCGTAGGCGATCAGCTTGTTCGGCATGCCCTCGCAGATCAGGCCCAGGATACGGGTCTGCTGTTGAGAAAGATGCGCGATCTTGCGCGAGATTGTCTCAACGGAGCGATCGGACGATTGCGTCCGCGTCGGAAGTGCGATCCCCGGCGGGACATAGGTCTTGCCGTTCCAGATATCGCGCATGGCGTCCTGGAAGGTCTGCCGGCCCGTCTCCTTCGGGATGAAGCCCGCAGCCCCGGCCGCGAGGACCGACTGGACAACCCCTTCCGTCGTGATCGCGGAAATGACGATTACCGGAATGTCCGGCGTCTTTTCCTTGATCTTCAGGAAACCGCTGAGGCCGGAGGCATCCGGCAGGTTCAGATCGAGAATGACAAGATCAGGCGAAAAACGCATGCGCAGCTGCTGCAGCGCCTCGCCCAGTGACGTCGCTGTTCGGATCCGGCGGGTATTGAAGATGCTCTCCATCGTCGTTGCCAAGGCATCGCAATAGAGTGGATGATCATCGATGACCAACGCCGACTTTATCGAAAGCGAGTGCTCGGACAGCTCGGCCCGCGACATGGCTTTCCTCCCAAAAATATTTCCTGGTCAATAACGTCGGCACGACCCTAAGCCGCCCCGAATGCACTGGATAATATTTCTGCTCCCATTCATGGCCGGCCCTCCCAAGCACAACCACACGTAATTTGTTGCACAGATTCGTCAGGGGTGCAATTGCCGATTTCCCGCGCAACAAATCGCACCGGAGCAGCCCGCCACCTGCGCAGCCAATTGAAAAATAAGAGAAAAGAAGAAGAATACCACAAGCAGTAGGTTAGAAACTTCTTACGGACGATTGGACGACCGCGCCTGTGACGGCTCTAGGAACGCAACCGAAACGATATCCGGAAGAGCTGATCAGTCGCCGTTCACCAGATTCAGGATCAGCTGGTGGACATTCCCGCCAGGGCTGAGTTCGACCTGGTCGAAATCGCGGCTCCGCTTCCGCTGCTCCTGGGAGAGGGCCGAAAGCCGGGTGGTCATTTCGTCCCTGATCTTGCGGCATTTCGGATCGTCCGGCACGGTCAACCCCAATGTCGCCGCTTCGATCTTGCGCACCATGTCGACGATGATATCCCCATGAACCTTCTCATGCGCCTGCACGCCTTCGATGAAGGTCGCCCAGCTGGCGTTGACGTGACCTGACAGCCGGTTCTCCGGTTTTGGCAGGACATAGGTAATGATGAGCTTCGGCTTCGCCACGGCGAGTACGCAGTCATTGCCGCGGGTCTCGTATTTGCGTGTCCATGTCAGGGCGAAACTCGTCTGCGCGATGGTGCGCATCCCGACACTAAGTTTCGGGCCACGCGCTCCGATCGACTGGTAGAGCTCCAGACCGCTCGTGCCGGCGATGGAATAAGGCTGGACCTTCTCGATGGGCTTCCATTCGGCTGCGGCCCGATGGGGCACTCCGGCGATGCTGGCAATGACCAGACAAGTTGCGATGCCTGCCTTCACACGTTCTTCCTGCTCTGTCTCGTTGCAGGTGAACACTAGAGGCGAAGGTGCAGACACGCAACGCCAGGGGACACAACATAGGATGCTGGATCATATCAAAAGCCCGCCTCGGGGCGCCGAGGCGGGCCTTTCTAAAAGGTCATTCGAGATTACTGAGCGCTTGCCAGTGCTGCTTCCACGCGTTCCTGAGCCTTCTTGGGCAGCTTGACGGCCTTGAAGGCTTCGAGGTTCGCCGATGCGTCACCGACCACGACGACGCCGACCATGCCCATGCCGACATGCGGTGCGCACTTCACACCGTAGGCGCCCGGAACACTGAAAGTCACCTTGATCTGCTCGTTCATCTTCCCTTTGAACTCGGTGGCACCTTCCGGGATCATGCCCTTGATGCTTTCGGCGTTGTGGCCCTTGTCGGTAGGAATGAAGGTCACGCTGTCACCGGCAGCGATCTTCAGGCCGGCCGGTTCGAACACCATCGCACCGTCCTTGCCCTTGTTCAGCATGTGGACTTCGAAATCGGCGGCAACGGCAGAACCGACGAAAGCAGCGAGGACGGCACCGGCGACGGCGAAACGCTTCAGCATTGCGGACATTCTCTTATCTCCTTGAAATCAGGACCCCTCGGGTCCGTTGGGACAAGAGATACGCCCACCGGGGCACGGCTTCTTTGTCGCCGCACAAATAGCAGAACGCAACTTGCAAGACATTCGCATTTTGGCTCGTTCAGGCCCGATCCTTGGAGCCCTCGGCAAGTTCGGAAAGGCCCGCCGGGTTTTTGACGATGAGCTTCTGCCGCCCGCCCTCGACGAGACCCAGGCTTTCCCACGCACTGAGAATGCGCGACACTGTATGCAGCGTGGTCCCGGTCATTTCGGCGATGTCCTGGCGCGAGATCGGGAAGTCGATACGGATGCCGCCGTCTTCCTTGCGACCGGCCTTCTTGGCCAGGCGAAGGACGGCATGGGCAACGCGGCGCTCCACTTCCTGCGTCGACATTTCACGAATGCGTGTGTGCGCTTCCTCGAGCCGCTGTCCGATGGTCTGCATCGCACTGACGGCAAGGCGGGGATTGTGTTCCACGAAACTGGGCCAGAGGTCCGTCGGCCAGCCTAGCGTCAGGCTCTCGGCGGCCGCGATCGCCGTACCGGGATAATCGCTGCGCTGCAATGCCTTGGCAAATCCGAAGAGGTCGCCGGGGTGGACAACACGGACGATGATCTGTTGGCCGTCGGCGGTGACCTGCGTCACCTTCAGGCGACCGTGCAGCAGGAGGTAGAAACTGACGGCGGGTTGGCCTTGTTCGAAGACTGTGTCGCCCTGCGGCACGCGCCGCGGGCTGGCGTGGCCAAGGAGCTTGTCGAGATCCTCATCGCTCATCCGGTCGAACAGGGGAAGAGCCTTGACGACGGCTCGATCAATTTTCACCGTCGTGAATCCTTCCTTCAGGCGACCGATGCACTCAAGGCATTTAGGCCGAGCGCAACGACGTCGATCTACCCTTCAAGGTTGGCTTTCTAACCCAGCGAGCCACTTAACGAAAGGCAAAAAGTAGCCTTGCAAACCACCGATCATCGCGAACGAGCCGGAAGCCGACATTGTCCGGCGGGGTGCCGACGGAGCAGCCGCCGCCCTTGGGGTCACGGATAAAGGAACTGAGCGGTGCCCGGTGCTTGCCTGAAGCGATGTAGATCCCACAATCACTGGCACCCTCTACTTCCTGGGCCGTTTCCTGCAGGAGGACACGCCGATTGCAGGTCATTGTCCACTCCCAGATGTTGCCGCCGAAATCGGCGAGGCCGTATTCCCCTTCACCGAAATGCCCAAGGGCCTGCGGCGCGGGATCGCGCGACGCCTTGCGTTCGGCTTCCCGCCTGTAATCCGCAAGCCAGCGAAGGGCCGGGTTCTTGCTGTCGGGATCGACGCCGAGCGCATCATCGGGAAACTTCGAGCCCGCCGCAAAGGCAAGGTCTTCGTCTGTGGGCAGGGTCCAGACCGCACCGCTCTTTTCGCTGAGCCAGTTCGCATAAGCCGTCGCATCATCATGGCTGACGCCGGTCACCGGCAGGTCGTCCGTCGATTCCGTGGCGCTCTCGCGCGCCGGGCAGGCACCGTCTGCGACGCAGGCATCGTACTCGGCGGTGGTGATCTGAAATTTCGTGATCGACAGGGTATGCGCCCTGACAACCTCGACCTTGGGCGCATCTACCGCGAAGCCGTTCTTGTAGAACTCGCCGGCGGGACGGTACTCGAAGGCGCGGGGCTCGATGCTCACGGTCATCGGTACCGTGACCGTCGGCGCAGGCTGATGGAACAGTCCGGACTGCAGCCCGAGTGCAACGCCGATCACAGCGATCAGCGCAATCGGAATGACGAGCGAGTCACTTGAAGCCGCTGGATGGTTTTGGCTGAGCGAATGCATTTAAAATCTCCCGGAAAGAACCTGTCCGGTCGTGAGGGTGGCCCATGCCTACCAAAGGCTGGCATGGGCCTTGGCCGATCAGCTGGCCGAAGGAGCCATGACCGAGGTCATCAGGTCGTCGTTCCAGTCACCCGTGACGGTGAAGTGGGCGGCAGCACCCTTTTCGAATGCCTCGATCAGGTTATGGTTCACGTAGGCATACACACCCGGCTGGTGGAAGGTGTAGTATGCGGCGCCGGCAGCACCACCGGGGATGAACCAGGTTTCCTGGTCAACGTCCGGCGCGTTGGCGAACTTGCCGGTTGCCCAGACATAGTCACCATGACCGCCGATCAGGTGCGGGCGGGTATCCCGGTTGGCCTGGGAGTGAACGATCAGGACACGATCACCGACTTCTGCCTTCATCGCGTGTTCGCCGGTCAGCGCACCGACCGCACCATTGAAGACGATGTGGCTGGGGGTCAGCGTATTCATGACTTCCAGCGTGTCGGCATAGGCGTCGCCGGCGCTTTCGTACTTCTTGTAGTTGCCGTCCGCATCCTTCGGGACATAGAAATCCTGCTCGCCGACATAGTAGATCTTGTCATAGGCGAGATCATTGCCCTTGCCGTCTTTCAGGCCGTCACGCGGCAGGACCATGATGGCGCCGTTCATGCCCGAGGTGACGTGCCACGGAACCATTCCGGGAGGTGCGCAGTGGTAGACGAAGACGCCGGCCTTCGTTGCCTTGAAGCGGAGCACCGTCTGTTCGCCGGGGTTGACGATGGTCAGCGCACCGCCGCCCAACGCACCCGTTGCGGCATGGAAATCGATGTTGTGCTGCAGCGTGTTGGTGGCGGGGTTGATCAGCGTGAGTTCGACGTAATCGTCCTGGTGCACCACCATCAACGGGCCGGGAACGGAACCATTGAAGGTCATGGCATGGACCTCGGTGCCGGAATCATCGAGGATCATCTTCTGCTCCTTGATGGTCAGCGTGAACTCGACGACCTTGGGACCACCTTCGGCCTTCTGGGTATGTGCATGAACGAACGGGGGCTTTACCAGCTCGACCTTTTCGCGCGGCAACTTGGCAATGTCGGCGGCGGTCGCCGCTGCGTTGGTCTTGATGCTGCCGCCTTCGGCGCGGGCTTCGGTCGTCTTGATGATCGGCGCCAGGGCGCCGGCAAAGGCCGCGCCGGCCAGAATTGTGCGGCGGGTCACCTGAAACTGCTCAGTCATCGGAATATCTCCTTGTGGGTCTTGGCGGACTGAATATCGTCCGGTGAGGGTGTTCTACCCCCGAACCGGATGCCGCAATTTGTGCCAGCACAAACTTCGCCGAGCGGCAGACCACCTGCGTCAATTTGGCAGGAAGCGCGCAGCGGAAGTCGCAGAATCTATTGAGAAACAAGCGTTTTCCTTGCGCCTGGTCAAAGAGGACGCAGGCTCGATGCCGTAGCAGGTTTGCACATTGTCAAATTTGAGGGATTTCCCATGACCATGCGACAGCCTACTCGCCCCGCCGGCGGTATTCCGCGCGGCTTGTCCAGAACCGGTTCGGTCTTCTTTTCCTACGGCTTCCGGCCGTTCTTTCTCGGCGCCGCCATCGTCGCCATCGGCGTGATGTTCCTTTGGATCCTCGCATTGACCCAGGGTCTTGCGGTCGGAGGATCCTATGGCGCCAGCGCCTGGCACGCCCACGAAATGCTGTTCGGCTTTGCTTCGGCCGTGGTCGCCGGCTTCCTGCTGACAGCCGTCCCCAACTGGACCGGCAGGCTTCCGGTCTCCGGCCCTCCCCTGATGGCGCTGTTCGGCCTCTGGCTGGCGGGACGGATCGTGCTGATCGATCCTGACCTGCTGACTGTCGAGATCGCCGTGACGATCGACAGCCTCTTCCTCCCTGCGTTTCTCTTCGTCTGCGCCCGCGAGATCATCGCGGGCCGCAAATGGAAGGAACTCAAGGTGCTGGCCATCCTTGCCCTTCTTTCTCTCGCCAACATCGGGTTTCACGTCGGGACGCTGACCGGGGAGACAACCGGGATCGTGCAACGGCTGGCGGTTTCGGCCTACATCGTTCTGATCATGATCGTCGGTGGGCGCATCATCCCGAGCTTTTCCCGAAACTGGCTGAACCAGAAAGGCGAGACGCGTTTCCCCGTTCCCTACAATCGCTTCGATGCAATTGCGATCATTGCCGGCGTGGTGGCGCTCGGCAGCTGGACACTTATTCCGCAGGACCGCCTGACGGGTGGTGTCGCGCTCGTTGCAGGCGGTTTGCATGCCGCCCGGCTCCTGCGCTGGCGCGGTCACACGGTGTTCGCCGAAAAACTGCTCTTCGTGCTGCACACCGCCTATGCATTCGTACCGCTCGGCCTCTTTGCGGTAGCGCTCGGCCAATGGCAGCAACTGGCCCCGAATGCCGTACTGCACGTCATGACCGTCGGAGCAATCTCCATGATGATGCTGGCGGTGATGACCCGCGCGATACGCGGCCACACCGGGCGCGTCCTGACAGCCTCGAAGATCACGACCGCGTCCTATGTCGCGCTCCTCTTCGCAGCCTTGCTGCGCCCGGCAGCCGACTTTGTGCCGGCGCAGGGGTTGGAACTCTACGCCGCGGCCGGCCTGTGCTGGATGCTCGCCTTTGGCCTGTTCGTCGTCGAATACGGCCCGATGCTCACACGGGTCCGCCGCGTGGTTTGAAGCATAGAGCAGCAAAACCCGGCGTCTCACGACGTCGGGCTCACCAAGACTGGCATGAATTTCAAAGTTCAGTGTCGTGAGGAAAAGGGAAAGACGCCCGGACGGATCATCTCCGGCGTCCAGCGCGGTTCATAGGTCAGTTGCACAACAGCCACCGTCACCCCCGCAACGGCCTCGACCGAGGCCCGCACCGCCTGTTGCAGGAAACCGGCTGCCGGACATCCCTTCGTCGTCGTCGTCATGACGACGTTTGCGGCGCCCGCCTCGTCGACGGACACGTCGTAGATAAGCCCGAGGTCAACGATGTTGCCGCCGATCTCGGGATCGGTGATGCCGGTCAGGGCGACCAGAACATCGGCCGCAAGACCTCGCGCTTGATCGACATCCATCATCTACTCCGCCACGCCACCAACCCGCACCAGCATGCGGTAGGCCTCGCCCGTCTCGTCGTAGTTGCCGACCCACTGGTGGCCGCGCTTCTCCAGTTCTGGCATCAGGAAGACGGGTTCACGCGATAGCAGCGCGAAGAGAACCTCGCCCGGCTCCATGAGTTCGATCCGGGACAGGATCTTGGCCATCGGCTCCGGAGGATCGAGATCGGTGAGGTCGAGATGGAAGATCGGCTCGGCCCACACGGCCGCCGCCTCGGCTGCCCCGCTCGAGGCGGCTACATCGGCCGCGCCTCCGGCCTCGGGCGTAAAAAGCACCTGCCAGTCGCCGCCCTCGATCTCGACCGCCTCGTGCGCATATCCGCGCTTGCCCATCACGCGGAAAAGCGGCTCAGGCTTGAAGGTGGCCACGAGCCTGAGCCCTTCACCTGGCTTCAGCGATTGAACGGCTTCCATGATGGCATGAAACGGTTCTCCGCCATTGCGCAGGATGGGACGCACGTCGAGTTCTCTGTAAGGGGTTGTCATTGTGACCTCGTGGGGTGGAAAGAGGGTAGAAAGAAATTGGGCCGAACGGCGCCCGCGGGCAAGCGCTTATTCGGCTCGACCTCCATCAGGCGTCGGGCACGGAAGAATTCGAAACAAAGCCCGGTAATCGCGGCGAATTGCAGGCTGGCGGCGCTGCGAAAAAGAAGATTGTTTCCAAGCACAAGCGAGGCCGTCGAAGCGACCACGGCGCAATGGAACATCGCGAACCACAGCCGCGCACGCGGTTCGTTGACGAGATCCTGCACTCGCGGCGTCGGCCCACGACCGAGGACCGGGCCATAGCATTCGAGCCAGGTTAGGAAAGGTACGATCTTGTAGAGCTTGGCGAGCCCGAGGCCTGTCAGCCATCCGAACCCGAGAAGATAGACGATCGCCGGAACATCTTCGCCAAGCCGCCCCGCGATTGTTGCGAGTGTCAGCCACAGCGCTCCGGAAGCGAGCGCCGCGAATGCCGCTATGCTGGCAAGACTGTTCAGCTCCAGCTGTGGTCGACGCCGCGCCCGGTACATTGCGATAAGGTCGGCACCATAGAGGCCGAGACCGGCGATCGAAAGCCCGAGTGCGGCAACCATGATTATTCTGGCGCCCGGGACATCGGCTAGGACCAGCGCAAGCACGGCCGCCACCACCGCGATAGCCGCGGAGCCGGAAATCCACACCTTGCCGCCGAACCGGGACGCGCTGTCGGGCGCCAGCATGAACATCGGCAGCAGTCTGTAGCTGACGCCGAGCGCAGAAAAACTCAGCCAGCCTCCGAGACCCAAGGCGACGTGCAAGGGCAGCGTATCAGGCAGGATGGCAAGCCAGCTGGCTGGCAGAAACCCCGAAAGTGCAAAAGCGAAGACGACCCCGAGACCGAACGTCGCGCAGAGACAGAAGAGGCCGACGGTGACGAAGCGGGCTGGCAGACCGAGTGGTCGCGCGGTAGCGATCGTGAGAACGAGAATGGCCGCAACGCAGAGATAGCCACCCGCGAGCAGGAGAGCACCGCAGGTAAGCAGATGCGGTGCAAGCGAGAAATCCCCGGCCATACCGGCAAAGCCGATGACGAGGCTCGACGCTCCGGCGACGATCGCACCGAGTGCCGGAAAGGCTGCGCCCTCGCCTTTGAGCGGCTTGGCGATCAGGACCGGGACGAACTGCAGTAACGCACCGGACATCAGAAGGCCGAGCCAGCCGGCCGTGAAGAGGTGAACGACGGCAAGCGTCGACGGCGCCTCGACCGCGGATATCGGATCCCCGTAGCCCGCGGCCAGCAATGCCTGACCGATCAGCAGGAAAAGGCAAGCGGCCGCGAAGTAGCCCATTGTCCAACGGGAAAGACTGGCACTCGGCATGTCGATCACCTCATAGCGGAAGCGTCAGGGACGGTCTGCCTAATGGTCCCCGCCACAGCTGCACTCGCAGCCGGCGTCCTTCATGCGTGCGATCTCGACCCGCCAGACCTCCGGTCCTTGTTCGAGATATTCCCAGCCGAACATGCCCGAGAAATTCGTTTCGAGATGATAATGCAACGGCCGCGGATCATGGTCACTCGTGATCAGCATCGAGCCGCCTGGGAGCAGTGCGTTGAGCATGCCGAAGATCCGGGGATGGCGTTCCGGCGGCGGCACGAGGCGTACGTCGATCGATGGCTTGATCTCTGCAATGTCGGTCATCAGTCTATCCTCTCTGTCTCGGCCCGCTGGTTTCCGTCGCGGCCCGGGCCTGGCCTGCCGGCATTTCTAGCGTGAAGTCGGTCATCGAAACTTGACGCCGCGCAAACAAGTCCGAGATGCCCGACCGGCCTTTCGTCGCGCTGCTTGGGATTTGGCAAAGAGCAAGACGAAAGGCCGGTCTAGGAAGGGTTCACCAAAAACTGGAGAGCCTCGATGCCCCATGAATTGATCCGGAAATATGGCGAGTCCCGCCTGCCCCGCTACACGAGCTATCCAACGGCGCCGCGCTTTGCCCCCGGCATCGCAGCCGGCACCTATGGCGACTGGCTATCTCGCATCCCCGCTCGGGAGGCCGTTTCTCTCTACCTGCACATCCCGTTCTGCCGGTCCATGTGCTGGTATTGCGGCTGTCACACGTCGATCACGCAGAAGGACCAACCGATCCTCGACTATCTCGACGTCCTTAAGCGGGAGATCAGACTTGTGGGCAAGGCCGCTGGCAAAAGACTGAGAGTAGGACAGATCCACTTCGGCGGCGGCACGCCGACGATCATGAAACCGGAAGAGTTTCTCGACCTGTCAGCCTTCCTGCAACGGGAACTCGACGTCACCCCCACCGCCGGGATCGCCGTCGAGATCGACCCGCGCACGCTTTCCCGATCGATGATCGGCGCATTGGGACAGTCCGGGGTAACCCGCGCCAGCCTCGGGGTGCAGAGTTTCGATCCGACGGTACAGAAGGCAATCAACCGCATCCAGACAGCGGAACAGACGGCCAATGCGGTTTCCGGTCTGCGTGACGCCGGTATCGAGAGCATCAACTTCGACCTGATCTACGGGCTGCCGCATCAGACCGTGGAATCCTGCGTTGCGACGGCCAGGACAGCGATCGCAATGCGCCCGGACCGCTTCGCCGTCTTTGGTTATGCGCACATCCCGTCCTTCAAGAAGCACCAGCGCCTGATCGACGAAAATGCGCTCCCGGACGCCGCCGCCCGGCATGCCCAGGCGGAAGCCATAGCCGATACTCTTTCGACCGCCGGCTATCGCCGTATCGGCCTTGACCATTTTGCCCTGCCGGACGACGAACTCTCCCTCGCCGCCGACAACGGCCGCCTCCACCGCAATTTCCAGGGTTACACGACGGATGCCTGCACGACGCTGATCGGCCTCGGCGCCTCTGCGATCGGCCGGACCGCGGACGGCTACGTCCAGAACGAGGTGGCAATCGGCCAATACGCGCAGCGCATCGCCTCCGGAAAGCTTGCCACCGCGAAAGGTTACCGCATGACCGCGGAAGACCGGCTGCGGGCGGCCGTGATTGAACGGCTCATGTGCGATTTCAGGGCCGATCTCCCCGCGCTGTGCGCAGCCTACGGTTTCGAGCCCGATCAGCTGCTGTCCGGCAACGCGATGTTCGAGAGCATTCTCGAGGACGGCATCGCGGATATCGCCGACGGTGTCGTTTCCGTTCGCCGCGACTGCCGCTTCGTCATCCGCGCGGTGGCAGCCAGTTTCGACGCCTATCTCGATCAGTCGGCCCGAACCCATTCCAAGGCAGCCTGAGACTTTCGCCCTTTCCCGGAAACGGAAAGGCCCGGCGCTACCCCAAGCGCCGGGCCTTTCTTTACGCGACCCGCCTCCGCCTTATCCGGCAAGGCCGCGATAGATCGCCGGCAGGGCCGACGGCAGCCGCCCGATGTTGGACACGACGGCATAGCCGTGCTGCCCGAAAATCGCCGGCACATAAGACTTCGCGTCGCGATCCACGGTCACTCCGAATACCCGAACACCCTTGCGGCGGGCTTCCACGACCGCGCGGCGGCTGTCTTCGAGGGCAAAGCGTCCCTCGTAGTGATCGACGTCGTTCGGCTTGCCATCGGTCAGCACCAGCAGGAGTTGCCGACGGTTCGGCTGTTCGGCGAGCTTGGCTGTCGCATGGCGGATCGCCGCTCCTATGCGCGTATAGTAGCCCGGCTTCAGGGCGGCGATGCGGTTCTCGACCACCGGCCCCATCTTCTCGCCGAAGTCCTTGATCGTCTCGACGCGAACCCAGGATCTGCGGCGCGAGGTGAATGTCAGGATCGAATGGTTGTCGCCGCATGCCGAGAGACCATTGGCGAGCACCAGAAGCGCTTCCTTTTCCACGTCCAGCACGCGCCGGTCGTCGAACCAGGCATCGGTCGACAGTGAGACGTCAACAAGCAGCGTGACGGCAAGGTCATGCGCCTGCGGCCGGCTCATCAGATGGATGCGGTCGCTCCCCTCGCCTCCGGCCCTGAGATCGGTCCGACTGCGTACGACCGCGTCGAGGTCGAGATCGGCCCCGTCGAGCTGTGCACGCAACATTTCGTGCCGAGGACGCAGAACCTCGAACTGGCGGCGCACGCGCCTAATCAGGCTCTTCATTGCCGCACTCGTTTCCGGGCTCTCGCCGGCTTCGCTTGCCGAGCCGGAAAGAACCCGACAATAGTTCTTGAGATACGCATTCCGCCGGTAGTCCCATTCAGGATAGGACAGCTCAGCTGACAGGGGCGTGCGGTCGAGCGCTTCGGGTGGCAGGTCGAGGTCGAAGCGGAAGCGGGCCGACGGACGCCCTTTGCGCTCGCCGAGCGTCATGTCGTCGAGTTCCTCTGCCGCAGTCGCGTCGTGGTCGTCGCTGTCGTCGCCGGGGCGATCGACATTGACCATCTCGGCCATGGCGAGGATCTTCTCGAACCGGTTGAGAATGAAGGGGCTGCGATCCTTGTCCCGGCCGTCATTCTTCTCCCGGGTCGCAATGTGGCGCCCTGCGGCGGCACCTTGCCGATCGCCACCTGCCGCAGGGCGGTCCTCGCCCTCCCGGGGAGGGCTTTCCTCTCGAATGAGAGCGTCCGGCCAGAGCGGTACCGGCAGCATCGGCAGATAGCCGGGCGGTGCGCGGGCCGGCAGCGGTTCCGGAAAAGCCAGAGGTGCGAGGCCCGCTCCAGCGCGCAACAGGCCGATCACGCGATCCTCGACCATTTGCTCGACCCGCGGCAGCTTGCCACGATGCCTCTCGACCAGTGCCGCAGCGCACAGGCGGAGGTAACGAACCTCGAGCCCCGGGAAGGCTCTGATCGTCGCCCGCGCGGAAGCCTCGGCCCGCGCCAGCAGGGAAACGTCACGAACCAGCGGATCCATGTCCGCTACCGGATCGAGTGGCATGGTCGCCATCACGGCAGCAAGCCAGACATAGAGATCGCCGTTCAGCGAAGCGCGCGGAAAGAGGTCGATCACCGGAGGAAGCATCAGGGTCGCGTGGTCGCGACCGGGCTGCACCAGTTTCTCCTCGCCAAGACCCAGCCGCTGGCGAAGCTTGAGACGGTGTCCGGAGGTGCGTCCCCGCGCCGGAGCGATCTGCACCGCGTGCTCGCCGCCGAAGCCACGAAAGCACACGGCAAGCACCGCCTGGACATCCTCCAGCGCCACCCCCGCCTCGGGATAGCGAGGCCAGGTGCGTGTATTGCCGGCAATGTTGTGCCAGGCGCGGCCGACGGTCTCTTCCAGTTCGAGGAAGTCGAGCATGACATACCTCTCTAGCGGATGATCGCGCCGGCCAGTTCGAGAAGGGCTGCGCGTACGTCGGCTTCGTCGGTGAGCGGCTCGATCATGGCCGAGCGCACCGCATCCTTCGGCGGCAGGCCGGCGTCGATCAGGCTCGCGCAGTAGACGAGCAGACGGGTCGACACACCTTCTTCGAGATCATGTCCCTTGAGTGCCCGCAGGCGCCGCGCCAGCTCGACGAGCGGCACGACCAGCCCCTCGGCCAGTCCGCTTTCCGCGGCCACCACAGCGATCTCGCGGTCGCGCGGCAGGAAGTCGAACTCGATGGCGACGAAACGCTGGCGCGTCGAAGGCTTCAGCGTCTTGAGCAGGTTCTGGTAGCCCGGATTGTACGAAACGACGAGCATGAAACCGGGCGGTGCGCTCAACTGCTCACCGGTTCGTTCGAGCGGCAGGATACGCCGGTCGTCGGTCAGCGGATGGAGAACCACGGCGACGTCCTTGCGGGCTTCGACCACCTCGTCGAGATAGCAAATCCCGCCGTCACGCACCGCGCGCGTGAGAGGACCGTCGACCCAGACGGTGTCACCGCCCTTGAGCAGAAAGCGGCCGGTCAGGTCCGCAGCCGCAAGGTCGTCATGGCAGGAGACCGTCGAGAGCGGCAGGCCGAGCCGGGCGGCCATGTGGCTGACGAAGCGGGTCTTTCCGCAGCCCGTGGGGCCCTTGAGCAGCAGCGGAAGCTGGCGGGTCCAGGCCGTCTCGAACAGCTCGCACTCGTTGCCGATCGGTGTATAGGCCGGAATGTCGACGCCGGATGGAGGATTGGTGAGCATGATGTTCATCGGGGTGTTTCCTTCAAGGCTGACGATGCCGTCACGGACAGGAATTGTTCGGGTCCTCCTCCCTGCGGGGAGAGGCACCGGTCGCATTCGAAAGGGATGAGGGGACAAACGGCGCCCCCTCATCCGGGGCGGAGGACTGCCCTCTCCCCGAAGGGAGAAGGAGAGATTTACTCGGCGGGTTCGGCGTAGCCGCCGAAGGCAGGCGCCTTTTCCTTGCCGGGAACCAGGATCGCCCAGATGAACATCAGCGCGGAGATCAGTACGACCACGCCGGAGCCCAGGCGGACCCAGTAGAACAGCGCAAGCTGATCCTGGACGGCCATGTAGCTTTCGCCGAGCACACGCTGCAGATGGACCTGCAGGACCCCGGCAAACGTGAGCGCGAAGGTCATCACCGACATCGCCGTGCACATCATCCAGAAGCTGATGATCGAGAGCCACTGGTTGTAGGGCTGCCGGCCGCGGATTTCCGGTACGGCATAGGCCATGACGGCGAGATTGAGCATCACATAGGCGCCGAAGAAGGCGAGGTGACCATGAGCCGCGGTAACCTGCGTGCCGTGGGTATAGTAGTTCACCGACGACAGAGTGTGCAGGAAGCCCCAGACACCGGCGCCGAAGAAGGCCATGACCGAGCAGCCGATCGACCAGAGCAGCGCCGCCTTGTTCGGATGCTTGCGGCCCGCCTTCCAGCTCATCACGAAGGTGAAGATCACCATGGTGAAGAACGGAGCGACCTCGAGCGTCGAGAACAGGGAGCCGATCCACTGCCAATAACCCGGTGCACCGATCCAGTAGTAGTGGTGGCCGGTGCCGAGAATGCCCGAGAAAAGAGCAAGGCCGACGATGACATAGAGCCACTTCTCGACCACTTCGCGGTCGATTCCGTTGAGCTTGATCATCAGGAAGGCAAGCACCGACGCCATGATCAGTTCCCATACGCCTTCGACCCAGAGATGAACGACATACCACCAGTACATCTTGTCGAGCGCCAGGTTGGCCGGGTTGTAGAAGGCGAAGAGGAAGAAGATCGCGACACCCCACAACCCGAAGACCAGGATATTGGTGACCACCGTCTTGCGGCCCTTGAGGATCGTGAGCGTCACGTTGAACAGGAACATCAGCGCGACGATGACGATGCCGACCTTGATGGCGAAGGGCTGCTCGAGGAACTCGCGGCCTTCGTGGATGTGGAAGAGATAGCCCACCACGGCCACGGCAGCGGCGACGAGGAAGATCCAGAACTGGGCAATTGCCAGCTTGGGGCTATACAGCTCGGTCTCCGCCTCTTCGGGAAGCAGATAGTAGGTTGCCCCCATGAAGCCCATCAACAGCCAGACGATGAGCGCATTGGTATGGACCATCCGGACGATGTTGAACGGCAGGAGCTCGGAAAGCGTGTTGGGCAGGACATAGATGGTGCCGGCAAGCACGCCGAACAGCACCTGGGCGAGGAAGAGGCCGAGCGCGCCGTAGAAATACAGCATCGCGACCTTCTGGGTTTGATATTTCATGTTGTTTCTCCTTGTCGCGACGCGTGCTCAGCCCGCCTCGTTCGGCGGCCAGTTCTGGGTCTTGATCCGGCTCGTCCACTCGAGGAAATCGGCGAGGTCGTTGAGTTCCTGTTCGGTCAGGTTGAACTGCGGCATCTGCCGCCGTCCCTCGACACCCGAAGGCTGCGCGGCCATCCACGATTTCAACGTTTCGCGGGCGCTTTCCGGGTCGCTTTCGCCGCCCCAGCGCTTCCAGACATTGCCGAGCTCCGGCGCGAAATAGGCGCCTTCACCGAGCAGGGTGTGACAATTGATGCAGGCGTTCTTTTCCCAGACATGCTTGCCGCGGGCGACGCCGTCAGTCAGCGTCGATTCATCGGTAGATGTCGTCTTCATGTAGTAGTGGCTATGGGCCGTGAGGCCCACGAAGATCGTGAAGAAGAAGATGGACCCGCCGTAGAAGACGTTGCGGGCCCCTGTCTTGGTTAGGCGCTCTGCCATCCCCATGGTCCTTTCGTTCGCCGTAGGTTTCATTCCGCCGCCGGCCTGGTGAAATCCCCTGCAGTCGACGGCGGCGACACGCCCCTCAAGCCGTTCTGCGGGATGTTCCCTTTCTAGCGGCGCGGCAGAAGCCTTCTTTGCGTTTCGGCAAACAAACGGGCGATGGTCGAGGAGACACTCAAACGAGGGTGATCAGGACGGCCCGCGAAAGGGCAAGGACGAGGAAAAACACCGGCCAGCCGATCAGTGCCGTCCGCAACAATCCGCGCGCTTCGCGAAGATCCATGAAGTCGAGAATGACCAGCCGCGCCTTTGCGACGGCCGCGGCGAGCACGATGACGACTGGCACCAGCAGACTACCGCTGAGGGCCGCGAAGACGGCCCCGCCGACAGCAAGGACCATCAGGGTGACAAAGGCCCAATGCAGGCGTTCCAGGGAAAAACGGTTCATCGTATCAGGCCAGGTAGATGATCGGGAACATGACGATCCACACGAGGTCGACCGCATGCCAGAGCGTGGTGATAAGCAGCACGTTGGTGCGCGACGGCTTCATCGCCACCAGGAGCATGACGATCGAACCGAATACGACATGCATGAGATGGAAGCCGGTGATGATGAAATAGATCTCGTAGAAACGGCTGAGAGCCTCGTCGGCGGCATACTGCGCCTCGCCGAAATACTCGAAGAGCTTAATGCCGACGAACACGAAACCGAACATGGCGGACAAGACCAGCGAACGTTGCGTCTGACGGGAGGTCGCATTGCGCCGGGCGGCGATCGCTGCGAGCCAGCCGCTCGTCAACAGAACAACGGTGTTGATGGCCGCCAGCCCCGGGCTCAGATGCAGCCGCGCCTGCGCGAAACGATCGGGCTCGAGCGCCGACATCACGAGAAATGCGCAGATCAGGATACCGAAGGCGACCAGCTCGCTCCAAACGAGCACCCAGAGCAGAAAGACATCGCCTTCCTGTTCGTCTGCGGCCGTCGCGGACCCCGCCGTGGCGATGTTGGCTATCGTGTTCATGCGACATTTTTAGCCAAGGCCGTTCTTTGCTTCTTTGCGGAAGCTCAAAGAAAAATGACAGGAGGCAAGTTAGGATTGGATCATGAATGGAGATTGCTTCGATGACTGATGCCCAGATCGGCCTTGCCGTTGCCACACCTATCATCATCGGCTTTGCCATCCTGCTTTATCGCATGGGCGTGTTGCAGCGCGGCGGCACGATATCTGCAGTGCTGGCATCGGTCGCCATAGCGACCATACTTTTCCTAGGACAGTAAGGAGGTGCGCCATGCGCACGGAAAAGCGGATTGACGAACTGGACCTGAAAACCCTGCAGCAGAACCACGAGGAACTGCTCGGCCTCTGCCGCAGCCTCGAGGAGCTCGCAGACTCCCTGCCATTCGACGTCGACGACACCCTTTGCCGCAAGGTCTCGGACGCCGTCGTGCCGCTCATCGACAGGACGCAGAAATTCGAGGAACAACTGCTGTTCCCGGATCTCGACCGCAGCGCCGGCTCGTGTTTCACGGCCATGATGATCGAGCGGCTGAAAAACGAACACCGTTGCGACCGTCTGGCTGCGGAGGAAATCTCGCTGACTCTGAAGGCACTCCTCGCCGGACGCTGCGGCCTCTCCTTCGATACCGTCGGCTACATGCTGCGCGGCTTCTTCGAATGCGTCCGTCGCCATATCGCCGCCGAGACGGCCGTCATCGACTCCGTTTTCGCCGGTGAGCCCGAGCGGCAGGCAGCCGTGCTATGACGAACCTGCTGATCGCGCTCACGGTCTTCCTGGCGCTGCATTCCATACCCGCACTACCGCCCGTGCGGGCGGGAGCGATCAGCCTTCTCGGCCGCAGAACCTACCTGATGATATACTCGCTGGTCTCCATCGTGGTGCTCGGTTGGGTGTTCCAAGCGGCGCTGGCCACGGACTACATTCCACTCTGGCAACCGGCCGGCTGGCAGGCCAAGGTTACCATCATGACGGCTCCCCTCGGTCTGTTCCTGGTTCTGGCGGGGCTTGCCAGTCCCAATCCCATGTCGGTCAGCATCCGCCCGGATGTGGCGCCGGGTGCCATCACATCCGTGACACGCCATCCGGTCATGTGGGGCTTCCTGCTCTGGTCGGTCGGCCACTTGGTCCCGAACGGCGATCTGCGCTCGCTGATCCTGTTTGGCGGTTTGTCGCTCTTCACGCTTGCGGGACTGTTGATGCTCGACCGACGCGCGCGCAAACGTCTCGGCGACGACTGGGCGCCGATGAGCAGAACCCATTCGATGATCCCCTTCGCCGCGATCCTCAAGGGCCACAACCGGCTTCGCATCGATCGGCCGATGATCGTCTCGGCCGCGATCGCAGTCGTAGTCACCTGGTGGCTGCTCGCCGGCGGTCATGCCGCACTGTTCGGGGCGGACCCTCTTCTCGCCGCAACCTTCTAGAGCAATTCCAGCAAAAGTGTGAAGCGGTTTTGCGTGAAGAATTGCGTCAAAACAAGGAGATAGAGCATTGAGGCGAATCCGTAATCGCCGGAAATGCTCTAGCGATCATCATCGCCCTTCCATTCGGCAGCGAGCGGCTCATCGGTGACCCGCAAAAGGTCGATGGCGCGCGCGGCGATGTGGTCGACGATGGCGTCCACGCTTTCGGGACGGCGATAGAAGGCTGGCACCGGCGGCATCACCACGGCCCCCATTTCGGTCACCGAAACCATGTTGCGAAGGTGACCGAGATGAAGCGGCGTTTCTCGCGCAAGGAGCACCAGCGGTCGACGCTCCTTGAGATGCACGTCCGCGGCACGGATCAGCAAGGTATCGGCAAGCCCCGCCGCAATACCCGCAAGGCTTCGCATCGAACACGGCGCAACGATCATGCCCGCCGTCCGAAACGACCCGCTGGCGATCGCCGCGCCGATGTCGTCGATCCGATAGCGGCAGGCGGCGAGCTTTTCGAGCGCCGGGAGTGCACCATCGCCGAGCTCATGGGCAAAGGTCCGTTCGGCCGCAGCCGACACGACGAGATGCAGTTCGACCGCCTCGATCGCCGCGAGCCGTTCGGCGATCCGCAGCGAAATCGTCGCACCTGATGCACCGGAAACGCCGAGCACGATCCTGCGAGCCTTCATGATGGATCTCCAAGCCCGAGTTCACCCCAGAGCGCATCGACCCGTGCAACGACGTCGGGCACCATGTCGAGGACCCGGCCCCACTCCCGATCCGTCTCCGGGCCAAGCTTGCGTGTCGCGTCGAGCCCGAGCTTGCCGCCCAGCCCCGGCCTCGGAGAGGCAAAATCGAGATAGTCGATCGGCGTGTCATGAATGACGGTCACATCGCGACCGGCGTCGAAACGCGTCGACAAGGCCCAGACGACGTCCGGCCAGCTGCGCACATCGATGTCGGGATCCACCACGATGATCAGCTTAGTATAGTTGAACTGCGGCAGCATCGACCACAGACCCATCATGATACGCTTGGCCTGACCCGGATAGCGCTTGTCGATGGAGACCACGATCGCCCGGTAGGAACAGGCCTCCGGCGGGAGCCAGAGATCGTGGATTTCGGGGAACTGCTTCCGGACCAGCGGCACGAACAGCTCGTTCATCGCCTCACCAAGCTTCGAGGGTTCGTCCGGTGGACGCCCCGTATAGGTCGAGAGATAGATCGGCTTTCTGCGCATCGTGATCGCAGAGAGCGTCATCACCGGAAACCGCTCCACCGAATTGTAGTAGCCGGTGTGGTCGCCGTAAGGCCCCTCTTCCGCCAGTTCGCTTGCGGAAACAGTGCCTTCCAGCACGATCTCGGCGTTGGCGGGAACACAGAGCGGCTGGGTCACCGCTTTCACAACCCGGCTTCGCCGCCGCTTGAGCACCCCGGCGAAACCCAGTTCGCTCATGCCTTCCGGCAGCGGCATCACTGCAGACAGGATCGTCGCGGGATCCGCGCCGATCACCACTGCGACAGGCATGTCCCGGCCGAGCTTCTGCCATTGGCGATGATGTTTCGCGCCGCCGCGATGGGCGAGCCACCGCATGATCAGGCGGTCACGGCCAAGCACCTGCATGCGATAGATACCGACATTGACGTCGCTCGGATCGTCTGGCGACTGCGTGATGACCAGCGGCCAGCTTACCAGCGGTGCCGGTTCCCCCGGCCAGCACCACTGGATCGGCAGGCGGCCGAGATCAATCTCGTTGCCCCGCCAGACGATCTGCTGGCAGGCGGCAGCCGAAACCTGTCTGACCCTGAGCGACAGAGCGGATTGCAGGAGGGGCAGCTTGCCGACCGCCTCCCTGAACGACTGCGGCGGTCGGGGTTCGCGCAACTCGCCGAGCAGGTTCGCCAGTTCTCCTATTCCGCCACTTGGAAGTCCGAAACCCCATTCGATCCGGTCGCGTCTGCCGAAGAGATTGGCAAGCAAGGGTATCGACATAACCTCGCCGGCCGCATTGACCGGCTTTTCGAACAGCAGCGCCGGCCCCTCCGCGGCAAGCACGCGCTGGTGGATTTCCGTGACCTCGTGAACCAGCGAGACAGGCCTTTCGACGCGCTTCAGACTCCCCCGTCGCTCGAGTTCCGCCACGAATTCCTGCAGGTCGGCATAGCGCCTGATCGTCGATGCTGCGTGTGTCATGCTGCCTGTGTGGCGGGTAATATTAATGACGTCTTTGCGCTGGCTCAAACGCTTTCTTCGGACAAGCCGTTAGCATGCCGCGGATCGCTCTCTGCAAAGGCTTGATAACCATGCAATTTCCCCACACGCTTGCGGCCCCGCTCAATCTTGTTCCCTTGGCCGCGATCGAACGAGCGGTGACCCTGCTCTTCCAGCGGATGATGAAAGAGCATCCGGGTATGTTCGACCGCCTCGGCGAACACAAGGAAAAGCGCTTCGCCTTCCTCCCCGTCGATGTGCCGTTGTGCTTCGTCGTCGAACCGGCAAGGCCAGGGATCCGCGTCATGCGCAGGTCCGGTTCGCCAGCGGGCGTCGATGCCTCTGTGGAAGGCCCGCTCTTTACTCTGCTCGCACTGCTCGAAGGTCGCTGCGACGCGGATGCCCTCTTTTTCTCACGCGATCTTTCGGTCACCGGCGACATGGAGGCGATGCTCGCGATGCGCAATGCCCTCGACGACTGCGACATAGATCTGCCGCGCGATCTCTCGACGCTGGCGGGACCACTCGCACCGCTCTTCGGACGGATCGGCGAAGGAATCCGCCGGCACGCCCTGTCCGGGGAGAACTCCCCATGGAACTGATCTGCCCGGCCGGCACGCCTGCGGCCTTTCACGAAGCCGTCGACGCCGGTGCTGACGCCGTCTATTGCGGCTTCCGCGACGAGACGAATGCCCGGAACTTTCCCGGTCTCAACTTTAGCCGGGACGAGCTGCGCGATGCGATTGCCTATGCCCACCGGCGCGGCACGCAGACCTTCGTCGCGCTCAACACCTTCATGCGGGCCGGGGACGAGGAGATCTGGTACCGCGCCGCCGCCGATGCGGTCGCGCTCGGCGCCGACGCATTGATCCTCGCGGATTTCGGTCTGATGGCCCACGTGGCGGAGCGCTATCCCGACCAGCGCCTGCATGTATCCGTGCAGGCCTCCGCCTCGAATGTCGATGCGATCAACTTCCTGGTCGAGGCCTTCAATGCCAAACGCGTGGTCCTGCCGCGCACGCTGACAATCGCCGACATCGCCCGGATGGCCCCGAAGATCCGCTGCGAGATCGAGGTCTTCGTCTTCGGTGGGCTCTGCGTCATGGCAGAAGGCCGCTGCTCGCTGTCCTCCTACGCAACCGGCAAGTCGCCGAACATGAACGGCGTGTGTTCACCCGCCAGCCACGTTCACTACCGGAAGGAGGGCAATGAGCTTGTCTCGGAGCTTGGTGACTACACCATCAACCGGTTTCCCGCCGGCGAGGCGGCCGGCTATCCGACGCTCTGCAAGGGGCGCTTCGATATCGCCGACGATCGCAGCTATGCCTTCGAGGACCCGGTTTCGCTCGACGTCATGGGTGAGATCGACGCTTTGACCGCAGCCGGCGTCAGCGCCCTGAAGATCGAAGGGCGCCAGCGCGGCAAGGCCTATGTCGCCGAAGTCGTCTCAACGCTGAAAAAGGCCCTTTCCGCCCGTCCCGACCAACGGTCGGCCCTCCTGTCGCGTCTTCGTGGCCTGAGCGAGGGCCAGAAGACCACATCGGGCGCCTACGAGAAGCGCTGGAGATGAGCATGAACGATATGAAAGCACCGTCGCTCACGATGGGCCCCGTCTACTATCTGTGGGACGGCCCGAAATGGCGCGACTACCATTTCCGCATTGCCGACGAGTCCCCTTTCGACACGGTCGTGATCGGCGAGACCGTCTGCTCCAAACGCCAGCATTTCATCGAACCGCACATTGCCGAGGTCACCGAGCGGCTCGAGGCTGCCGGCAAAACGGTGGTGTTCTCGACGCTCGCACTGGTCACTCTGGAACGTGAGAGCCGACAGATCCGCGACTTGGTCGGACAAAGCGATCATCTGGTCGAGGCGAACGATCTCTCGGCTCTCGGCCTGTTGAACGGAATGCCCCACACCGTCGGCCCGCTGGTCAACGTCTACAACGCCGCGACCGCGAGGCTGCTGGGCGGGCGCGGCGCGACCCGCATCTGTCTGCCGCCGGAGCTGCCCTTCACCTCGGTCGAGCGCATCGTCGCCGAAAGCCCCGGCATCGATTTCGAGGTTTTCGCCTTCGGTCGCATGCCGCTCGCCATCTCCGCCCGCTGCGCCCACGCCCGCTCGAAGGGCAAGATCAAGGACAACTGCCTGTTCGTCTGCGGCGAGGAACCCGATGGTCTGCCGGTGAGGACCCTTGACCGCCAGTCGTTCCTGGCGCTGAACGGCGTTCAGACGGTCTCTCACACCTGCCAGGCCCTTCTAGGTGAACTCGAAGACCTCGCCAAATGCGGGATCGCGGCGATCCGCCTCTCCCCCCAGGACTGCGACATGGTCTCCGTCGCCAACCTCTATCGCAGCGTGCTCGACGGTGCCCTTGATCCGGAAGAGGCGCTTGGCCGGTTGCGGGAGATCTATCCCGCCGCTCCCCTTTCGAACGGCTTCCATCACGCCCGTGAAGGTGCGGCCTGGGTGGCCCGCGCTCGGGACACGGCCCATGGAGCCGTAGCCTAGGAACAGCCGCCGTCGTCCGAAAGCCCCCATTCATCGCGCTTTGCAGAGCCCCGCGGTCCCACGACCGCGGGGCTCTTCGTCATTCCGCTCCAAGGCTCGCGACCAACCAACGGCGCCGACGGCCTCGGCACCCCATAATTTTTCCTGAATGGCGGCTTGACGGGATGATATAAAAATATACCGTATGGCTATAGAGATATAAAAATAACATTTTGACAGAGGGATTTGATGGCGACGGTCAAGGAGCGTTTGCTCGACAGTCTGGAAAATTCCACGGCCGCCGGCCGTGCGATCGCCACTTACATGCTGTCGAATCTGAGCGAGCTGCCCTTCGAGACGGCCGCCAGCATCGCCGCCAAGGTCGGCGTCGGTGAAATGACCGTCGGTCGTTTCTGCCGCTCGATCGGCTACACCCATTTCAAGGAACTGAAGGCCGACCTGAAGGACGACTTCGGCGACAGCCCTTGGCTTGTCGGTGACCGGCTGAAGGAGTTCGCGGCACGCGCCCGCTCCGGCAACGACCAGCTGGCCGCCGGTCTCGAAATGGAGATCGGCGCACTGGTCCGTGTCTACGAACTTGCCCAGACGCCGGAATTCGCCCGCTTCGTCACCCGTCTCAGCAAGGCCCGCAAGGTTTACTGCGCCGGCTTCCAAACCGAGCGCGGCGTCGCCGCGGTGCTTGCCCATCAGCTCCAGTATCTTCGCGACGAAGTCCATATCGTAGACATGGCTGCCGGAAATTTTGTCGACGTGCTGCTGACCAATGCGGACGGCATCATGCTCGTGGTGATCGACACCCGTCGCTATTCCCGCCAGAGCAAGCAGCTCGCCGAAGCCGCCCACGCGAAGGGCATTCCGGTCACCATCATCACCGACACCTATTGCGACTGGGCAACCTCCGCTTCGAGCGAGGTCTTCGCGGTACCCACCGCCCTCAATCAGTTCTGGGACTCTCTCAGCCCGCTTGTCTCGCTCGTACAGCTCGCCATCAGCGGCGTCTTCAGTGAGCTCGGCGTCGAGGTCGAGGACCGGTTGGGCCAGATGTTCAATTGCTACAAGACCTTCACGGGCTATGCCGGAGGCACCCCGGAAGACTGACAGATCCAATCCTCCACCCGTCACGCCAAGTCAAAAAAGGGGAACGCAGACGATGACGAAAATGAAGTGGGAATTCAAAGGCGCGATGATCGCGCTCACGCTCGCCTGCGCCGGCACCATGCCGGCGTCGGCCCTGTCGGCCGCCGAGGCGGTCTTCGTACTTCCGTCTTCGGAAGCCGGCGCGGCCAATCACGACCCGATCCGCGGCACGCTGATGACGCTTGCCGACGCGCTGATCTACGACCGCCTCGTCGTGCAGGGCGCCGATCAGGGTTACTACCCGCATCTCGCGACCAGCTGGGAAACATCGGCCGACGGCATGACCTGGACCTTCCACCTCAAGGAAGGCGTCAAGTTCCACGATGGCGAGCCCTTCAACGCCAAGACCATCGAGTGGTGGATCCCGAAATTTGCCGGCACCGAGAACGAGTATCTCGTTGCCGCCATCGACAAGGTCGAAGTCGTCGATGACCTGACGGTGCGCTTCGTCATGAAGCACCCTGACGCCAACCTGCTCTACAACCTGTCGAGCGCCTTCATGGGCGTGCCGAGCCCGAAGGCCTATGACGCCGAAGGCACCAATTACGGCGTCACCGTCGCCGTCGGCACCGGCCCCTACAAGCTCGAGAGCTTCACCACCGGCGTCGAATCGGTTCTCGTGCGCAACGAGGACTACACCTGGGGCAGCGCGGTTTCGCAAAACAAGGGTCCGGCCAAGATCGACCGCCTGACGCTGCGCGAGATCGCTGATTCCTCGACCAGCTTCCTGGAGTTGAAGACCGGCGGCGTCGATGCCGTGCTCGACGTTCCGAGCGATATCCTCCCGCAATATGAGACGGTCGAAAACGCCACCGTCCAGAGCATGCCTGGCTTCGGCACCTTCTACATGCCCATCAATACGACGGTCGAACCCTTCACCGACCTCAAAGTGCGCAAGGCGGCGGCTCTCGCCATCAACCAGCAGGAAATCCTCGACAAGCTGTTCGGCGGTCGTGGCCTTGCCGCGCACAACTTCCTGATCGCCTCTCTGCCGGAATCCAAGGTCGACCCGAAGTTCAACATTTCCTACGATCCGGAACAGGCCAAGGCGCTCCTGGAAGAGGCAGGCTGGAAGGCCGGCGCTGACGGCAGCCGTTCGAAGGACGGAAAGCCGCTCACCGTCACCCTCTGGACCCAGAGCGACACCGAGTTCAAGCGCCTGACCGAAGTCATCCAGGCCCAGCTGAAGGCCGTCGGCATCAATGCCGAGATCACGGTGTTCGACACCAGCTCGATCCGTGCCGAATACAAGAAGGGCACCCAGCAGCTCGCGGTCCGCAGCTATGGCTGGAACAATGCCGACATCCTCGACTGGTTCTTCTCCGGCGAACGCCTCGGTTATCCGAACGTCTCCATGTGGAAGGATCCGAAGGCGGAAGAACTGCGCGTCAAGGCGCTGACGGGTTCGAAGACCCCGGAAGAACGCGTGGCCAACTTCATTACCTATCATGAGTATGTGCTGAGCCAGGTGCCCTTCGCACCGATCTACGAGCCCGTGCAAACTCTTGTCTACAACAAGGATCGTCTGAGCGTGCCGGCCAAGATCGATGGCCCGCAATTCTCGGCCCAGAGCGTCCTCGACGTCGAAGTCAAGGAATGACGGTTCGGAGACGGCGGATATGATGGGTTATGCGCTCAGGCGCCTTCTCGCGATGATACCGGTCTTCTTCGTCGTCTCCGGCGTGGTCTTCCTGATCGTCCATCTCGTCCCCGGCGATCCGGTGGACAATCTGATCAGGACAGGTTCCTCACCCGAACAGCGGGCGGCGATCATCGCCCGCTACGGGCTGGACCGTTCACTCCTCGAGCAATACGTCACCTGGCTCGGCAATGTCGCCCAAGGCGACCTCGGGACGGCCATCGTCATGCGCCGTCCCGTGGCCGACCTCATTCTCGCCAATCTCGGTCCGAGCCTCGCGCTCGGCGCCTGGGCCCTCGCCTTTTCCGCCGTCTTCGGCATTCTCGCCGGCGCGCTTGCCGCAAGCTTCCGCGATCGCTTCGTGGACCATGCCCTGATGGGCGTCTCCCTACTTGGCTCGACGGTTCCGACCTTCTGGCTCGGCCTGTTGATGATCATGCTCTTTGCCGTGGAGCTTGGCTGGGTTCCGGTCTCCGGTGCGCGCCACTGGACGTCCCTCATCCTGCCGGTCCTGACCGTCGGCCTCGGCGGCATGGCCCTCGTCGCCCAGGTGACCCGCGTCGCCATGATCGAGACGGCTCGTGAGGATTTCGTCATGCTCCTGCACGCCAAGGGCCTGTCGCGCCTTCGCATCCAGATTGCCCACGTCCTGCGCCATGCGCTGATCCCGGTCGTCACCATCTTGAGCCTGCGCATCGGCCTCATCGTCGGCGGCTCGGTCACGGTCGAATATGTCTTTGCCCGGCCCGGTCTCGGCTCGCTTTTGATCCGTGCGCTCGGTCAGCGCGACTATCCGCTGATCCAGGGCTGTCTTCTTTTTCTCGCCATCGCCGTGATGCTGGGCACCCTGCTCGGCGACCTTCTTCAAGCGGCCATGGACCCGCGGCAGCGCGAGGAGGCGGCAGCATGAGCGGGCGCGTGCACCAGCTTTCCCCGATGCAGCGTCTGGCATCCCTTGCGCCAACCCCGGCGGCAGCCTTTTCCGGCCTTGGCCTCGTCGCGCTCGCCATTGCGGCGATCGGTGCGCCCTGGCTTTCACCTTACGCCTACGACGTGCAGGATCTCTCGATCGCCAACCAGGCGCCGTCGGCCCTGCACTGGTTCGGTACCGACGAGTTCGGTCGCGACATTCTCTCGCGCGTCATCTACGGCGCCCGTACCTCGCTGAGCGTCTCCGTGATCTCGATCACCCTGTCCCTGGTCGGCGGAATCCTGATCGGCGCCGTCTGCGGCTATATCGGCGGCCGCTTCGACCGGCTCGTCATGTCCGCGGTCGACCTGACCTGGTGCTTTCCGGAAATCCTCCTGGCGCTGCTGATCGTCGCAATCCTCGGCCCCGGCTCCGGCAGTACGATCCTGGCGATCGCGATCGCCTATCTGGCGCAGTTCACCCGCCTGACGAGAACCCAGATCATCACGCTGAAGCGGCAGACCTTCGTCGAGGCGAGCCGCAGCATGGGCGCCGGCCCCTTCCACATCATGATGCGGCGGCTTCTCCCGAACGCGATCGCGCCGGTCGTGGTCGTCGCCATGCTGTCGACCGGCAACGCCATCCTACTTGAGGCGACCCTGGGCTTCTTCGGCATGGGCGCGCAGCCGCCGGTGCCGAGCTGGGGCGGAATGATGAGCACGGGATCCGCCCAGCTCTTCAACGCGCCATGGGTCATCCTCTGGCCGGGTGTCTTCGTCGCCGCCTCGGTGATCTTCATCAATCTGTTCGGGCAGGGCGTGCTGAAGTCCCTCGACGTCAAGGCGAGGATGAGAAGCTAATGCCCGCCCTCCTCAAGGTCGAAGACCTCCATATCGGCTTCGGGCCGCTTGAACCGCTGGCCGGCGTCGACATCGCCGTCGATCGCGGCCGCATTCTCGGCCTCGTCGGCGAGTCCGGTTCGGGCAAGTCGATGACGGCGATGAGCGTGATGGGCCTGCTGCCGCTGATGGGCGGTCGGATCAAGTCGGGCCGCATCCTGTTCGACGGGACCGACCTGACCTCCATCGGCGAAAAGGCCTATCGCAACCTCCGCGGCGGCCGGATCGCGCTGATTACCCAGAATCCCATGACCTCGCTCGATCCGGTCGTGAAGGTCGGCCGACAGATCGACCAGGTCGCGGAGATCCACCTCAGGCTCGACCGGCGGGCTGCCAGGGAAAAGACGATTGGCCTGATGGCGCGCATGCGCATCCCTTCACCCGAAATGACCTACGATCTCTTCCCGCATCAGCTGTCGGGCGGCCTGCGTCAGCGCATCGTCATCGCCATGGCGCTGGCCGGCGACCCCGACCTGCTGATCGCCGACGAACCGACCACGGCGCTCGACGTCACGGTCCAGGCGCAGATCATCGCGCTCCTCCACGAGCTCGTGAAGGAAAAGGGCCTCGGCCTTGTTCTCATCACTCATGATATGGGCGTCGTCGCCCAGACCTGCGACGAGGTCGCGGTCATGTATTGCGGCAAGGTCGTCGAATACGGCCAGGTCGACGCGATCTTCGACGCACCCCGTCATCCCTATACTCGCGCGCTGATCGGCTGCATCCCTCAACCCGGCATGGCCCCGGGCAGCTTGGCCGGAATCCCCGGAATGGTGCCGCCGGCAAGCGCCATGCCCGCCGGCTGCCGTTTCAATCCGCGATGCCCGCAGGCGATCGACGTCTGCCGCTCATCGAGCCCGCCGAGCGTGGTCGATGCCGGACGATCGGTCGCCTGTTTCCTTGCCGAAGGAGCGAGCGCATGACGCCACTTCTTTCCATCCGATCGCTGTCCCGCGTCTTCTCGAACGGCGGCGGTCTCTTCCGCAAGAAACGCCAGTTCCGTGCCGTGACCGACGTGTCCTTCGATATAGAGCGCGGCGAAATTCTCGGCGTCGTCGGCGAATCCGGCTGTGGCAAGTCGACGCTCGCCCGCCTCGTCTCGCGCCTGATCGAGCCCACCGGCGGGGAAATCCTCTTCGACGGACAGGACATCCGTCCGTTGAAAGGTCGTGCGCTGAGCCGTCTCCGCCGACGATTCCAGATGGTGTTCCAGGACCCCTACTCCTCGATCGACCCGCGCCAGTCGATCCGCTCCGCCCTACTCGAACCCTTCGACGTGCAAGGCATCCGCATGAACCGGGCGGAACGCGACGCCAAGGTGTCGGAACTCCTCGCGATGGTCTCGCTGCCCGCGCACCTGGCAGACAGTTATCAGCACCAGCTGTCCGGCGGACAGAAACAGCGTGTCGGCATCGCCCGCGCGCTGGCGCTTTCCCCCTCGTTGGTGGTGCTCGACGAACCGACGGCCTCCCTCGACGTGTCGATCCAGGCCCAGGTTATCAACCTGCTGCAGGACCTGCGAGACCGCCTCGACCTGACCTACGTCTTCATCTCGCATGACCTGGCGCTGGTCCAGTATTTCTGCGACCGGATCCTCGTGATGTATCTCGGCCGCATCGTCGAGGTGCTGCCGCGCGGAGCAACGCCGACGCATCCCTACACAATCGCGCTTCTCGACAGCGCCTTCGTGCCAGACCCGCACAATCGCCGGGACATTCCGCGCATCAGCGGAGAGATCCGGAGCGGCTACGACGAACCCCGGGGCTGTGCCTTCGCCAGCCGCTGTCCCCTCGTCGAGGATCGCTGCCACAGCCAATTGCCTCACCTGAAATCCCTGGCCGGGACCCATGCCGTGGCATGCCACGTCAGGGGCGCGGCGCAAATCATACTGGAGACCGAGAATGCCGTTTAAAGTCCTGACTGCCGAGTTCATGCATGAGTCCAACACCTTCAGCATCCGCAAGACCGGCATTCCCGAGTTTGAGCGTGAAACGCTGATGATGGGCGACGAGGCGATCGCCAAACGCAGCCAGTCGAACACCGGGCTCGCCGGCGCGCTCGTCTGCCAGAAGGAGTTCGGCTGGGACATGCGCCATTCGGTAAGCGCCTGGACCGAGCCGTCGGGGCCCGTCACCGTCGAAGCCTATGAGTTCCTGACGGGCAAGATCATCGAAGCCGCCAAGGCCGAGAAGTTCGACGGCATCCTGCTCTGCCTGCACGGTGCGATGGTCGCCGAACACACGGACGACGGCGAAGGCGAACTGCTCGAGCGTCTGCGGGCCGTCGTCGGCCCGGATCTGCCGATTGCAGTCACGCTCGACCTGCACGCCAACGTGACGAAGCGCATGTGCGCGCTTGCCCAGATCCTCGTCTCCTACAAGACCTATCCGCATATCGACCTGCGGGAGACTGCCTACCACGCCGGCAGCCTGCTCGACCGCACGATGAAGGGCGAGATCGCACCAAGGACGCTGCGCATCCAGCTGCCGATGCTCGAAGAGGCGAATGGCGGCCGCACCGACGTCGGCGCCATGGTGGAACGGATCGCCAAGGCACGCGCCTATGAGAAGAGCGAGCCGGGCGCACTGGCCGTCAGCATCAACGGCGCGTTCCCGGAAGCCGACATCCCCGAGGTCGGCCCGACGGTCCTCGTCACTTACGATGGCGACCCGGCCCGCCACCAGGCCTTCGCCGAGACGCTGGCCGATGACATCTGGGAAAAGCGTCACGACGTGATGAACACCTTCCACCCGGTGGAAACGGTCGCCGAGATGGCGCGTACCTATCCCAAGTCCAACGGTCCGTTGATCATTGCCGACTATGCCGACAACCCGGGTGGCGGTTCCTATGGCGACTCCACCAACCTGCTCAAGGCCATGCTGGAGGCGGGCGTTGACGATGCAGCCTTTGGTCCGATGGTGGACCCCGAGGCCGCGGCCGCACTCGCTGCCAAGGGCGAAGGTGCAACTGTCACCATCGCCATCGGCGGCAAGACCGATCCGCGTTTCGGCGGCGAACCGCTGACCGTGACGGGCACGATCCGTCTGGTCAGCAACGGCCACTTCGTCGGTGACGGACCGATGGTCGGCGGGCTGGAGCAGAGCTACGGCACAAGTGCGGTCCTCGTTGTCGATGGCATCGAAGTCCTCGTCACCAGCGTGCCGCTGCAGATGCTCGACCTCCAGCAGTTCCGCGCCTTCGGCATCGATCCGGCCAAAAAGCGTGTTGTCGGACTGAAGTCCATGCAGCATTTCCGCGCCGCCTTCGAGCCGATCGCCAGCAAGGTCGTGGTCTGCGACAGCGGCGCACTCTGCACGCTCGATTATGCCCGACTGCCCTACAAGAAGATCCCGCGGCCGATCTTTCCGCTCGACAGGGACATGGTGCGCTGAAGACCGGCGCCGGAGGAAACGACATGGAAATCTTCGACGTTGCCGTCGTGGGAGGCGGCATCGCCGGTGCATCGTTCGCCTATCGGGTAGCCGGGCGCCGATCGCTCGTGCTGCTTGAGGCGGAAGCGCAGGTCGGCTATCATTCGACCGGCCGTTCGGCCGCGGAATTCTCACGGCAGTTCCAGAATGAGACGACCGGCCTGCTCGCGGACGCATCCTATGACTTCCTGTCGGCCCCTCCGGAGGGTTTCGCCGATGTGCCGCTGCTTGTCCCCCGCGGCAACCTGGTGATTGCCACCGAGGACCGCCTGCCCCAGCTGGACGCGGCCTTTCGCGAAGTGATCGGAACATCGCCGGAAACCCGCCGGGTATCCACGGACGAGGCGATCGCCATGGTTCCCTTCCTGCGCGGCGACTACATGGCCGGGGCCTTCTATGATCCCGCCTGCTGGGACATGGAGGTCGAGAGCATCCTGCAAGGCTATCTGCGTGCCGCCCGCCGCGCCGGCGCGGATATCCGCACGGGCGCGCCCGTTACAGCCGTCAAGCGGGAGAACAACGCCTACCGCCTGGAAACGCCGCAAGGGCCGGTCTTTGCCCGGCGCATCGTCAACACCGCCGGGGCCTGGGCGGACAGGCTCGCCGAACTGTCCGGCCTCGAACCGCTCGGTATCGTGCCGCATCGCCGCACGGCCATCACCGTCGACGTGCCGGACGAGTACGATCTGGGCCCCATGCCCGGCGTCAACGAGGTCGACGAGGATTTCTATTTCAAGCCGGAGGCGGGAAAGCTGATGGTCTCACCGGCCGACGCGACCCCCAGCATTCCCTGCGACGCCCAGCCGGAAGACATCGACGTCGCCTATGCCGCGCATTTTCTCGAGCAGTCCACCACGCTTCCGGTAAGAACCATTTCCCACAAGTGGGCGGGTCTGCGCTCCTTCGCTCCGGACAAGCATCAGGTCGTCGGTTTCGATCCCCGCGATCCCAATTTCTTCTGGCTGGCCGGGCAGGGCGGAAGCGGTATCCTGACATCCCCAGCGCTGTCCGAATGGGCGGCAGGCGTGTTTCTTGACGGCGCGCCTCCGGAGCACCTGACCCGGCTCGGGCTCAACGCCGGAACCTTCCTGCCGGCCCGTCTCGGCGCTTGAAAGCTTCACCCGGAAGCCGGGCAAACGGAAGTGCGGGATGTCGGTCCCGCGCTTCCGTATTTTTTGTCGTCATACCTGTCGCCGGCTGATCGGGCTCAGCTTCTCAGCCCCGGCGCCTCGTGGCCGGTGCGCGCCACATATTCGGTGTAGCCCCCATTGTACTGGAAGGCGCCTTCCGGGGTGAGTTCCAGCACCCGGTTCGAAAGCTCGGCCAGGAAGTGTCGATCGTGGCTGACGAACAGCATCGTCCCCTCGTACTGGGACAGCGCCTTGATCAGCATTTCCTTGGTATCGAGATCGAGGTGGTTGGTCGGCTCGTCGAGGACGAGCAGGTTCGGCGGATCGAACAGCATGATCGCCATCACCAAACGCGCCTTCTCGCCGCCGGACAGGACCCGGCAACGCTTCTCGATGTCGTCACCGGAAAAGCCGAAGCAGCCGGCGAGTGCCCTAAGCGGCGCCTGACCGGCCCGCGGGAAGGTGCTTTCCAGCGTTTCGAAGATGGTCATGTCTCCGTCGAGGATATCCATGGCGTGCTGGGCGAAGTAACCCATCTTCACACTCGCACCGATGTTGACCGTTCCCTGGTCCGGCTTGGACTCGCCGGCGACCAGCTTCAGCAACGTCGACTTGCCAGCGCCGTTGACGCCCATGATGCACCAGCGCTCCTTGCGCCGGACCATGAAATCGAAACCGTCGTAGATCACCCGCTGTCCATACGTCTTGTGGACGTTCTTCAGGTTGATCACGTCTTCACCCGAACGCGGCGCCGGTTGGAATTCGAAGGCCACGACCTGACGCCGCTTCGGCGGTTCGACACGTTCGATCTTGTCGAGCTTCTTCACCCGGCTCTGCACCTGTGCGGCATGGCTGGCCCGGGCCTTGAAGCGTTCGATGAACTTGATTTCCTTGGCCAGCATCGCCTGCTGCCGCTCGAACTGCGCCTGCTGCTGCTTCTCGTTCTGCGCCCGCTGCTGCGCATAGAACTCATAGTCGCCGGAATAACTGTTGAGCGAACCCGCATCGATTTCGATGATCTTGTTGACGATGCGGTTCATGAACTCGCGGTCGTGCGAGGTCATCAGCAGCGCGCCGTCATAACCTTTGAGAAACTGCTCCAGCCAGATCAGGCTCTCGAGATCGAGATGGTTCGAGGGTTCGTCGAGCAGCATCACGTCGGGACGCATGAGGAGGATGCGGGCAAGCGCCACGCGCATCTTCCAGCCACCGGAAAGCTTGCCCACGTCGCCGTCCATCATCTCCTGGCTGAAGCTGAGGCCGGCAAGCACCTCGCGCGCGCGCCCCTCCAGGCCGTAACCGTCCAGCTCCTCGTAGCGCGCCTGAACCTCGCCGTAGCGCTCGATGATCTGGTCCATTTCGTCGAGACGGTCGGGATCGACCATGGCGGCCTCAAGGTCGCGAAGCTCGGCAGCGACGACGCTGACAGGCCCGGCCCCATCCATCACCTCGGCGACAGCGCTTCGACCGGACATCTCGCCGACATCCTGGTTGAAGTAGCCGATGGTGACGCCGCGCTCGACCGAGACCTGCCCCTCGTCGGGAAGCTCCTGCCCCGTGACCATGCGGAAGATGGTCGTTTTTCCCGCACCGTTCGGCCCGACGAGGCCGATCTTCTCGCCCTTGTTGAGGGCGGCGGACGCTTCGAGGAAGAGGATGCGGTGGCTGAGCTGCTTGCTGATGTTTTCGATGCGTATCATGACCGGACAGGAAACTGGAGAACGGGGACTGCGGATTTGCGGCGCCCTTATGTCATGCCTCGCGCGGCATGTCGAAACCTATCGCACCACTTTGACGGCCGGGTAACACGGGTTTCCTTGCCGAGCGACGGATCAGATCGCGATCATGCATCGATGCCGTTTTGCCCGCCATGCTGCGTTAATGCAGCGGACGCGTCGAAGCAGAATTAACGTTTCGCTCAAACAACTGACAAAGAAGAGAAATTCGACGCGCCACAGGCTGGCATGCGTCTTGCGTTGCAGCATCGCGTCCCGGGAGTGATCCCGAGGACCCAAAAGAACCGTCGGCAGAAACGGTCGAAAAATGCACGTTAAGAATAATCCAGAAAGGGAACCGAAATGAAAAAGCATATTGGCCCGGGCCGTCGTCTGCTTGCCCTCGTCTCCGCGTTGGCAATTGCCGCCCCTTCCGTCGCAGCTTCGGCTGAACTCAATATTCTGACCTGGGAAGGCTATGCCGACCCGTCTTTCATCTCCAAGTTCGAGGAATCGTCCGGTTGCAAGACGACTTCGACCTATGTCGGCTCGAATGACGACTTTGCCCCCAAGCTTGCAGCAGGCGGCGGCGTCTATGACATCATCGTCCCTTCGATCGACACGATCGGCCTGATGCGCCAAGCCGGATTCGTGGAGCCGATCGACACCGCCAAGATCGAAGGCTGGTCCGACGTCTATCCGGAATTCTCCGGCGCGAACGACGTTTCGGCCGAGGGCTCGGTCTGGTCCGTTCCGCTCGTCTGGGGCTCGATTTCGCTGATGTATCGCGCCGACAAGATCGACCCGAAGCCGGATTCGATCGGTGTACTTTTCGACGAGAAGTACAAGGGCAAGATCGCCATGTGGGACGACAAGTCGTCGCTCTACTGGACCGCTCGCCTGCTCGGCTACGAGAACATCTACGACCTGACCGACGAACAGCTCGAGGCGGTCAAGCAGAAGCTGATCGCGCAGAAGCCGCTGATCCGCAAATACTGGGCGACCGCTGGCGAACTCACCGAACTCTACGCCAACCAGGAAGTCTGGGTCTCCAACACCTGGACCGGGCTGCAGAGCAAGGACGTAAACGCCCTCAAGAAGGGCTTCGAGGTCGTCGAGTTCACGCCGAAGGAAAAGGCCGAGGGCTGGATGGACTCCATGCAGCTCGTCAAGGGCAGCGCCAACAGCGAATGCGCCTATAAGTTCTTCTCCTTCATGCTGTCGGCCGAGGGCCAGTGCGGCATCGTCGGCTCGACGGGCTACTTCCCGGTCAACCCGAAATCCGTCTCAGGATGCCTGACGGGCGCCGACGCGGAAGCCAAGAAGGTCAACAACATCGAGTTCGTGAAGAGCCTCGTGATGTGGCAGATGCCGGCACGCCTCGACAAGTATCTCGAGGTCTGGAACGCCGTGAAGGCGGCTCCCTGAGCACCGATCAGGACGACCCCGATCACCGCCGGTCATTCCGGCGGTGATCTCCGCTGTTCATATTCGACCCGCTCAAGGACCTGCCTATGGCATTGCAACCCATCGTGACCCTGGAAAACGTCGTGAAGGCCTACGGGAACTTCACCGCGCTCCACAATATCAATCTCGAAATCGGCACCGGTGAATTCGTTACCCTTCTCGGCCCGTCCGGCTGCGGCAAAACGACGACGCTTCGCCTCATCGGAGGCTTCGAAACCGCGGACCAGGGCCGCATCACATTGGCAGGTTCGGACGTGACGCAAGAGCCGCCCTATCGCCGCGACATCAATACGGTGTTCCAGGACTATGCCTTGTTCCCCCACATGACCGTGGCCGAAAACGTCGCTTACGGGCTGACGGTCCGGGCCAACCGCAAGCCGAAGGAGGAGCGCGTCAGGCGCACCGCCGATGCGCTTGCGCTGGTCGGTCTCGCCGACAAGGCCGATCGCATGCCCCAGCAACTTTCCGGCGGCCAGCGCCAGCGTGTGGCAATGGCTCGTGCGCTGGTGCGCCAACCGAAAGTGCTGCTGCTCGACGAACCGCTCTCGGCGCTCGACGTCAAGCTGCGCGAAGCCATGCAGGTCGAGCTGAAGCATCTCCACCAGAAACTCGGCATCACCTTCCTGATGGTCACCCACGACCAGGAGGAAGCGCTGGTGCTGTCGGATCGCATCGCGGTGATGCAGGGCGGCCGCATCGCCCAGATCGGCTCGCCGTCGGAGCTGTACGATCGCCCCGCAACCCCCTATGTCGCCGATTTCATCGGCGCCGCCAATCTGCTTGCCTGCACCTTCGTCGGTCGTGAAAGCGGACACGCCAAGGTCCGGTTGCCGGATGGCAGCGTGATATCCGGGATCGAGGTCCAACCGCAGGCCGCACTCAAGGATGGTGACCGCGCATTGATCGCGATCCGCCCCGAGCGCATGCAGGCCGGGCCTGCACCGGATGGAAGCTCGACATTGGCCGCGACCGTCGTCAACCAGCTCTTCCACGGTGGCCGTTTCCAGATCGAGCTCAAGCTCGACGGCGTCGAGGCACCGATCTTCGTCGACATCCCCCGCAGCACCGTTGCAGCCGACGGCAGCGTTCCCCAGCCCGGAAACCGCATCGCCTTCCACGTCGCCCCGCTCGATGTGCTGGTCTACCGGGCGGAGGACGCCGCATGAGGGCCCGCACCCGTAACAAGGCGAGCTTCTGGCTGCTCTTTTCCGTGCCGCTTCTCTGGACCCTGGTCTTCCTCATCCTTCCCTATGCCTCGATGGCAATGATGAGTTTCTGGGAGCGGAAATTTCCGCTGTTCGTCCCCGCCTTCCAGCTCGGAAACTACCTCCAGCTGTTCTATGACCCGCAATACTCGACGGTCATCCTCAGAACCCTGAAGATCGCGGCACTCGTCACCCTCTACTCCGTCGCGCTCGGTTACCCCCTCGCCTATTTCCTCGTCTTCACCATTCGCTCCGAGAAACTGCGCACCCTTCTCTACATGTGCGTGGTGGTGCCGCTCTGGGTCTCCTACCTGCTGCGCGCCTACACCTGGAAGATTATCCTTGGCACGGATGGCGCACTGAACTCAGCCCTCCTCTGGCTGGGCCTGATCGACCAGCCGCTGGACATCTTTCTCTATAACCAGGCCGCCATGGTCATCACGCTGACCTATATCTTCATCCCCTTCATGGTGATGCCGATCTTCACCGCGTTGGAGCGCATCCCCTCGAACCTGATCGAGGCGTCGCAGGATCTCGGAGCCGGCCCTTTCGAGACCTTCGTGCGGGTCATCATGCCGCTGTCTACGGCAGGCGTCGTGGCCGGCGCCACGATGACCTTCTGCCTGTCCTTCGGCGACTTCGTGGCCCCCGTTCTGGTCGGTGGCCCGAGCGGCACCATGGTCGCGACCGTTCTGCAAAGCCAGTTCGGCGCAGCCCTCAACTGGCCGCTCGGCTCGGCGCTCGCCGTAGTCCTGTTCACTCTGGTCCTGGTCGTGCTGCAGATTTCCAGCAGGCTCGATCGGGCCGGCCGCGTTTCGATGGGTTGAAGGAGATTGCCATGCACAAACTCATCTGGTGGCAGAAAAGCCTGGTCGGCGTCGCGATCGGAACCCTTCTGTTTCTCTACGTCCCCGTCGCAATCCTGATCCTGTTCTCCTTCAACGACAGCCCGGTAACCTCCTTCCCGCTCTCGGGTTTCACCTGGGGCTGGTACGAGAAGGTCTTCTCCAACCAAGCCCTTCTGCAGGCGCTGGTGAACAGCCTTCTCGTCGCAGTTTCGGCAACCGCGCTGACCATCGTCATCGGGGTACCGGCGGCATTGGCCCTGGACCGCTATCCCTTCATCGGCAAACAGCTGTTCAAGAACACGATCCTCTTGCCGCTTTCCCTCCCCGGGATCGTGACGGGCATCGCCATGCTGAACTTCTACAAGCAGATCGGCCTTCCCCAGAGCCTCGGCGCGGTCGTGATCGGCCACGCCACGGCGCTGGTCGGCATCGTGGTCGGGCAGGTTCTGGCACGGTTGGAAAAGGTGAACCGCAATCTCGCGGAGGCGAGCTCCGATCTCGGGGCGACGGGTCTCGAGACCTTCCTCTATGTGACGCTGCCGAACATCCGTTCGGCCATCATAGGCTCAGCCCTGCTCTGCTTCACGCTGTCCTTCGATGAAATCCCGGTCACTTACTTCCTGACCGGCCGCGATGTGACCTTGCCGATGTACATCTACTCCACGCTACGACGCGGCATCACCCCCGAGATCAACGCGATCGGCGCCCTGATCGTCGTCGCTTCGCTCGCATTGATCCTGAGTTCGGTAAGTCTGTTGCGACAGAAGCAATAATGAGGACGGGTCCCGGCGTTCGCGTCGGGACCTCATTCCGCCGTGCGGTTGGTCTTCCGGACGATGGTGGCGATGTCGACGCCTAGCTCCTTGGCGGCGGCCCGCTTGGATCCGAGGCGGTCGAGGGCCTCGTTGATGATCCGTTCTTCGAAGGCGCGTGCCATTTCCTTCAGTGTCCGGCCACCGGGTTCGATCTCCGGCGCAGTCCCCTCGTCGCTGATCTGCGGGCGGACAGGCGCCTGAGGCGGCTCGATCGCCGTTCCCTGCTGCCGGGAGAAGGACGGCGGCAGATGCTCCGGCCCCGCGAGATCGCCCGCGACAATGTCTAGATAATCGACCACGCTCTTCATCTCGCGCAGGTTTCCCGGAAAGGAATGGCGCATCAGGATCGCTCGGCACGCGGCCGTGAGCTTCAGCGATGACCCACGCTCCTGGCTTGCCCGTTCCAGCATCATGTCGAGGATGTCGGCCTTGTCGGAGCGATTGCGCAGCAGCGGGATTTCGACTGGGAAGGTCGACAGGCGATAGAGCAGGTCCTTGCGGAACCCTCCCTGCCGCGTCATCTCGGTGAGGTCGCGATTGGTTGCGGTGATCACCCGGGTGTCGATCTTCTTCGAAACAGACGAACCAACCGGCTGGATGGTCCCGTCCTCCAGGAATTTCAGGAGTTTCGGCTGAGACGAAAGCGGGATTTCGCCGATTTCGTCGAGAAACAGCGTGCCGCCGGCCGCACTTTCGATATAGCCGCGCTTGCCGGCCTGCAGCGCGCCGGTGAAGGCGCCCCGCTCGTAACCGAACATTTCGGACTCGAACAGTGTCTCGGGAATGGAGCCACAATTGACATGTACGAAGGGACGACCCCGATCACCGCCCGTCAGGTGGATGTGGCGGGCGATCGCCGTCTTGCCGACGCCGGATTCGCCGAGCAGGAGAACGCGGAAATTGCGCGCATAGGCCCGCACCGCCTGCTCGACCTGGGTTCTCAATCCATCGGGGAAGACAAGTCTCGCGCTTTCCTTCTGGTCACCCGCCGAAATCGACCGCCCGGCAACCCCCCGCTTGGCGCGGTCCTGGTTTTCCGGGTCGCGGAGAAAGTAGACGGTGAACCCGCTGGCGGACCCCGCAACCACGAGCACGCGGCGGCTCGCCTGATAAACCTTGCCGGAGATTTTCGCCCGCACCAGACCTTGGGTGTGCCCACGCTGGGCGGAGGCGAGAAAATCGTCCATGTCGAAATCGGAAAACCGCAGGAAGGTCGACAGCGCCTGGCTCTCGAAGGGCGATGACAGCCGCGCCGCGCGTTCCGCAGCGGTATTCAGGAAGACCACGACCTCATCGGGGTCGACGATCATCAGGCCGTCCGGAAGCAGATTGGCGAAGGCCCGAAACTGCGGCGACTGAAAGTTCTGCTCCCAGGCCTCGCGACTGAGCGCCTCCGCCCCCCGGACGCCTAGATAGAACTGCGGTATGTCGCCCGGTGTCATCATCTCTTACGGCCGCTTTGGCTGGCGGGATGCGCGTTTCGGCGCATGTGGCTCCCGCTCACGAACAGTTATAATCGTCCAGGTCTCGCCGTCCATGCCGCTGATCTTGCGTATATGGACATCGAGCAGGACCGAAGGTCCCGGTCCGCCGGGATTGGTGAAGAGCGACCAGCCGGAAGCGCGCCGCCGGGTGCGCACGAATGCGAGAAGCTGCGTCTCGACGGTTCGGCTGCCGGAAAAGGCTGCGGCATAGGCCTTGTTGCGGTTGAGCACCCTGCCCTCGGCATCGAGCACGATGACCGGATCGGGCATGCCGTCGAGGGCACGGATGGCAAGCTTCAGAGAATTTGCCTTCTCGTCGTCGGCATTGCGCTGCTCGGTGACATCGCGGCAATTGCCCCACAGCCGCAGGAGGAAGCCGTCAACGATATCGGCCCGCACGTCGTTGAGGATATATTGCAGCGTGCCGTCATGGCGTCTGTCGACGCTGAGCGCATCGTCGATCGCGTAGTTGGAGTTTATGATCTCCTCGACGAACTTCTCGTTCGCGGCACTCCGCGGCCAGTAGAGACGGACATCCTGTTCGTTGAAGTCGACCGATTCCGGCAACTGGTAGATCCGCGACATGGCCGGGTTGCACATCCGCCAGACGGACTGGTTTTCGAACACCTGCCGGATCACTTCGCTCTTCGGCAAGGTCGTATCGACCGGCTCGAGGAAGACGATCCCCCAATGCGCCTCGTTCGAAGTCGCGAGCATGGCTTGCAGGGTACGGAAATCATCTTCCATCTGCCGATAACGCATCCCGACAGGACCATAGTCCATCTTGGCAAGCCGCAGACAGACCTCACCGTTGAAACGCACGAAGCGCGCGCGCGCCAGTGTCCGAATCGGCCGTCCGCCGCGCGCAAGCAAGGTGAGTTCCATCGTCGCGCCATGTTCGGAACGTGTCCGGTTGCGCAGCATCTGCTGGATCTGCGCAAAGCAATCCGGCGCATAGAAGGCCGCGGCGTCATAGCCGACAATCTCGTGGTCATAGGTGCCGAGCAGTTCGGCCTGCGCCTCGTTGAACCACAGCACACGCCCATCCCGGGAAATCACGTCGATCAAGAGATCGTCTTCAGGCGACAGGCCGCTTTCAGCGGCTGCCTGATCCGGCAGATCTCCCTCCATCATCGCCATTCCATGCGACCTTTCTTACTCAGGCGTCGGATGCCTCGGCATCCTGCCGCTGTGTCCATACTCTCCGGCATTCCGGCGTGAACCGGAACCCGCCCCGTCTCAAAGCAGGCCCGTTCCCACAATGAAATTTCCGATCATCCGTTCGCAGCCGGGGATGAAGCTGTATCGTGAAGCCTGCGCCGGATCGATTTCCGCCCAACAGGTCGCCATCCGGTCACAGGTGGTTTCCGGATGGAATTGCACCGAAACCCAGTTGCCACCATGATCCAGCGCCGCCGCGGGAAGCGTCGGACGGGTCGCGAGCACGACCGTTCCCTCCGGCACCTCGACGACCCGGTCGAAATTCCCGAAAAAGAAGGGGGACGTCTCGTCGAAGCCGTCGAGCAGGTAGTGGCCGCGCCCTTGGTCCGTGAAGCTGAGCGGCAGGCTCCCGACCTCCGGTCCGCTCGGGTTCTTCTCCACCCGGCCGCCGAGAACGGTCGTCATCAATTGGTGGCCACCGCAAATGCCCATCAGCGGCTTGCCGGTTTCCCGCCAGCGGGTCAGCCAGCCTGCAATCTCCGCCTGCCAGCAATAATTGTCAGAAACGGATGCGAAGCTGCCCCCGAGGATCACGCCGTCGACGGCATCCAGATCCGCCGGCAGCGGCTCGCCCTCATGCGCCTTGATGCCGATGTAATCGAGCCCGTTCAGCGCGCCGATATGATCGAGCAAGGCCTCGACCGCGATGGTCTCGTCGTCACCGCCGTGAATCCGACGCCAGGTGGACTTGTTGTAGCTCCCAGGTTCGGCAAGCTGCGAAATGAAGGCTAGCGTTTTTCTCGACATGGTGTTCCGTCTGCTGAATGACCCGCGCATGACCGACCCGCAAGACAGGCCGGCTCTTTAGTTGATTTCAGCAAGATCCATGCCACGAAAATAACCGAGCATTTTCAATCGGTTTCGAATCGGCAAGCGGGAATTGATGCGCACCTGCATAGGTCGCCGTCATTTTTGCAGCGGCCGCTCGCACCTTGCGAGACCCAGGCGCATCGGCCTGCGGACGCTCCAACGGAACGGCCGATCAACGCCCCATACGACAACGATTTGCGCACCCCAAGGACCGCTTCACCACACCTCGTCGCCGATGCTGCGCGATTGCAGAAAAGTCTCCCGCAAAAACGCAGCGCAGTTGTCCACATCAGCGGGCTACGCCAACACTTGAATTTTTTCATAAGCAAAATCAACACATTGAAAATGCCGTTGTGGCTGGCACGGCTTTTGCTGCGGACAGGGAAAACGCAAAAAATGCGAGGGAACCATGATCGCAGATGAATTGATCGATATCGGCAGCTTACCTTTCCTCGACATGAGCGACCCGAATTTCTCGATTCGGTCGCAACAGGTCGATGATGCGCGTGAAGCGAACTGGTGCGCGCAGACCAACTACGGTCTGGCCGTTCTGCGCTATGACGAAGTGCACAAGCTCATGCGCGATGCGCGCCTCAGGCAGGGGAGCTATGCCTGGCCCAAGCTGAACGGCGTGTCCGGTCATTTCGCCGGCTGGTGGGAGCGCATGCTGTTGAGCCAGGAGGGACCGAACCACGCCCGGCTGCGCCGCCTCGCCAATCCGGCCTTCTCGCCGAAACTGGTCATCAGCCTGCGCCCGGAGTTCGCCAAACTTGCCAACGAACTCATCGACAACTTCATCGAGAAGGGCAGTTGCGAGTTCATGGCGGATTTCGCCGAGCCCTATGCGACGCGGGTCATTTGCATGCTTCTCGGCCTGCCCCATGAAAAATGGCGCGAACTCGCGGATCTTGCCGCCGACATGGGCCTGGCGCTCGGCGTGACCTTCAAGCAGGACCTCGAAACGGTCGACGCGGCAACGGTGAAGCTCTTCGACTACGTCATGACCCTGGTCGACGAACTGCGTCAGCAGGAACTCGGCGAGGACTTCCTGTCGATGCTGGTGAAGACCAACATGCAGAGCGACGAAGCGCTGTCGGAACGCGAACTCTATGACCTGATCATGCTCGCCATCTTCGGCGGCATCGACACCACGCGCAACCAGATCGGCCTTGCGATGGACGTGTTCATGCGCAATCCCGGTCAATGGGCGCTGCTTGGCGACAATCCGGAGCTCGGCAAGTCCGCAGTCGAGGAAGTCATGCGCATCCGGCCGACCATCACCTGGGTGACGCGCGAGGCCGTGGAGGACTTCGTCTACCAGGGGCTCGAGATCAAGCGCGGCACCACGATCCATCTGTTCGGCCAGTCGGCAGCGTCCGATCCGCGCGCCTATGCCGACCCTTCCTTCGACATCACCGCCGAGCGAAAACCGCATTTCGGTTTCGGTGGTGGGGCGCATTTCTGCCTCGGCCACTTCATTGCCCGCGGCGACATGACGGAAGCGCTGGCGATCCTCGCCCACCGGGTCCGCAATCCCCGCATCGAAGGTGAGGCCCACTTCCTGCCCGACAGCGGCAACACCGGCCCCATCGTCCTGCCGATTGCGTTCGACCGGGGCGAGCGCAAGGCGTTCATCCCGCCGAGCGCCGAGGAGGCAGTAAGGCCGGCCGCAGCGCCCGGCGCCGAGACCGATCAGGCCCTGTCGCTCACTATTCTCTACGGCACCCAGACTGGCAATGCCGAGCAGATGGCAAGCGACATTGCCGGGATCGCCCGTGGCCGGGGATTTCAGCCGCGTGTGGCGCCCCTCGACAGCATCGAAATGGACGAGCTGGCTGGACTGAAGCGCCTGCTGATCGTGACATCAACCTATGGCCAGGGTGAAATGCCGGACACCGCGCGCGGTTTCTGGGATGCGCTCTGCGGCGATGATGTGCCCGACCTTGGCAGCCTCTCCTATTCGCTGATGGCCATGGGGGATTCCGGCTACGAGACCTTCTGCGCGGCAGGTCGTGACATCGACGAACGGCTGCAGGCCCTCGGCGCACGGTCGATCGAGCCGCGGGTGGAGTGCGATACCAACTATGCGGCAACCGCCTTTGCCTGGGTGGATCGTGCGCTTGCCGCGGCAGGCGGCGTGGAGGGCGAAGATGCCGAGATAGCTCTTGGCGGCATGCCATCGGAGTCCGCGGTGCGTTCCAGGTGGAGCCGGCGCAACCCTTATGCCTCCCGCATGGCGGTCAATCGCCGCCTGTCGCGCGAAGGATCGGCCAAGGACACTCGCCACATCGAGTTCGACCTCGGCGACAGCGGCCTTACTTATGAAGCCGGCGACTGCATCGGCGTCATTCCGCAGAACGACAAGGCACTGGTCGACAGCCTGATGGGTCATTTCGGCGCTTGCGCCCATGTACCTGTGGCAGGATATGACAAGCCGCTCGGTACGCTTCTGACGGAAAGCTTCGAGATCAGCACGCCCTCCCGCGAGCTGTTGGCCGAAGTGGCCCGGCTCTCGGGCGATGCCGAACTCAACCACGTTCTGGGGAACGGTGACCGCCAAGCGCTCGATGTCTGGCTGTGGGGACGCGACATTCTCGACCTGCTCGGCATGATGCCGAAGGGCGCGATGGGACTTTCCGATTTCGTCGGTCTGCTGAAGCCGCTTCAGCATCGCGCCTACTCGATCGCCTCGAGCCCGAAGGAGCATCCGGGATCGATCCATCTGACGGTTGCGACCATCCGCTACCAGAGCCATGGACGGGCCCGTCAGGGTGTGGCCTCCACCTTCCTCGCCGACCGCGTCGGCGCGGGCAAGATGGCACCGATCTTCCTGTCGCCCAACCGCGCCTTCCGGGTGCCAGAGGACGATGACGCCCCGATGATCATGATCGGTCCTGGTACCGGCGTCGCCCCCTTCCGCGCCTTCCTGCAGGAACGGCGTGCGCGCGGCGCCAAGGGACGCAACTGGCTGTTCTTCGGCGACCAGCATCGCAGCCAGGACTTCCTCTATGAGGAGGACTTTGCGGCGATGCAGGCCTCAGGGCTCTTGACGCGCCTCGACCTCGCGTTTTCCCGCGATCAGGCGGAGAAGATCTACGTGCAGCACCGAATGCGGGAAAACGCCAAGGAGCTGTTCGCCTGGCTGGAGGCCGGCGCCCATCTCTACGTCTGCGGCGATGCCACGCATATGGCGGCCGACGTCGAGCAGGCCCTTGTCGAGATCGTCGCTGCCGAAGGCGGTCTGTCGGCCGATGGGGCCGAGGCCTATGTCGACCGGCTGCGCAAGGACAAGCGCTACGCCCGAGACGTCTACTGATCCAGCGACACCCTTCATCCACCCTATCGAGGCGGCGTTCTGCCGCCCGCATCGGAGAGAGATCCCATGACAAAACTCAATGAGCTTGCCGCACGGCTCGAACGGGACGGTATCGACATAGTTCATGTCGGACTGTTCGACTATGCCAGCGTCTTTCGCGAGCGACGCCTGAAGCGCGAGCAGTTTCTTGCCTGGGCCCGCGACCCGCGCTTTTCCAACACGCTTCCCCATTGGGACTCCGCCGACAGCCTGTTCGGTGGCGGCCCCTTCCTGACCGAGGCCCTGACGCTCGACGCAGCTTCGCTTCGCCCCTATGCCTTCGAACCGAAAGCAGCCGCGATCGTCGCCGACTATGCCGGACCGAACCGGGACCTGATGCCGCGGGCAGTCCTTGCCCGCCAGATCGAACGGGCTGAAAGTCTGGGCCTAGAGGTCCGGGCCGCCTTCGAGTTCGAGGTCATCTTCCTCAAGGAGAACGCGGCGAGCCTGCGTGACAGCGGTTTCTCCGCCATGCACACCTTCATGCCGGAGAACAAGTGCTGGTCGGGCCAGACGGCGGCCGACCAGGCCGAGTTCGTGGCGGGTCTCGAAAAGGCAATCATCGACCATGGCGTCTCGCTCTTTGCCGTTGCCGGAGAGCTGGGACCCGGCTGCTTCGAGGCAACGCTTGCCGCCGAGACGCCGATGAAGGCCGCGGACGATGCGGCATTCTTCCGCCAGGCGGCGCGAGCCTATGCCCGCCGGCAGGACATGACGGCGAGCTTCATGGCCCATATGGGCGGTGCTTTCCCCGGCATCGGCGGCCATGTCACGCTGTCGCTCCGGGACAAGCAGACCGGCAGCAACATCTTCGCCGATCCGTCAGCCACGACGAACCAGGCTGCAAAGCACTTCATTGGCGGCATGGCGAAACTGGTCCCCGAGGCATTCGCGCTCTGCGCTCATACGGTCAACGCCTATCGCCGCTTTGCGCCGGGGTCCTGGGCTCCGAAGTCGGTCAGCTGGGCCGAATACACCTTCACCACCGCGGTGCGTTCCGTTCCGTCAGCCGAAGACAATGCGCGTCTCGAATTTCGCCTGCCGGGCGCCGACTGCAATCCGCATCTGACCCTTGCACTGATGCTGGCCGGCGGCCTCGACGGCATCGAACAGCAGATCGCGCCGCCCGAGGCGACCCCGTTCGGCGGTCCCGACGACATCCCGCCCGGTGCGACGCGATTGCCGCGCGACCTCAAGGACGCCGCCGAGCGGCTGCGGGCCAGCGAAAGCGCCGCCCGCCACTTCGGCGAGGCCTTCACCAGCCATTTCGCCAAGGCCTGCGAGATCGAGCATGCGGCCCTCGCCCGCGCCGTCAGCGCCTTCGAGCTCGCCCGCTACCTCGAAGGCTGAAATCACCCCACCCCCCAATCAAGAACCACAAAGAGGAGAACGCCATATGGCAAGACACGAAGACAGCGACCTGTTCCGCGAACTCAACGATCCGCTGCGCAAGGAACGCGTCGCGCGGGTGAGCGAAAAAATCAGGAAACTCGGCGTCGAATACATCTACTACCAGTATGTCTCGATCACCGGCCGCGTACTCGGCAAGGCCGTGCCGGCCCGCCACTGGGAATACAATGCCCGCAAGGGCGTCCAGACCTGGATGGGTGGCGTCACCAATGTCTCGACCGACATGAACGGCACGCTGTTCGGCTTTTCGGCTAATGACGGCGAAACGGTCGCCCTGCCCGACCCGGAAACCTTCTGCCAGCTGCCGTGGGACAAGTCGGTGGCCCGCGTCTTCTGCACGCTCTTCTACGGTCTCGAAGACGCCAAGAACCCGGGCGGCTACTTCGAATGCGATACCCGTGGAAACCTGAAGCGCTTCGACCGCGAATTCCGTGAGAAGCACAACGGGCTCCACCTGCGCGTCGGCATGGAACCGGAAATGCTGTGGCTGAAGAAGAACCCCGATGGTTCCGCCACCCCCTATTCCGGGATCACCGAGCCCTATGCCTATCATATCGGCCAGTTCGAAAGCGCCCGCCACATCTGGAAACAGGTCTATGAATACTCCCATGCCATGGGCCTCGACATGATCCAGGGCGACGTCGAGGACGCACCCGGCCTGCTCGAACTGAACTTCGCCTTCGACGACGCGCTGAAGACCTGCGACCGCCTCACCACCTATCGGCAGATCTGCAACGAGGTGGCGCGCCAGAACGACCTCATCGCCTGCTTCATGGCCAAGCCGATGATGGGTGTGCCGGCCAACGGCTGCCATCACAACTGCTCGATCTGGACTGGTGGCTCCGCCGAGCTTCAACAGTTGGTTCCGGGCGAACTGCCGGGCATGGAGGAACTCTTCACCTACACCAAGGGCGGCGTGAACGAGTTCGAAAACAAGGAGGGAGGCTGGCTGCCGACCGAAATCGGCCACCACGCGCTCGGCGGTGCCTTGAAACATATCGGCGCGCTCACCGCGATCGGCGCCTCGACCGTCAACTCCTACCGGCGTTTTGCCGATATCGGCCTCTGGGCGCCGATCGGCGCGAACTGGGGTCTCCAGAACCGCTCCTGCACGATCCGCATCTCGGCGCCCGACCGCTTCGAGTTCCGCGCCGTCGACGCCATGGTCAACCAGCACCTGTTCTGCGCGGCACTCATCAAGGCCCTCGACGACGGGATCTCGAACAAGGTCGACCCGGGCGCACCCGAGGATCGCAATGTCGTCGAGGTGATGAAGGCCGGCGGCCATGTCGACCTGATCCCGCTCAACCTGCACGAAGCGCTGGAAGCACTGAAGAAGGATGATCTGGTACTGGAAGCCATGCCCGGCAGGCTTTATGAACTCTATGACATGATGAAGCGCGACGACTGGAAGCGCTTCCTCAAGGAAGTCACCAATTGGGATCTCGATCGCTACATGGACTATCTGCCCTGAGCGATTGCCACCAAGACATTACGGGCGGCGCGGTGCGCCGTCCGCCTCATCATTTCCGACCTCTGACTGGAGTTTTACATGTCCCACAATCTGAAATTCTTCATTGACGGTGCCTGGGTCGATCCGGCCGTCCCTGCCACGCTGGATGTCATCAATCCCGCGACGGAAGAGGCCTACACGCAGATCTCCGTCGGCTCGAAGGCCGATGTCGACAAGGCCGTAGCGGCCGCGAAGAAGGCCTTCGTGACTTTCTCCAAGACTTCGGTCGCAGAGCGTCTGGCGCTCCTGAAAAAGATCCTCGAAGTCTACAACGCCCGTTTCGAGGACATCGCCGTCGCCGTATCCAACGAGATGGGCGCACCGCTCTCGTTTGCCCGTGACGCCCAGGCATGGGCCGGCCGCGCGCATATGGAATCGACCATCGAGGCGCTGGAGAACTACGAGTTCAGCGAAAAGCGCGGCTCGACTACGGTCGTCAAGGAGCCGATCGGCGTCTGCGCGCTGATCACGCCGTGGAACTGGCCGCTCAACCAGATCGTCTGCAAGGTTGCACCGGCTATTGCCGCCGGCTGCACGGTCGTGCTGAAGCCCTCGGAAATCGCTCCGATGTCCGGCATCGTCTGGGCCGAGGTCATGGAAGAGGCCGGCGTGCCTAAGGGCGTGTTCAACCTCGTCAACGGCACCGGCCCTGATGTCGGCCAGGTCATGGCCGGCCATCCGGACGTCGACATGGTCTCGTTCACCGGCTCCACCCGCGCCGGCATCATCGTTGCCAAGACTGCCGCCGACACCGTCAAGCGCGTCGCGCAGGAACTCGGCGGCAAGTCGGCCAACATCGTGCTGCCCGACGCCGACCTAGAAACCGCCGTCACCAAGGGCGTGCAGGGTTGCTTCGGCAATTCCGGCCAGTCCTGCGACGCACCGACCCGCATGCTGGTCCCGGCCGACCGCCACGACGAAGCGCTGACGATCGCCAAGGCCGCGGCCGAGGCCCACAAGGTCGGTAGCCCGACCGCCGACGACACCGATCTCGGCCCGGTCGTCAGCCAGCTGCAGTTCGACAAGATCCAACGGCTCATCGAGGCCGGCATCAAGGAAGGTGCTACGCTCGTCACCGGCGGCCTCGGCCGACCGGAGGGCCTCAACCGCGGCTACTATGTCCGCCCGACCATCTTTGGCAACGTAACCAACGACATGACCATTGCCCGCGAGGAAATCTTCGGGCCGGTTCTCTCGATCCTGCCTTACAAGACCGAAGAGGAAGCGATCGCGATCGCCAACGACACGGTCTATGGTCTCGCTGCCTACATCCAGTCGCAGGACCTCGCCCATGCCCGTGCGGTCGCCCGCGAGATGCGCGCCGGCTCGGTCTACCTGAACTATCCGGACTGGGACACACGCGCCCCGTTCGGCGGCTACAAGCAGTCCGGCAACGGACGTGAATACGCCGATTTCGGCATCCACGATTTCCTCGAAATCAAGGGCATCGTCGGTTACGGCGACTGATCAAATCGGCGATTGGGAAATCCGATGGACCAACGAAAGCGGCGCCCGGAGCAATCCGGGCGCCGTTTCGATTTGAGGGTCAAGGCAGGCGAAAAGTATCTTTCGCCGCCACGGCGGTTCCCTACGCCTTGATCCTTTCCATCGCCGGATCGAAGAGCGGCCCGAGGTGGATCTTTGCCGGGGTCTTCTCCATGGCGACAACGAGCTCGTAAGCGCCGTCGAGCAGGTAGTCGTCGCTCACCCCGTCGGCATTGCGGACATAGCCGTAGCCGATATTCTTGCCGATTGTGTAGCCGAAGCCGCCGCTCGTCAGGTAGCCCACTGGTTCACCGTTCCGCAGGATTGTTTCGCGTCCCACCAGCACGATGTCGGGGTTGTCGACGGTGAAGCCGGCCAGCCGCTTCTTGAGCGGAGCGTCCTGCAGCCCCTCCAGGGCCCGGCGGCCGTTGAAGTCGGTATTCTTGCGCAGCTTGACCGCCCAGCCGAGCCCCGCCTCGAAAGGCGTATCATTGGGCGTGATGTCGGAGCCCCAGGCCCGATAGCCCTTCTCGAGGCGAAGCGATTCCAGTGCCCGGTAGCCGATCGGCCGGATGCCGTGGACTGTGCCGGCCGCCATCAGTGCATCGAAGACCTCGCCGATCGCACCGATCGGCACATGCAGTTCCCAGCCCAGTTCGCCGACATAGGTGACACGCAGCGCCCGGACGGTATGTCCGGCGATCGGGATTTCCCGCGCGTGACCGAACGGAAACGCACCGTTCGACACATCGGCATCGGTCACCGCGGCAAGTACGTCACGCGCCTTCGGCCCCATCAGCGAAAGCGTGCCCCAGTCTTCCGTCACGTCGGTGAAGGTCACGTCCATTCCGGCTGGGATATGGTCGTCGATCCAGCCGAAGTCATGCGTCCGGAAGCCTGTCCCGGTGACGATGTAGAATTTGTCCTCGGTAAATCGTGCGACCGTCAGATCGGCCTCGATGCCGCCGCGCGTGTTCAGGAGCTGCGTGTAGGTCAGCCGCCCGACAGGTTTCGACACGTCGTTGGCGCAGATCCAGTCGAGCGCCTTCGCCGCATCCGGACCGGAGACCTCGTATTTCGAGAAAGACGACTGGTCGAAGACGCCGACGGCTTCGCGCACATGGGCGTGCTCTTCACCAACCGCGGAAAACCAGTTCTGCCGCCCCATCGAATAGATGTCCTTCGCCTCCGATCCGGCCGGCGCGAACCAGTTCGGTCGCTCCCAGCCGAGCTTCGAACCGAACACCGCGCCATGCGTCTTCAGCCGCTCGTAAAGGGGCGAAACGAGTCGCGGCCGGCCGCTCTCGTATTCCTCATGGGGAAATCCGATGGTGTAGTGCTTGCCATAGGCTTCCAGCGTGCGGTCGAGAACCCATTGGCGATCGCGGTGCATGCCGGCAAAGCGGCGGATGTCGACGACCCAGAGGTCGAGCGGCGCCTCACCGTCCACGACCCACTGGGCAAGCACCCAGCCCGCACCGCCGCCCGAGGCGATGCCGAAGGCATTGAACCCGGCGCCCACGAACATGTTCTTGCATTCCGGCGCCACGCCCAGGATGAAGTTGCCGTCCGGCGTAAAACTCTCCGGCCCGTTGATCATCTGCTTGACCCCGACCTTTTCGAGCGCCGGAACGCGCTCGATCGCCTGGGTCATGTGCTGCTCGAAATGGTCGAAGTCGTCGTCGAAGAGGCGGAATGCCCACTCGTTCGGAACATCGCCGGTCGTCCACGGCTGCGGATTCGGTTCATAGCCCCCCATCACCAGGCCACCCACCTCTTCCTTGAAGTAGGTCCGGCGATCCGGATCACGGATGGTCGGCGCGTCTGTCGACAGCCCGTCGATCTTCTCGGTGATGATGTACTGGTGCTTGACCGGCTGGAGCGGCACGTTGATGCCCGCCATGTCGCCGACCTGCCGGGCCCACTGGCCCGCGCAATTGACCACCTTTTCGCAGGCGATGTCGCCGAGCGTCGTCTTCACCTTGAGGATACGGCCATCCTTCATCTCGAAGCCGGTCACCCGGACATTCTCGACGATCTTCGCCCCGTGCATGCGGGCACCTCTGGCAAGCGACTGGGTGATGTCTGACGGGCTCGCCTGGCCGTCGGTCGGAAGCCAGCTTGCACCGACGAGGTCATCGACATTCATCAGCGGCCAAATGCGCTTGACCTCTTCCGGCGAGATGAGGTGCATCTCCATGCCGAAGCTCCCGGCCGTCGTCGCAAGGCGGCGGAATTCCGTCCAACGATCCTGATTGGTGGCAAGCCGCAGGCAGCCTGTCATCTTCCACCCGGTTGCCAGTCCCGTCTCGGCTTCAAGACCCTTGTAGAGGTCGACCGAATACTTCAGCACCCGGGTGATTGACGCCGAGGAACGAAGCTGGCCGACGAGACCTGCCGCATGCCAGGTCGAGCCCGAGGTCAGTGTGCCCTGCTCCAGCAGGATAACATCCGCCTTGTGGTCCCGGGCGAGATGATAGGCGGTCGAGCAACCGATGATGCCGCCGCCGATGACGACGATCTGGGCATGGGATGGCAATGTCATGACGAGTGTTTCCCGTAGTGTTTCCGGTAGTGTTCAAGGGCCGCGTCGAGGCGGGTGAGGTTCTCGGTGGTGTAGGCGACATAATCCGCGCCGGGTGCCGACAGATGCAGCTCGGAGACCATGCTCCACATGGCCTCGCGCAACAGCGAGGCACATTGCATGGCGGCGAACGACCGGCGTACCGCCTGGTCTGGCGGCCCCTCGAAATATGTCGTCAGGAAGTCTTCCGACTGGTCGGCATCGAAGCCGGCATTGGAGGTCACGCCCGCGAGATCGAACATCGCGGTCGAGAAGCCGGCATATTCGAAGTCGATCAGCCAGAGCCGCTTGCCGTCATCGAGAAAATTCGAGGGCAGAAGGTCGTTGTGCCCGAAGACGATCGGCAACGGCGTCTGCGCGGCCTCGAGTTCTTCTGCGAGCGCGAGATAGCCCGGCAAATGCTCAACCATCCGGCTGCCGCCAATCTCTAGCGTGCGGGCATAGTCGCGAATGACATGGAAGGCCCAGAACATGAAACCGGCGCCGCTGAGGTGGCGCGCCATTTCCCGGTGGAAGCGCCGGACGAGCTCGGCGATCCGGCTCCGGTTCGCCACGACATCCTCTGCGGCATAGGTCTTCGCCCCGAGGAATTCGGTGACCATGACCCCTGTCTCCGCGTATTCGACCCGCGGAGCGAACCCCGCCTCATGGGCGGCCCGCGCGGTCATCAGTTCGCGATCGCGGAACACATGGTGAAACGGGTAGTCCTTGCCGAAGCGCACGACGTGACGGCCGGCGGCGTCGGTGACGACGAAGCTCTCGTTGCTGATGCCGCCTTTCAGGGGCGCGATCTCGATCCGTCCATTCCAGCAGGGCAGTCGATGGATACGGTCGTGCGTGGCGCCCATGGCCTTCCCGGCGTCGACGATCATGATGCCGAACCGTCGGAAAATGTGGTTTCTTGTGAGAATCCCCGATTGCGACTCACCTGAATGGATGGAGCAGGATCCGAATTCGCTGCGAACATGCGAACAAGGCTTTGCATTCGAGTTCTCCCAGTAGAGCCCGTTGAGTGATAATGCTGGCAGCACACCCGAACGCCGTTCCCCGTACTTTTGTATTTCGTGACGAGGGTGTGTCAGCGCAATGTCATGCGAGCAACGGGAAATTGTCAATCCGGATTTGTGGTTTTTTGTGTTTTTGTGACCGATCATGCGACCCCTCATTGCCGAGTAGTCGAAGCTTCGTTATGACCTTGGATGTCAACCGTCGGACGAGGCCCCCATGAACCAGTCAAAACGGCACCGGGACATTCTCCGGCTCCTGGAATTGGACGGCACGCTGGCGATCGCCGACCTCGCGCGACACCTGAACGTCTCGCTCGAAACCGTGCGCCGCGACATCAAGCCGCTCGCGACCCAAGGCGCCGTCGTCAAGTTGCACGGGGCGATCTGCCTGCCTTCGGCCGTGGGCGAGGCACCGTTCGAAAAACGAATGCGGGAAAACAGCGAGGCCAAGAAGGCGATCGCGGCCGCCGTCGCCGCGACCATCCACGACGGCGACTCGATCATGCTCGACACCGGGACCACGACGAGCTTCCTCGCCCGAGAACTGCTCGGTCACCGTCGCCTGACCGTCGTGACGAACTCATCCGACATCGCCCGCACGCTCGCCACCGTCAACGACAACAAGGTCTATATGGCCGGCGGCGAACTGCGCAGCGACAATGGCGCGGCCTTCGGCACCTCGGCGATCGACTTCGTCAGCCGCTTCAGCGTCACCCACGCCATCATCTCCGCTGGCGCCATCGACCTGGCGACCGGCGTGATGGACTACGAGCTGGAAGAGGCGGAATTCGCCAGAGTCGTACTCTCCCGCGGCAGGCGCACGGTGGTCATCACCGACCACAGCAAGTTCGGTCGTCAGGGGCTCGTAAAGGTCTGTGATTTGGACGCGTTCGGTGAACTGGCGACGGACTGTCCGCCACCCGCGGACATCGCCGACGCATTGGCCGCGAGCGGCATCGCCCTGGTCATCGCAAAGCCGGAACGAAAGCGTACTTGATCGCCGGCCGTCGGTGCGCCCGACAACCGCCGGGATCAGGCCCCTCGGGCCGCACGCAGGATCGACGCCAGGCCTTCCTCATCGAGCTTGACCGGATTCCCGCCGGCACAGGGGTCGGCCACACCCATCGCGGCAACCTTCCCGATATCGATGCCCTTAAGGCCCATGCCGGCAAGTGTCTCGGGAATGGCAAGCGTCTCACGCAGTTCGACGATCCAGTCGATTACACCAGAGGCGCTGGGTATCGGCAGATCCAGGAAACGTGCCAGGAGCTCCAGCTTGTCATCGATCACCGGCGCGTTGAATTCGAGGACATATGGCATCAGGACGGCATTCAGCAGGCCGTGATGGGCGTCGTGCAGGGCACCAAGCGGATGAGCGAGGGCATGGATCGCGCCAAGCCCCTTCTGCAGGGCGACGCAGCCCATGCCCGACGCGACCAGCATCTGTCCCCGCGCCTCGATGTTGTCGCCTTCCGCCGTTGCGACCGGCAGCCACGTCTTGATAAGACGCAGCGCATTGAGCGCGATGCCTTCTGCCATGGGATGGAAGGACGGTGCCGAATATGCCTCGAGCGCATGGGAGAGGGCATCCATCCCGGTTGCCGCGGTAATGTGGGCCGGCAGGCCCGTCGTCAGACCCGGGTCCATCAGCACCACGTCCGGGAGCATGCGGGGATGAAAAACGATGACCTTGCGTTTCTCCGCCTCATTGGTGATCACGGAGGAACGTCCGAGTTCCGAGCCGGTGCCGGCAGTGGTAGGGATGGCGATGACCGGCAGGAGACGCGACGTGTCGGCACGCTTCCAGTTGTCGCCGATGTCCTCCAGGTCCCACATCGGAAAGCTCTGGCGGGACATCAGCGCAATCGCCTTCGCGGCGTCTAGGGCGCTGCCGCCGCCGATGGCGATGACGAGGTCATGACCACCGTCACCGAGCGCCGCTACCCCGTCGGCCACGTTGCCGCCGGTCGGATTGGGCTTGACGTTGAAGAAGAGGCCAGCCTCCAGCCCGCCCGACCGCAAAACCTCCAGCACACGCTGAACCGGGAAGAGGTCCTTCAGCCCTGCGTCGGTGATTACGAGAGGCCGGCGTCCCCCGAGTTCGCGAACGATGTCAGCGAGTTCCGAGACGCGCCCGTTGCCAAACCGAACCGCAGTCGGGAAGCTCCAGTTACTGGACACGGCCTTGGTATCGACTGACATGGAGCGTCTCCTTGCTTTCGGATGAACTCAGGATGCGGAGGCGGCGGCGCTCTGCCGTTTCAGCGCCCGGCGACGCATGAATTCGGCAAGCCCTACCAGCGCCAGCGCCGGAATGAAGTTGAGAGTGGCCAGCGCCGGGTAGATTGGTGACGACCCGACGGCGATGCCGCTGTAAACGAAGACCGGCAGCGTCCGAGCGGTTCCCGCCAGCGAATAGGACACATAGAAATTGCCCCACGACAGCAGGAAGGCGAAGGTGGCCGCAGAGAAGATGCCGGGCCAGAGCAGCGGGAAGGTCACCTCGCGGAACACCTCCCAGCCGGTTGCACCGGCATCACGCGCAGCGTCTTCCAGCACGTCGTCGAAGCCGTAGACCTGCACGGCGACGATCACCAGTGCAAAGGGCGTAATGTAGACGACATGCCCGATGACGACGGTGGCGAGCCCCGTCGAAAAGCCGAGCCAGTTCCCAAGCACCGAGAACCAGAGCAGCATCACCACCCCGAGAAGCAGTTGCGGGAAGAGCAGCGGAGCGAAGGTAACGGCACGAAACGCATTCTGGAATCGGAAGCGGAACCGGATCCAGGCGATCGCCCCCGCCGTTCCGAGCAGTGTCGCGAAGACGGTCGATATTGCAGCAACCATGGCCGAGTTGATGACCGCAGGCAGGAAGTCCGGCTTGCGGACCAGTTCACCATACCATTCGAGAGAAAAGCCCTCGATCGGGAAGGTCAGCACCCGGCTCGACGTGAAGGAGAAGGCGACCAGCGTTACGATCGGAGCGTAGAAAAAGGCGATGAGAAGCACGACACTGCCGACGAGCATGGTATCGACGAGTGCGTTCTTGAAGCGTTGCGACATCATGCGGCTACCCTCGCCGGCTCTGCCCTGCGGCGCGTCGCGAGCGCTCCGGCAAGCGCCAGCGTCACGGCCCCGATGACGATCAGGACGATGGTCAACGCGGCTCCGAGTGGCCAGTTGACGCGCGTCTCGAAGCTCTGCCGGATCAGTTCGGAGGCGAGCGGCGAAGTGCCGCCGCCCAACACCTTGGGCTCGAGGAAAGCACCGAGACTGAGAACGAAGACGAGCACGGCGCCGGAATAAAGCCCCGGACGGGAGAGCGGCAACGTCACTTCGAAGAAGGTACGGATGCGCGAGGCACCCGCATCATAGGCAGCCAGCATCAGGTCGCGATCGATCCGCACCAGCGACAGGTAGATCGTGAACATCGGATAGACCACGAGATTGTAGACCATACCGATCATCGCGCCGGTCGGCGTGAACAGCAGGTTGAGCGCTTCGGGGCCAAGGCCGAGATGGGACAGGAGCCAGTTCGCGACCCCGTTCTTGTCCAGCACCAGGATCCAGCCGAAGGTCTTAAGCACGGCATCGGTCAGGAAGGCAAAGACGATTAGGATCTGGATCTGCGCATTATAGGTCTTGAGCCTCGTCGCAAGCGCATATGCCGTCGGGAAGGCGATCAGGACGGAGAGCACCACGCAGATCAGCGCCATCGTCACGGTGCGCAGCATGATCGTCCAGTAATGCGGCTTGGAGAACACCTCGGTCCAGATCTTCAGGTCCCAGGTCCACTGGAGGCGATAATACTGCGTCGTCTGGAAAGTCAGCACCGCCGTCATTGCCAGCGGCACGACGAAGAAGACGAACATGACGACCGCAAGCGGCGCGACCGCCGCGATCAGGACAGGATCATTCCATGTCTTCGCCTGCGTCTTCATGATCACTCCGACAACAGGAAGGCGCGGGACGGATCGAAGCCGATCCGGACTTTGTCGCCGACATTGGCCGGCAGGTGGATGGAACCAGGCAGATCCATCACCACGGGGGCCTCTAGACCTGCGACGCGGACCCGGTACTGGGTCGAGGACCCCTTGATGAAATACTCCTCAACCTCGCCGTCCAAAAGCCAGAATCCGGCCGGAGCTTCACCCGTGACGAAGCCGATCGTTTCGGGACGAACCAGAAGGGCCGTGTTCCGATCGGTGAGCGAAGGCGAGACGCTGGCGGCCGAAAGCGGCGTGGGCTCGCCGGCGGCAAGCGGTGAACGGACGATCGCGCTGCCATCCGGCGCGCGCACCGCAGCCACCGGAAGGAAATTGGTCTCGCCGATGAACCCCGCCACGAACATGTTGGCCGGACGGTAGTAGATGTCGGAAGGCGTACCGATCTGCACCACATTGCCGCTGCGCATGACGCAGATGCGATCGGCCAGCATCATCGCCTCTTCGAGGTCGTGCGTAACGAGCACGAAGCTCGTGCCGATCTCGCGGTGCAGCTTCTTGAGCTCCGCTTGCAGGGACTTCTTGAGCTTGGCATCGAGTGCGCTCATCGGCTCGTCGAGCAGGAGCACGCTTGGCTGCGAAACCAGTGCACGCGCCAGGGCGACGCGCTGCTGCTCGCCGCCGGAAAGCTGCGCAGGATAACGGTTCAGGTATTCGGGCTTCAGGTGCATCAGCTCGAGCATGCCGGCGACACGGGCCGCCATTGCCGCCTTGTCGACCTTCTGCAGCTTCAGTGGAAAACCGATATTCTCACCCACCGTCTTGTGGGGAAAGAGCGCAAGCTTCTGGAACACCATGCGGGTCGGGCGGCTCGCCGCGGGCACGCCCTGCATGTCCTTGCCCTGGATTTCCAGGCGGCCGTCGGTCGCGTCCTCGAAGCCGGCAAGGATCTTCAGAAGGGTGGTCTTGCCGCAACCCGACGGACCGACAAGTGCGACGAACTCCCCCGCCCCGACCTTAAGGGAAACGCCATGCAACGCACGCGCCGAACCGTAATCCTTGATGATATCGGACGCATCGATAATCGGAGTAGCCAATGCCTGCTTCCCAACCCTCTTGAGATCTTGATCGACGGCATCCCGCCCCGAACACGGGCGGGATGCCTTGAAGGAACATGCCAGCTCAGCGAGCGGCGAGCTCTTCCTGCCAGATGGCCAGCATGTCGTCGATATTGGGCGCGACCGTGTGGAACTGGCTGTTGTCCCAGGCCGTCCACATGTAATCCATCTGGAGAGCCTTCTTCTCGGCGTCGGAGAACAGTGCTTCCGCCTTCTGGTTCGGCACCAGATTGCAGGTCGCTTCGGTGATCGCGAGCTGCTTGGCCACTTCCGGCGAGACGATGTACTTGAGGAAGTCAGCGGCGATCTGCGAGTTCTTGCCATTGTCTACGAGACCGGTGGCCTCCATCCAGATGATGCCCTGCTTCAGGCCGCCCTTCGGCTCGGGTACGATCGACTGGATGTAGTCGTGGCCCTTGAGGCGCAGCGACGAGGTGCAATAGGTGCCGCCGCCGATCAGCGCCCGGAACGAACCGTCGATCAGCCCCTTCTGGGCGACCGCGAGGTCGGCGACGATCGCACGGGTGTTCTTGAAGGCGGCGCGAAGCACCTTGCGCACTTCACCGAGCGCAGCCTCGTCGAGCTCCTCATACGGGTTGACCCCGGCATAGAGCGCGAGCGGCATGATCGGCCAGTCACCCCAGTCGAGAAGGCAGATCTTGTCCTTGTAGGCGCTGTCGAAGACGGGAGCATAGCTGGACCAGGCCTCGAGCTTGTCGAACTTGGTGTTGACGGTCGGACCGACCCAGCCCCAGCGCGTCGGCAGGCCGGTCGCCTTGCCTTCGAACTGCAGCGGCTGGAACGGCGCACGAAACTGCGGGTAGAACTCGGCATACTGTTCGGCGAAGTCGTTGTCGTCGAGGAAGCGGCAGAAGCCGGCCGGCCCCATGCGCTGGATCCACGGGCTGTCCGAAGACACCAGGTCGAAGTCCTTCGACGCGCCGGCTGCGAGCTTTGCGAAACCGCCGGCCGAGTCCGTGATCAGGTCGATGGAGACTGTGGCATCCTTCGCCTTCTGGAACGGCTCGAGAATGCTGGGGGCGTTATAGCCTTCCCAGCACATGTAGTTCAGGCTTTCTGCGGCGCTGGCGCCCCGCGGCGTGCCAAGCAAGCCACCGCCGGCAGCGGCAAGGCCGAGCCCGCCCATGCCCTTGAGAACCGAACGACGGCTGACGCCGTTCGATCCGATGCTGAAGTCTGCTGTTCCCTTTTTCATTTTTGGTTCCTTCCTCTTGTCATTCTCGGTGGAAGGGAAGCTCAGACGATACCGAGGTAACGCCTGATTTCCCATTCGCTAACGTGTTTTTGATATTCTGCATATTCGAAACGTCGCGCCGCCACGAAGGTGTCGACGAATTCTGTACCGAAGAGTTCCCGCGCCACCGGACTGCGGTCGAGGCGGGTGGCCGCTTCACCGAGATCGCGCGGAAACACTGCCTCGGGCGCAGGCGCCGACGCGTAGAAGTTTTCGGCGCTGCCTTCCGGCGGCTCGATCTCGTTGCGAATGCCGTAGAGACCGGCGCCGATGCACATCGACAGCGCCAGATAGGGATTGGTATCCGCGGATGGCACCCGGAATTCGACGCGGGTCGCCTCCGGCACGTCGTTGATCACCCGCACGGCCGCCGTCCGGTTCTGCACGCCCCAGTTGGCCGAGGTCGGCGCCCATGCGCCGGGCACGAGCCGCTTGTAGGCATTGACCGTCGATGAGCACATCGCCAGCAACTCCGGCATCAGCTTGACGAGACCGCCGATGAAATGCCGCGCGGTGCGGCTGATGCCGTCACGCGCCGAGGGATCGGCGAAGGCGGCATTGCCGGCCCGGTCACGCAGGGAGACGTGCAGGTGACCCGACTGGCCGGACAACTGGGTGGAAAGCTTCGACATGAAACTGACCGTCAGGTCGTTGAGCGAAAAATATGCCTTGGCGAAGTTCTTGAAAAGCATCGCATCGTCGGCCGCCTTGATACCCTTGGCATAGGTCAGCGGCGCTTCGAAACATCCAGGACCGAGCTCGGTGTGGATCGCGTCGAGCTTGATGTCCATCGTCCGCATGGCCTCGTCGAGCCCCTGCAGAAGATCGCCGTAGAGCGTCGTCGTCTGAAGCGAATAGGTGCGGTTGCCCTGGGCGAAGTGGGTGAGGTCGCGGTAGTCCTTGGCACGCAGGCTCTCCGGCGTCTCGTCGAAGACGAAGAATTCGAACTCGAACGCGGACAGCACGTCGAAACCGAGGTCGGCCGCCTGGGAAATCAGTTCGAGGCACAGATTACGCGGCGAAAGCCTGCCGAATTCACCGGTGAAGTCGGCAAGGCACACGGCCGCATCCGGCGCGAACGGAAACTTGCGCACCGTATCGGTGAAGATCTTGGCCGGGCGGTCGATGAAGGCCGCATCCTTGTAGGCCTTCTCCGCGATGTCCCAGAAATAGAGCACCTCGCAAAACGGATAGCTGGCTGCGGCAAGCTTCTTCGCCTTGTCGGCAGACACCAGCTTGTCGCGGAATTCACCTTCCGGGTCCACCATGCCGATATGCACCGACCGGGCGCCGATTTCCTGCAGTCTGGCTTCAAAATTCACTGTCGCATCACTTGTATTAGGCATGGCTCTCTATCTCGGTAATCATTGAAGGTTAGGCGCGCTCCCCGGGCAATAAAATATCCCGTTTGGGATAGACGCAGATGCTTAAATCTGCTCACCTGACCGCGACCTGATTAGAGGAAAGGGATGTCTTGAGCAGGGGATTTGCGGCATGGAACAGCGCGATCGCCGACGCGATCGAGGCCCTGGGAAAGAGCGACTTTCCGAAAAGGATCGAGGCCGCGCTGAGAAGCATCGTGGATTTCGACATCCTGATGGTGTTTGCCTATGTCGGGGCGGCAAAACCCGTCTGCTGCTACCACAACATCGATCAGCGACGCGCCGCGACGGTCATCGATGCCTACTCCAAAGGGCCTTATCTGCTGGATCCCTTTTTTGGCGCCGCAACCGACCCCAAGGTCACCGGCATGAGACGGCTCCGCGACATGGCACCGGACCAGTTCTACAGTTCGGAATACTTCCGCCAGCATTACGGTCTGACAGGAATTCGCGACGAAGTGGGCATCGTCTGCCGCCCGCTCAACTGGACGGGCCTCGTCATAAGCTTTACCCGCCCCGTCACGGCACCTGCCTTCGGCCGGCGGGACCTCACGGCAATCCGGGAAGCGGAGCCGCTCATCCGAACCCTCGCAGAACGTCACTGGGGTCACGAAAGCCCCGCGCCGGCGCCTGCGGAAGCCGGAAAGATGTCGCGCAACCCGATAAACGATTCGCTGAACCGTATGACGGACGGCATCCTGACGCCGCGGGAAATCGAGATCACGGCCCTGATCCTCAGGGGCCATTCCAACGTCTCGATCTCCCATCGCCTCGGCATCACCGAAGGTACGGTGAAGATCCACCGCAAGAACATCTACCAGAAGCTGGACGTGTCGAGCCAATCAGAGCTTTTTGCGATGTTCATCATGCAGTTGTCCTCGGCATCCGAACCGGCTTGACCGATCCCACCATGGCCTGTCAGGCAACCGCCTGCAACAACGCACCATTGGCGATCTGCCGCAGCCTGCGGCAGCGCAATGCCTCGTGCATCAACACCTCGTCGGCGAAGGCCCGCGCATTCTCCCGCGCCTTTTCCAGGTTACTGACCCGCCCAGAAGCAAGGGTGTGCAGCGTCCCGCCGCAATCGAAAACGTCGCGGAATGCGGAACGCTCGATGATCGGTGTGTCCATCACGTGAACACTCCGCTCGGCGAGAAGCGCCTTGACGGTCTGCAGCGCACGCGTGGTCACCATCGAGTTCACCCGCGTCAGCACGACGGAATACGGAATGTGGATGTCACCCTTTTCCGCGAGATACTGCATCAGCTCGATGACATGGGCACCGCCCTGGGCGTCCATCGAGCAACCCTGGATCGGGATGAGGACGTGGTTCGAATAGCCGATCGCCTTGGCGAGCAAAGGCGTCCGGGCGCCCGGCAGGTCTACCAGAACATAATCGGCCTCGGCCCGGCTTTCCTGGATATGCTTCTCCAGCGAAGTGGCCGTCACGTACGGGATGACCTTGACCGCGGTCCTGTCTCCCGAATTCTGCCGCCAGCGGCTGATCCAGTATTGCGGGTCCGCATCAAGGACGGTGACCCTGAAACCCATTCTCTCGAGCTCGGTCGCCAGCAACAGCACCGCGGTGGTTTTTCCCGCGCCGCCCTTGGTATTGGCAAAAGTGATGACCGGCATTGTCGATCCTCCGGATCTGAAAACGAATCGTAGCCCTTTGAAAATCAGGCTTTTTTCCTGACCGGATGTTCGACCGTTATGGTTAACGATTTCTGAAGGCGGGGCGCGAATTGTCGGTGCGGCATAGGCTAGCGGCGACGGTCGGCGGCCAGGATCTCGTGGGCGATCTGGTCGAGCGGCACGATCTTGTCGACCCCACCCCGCACCACGGCTTCTTTCGGCATTCCGTAGACGACGGACGTCGCCTCGTCCTGGGCGATCGTAAAGGCCCCGGCCTCGTGCATCTCGGCCATGCCGCGCGCACCGTCGTCGCCCATGCCGGTCATGATGACGCCCATGGCATTGGCGCCTGCCGCCCGCGCCGCGGAACGGAAAAGGACGTCGACCGACGGCCGGTGCCGTGAAACAAGCGGCCCCGAGCGGACGGACACGTGATAGCGGGCGCCCTGCCGTTCCAGAAGCATGTGATGATCGCCCGGTGCGATGAGCACATGCCCACGAAGCACCGGATCGCCGTCGACCGCCTCCTTGACCTCGACCTCACAGAGCGTGTTCAGGCGCTTAGCGAAGGCTGCGGTAAAGCGTTCCGGCATGTGCTGGACGATCACGATACCCGGTGCATTGGCCGGGAGCTGTTCGAGGAAATCACGAAGGGCCTCGGTTCCCCCGGTCGATGCCCCGACACAGACTACCATCTCGGTGGTCTTGGCCATGGCCCTGCCGCTCGGCGGCGGCAGCACGGCATCCGCCGTGAGCTTTGCCGAGGGCCCGCTCTGTGCCGCGCTGCGTCGAGATCGGCCGGCGACACGCGCATGGGCCGCACTTTTCACCACTTCACAAATCCGCATGCCCGCCTCGGCCAGATGGTCGGCCGCACCGATCTTCGGCTTGAGGATAACGTCGACAGCCCCTGCCTCCAGCGCCTGCAGTAGTGTCTCCGACCCCTGCTCCGTCAGCGAGGAGCACATCACCACGGGAATGGGACGCTGCGCCATCAACTTGCGCAGAAATGTGATTCCGTCCATGCGTGGCATCTCGACGTCGAGCGTGATGACGTCCGGAATTTCGTCCTGAATCTTGCGCGCCGCCATGAAGGGATCGGACGCCGTTCCGATCACCTCGATCTCCGGGTCCGCTTCGAGAACGCGGCTCAGCGTCTGCCGGACACTGGCTGAATCGTCGATGATGAGAACGCGGACCTTCTTGGCCATCAGGATGCGTCACACCTTCTGGAAGACGGTATTGGCAACCTGACGGATCGGCAGGTCGAAGCCGGAAACCGTCTCGGAATGGCCGATGAACAGATATCCTCCAGGTATCAGGCAGTCGACCAGCCGCGAAAGCACGCGTTGCTGCGTGGGCTTGTCGAAGTAGATCAGCACGTTGCGGCAAAAGACGATGTGCATCGGGTCGCCGACCGTGTAGGTCGCATCCATGAGGTTCATGCGCGCGAAGCCGACCTTCGACCGCAAGCGGGGATGGATACGCACTTCGCGCCGGCTGGCGTCGATCGCCTGCATCACGTAGCGCTCGCGAAAATCCGGCGGGACGGGCGCCACCATGTCGGCGTTGTAGATGCCGCGGCACGCCGTCTGCAGCACGTCGGTGCTGAGATCCGTGGCAAGAATGGCATAGTCCTGGGACCCGTTCTCGCCGACGAAGTCATCGAGCACCATGGCGATCGTATAGGGCTCGGCGCCCGTGGAGCAGGCCGAACTCCAGACCCTGATGCGGCGAATGTCGCGTGCCGCAAGCTTCGGCAGCGCCTGGTCCCGCAGATAGGTGAAGTGGTTCGGTTCCCGGAAGAAATCCGTCTTGTTGGTAGTCACCGCGTCGATCAGGAAGACCTTTTCCGCCTCAAGCCCGCCATGCTTGAAGAGATAGTCGCAATAGTCGTCGAAGCTGGAGATACGGGTCGCCCGTAGCCGGCGGCGCAGCCGGCCTTCCAGCATGGTGAGCTTGGTTGGCGGCATCTTTATGCCGCTGTAATCGTAGATGAAACGCGCGAGCTGGTCGAAATTGCGCTTGCTGATGTGGTCTTCGACGCAGGCAACGGTGGCGACTGCAGACATTCCCTCGGGCTCCTGTCTGATCAGGCAGCGCTGCGCGACAGGAGCGCAGTGTCACCGCTCGAAAGCAGACGGGCGAGATCGACGATAACCACGAAGCCCTCGTCACGGCGAACGACGCCGGCGATGTATTCGGAACTCCACCGCACACCGATCTCCGGAGCCGCCTCGATCTGGTTGCGCCGGAACGGAATGACCTCGAATACCCGGTCCGCCACCATTCCAAGCGACAGCATCCGGTCCGCGAGCGGAATGTCGAGCACGAGTACACGGGTGTTCGGGGTGGGCTCGGTCCTGGACAGACCGAGCTTGAGACGAAGATCGATGGTCGGCACACCCTGCCCGCGCACATCGCGTAGGCCGATCAGGTAGTCGGGACCGTTCGGGATGCGGAACAGTTCCTCGTAGTCGAGAATTTCGCGCACGACCTCGACCGGAACAGCAAAGACTTCCTTTCCGAGGGCGAAGGTGACGAACTGTGCCTCGTCGGACATGCCGGCCATCATGCACTCTCCTTGAACTGGGCGTCGGCTGCATCCGGCCCACCCATGTTGAGGTCGAGGGCAAAACCCTTGACCCGCGCCTGCTGGGCCGCGACAGTGGGAGCGGCCTTGGCGGCCGAACGGGCCGGAGCCTTGGCGGCGGGTGCCGGACGGCTGGCGGAGACAGCAGCCTTCGGCTGAGTGCCGCGGGTTGCCGCGTCCACCCGGAAGAAGGCGATCGAGCTCTGCAACTCCTCGGCCTGGGCAGCCAGTTCTTCCGACGTCGCCGACATCTCTTCGGATGCACCGGCATTCTGCTGGGTCACCTTGTCGAGCTGCTGGATCGCCTCATTGATCTGCGAGGCGCCGATATCCTGCTCGCGGCAGGCAGCCGAGATTTCGGCAACCAGTTCGGCGGTCTTGCGGATGTCCGGAACCAGGCGGTTCAGCATCTCGCCGGCATCCTGCGCCGACTGCACCGTCTCGCCAGACATCGCACTGATCTCGGCAGCGGCAGACTGTGAACGTTCGGCAAGCTTGCGCACTTCGGAGGCGACCACCGCAAAGCCCTTGCCATGTTCGCCGGCACGGGCAGCCTCGACCGCCGCGTTGAGCGCGAGAAGGTCGGTCTGGCGGGCGATTTCCTGGACGATCGAGATCTTCTCGGCAATCGTCCGCATCGCGGCAACCGCACGGTTCACCGCATCGCCGGAGGTCTCGGCGTCCTTGGCCGACTGGCGAGCGATCTTTTCCGTCTGGGCGGCGTTGTCGGCGTTCTGCTTGATGTTGGCGGCCATCTGCTCCATCGAGGCAGACGCCTCTTCCGCCGAGGCGGCCTGTTCGGTCGCACCCTGGCTCAGCTGTTCCGAGCTGGCCGACAGTTCCTGGCTACCCGACGACACGTTGTCCGAGGCCGAAAGCGCATCCGCGACCACACCACGCAGGCGCTCCACCATGCTTGCCAGTGCGAGGCCGAGCGTGTCCTTTTCGGACTGCGGCTTCGGCGTGACGGTCAGGTCGCCTTCGGCGATCTTCTCGGCAACGGTCGCCATGTCCTTCAGGTTGGACGTCATGCGGTTGATGGTGTCGACGAGATCCTTGATCTCGTCATTGGTCTTCATCTCGACATTCTGGTCGAGGTCGCCGATGGCGACAGCCTCAGCCACGGCCATGATCTTGCGCAGGCCAGCGCTGATGCCGAGCGCAATCCACAATGCGGTTGCGGCTGCGACCAGGGTGGCGATCACGGACAGCGAGACGAGCAACGTGCGGGTCGAATTGTAGTCGGCATCGGTGGTGGCCTTTGCCTCCTGCAGACGGTCCCGGTTGATCTGCACGCCCTCTTCCAGCTTCTTCGTCAAGGCATTGGCGTCGTCACGACCTTCGTTCGACGACAGCTGCGAGGCAGCGGCCGTGTTCCCATTGCGAACGAATTCGTGGACGCGGCTGTCGCTGGCCTCGAACTTGTCGACGATCGCACGGAGTTCCTGCCAGAAATCGCGCGTCGCAACACTTGCGGTCGACGCCATCTCTTCGAAGATCTGACGGAAGTGGGCGCGGCTTTCGGCGCTCGCTTCGGCGAAGCGCTGTACTTCCTGGGGGGAGGTCGCAAGGATCGCGTTCTTCTGCGCACGAACGGTCGCCAGCGAGATGGCGTTCAGCTGCTGCATCCGGTCAAGACGGGCAACGGTCACATCGATGACCTCGTCCATGCCCGACTTGGAATTGGCGAGACTAAAGATGCCGTAGCCGGCGGTGCCGACCAGCATGAGGATGAGAAACCCGAAGGCGATGGCCAGTTTGAGTTTGATCGTGAAGCGCATGTTGCGATGTCCCGCGTGTATCTGTGAAGGCTTTAGGCGACGGCTGTTCCGTTGCCTGCTGGTGGCAAGCCGGCGCTTCAGCGAAACAAGGCGATCCATTCACCTTCATCTTCGCTGGCTTTCCGGCACTTGCGGTCCCAGCGCATACACACGCGGGTCCTGTATGCCGCGCCCGTCCCCCTTGGGCGCGACAGCAGTTCAGGCTCCTCCCGAAATCAGGCACTCTCCTTGAACTGGGCGTCAGCCGCATCCGGCCCGCCCATGTTGAGGTCGAGGGCAAAACCCTTGACCCGCGCCTGCTGGGCCGCGACCGTCGGAGCGGCCTTGGCGGCCGAACGGGCCGGAGCCTTGGCGGCAGGTGCCGGACGGTTTGCGGAGACAGCAGCCTTCGGCTGGGTGCCGCGGGTTGCCGCGTCCACCCGGAAGAAGGCGATTGAGCTCTGCAACTCCTCGGCCTGGGCAGCCAGTTCCTCCGACGTCGCCGACATCTCTTCGGATGCACCGGCATTCTGCTGGGTCACCTTGTCGAGCTGCTGGATCGCCTCGTTGATCTGCGAGGCACCGATATCCTGCTCGCGGCAGGCAGCCGAGATTTCAGCCACCAGTTCGGCGGTCTTGCGGATGTCCGGAACCAGGCGGTTCAGCATCTCGCCGGCATCCTGCGCCGACTGCACCGTCTCGCCAGACATCGCACTGATCTCGGCAGCGGCAGACTGCGAGCGCTCGGCAAGCTTGCGCACTTCGGAGGCGACCACCGCAAAGCCCTTGCCATGTTCGCCGGCACGGGCGGCCTCGACCGCCGCGTTGAGCGCGAGAAGGTCAGTCTGACGGGCGATTTCCTGGACGATCGAGATCTTCTCGGCAATCGTCCGCATCGCGGCAACCGCGCGGTTCACCGCATCGCCGGAGGTCTCGGCGTCCTTGGCCGACTGGCGGGCAATCTTTTCCGTCTGTGCGGCATTGTCGGCGTTCTGCTTGATGTTGGCGGCCATCTGCTCCATCGAGGCAGACGCCTCTTCCGCCGAGGCTGCCTGTTCGGTCGCACCCTGGCTCAGCTGTTCCGAGCTGGCCGACAGTTCCTGGCTACCCGACGACACGTTGTCCGAGGCCGAAAGCGCATCCGCGACCACACCACGCAGGCGCTCCACCATGCTGTTCACATAGCTCAAGAGCTCGCCGATTTCGTCACGGCTGCTGATCTCCGCCATCTTGGTGAGATCCCCTTCTGCAACGTCCCGAACCACCGAGACCGCACGTCCGAGGCCGCGGCTGATACCGTAGGCGATCCAGAAGGCCGTCACCGCACCAATCAGGAGAGCTGCAACGGAGACGACGATCATCACCATGCGGGTTTGCAGATATTCCTCGTCCGTGCGGGTCTTGGCTTCCTGCAGGCGGTCACGGTTGATCTGCACGCCTTCCTCGAGCTTCTTCGTCAGGGCGTTGGCGTCGTCCCGGCCGCCTTCGGAAGAGAGCGAGGTTGCTTCAGCGACACTGCCGACCCGCACCAGGTTCTGGATGCGTTCGTCGCTCTCTTCGAACTGCTTGATGACGACGCCGAGTTCGGTCCAATAGGCCTTTGTGGCAGCACTCGCCGACGAAAGCATCTCGGAATAGAGGGCGTTGAAATCGGCCTTGGTCGACTTGCTCTGCTCGAGGAAGCCGCTCATTTCGGCAGGCGTGCGGGCGAGGATGATGTTCTTCTGCGCGCGGACCGTGACAAGCATCAGCGACTTCAACTGCTGGATCTTGTCGAGACGGACGACCGTGACGTCAATGACCTCGTCGGAGCTGTCCTTGGAGTGGCCGAGGCTGACAAGACCGTAGCTGGCGACGCCGATGAGCATCGCGATCAGGAAGGCAAAAGCCAGCGACAACTTCAGTTTGATGGAAAGCCGCATTTCAAAAATCCCCCACCCGCGGCCGTTCAAGCAGAGGCTTGAACGTCTCTCTTCGCGGAAAAAATTGTTTTCAGGTTCGGTAAGATCACAAAGTCCGCACCCCGCTTGACGAGGCAGTCGATATAGTCCGCACGCCAGCGCATGCCGACGCTCGGTGGATTTTCCCGCGACGCTCGGCTGAGTGTCGTGACTTCATGCACCTTGTCCGTCCGGACGCCGACAAGCGTCGGCTCCCCCTCGATGTCCAGTTCGACGACGATGATGCGGCTGTCGATGGTCGTCCCCGTCGCTTCCATTCCGAAGGCAAGGCGAATGTCGGCAAGCGGAATGACCTTGCCGCGAAAATTGATGACGCTGCCGACGAAGGGCCTTGCCCCCGGCACCGCAGTTTCGGGCAGGAGATCGAGGATTTCCTGAACCATGGTGGCGTCGAAGGCGAAAGTCTCGCCGGCGAGGTCGAAGGTCAGGACCTCGCGGTCGTCATTGTCGCCCCACTGGTCGACGGTCTGCTGAGCCACTGATTTCATCCGGCCGCGCGCAACTGCGCCTCCTGTTGTTGTCCGGCAGCCACCAGATGGGCGACGTCCAGGATGAGCGCCACGTTGCCGTCGCCGAGAATGGTCGCGCCCGAGAAGGTTGCGACGTCATGATGAAGCTTGGAGAGGGACTTGATCACGGTCTGGTGGTCGCCGATGATCTGGTCGACGACGAGGCCGACGCGCTCAGCGCCTGTCGAAATGACGACGATCTTCTGGAACGGATCCGGTTGGGTCCGCGTAAAGAACAGTTCCCGCAACCGGATGAACGGCACGAGATTGTCGCGCAGCGAGATGAAGCTGCGGCCACGCGAACGCATGTCGTCTTCCGGGGAGAGCTCCAGGCATTCTTCGACGGCAGACAGCGGGATGACATAGGCGCCCGTCCCGACCCGAACCAGGAGCCCGTCGATGATCGCGAGCGTCAGCGGGATCCGGAGGGAGATTTCCGAGCCGTTGCCCGGCGTGCTGGTGACTTCGATCGCCCCGCGCAGCGCCTCGACCGTCTTCTTCACCACGTCCATTCCGACGCCACGGCCGGAAAGATTGGTGATCTGCTGGGCCGTCGAGAAGCCGGGCTGGAAGATCAACTGCAACAGTTCCTGGTCGGTGAGGGCGGCACCCGGCTGGATGAGGCCCGAGGCCTCGGCCTTGGCGCGAACCCTTTCGCGATTGATGCCGCGACCGTCGTCCTTGACGGTGATGATGACTTCACCGCCCGACTGGCGTGCCGACAGAAGCACGCGCCCCGCTTCCGGCTTGCCGGCGGCCCGGCGTTCGTCGGGCGTCTCGAGACCATGGTCGATCGAATTGCGCACGAGGTGGACCAGCGGATCGGCCAGGCGGTCGATCACCGTCTTGTCGACTTCGGTGGTTTCGCCCTCGGTTTCGAGCTCGATGACCTTGCCCGTCTCGCGCGAGAGGTCGTGGACGAGGCGGCGGAAACGGCCGAACAGGCTCGCGACCGGCATCATGCGCAGGACCATCATCGTGTCGCGCAATTCGCCGGAAAGCCGTTCGATGTCTTCCGAGACGGCACGAAGCTGGATCTCGATGCTGGCATCGGCAAGCTGCGACAGCCGCGACTGGGCGATCACCAGTTCGCCGACGCGGTCCATGAGCTCGTCGAGACGCTCTGCCGGGACGCGGACATTTTCCGAAGCCTTGGCCTGCTTCTGTTCGGCAGCGGCCGGCTGAGAAGCGGGAACGGGCGCGACGGGCCGCTGTCTTGCCGGTGCAACCTCCGCTACCGCAGCAGCAGACGACACGACTGGCTCGACCGCGGCGGTGGCCGGCGCCGCAGCGCGAAGGATCGGTTCGATCGACAGCTCCATATCGTCCATGACGAAGATGAAGACGTCCTCTACCGCGGCGCGATCCGCGTCCGTCATCACCTCGACGGTCCAGCCGAGATGAATGTCGGAGGGGTTCAGCGCCTCGAGCGGAGGAAGCTTGCTCTTGTCGACGGTCACGCGGCAGGCGCCGAGATCCCGCAATTCGTCGAGCAGTCCGAGCGGATTGGTTCCGTTGGCCATGGCATTGGCCGGCAGACGGAAGCGGACGATCCAGCCGGCCCGATCTTCCTCGCGCTTCGCTGGAGCCTCGGCGAACTTGGTCTCGGGGACGGGAGATGTGGCAGTGTGGGTGCCACCGTCGACCGCGGCATGAAGCGTATCGAGCAGGGCGCTGCTCTTGGCGTCGTGGTCACCCAAGGGCGTCTCGATGAGGGCCCGCATGTGGTCCTGCGCGGCCAGCACCGCCGCAACCAGTTCCTGGCTTGCCGGCACATCGCCCTTGCGGACCCGGTCGAAGGCGGTTTCGCAGTGATGGGTAAAGGCGGCCAGGGCATCGAAGCCGAACATGGCGCCCGAGCCCTTGAGCGTGTGAAGGCCGCGGAAGACCGCGTCGATCTGATCCTTGTCGTCGAGCCTGTGAGTCAGGTCGAGGAGGCCGATCTCGATCTGCTCGAGCAGTTCGGCAGCCTCCGTGAGAAAGACGGCAATCGGATCGGTTCCACTCATTTGCCGAGGACTTTCCTGGTGATCTTGACGAGGTTTTCAGGATCGAAGGGCTTGGTCAGCCATCCCGTCGCGCCCGCTGCCTTGGCCTGTGCCTTGATCTCGCCGTCGGACTCGGTGGTAAGGAAGATGACCGGCACGCCCGTATGCGCCGGCATCTTGCGCAACTCCCGGATCATCGTCAGCCCGTCCATGTTCGGCATGTTGAGATCGGTGACGATCAGATCGAACGTACCGGCCGAAAGCTTGGCAATCCCGTCGGCTCCATCAACCGCTTCCGTCACCGTGTAGCCGGCATTCGCCAGCGCAATCTTCGTCGTCATCCGGATACTGGCGGAATCGTCGACGGTCAGGATATGTGCACTCATAGGGCGGTTTCCTTGTGAAGCCAGAACAGTGCGTCCTCCTCGGACGCGGTCTCGATGAAGCCGCCGCGTTCGAGCACATCGAGCAGCACTCCGCTGGCAGGCCGAGACATGGAAAGCGACTTGCCGTTCGCCCCGGCGTGAAGGCGCGCAGACTCGACGAGTTGCACGAAACTGAGGTCGACCTCGACTGCGTCGGCGACATCGATCTCAACCGACCGGCCGGAAGAAAACGCAGGAATTATATCAGAAAAGAGACTGGATATATTTCTTATATTTGTAGTTTTTTCTAATTTTACTACAATACAATTTTGATTTTCGTCAGACATTACTTCGAATCATCCAACAGAGGATCGATATTTGTCCAAATCTTGGCGGGCGCCGGTTAACGAGGTGTGAATGTCGTATGCGACTTTTCAGGTCCAAAAACGTGCATGCGAAAACAATGCACGACCTAAGGATGTTTCATTAACCAAGGCGTTCGTTATTTTCCCATTTTTATCATGATGTTAATTCACGCGGGCGAATGCTGCATCACAGGTTCGGTCAACGGGACAGCGGCGCCAAATCCTTAACAATGGGGAAGCGGCGCGCCAATCACCCTTAAGAATCTATAGTAAAACAAAGCGACCTTTAAATTAGAAAAACAAAAAAGACTATTGCCGCGGAGAAGAAGAAGTGCCGGTCATCCAGAAAGTGGCTCTAGCCACAACCGTCGAATTCGCCACAGGCCTCTCCGCAGAGTTGGAGAACGCCCGATCCCGGATCGAAACCCGCTTCCTCGAAGGTGGTACGGTCCTGCTTACCGTACTCGACACTGTGTCCAAGATGATCGACACGCTCGACGCGATGATGGGCCAGTTGAGCGGAGAGGCGGCGGACCGGACCAGGGACGATCTTGCCCGCATCATGAAGAGACTCACCGAGCTCCCGAGACTGGAAGAGAACCGCCAGCGGAGCCTGGCGCGGATTGGCGAAATCGAGCGTGACCTCGCAAACGAAGTGGGACGCATGCGCGAGACGCTGCGCTATCTCCGGACCTTTGCCGTCACAGCCAAGATCACCGGCGCCGGGATCAGTGAATTTGCCGGCTTTGCCGAAGAGATTATCGAACGCATCCGCTACGGCAGTGAACAGGTCGAAGGCTTCTCCGCCAACCTGGTCGACCTCTCGCAACAGTTGAAGCCGGCCGCAGGCCGTGGCCAGCAGATTCTCAGAAGCTACCGCGACCTTGTACCGAGCATCGCCGCTGATCTCGGACGCGGTTCGGGGCAGCTCGCAGAACACCACAGGCAGCTCGCCGTGGCCGCACAATCGGTTCGCAGGCTCGCCGGCACCGTCCAGGGAAAACTGGCGACCGTTCTGTCCGCAATGCAGATCGGCGACATCACCCGCCAGCGGATCGAACACTGCCAGTCGAGCCTCACCATCATCGATGACTATCTCGATGGTGACGGGGGCCGGGCGCTGTCCGGGGATCAGAAGGCCAGGCTCCGGGCAAGCGTCTTCACTCTCGTGCAGCGGCAGCTCGATCAGACCCGCGCCGATTTTGCCCGCGATACCGCGAAGATCGTCTCGACCGTCGGCAGCTTCAACGCCGACATCGCCTCGATCCTTTCACTCCACGCGGGTATGAATGACGATGAGGGCACGGGCAACAGCCTGATCCGTCAGCTCGAAGCCGGCGTTGCCAGCGCGCAGGACGTCGTCCGGACCGTCACGGCATCAGCCTTGGAATCCGACGAGTTGAGCCGAAGCACCGGCCAGATCGTCCGCGAATTGCTCGAAGGCATCGAAATCGTCCGCGTCGTACGCACCGATATCCAGTACATGGCGCTCAACACCAATCTGCGCTGCAGCCGGATCGGCGAGGAGGGTCGCGCGATCAATGTCGTGACCGCGGAACTCCGCGCCTTTGCGGGTCAGATGGACGAAAGCGCGGAAAACATTCTCTCCCACCTCCATGAACTCGGCACCTGCGCCGACGCGCTGTCCGGTGTGGCCGACGCTTCGAGCGAGCCAGAGACGGATCTCGATGCGCAACTCGGCGGCACGCTGGAGAGCATTCGCGAGGCCGCCGAACGCATGGAATCAAGCCTCGCGATGGTCGACCAGCAAGGCCAGGGAGCGGCCGAGCAGATGCAGAACACCATCCGCAAGCTCGACTTCCAGGCGGAACTCGGCGAGATCCTCGATCGCTGCGCCGAACAGATCGCCGAGGAAGCGCCGGCGGCCCTCCCCGACACTTCGGATATCGAAGGCCCCATGATCGAAGTCGGTGCCGACATCGGCCGGCTCTACACCATGGCTGCCGAGCGTGAATTGCATGCCGACATCTTCGGCGCGCCCCCGGCAGCCGCCATCAACCAGGCGACTGCCGGCACAGGCGTGCCTGCATCTGACGAGGAACTTTTCGAAGACGCTCTCTTTTGAGGCCGCCAGGCCAGACCGACTGCCAGGTTCCGCATGATGCGGCCTTTTTCGCCCGAAATGTCGATGTCCCTTCGGCGGACGAGCCATTCAGAAAAATTCATTGCGGAGACCCTCATGCGCGTTATTGCCATTGACGACAGCGCGGCCGTTCTGGCCCTGCTCCGTCATATCGTCGGGCAGATCGACGACTGCGACGTGCGTACCTTTCTGAAGCCGGAAGAAGCCCTGGACCACGTCGCCCGGGAAACGCCGGACCTGGTTCTCGTCGATTACACCATGCCGGTGCTGAACGGTGTCGACGTCATCCGTCGCATCCGAAGCCGGCCCTCGACCGCCGACGTGCCGATCATCATGATCACCTCCGAACGGGAAAATGTGATCAAGATCGCCGCGATCGAAGCCGGCGCGACCGAATTTCTCGGCAAGCCCTTCGACGCCGCCGAACTGACGCTCCGTGTCAGGAACCAGCTGAATCTGCGTCGCGCCCAGCGCGCCCTTGCTGAACGGGCGCAATCATTGGAACGGGACGTCGAGGCCGGCCTGAAGCGCATCGAGAGCCAGGAGAAGGAGATCATCTGGCGCCTGTCGAAAGCGATCGGCTGCCGTGACGGCGAAACCGGCAGTCACCTGGAACGGGTCGCCGCGGTTGCCCAGTTGATCGCAGAGGAACTCGGGCTCGGCGAGGAGCGCTCCCGCATCATCTATCTCGCAAGCCCCTTGCATGACGTGGGCAAGATCGGCGTGCGGGACGGTGTGCTGCTGAAGCCGGGTGCCTTCACGCCGGAGGAACGGCTCGAGATGCAGCGCCACACGGAATACGGCGCCGAGATCCTTTCGGGTAGCCAGTCCGAATTGATCAGGACCGCGGAACGGATTGCCGCAAGCCACCACGAGAAATGGGATGGCACCGGCTACCCGAAGGGGCTTGCGGGCCCGGTCATTCCGCTCGAGGCCCGCATCGTCGCGGTGGCCGACGTGTTTGACGCCCTGAGCTCGGAACGCCCCTACAAGCCGGCCTGGCCGCTCGAGATCGCCCGCCACGAAATCGTCAACGGCTCGGGAAAGCACTTCGATCCCGCCTGTGTCGAGGCCTTCTGCAATCGCTGGGTTGAGATCCGTGAGCTTTATCTCTCGGACCGTACCGGGGTCCCCTCATCGCCTGCAGAAGCGGGTCCGGACGAAAGCTGGCCGGAACAACAGGTCCCGATGCGGCGATATTCATCGAAGTAACCGCACATGGCGGCCGCACCGGCTCCGTGCGCGTCCGCAATCGGCAAAGCCGGAAGCCGACGTCAGGTCACGGCGCCGACCTGCCAGGGCACGAACTCGTTGTCGCCATATTCGAATTCCTCGCTCCGCGTCTTCTTGCCAGACGCCACCGCGATCACCTCCTCGAAGATCCGTTGGCCCGCCGCCTCGATCGTGTCCTCGCCCGAAACGATGTCGCCGCAGTTGAGGTCCATGTCTTCCTGCATGTGCCGGTACATTTCGGAATTCGTGGCAATCTTGATGCACGGCGCCGGCTTGAAGCCCGAGACCGAGCCGCGACCGGTGGTGAAGCAGATGACGTTGCAGCCGCCGGCCACCTGGCCGGTGACGGCCACCGGGTCATAGCCGGGCGTATCCATGAACACGAAGCCGGGTTCAGTGATCATCTCGGCATACTCGTAGACGGCCGAAAGCGGCATCGAGCCACCCTTGGCGACGGCGCCCAGGGATTTTTCGAGAATGGTGGTGAGCCCGCCGAGCTTGTTGCCGAAGGACGGATTATTGTTGAGTTCGTCGCCGTTGCGGGCCGTATACTGGCGCCACCACTCGATGCGATCGAGCAGCTTGCGCGCGACATCGGCATTGACCGCACGCCGGGTCAGCAGGTGTTCCGCACCATAGATCTCAGGCGTTTCGGCCAGCACCGTCGTCGCACCGTGACAAACCAGCATGTCGGAAGCGAAGCCAAGCGCCGGATTGGCCGAAATTCCGGAATAGCCGTCGGACCCGCCGCATTCGAGCGCGAGCTTGATGCCGGAAAGCGGCTGTGGTGTGCGCCCGACCGAATTGACGATCGGCAGCATTTCGTTGATCGCCTCGCAGGCGGCCTCGATGGTCTTGCGCGTGCCGCCCGTCTGCTGGATCGTCATCGTCCGCAGAAGCGTGCCTTCGGCCAGCTTGTAGTGTTCCAGGATCGGCGCGATCTGGTTGGTCTCGCAGCCGAGGCCAATCATTAGGATGCCGCCGAAATTCGGATGACGGGCATAGCCCTGGATGGTCCGGGTGAGGATCCGGTAGCCCTCAGACTTGGTGTTGATCGCGCAGCCGCTGCCATGGGTCAGCGCGACGACGCCATCGACATTGGGAAAGCCGTCGAGCCCGTGATGCCGATTGAAATGCTCCGCCACATAGCGGGACACGGTGGCCGAACAGTTCACCGACGAGATGATGCCGATATAGTTGCGGGTCCCGACGCCGCCCGGTCCGCGGTCGAAGCCCATGAAGGTGCGCCGCTCGGCTTCCGGCAGAAGAGCGGGTCCTGCCACGCCGCCGAAATCGTAGTCGTGATGGGCATCGATCATGTCCAGATTGTGCAGGTGGACATGGTCGCCCGCCTCGATGGGTGCGGAGGCGACCCCGATCACCTGGCCGAACTTCAGCACTTCCTTGCCCTTCGGGATCGCATGCAGCGCGATCTTGTGTCCGCGGCCGATCTGGCTTCTTGCGACAAGGCCTTCCGGTCCGGCTGCCGCGCCGGCCGGAATGACCTTGCGGGCGACACCGACGTCGTCGGCGGCATTGAGGATGATGATCGGCGAAACGGCATCGGACATCACCGGGCCTCCCTGAAACTTGAGAAATGAAGACATCGTACCGCGACCCGCCGCGGTGTCACGCCTTACGGATACTGGGCACCGGTGGCCGTCGTGTACACGGCATAAAGCGACCGCGTCGCCGTGATGAAGAGGCGATTACGCCGCGGCCCGCCGAAGGTCAGGTTGGCAACCGTCTGTGGCACGAGGATCTTGCCGAGCAGCGTGCCGTCCGGCGCGAAGCAATGCACGCCATCACCGGCCGAGGTCCAGACATTGCCGGCGATGTCGACGCGAAAACCGTCGGGAATGCCGTTGTCCAGGTCGCAGAAGACGCGCCCGTTTTCGAGCCTGGTGCCGTCGACCACGTCGAAGACGCGGATATGGCTCGGAGCCGTCTCATCATGGCTTCGGGCGGAATCGGCCACATAGAGCTTGGTCTCGTCGGGCGAGAAGGCGAGCCCGTTCGGCTGGCGAAAGTCGTCGACCACGACCGACAACGTACCCGTCGCGGGATCGAGCCTGTAGACGTTGCGGGTCGGCTGTTCGGGCTCGGCCTGGTAGCCCTCGTAGTTGGAGAGGATGCCGTAGGTCGGATCGGTGAACCACACGCTGCCATCGGCTTTCACGACGACATCGTTCGGAGCATTCAGACGCCGGCTCTGATAGCTGTCGGCAAGAACGGTGATCCGCCCGTCGATTTCCGTGCGGGTGACGCGCCGGCCGCCGTGTTCGCAGGTGACGAGCCTCCCCTCTCGGTCTCGTGTGTTGCCGTTCGCAAAGTTCGACGGCGCCCGGAAGACGGAGACCCCGTGTCCCGGCACGTAGCGCAACATGCGCTGGTTCGGAATGTCGCTGAACACGAGGCAGTCGAGATCACCGAACCAGACCGGTCCCTCGGCCCAGCGGCAGCCGGAATAGAGCTCTTCGAGGCCGGCGCTTGCGACGATCAACTGCCTGAAGCGCGGGTCGCGGATCTCGTAGATCGAGGATTGGGCAGTCACCATGGCTTGATTTCCGAAAAGCTGGAGAAGGAATTGGAGTGCAATGTTAGGCTCCCCGCTGCGGCCGGCTGGCGACGAGGATGACGGTGAAGATGATAAGGCCGGTGAGGATCAACCGGATGCCGGCGCCGAAACCATAGGTGTTGAGCATCGAGACGACCAGGAACATGAACAGCGACGCGCCCCATATGCCCGGCACATTGGAATTTCCGCCGGCGACCGCCGAACCGCCGATGACCACGACGGCGATCGACATGAGCAAATATTCCGAGCCCATGTTGAGTGCCGCACCGCCGGAGAAGCTCGCCAGGAGGTACCCGCAGACCGCGGCCAGCACGGCGCACAGCACATAGGTAAGCAGCCGGCTTCCGTCGACCGGGATTCCGGCCATCCTGGCCGCGAAGCGGCTCTGGCCGATCGCCGAGATCCAGCGGCCGAAGACGGCACGGTCGAGCAACCACCAGACGACGACCGACAGCAGAAGCGCGACGAGCGCCATATTGGGGACGCCGAATGACGTCGACGTGGTGAACTCCGCCAAAAGTTCCGGCGGCTTGATGCGCAGACCGCGATTGTACCAGATGGCCGAGGACTGCACGATGAAGCTCATCGACAGCGTCGCGATGATCGGCGGAATACGAAGGATCTTGATCAGCGCATAGTTGAGCATGCCGACCACGATGCCGATCATGACCGCGATGAGGAGCCCGACGACGATCATCGCGTCCTGCCCGTCCATCAGCTTGAGTGCGATGGTACCGGAAAGCGTCATTGTCGCCGGAACGGAGAGGTCGACATTGCCGGGTCCAAGCGTGATGACCAGCATCTGCCCGAGGCCGACGATCACGGAAAAAGCCGCAAAGGTCAGGGCCGCCTGCGACAGGCCCGCCGAACTCGCGCCGCCCGTGAAGAGAACAGTGACGATCCAGGTGGCAATTGCGGCGACGAAGGACCAGATCCAGGCCTTGCCGAAGAGCGCGGTAACGCGGGTCATGGCTGCTTCTCCTCCTGGCTGCGACGGTTGAGCACCAGCCGAAGCCCGAGCACGATGATGAGGATCGCTCCCTGCGCGCCGATCTGCCAGTCGGGCGAGATGCGCAGGAAGGAAAGGAAGGAGCCCGCAAGCGTCAGCGTGAGCGCGCCGATGACCGCTCCGACCGGCGACACCCGGCCACCGACGAATTCACCGCCGCCGAGGATCACGCCGGCGATCGAAAGCAGCGTGTAGCGAAGGGCGATGTTAGCGTCGGCCGAAGTCGTGAGCCCGACGAGTGCGATGCCGGAAAGCACCGCGAAGAAGCCCGCGGCGGCATAGGTCGCCCCCTTGATCCACAGCACCGACCAGCCGGCGCGGGCAACCGACCGCGCATTGCCGCCCACCCCGCGCATCAGCACGCCGAAGGTGGTGCGCATCACCAGGAGATGGGCGCAGACGGCGATCAGGATACTGGCGATGATCGCCATCGGCACGAAGGGCGGCTTGGACACCATGACCGCACGCAGCCAGGCCGGCGCTTCGCCGCCCGGTGCCGGCAGGATGATCACGGCAAGCCCGCCCCAGACGAAGCTCATGCCAAGCGTCACGACGATCGACGGCAGGTCGCGCAGGTGGATGATCATGCCGAGCGCCGCATAGGTGGCAATTGCGGCTCCGAGGATCGCAATGGCGATGAAGGGCGCGGTCGGCATGTAGACCGCGGTGACGCAGGCGGCAAAGCTGACGAAGGTGCCGATCGACAGGTCGAGGTCGTTAACTGCGATGATCAGCATCTGCGCGATGGTCGCGAGCGCAATCGGCACGGCCAGATTGAAGAGCAGGTTGAGGCCGGTATAGCCCATGGCCCGCGGCTGGATGTAAAAGACTGCCGCAAGCAGGACGGCAAGCGATACGGCCGGCAACATCAGGCGCAGCGTATTGGCGGAGGGGGCCCTCATGCGGCCTCTCCCGAAAACGATGCGGCAAGGACGTTCTTCTCCTCGATCTCCGACCCGGCAAGTTCGGCGACGATGGCTCCGTCGCGGAAGACATAGACGCGATCGCAAAGGCAGATCTCGTCCATCTCGGTCGAATACCAGACGAATGTCCGACCAGCCTCGGCCTCCGCACGCAGGATGGCATAGACCTCCTGCTTGGTGCCGATATCGACACCGCGCATCGGGTCATCCATCAGCACGATCTCGGCGCGGGTCGCGAGCGCGCGTGCAAACAGCACCTTCTGCTGGTTGCCACCCGAAAGAGAGAGAATGGGATTGCCCATGTCGGGCGTGCGGATTTCCATGCGTTTCTTCCAGTCCGTGCCGAGCGCCTGCTCGCCTCGTGCATCGATCGTCGACATCCGCGAGAGGTGCGGCAGGCTGCCGATCGACAGGTTCTTCAGGATGCTCCAGAGCGGAAATGTGCCGTTGAGGGCACGGTCGCCGGCGACGAAGGCGATCGCATCGCCGTGACCAGGAAGCCAGTTGCTGCTGCGATCGCGAAAGAGGTCGAGCAGCATGTCCGTCTGTCCATGGCCGCCGAGACCGGCCAGCCCGATGATCTCTCCCTTGCGGGCCTTGAACGCGATATGCGAGCCGAAGGCAGGCGACCGCTCGATGGAAAGCGGCGCGTCGGCCAGGGCACGGGCGCCGCCCCGAGCACGCTCCTTGACCACGCTGCCCATGGCCTCGACGAGGCTATGGACGGTGAATTCTGCCGCCGGTCGCGAAGCCACGACCCGCCCATCCTTCATCACGACGATGCGGCTCGAGGTCGACAGGATTTCGCCGAGGATATGTGAAATCAGAAGCACCGCCCCGCCGGCCGCCACGTAGCGGCGCACATGGGCAAGCAGTTGTTCGGCAAGCCCCGCGTCCAGCGACGATGTCGGCTCGTCCAGGATGACGAGTTTCGGCGTGTCGGTGACCGCGGCAAAGGTGATGGCGATCTCGACCATCTGCCGCTCGGCGATCGAAAGCTCGCCGACGGTCGATGTGCAGTCGATGTGGTTGCCGGGGAAGATTTCATCGAGCTTGGCGCGAATGAGGGAAAGCGCCCGCTTGCGCCAGCCGAAGCCGGACAGTCCGGCATGCATCACGCGGGTGTTCTCGACGATCGTCAGGTTCGGGCAGAGCGACAGCTCCTGGAACACGCAGCGCACGCCGTTCGCCCGCGCCGTCGCAATCCCACCCGAGCCAGTCGTGCCGCCATAGCCGATGGTGCCCTGATGCGGCAGGAGCCCGCCGTTGATGACGTTGACGATGGTCGACTTGCCGGCGCCGTTATGGCCGACAAGACCAAGAGCCTCGCCGGGCATGATCGACAGATCGACGCCATCCAAAGCCTTGACCGCGCCAAACTCGACCTTGATTCCGCGAGCGGAGACGACCGCCTGGTGATCGGCTTCGATACTCATGCCTTTAGCCACTGCCTGTCCGAAAGCTTCGTGAATTGACCACCCGGCGCCGTCGAGACGGCGCCGGGTGGCGGGAGATCACGGCGTGAAGATCACCGTGATGAAAAGGCTCACTTGCCGGCGATTACCGCCTGGGCGTCCTCGAGCGAGTATTCGACGTTCGCGACGCCGCCCTTCTCGGTGGTTTCGAGGTTCTTTTCGAGCGTGTCCTGGTCGATGCGCAGGAACGGCACCACGAGGTCCTTCTTGACGTCCTTGCCGTCGAGGATCTGCTGGGCGACCCAGAAGGCGAGCGTCGAGACGCCCGGAGCGATGGAGACGGACATGGTCTCATAGCCGCTCGCATCCTTCTGCTTCTTCCACCACTGCAACTCGTCCTCGCGATTGCCCATCACGATGGTCGGCGTCGGGCGCTTGGCGGCTTCGAAGGCCTGGGCGGCACCATAGCCGTCACCGCCCTGGGTCACGACGGCTGCGATTTCCGGCAGGCTGGGCAGGATGCCGGCGACCGCGCGCTGGGCGACGTCCTGTGCCCAGTCACCATGCACCGATCCTGCGATCTTGAACTGCGGATACTGCTTCACGCCCTCGTGGATGCCGGCAGAGATCTCGTCATCGACGAAGACCCCGGCAAGGCCGCGGATTTCGAGCAGGTTGCCGCCGTTCGGCATCTTCTTGGACAGGTATTCGACCTGGCTGCGGCCCATTTCCTTGAAGTCGACGGCAATGCGCCAGGCGCATGGCTCGCTGACGATGCCGTCGAAGGAAACCACGACGATACCGGCGTCGCACGCTTCCTTGACGGCGCCGTTGAGCGCGGTCGGAGAAGCGGCGTTGACGACGATGGCGTCATAGCCTTCGAGGATCATGTTCTGGATCTGCGCGGCCTGTTCGGTCGCCTGGTTTTCCGCGGTCGTGAACGGGTCGGCGGCGGCGACGATGCCGCTCTTCACGGCTTCCTTGGTCACCTTGTCCCAGCTGGTCAGCATGGCCTGGCGCCAGGAGTTGCCGGCATAGTTGTTCGACAGCGCAATCTTCTTGCCCGAAGTATCGGCATGGGCAGTCATCGGCATGGCGGCGCAGACAAGCGCAGCCGACGCCAGGAATACGGTCCTGAAGGTCATCTCTCTCTCCCTAGAGCCGGTATGGTCCGGCGGATCTCCGGGACCGCTCCTCAACGGCCGCTCCGGAAATGTTGCTCCCCTGAGGATTTCGGCCTCAGTGAATTCAGGATGGATGAAAGCGAAAAAGCTGTATAGACGAATTGAAGCAGGGAGCCTGCGGGATCCCGCAGGATATTTGCGGAATTCCGCAGGACGCCGGATGCGGTTTTTGCGCTAATGGCAAGAAAATGGAGGAGGCTTCGCGGGCTCTGGAGGGAGCATGCGCAGCCGGGAGGTCATCATGCTCGAAGGCGCCTCGGCATCACTGCTGGGCCAGTACCTGGCGATTTCGCGCCTGCTGGCCGGACAGCTTGATTTCCACTCCGCCATACGCGCGGTCGCTAAGGAAATCAACCTGATCATCCCGAACGACCATATGGACGTTTGCATCATCTCGCCCGACAACACCTATCACACCGCCTATGAGAGCGGCTTCGAGACCGACTGGGGCAAGATGCCCCCGGCCCTCGTCTCCAACAGCCCGATCCGCAACCTGCTGAAGGGTGAAATGGAATGCATGCTGACCGCCGATGCAGGCGTCGATCCGGCCTTCAACTTCTCCGGTGCCTTCTCCAGGCCGATCTTCGAGCACGGGCTGCGCAGCCGCCTGCATGTGGCGCTCAAGGTGCAGGGCGAGACGATCGGCGCACTGTCCTGCTCCAGCCGTAAGCCCGACTTCTACACGCCCGCCGACGTCGCCCGCGCCCGGGCGATCGCCGACCTTCTGGCACCCTATTTCTTCGCCCTCAGGGCGGCCGAACAGGCCAAGCGCTCGGCGATCGTCGAAGCTGAGGCTCGCGCCCGGGAAGAGGGGCTGCGGCTCGGCGCCCTTCGCCTGACCGAAGCGCTGGAAGCCGAGCGCCAGCGGATCGGCATGGATCTGCACGACCAGACGCTCGCCGACCTCACCCGCTTCGCCAAGCGTCTCGAACGCCTGAGCCTGATGCCGACCATCAGTGGAGAAACGCTCGAGCCCCTGTTCCGCAGCCTGCAGCATTCCATGCAGGATCTGCGGCAGATCATCGAGGAAGCGCGCCCCTCGGTCCTGCAACTGTTCGGGCTGGCGGATGCGATCGAGAACCACCTCGACCGCTCCGTTCGCGACAGCGGCCTGACAATCGAACACACGTTGACCGACCGCACCGAAGGCGCGACCGAACGCCTCGGCCATTCGGTTCGCGTTGCGCTGTTCCGCATCGCGCAGGAAGCGATCAACAACGCCATCCGCCATGCCCAGGGCGATCGCATCGCGGTCGGGCTGTCCTGTGTCGCGGGTCAGCTGCTGCTGGAGGTCCGGGACAACGGGATCGGCATCGGCAAGGTCGCGAGGCGGCCTGGCAGCGGGCTTGAGAACATGCGGACCCGGGCGCGGCTGATCTCAGCCGGGTTCAATTTTGGCCGCGAGCAGGACGAGACCTTTGTTCGGGTCAGCCTGCCCCTGCCGGACGAGGAGACTGGGGAATGAAAGTTCTGATCGTCGAGGATGACGCGCTGCACAGGGCTTATCTCAATGAAGCCGTCCGTTCCGCCCTGCCGGAATGCGACATGGTCTTCGAGGCGGAGAACGGGCTCGTCGGCGAAAGACTCGCGCGTGAACACCGCTCTGAGTTCATCGTCATGGACCTGCAGATGAGCCCGCGCAACGGGATCGAGGCGGCCCGTACCATCTGGAAGGAACGGCCGGACACCAGCATCCTGTTCTGGTCGAACTATGCCGACGAAGCGAATGTCCGCGGCATTTCCCGCATCGTTCCGGAAGGCGCGGCTTACGGTTACGTGCTGAAGTCGGCCTCCGATGAGCGGCTGAGGCTGGCCCTGCGCTCGATCTTCATCGAGGGGCAGTGCGTCATCGACCGCGAGGTACGGGGACTGCAGCAGAAAAGTCAGGGACACGCCCGTGGCTTCACCGATTCCGAATACGAGATCCTGATCGACATTGCTCTTGGGCTTACCGACCGGGCGATCGCGCGGCGGCGTAATCTTTCCCTGCGCAGCGTGCAGAACCGCCTCCAGCAGCTCTACGAAAAGCTCGGCGTCTACCAGCCGATCGGCGAGGAACAGGAAGAAGGCCGGTTCAACCTGCGTGCCCGGGCCGTGACCGTCGCCCTGCTCCGCAAGCTTCTCAACCACAATGCACTTGAAAGGGCGGAAGCCGAGCTGGAACAGTGGCTCGATCGCAAGCCGGCAAGCACTGTGGCCCGCCGCTCGGCATCTGCCTGACCCTTTACTGAGGCAGTTGGGCCGGGCAACGACATCTTGTCGGCAAAAAGAGATTGCACGATCTTGCTGTCGACAATATGCATGCAGATAGGCATCCAGTCATCCCTAACCGGCTGCAGGCGATATCATGACAGGCACGACGACAGACGACGGTAACGTCGACACCCCGCGGTCCCGTGGTTCAGGAACGCAGACGGTCTACAATACACTGCGACAGGAAATTCTCGCAATGAGCCTGCCGCCGGGAAGCCCACTCGATGAGGTTCGGCTCTCCGAGCGCTTCGGCATGTCCCGCACCCCCGTGCGCGAGGCGCTGCTGCGCCTTTCCTCCGACGGACTGGTGACGACGCTGCCGAACAGGAACACGATCGTTGCGACCATCGACTTCGCCAGCCTGCCCACCTATTTCGACGCGCTTACCTTGATGTATCGCGTCACCACGCGTGCCGCCGCCGGCAAGCGGAACCCTGCGGCGATGGCCGTCATTCGCCAGCGCCAGACAGAGTTCGAGGCCGCGGTCCGGGCGCAGGACGCCTATGCGATGATCGAGGCCAACCGCGAATTCCACGTCGCGATCGCCGAACTCGGCGGCAACGCCTACTACACCACCTTCTTCGCGCGCCTGCTCGACGAGGGGCGGCGCATCCTGCGCCTTTACTATTCCACCTTCGATGATCGCCTGCCGCTGCAATACGTGCGCGAGCACGAGGACATGATCGCCGCGATCGAAGCCGGCGACATCGAGGGTGCCGACCGCCTCGCTATCGACCACGCCGCACAAATTGTCCGGCAGATCCAGGAATACGTGGCCCGCGACATGAACAATGCGCTCACGATCGACAAGCTCTGATCGCGGCGAGACACAGACCACATCAACACGGAAAACGACGGGAAGATTTCATGGTCGCTGAGACAAATGCCGACGTCATCGTCATCGGAGCCGGAATCGTGGGGGCCATGGCCGCCTTCCACCTCCAGAACGACGGGCGCAAAGTCACCATGATCGAGCGGGAAGAGGCCGCGGCCGGTGCCAGCGCCGGCAATGCCGGCATTCTCGCCTTTCCCGAGATCATTCCGATTCCGTCGCCCGGCGTGATGTTCAAGGCTCCGAAATGGTTGATTGACCCGCTCGGTCCGCTGAGCATTCCGCCGGCCTATGCCTTGAAGATCGCCCCCTGGCTCTGGCACTTCTGGCGCGCCAGCTCGCGCAGCGCCTTCGAACACGGGATCGCCGCTCAAACGACGATGATGCACCTCGCCTCGATGGCGATGCACGGCGTCAGGGAGACTGCCGCACTGGCCTCCTTCTTCGACAACACCGGCACCCTCGACCTCTACGACAGCGAGGCAAGCTTCGATGCCGCAGCCGCCGACTGGCGCACGAAGGAGAAGGCCGGCTTCGAGTTCAACCGCGTCGGTCGTGCCGAGATCGACGCGCTCCAGCCGGGGCTCGCCCCGCAGTTTCGCCATGCTATCTATGCCTCCGACGGCATTCAGGTGAACGACCCGAAAGGCCTGACGAAAGCCCTCGTCGATCTTGTCATGTCGCGCGGCGCAACCTTCCGCAAGGGCGAGGTGACGACCGTAGCCCCGGCAGGAACCGGAAACCTTGTGACGCTTAAGGATGGCACGGCGATCTCCGCCAACACGGTTGTTGTCGCCTGTGGGGCATGGTCGCGGAAACTGGCCGCCGGCCTTGGCGACCGGGTGCCGCTCGAAACCGAACGCGGCTACAACACGACACTACCGCCCCAGGCCTTCCGCCTCCAGCGACAGCTCTACTTCAACGACCACGCCTTCGTCGTCACCCCGCTCGCCGAAGGCATCCGCGTCGGTGGCGCTGTCGAACTCGGCGGCCTGGACCTTCCGCCGAACTACCAGCGCTCCAAGGCCCTGCTCGCCAAGGCCAAGCGCTTTCTGCCCGAACTCGAGACGACCGGCGGCCGCGAATGGATGGGCTTTAGGCCTTCCATGCCCGATTGCCTGCCGGTGATCGGACGCGCCAGCGGCAGCCGGTCGGTCATCTACGCCTTCGGCCACGGCCACCTCGGCCTCACCCAGTCCGCCGGCACCGGCAGGCTGGTGGCCGAACTCGCAGCCGACAGGCCGACCAGCATCGACATCACCGCCTTCCGGCCCGGCCGGTTCAACTGAACGCAGCCGAGACCCGACCCGGACCCCATTGAAAGGTGCATCCAATGAGCCTCCCCCACCCGAAGATCTCTGATCAGGAAAGATCGGCAAGGCTTTCGCGGCTGCGCAAAGCCATCGAGGAACAGAACCTCGGCGGCGTTCTGCTCGGCTCGACCGAGAGCCTGCGCTACTTTACCGGCCTTGTCTGGCATCAGAGCGAACGCCTGCTGGGCGCTGTCGTGACGCCGACGGCACTCCACTACATCGTGCCGGGCTTCGAACTCAGCCGCGTCCAAAGCCTTCCCCATTTGCCCGGCGAAATCCATGTCTGGCAGGAAGAGGAAAACAGCGCTTCGCTCGTTGCCTCGCTTGTTCCGGATGGCGCCAAGCTCGCGCTGGACGATTCCCTGCCGCTCTTCGTCTATCATGCGCTGGCGCGCCAGCTTGGCGCCGAGCGCCTGCTCGACGGCGGCCCGCTCGTCCGCAGCCACCGCGTGCGCAAGTCGCAGACGGAAATCGACATCATCCAGTATGCGATGAACCTCACGCTCGAGGTTCACCGGCGCGCCCATGCCATCCTGAAGCCGGGCATCCACGCCTCGGAGGTCGTTCGCTACATCGACGAGCAGCACCGGGCATTGGGCGCCGAAGGCGGCTCCACCTTCTGCATCGTCTCCTTCGGCGAGGCTACGTCCCTGCCGCATGGCGCGGACGGCGATCAGGTCTATGCGCCAGGTGACGTCGTGCTCGTCGACACCGGCTGCCGCATCGACGGCTATCACTCCGACCTCACCCGCACCTACATGCTGGACGAGCCTTCCGCCGATTTTGCCCGGATCTGGGCGATCGAGCGGGAGGCCCAGCAGGCGGTGTTCGACGCCGCACACATCGGTGCCCCCTGCAAAAACCTCGATGCCGCCGCACGCGCCGCCCTCGCCCGCCATGGCCTCGGGCCAGACTATCGGCTGCCCGGCCTTCCGCACCGCGCCGGCCATGGCCTCGGCCTGGAAATCCACGAAGAGCCCTACATCGTGCGCGGCAATGAGGTTCGACTTGAGGAAGGCATGTGCTTCTCCAACGAACCGATGATCGTCGTACCCGGCCAGTTCGGCATCCGTCTCGAGGACCACATCCACATGACGGCCTTGGGCCCGCAATGGTTCACGACGCCGGCAAAGGGCCCGACGGAACCCTTCGCCTGACATTGTCTGCCATGGCAGCGCGCTTTTCCCTGCCATGGCCAATTCCTTTCGGCATTTGATCCGGAAAGCCCGCCCGCCGGCAATGACCGAAGAGGGAGTAACAAGGGAGGAAACTCGCGTTTCCTGTCCCGCCCCAACTGGCGGCCAACCTCCGTCATTTAACGCGACTTCGTGATCCAAACCCCGTTTATGGCCCTGCAGACGACTACGGACCGGAAGGGTCTGGGCCTGTTCTCCGCAAGAAAACCAGTTGTCGGTTGACTCAAGGACAAGAGGCGGCGTATCAGCATAAATTGGTAAGACCACTTTACCAAAACGCATGAGAGGACATGCGTCCAGGGAGGACGACGATGTTTGTGGCCTTGGAACCGCGCCGCCTTTACCGGCAGGTCGCGGACCAGATACGAGCCCTGATCGAAGCGGGCGAACTACGGGTCGGCGACCGTCTCCCCGCGGAGCGCGACCTTGCAGACCGGTTTGGCGTGTCCCGCCCGACCGTGCGAGAGGCTCTGATCGTGCTGGAGGTGGAGGGCCACATCCAGATCCGCATGGGATCGGGCGTCTACATCGCCCGGAGACCGACGGCGGCGCCCGTCATCCTGCCCGTTGTCGACGGCGACGGCCCCTTCGAAATCCTCGAGGCCCGCTGCATCGTCGAGAGTGCCATTGCCGAAGAGGCCGCGCGCCGGTCCACGCCGGAAGGCATCGCCCGGCTCGACGAGATGCTCCATCGCATGGAGCAATCGCTCGACGAGTCGGAACGCGCCGTCGCGGCCGATCTCAGTTTCCATGTCGCCATCGTCGACATGATCGGCAATGCCCCGCTTCGCCACTTCGCGGGGCTTCTGAGCGACAAGCGGACGTCGCCCTACTTCGAGAAGCTCGCAAGCTATTTCGAAGGCCCGCACACCTGGAAGCGGGCGGTCGAGGAACACAGGGAAATCCGCAACGCCATTGCGGCCGGGGATCCGGCGGCGGCACGCGAGGCCATGCGTCGACATCTGACGCTGGCCCAGAAGAGATTTTCGGAAAGCTTCGGGGAGGAGCCGGGAAGCGAAAACTGATCCGCCCGTGAGAACGCGGATTGCGACCACCTTCGAGCACACCGGCCGGACCGGGAGGACGACACGATGAAACACACATGGCGCTGGTTTGGCCCGGTCGACAAGGTGACGGTGCGCGATGCCGCGCAGGCGGGGGCCGAAGGCATTGTCAGCGCCCTGCATCATGTGCCGACCGGTACCGCCTGGACCATCGACGGCATTCGCCAGCGTCAGGACGAAATCAAGGCCGGCGGCCTTTACTGGGACGTGGTCGAGAGCGTGCCCGTCTCGGAAGACATCAAGACCCAGACCGGCGAATGGCGCGGCCATGTCGCCAACTGGCAGGAGACACTGCGCCGCCTGTCCACCTGCGGCATCCGCACCGTCTGCTACAATTTCATGCCGGTGCTCGACTGGACCCGCACCGACCTGCGCTGGGAAACCCGTCATGGCGCCCGGGCCATGCGCTTCGATCTTACTGATTTCGCCGCCTTCGACATCCATATCCTCAAGCGCCCTGGCGCCGCCGGCGACTATCCCGACTGGCTGGTCGAGGATGCGGCCAGACGCTTCTCCGCCATGGCCGACGACAAGATCGCCGCGCTTGGCCGCAACATCGGCGCCGGCCTGCCGGGCTCGGCCGACGGCTACACGCTCGACCAGTTGCTCGAAAAGCTGCGCTCCTACCAGGGCATCGATCGCGCCCGGCTGCAGCAGAACCTCGTCGATTTCCTCTCCGAAGTGACCCCGGTCGCCGAACAGGTCGGCATCAATATCTGCGCCCATGGCGACGATCCGCCCTGGCCGCTGCTCGGCCTGCCGCGCATTCTTTCGACTGAAGCCGACTACGCCCACATGCTGTCTCAGGTCGACAGCCGCGCCAATGGTGTGACGCTTTGCACCGGATCGCTCGGCGCGCGTGCCGACAACGACCTGCCCTTCATCGCCAGCCGCTTCGCCGACCGCATCCATTTCGTGCACCTGCGCAATGTCACCCGCGACACAGACACCGTGCCCTGCTCGTTCTTCGAGGACGAACATCTGGACGGCGGCACCGACATGGTCGCGGTGCTCGCCGCGCTGCTGACCGAGGAAAGGCGCCGCCGTGACGAGGGCCGCGAGGATCATCGCATCGCCATGCGCCCCGACCACGGCCAGGAAATCCTCGACGACCTGACGCGCGGCGCCCAGCCCGGCTATCCGGCGATCGGTCGCCTCAAGGGGCTTGCCGAACTGCGCGGCATCGAACGCACCCTGCTTCACTCCCGATATGGACTGGCCTGACGCCCATGGAACGCCTTTCAAGCATCACCACTCTGCCCGCCGGCGTCCGTCGCCCGACCTATGACCGCTCGACACTGCGCCCCGGTATCGTCCACTTCGGTCTTGGCGCGTTCCACAGGGCGCATCAGGCCGTCTACACGCAGCGCGCCCTCGCCTCGACCTTCGGCCCCTGGGGCATCGTGGCTGTCAACCTGCGCTCTCCGGAACCGGTGGATGCCCTGGACGAGCAGGACGGCCTCTATTCGATCGTCGTGCGCGGATCGGACGAGGACACCGCCGAGATCATCGGGGCGACGGTGGATTGGGTCTGCGCCGCAAAAGACAGGCAGAAGGTTCTCGACTATCTGGCCCACCCCGACATTCGCGTGGTGACCCTGACCGTTTCGGAAAAGGCCTATGGCCTCCACCCTGCGACCGGTAGCCTCGATATCGATCATCCCGCCGTAGCGGCGGACCTCGCCAACCCGCACGCACCCGTCGGCGCACTCGGATTTCTGGTCGAGGGGCTGGCACTGCGCCGCAGCAGCGGCGTTGCGCCCTACACCGTGCTCTGCTGCGACAATCTTCCCTCCAACGGCACGATCGTCCGCCGTCTCGTGCTCGAAATGGCCGAGCGCCGCGACCCGGACCTTGCCCGCTGGATTGCCGGCCACGGCGCCTTCCCCTGCAGCATGGTGGATCGCATCGTGCCCGCCGCGACCGCTGACACCAGGGCACGCGCGGCCGAGCTGCTCGGCGTCGAAGACAGGCTTGCCCTCGAGACGGAACCCTTCCTGCAATGGGTCATCGAGGATCGCTTCGTCTCCGGCCGTCCCGCCTGGGAAGCCGGTGGCGCGATCTTCGCAAGCCATGTCGAACCCTATGAGAAGATGAAGCTCAGACTTCTCAACGGCTCGCACACGCTGATCGCCCATCTAGGCCTGCTCCACGGCCTGGAGTTCGTACGCGACGTCATGGCCGTCCCGGAACTGGTCGAGGAGGTCCACCGCCACATGAAGGCGGTCGCGCCGACACTGGACCCCGTTCCCGGCATCGACCTTGCTGAATACCAGCGCCAGTTGATCGAGCGCTTTGCCAACAGGGCGATCGCCCACCGCAATATCCAGATCGCCATGGATTGCAGCCAGAAGCTTCCGCAGCGCATCTTCGCGGCCGCAGTCGAAGCACTCGCGGCCGGCGGCGGAGCCACAGAATTCGCTCATGTCGTCGCCGTGTGGATCGCCGTCGTTCGCAGGCGCATGGATTGCGACGACCCGCGCCGCGACGAAATCCTCGAAGCTGCCCGGACCGTCGATCCGTCGGACCCCTCCGCCCCGTTCTTCACCATTTCCGGCCTCTTCCCGCCGGAACTGGTCTCGGCGCGCGCGTGGCGCGACCACGTCAATGCCGATCTCCAAGTCATCGCTGCCAAGACAGACAGGAATACCCAATGAAAGCGCTCGTTTGCGACGAACCCGGCCGCCTCTCGCTCGTCTCCCGCCCTGATCCAGTCCGTGCTGGCGGCGAGGTGCTGGTCCGCATCCGCCATGTCGGCATCTGCGGCACGGATTTCCATATCTTCGCCGGCAAGCATCCCTTCCTCGAATATCCGCGCGTCATGGGACACGAACTGTCCGGTACGGTCGAGGAGGCTCCGTCCGAGAGCGCGCTCCGCAAGGGCGACCCTGTCTACATCGTGCCCTACCTGTCCTGCGGCGGCTGCCAGGCCTGCCGCAAGGGCCTGACCAATGCCTGCTGCAACATTCGCGTGCTCGGCGTCCATTGCGATGGCGGCATGGCAGACTATGTCTCGGTACCGGAACGGAATGTCGTGCCGACCGGCGGCATTGCGCTCGAAGACGCGGCCATGATCGAGTTCCTCGCGATCGGTGCCCATGGCGTGAAACGCGGCAACATCAGTGCGCAGGATCGCGTGTTGGTGACCGGGTCGGGCCCGATCGGCATGTCTGCGATCATCTTTGCCAAGGCCCGGGGCGCCCATGTGACGGTCATGGACACCCGCGAAGACCGCCTTGCCTTTGCCGTGGACCGGCTGGACGCCGATGCGGTCCTGATCGCCAACGACCGGGCGGAAGCGAATGCCGAACGACAGACCGGCGGCGAATGGTTCGACGTGGTCGTCGACGCCACCGGCAACGCGGTGCCCATGCAGCGCGGCTTCAACTTTCTGAACCACGGCGCCCGCTACGTGCTGCTTTCGGTGGTGCGCCAGGACATCGCCTTTTCCGATCCGGAATTCCACAAGCGGGAGGTGACGCTTCTTGCCAGCCGCAACGCCCAGCCCGACGACTTCGCCGAGGTGGTGCGCCAGATCGAGGCGGGCCGGGTGCCGACCCGCGCGCTCAACACCCACCGCGGCAGACTGGAAGACGCGGTAGGCCTTTTCTCCGAATGGTCGCGCCCCGAGGCCGGCGTCATCAAGGCCATCCTGGAGGTTTGATCCGGCCAGCCGCTGCCCGCCGACGGAATGTTCGGGCGCCATGACCTGATCGAGCCGCCATACTGCCGACCGCTTGTGCAAAAGATCACCCTCCGCAAGGCGGGGGAGGCCGTGCAATTCCTCCTCTGCAACTGCCGTTCGGGGCCGGGTATCAGGTTCAGGCAAGCTTATGCCCTCATAAATTGTCCCGTGCATGGGAATGCCGGAATGCCGTCCTGCGTCTGCGATTCGCGAAGACAGGCCGATTTCGGTAACTTTTCCGCGCGCATAGAGGCTTGCGGCAACGGCGCGGGGCATGTCTTCCGGCCATCGTCAGCAGGGCGAAATGATTTGAGCAATGGATAACATCAAAGGGCTTCTCTTATGACCACGACCATTCCTACGCTTAGCGTGAGCCAAATCAGGAGCCTCTCGACCTCTCAGGTCGCGGCGTGGACGACGGAAGATGCGGCCGCCCTGTCGACCACCCAGATCAAGGCCCTTTCATCGGCCCAGATCGCCGCACTCGAGACCGAAGACCTCGCCGTATTCTCGACGACCCAGGTCAGCGCGATCTCCGCATCGGTCATCGTCGGCCTCACCCTCGACCAGCTCGCCATACTCACCACCGACAAGATCGAAAACCTGAACACGGCCCAGGTCGCGGCTCTGAGCACCAAGCAGGTGAACGCCTTCGACTCGTCTCAAGTCGAAGCCCTGACCTCCAGCCAGGTGGCAGCCCTCACCTCGGCCCAATTGGCGACGCTGACGACCGATGAAATCGCCACCTTCTCGACGGCCGACATCGCGGCGATCACGGCCAAGGCCCTGCCCGGCCTCTCCACGACTAACATCGCGACGCTGAGCTCTGACCAGATTGCGGCGTTGAAGACCACCCAGATCGCAGCCCTGACCACGGCCCAGATCGCCGCCCTGACATCGGATCAGGTCACCGCCCTCTCGACCCTTCAGTTCGCCGCTTTGACCTCGGCGCAGGTCAGGGCCTTGTCGACCGATAACATTGCCGCCCTCTCGACGGCGCAGATGGCAGCTCTGAGCACGAAGGCCGTCCCGGGCCTGACCGCTACTCAGATCGATGCTCTGTCATCCGACCAGGTTGACATTCTGTCCTCCCTTCAGATCGCGGCGCTGACGTCCACCCAGATCGCAGCCCTGACCACCGAAGATGTCGCGACCTTCTCGACCGCCGAAATCGCGGCGATCAGCTCGGCGGCAATTACCGGCCTGTCGAGCGAAACCATTGCCGTGCTGGGCACCGGTCAACTGGCCGCGCTGAAGACCAATCAGATTGCCGCGCTGAAGACCAGCCAGGTCGCGGTGCTGACGTCCGATCAGATTGCCGCACTGACAACGGCACAACTGGGAGCCTTGACTTCGCTCCAGGTCAAGGCCCTGTCCAGCGCCAGCATTCCGGCCTTGTCCTCCACCCAGATCGCCGCTCTCAGCACCAAGGCGGTCTCCGGCCTGACCTCAGCGCAGATCAGGGCCCTGACGTCCGACCAGATCGATGTCCTGTCGACCGCACAGATTGCCGCTCTGAGCTCGATCCAGATTGCGGCGCTGACCTCGGAAGATCTCGCGACCTTCTCCAGCGCTGATATCGCCGCGATCAGCTCGTCCGCCGTGATGGGTCTGACGACGAGCAATATTGCCGGCCTCAGCTCCGAGCAGATCGGCGCGCTGAAGACGACCCAGGTCGCGGCGCTGACCACCACCCAGATCGCCGCCCTCACATCGACCCAGATCGTTCTTCTGTCATCGACCCAGATCGGTGCGCTGACCTCGCTGCAGATCAAGGCTCTGTCGAGCACCAGCATCCCCGCGCTGACGACCGACCAGATCGCCGCGCTCGGCACCAAGGCGATCCCCGGTCTCACCTCGACCCAGATCGGCGCCCTGACAAGCGCTCAGATTGACGTTCTGACCTCGGCCCAGATCGCCGCCCTGACCTCGACCCAGGTCGCCGCCTTGTCCGCCGAGGACATCGCGACCTTCTCGACCGCCGAGATTGCAGCGATCAGTGCCTCGGCAATCGGCGGGCTTTCGACCGCAAACATCGCCGGACTGACCACCGAACAAGCCGCGGCCCTCAAGACAGCGCAGGTCGCAGTCCTGAAAACCACCCAGATCGCGGCGCTGACAACCGACCAGCTCGCAGCCCTGACCACGCTGCAGGTCGCCGCCCTGAACTCCGCCCAGATCCGGGCGATTTCCTCGGATAGCATCCCCGCCCTCTCGACAGGCCAGATTGCCGCCCTGAGCTCGAGGGCCGTTCCCGGCCTGACATCCGCCCAGATCGACGCCTTTTCCACCAGTCAATCGGAAGCACTGACCTCCGTTCTGGTCGGAGCAATGAGCTCGGCACAGATCGCCGCCCTGACTGACCAGGATATCGCGACTTTCTCGACGGCCGACATTGCCGCGATCGCGGCCAAGTCCGTGGTCGGACTGACCACCTTGAACATTGCCGCTCTGAGCCCCGACCAGATCGCGGCCCTGAAGACGACCCAGATCGCGGCTCTGACCACGGCTCAGGTCGCCGCGCTGACACCGTCGCAGATTTCCAACCTGAGCACCTCCCAGATTGCGTCACTCACCCAGGCGCAGGTCGCAGCACTGACGGACGACAATATCGCGGCTCTTTCGACCGCACAGGTGGCAGCCCTCAGCACCAAGGGTGTTACCGGCTTCACCAGCGCACAGATCGACGCCCTCTCCGTCATCCAGGTTGAAGCTCTGACCTCCGCCCAGATCGCCTCCCTGACATCGGCGCAAATCGCAGCCCTGAGCACCGCGGATCTTGCAGCGTTTTCGACCACCGAGATCGCCTCGATCAGCACGCTCGGGATTGGTGGCCTCTCGTCCGCCAACCTCGCGGCTTTGAGCTCGAACCACACGGCGGCACTGAAGACCAGCCAGATCGCGGCACTGAAGACCGGTCAGATCGCTGCACTCACCTCCAGCCAGATCGCGGCCCTGACGGCCACTCAGTTCAGCGCCCTGACTTCAACGCAGATCAAGGCTCTGTCCACCAGCAGCATCGCCGCCCTTTCGACCGACAAGGTCGCGGCACTCAGCACGACAGCGGTAGCCGGCCTGACCGCCGCCCAGGTCGAGGCTATGTCGCCGGAGCAGGTCGACGTCCTGTCGTCCGCTCAGATCGCGGCTCTCGGATCCGTTCAGTCCGCCGCACTGACGGCAGAGGACCTCGCGACCTTCTCGGCAGACGAAATCGCGGCCCTCTCCTCGGCCGCCATTTCCGCTCTTTCGACGAGCAACATCGCGTCGCTCACCAATGAGCAGATCTCTGCGATGACGACCAACCAGTTCGCCGCCCTGTCGTCGGGTCAGGTCGAAGCCTTGAGCTCCACCCAGATCGGCAACCTCTCCACCTCGCAGATTGCCGCCTTGAGCTCGGCCGGCATTTCGGGCCTGTCGACGGCCAAGATCTCCGCGCTCTCCGCCGATCAGATCGCCTCCATCAGCACCAAGGCGATCACCGGGTTGAGTTCAGCCCAGATCGAAGCCCTTTCGACCGGGCAGGCCGCCGCCCTGACCTCGGCCCTTGTCGGCGCCATGACCTCGGTCCAGATCGCCGCGCTGTCGACCGAGGATATCGCCACCTTCTCGACCGACGACATCGCAGCAATCAGCTCGACGGCGATTGCCGCCCTCGCGACCGAGACGATTGCCGCCCTCAGCCCCGACCAGGTTTCCGCGCTCAAGACCACCCAGCTCGCTGCGCTGTCTTCGAGCCAGGTCGATGCATTCGGCTCCGAACAGCTCGAGGCATTCTCCACCCTCCAGATTGCCGCATTGAGCTCCGGCGGCATCTCCGGTCTGTCGACGGCGAGCATCGCATCGCTGACGACGGAACAGGTCGCAGCGCTGAGCGCCAAGACGATTGCCGGTCTGACCTCGGCGCAGATCGAGGCCCTGACGACCGCGCAGGTCGAGTCGCTGACCTCGGTGCAGATCGCCGCCATGAACTCGGCGCAGATTTCCGCGCTGAGCACCGCCGATCTCGCGACCTTCACGACCGAGGAGATCGCCTCCGTCGGTTCCGCGGCGATTACCGGTCTGTCGACCGAAACCCTCGCATCGCTGAACACCGACCAGATCGCGGCACTGTCGACGACCCAGGTCGCCGCCCTGACCGCGAGCCAGGTCGGCGCACTCGGTTCAGGACAGGTCGCCGCCCTGACGACGGCCCAGATCGCCGCGCTGACCGCGACCCAGATCAAGACCGTATCCACCGCAAATATTGCCGCACTCTCCACTGACCAGGTCGCAGCCCTGAGTGCCAAAGCGATCGCCGGCCTCACGGCAGGGCAGATCGAGGCACTCAGCACCGATCAGATCGACACCCTGTCCTCGACCCAGATCGCCGCGCTGACATCGGCGCAGATCGCGGCCCTCAGCGCCGACGATCTTGAGACCTTCTCCTCTTCCGACATTGCGGCCATCGGCTCTGCGGCCCTTGCCGGATTGTCGACCGGCAACATCGCCGCCCTCAACCAGGAACAGGTCGCGGCGCTCACCACTGCACAGATCGCGGCGCTGACCTCCGGACAGGCTGCCGCGCTGACATCGACACAGGTCTCCGGCCTGACGACGGCCCAGGTCGGCGCCTTGAGCTCCACCGCCGTCGCCGGATTGACGACCGCAAGCGTCGCCGTTCTTTCCTCGGAACAAGTCGCAGCCCTGAGCTCGAAGGCGATCCCGGGCCTGAGTGCCGCCCAGATCACCGCGCTTTCGAGCACGCAGATCGAGGTGCTCTCCTCGGCTCAGATCGCCGCCCTCAGTTCCGACCAGATCGCGGCCCTCTCCGTCGCCGATCTTTCGACCTTCACCACCAGTGAGATCGCCGCTATCAGTTCGGCCGCGATCCCCGGTCTTTCGGCCGCGAACATCTCTGCACTCACTGTCGAGCGTGTTGCGGTGTTGACCAGCGGCCAGATCGCCGCACTGTCCGCCGCCCAGGTCGAAGCCCTGAGCTCGACGCAGGTCGGCAGCCTGACGACGGCGCAGATCGGCGCACTGAGCTCTGCCGGCATCTCCGGTCTGTCGACCGGCACGATCGCCGCGCTCTCGTCGGAACAGATCGCAGCGCTAAGCACCAAGGCCCTGCCGGGCCTGACATCCGGCCAGATCGGCGCGCTGTCGACGGCCCAGTTCGACACGCTGTCCTCGGTGCAGCTCGGAGCCCTTGGCTCGACCCAGGTTGCCGCCTTGTCGACGGGCCACCTCGCGACGCTCTCGACCGATGATCTCAATGCAATCAGTGCATCGGCGATCGCAGGTCTGTCGACGGCCAACATTGCCGCCCTGAGCACGGAAAAGGTCGCAGCCCTCTCGACCGCGCAGATGGCGGCCCTGAGCTTCAGCCAGATCCGCAGCCTGACCTCCACCCAGATCGCGGCGCTGACCACCGGGCAGATCGGCGCACTCAATGCGGTCCAGGTGGCCGCGCTCGGCACCGGCAACATCGCGGCACTGACCACAACCCAGGTGGTCGCCCTGAGTTCCAAGGCGCTCGCCGGCTTGACGACGGCGCAGGTCGCGGCCCTCTCGACCGTACAGGTCGAGGCCCTGACGGCATCCCAGGTCAGCGGGTTGAGTTCCATCCAGATCGCGGCTTTCGGCACCGAGGATTTTGCCACCTTCTCGACCGCCGACATCGCCTCGATCAGCACATCGGCACTTGCCGGCCTATCCACCGAGGATATCCACAACCTGTCGAGCGAGCAGTTGCAGGCGATCACCACCGACCAGATGGCCGCCCTCAACGCCGAGCAGATCGCCGCGATCGTCGAAGCCTACCAGTCCGTCTGAGAAGCGTAGCGGCGACGGCAGGAATGACATCGAACACGGCAACGGCCCCACCCCTGCGGGGTCGTTGTTCCGCTTCTCCTGCCCAAACGCAGCGTTTCGGCCTTCAAACCAGTGTCACGACCGACAGCTACCTGATCGCGATCACCCGGGTTCGCCCCGTGCTTCACGATCAGGGACATCGCGACAATGCCGACGCTGGAAGAAATTGCTCTCAGGGCCGGTTGCTCGATGGCAACCGTCAGCCGCGTCCTCAATCGCGGCGGTCCGGCCAGCGAGGGCATGGTCCGCCGGGTGCGCAAGGCCGCGTCGGATCTGGGCTACCATCGCGTCGACCGCATAAATCCCGGCACGCGCCGCCGGCCCGTCGTCGGCGTCCTCATTCCGAGCATCACCAATCCCGTGTTTGCCGCCTCCCTATCAGGCATTCAGAACCGGATGCGGGTTGCCGGCCATGGCGTGCTGATCGCCCAATCCGACTATGATCCGGCCCGCGAGATCGACGCGGTCGAATACCTGCTGGCGGAAAAGCCGACGGGGTTGATCTTGACGGTTTGCGATCCGGTTCGCAGCCAGCGCGCCCTGCCGGCCCAGCTGCCGCCGACCGTCCTGCTCAACAACCTGCCTAATGCCCGCTTTCGCGCGGCCGTCACCGTGGACAACCGCCTCGCCGGCCGAGAGATTTCCGAACACCTGATCGAGCAGGGGCATCGCGACATTCTCTTCGTCTCTGGCCATTTCGAGGCTTCCGACCGCGCACGCCTGCGGTACGACGGCTATTGCGAAGCCATGCTTGCTGCCGGATTGCCTGTGCTCGACGCGCTGCAGATTCCCTTCGTCACCGGCTATGACGGCCTCGATCTCGGCCTTGCCATGCAGCGCCGGCGGCCGACCGCGATCATCGCCTCGAATGACCTTCTGGCCCTCGGCGTGATAGGCGCCCTGCGCCGGGAGGGGCTCTCTGTGCCGGACCACGTTTCGGTTACAGGCTTCGACGGCATCCCGATCGGCCGGCTGATGCATCCACAGCTGACGACGATCGAAATGGCCGATGCCAGCATGGGAGCGACGGCAGCCTCTCTTCTGCTCGACATGGCCGAAAATTCCGCTGCTCCCCGTCACCTCCGGCTCGCGCACAAGCTGAACCCCGGCGGGACGGTCCGCCGGATTTCCACGGCAAACTGATAAAATAGAATGCGCCGCCTTGTGAGCGGCGCATCCGTTTCAGGAGAGCGAAGTCTCTCGTGTCAGCTGCGCGGCAGCAGGGCCTCGACTTCGGCAGCGGCATCGTCGAGCGCTTCCTTCGGCTCGGCCGACTGCTCGACCACGCGCGACAGGTTCTCGACGATCGTCTGCGTGACCTTCACGCCGTTCGAACCGGGGAAAGCATACCAGGGCTGCATCAGCGGCATCTGTTCGAGGCCGGCGCGGAACAGCGGGTTTTCCTTGTAGAAGTTGCCGAGATAGTCCGGCGACTTTGCGGCAAGCTCGTTGTTCGGGACGTAACCGGTGCCGGGAACGACGACCGAGGCACCGAAGGGGCCGGCGGCGAACTTGATGAACTTCCAGGCGGCTTCCTGCTTTTCGGCATCACGGGTCAGCATGACGGCCGCGTTGCCACCGGTCGGAAGCTTGCCGTTGGCCGGGTCGATCAGGGGGATATGACCGGTGCGCAGCTCGAACTTGTTGCCGACATTCTTGATGGTGTTGCGAAGTGCACCGGTCGTCATGAAGGCAAAGCCGACCTTGCCGGCGACGAAGGCCTGTTCGCCGGCCTGCTTGGTGAACACCGGAAGTCCGCCTTCCTTGACCAGGCGGTCGACCAGTTCGAAGGCCTTCTGACCTTCCGGACCGTTGAACGCCACGCCGCTTTCGTCATCCTTCAGCATCTGGCCGCCGGCCCCGAACAGCAGCGCGGAGAACATCCAGTCGTCGCCCTGCCAGCGGAAGTCGATGCCTTCATTACCGTCACCGAGTGCCTTGATCTTGGACGACAGCGCGATCACTTCGTCCCAGGTCTTCGGCGGCTGATCCGGGTTGCCGCCGACTTTGCGGACGAGATCGGCGTTGTAATACATGATCGGGTTGGAGGTAGCGAAGGCGAGGCCGACCTGCTTGCGCTTGACCTGGGCGAGCTTCAGGATGTTGTCGGAAAAGCCCTGCTCGGCCATGTTGCCGTCCTTGGCCATGAAGGGAGCGAGATCGACCGGAATGTCGCGCTCGTTGACCATGCGCAGGCGGTTGAGGCCGATGAAGGTGACATCCGGCATTTCGGCCGTGCCGGCCTGGCGCATGATGGTCTGGATGCCTTCTTCATAGGTCGCCGAAGGATTGGCGAAGGTGATCTTGATGTCCGGGTTTTCTTCCATGAACTTCTTCGAGATCGTGTCCATCACGTCCTTGAAGAAGCCGGGCATCGGATAGTGCACGTTGAGCGTGGTCTCGGCATGGGCAGGCATGCTGACGGCGAGCGTCACAGCTGCCGCAGCCAGCGCCTTCTTGAGATAGGTCATCGCAGGTCTCCTTGGGTTGCGACCGATCAGCCTTTCAGACCGGTCATGGTGATGCCCTCGACGAAACGCTTCTGCGCGAGCAGGAAGGCGAGCACGAGGGGAAGGGTGATGATGAGGGTGGCCGCCATCAGCGCGCCGTAGTCGTCGCCGGCTTCCGCCGCGCGGAAGTACAGAAGGCCAAGCGGCGGCGTGGCATAGGCCTGGTTGGTGACGACGATCAGCGGCCAGAACAGGTCATTCCAGTGCGCCACGACCGAGAAGATCGAAAAGGCGGTGATCGCCGGCCAGGCATTCGGCACGATGACCCGCGCGACGATGCCGACCTCGGACATGCCGTCGAGTCGCGCCGCATGGATCAGGTCATCGGGAATGCCGCGGAAGAACTGCAGGAAGAGGAAGATGGCAAACACCGAGATCGAGAACGGCGCGACCAGCGCGAAATAGCTGTTGAGCACGGCCAAGCGATCGAAAGCGACATAGAGCGGCAAGGCCGTTGCATGGATCGGCACCAGCAGACCGAGCATGACCAGCGCCATCATCACCCGTGCCGCCCGGAAGGACAGCTTGGCCATGGCATAGGCGCACGGAATGGCGACGATCACCTGAACGACCAGGATGAGGCCGCAAACGATTACCCCGTTGACGAGCAGCCCGCCCATGGAGACCCGGCCGAACGCCTTGGCGAAATTCTCCGCATAGGACCAGGTTTGCGGGATCAGCGACAGGGAGGAGGAGAAGATCTCGCTTTGCGCCTTGCCGGCGGTCGAAATCATGAAGATGTAGGGAGCCAGGAAGATGACGGCCCCGAGCGACAGGACGGCAAGGCGCATGGCCCGTCCTAGGGTGAAGCGGTCGGCCATCATGCGTAGTGCACCTTCCGGTCCATGACACGGTACTGGAGAAACATCAGCGACACGAGGATCGCCAGGAAGATGACCGTCATCGCCGAGGCATAGCCGACCCTCAGGTAGACGAAGCCCTCCTGGTAGATGGTGAAGAGCAGCACCTCGGAGGCCTTGTTGGGCCCGCCCTCGGTCAAGGTCTTGACGGTCTCGAACACCTTGACCGCGTTGATGATGCTGATCGTGGTGACGAAGAGCGTGGTCGGCCCGAGCATGGGCCATGTCACCAGCCGGAAGCGGGAGACCGCCGAACGCGCACCATCGACCTCGGCCGCCTGGTAGAGCTCGCGCGGGATCGCCGAGAGGCCGGCGAGGAAGAGCACCATGTTGAAGCCCGTCGACTGCCAGATGCCGATGATCGACAGGCTGGTCATCACCGTGCTTGAGGCCCCGAGCCAGTTCGGCCCCGCGATGCCGACAAGCGCAAGCGCGGCATTGATCGGCCCGATGGTCGGGTGAAAAAGATATTGCCAGACGGTGGCCATGGCGACGAGCAGCGAGGCCACCGGCAGGAAGTAGACGGTCCGGAATAGGCTCTTGCCCCATCCTTCCGCCTCGATCAGCAGCGCGATCGCAAGACCGAGGGCCATCGAGACGGGCGCGACGATCGCCGCGTAGACCGCGGTGTTCCACAACGACTTGCGAAAGGTACGATCGTTGAGGAGCTCGGCATAGTTCTCGAAGCCGACGAAGTTGAAGCTGCCGTATCCCAGCTCGAAATCGGTGAAGCCAAGGAAGAGCACCGCGATCGTCGGCAGGATGATGAAGAGCAGCAGCAGCACCAGCGCCGGAGCGGAAAGCATCATGGCGAGCCTAGCCTCGCGGCGGCCTGCGACGTCGGCCGCCGAAGGTGCGGGCCGGGCAGTAGCCGGGAAAGACACGACGCTAGCCATGCAGAACTTCCTCCTGCCCGGCAGAGACCGTGGCAAGGCCGGCGGCAAGCCGCTCGCCGTGTTCGTCGAACAGCAGGATCGCCCTCGGATCGAGCTTCAGCTCGACGCGTTGTCCGGCTTCCAGCCCGATCGCCGCGGACGGCGCGAGCTTGGCGACGACCATGCCGTCCATCGCAGCGAGCTTGGTGAATACCACCACTTCCGAGCCGAGGAACTCGAGCCGTTCGATGCGGGCCGGCATGCCGCCCTCGCCGGCACCGGCAAGCCGAACGAATTCCGGACGGAAGGCGACCGTCACCGCCGTTGCCGATTTCAGATGGCTGCGCGGTGCGAGGCGAACGTCGCCCGCCTGTACGAGCCCGCGATTGTCGACCACCGTCTGCAGCACGTTGATCCGCGGTTGCCCGAGGAACTTGGCGACCTCGAGATGGGCCGGATCGTCGTAGATCCTGCGCGGGCTGTCGAGCTGCAGGAGCCGGCCGCCGATCATCACCGCGACGCGGTCGGCCATCGACAGCGCTTCCGACTGGTCATGCGTGACATAGAGCGTCGGAACGCCGGCCTTGCGATGCAGATCGACGATCTCGCCGCGCGCATGGACGCGAAGATTGGCGTCGAGGTTGGAAAGCGGCTCGTCCATCAGGAACACGTTGGGATGGCGCACCATGGCGCGGGCGAGTGCCACGCGCTGGCGCTGGCCGCCGGACATCTGGCCCGGCTTGCGGTCGAGCAGATGGTCGATCTTCAGAGAGGTCGCCATTTCCCGGACCTGCCGCTGGATGTCGGCGCGCACCCGGCGCTGCTCCGCCAGCATGGACCCGATCAGCGGCAGCCGCCCGGCCGTTGAAAGGCGCCGCATGGCAAGCGGTACGGCGATGTTCTGCCCCGCGGTCAGGTGCGGATAGAGCGCGTAGGACTGGAACACCATGGCGATGTTGCGATCACTGGCCGCCTTGCCGGAGACCTCTTCGCCACCGATGACGATCTCGCCGCGGTCGGCGTGGTCGAGGCCGGCGGCGATACGCAGAAGCGTGCTCTTGCCGCAGCCGGAGGGACCGACCAGCGAGATGAACTCGCCCGGCTCGGCCTCGAGGCTCACGCCCTTCAGGATGCTGTTGCCTGCATAGGACTTGTTGATGTCGTGAAGGCTGAAGACGCTCATTCCGCCGCCTCCGTCGGAACCGCGGTGATGTTGCGCGGATAGACTTCGTCGATCACGTCGTCGAGCACATGGGCGGTCATGCCTGGAACGCGAACGATCTCGCTCTTCACGTCATCGGCGAAATGATGCACGACCGCGCCGACCAGCCGCTCGCCGGGCATCAGCCGCTCCAGCTTGTCGAGGATGAAGGAGGTCGGCGGTGCCCAGACGAGTTGCGTGTTCCCGACCATGCCCTGCCAGGTCCAGTGCAGGTGGCCGCTGGCATAAAGAGCCACGTCGTGAGCCGCCAGAAGATCGAGCAGGCGCTGGCGTTCGTCCGGACGCGCACCCCAGTAGCCGGTGTCGCCTTCGTCCGCATCGTCGACGAACAGAGGCTTATGGGCGAAGATCGCGATCCGGCGTGCTTCGCGCGTCTCGAGCATGTCGGTCAGCCAGACGAACTGCTCTTCTTCCTCGGGGTGGCCCGATCCGACGAGCAGGCTGTTCAGTCCGATCAGGCGCCAGTTGCCGACATCCTTGGCAAAACGGTCCGGACCGGCAAGCCGGCGCCAGCGCTCGAGCCGCAGGTCGTCGATCGGCTGATGCGAGCCCGGCATGTGGCCGACGTCGTGATTGCCCGGCACGATCAGGGCCGGAACGCCGAGTTCGTTCATCAGCCCCATCGAAAACAGGATGTCGTCTTCGCGGTCCGCTCCATCGATGGTCAGGTCACCGGTATGCACGACGAGATCGGGCGCGACCTCGTCGATCCAGCGCCTGATGGGGTCCCAGTTGCCGTTGAAATGCGGCTTGGTGGGGCTGAAATGGGTATCGCTGATCTGGACGATCTTCATGGTCGGGCACCTTCTGAACACAGGGCCGCGCCGGTTTCGATAAACCGCGGCGCGCTGCCAAGTTCTCTTAGGTGCTCTCCATGTCAGCTGCGTAAGGCGTCTTTCAGTGTTCTTTCAAAACCGTCATCAATCCGTCAGGAACGGCTTTCTGCCCGGCCTTCAAGGGGCCCGGCACAACAGATTGCGGCAGACCGGCAGGTCGTCGAGGCCACCTCCGGTACTCGCCACTGATAGGGAAACGATCACATTCCGAATTTATTTGACACATGTATGATAAGTGACATATTTTTGCGTTCAAACACGCAGAGCACCGCTGCAGACGACTGGGTACAGCAGGCGAAAAGCGCTTGAACATCCGCCGCCCAAAGCAGGAATGATCTGACATCGCAGCCTTTCCAAACTGGGGAACAACATGACGAACAGCGCGCCACGCAACTGCCGCGTCGGGGTCGACATCGGGGGAACTTTTACCGACATCGCCCTGGATCTCGACGGAACCCTCCACTCCACCAAGATCCTCACCGACTATGCGGCGCCGGAGCGGGCCATCATCGCCGGCGTGAAGTCGGTGGCCGATACCGCCGGGATCGCCCTGTCGGACATCGACATCCTCATTCACGGAACGACGCTTGCGACAAACGCGCTGATCGAGCGGCGCGGTGCCCGGACAGCCTTCGTTACCACCGAGGGTTTCCGCGACGTTCTCGAAATGCGCACCGAGAACCGGTTCGAGCAGTACGACCTGAACATCGCCCTGCCGCCGGCCCTGATCGAACGCGCCGACCGCTTCGTGGTGCGCGAACGCATCGACGCCACCGGAAAGGTCCTGCTGCCGCTTGATGAGGCATCAGTCGCGGCAGTCGTCGAGCAGATCGCCGCCGGCGATTACGAGAGCGTCGCGATCGGCTTCATCCATGCCTATGCCAACGGAGACCACGAGGCGCGCGTTCGCAAAGCCCTTCTGAAGCGCCTCCCGCATCTTTCGGTATCGATCTCCTCCGAGGTTTCGCCGCAAATGCGCGAGTTCGAGCGCTTCAACACCGTCTGCGCCAACGCCTATGTCAAGCCGGCGATCAAGTCCTACCTGGACCGCCTCGTCGTCTCGCTGAAGGAAATCGGCGTCGGCTGCCCGGTCTTCATGATCCATTCGGGTGGCGGCATCGTCTCTGTCGAAAGCGCATCGGAATTCCCGGTTCGCCTCGTTGAATCGGGCCCCGCCGGCGGCGCCATCTTTGCCGCCGACATCGCCCGCCACCACGGGCTCGATACCGTGCTTTCCTTCGACATGGGCGGCACGACCGCCAAGATCTGCCTGATCGAGAACCAGGTGCCGAAGACGGCCAAGACCTTCGAGGTCGCCCGCACCTACCGGTTCCGCAAGGGCTCGGGCATGCCGATCTCCATTCCCGTGGTCGAGATGGTCGAAATCGGCGCCGGCGGCGGCTCGATCGCCAGTGTCGATGCCATGCGCCAGATCCGTGTCGGCCCGCACAGCGCGGCCTCCGAGCCCGGTCCGGCCTGCTACCAGCGCGGCGGCACCAGACCCACGGTAACGGATGCTGATCTCCTTCTCGGCAAGCTCGACCCCGACAACTTCGCCGGCGGCGCCATTCCCCTCTCCATTGAGGCAAGCCGCAGCGCGATGACGAACGAGATCGGCAGCGTCATCAATTTAGATGCCGAGGCCGCAGCCTACGGCACCTGTGAAATGGTCGACGAGAACATGGCGAATGCCGGCCGCGTCCACGCGGTCGAGAACGGCAAAGACATTTCCGACTTCACCATGATCACCTTCGGCGGCGCCGGCCCGCTTCACGCGGCGCGCCTCTGCGAGAAGATGGGCATCTCGACCTTCCTCGTCCCTCCGGGTGCAGGCGTCGGCTCGGCGATCGGCTTCCTCAAGGCACCGTTCGGCTACGAGTCCGTTCGCAGCGCCGTGTTCAGCCTGTCCCGCTTCGATGTGGGTGAGGCCAACCAGCTGCTCGCGGTGATGCGCGACGAGGCGATGCGCTTCGTCGAGGGCGGCCTCGAAACGGCAGACCCCGTGATCGAGCGCACGGTGTTCATGCGTTATGCCGGCCAGGGCTGGGACATTCCGGTATCCCTGCCCTTCGGCGAATTCGACGCGGCGAGTGCTGCAAGGGTGGTCGAGCTTTTCGAACAGGAGTATGCGCGCTTCTTCGGCCGCGCGATCGAGGGTCTCGACATCGAGATCGTCAGCTGGTCGGTCAAGGTCAGCTCGCCGCTCGCCGAAGTGACCCGTGTTCCGCCGGTCGCCGCCGGCGCGGTCGTCGAGCCGACCGTTCGCCGCAAGGTCTTCGATGCCGCAAGCCACGTATATCTCGACGCCGGCATTCACGGCCGCGCCGACCTGAAGCCCGGCGACGTGGTCAACGGCCCCGCCGTCATCGTCGAGCGGGAAACCTCGACCTTGCTCACATCCTCGTTCAAGGCGATCCCGCAGAACGACGGCTGCCTTCTCGTAACCCGCCGCTGAGGACCCTTCCATGAACCAGTCCATGATCGACATCCATATGCAGGTGATGTGGAACCGGCTCATCTCGGTCGTCGAGGAGCAGGCTCAGACACTGATCCGCACGGCGTTCTCGACGAGCGTCCGCGAGGCGGGCGACCTGTCCGCCGGCGTCTTCGACCTGAAAGGACAGATGCTCGCCCAGGCCGTCACCGGCACGCCCGGCCACGTCAACGCCATGGCGGAATCGGTCGCCCACTTCATCAATGACATCGGCCCCGACAACATCTTCGAGGGCGACGTCTACATCACCAACGACCCCTGGAAGGGCACCGGCCACCTGCACGACATCACGATCGTCACGCCGTCCTTCTACCGCGGCAAGCTGGTCGGCTACTTCGCCTCCACCGCCCATGTGGTCGACGTCGGCGGTCGCGGCTTCGGTCCCGATGCGCGCGAGGTCTACGAAGAAGGCCTCTTCATCCCGATCATGAAGTTCTTCGAGTGCGGCCAGGTAAACCGGACGCTGGTCGAGATCGTCAAGAACAACGTGCGCGAGAACGACAAGGTCGTCGGCGACCTCTACGCGCTCGCCGCTTGCAACGAGACCGGACACCGGCGCCTCGTCGACATGCTGACAGAGTTCAACCTCGACGACCTGGGCATGATCGGCTCCTTCATCCTGAAGCACAGCCGCGAAGCCACGCTGGAGCGCCTGCGCAACCTGCCGCACGGCTCCTGGTCCTACAGCCTCGATCTCGACGGCTATGACGAGCCGGTGAAGCTCGCCGCGAAGCTGACCATCGGCGCGGAGGGCGTCGTCGTCGATTTCGACGGCACCTCGGGCATGAGCAAGTTCGGCATCAACGTGCCGCTCGTCTATGCCAAGGCCTATGCCTGCTATGGCATCAAGTGCGTGGTCGCGCCCGAAATCCCCAACAACGCGGCGTCGCTGGCCCCCTTCGACGTCGTGGCGCCGGAAGGCTGCATCCTGAATGCCAAGCGCCCGGCACCGGTCGCCGTGCGCCACGTGCTCGGCCATTTCGTGCCGGATCTGGTGCTCGGCGCCCTTCACCAGGCATTGCCCGGCCAAGTGCCGGCAGAAGGTGCGAGCGCCCTTTGGAACTTGCACATGAGCGTCCGCCCGGTCGCCGACCAGATCGGCGGCAAGGGCGCGGAAATCCTGATGTTCAATTCCGGCGGTACCGGCGCCCGTCCCGCGCTCGACGGCCTCAACGCCACCGCGTTCCCGAGCGGCGTGCACACCATGCCGATCGAGGCGACGGAAAATGTCGGCCCGATCATCGTCTGGCGCAAGGAGCTTCGCGAAGGTTCCGGCGGCGCCGGCGCGCAGCGCGGCGGCCTCGGGCAGACCATCGAGATTGCCGCCGCGGAGGGATACAGCTTCCGCTTCTCGGCGATGTTCGACCGCCTCGGCCATCCGGCCCGCGGACGTGACGGCGGTGGCGAAGGCGCGGCGGGCTCGGTTGCGCTCGACGACGGCACGACGCTCAGGGGCAAGGGCCTGCAATTCGTACCCGAGGGCCGCAAGCTGGTGCTGCAGCTTCCCGGCGGCGGCGGTTACGGCGACCCGGCCGAACGACCCGCCGCAGCCGTCGACCACGACCTTGCGCAAGGTTACATCACCGCCGAACAGGCAGTCGCCTACGGAGCTGCGAAGAATCCGGGACCGAAAGCATGACCATCACATTCGAAAGCGCCCGCGCCGCCAGCATCAAGTCCTCGCCCTCGATGGCCGTATCGATGGCGGCCAAGGCCATGCGTGCGAAGGGTGAAGACGTCATCGACCTCTCGCTCGGCGAGCCCGATTTCGACACGCCCGCCTTCATCGTCGAAGCGGCGATCGAGGCGATGCGGAGCGGCAAGACGCGCTACACCAGCCCTGACGGTCTGCCGGAACTGCGCGCCGCGATCGTTGCGAAGTTCAAGCGCGAGAACGGCCTGGACTTCGAGATGGACGAGATCTCGATCGGCAACGGCGCCAAGCAGATCCTGTTCAACGCCTTCCTCGGAACGCTCGAACCGGGCGACGAGGTGATCGTGCCGGCCCCCTACTGGGTGTCCTACACCGACATCGTCATCCTGCATGGCGGCGTGCCGCGGATCGTTCCCTGCGGCGTTGAGGAGGACTTCAAGCTCACGCCCGCGAAACTCGAGGCGGCGATCACCCCGAAGACGCGCTGGTTCCTGTTCAACTCGCCGTCCAACCCGACCGGTGCGATCTACTCGGCCGCCGAGCTGAAGGCCCTCGGCGAAGTGCTAGAACGGCATCCCCATGTCTGCGTGATGTCGGACGAGATCTACGAGCACATCGTCTGCGGCGACGTGCCCTTCGTCTCCTTCGGCGTCGCCTGCCCTTCACTGCGGGAGCGGACCCTGATCATCAACGGTGTGTCCAAGGCCTATGCGATGACCGGCTGGCGGCTCGGCTATGCGGCCGGCCCGAAGAGCCTGACGAAGGTGCTCAACAAGATGCAGTCGCAGAGCACGACCTGCCCCTCCTCGATCTCGCAGATCGCAGCAGCCGCCGCACTCAACGGACCCCAGGATTTCGTGAGGACCGCGGTTGCCGAATACAAGGCGCGCGGCGCCATCGTCGCGAGCGGCTTTGCCGCAATTCCGGGCCTTGACGTGCGTGCGCCGGAAGGTGCCTTCTATCTGTTCCCGAAATGCGAGGCCTATATCGGCAAGATGGCGCCCGACGGAACACGGATCGAGACGGACACCCAGCTTGCGAGCTACCTGCTGACGGAAGGCAAGGTAGCGACCGTTCCGGGTGCAGCCTTCGGCGTCGAGCCCTATATCCGTCTTTCCTTCGCGACCTCGCGCGAAAATCTCTCCATTGCGATCGAGCGGGTCGGTGAGGCCCTCTCCAAGCTCAGATAACCGGTTTCAAGGATTGCCCCCGTGACTGACTTTCAATGCACGCTTCTGACCGGCGCGGCCGGTGCCCTCGGAACGCAACTGCGCAAATCCGGAACGAAGCTCGGCAAGGCCGTTCGCCTTTCCGACCGCAAGCCCTGCGAAAACCTCGAAGCCCACGAAGAGGATTTCCCCCTCGACCTGTCCGATTTCGAAGCCGTGTCGAAGGCCGTGAAGGGCTGCGATGCGATCGTTCACATGGGCGGCCAGCCCCTCGAGGGACCTTGGGAGACGATCCTCAACTCCAACATCGTCGGCGGCTACAACATCTATGAAGCCGCCCGCCAGCACGGCGTGAAGCGTATTGTCTATGCAAGCTCCGTACATGCCATCGGCTACTATGAGCGCACCGAGACGATCGACGGCACGGTGCCGACACGCCCCGACAGCCTCTATGGCGTATCGAAGACCTTCGTCGAAAACCTCGCCCGCTACTACTTCGACAAGTTCGGCATCGAGACGGTGTGCATCCGCATCGGCTCGAGCTTTCCCGAGCCGACCGACCGGCGCCATCTGATCACCTGGCTCTCCTATGCCGATTGCCGCCAGCTGGTCGAGAAGTGCCTGTCCGCGCCCCGCGTCGGCTTCATGATCGCCTACGGCATGTCCAACAACAGCGAGGCCTTCTGGGACAACCGGACCGCCGCCGTGCTCGGCTACAAGCCGCAGGACAGCGCCGACGACTATCGCGAAAAGGTCTTCGCCGCGACGACGCAGGGCGATCCCAACGATCCGGCCGTGCGCTTCCAGGGCGGCAGCTTCTGCGCCGCCGGACATTTCGAAGACGAGAAGAAGTGAGGCAAACGGATGCAGGCTTCGAAGTCTTCCTATGATGTGGTGATCGTCGGCGGCGCCGTGGTTGGCTCCTCGACCGCCTACTTCCTCGCCACCAATCCGGATTTCAAGGGCTCGGTGCTCGTCATCGAGAAGGACTGGACCTACCAGCGCTCGGCGACTGCGCTGTCGTCCAGCTCGATCCGGCACCAGTTCTCCAACGCGATCAACGTGAAGATCTCGCAGTTCGGCACCGAGTTCATCCGCAATTTCAAGCAGAACGTCGCCGTCGACGACGACACAGCCGAGATCGGCTTTCACGAGTCGGGTTATCTCTTCCTCGCGAGCGACGAACGCGGCGAGCAGGTCCTGCGCCGCAACCATGAAACCCAGGTCGCCTGTGGCGCCGAGGTGACGCTGCTCGATCAGGAAGGGCTCGGTCGGCGCTTTCCCTGGCTCAATCTCGAAGGCCTGGTGCTCGGCAGCACGGGTGAGCGCGGCGAAGGCTGGTTCGACAGCGTCGGCCTGCTGCAGGGCTTTCGCAAGAAGGCGCGCTCCCTTGATGTCGAATACATCGAGGACGAGGTCGTCGCCGTCAACCGCGAGGGCGATCGCATCGTCTCCGTGACCACCCGGAGCGGCCAGACGATCGGCTGCGGCACGATGGTCAACACGTCCGGTACCAATGGCAAGAAGGTGGCGCGGATGGCCGGGCTCGACATTCCCGTCGAACCGCGGCGGCGCTCGCTTTTCGTCGTCGACTGCCGCACCCCTCTGCCCGGCAAGGTCGGCCTCACCATCGACCCGACCGGCGTGTTCTTCCGGCCCGAGGGCAAGTTCTACCTGATGGGCACCTATCCCAAGCACGACCCGGAAGTCGATCCGAAGGACTTCGACGTCATGCATGCCGAATTCGACGATGAGATCTGGCCGATCCTCGCCGAGCGCGTTCCGGCCTTCGAGGCCATCAAGGTGGTCAATTCCTGGGCCGGCCACTACGACTACTGCACGCTCGACCACAACGTCGTCCTCGGCCCCCATACGGAGGTGAAGAACTTCCTGTTCGCCAACGGCTTCAGCGGGCATGGCCTGCAGCAGTCGCCAGCTATGGGCCGCGGCCTCAGCGAACTCATCACCTACGGGAACTTCAGGACGCTCGACCTCTCGCCCTTCGGCTATCAGCGGGTCGTGGCGAACGAGCCATTCCTCGAAGACGCCGTCATCTGACACTCAAATCGGGGGATCCCCATGGAAGCGACCAGGACCACCCGCACCGGCGGGCAGGTGCTCATTGATGCACTCAAGATTCACGGCGTGGATCGCGTCTTCTGCGTGCCGGGTGAAAGCTACCTCGCCGCACTCGACGCGCTGCACGACGCAGCAGACGCGATCGACCTGGTCGTCTGCCGCCAGGAAGGCGGAGCGGCCTACATGGCCGAAGCGCACGGCAAACTGACCGGAAAGCCCGGCGTCTGCTTCGTGACGCGCGGTCCTGGCGCCACCAATGCCGCGGTCGGCGTGCACACCGCCTTCCAGGATTCCACGCCGATGCTGCTCTTCATCGGTCAGGTCGCCCGCGACCAGGTCGAACGCGAAGCCTTCCAGGAACTGGACTACCGCCGCGTCTTCGGCCAGATGGCCAAGTGGGTCGTCGAGATCGACGATGCCACACGCATCCCGGAGCTCGTCAGTCAGGCCTTCCATCGCGCGGTCAACGGCCGCCCCGGTCCGGTCGTCGTCGCCCTGCCCGAGGACATGCTGACCGATCTGGTAGAGGTCGCCGACACCCCCGCCTACAAGCGGGTCGAGGCCTATCCCGGCCCGGGCCAGCTGGACGATCTGGTGGCGCTTTTGAAGACGGCCATGCGACCGATGGTCGTTGCCGGCGGTGGCGGATGGACGTCACGGGCTGTCGCCGATCTCCGCGCCTTTTCAGAAGCCTTCGCGCTTCCGGTCGCCGCTTCCTTCCGCTGCCAGGACCTCTTCGACAACACGCATCCGAACTACGCCGGTGATCTCGGCCTCGCGGCGGGGCCGAAGCTGATCCAGCGCATGAAGGACTGCGACGTGCTGATCTCGATCGGCGCAAGGCTCGGCGAGATGACCACGGGCGCCTACACGCTGATCGACATCCCCGTGCCGAAGCAGACGCTGGTCCATGTGCATCCGGGTTCGGACGAACTCGGCCGCGTCTATCATGCGACCCTGCCGATCAACGCCGGCGTCGGCGCCTTCCTGTCGCTGGCCAGCCGACTGACGCCCGAAGCAGCACCCGCATGGAAGGATTGGACCGCCGCGACCCATGCCGACTACCTGGAAAATCTGAAACATCCGCAGACCCCCGGCGACGTGCAGATGGGCGACGTCATGGCCTGGCTTCGCGATCATCTGGCCGAGGATGCGATCCTCACCACCGGCGCCGGAAACTATTCCGCCTGGGCGCATCGTTTCTACCAGTATCGCAGCTTCCGCACCCAGCTTGGACCGACCAACGGCTCGATGGGCTATGGCGTCCCGGCGGCGATCGCCGCGAAGCTCGCCGACCGTAACCGCACCGTCGTCGCCTTCGCAGGCGACGGCTGCTTCCTGATGAACGGTCAGGAGCTTGCGACCGCCGTCCAGTATGGCGCCAACGTCATCTTCCTCGTGATCAACAACGGCATGTACGGCACGATCCGCATGCATCAGGAGCGCAGCTATCCCGGACGCGTCTCCGGAACGCAGCTGACCAATCCGGATTTCGCCGCCCTCGCCCGCTCGTACGGCCTGCACGGCGAGACCGTCGAGAAGACGGCCGACTTCGCCGATGCCTTCAAGCGGTGTGAAGCCTCCGGCAAGCCGTCGTTGATCGAGGTGAGGATCGACCCCGAGGCGCTGACGGTTAAGATGAGCCTCTCGCAGATCCGAGATCAGGCGATTGCCGCCGGCAAGTAGGCCAAAAAAAACGGAACGCCGCCCGGACAGCCGGGCGGCGGAGAATGCAGCGGTCGTGTCAACCGGACAGACTATTCCGCGACTTCCGCGCTCGCCGGCTCGTCGAGCATGGCACGGTAGCGGTTGAGGCTTTCCTCCAGATGGGCGGCAAGGGCGCTCTTGGCAGCCTTCGCATCCCCTTGAGTGATCGCCGCGAGGATTGCCGCATGCTCCTTGTTTATCTTCTTCAGGTAGCTCTGGTGGGTGCGCGCCGACTGGCGGTGCTTTAACACGAGGTCGAAGCTGATTTCGCCCATCACGGCTTCGAGAAAGCGTGGGAAATGCGGATTGCGCGTCGCCTTGGCGATCGCCAGGTGAAACTCGAAATCCGCCTGGGCCTCGACTTCGGCATCGTCGCTGTCGAGGTTTTCCAGATGGTCGTAGGCACGGGCGATCTCGGCCAGCGCCTCGGGCGTGCGGCGCGTGGCGGCGAGCGCGACGGACTGCATTTCGACACCCAGCCGCAACTCGAGGATCTGCATGGCTGAGCGGATGTCCTCGATCCGGCTGATTTCGAAATTGAGCGTCTTTGCATCCTTGTCGGTGACATAGACGCCCGCCCCCTGGCGGGTGATGACCCGTCCGGCCACCTTGAGCGAGGTCAAGGCTTCGCGGATTACCGTCCGGCTCACGCCGAACTCCTCGCAAAGCTGCGCGCTTGACGGTATTTTCTCGCCCGGCGGATAGAGACCGGAATCGATGCGGGAGGTCAGCTGCGCCACCACGATCTCGGCAAGGTTGCCGCGCTGCGTAATCACGGACACTGTCGGTCTCCCCTTCTCTTCCGGACGGCACCCGCCATCACATATCACATATCATGCCACAAGCGACAGGGAACGGGCACCGTCCGGTATCAGTGCGTTGAGAACCTGCAGCGGATGCCGCGGAGCCCGTCCCTCCATCAGCTTCACCTGGGATCGGCAGGAATAGCCCGTCGCCATGACGTCGTCGCCTCCCGCAGCGCCCTCGAGGGCGGGCTTCCAGCTTAGCGTATAGATCTCCTCCGAAAGCGCCCTGTTACGAACCTCGTGCCCGAACGTCCCCGCCATGCCGCAGCAGCCGACCTGCGCCTCGACGACCTCAACGCCCCATCCCCGGAACAGGGCGATCCACTGGCGCGCCGCAGCCGGAACCTGGCTGCGCTCGGTACAGTGGAGAAAGAGCCGAAAACGTCGCTCAACGGTATCGGCAATACGTGGCCGCAGGGTTGCAGAATGGGAGGATAGCCATTCCTGCGGAAGCAGCACGTCCGGCAGGGTCGTAATGCCGGCAAGCTGTTTGTACTCGCCGCGATAGGTGAGCGTCATCGATGGATCCAGACCGACCAGGGTCACACCCGGCGGACCGATCGCCGCCAGATAGGCCGCGTTGCGCGCCGCCTGTTCCTCGAACCGCCGCAGATAGCCGTGAACATGCAGCGCCTTGCCGTTGGGCCGCAGTTCGGACACGAAGACGATGAAGCCGAGCTTCCGGGCGAGATCGACCGCATCGAGCACCACCGCGCAGTCGAAATGACTGGTAAACACATCCTGCACGAAGACCACGGTCCGGCTTCTCTCGTTCGCGGAAAGGTCCGAGACAAGCTCGGGCGTCGCAAAGGCGACGCCGCGCCGCCGAAGCTCTCGCTTCAGGGACAGGCGCCCGAGCGTCGGCATCGCAGTGAGGCCGGCCCAACCCATGAGGCGACGGCCGATACCGCTCCCGACGAAGGCGTTGTAGGCGGGCCGCACGGAACGGAGCCAGGGCAACAGGTTTTCGATCGACGCGACCAGCGGATCCTTCACCGGGCGCAGATAGCGACCATGGTAGAGCTCGAGGAATTTCGCCCGGAAGGCCGGCACATCGACCTTGACCGGACATTGGCCCGCACAGGCCTTGCACGACAGGCAGGTGTCCATCGCCCTGCGCACCTCGTGGGAGAAATCGTCACGGTTCGCTGGGCTCAGCGAGTTCCATGCCCGCGCAAGAAATGCCGGCAACCCGTGCGTCCGGCGTGCCTGCTCCGCTTCCACCCGCGGATCGACGCCGGCAAGGGCAAGCAGCCTCAGCCACTCGCGCAGCAATGACGCCCGGCCCTTCGGCGAATGGCGGCGATCCCGGCTCCCCTTGTAGGACGGGCACATCAGCGATGTCTCGCTGAAATCGAAGCAGGCTCCGTTGCCGTTGCAATACGCGGCATTGTCGAAGGCGGCCCGGATCTCCGCGCCGATCGCGCGATCGAGGGCACCACGCAGCGGAACCGTATCGATCCGCTTCAACTCTCCCTCTTCCGGCAATGCGATCTTGCCCGGATTGAGCTGGTTGCGCGGATCGAAAGCCCGTTTGATCTCCTGCAGGCACGGATAGAGCGGACCGAACACCTCGGGCACGTATTCCGACCGCATGCCCTTGCCATGCTCTCCCCAGAGCACGCCGCCATGTTTCCGCGTCAGCGCCATGACGGCGTCGCTTACACGACGGACCAGGTGTTCGTGTTCGGGCCGGGTCAGGTCGAGCGCCGGCCGCACATGCAGCACGCCCGCGTCCACATGGCCGAACATGCCATAGGAAAGCCCTTCTGCATCGAGAAGCGCGCGGAACTCGCGGATATAGGCCGCCAGGTTTTCCGGCGGCACCGCCGTGTCTTCGACGAAGGGGACCGGCCGCGTCGGTCCCTCGACATTGCCGAGCAGGCCGACGGCACGCTTGCGCATCGTCCAGATCGCCTCGACCGCCTCAGGCATCCGGGCGACAGTATGCCCGCCACGACCGGCAAGCGGCAACGCCTCGAGCCCTGCAAGCACGGCGGCAAGCTTGCGCTCGATCTCGTCCGCACCTTCGCCGAGCACCTCGACGATGTTGATGCCGTTGGCGGAACCCCGCCCGTCCGCTGGGAAATAGGCAGCGATCTCCGGCCAGACATGATCGCCCCTGGCGAGGCCAAGCACCGTCTCGTCGACAGTCTCCACCGAAGCCACCTGCAACGCCGCCAGGTTGCGGGCATCCTCGAGCGCGGCATTGAAATCCGAGTAGCGGATGTTGATCAGCGCCGCGCAGGCAGGGATCGGCAACAGGTTGAGCTCGGCCTCGGCGATCATCGCCAGCGTGCCCTCCGAGCCGCAGAGCACGGCATTGACGTCGAGCCCGCCGTCCTCCGTCCGCAGATGTGCCAGATCATAGCCGGTGAGATAGCGGTTCAGCTTCGGGAAAATTCTCTCGATCGATGCGCGATTGTCCCGCTCGATGCGGTCGAGTGTCCGGCAGATCTCGCCGATACGGCCGGTTCGGGCCATTGTCGCATCGAGGGCCTTCGGATCGAGCCGCCGCGACCACCATTCGCAGCCGTCCGCCAGCACGACCCGCAGCCCGAGCACATGATTGCTGGTCTTGCCGTAGATGCAGGAGCCCTGCCCGCAGGCATCCGTGCTGACCATGCCGCCGATCGTCGCCCGGTTCGAGGTCGACAGTTCCGGCGCGAAGAACAACCCGTGCGGCGCGAGCGCCCGGTTCAGCTGGTCCTTCACGACACCGGCCTCGACACGGGCTATCCGGCGGACGGGGTCGATCTCGAGGATGCGGGTCATGTGGCGCGAACAGTCGACGACGAAACCTTCGGTCAGCGACTGGCCGTTGGTGCCGGTGCCGCCGCCGCGCATGGTCAGCACCACGCGAGCGAACTCAGCGCGCGAGGCGACCCGCGCAATCGTCCTTAGATCGTCGCCGTCGCGGGGAAAGAGAATGCCGACGGGTTTCACCTGATAGATGGAGTTGTCGGTGGAAAAGACCGTCCTTGCCGCCTGATCGAGCTCGATGTCGCCTCGAAATCCCTGCTCGGCCAGGCACTCGACGAAGTCGGGCCGCGGGAGATTTTCGTGGGATGGATGGGCGAGCCGGGGTATCATCGATGGGTCCGAAAAGAGATCGCGAGCTGCTTGAAAGTTGGCATATAAGTGATATCATACCATTCAAACAACGCAATCGGCACGGAGAATTAAGGTGAAAGACCAGACTTCGGTCATCGTCGGCGGCGCATCGGGACTGGGGCTTGCGACCGCCAAGCTCATGGTCGCTCATGGTGCTGCAAAGATCGGCCTCATCGACCGCAATGAGGCGCTTCTGGCCACCTCCGCGGCCGCACTTCGCGATCTCGGCGCCGAAGTGGCGACAGCCACCGCCGACATAGCCGTCGGCGAAAGCGCCCATCGCGGTTTTGAATCCATCGTCGAGCAGCTCGGTCGCGTGCATTCGCTGGTGAACAGCGCGGCAATCTATCCGCGCAAGCCGATACTCGAGATCACCGATGCCGACTGGGATCTCGAAAACGCCATCAACATCAAAGGCACCTATCACATGATGGTCGCGGCCGTCCTGCACATGCGCAAGCATGTCGAGGCGCCGCACGTCACCGGCCGCATCGTCAACGTCACCTCGGTGGACGCCTTCAAGGCCCATCCGCAGAACGCCCACTATGCGGCGACCAAGGCGGCCGTCGTCAGCCTGACCAAGTCCTTCGCGCAGGAATGCGCCAAGGACCAGATCCTGGTCAATTCGGTGGCGCCGGCAGGCTTTGCGACCGACCGCGCTAAGGAACTTGGCTTCCTGCCGGAACTGGCCAAGGCAAGCGCGCTTGGCCGCGCCGCCGAGCCGACCGAGATGGCCGAGTGGATTGTCATGATGGCGTCGAGCCGCAACACCTACGCGACCGGCGAGAACGTCGTGATCAGCGGGGGCTACATCTATGTCTGAGGCGCACGCTTATCGCACCGCCGTCGTCACCGGCGCGACCTCCGGCATCGGCCAGGCGACGGTGGTGAAGCTTCGCGAACTCGGGCTGACTGTCTATGCGGTCGGACGCAACGAAGCCGCGCTTCAGGGCCTCGCTGCAGACTGCGGCGCGGTTCCCGTCCGTGCCGACGTCCGTGACACGGCGGCGATCGTCGCGGGTCTCGCCGGTGTCGAGGTCGACATCCTCATCAACAATGCCGGGATCCTCTCGACCCGGGCGACCTTCCACGAGATCGACCCGGCCGAGATCGACGCGATGATCGACATCAACCTGAAGGCGCCGATGCACCTGACCCGCGCCTTCCTGCCCGGTATGGTGAGCCGCAAGCGCGGCCACCTGATCTATATCGGATCGAGCGGCGGGCAGGCACCCTATCCGTCGATGGCGGCTTATGGCCCGTCCAAGGCCGGCCTCAGCCTCTTCTGCGATAACCTCCGTTGCGACCTGCTCGGAACCTCGGTTCGCGTCAGCGAGATCGTCCCGGGCCGGGTGCAGACCGAGCTCTACCGCACCGCGATCGCCGACAACCAGGCCCAGGCTTTGCTCTATGACGGCTATCGCCCGATCCAGCCGTCGCATATCGCCACGATCATCGCCAACGTGATCGAACTGCCGACCTTCGTCGACGTCGCGCGCGTCGAAGTCTTCCCGACCGATCAGGCGACCGGTGGCGGCTCGATGGTCAAGCACGAAGGCTGAGCCGGACAGTTCCGCCGCCCTTTCGGGGGTCAGTCGGAACCCGCCCCCGTACCTGAAAACTTCAGGCGGCGACGGGTTTCCGACGGGCTTTCGCGAAAATGCGCCCGGTAGCTTCGGGCAAAGGCCGAGGCCGAGTTGAAGCCGGTGGCGGCCGCGACGTCGGCGAAGGCCAGCCGCGTCTCGATCACCTTGCGGCGTGCCGCATTAAGCCTGAGCGCCAGATAATGCACATGCGGCGGAACGCCGATCGCGGCCGTGAACAGGGACTGCAGCCGCCGCTCGCTGACCCCGACGCGCCGTGCCAGCCTGACGAGAGGCAAGGGCTGCTCGATATACTCCTCCATCACCCGCATCGCCTGGCTGACGCGAGGATCGGCAAGACGGATGCTGCCGGTCGACGGCATCGCGGTCGCCTCGCCGCTGACACCTCCCTGCTCGTAGATGAACTGGCGCGAAACCTCGAGCGCGAGCGAATATCCATGCCGGCGGCGGATCAGTTCGAGCATCAGGTCGAGCGTCGGCAGCGAGCCGCCCGTCGTGATCCGCTTGCCGTCGATCACGAACCGCTCTCGAACCGTGCGGACCTGCGGATAGGCGGCGGCAAACTCCTCGTAGTCCTCCCAATGGGTCGTGGCGCTGAAATTGTCGAGGAGTGCGGTGTCGGCAAGCAGCCATGAACCCGATTCGATGCCCGCCATCATGGTCCGGTGACGGGCGGCCCTGGCGATCTGCATCTTCAGCCCGGACGTTGCATGGCGCCGCCAGTTGTGGCTGGACAGCACAAAAAGGGGCGCACTGTCTGCGTCCGGCCGGAACGCCCCTTCGACCGGAATCGGGATCTGGCTCTTAGTCTCGATCGGCTGGCCGTCGGGGCTGAAGATGCGCCAGCGATAGAGCTCCAGCCCACTCACCCGGTTGGCGACGCGCAGCGGCTCGATGACGGAGGCGACCAGGATCAGATTGGTCTCCGGCACGACCAGGAGATCGAGCAGGGTCGATGCCGGGCTTTGGTCGCTCATGCGCATTGATCTCCATCAATTTCCGGTAATGTACAAAAGATATCCGATAATGCAAAGCATCGTCAAAAATTCTGCCCCGTAATAGCGCTAACAAACGAGGGAGAACTGATCGTGCCTTTAGCCATGAACCGCGATGTTTTCATCACCTGCGCCGTCACCGGGGCGGGCGACACGACCTCCAAGTCGCAACATGTGCCCATCACTCCGAAGCAGATCGCCGAGTCGGCCATCGATGCGGCCAAGGCCGGCGCGGCCATCGTCCACTGCCACGTGCGCGATCCGGAAACCGGCGCTGCAAGCCGCCGCAACGCACTCTACAAGGAAGTGACCGACCGCATCCGCTCGGCCGATGTCGATGTGGTGCTGAACCTCACCGCCGGCATGGGTGGCGATCTGGTGTTCGGCAATGTCGAGGCCCCCTTCCCGGTCAATCCGAACGGTACCGACATGGCCGGCGCGACCGAGCGCGTCTCCCACGTCGCCGAATGCCTGCCGGAGATCTGCACGCTCGACTGCGGCACGATGAACTTCTCGCTCGGCGACTACGTGATGACCAATACCCCGTCCATGCTGCGCACCATGGCCAAGATGATGACCGATCTCGGCGTGCGCCCCGAAATCGAGGCCTTCGACACCGGCCATCTCTGGTTCGCTAAGCAGCTCGTCGAAGAAGGCCTGATCGAGGATCCGGTGCTGATCCAGCTCTGCATGGGCATCCCGTGGGGCGCGCCCGACGACCTCAACACCTTCATGGCCATGGTCAACAACGTGCCGTCGAACTGGACCTTCTCCGCCTTCTCGATCGGCCGCAATGCGCTCGCCTATCCCGCGGCCGCCGTGCTCGCCGGCGGCAATGTCCGCGTCGGCCTCGAGGACAACCTCTACATCGGCAAGGGCCAGCTTGCCACCAATGCCCAACTCGTCGAAAAAGCCGTCGGGGTCATCGAGGGCATGGGCGCCCGGATCATCGGGCCGGCCGAAGTGCGCGAGAGACTCAAGCTGGTGAAGCGCTGACGCATTCGCAATGAGCACGGTCTTCCCGCCCGTCCGGGATGGGAAGACCGGCGACTGGATTTTTTGAGGCGGAATTAAAAATGAGCAAAATCAACAAGGCAGCCTGTATCGGTGGCGGAGTTATCGGCGGAGCATGGGCAGCCCGCTTCCTGCTGTCCGGCATAGACGTAAACATGTTCGACCCGCACCCTGAAGCCGAGCGCATCGTCGGCGAGGTCATCGCCAACGCGGAGCGGGCCTATGCCATGCTGACCATGGCGCCGCTGCCGCCGCGCGGTAACCTCACCTTCATCAACAGCATCGAGGAAGCGGTAAAGGGCGCCGACTGGATTCAGGAAAGCGTCCCCGAGCGCATCGACCTCAAGCGTGGTGTCATCACCCAGATCGATGCCGCCGCCGATCCCAAGGCGCTGATCGGCTCGTCGACGTCGGGCATCCTGCCGACCGAGCTGCAGCGCGACATGAAGCATCCCGAGCGGATGTTCGTCGCCCACCCCTACAATCCTGTTTACCTCCTGCCGCTCGCCGAACTGGTCGGCGGAGAAAAGACCTCGCCCGCAGTCCTTGAGGATGCGAAGGCGAAGCTCGCCACCATCGGCATGAAGGGCGTCATCCTGAAGAAGGAAATCGAGGCCTTCGTCGGCGACCGCTTGCTCGAAGCCGTCTGGCGCGAAGGTCTTTGGCTGATCAAGGACGACATCTGCGACACCGAGACGCTCGATGACGTGATCCGCTATTCGTTCGGGATGCGCTGGGCGCAGATGGGCATGTTCGAGACCTATCGTATCGCCGGCGGCGAGGCGGGCATGCGCCACTTCATCGCCCAGTTCGGTCCCTGCCTCTCCTGGCCCTGGACCAAACTGACCGATGTCGTCGACCTCGATGACGAGCTGACCGACAAGATCGCCAACCAGTCCGACGCCCAGTCCGGCGCATACGGCATCCGCGAACTGGAACGCATCCGCGACGAGAATCTCGTCGGCATCATGCATGCCCTTAAGGGCGCCAACGGCGGCAAGGGCTGGGGTTCGGGCAAGCTGCTGGCCGAGTTCGAGGCGCACCTGTGGGAGAACGCGCCGAAGCCGGAAGCCGGGATCGGCGCCGAGCCGATCCGCTTGCTTGACACCAAGGTCAATCCGTCCTGGGTGGACTACAATGGTCATATGACCGAGTTCCGCTACAACCAGTGCTTCGCCGACTCGGCCGACGCGCTGCTGCGCCTGATCGGCGTGGACATGGACTATGTCGCCGCCGGCCACAGCTACTACACCGTCGAGGCCCACAACCAATGGATCGACGAAGCCAAGCTCGGCGACGCGCTTTATGTGAAGGCGCAGATCCTGCCCTGCGACGGCAAGAAGCTCCACACCTTCATGTGGCTGCACCGCGCCTCCGACAACGCCGTTTTGGCAAGCTGCGAGCACCTGATGCTTCACGTCGCCTCGAAGGAAGGCAAGGTCATACCGCCACTGCCGGCGGTCAAGGACAGGCTGCAGCCTTTGGTCGACGCCCATGCCGGTCTGCCGCTGCCGGCCAATGCCGGGCGCGTGGTCGGACAGAAGAAATAAGGACGTAACGTTATGCATTTCGGACTGACCGACGAACAGGACATGATCGTCAACACGGTGCGGAGCTTCGTGGAAACGGAGCTTTATCCGCTCGAGGGCGAGGTCGAGAAGCAGGGTTTCGTGCCCCCGGAAATGGGCCAGGAAATTGCCCGCAAGGTCAAGGAACTCGGCTTCTTCGGCTGCAACATGCCGGAAGACGTCGGCGGCGCCGGCCTTGACCATCTGACCTTCACCCTGGTCGAGCGCGAACTCGGCCGTGCCTCGATGGCCCTCACCGTCTTCTTCGGCCGCCCCTCCGGCATCCTGATGGGCTGCAACGACGACCAGCGTGAGCGATACCTGATCCCGGCCACCAAGGGCGAGAAATTCGATGCGCTCGCCATGACGGAGCCGGGCGCAGGCTCCGACGTCCGCGGCATGAAATGCTTCGCAAAGAAGGATGGCGACGACTGGGTGGTCAACGGCACCAAGCACTTCATCAGCCATGCCAACATCGCCGACTTCGTCATCGTCTTCATCGCCACCGGCGAAGAGCAGACGCCTCGCGGGCCGAAGAAGCTGATCACCTGCTTCCTCGTCGACCGCGGCACGCCCGGCTTCGAGATCCGCGAAGGCTACAATTCGGTTTCCCATCGCGGCTACCAGAACTGCATCCTGAACTTCGACGACTGCCGCCTCCCCTCGGCCCAGATCCTCGGCGAAGTGCACAAGGGCTTCGACCTCGCCAACGACTGGCTCTACGGCACCCGCCTGACAGTCGCCGCCAACTGTGTTGGGCGCGCCCGCCGGGTCTTCGACTACTGCGTTCCTTACGCCGCCGAGCGCCACCAGTTCGGCAAACCCATCGGCGCCAACCAGGGCGTTTCCTTCAAGCTGGCCGACATGATCACCGAAATCGACGCAGCCGACTACCTGACGCTTGCCGGCGCCTGGCGGCTCGACCAGAAGCTCCCGGCAAACCGCGAGATCGCGTCGGCCAAGCTCTACGCCTCCGAAATGCTGGCCCGCGTCACCGATCAGGCGATCCAGATCTATGGCGGCATGGGGCTGATGGACGACCTGCCGCTCGCCCGCTTCTGGCGCGACGCCCGCGTCGAGCGGATCTGGGACGGCACATCCGAAATCCAGCGCCACATCATCAGCCGCGACCTGTTGCGGCCATTTGGAGCCTGACGAAGATGCGCGGTACCGCCCCCGGCCTGAGCTTGCTCAAGAAGATCGCCCAGCTGGCGAGCGGCGGCGGTACCGACACGACCTTCCTCAACATTTCTGGTGAAGGTCCGCACACGACACCGAAGACGGCTCCGGACCCCGGGGCCGCCTCGCTCTTCAAGGCTCTCGAGCCTGGCGTATTCCTCAGCAGCAGGTGGCTTGGATGAAAACACTCTCCCCGAACGCGCTTTCCCGACTGATACGTCCGGGTTCGATCGCCGTCTTCGGCGGCAAGGAAGCGGGGCGCGTCATCGAACAGTGCCGCAAGATGGGCTACCGGGGAGAAATCTGGCCCGTTCATCCGACCAGGGACGAGGTGCACGGTTATCGCTGCTATCGTTCGGTCGCCGACCTTCCGGCGGCGCCCGACGCCGCTTTCGTCGGCGTCAACCGGCTGGCCACCATCGACATCATGCGCGACCTGTCTGAGCGTGGCGCCGGCGGCGCGGTCTGCTATGCCTCGGGCTTCTCCGAAGCCGTCGTGGAATTGCCGGACGGCCATGAGCTGCAGGCGAAACTGGTCGAGGCGGCCGGCGACATGGCCGTGCTCGGCCCCAACTGCTACGGCTTCATCAACATGCTCGACGGTGCGCTGCTCTGGCCGGACCAGCACGGCATGATCCGCACCGACAGAGGCGTCGCCATCCTGACGCAATCCTCCAACATCGCCTGCAACATCTCGATGCAAGCGCGCGGCTTGCCGCTTGCCTATCTGATGACCGCCGGCAACCAGGCCCAGACGGGCCTGTCGGCGCTTGCCGTCGCGGCGCTCGAGGATCCGCGCGTTACTGCGGTTGGCCTGCATATCGAGGGCTTCGACGATCTCGACATGCTGGAGCATCTGGCATCCCGAGCGCGGGAACTCGGAAAGCCGGTCATCGGCCTCAAGGTCGGCAAATCCGAAGCCGCCCAGCGCGCGACCGTGTCGCACACGGCCTCACTGGCCGGCAATGACAAGGTCTCGTCGGCAGTCTTGAAGCGCCTGGGCATCGGGCGTGTTGATACCCTGCCGGAACTCCTCGAAACACTGAAGCTCCTGCATGTCTGCGGGCCGCTTGCCTCCAACACGGTCTCCTCGATGAGCTGTTCGGGCGGCGAGGCCTCGCTGGTCGCCGATGCCGGCGTCGGTCGCAACGTGGAATTCCGCGACCTGAAGCCCGAGCAGCTGCCGGTCCTGCGCGAGGTGCTCGGCCAGATGGTGACCCTCTCCAACCCGCTCGACTACCACACCTTCGTCTGGGGCAATCGCGAGAAACAGACGACCGCCTTCGCGACGATGATGAAGGGTGACTACGCCCTCAATCTCGTGGTCCTCGACTTTCCGAGAACCGATCGTTGCGACCCGGCCGACTGGATGACCACGGTCCATGCCATCATCGATGCGCGCAACGCGACCGGCGCCAATGCCGGCGTCGTGGCCTCGATGGGCGAGAACATGCCGGAAGAGATTGCGACTGCACTCGTCAATGCCGGCGTCGTGCCGTTCTGCGGGATCGATGAGGCGCTGGCCGCGGTGGAAATCGCCAACGGCATCCACGAGACCTGGTCCCGGCCGGCACCCGCCCGGCGCCTTGATGCAACCGTGGCCGGCACCGACCTTGTCACCCTTTTCGAAGATCGCGCCAAGCCGGAACTGGCCCGCTTCGGCGTCACGGTCCCCGAAGGTATCGTGGCGGCGGACGCAGGCGAAGCGGTGAAGGCCGCCGACCGGCTCGGCTATCCTGTCGTTCTCAAGGGCCTCGGAATCGCCCACAAGACGGAGGCGGGCGCCGTCCGCCTCAACCTGCAGAACGCGGCCGATGTCAGCGCCGCGGCGACCGCCATGGCCCCGATCGCCGCGGGCTTTCTGGTTGAGAAGATGGTGCTGAAAAAGCCCGTCGCCGAGGTGATCGTCGGCGTCATGCGCGACCCTGTTGCAGGCCTTGTCCTGACGATCGGCGCCGGCGGAATTCTCGTCGAACTGCTCGATGACGGCGCGGTACTGCCGCTGCCGGTGAGCACCGACGAAATCCGGACGGCACTCGCCAACCTGAAGATTTCAAAATTGATGGCCGGCTACCGAGGTGCGCCGCCCGGCGATGTGGAAGCCCTGATCGACATGGTCGCAGCCGTATCACAATATGTCGCAGCCAATGCGTCGAAGGTGGAAGAACTCGACCTTAATCCGGTGATGGTGTTTCCGGAAGGTTCCGGTGTCATCGCCGTAGACGCCCTCATCCGGACAAGGAGTTGACGCGTGACCGACCCGATCCGAACCCGCCGCGAAAACGGCATCCTCGAGGTCACGATCGACCGCCCCAAGGCCAATGCGATCGATCTGGTAACAAGCCGGATCATGGGCGAGATATTCCGGGATTTCCGCGATGACGAAAACCTGCGCGTGGCCATCATCACCGGCGCCGGCGAAAAGTTCTTCTGCCCGGGCTGGGACCTGAAGGCGGCGGCGGCCGGCGATGCGGTCGACGGCGACTATGGCGTCGGCGGCTTCGGCGGCATGCAGGAACTGCGTGACCTCAACAAGCCGATCATCGCAGCCGTCAACGGCATCTGCTGCGGCGGCGGCCTCGAGATCGCTCTGTCGACCGACCTCATCCTCGCGGCGGAACACGCAACCTTCGCCCTGCCGGAGATCCGTTCCGGCACGGTGGCCGATGCCGCGTCGATCAAGCTGCCGAAGCGCATCCCCTACCATATCGCGATGGACATGCTGCTCACCGGCCGCTGGCTCGATGTCGTCGAGGCGCACCGCTGGGGCTTCGTCAACGAGATCCTGCCGGCCGACAGGCTCATGGAACGCGCCTGGGAACTCGCCCGCCTGCTCGAAAGCGGCCCGCCGCTCGTCTACGCGGCGATCAAGGAGATCGTCCGCGATGCAGAAGGCAAGGATTTCCCGACCACGATGAACAAGATCACCAAGCGGCAATACCGCACGGTCGATATCCTCTATTCGAGCGAGGATCAGCTCGAAGGCGCGCGCGCCTTCGCCGAAAAGCGCGATCCGGTGTGGAAGGGAAAATAGGACAAGGGAGCAAGGCTGAGGCGATCGGCCTGATGAACGACATCGAAACGATCACCAGCGCCACGGGAACAACAACAAAGACCCGGGCGTGTCACGTCAACCAGAGAAGGAACAGGCAATGAACGATTACACGAAGTACCTTGCAGGTCGTGCGACGTCCGGCGGAATGAACCGTCGCGAGTTCATGGGACGGGCCATGGCGGCCGGCCTGACACTCACGGCAGCCAGCAGCCTCTTCGCTGCCAGCGCCTCCGCCGAAGAGCCGAAGCGCGGCGGACATCTGAAGCTCGGCCTGGAAGGTGGCTCGGCCACCGACAGCAAGGACCCGGCGAAATTCCTCTCGCAGTTCATGTTCTGCGTCGGCCGTTGCTGGGGCGACATGCTGGTCGAAAGCGACCCGCTGACGGGTGCGGCCGTGCCGGCACTCGCCGAAAGCTGGGCACCGTCCGCCGACGCGGCCACCTGGACCTTCAAGATCCGCAAGGGCGTCCAGTTCCATGACGGCAAGACCCTCACCGTCGACGACGTGATCGCCACCCTGAAGCGCCACACCGACGAGAAGTCGGAGTCCGGCGCTCTCGGCGTCATGAAGTCGATCAAGGAAATCAAGAAGGACGGCGACGACCTCGTCCTCGTGTTGACCGAGGGCAATGCCGACCTGCCGCTGCTGCTGACCGACTACCACCTCGTCATCCAGCCGAACGGCGGCAATGACGATCCGCTCGCCTCGATCGGTACCGGCCCCTACAAGCTGACCAGCTTCGAAGCCGGCGTCCGCGCCACCCTCGAAAAGAACCCGAACGACTGGCGCACCGACCGCGGCTATGTCGATTCGATCGAGATCATCGGCATGAACGACGCCACCGCCCGCATCGCGGCTCTGTCGTCGGGCCAGGTCCACTTCATCAACCGCGTCGACCCGAAGACCGTGTCGCTGCTGAAGCGCGCACCGACGGTGGAGATCCTCAACACCTCCGGCCGCGGCCACTACGTCTTCATCATGCATTGCAACACCGCACCGTTCGACAACAACGACCTGCGGCTTGCATTGAAGTATGCCATGGATCGCGAGACCATGGTCGAGAAGATCCTCGGCGGCTACGGCAAGGTCGGCAACGACTTCCCGATCAACAACACCTATGCCCTCTTCCCGGAAGGCATCGAACAGCGCGCCTACGACCCGGACAAGGCATCCTTCCACTTCAAGAAGTCCGGCCATTCCGGTCCGGTCCTCCTGCGCACCTCGGATGTCGCCTTCCCGGGCGCCGTTGACGCGGCCGTCCTCTACCAGGAAAGCGCCAAGAAGGCCGGCATCGAGATCGAGGTGAAGCGCGAACCCGGCGACGGCTACTGGTCGAACGTCTGGAACGTGCAGCCCTTCTCCACTTCCTACTGGGGTGGTCGCCCGACCCAGGACCAGATGTATTCGACGGCCTATCTCTCGACCGCCGACTGGAACGACACCCGCTTCCTCCGTCCGGATTTCGACAAGCTGCTCCTGCAGGCCCGCTCGGAACTCGACGAGACGAAGCGCAAGGACATGTATCGCGAAATGGCGATGATGGTCCGCGACGAGGGCGGCCTGATCCTGCCGATGTTCAACGATTTCGTGAATGCCGCGACGAAGAACGTCAAGGGCTACGTCCACGACATCGGCAACGACATGTCGAACGGCTACGTCGCGACCCGCGTCTGGCTCGACGGCTGATAGCAGGAAAGCGAGCGGCCGCCTCACGCGGCCGTTCCGGTCAATCAACCCGCGGAGTAAGCTCCGCGGGTCATTCCCGCATTTCTGGACATCGGCAGGCTGACCATGACCTCATCGACCGATACCGGTGAACCACCGGCACGCAAGCTATCGGAGCGATTTCCTCTGCTAACCCTCGTGGTGCAGCGGCTGGCGCTCAGCATCCTCCTTCTCCTTGCCGTATCCGTGCTGATCTACGGTGGCGTGGAAGCCCTGCCCGGCGATTTCGCCACAACCTATCTCGGCCAGTCGGCCACGCCCCAGGCGGTTGCCAACATTCGCTCCCAGCTCGGCCTCGACCAGCCGATCGTCACCCGCTACTTCGCCTGGCTCGGCAATGCCCTGCAGGGAGACTTCGGCACCTCGTGGGCAAGCCGCAACTCCGTCACCGAGCAGATCGGCAAGCGTCTCGGCAATTCACTGTTTCTCGCCGCCTTCGCCGCCGCCGTCTCTGTGCCGCTCGCCGTCATGCTCGGCATGCTCGCTGTTCATTTCCGCAACCGCATGCCGGACCGCATTATCAACGTCATCTCGCTTGCGGCGATCTCCCTGCCGGAGTTCTTCGTCGGCTACCTGCTGATCCTGTTCTTCGCCATCAACTTCAACCTGGCGACCTTTCCCGCCACTGTTCATGACGGCATGGGCTTCCTGGAAAGGCTGCAGGCCATGGCCCTGCCGACGGCCACCCTTGTCCTCGTCGTTCTGGCCCACATGATGCGTATGACGCGTGCGGCAATCCTCTCGGTCATGTCCTCGGCCTATATGGAAACCGCCGAACTCAAGGGCCTGCCGGCCTTTCGCGCCATCGTCAGGCATGCGGCACCGAACGCCATCGCCCCGATCGTCAACGTCGTCGCACTGAACCTCGCCTACCTCGTCGTCGGCGTCGTCGTGGTCGAGGTGGTATTCGTCTATCCCGGCATGGGCCAGTACATGGTCGATGCCGTGACAGTCCGCGACATGCCGGTGGTTCAGGCCTGCGGCCTGATCTTCGCCGCCGTCTACATCTTCCTCAACATGCTGGCCGACATCATCGCGATCGTCGCCAATCCGAGACTGAGGCATCCGCGATGAGATTGAGAGACATCCCCCTTAGCGCCTGGATCGGCATTCTCGGCATCGTTATCGCCTTCATCTGCGCCGTCTTCGCCCCGCTCATCGCCCCTTACGGCGAACGCGAGGTCGTCGCCGGCGTTTGGGAACCGATGGGTGCGCCTTACCTGCTCGGCACCGACAATCTCGGTCGCGACCTCCTGTCGCGCATGATCTACGGTGCGCGCACGACGCTGTTCGTCGCGCTTGCGGCCACCGTCATCTCGTTCTCGCTCGGCATCTTCCTGAGCTTCACCGCCGCGGTGTCCCGCGGCCTGCTCGATCAGGTCCTGTCGCGCTTCAACGACCTGATGATGTCGATCCCGACGCTGATCTTCGCGCTCGTGGTGCTCGCCGTACTGCCGCAGAACCTCTTCGTCCTCATCATGGTGATGGCGATCCTCGATTCGACCCGGGTCTACCGCCTCGGCCGCGCGGTCGCGCTCGATGTCGCCGTGATGGAGTTCGTCGAGGCAGCCAGACTGCGTGGCGAGGGCAAGATGTGGATCATCTTCCGCGAGATCCTGCCCAACACGCTCTCGCCGCTGCTCGCCGAATTCGGCCTGCGCTTCGCCTTTTCGATCCTCTTCCTCTCGACGCTCTCCTTCCTCGGTCTCGGCATCCAGCCGCCGGCCGCCGACTGGGGCGGCATGGTCAAGGACAACAAGGACGGCATCATCTTCGGCATTTCCGCAGCCCTGGTTCCGGGCTCGGCCATTGCCGCGCTCGCCGTCTGCGTCAATCTCGTGGTCGACTGGCTGCTCAAGCGAACCTCTAGCCTAAAGGGAGGGCGAGGCGATGCCTGAGCTGCTTTCCGTCCGCAATCTCAAGATCGAGGCGACCGCCTATCCGCCCGGCGAGCCGCCCAAGGAAATCACCATCGTCGAGGGCGTATCCTTCGACCTGACCAAGGGGCGCGTTCTCGGCCTGATCGGCGAATCCGGTGCCGGCAAGTCGACGATCGGCCTCTCTGCCCTCGCCTATGGTCGCGGCGGCGTCCGCATCACCGGCGGCGAGGTCCTGCTCGACGGCGAGAACATCCTGGCCCTCGGCAAAAGTGGCATCCGCAAGGTGCGCGGCGCCCGCGTCTGCTATGTCGCGCAGTCGGCGGCAGCCGCCTTCAATCCGGCTCACAAGCTCGGCGACCAGGTGATCGAGGCAAGCCTCACCCACAGGCTGATGACCGTCGAGGAGGCCCGCAAGCGCGCCGTCTACCTCTTCGGCGTGCTCGGCCTGCCCGACCCCGAAAACTTCGGAAACCGCTACCCCCACCAGGTATCCGGCGGCCAGCTGCAGCGCGCCATGACCGCCATGGCGCTCTGCCCGAATCCCGAACTGATCGTCTTCGACGAGCCGACCACCGCGCTCGACGTGACGACCCAGATCGACGTCCTGGCCGCGATCAAGCACGCGATCGAGGAAACCCACACCGCCGCCCTCTACATCACCCACGACCTCGCCGTCGTCGCCCAGATCTCCGACGACATCATGGTGCTGCGTCACGGCCGGACGGTAGAATACGGCACCGCCCCGCAAATCATCGAGGCACCGGCTCAGGATTATACCCGCGCCCTCGTCAACGTCCGCCAGACCAAGAAGGACGAGGCGACAGACCAGACGGGCGCCCAGCTCCGGATCGAACATGTCACCGCCGGCTACTCAAACGGCTTCAAGGTCCTGCATGACGTCAGCCTGCACCTGCCAAAAGGGCAGACGCTTGCCGTCGTCGGCGAGAGCGGATCCGGCAAGTCGACGCTCGCCCGCGTCATCACCGGCCTTCTGCCGCCTCTTTCGGGCAGCGTGACCTTTGATGGCAAGGTCCTGACGCCGGGACTGAAGAACCGCAGCCGCGACGATCTCCGGCGCATCCAGCTGATCTATCAGATGGCCGACACGGCCATGAACCCACGCCAGACGGTACGCGACATCGTCGGCCGGCCGCTGACCTTCTATTACGGCCTGCACGGCGCCGAGAAGACCGCCCGCGTCAAGGAACTGCTGGAACAGATCGAGATGGGCTCCGGCTTCGTCGACCGCTATCCGGCCGAGCTTTCCGGCGGCCAGAAGCAGCGCGTCGCGATTGCCAGGGCGCTCGCCGCCAAGCCGGAGCTGATCCTCTGCGACGAGCCGACCTCGGCGCTCGATCCGCTGGTCGCCGAAGGCATTCTTAGCCTGCTGATGCGTCTGCAGGCCGAAACCCATGTCTCCTATATGTTCATCACCCATGACATCGCCATCGTTCGCGCCATCGCCGACAGCGTCGCCGTGATGCATCGCGGCCGGCTCGTCCGCTTCGGGCCGAAGTCTAAGGTCCTGGAGCCACCCTTCGACGACTATACCGACCTTCTGCTCAAGTCCGTCCCGGAAATGGAGATCGGCTGGCTGGAAAAGGCGCTGGCAACGAGAAAGATGGCAAGCGCCGGGAACTGACGGGCGAACGCCCCTCATCCGCCTGCCGGCACCTTCTCCCCGTGAACGGGGAGAAGGACGAAAAGCGCGACGACGAAAGCTCCTCTCCCCGCTTGCGGGGAGAGGGTCGGGGTGAGGGGCAAACCCCGCCCTTTCGAACATCCTTGGAAAGAGCCCAGCCATGTCCCTTCGCCCCTTCACCCTCATCGAAAACCAGTGGATCACGCTCGAGGACGGCACCCGGCTTGCCGCCCGCATCTGGATGCCGGAGGGCGCCGAGGCCGATCCCGTGCCGGCGGTGTTCGAATTCCTGCCCTATCGCAAGCGCGACGGAACCTGCATGCGCGACGAGAGCACCTATCCGCATTTCGCCGCCGCCGGCATTGCGGGCGTGCGCGTCGACATCCGCGGTTCGGGCGAGTCCGACGGCATCATCGACGGCGAATACACGCCCCTGGAGCTGGCAAACGCCTGCGAGCTGATCGCCTGGATCGCCGCCCAGCCCTGGTCGAACGGCAATGTCGGCATGATGGGCATCTCCTGGGGCGGGTTCAACTCGCTGCAGGTCGCCGCGATGAACCCGCCGGCGCTGAAGGCCGTCATTTCGATCGCCTCCACCACCGACCGCTACAACGACGACATCCACTACAAGAACGGGTGCCAGCTCTATGCACAGCTCTCCTGGGCAGCAACCATGCAAGGCTACCAGTCGCGCTCGCCCGATCCGGAACTGGTCGGCGAGCGCTGGAAGGAAATGTGGCTCGAGCGGCTGGAAAACGAACCCTTCTTCATGGAGGAGTGGCTATCCCACCAGCGCCGCGATGCTTTCTGGGAGCACGGCTCGATCGCCGAGGATTTTTCCGCCTTCAAGATCCCTGCCCTCGTGATCGCCGGCTGGGCGGACGGCTATCGCAACACGCCGCTAAAGGCGGTCGAGGGCATCGGCGCCCATGCCAAGGCGCTGATCGGTCCCTGGGTGCACAAATATCCGCATTTCGCCTGGCCGAAGCCGCGCGCCGACTTCATCGGCGAAGCCATCGCCTTCTGGAACCGCCACCTGCGCGGCGAGGAGAACAATGCCGATGCAACACCGCAGGTACGCGCCTATATCCTCGACGCGATCCGCCCTGCCCCGCGCCGCGATTTCGACCCCGGCCGCTGGGTGGCGAAGGCCACATGGCCGGAGCCGCAGGTCCAGAGCTTCGGCATAAGTGCCGGCAACCGGTTGACCGTGGGTGCACCCGCGGCCTCCGACCCGAGCGACGTCTTCCTCCGCTCGCCGCTCGACCTCGGCACCGCCTCGGGCGAATGGTTCACGCTGAAGCCGGATGCCGAGCTTGCCGCCGACCAGCGTTTCGACGACGGCGGCTCGCTCTGCTTCGACAGCGACCCCCTGGCCGAAGACATCGACTACCTCGGTCGTCCGGTCGTCCGCTTTGAGGTGTCCTGCGACGCCGACTGGGCCAATCTCTGCGCCCGCATCTGCGACGTCCACCCGGACGGCACGAGCTATCGCGTGTCGTTCGGCGTGCTGAACCTCGCCCATCGCGACGGCAATGCCGACCCGGCACCCATGCCCCATGGAGAGAAGGTCCGGGTGACCCTCGTCCTCGATTCCTGCGGCTATCGCTTCCGCGCCGGCCACCGCATCCGGCTCGCGCTCTCGACCAGCTACTGGCCGATGATCCTGCCGCCGCCCACCGATCCCGGCGTCACCATCGACAAGGCAGGCCTCGTGCTCGACATGCCGCTGCTCGGCGAGCACCAGGAGATCGCCGTGCCGGAGCCTTCCGATCCCGACCCGCTGCCGACCTACATCACCCATGCCGAGGGCGACACGTTGCGGGAGGTCACCCGCGACATCACCAATCATCTGACGACCTATCACATTCTGGACGATACCGGTCTCACCGAGCACCCCGACACCGGACTTGCGACCCGACAGGTGCGCGAGGAATTCTGGTCGATCGCACCCGACGATCCGCTGTCGATGACCGGCACGGCCATCTGGACCTGCGACATGGCGCGCCCCGGCTTCGAGGTCCGCACGGTCGCCACCACCTCTATGTCATGCACCGAGACCGACTGGCTGATCGCCATCGAGGTCGAAGCCTATGACGGCGACGAACTGATCTTCGAACGCCATGAGGAAACCGTCATCGCGCGCGACTTCCAGTAGCGCACGTTTCGGGCTATCGGTTTGCCCCGACGATTTGAAGCAGGAGGCGAGGATTAGACCATGAAGGCGATGCTTTATGAGCGCTTCGGCGAGGCACCCGAGATCGTGGAGGTTCCCGATCCCGCGCCACCGGAAGAAGGCGTCGTCGTCAGGGTTACCGCGACCGGCCTGTGCCGCTCCGACTGGCATGGCTGGATGGGTCACGACAGCGACATCCGCTTGCCTCACGTGCCGGGGCACGAATTCGCCGGCGAGGTGGTGGCGATCGGCAAGTCCGTGCGCAGCTTTGCGGTCGGCGACCGGGTGACCGTTCCCTTCGTCTCAGGCTGCGGCCACTGCGTCGAATGCCGATCCGGCAACCAGCAGGTTTGCGAGGGGCAGTTCCAGCCCGGCTTCACCCATTGGGGCTCGTTTGCCGAATATGTCGCGCTCGATTTTGCGAGCCACAATCTGGTGAAGTTGCCCGATGCGATCGACGACGCCACCGCTGCCAGCCTCGGCTGCCGCTTTGCGACGTCGTTCCGCGCCGTTGTCGATCAGGGCCGCCTGAAGGGCGGCGAGTGGCTTGCCGTCCACGGCTGCGGCGGCGTTGGCCTGTCCGCCATCATGATCGGCAAGGCGCTCGGCGCCAACGTGGTCGCGATCGACATCGCCGACGACAAGCTGGCGCGTGCCCGTTCGCTCGGCGCCTCGGTCACGATCAACGCCTCCGTGGAAACGGATGTCGTCTCGGCGATCCGCGACGCAACCGGCGGCGGAGTGCACGTCTCGGTCGACGCGCTCGGCCATCCCTCCACCTGCTGCCATTCGGTGCTCAACCTGCGGCGCCGCGGCCGCCACGTTCAGGTAGGCCTCCTGCTCGGCGCGCATTCGACACCCGAAGTTCCGATGGCCCGCGTCATCGCCCACGAGCTTGAGATCTACGGCAGCCACGGCATGCAGGCCTGGCGCTATGACGCGATGCTCGACATGATCGCCGCGGGAACGCTCACGCCGCAACAGCTGATCGGCCGCCACATTTCCCTGACTGAGGCGGTGCCAGCGCTGATGGCGATGGACCGCTTCGCCGAAAAAGGGATCACGATCATCGACAGTTTCAAATAGAACCATACGTTTGGCTTTATTAGCCTTAACGGAAAATTGGTGAACCCAAAGTAGAACTGACTCTACGTTTTCCTCCCGCGAAGAGTCCTAAATGCCCACTATGCCCTTCGGTCTCGGCGACGATTCGAGACACATCGTCGACGCCCTCAACCGTTCGCTCGCGATCATCGAATTCGATCTCCAGGGCAACATTCTCGCGGCAAACGAGAACTTTTGCAGGGCAGTCGGCTACAGTCCCGCAGAGATCGTCGGAAAGCATCACCGCATCTTCGTCGATCAGGCTGAAGCGTCATCGCCTGCTTACCGAAGCTTCTGGAAGGGTCTCGCCTCGGGCAAGTTCGATCAGGGCCAGTACAAACGCTTCGGCAAGGGTGGTCGGGCCATCTGGATCCAGGCCACATACAATCCGGTGCTGAAACGCGGCAAGCCCGTCAAGATCGTCAAGATCGCCACCGACATCACGGTCGAAAAGGTCCAGTCGCTCGACAGCACCGGCAAGATCGAGGCCCTGATGCGATCGCAGGCGGTTATCGAGTTTTCTCCCAAGGGCGAGATCCTGACAGCCAACGAAAACTTCCTGAAAACCCTCGGCTACAGCCTGATCGAGATCGTCGGACAGCATCATTCGATGTTCTGTGAGAAGGACTACGTCGCCGCCGCCGAATATCGCGCCTTCTGGCCGCGCTTGGCTGCCGGAGAATTCTATGCCGGCCAGTTCACCCGCGTCGCCAAGTCCGGCGAGAAGGTGCATATCCAGGCCACCTACAATCCGATCCTCGACGAGACCGGCAAGGTCTGGAAAGTCGTCAAGTTCGCGACCGATGTGAGCGGCCGGGTTCGCGCCATGGACGAACTGGCTGCCGGTCTCCACCGCCTTGCCGACTGCAACATCCGCCTCACGATGGACACGCCCTTCGAGAAGGAATTCGAACACCTTCGCCACGACTTCAACACCTCGATCGGCCGCTTCCAGGAAACACTGGTCGAAGTTCTTTCGGAAACCGCCGCGCTCAATGCCAACAGCGCACAGATGCAGGACGGCTCCGAGGAACTTGCAAAGCGCTCCGAGCAGCAGGCCGTGTCGCTGGAGCAGACCTCGGCCGCACTGTCGCAGATCACTGAGACCATCAAGGACTCGACGGTGCGTACCAACGACACCCGCTCTCTCGTGCAGGACGCCCGCAAGGCGGCTATGGAATCGGTCGAAGTTGTCAATGAGACGGTCGCGGCTATGGGCCGCATCGAAAGCGCCTCCAAGGAGATCTCGAACATCATCGACGTGATCGATGAAATCGCCTTCCAGACCAACCTGCTGGCCCTCAACGCAGGCGTCGAAGCGGCCCGCGCCGGCGAGAGCGGCAAGGGTTTTGCCGTCGTCGCGCAGGAAGTCAGAGAGCTCGCCCAACGCTCGGCCAAGGCCGCGAAGGAAATCGCGGACCTGATCTCGAATTCCACTGCCGAGGTCAAGGAAGGGGTACGCCTTGTCGCCGACACGGGCGAGTCCCTCAACCGGATCGAGACCTTCGTCCATTCGATCGACGTCAATGTCGAGGCGATCGCCAATGCCGCCGCAGAACAGTCACTACGCCTGTCGGAGATCAACGCCGCGGTCAATTCGCTCGATCAGATGACCCAGCAGAATAGCGCCATGGTCGGCGGAATGAACTCGATCAGTCAGGCCCTGGCGGTCGGCGCCACAACGCTGGTGCAGCTCGTCGAGCGCTTCAAGCTCAACCGCCGCAAGGCCATTCGCGAACCAGGTTCCGCCGAAGCCGCACCCCCCACGCAACGCCGCGTCGCCTGACGGCGGGGCTGCCGACGCTCAATCCGCCGACGCTACGAAATGGGTGACGGCCCGGCACAGGACGCCGAAGCCCGTCCGGGCGCCCTCGCTCATGTGGCGTGCCCTGAGCCACGCGTGCACCATCTGCGGCTCCTCACGGAACCAGACTTCGACGCCCGCCCTGGCCAGCCGCGCGGCATAGTCGCGTCCGTCGTCGCGCAAGGGATCGAAATGCGCGACGCTGACAAAGGTCGGCGGCAATCCGGAAAGCGCCGTCGACAACAGGGGATGGGCGATCGGGTCGTCGGCCGGGGCTTTGAGGATAGCCCGGTAATAGGCGGTGTCGGCGGTGGTCAGTCCCGGCGCATCCGCCATCTCGACATAGGAACCGGAGACGAGATCGCCGCCGAGTGCCGGATAAATCAGCGCCTGCCCGACGATTCCGGAAATCCCCGCATCGCGCGCCCTGATCGCGAGCCCCGCGGCGAGATTGCCGCCTGCGCTGTCGCCGATCAGCACCACCTGCCGACCCTCGCCGAGAAGTTCGGTCAGGACCGTGAAGCAGTCGTCATGCTGCGCCGGCCAGACATGTTCCGGGGCCAACCGGTAGTCGATCGAAACGAGCTCTGCACCCGCATGCTCGGCAAGCTCGGCGCAGATCGCATGGTGGCTGTCGAGCGATCCCACGACGAACCCACCGCCATGGATGTAGTAAAGCAGCGTTCGCGTACCGAGGGCTGCCGGGCGATAGCGACGCACCAGAATCCGCCCCTCAATCAGGCTGTCCTCGGTCACCATGCCGCGCGGCAGCGACCGGTCGAACTGCGCGCAGAGCGCGTCGTACCACGCTCGCTGCTGCTCGATCGACGCATCGACCGCATCGTCGGGATAGAAGGCGCTGCAGATCCTGAGAAACTCGAGGATCCCGGGCTCGCTCGGCATCGGTTTGTCGGAAGGCTGTGTCATGGAAGGCGGACCCCGCAATCGGAGAGACAGGAACGCCGCCCATCCTAGAGCATGGCGCAGGCAAGTCTGTATCCGATTTGCGACTGCGGCGGTCCGCCAACAGAAACCTGAAGACGCTGAACCCGTCATCAAGGTCAGGAGAGCCGCCGGGAACGGCATCAGACGCGTTCCCGGCGCAGTTTTCATCAGCCGATGGTCATCAGGCTCGCATTGCCGCCCGCGGCCGCGGTGTTGACCGAGGTCGACACCTCCTCGAGCAACCAGTTGAGGCAATAGGCGTCCGGATCGCCGGCAAGCTCTTCCGAGGTCGCGGCCTGAACCAGGACCAGCGGGCCGGGCAGTGCGGCAATTTTCCGGTTTGCGGCTCCGACGACCTCCCGGTCACCTTCCACCAGCGCGCCGGAGAACGGCCCGTCGGCGTCCCAGTTGGACGTCCAGGAGATCCGGGCAGCAACGGCCGGCGGCAGCTCCGGGAGATTGGCCGGCGTGGCCACGCCCTGGTCGATCACCACCTCGTTGCCGGTCGAGAGCGCCGCGGCGATTTGCCGGTAGAGGCCGGTCGTGCTGCTCGGTACGAGCAGGATGCGCCCGCGCGGATGCAGCGCATAGAGGTTGCGCTCGCCGACCGGACCGACTAGCTCCCGCTCCAGCCCGAGAGCCGAACGGCTGGCGAACCTGCGAGCCGCTTCGCCCTCACTCGACAGACCCTGGCGGTCGAGCCAGATGATGTAGTCCCGCAGCGCCGGATCGGTATGCACCGAATCCTGCTGCGGCGGCACCGGCGCTTTCTGGACGAGGCGGCCGAGATAGAGCGGTCCGCCGGCCTTGGGACCGGTGCCCGAGAGGCCGCGGCCACCGAAGGGCTGGACCCCGACCACGGCGCCGATGATGTTGCGGTTCACATAAAGATTGCCGGCCTTGATGCGGCTGGTGACGTGGGCGATCGTTTCGTCGAGGCGCGTGTGCAGGCCGAAGGTCAGCCCGTAACCGGAGGCATTGATCTCGTCGATCAGCCGGTCGAGATCGGCGCGGCGGTAGCGGATGACATGGAGCACGGGGCCGAAGACCTCACGCTGAAGGTCGGACAGCTTGTTGATCTCGATGATCGTCGGAGCGACGAAGGTCCCCTGTTTCGTCGCCTCCGGCAGGGACAGCTGGTCGATGCGGCAGCCGAGACCGCGCATGCGCTCGATGTGCTGCTCGATCCCGTTCTTTGCTTCCGCGCTGATGACCGGACCGATATCGACATTGAGGCTGTCGGTACGGCCGATCCTGAGCTCGTTGAGCGCGCCCTTGAGCATGGCCAGCGTGCGGTCGGCAACCTCGTCCTGCAGGCACAGCACGCGCAGTGCCGAGCAGCGTTGTCCGGCGCTGTCGAAGGCGGACGCGATGACGTCGCCGACGACCTGTTCGGCCAGCGCCGAGGAATCGACGATCATGCCGTTCTGCCCGCCGGTCTCGGCAATCAGCGGGATCGGCTTGCCGCCGGCTGAAAGCCGCTCGGCAAGCTGGGCCTGGATCAGCCGGGCGACCTCGGTCGAGCCGGTGAACATCACGCCCTTGGTCTCGTCGACGCCGACAAGCGCCGCGCCCACGCGCCCATCGCCCGGAACGAACTGCAGCGCGCCGGCAGGAACGCCGGCCTCATGCAGGATCTTCACGCTCTCATAAGCGATGATCGGTGTTTCCTCGGCAGGCTTGGCGAGCACCGGATTGCCAGCCACCAGCGCGGCGGCGACCTGACCGCTGAAGATCGCAAGCGGGAAGTTCCATGGGCTGATGCAGACGACCGGGCCGAGCGGCGCATGGGCCGGTCCCAGCGTCTTGCGGGCCTGGTCGGCATAGTAGCGCAGGAAGTCGATCGCCTCGCGCACCTCGCCGACGGCATTGGCAGCCGATTTGCCCGCCTCGCGCATGACGATGCCCATCAGGGGCTCGATCCGGGACTGCATGAGGTCGGCCGCCCGGTCGAGGCAGGCCGCCCGGTCGGCGGGCGACACCGCCGCCCATTGCGGGGCAAAGTTGTTCGCCGCCCGCACACTGCGAGCCGCGGCCTCGGCCCTCACCTCGGTGACCTGGCCGACCACATCCCGGTGGTCTGCCGGATTGAGCACCGGACGGGTATCCCCTTCTGTCGAACCGTCCGCCAGGAGCGGAACGGCATGCCAGGCAACAGGAACGGTGGCGGAAAGCTTCTCGGCAAGCTCGGCAAGAACCTCTTCGTTGGAAAGGTCGAGACCGGCGGAGTTGTCGCGGGCGCTGCCGAAGAGACCCTTCGGCGCGGCGATCAGGTCATGCTGCGCGCCGACCACCGGCATCGCGGCGACGATCTCGACCGGGTCTGCGACCAGTTCGTCGATCGAGACCTTCGGATCGGAGATCCGGTTGACGAAGGACGAGTTCGCGCCGTTCTCGAGGAGGCGGCGAACCAGGTAGGCAAGCAGCGTCTCGTGGGTGCCGACGGGCGCGTAGATGCGGCAGGGACGGTCGAGCTTGTCCTTGCCAACCACTTCGTCATAGAGCGGCTCGCCCATGCCGTGCAGGCACTGGAACTCGTAACGGCCGATCTCGAAGTCCGGGCCGGCGAGATGGTAGATGGTAGCGAGCGTCTGGGCGTTGTGCGTAGCGAACTGCGGGAAGATCGCGTCCGGTGCGTCCAGCAGCTTGCGTGCGCATGCCACATAGGCGACGTCGGTGTGGATCTTGCGGGTATAGACCGGGAACCCCTCCAGCCCCTCGAGCTGGGCACGCTTGATTTCGGCGTCCCAATAGGCGCCCTTCACCAGGCGCACCATGACCCGGCGCTGCGCCCGGCGGGCGAGGTCGATGATGTAGTCGAGCACGAACGGGCAGCGCTTGCCATAGGCCTGGACGACGAAGCCGAGACCTTTCCACCCGTCGAGTTCCGGCGCGAAGCACAGGTCCTCCAGCAGGTCGAGCGAAAGCTCCAGACGATCGGCTTCCTCGGCGTCAATGTTGAGGCCGATGTCATAGCCCTTGGCGAGAACGGCCAGCGCCTTCACCTTGGGCAGCAGCTCGCCCATAACCCGGCCGGCCTGCGCACGGCTGTAGCGCGGATGAAGAGCCGACAGCTTGATCGAGATACCCGGGCCGCCATAGACGCCGCGACCTGCGGACGCCTTGCCGATCGCATGGATCGCCTGTTCGTAGTCGCGATAATAGCGCTCGGCATCCGCACCTGTCGTTGCGGCCTCGCCCAGCATGTCGTAGGAATACTGGAAGCCCCGCGCCTCGAGCGGACGGGCGCGTTTAAGCGCCTCGTCGATGGTTTCCCCCGTGACGAACTGCTCGCCCATCATGCGCATCGCCATGTCGACGCCGCGGCGGATCACCGGCTCGCCGGCGCGGGCGATAAGCCGTGTGAGTGCGGCAGACAGGCTGCGGTCGTTGACGGTCGAGGTCAGCTTGCCGGTCACCACCAGACCCCAGGTCGCGGCATTGACGAAGAGCGACTTGCCGCCGCCGATATGCGAACCCCAGTCACCCTCGGCGATCTTGTCACGGATCAGCGCGTCGCGGGTATCGGTGTCGGGAATGCGCAGAAGCGCCTCGGCCAGGCACATCAGCGCGACGCCTTCCTGACTGGAGAGCGAATATTCCTGCACGAGGCCCTCGACGCCGGTTCCCTTGTGCTTGGCACGTAGCGCCGCAATCAGGCTGTAGGCGGTGGTCCGGATGTCGTAGCGCTTGGCATCCGAGACGCGGGCGGCCGCCACGAGCGGTGGCAGGCATTCCGTTTCGGGCCGGCGGTAGGCGGCCGTGATCGCCCGGCGCAGATCGGATTGCGGCCGGATCGGCGGCGCAAAATTCGAGAAGGGCGCGACCGCGGTCGGATCGCTGTTGGACGCGGAACTGGTTTCGTCATTCAGCATGAAAACACCTGTCAGGCTTTGGATTGTCTAGCGGATGAACGAGGGACCGGGCTCGCCCGCGTCGTCGTCCAGAAGATACGGTCCGGAATATTCCGTGTCACGGATCGACGGACCCGTCGGCTCCGCACGCCTCAGAGCGAGCGCGGCCGCCACCGCCTTCAGTGCCAGGGGGCGATAGTGAGCCAGCAATTCGGGTTTGTCACCCGCTTCGAATTCGGTCCCGTGCATTGATGATCCCTGTCGTTCGGGGCTGCTCGCGTCCGCGACGAAACCGCTGCCCGGCTCTCCCGTCGGCGCTTCGAGTGACCCGCTGGAACAATATACCGCTCAGCGAATTCATTCTCACTTGATTTTGCGAATTTTTGCGATATTTCTCTATTTTAATGGGTGATTTTGAATAGAAAAGACCATGGCAAGCCATCAAAATAGTGAACTTGACAGACTGGATACCAGGATCCTCGAAGTCGTCACGGAAGAGGGACGGATTTCGATCACCGATCTCGCCGAACGGGTAGGCCTGTCGAAGACGCCGTGCCAGCTTCGTCTCAAGAAACTGGTCGAGGAAGGCTATATCGAAGGCTTCGCCGCGATCCTCAATCCGTCCAAGCTCGGCCTCGACCATGTCGCCTTCGCCGAAGTGAAGCTGACCCACACCCACGAAGAGGCGCTAAAGAGCTTCAACGCGGCCGTGAAGAAGATTCAGGAAGTCGAGGAGTGCCACATGATTGCCGGCCGCTTCGACTACCTCCTGAAGATCCGCACCCGCGACATCCGGCGCTACCGCCACGTGCTGGGCGAGAGGATCTCCTCCCTTCCCTTCGTCGCCAGCACCTCGACCAACGTCGCGATGGAGACCATCAAGGAAGGCCGCGGCAACCTGATCAACGCCGCCGGCTGACGGGTGACCGTCCATTTCACGATCCCCGAGAATGAGAGGAGGGCGGGCCGCAGGACCCGCCCTTTGTCTTGTCAGATGTCCTTCACCAGACGAAGCGCATCATAGATCGCCGCATGCGTGTTGCGCGCAGCAACCGCGTCACCAATGCGGTAGAGCTGGAAGCCACCGTCGCCGTTGCGGACGACCGATTGCGGCTCGCCGGCAATCAGCTGTTCGTAGGAAACGGCACCCTGGTTGCTCGACTTCGGCTTGAGCTCGAAATAGAGGTCATCCAGCGGAATGGTGCCGTGGTTGATGACGACCTGGTCCACGGCCCGCTGTTTGGACACGCCGCCATAGTCGCTGCCGACATGGGCGATCAGTCCGTTTCCGTCCCGCTCGACCGCCTCGACGCGATAGGTGACGGTGAAGGTCACGTCCTGCTTCTGAAGCGAGCGCATATAGGGCACGAGGTTCATCGCCATGACTTCCGGCGCAAACGATCGGTCAGGCGTCATGACCTCGACCTTGGCTCCGGAATTGGCGATGAACTCGGCCGCCTGCAGAGCCGCATGATCGCCCGCGTCGTCGAAAATCAGCACGTTGGTACCGGGTTTGACGTCGCCGGAGATGATGTCCCATGACGAAACCACCAGCTCGTTGCCCTTCGACAGCATTTCCGTATGCGGCAGGCCACCGGTGGCGATGATGACGACGTCCGGCTTTTCCGCCTCGATCGTTTCCGCCTCGGCCCAGGTATTGAAGCGGAAGGCCACGCCCAGCTTCTCGCATTGCGCCATGCGCCACTCGATGATGCTGATCATTTCCTTGCGGCGCGGGCTCTGTGCGGTGAGCCGGATCTGCCCGCCCGGATTGCTGGCGGCCTCGAAAACCACGACGTCATGCCCGCGCTCGCCCGCCACACGGGCAGCCTCCAGGCCGGCCGGACCGGCACCGACGATCACAACCTTCTTGCGGACCTCGGCCTTGGCGATCACATGCGGCATGGTCTGCTCGCGGCCGGTCGCCGCATTGTGAATGCAGAAGGCGAGCCCGCCCTGGTAGATGCGGTCCAGACAGTAGTTTGCACCGACGCAGGGACGGATATCGTCCTCGCGCTTTTCGATGATCTTGCGGACGATGTGCGGGTCCGTCATGTGAGCCCGCGTCATGCCGATCATGTCGACCTTGCCGGAGGCGATCGCGTGACGCGCGGTCGCGACATCCTGGATCTTGGCGGCATGGAAGGTCGGGAAGTTCGTCGCCGCGCGGATTTCGCCGGCGAAATCGAGATGGGGCGCACTCGCCATGCCCTGGATCGGGATGACGTCGGTGAGGCCCGGATCCGTGTCGATATGTCCGCGAATGACGTTGAGATAGTCGATCAGGCCGCTTTCCTTGAGGCGCTTCGAGATTTCCATCCCCTCCGCCTTGCCGGTACCGCCGGGAAGACATTCGTCCGCCGTGTAGCGCACGCCCAGAATGAAATCGTTGCCGACCCTTTCGCGCATGGCCCGAAAGACGTCGAAACAGAAGCGCATGCGGTTGTCGAGCGAGCCGCCATAGGGACCGTCGAGTTCATTGGTCAGTGGCGAGGTGAACTGGTCGATCAGGTGGCCGTAGGCCTCGAGCTCGACCCCGTCCATGCCGCCGGCCTTCATGCGTTCCGCGGCATCGGCGAAATCCTTGATGATACGCTCGATGTCCCAGTCCTCGAGCTTCTTGGGGAAAGCGCGGTGAGCGGCCTCGCGGTGATGCGAAGGTGCGACGACCGGCAGCCAGTCTCCCTTGTCCCAGCGCGTGCGCCGGCCGAGATGGGTGAGCTGGATCATGATCGCCGAACCCTGCTCGTGCACCGCGTCGGTCATTTCCCTGACCCACGGAACGATCTCATCCTTGTAGGCGAGCAGATTGTTGAAGACCGGCGGACTGTCCTTCGACACCGCGGCCGAACCCGCGGTCATGGTCATGGCGACACCGCCCTTGGCCCTCTCGACGGTATAGGCGCGGTAGCGCTCCTTCGGCATCCCGTCTTCCGGATAAGCCGGTTCGTGGGACGTCACGATGATGCGGTTGCGCAGCTTCAAATGCTTGAGTTGAAAGGGCTGAAGTAGAGGATCGTTCGACATGCGCCGTGCTCCGAATTAGAACTGACGGCGCCGACGCTAGGCAAAATGTACATGTGTGTCAATAATGAAAACAACACAGTCACCTTCATGGACACTCTTGTACATTTTTCTTGTGCGGCCGTTCACAATTTGTTAGGAGACTGGCCATGGACCAGACATTGAACGACACCGGCTGGCGCGGATCGCAGGAAGGTTGGCTTGAAGCGGCCTACGAAGCCCTTCTGGAGTCGGGCGTGGATTCGGTGAAGATCCTGCCGCTTGCAAAGCGGCTGAACCTCTCACGCACAAGCTTCTATTGGTTTTTCAAGGATCGCGTGGAACTGCTCGACGCCCTGGTCGGCCGATGGCGCGACAAGAACACGGGCGGCATCGTCCGGCAGTCGGAGGCCTATGCGGAATCCCTCGCCGAAGCGATGCTCAACGTTTTCGACTGCTGGCTGAACGAGGAGATCTTCGATTCGAAGTTCGAATTCGCGGTTCGCAGTTGGGCGCTGCAGTCGGATGATCTTCTCGCAGAAGTTCGGCAGGCGGACCAGATCCGGCTCGAAGCCTTGAAGCGCATGTTCATGCGGTTCGGGCACGCGGAAAACACCGCCGATGTCCGCGCCAGAACAACCTACCTCGTCCAGATCGGCTACATCTCCATGCAGTCGAACGAGGACATAGCCCTGCGCATGAAGCGTATTCCCGAATATATCGCGATCTACACCGGCGAGGTACCCCAGCAGAGAGAACTCGATCGTTTCTTTGCCCGCCACGGCTACAGGCCTGATTGAGACGGAGGCGGGGATGACGGCAACGCAGCGCATCGGCATCATCGGAGGCAACGGCTGGCTGGGCGGAGCGATCGGCGCAGCACTCCTCGACACCGGCGCGATCGAGCCGGGCCATCTTTCCCTCTCCTATCGCCGCAACAGGCCTGACCGTTTTGAAGGCGCGTTCTGGACGGCCGACAACCAGGCCCTTGTCGATCGCTCGAACGTCGTCATTCTCTCCGTCCGCCCGGAGGACTGGCCGGCCATTCCCGTGAACGTGGAAGGCAGGCTCCTCATATCCGTCATGGCGGGCATCCGGATCGACCAGCTCTCGGCCATCCATGCGACCGACCGTGTTATTCGCGCATTGCCCAACGCGGCAGCGGAGGTCGGCCGGTCCTATACACCCTGGACCACCTCGCCGGCAGCGACCGCCGAGGATCGCGCCACCGCGCGCATGATCTTCGGCGCCTGCGGCATCGAGGACGAGGTTTCCGGCGAAGCTGATATCGACTACCTGACCGGCCTGACCGGCTCCGGGCCGGCCTTTCCCGCCCTGCTCGCGCGGGCCATGATGGCGGACGCAATCGCCCACGGCTTGCCGGAAGCGACGGCCTGGCGCGCCGTAAACACGGTGCTCATCGGAACCGGACGGCTGCTCGAGCGCCGCGATGAGGACCCGGCCGAGACGGTCAAGACCTTCCTCGACTATCGCGGAACCACGGCCGCCGCCATCGAGACGATGCGGGCCGGCGGGTTCGACCGCGCCGTCGCCGACGGGCTTCGAGCCGCATTCAAGAAATCGGTAAGTATGGGAGACGCCTCCTGACAACCGTTGGGGCGGGTTCTCGCGGCACCCCGCTCGTTCTTTCAGATGCCGCCAAGACAGAGGGAACTGCAATGAAGACTCTTCTTTCATCGACCTGCCTGGTATTTGGCCTGCTGGGTGGAGCCTCGGTCGCCAGCGCCGCGGATTGTGGCAGCGTGACCATTGCCAGCATGAACTGGCAGAGTGCGGAGGTGATCTCGAACCTCGACAAGATCATCCTGAACGAGGGCTATGGCTGCGAGGCGGAGATCACGGTCGGGGACACGGTTCCGACGATCACCTCGATGGCGGAGAAGGGTCAGCCGGACATTGCACCGGAAGCCTGGATCGACCTTCTGCCGGACGTCGTGAAGAAGGGTACGGAAGAAGGCCGTATCATCAAGGTCGGCTCGCCGCTGCCGGACGGCGGCGTGCAGGGCTGGTGGATTCCGAAGTACATCGCCGACGCCCATCCCGACATCAAGACGATCCCGGACATGCTGAAGCATCCGGAACTCTTCCCCGATCCGGAAGATCCCTCCAAGGGCGCCATCTTCAACGGCCCGCAGGGCTGGGGCGGCACGGTGGTGACCTCGCAGTTCTACAAGGCGTTCGAGGCTGAGAAGGCCGGCTTCACGCTGGTTGACACCGGCTCGGCCGCCGGCCTCGACGGCTCGATCGCCAAGGCCTATGAGCGCAAGGAAGGCTGGGTCGGCTACTACTGGGCACCGACCGCCCTTCTCGGCAAGTACGAGATGGTCCGCCTCGACTACGGCGCCGAGAACGACCCGGCCGAATGGAAGCGCTGCAACACGGTTGCCGACTGCGCCGATCCCAAGCCGAATGCCTGGCCGGTCGACACCATCGTCACCCTGGTCGCCAAGCCCTTCTCCGAAAAGGCAGGCCCGGAGGTCATGGACTATCTCAACAAGCGCTCCTGGAGCAACCAGACGCTGGGTGGGCTGATGGCCTGGATGACCGACAACCAGGCGAGCGGCGAAGACGGCGCCAAGCACTTCCTGGAAGAGAACAAGGACATCTGGACCAAGTGGGTCACCCCGGAGGCCGCCGCCAAGATCGAGGCTGCTCTCTGAGCCTTGAGGCCTGCGGTGCGCGGCAACGCGCACCGCTTCGCACCCGCCACCGAAACCGTACAAAGACAACAACAACGACGGCGGGTTTCTTTGACAGAAGGGGAACCGAATGGACTGGTTTTACAAATTCCCGCACATGGACGACGAGGCGCTGCGCAATCTGAAGAAGGCGATCGATGACGGCTTCCGGGGCTTCACCCGCGCCTATGGCGAACAGATCGAGACGCTTTTTACCCCGCTGCAGCACTTCCTCATCGCCGCCGACCGCTTCATGACGAAGACGCCCTGGCCGATCATCACCCTGATCATCCTGGTGATCGCCTGGTTCGCCAGCCGCAGCCTGAAGATCGTTCTCGGCTGTCTCGTGACCCTGCTCCTGATCGGCTACTTCGACATGTGGGACGACACCATGCGGACGATCTCGATGATCTTCGTCTGCACCCTTCTGTCGATCGCCATCGGCATTCCGATCGGCATCCTGATGGCCCGCTCCGACCGGATCCAGCGGATCGTCAACCCGATCCTCGACGTCATGCAGACCATGCCGAGCTTCGTCTACCTGATCCCCGTCGTCATGCTGCTCGGCATAGGCAAGGTTCCGGGCCTGATCGCCGTCGTCATCTACGCCATTCCCCCGATGATCCGCCTCACCGACCTCGGCATCCGCCTCGTCGACAAGGACGTGCTCGAGGCCGCCGACGCCTTCGGCACTTCGAAGTCCCAGAAGCTCTTCAAGGTCCAGCTGCCGCTGGCGCTGCCGACCATCATGGCCGGCATCAACCAGACCATCATGATGGCACTCGCCATGGTCGTCGTCGCCTCGATGATCGGCGTCCAGGGTCTCGGCCAGCCAGTGCTGAAGGCGATCGCCAACCAGTACTTCACGCTCGGCATCTTCAACGGCCTTGCCATCGTCGGCATCGCCATCATCTTCGACCGGGTCAGCCAGGCCTATGGCAAGCGGCTCCAGAAGCATCGGGAGATCGTCCATGGCTGATCACGCCTTCGGCGGCATCAAGGTCCGCCACCTCTACAAGATCTTCGGCCCCAACCCGGCCGCCCATGTCGAGGCCGTCCACAACGGCATGACCAAGGCCGAGCTCAACGACCGCCACGGCCATGTGCTGGGCCTGCGCGACATCAACATCGAGATCCCCTCGGGCTGCATCCAGGTGGTCATGGGCCTGTCGGGCTCCGGCAAGTCGACGCTGATCCGCCATATCAACCGGCTGATCGACCCGACCGCCGGCGAGGTGCTGGTTGACGGCGTCGACGTCGTCAAGATGAACGAGAACGAGCTGCGCGAGTTCCGCCGCCACCAGACCGCCATGGTGTTCCAGAAGTTCGCGCTGCTGCCCCATCGCAGCGTGCTCGACAACACCGTCTTCGGCCTTGAGGTCCAGGGCATCGAGCGCAAGGCCGCCGTCGAGATCGCCATGCGCTGGCTTGAGCGCGTCGGGCTGAAAGGCTTCGAGCAGAAATACCCCAACCAGCTCTCCGGCGGCATGCAGCAGCGCGTCGGACTGGCCCGGGCGCTGTCCAACGACGCGCCCGTCCTGCTGATGGACGAGGCCTATTCCGCCCTCGACCCGCTGATCCGCACCGACATGCAGACCGTGCTTCTCGACATCCAGAAGGAGATCAGGAAGACCATCGTCTTCATCACCCATGACCTCGACGAGGCGCTAAGGCTCGGCGACCAGATCGCCATCCTGCGCGACGGCGAGATCATCCAGCAGGGCACCAGCCAGGACATCGTGCTGCGCCCCGCCGACGACTATGTCGCCAACTTCGTCAAGGAGGTGAACCGCGGCCGCGTCGTCCATGTCGAGGCGGTCATGACGCCCCTCGACCCGGCCGTCACCGCAGCCCGTCCCGAAGGACGCGCCACCATCACCGCCGGCACCACCGTCGAGGAGGCCGTCCGCATGCTCGCAGCCGCCCCAGACGGCGACGTCATCGTCACGACACCAGACGGAAAACCAATCGGCTCCGTCACGTTCCGAAAACTAGCCGCCGCTATGGTCAATGCCCAGGAGACCGGGCATCGACACGATGCCACGCCGGCGCTGGCGGTGTGACCGGACGACCTTGAACGGCATGACCATATGAAGACGACCCCGGGGCGCCATCCCGCCCCGGGGAAACTCCCTACCCTCCCCGATGGCAAGGCACCTGCCGGCCCGGTGTCATCGGCGACAGCAACCTCTCTGTTGCCCTGACCTTTCACCTCTCCCCTACGCTGCATTGGAGCCCCGATGTCCGGACAGATGAAGAGCATATCGATCAGGGATGGACGCCGTCTCGCTTACGACGCCTGTCTCGGCGCCGGCGCAAGCCCGGCCATGGCCAATGCCCTGGCGGACGCCACGCTGTCGGCGGCCTGTTCCGGGCGCCCCGGCATGGGTTTTCCGCATTTCCTCGATTATCTGCACAGCATCCGTGACGGGAGGATCGCCGGCAAGGCCCACCCCCGCTTCGATCACGTCCTGCCGGCAGTGATCCACGCGGATGCGGACGGCGGCATCGCCCAGCTCGGTTTCGACCAGATCTACGACGACTTCACCAATCGCGTCCGCACCTTCGGCGTGGCCGTCTTCACGCAGAAGAACAGCTACACGGCCGGCGAACTCGGCTACTACGTCCGCCGGCTGGCGCAGGACGGACTGCTGTCGATCGCCGGCTCGAACGGGCCGGCCCTGATGGCGGCGGCAGAAGGTGGCAGCCGCGTCTACTGCACGAACCCGCTCGCCTTCGGCGCGCCCCTGCCCTCCCCATTGCCCCCGCTGGTGATCGACCAGGCAACGAGCGCCACCGCCTTCGTCAACATCGCCCGTGCCGCCGGCGAGAACCGGACAATCCCGCCTGGCTGGGCGGTCGACGAGACCGGCGCGCTCACCACCGACCCGGCACGGGCCGTGCTCGGCGCGCTCCTGCCCTTCGGCGGCTACAAGGGCGCGAACATAGCGCTCCTCGTCGAGGTCCTTTCGGCCGGTCTGTCAGGCGCCGCGTGGTCGCTCGATTCCCCCGATTTTCGCACCGGCAACCAGACACCTGCAGCCGGCATGACCATCGTCGCCATCTCTCCGGTCGCTGCCAATCCCGACTTTGCCGAACGCGTCGCCGCCCAGTTCGAGCGGCTGCGGGCCATGGGCGTGCACATCCCCGGCGGGCAGACCCCGTCGGACGTCGGTGAAACCGGAATGCTGCCGATCGACGGCGATCTGCTCGCGGAGATCAGCGGCTTCGCCGATCTGGTCGGCGCCGTCCCGGACCGCTGAGTCTCGGCATCCGCCGGCGCACGCGTCGGGTCGCGCCGTCTTCTCTCTCCGTCAGGAAACGGAGCCCTGCGCCTCGGCCTTCAGCCATGCCACGAACTCGCGCACGCGCTCGTTCCGCGCGCTTCGCGGCGGCGCGACGACGAAGTAGCCGTTCCGGGTGGCGATCGACTGACCCGTCACCCGCACCAGCGCCTTCTGGTCGAGGAGGTTCTGCACCAGCCGCCGCCAGCCGAGGACGATGCCCTGGCCGTTCAGCGCCGCATAGATCGCCTCGGTGTAGAAACTGCAGCGCATGCCGGATAAGCGTTTCGGCGGCGTCATCGAAAAGGCCGCCAGCCACTCGTCCCATCCCGTCCAGCTCGGATCCTCGCTATCGTAGCTGATCAGCGGGTGGCGCACGAGCTCGGCGAGATCCGGATGCTCGCCGAGCTTTTCCGCATAATCCGGGGTGCAGACCGGAAAGACCTCGTCGTCGAACAGCAGTTCCGCCCGCCCGTCCGGCCACATGCCATTGCCATAGCGGATCGCCAAGTCGACATCACCGGCGTCGAACGCGGCATTGTTGTCCTGCGAGACGATGCGGAGCGCGACGCCGGGGCAGGCCCTGGAAAAGGACGCGATCTTCGGCAGCAGCCAGAAATGCGAGAAGGCGACACTCGCCGAGATCGTCAGCCCGTCGGCCGTCTCCTCCCGGGTAATGTCGTCGATCGTCTCGGCAATAAGCGTGAAGGCCGCGCTCGTCGACGAGGAAAGCGCACGCCCCTTGTCGGTAAGCTCGATCCGGCGATGCAGCCGCCGGAACAGCGGAAAGCCGAGCCCCTCCTCGATGAGATGGATCTGCCGGCTGACCGCAGCCTGGGTAACCCCAAGCTCGGTCGCCGCCTTGGTGAAACTTAAAAGCCGCGCAGCGGCCTCGAAGGCCGTCAACCCCGTCAAAGGCGGCAGTTTTCGCCGGAACCGCACCATTCTCGCCCCATCCTCCTCATTCCTTCCCGATCGACCACGGAAATCGGACCTCGCCTACGGGCAGATTTTCGCATTACATTTCTTTATGCAACTGCGGCCCATTTATGCCGTTGAGATCTGGTATTCGTCAAGAAATGATCGGCCATCAAATCATGAGGCCTGATTATGCTGCAAACCTTCGCTTCCTCCATTTCCGCCCTGCTCGACGCGAGAGCCGACGGCCATTCGCTGCCGGCCGGCCTCTACACCCGCCAGGACGTCTTCGAAGCCGACATGGACGTCTTCTTCCGCAAGCACTGGATCTGCATCGGTCTCGAATGCGACGTGCCGGAACCCGGCGACGCGACCGTCGTGGACATCGGCACTTCGAGCCTCATCATCCTGCGCGACGACGACGCGGCGATCCGGGTCGTGCGCAATGTCTGCCGCCACCGCGGCGCCCGCATTCTCGATCCGGGCCCGACGGTCGTCTCGAAGCTCGTCTGTCCGTATCACCAGTGGACCTATGAACTGTCGGGCGAGCTTGCCTACGCCCCCCACATGGGCGCCGACTTCGACAAGAGCTGCAAGAGCCTGAAGCCGGTCGCCTTCCGGCTGATCGGCGGCCTGATCTATGCCTGCCTCTCGGACGACCCGCCGGAGGACATCGAATACCTCGCCGAAGTCATGGCGGAGCGGCTGGCACCTTATGACATCGCCAATGCGCGGATCGCCCACCAGGCGGATGTGATCGAGGAGGGCAACTGGAAGCTGACGATCGAGAACAACCGCGAATGCTATCACTGTTCCGCCAACCATCCGGAACTGTGCGTATCCTTCATCGACCTCGACTTCGGCTTCGATCCCGACAGCCTGAGCCCCGAGGACAGGGAAGTGGCACGGGAACATGAAGCGCTCTATGCCCGCCGGACCGAGAACTGGGAAGCGGAGGGTTATCCGTCGAAGGCCGTCGAGCGCCTCTCCGATTGCGTGACCAACTTCCGCACCCAGCGCCTGATCATCTCCGGCGCCGGCGAGAGCCAGACCCCCGACGCGACGGCAGCCTCCTCGAAGCTGCTCGGCCACATGACCCGCAAGGACACCGGCGATACCCACCTTTGGGGCCACAACAGCTGGAACCACTTCATGGGCGATCACGCGGTCATCGCCATCGTCATCCCGCTGTCGGCCGACAAGACCCTGGTGCGGACCAAGTGGCTCGTGCACAAGGACGCGGTCGAAGGCGTCGACTATGATTTCGACAAGCTCACCAGCGTCTGGCTGGCCACCACCGACCAGGATGCCGAGCTGGTGGCCCGCTCCCATGCCGGCGTCAAGGATCCGGCCTATGTGCCCGGCCCCTATTCGCGCTTCTCCGAAACCAACCTCGACAAGTTCGCCTCGTGGTACATCGACCGGATGCGCGCCAATGGATATTAAGAGCACGGGAACGCCCCTGAAAACCGGCCGGCGGGCGGAACTCTGGAACCCGGAGCTCGACGACACGCTCGTCTGCATCGGCGTGCACCAGGAGACCCACGACGTGAAGACCTTCACCTTCGCGTCAGCCGACAATCGGAGCTTTGTCTTCGACGCGGGGCAGTATTTCCTCTTCGACTTCGAGATCGACGACGCGGTCGAGAGCCGCTGTTACTCGATCTCGTCCTCGCCGCGCCGCGCCAACGCCTTTTCCGTGACGGTGAAGCGCGTTGCCGGCGGCAAGGTGTCCAACTGGCTGCACGACAATCTGGCGGCCGGTGCAAGGGTGAAGGCCAACGGTCCGCTCGGCCGCTTCGTCCGTACCGACCGCCCCGGCAACAGGTTCCTGCTGCTCTCGGGCGGCTCCGGCATCACGCCGATGATGTCGATGCTGCGCGACATGGCCGACACCTGCGAGGACGCCGACGTCGTCTTCCTGCATGCGGCGCGCACGCCCCGCGACCTGATCTTCCGCGGCGAACTCGTCGGTCTGGCGGAGAAGATCAAGGGATTGCGGCTGCATTTCCTGCCCGAGGACCGGACCGGCGAGCCGTCCTGGCCGGGTTTGTCGGGTCGCATATCGGCCGACTATCTGCGGCTCGCGGTGCCCGACATCGCCGGACGCATCGTGATGTGCTGCGGCCCCGCCCCGTTCATGGCCACCGCCCGTTCGATCGTCGGCGAACTCGGTGCGCCCGCATCGAACTATGTCGAGGAGAGTTTTGACACCGCGGTGATCGACGACACCGTCGAGGCGCCAGCCGAACCGGCCGGCGCAAGAACCTTCGCGGTGGCCTTTTCGAAGCAGGGGCGCACGATCGACGTCCCCGAAGAGCAGACGGTCCTGTCCTGCGCAAGAAAGGCCGGCATCCGCATCCCGTCGTCCTGCGCCAACGGGATCTGCGGCACCTGCAAATCGAAGCTCCTGTCCGGTTCCGTCGACATGCAGCACAATGGCGGCATCCGGCAGCGCGAGATCGACTCCGGGCTCTTCCTCCCCTGCTGCTCCCGACCGCTGAGCGATCTGGTGATCGAACGGTAGAGGCCTGCCGAGAGACCTCGGGCGAGGCGTGCCGGGGACGACGCCGACAAAACGGCACGTCCCGGAAACGGGAGGATCTTGCGTCAGCCACGCCAAACTGTGCTATCGAGCCGCGCGACCCGAAGACCGGCGACTGATTCTCTCGGCCGCCGGAGCGAGAGGGCCGGGAGCTGAGCATATGACGACGACGGACAATTCGCCCTGGGGTCTCGAGCGACCAGCCCTCGGGATCGGCCTCAGGATCCTTTCCGGGCTCCTGTTTGCCGCGATGGCGGTTTTCGTCAAGGCGCTGTCCGGACACGTGCCGCTCGGCCAGATCGTCTTCTTTCGCTCCGCCTTCGCCCTCATCCCGCTCGTCGCCTTCTTGTCGCTGCGCGGCGAATTTCCGGGCGGCCTCGCCACCAAGCGACCCTTCGGCCACCTGGTGCGCTCCGGCTTCGGAGCCGCCGCCATGTTCGCCTCCTTTGCCTCGATCGCGCGCCTGCCGCTCGCAGAGGCGACCCTCATAAGTTATCTCTCGCCGGCTTTCACCGGTCTTGCCGGCGTCGTCCTGCTGTCCGAGCGCCTGACCGTCTGGCGCGTCGGCGGGGTCCTGCTCGGCCTCTGCGGCGTTCTGGCGCTGGTCTGGCCGGAGATCGGCAACGGGACGGCGGATGCCGACAGGATCTGGGGTTACGTCTTCGGCCTTTTGATGGGGCTGCTGACGGCCTGCGCACTGATCATGGTGCGCAGCCTCAGCCGAAGCGAAAGCCCCGGCGCGATCGCCTTCTACTTCGTGGTGGCCTCGATGCTGGGTGGGATCGCCACGCTTCCCTTTGGATGGGTGATGCCGGATGCCCACGGCCTGCTTCTGCTTGTTTTGGCCGGCCTGTTCGGCGGCCTCGCCCATATTGCGATGACGCTCGCCTTCCGCCATGCCGAAGCCTCCCGGCTCGCCCCCTTCGAATATCTTGCGATCGTCTGGCCGGTGCTCGCCGATCTGGTGATCTTCCGCGCACCGCTCTCCACCGCCTTCCTGATCGCCCTCCCGCTGGTGCTCGCCGGCGCCGCCATGGCGGCGATGGAGGGACGACGGAGGGACCGGCGCTGATCGACGGCCCGAACGCCGGCGCAGTCCGCGCGACGCAATTTCGTTCGAGTCCCTGTAAGAAGTCCGCACCGGCGCTACGGAAGAGGCAGCGAGAACCGGAAAGCGGCACCATTGGCCAAGTTTTAGGCAAACAAACCGTTTGACTACAATGCAGCCATATCCTAGCTTTCATTCAGAAAACGGCAGGAGCTGCCGACGGCAAACGAGCCCCGATACCGCGAGACACGCGGTGCGGGGCTTTTTTTGTTCCGTGTGGCCGCAACCGGTCAAGTGGGGCGCAAGCGTGGACGGGAACCGGGCAATGATGCCATGGGAAGTGCCGATGAACGCAGAGGGTCGCGGGTTACCGCAGTCGGGAGTGTACTCGCGATGAAGCGCGAAACGGTCCCGGTTTCCCTCCTCTATTCGACTACCGGAGCCTATGCGGCGCTCGGTCGGGAAGCCGTCGCCGGTGCCATGGCGGCGATCTCCGAGGTCAATGCCGATGCCCGCATCCCCTTTCGCATCGAGCCGAAGATCGACGATCCGGCCGGTCGCGCCGAGCACTATGCGCTGCTCGCCGAGGCGGCCATCCGCCAGCACGGATGCCGCCATGTGATCGGAACCATCACCTCCTGGAGCCGCAAGGACGTCCTGCCAGCAATCGAGCGTCACGGCGCGCTGCTCTGGTATGCCTTTCCCTACGAGGGCTACGAGGCGAGCGACAGCGCCATCTATCTCGGTGCCTGCCCGAACCAGCACCTCCTGCCGCTGTTCGAGCATGTCCTGCCCCGCTACGGTCGCCGTCCCTTCATCGTCGGTTCCAACTATATCTGGGGCTGGGAGATCAGCCGTATCGCCCGGGAGATCGCCGAAGCCGCAGGCGGACAGGTGGTGTCCGATCGCTTCGTGCCGCTCGGCTCGGTCGAGGTTGACCACCTGATCGCCGAGATCGAGCAGAAGAAGCCTGATTTCATCCTGAGCAATCTGGTCGGTGAATCGTCGACCGCCTTTCTCGGCGCCTATGATACGCTTCGCGGCAGGATCCCGTCCGCGCCGCCGGTCGTCGCCTGCAACCTGTCGGAGATCGAACTTGACGGTCTGCCTCCCTCCGCCCGCGCAGGCCACATTTCGTCCGCGCCCTACTTCAACGGCCTGGACACCCCGGAGAACCACGATTTCAAGACACGCATGGCACTCCGCCACGGCAGCGAGCGGCGACTGACAACCTCTTTCGTCGCGGCCTATATGAGCGTGTCGATCCTCGCCCGGGCAATCGCCGATGCGGCGACCGACGCACCGGAAGCGGTCCGCCGCGTCGTCACCTCACGTCTCTTCGACACGCCCGTCGGTCCGGTGTCGATCGATCCGCGCACCCATCACGCGGCATTGCGGCCGCATATCGGCCTCTCCAATGCGGAGGGTGAATTCGACATCTTCCACAGCGCTCCCGGCCCCGTCGAGGCCGATCCCTATCTGGTGCGCTCGCTCGCCCGCCCCTTGGCCACCGGCGGCACGGATGCGGCCGGACCGACGTCCGGCAACACGCTGAAGGTGATCAAATGAGCCGCGCCGACCGCCTTGCCCTTGCCAGCTGGCATGCCGTCATCCTCCACCGCGACCATCCCTCCGTGGATGCGCTGAAGCGACAGCTCGAGCTCCTGCATATCCGCGTCAGCGTGGTCTGGCCGCAAGTCGACGGCGCGGATGCAGACTGCGACGTCGTCTTCTTCGACGCGGACATGGGACATGACGGCCAATTTCCCTGGCCCCGCGGCTTTGCGCCGATGCCGATGATCGCCCTCATAGGCTCGGAGGCACCCGGCCGCGTCGAATGGGCGCTGGCCCAGGGCTCCAACGCCCATCTGCTGAAACCCATCGGCTCGACCGGCGCCTACAGCGCGCTGCTGATCGCCGCCCATGCCTATCAGATCACCCGCAGTCAGGCCGACGACATCAGGGCACTCGAAGACAGGTTGCGCCAACGGCCCATCGTCGTGCGCGCCATCTTGAAGCTTCTGCAGCAGGAGCGGCTCGACGAGGCGGGTGCCTGGAAACGGCTGCGTAAGATCGCCATGGACTGGGGCATGACAATCGAGGAAACCGCCGAGGCCATCTGCCGCGACGATCGCCGCACCAAGAGCGGCGCCTGAGACAGAACGAAGTTGATAAGGAGCACGACACGTGTCGATCACTGAAGGCTATGCGCCCTACGGCGAATACAAGACCTGGTACCGGATCACAGGCGATCTCGGCTCCGACAAGCCGCCGCTCATCGTCGCCCATGGCGGACCGGGCTGCACGCATGACTATGTCGACAGCTTCAAGGACATCGCTTCGACCGGCCGCGCCGTGATCCACTACGACCAGGTCGGCAACGGCAAGTCGACCCATCTGCCGGAAAAGGGCGGCGACTTCTGGACCGTCCCGTTCTTCCGGACCGAACTGCACAACCTGATCGACCATCTCGGTATCCGCGACGCCTATTGCCTGCTCGGCCAGTCCTGGGGCGGCATGCTTGCCGCCGAATTCGCTGTCGAACGCCCGGCGGGTCTCAAGGCACTCATCATCGCCAACTCCCCGGCAGCCATGAAGACCTGGATTTCCGAGGCCAACCGGCTGCGCGAGGCCCTGCCCCCCGAGGTCCAGGCGACATTGCTGAAGCACGAACAGGCCGAGACCACCCACAGCGTCGAATACATGGAGGCGACCGACGTCTTCAACCAGCGCCATGTCTGCCGGGTCGTGCCCATGCCACCGGAGGTCAAGCGGACCTTCGACGCGATCGCCACCGACCCGACGGTCTACCACACGATGAACGGCCCGAACGAATTCCATGTCATCGGCACGATGAAGGACTGGTCGATCGTCGGTCGCCTTTCGACCATCTCCGCACCGACGCTTCTGATCTCCGGCCGCTATGACGAAGCAACTGAAGCCTGCGTCCAGCCCTATGCGGACGAGATCCCCGACGTGCGCTGGCGCATCTTCGAACAGTCGAGCCACATGCCGCATGTCGAGGAGCGTGAAGCCTGCATGGCCGAAGTCGCCGCCTTCCTCGACGACAAGGCACCATGAGCATTTGAGAACAACAAGCCGTCCGGCAAAGGGCGCGATCGACAACCACCTAAAAAACCAGAGGGAAACTGCATCATGACGATATACCTGAAACCCTTCGTCCGCCGCGCCGGTCTCCTTGCCGCCGGCGTACTGCTCGCACAGACGGCGCTGTCAGGCGCCGTGTTCGCCGAGGACCGCGCCGAGCTCATGGCCAAGCACCGGGGCGGCACGATGACGCTCGCCGCCGTTTCGGCCGCCGGCACGATCGACCCGATGATCAACTACACCGCCCAGTTCTGGCAGCTCTACCAGATGACCTATGACGGCCTCGTCAAGTTCAAGCAGGCTGGCGGCACCGAAGGTTTCGAGATCGTGCCGTCGATCGCCGAGGCGATCCCGGAGCCGACCAATGACGGCAAGACCTATGTCTTCAAGATCCGCAAGGGTATCAAGTTCTCCAACGGCAAGGAGCTGATGCCGTCCGACGTGGTCGCCTCGTTCCAGCGCATCTTCAAGGTCAAGGGCCCGACCATGGGCAGCTTCTACAGTGGCATCGTCGGTGCAGACAAATGCATGGCCGAGGCTGAGACCTGCACGCTCGAAGGCGGCGTCGTCGGAGACGATGCGGCCGGCACCGTGACCATCAACCTCGTCGCGCCGGATTCGGAGATCTTCTCGAAACTCGCCGTGCCGCATGCCTCGATCCTGCCCGCCGACGCGCCGGCCGCCGACGCCGGCACCACGCCGATCCCCGGCACCGGCGCCTACTATTTCGACAGCTACAACCCGACAGAACAGCTGGTCATGAAGCGCAATCCCCACTTCAAGGAATGGAGTGCGGACGCCCAGCCGGACGGCTTTGCCGACGAGATCGTCTACAAGTTCGGCCTGACGGAAGAAGCGACGATCAACGCGATCATCAACGGTCAGATCGACTGGATGTACGACACGCCGCCGGCGGACCGCCTGCCGGAAATCGGTGCGAAATACGCAAGCCAGGTTCATCTCGATCCGCTGGCGGCCTTCTGGTACGCGCCGATGAACACCAACCTCGCCCCCTTCGACAACGTCAAGGTGCGCCAGGCGGTGAACTACGCGCTTGACCGTGACGCGCTCGTCGGCCTGTTCGGCGGCGAAGCGCTCGCCCAGCCGACCTGCCAGATCCTGCCGCCTGACTTCCCCGGACATGTCGATGACTGCATCTACTCGGCTGAACCCGGACCGGAATGGGCCGGCCCCGACATGGACAAGGCCAAGGCACTGATCGAGGAATCCGGCACCAAGGGCCAGAAGGTCACCGTGATCGCCGAGGACAATGCCACCTCGCGCGGCATCGGCACCTATATCCAGAGCGTGCTGACCGACCTCGGCTACGACGCCTCGATGAAGGCTGTCTCGCCGAACATCCAGTTCACCTACATCCAGAACACCAACAACAACGTCCAGATCAGCGTTTCGCAGTGGTACATGGACTATCCGGCAGCGTCGAACTTCCTCAACGTGCTGCTGTCCTGCGCCTCGTTCACGCCCGGCAGCGACGCCTCGATCAACATGGCGGGCTACTGCAACAAGGATCTCGACGCCAAGATGAAGGAAGCGATGACCCTTGCGCTGACCGACCCCGAGGGCGCCAACGCCAAGTGGGCCGAGATCGACAAGGGCTTCATGGAACAGGCGCCGCTCGCACCGCTCTTCACCCCGAAGAGCGTGAACTTCACCTCGGCCCGCCTCGGCAACTACGTGTTCAACAAGCAGAATCGCTGGATCGTCTCCCAGTCCTGGGTGCAGTGACACCTGGCTGAGCAATCGGTGGGCGGCGGGTTTTCCTGCCGCCCACAAACCCAACTCGGCTTCCCGGGGAACAGATGACCGACGTTACTGAGACCATCCGCGTCGAGGCGCCCGTCGCCGCGCGCCCGTCTTCCGGGCCCTGGCGCCGCGCCTGGCACATCCTGAAGCGCGACCGCGCGACGCTCGTGGCTGCGGCCGTCCTCCTGCTGATCGTGCTGGCGAGCCTCGCCGCCCCGCTCTATGCCGGATACGTCGCCGGCACCGACCCTTTCCGCTCCAACTTGAGCGCCCGCATCATGCTCGACGGCAAGCGCGTGAAGGTTATGCAGGCCTCCACCGAAGGCCTCGGCCTCGGGGTCACCCCGATCGGTCCGACCTGGGGTCCGCAATACCTACTCGGCGCCGATACGCAAGGACGCGACGTCGCCGCCCGCCTTCTCTACGGCGGCCGCAACTCGCTGTTCATCGCAGCCGCCGCCACCGCCATCTGTCTCTGTCTCGCGGCACTCGTCGGCATTTCCGCCGGTTTCTTCGGCGGCTGGGTGGACAACGTCCTGTCGCGCATCCTCGATATTCTCTGGGCCTTCCCCGTCTATCTCCTCGCCATCTCGCTCTCGATCGTGCTGATTTCCAACGGCATCGTCATCGGGCCGATCGAGATCGGCGCTGACAGTCTCGCGCTGCCGATCTTCATCATCGGCATCATCTACGTACCCTATGTCGCACGCCCGCTGCGCGGCCGGGTCCTGGCGCTCCGGGAAAGCGAATTCGTGCTCGCCGCGCGCGGGCTGGGCATCCCCTCATGGCGCATCCTGCTGCACGACATCCTGCCCAATGTCGCGACCATGCTGATCGTCTTCGTGCCGCTGATGATGGGCCTCAACATCATCACCGAATCCTCGCTCTCCTTCCTGTCGATCGGCGTGCAGGCCCCCGATGCAAGCTGGGGCACGATCATCCAGGACGGACAGACGCTGCTCTACACGCGGCCGCTGGTGGCGCTGGCGCCCGGCATCGCCATCGTGCTCACCGTGCTCTCGCTCAATGTGCTGGGCGACAGCCTGCGCGACGCGCTCGATCCGCGCACCAAGCTGGTCTGAGGAGCCTTCCAGATGTTTTTCTCCGTCCTGCAGCGCCTCGGCCAGATGCTCTTCGTCATGTTCGGCATCTCCGCCCTGGTCTTCCTCATCTTCTTCGCGACGCCGGGTTCGGACCCCGCCGCACGACTGGCCGGCCGCAACGCCTCCCAGGAAACCGTCGAGGCGATCCGCAAGGAATTCGGTTTCGACCGGCCGCTACCGGTGCAATACGCCATCATGATGAACCGGCTCTTCGTGACGCAGGATCTCACCTCCTTCGTCAATCGCGGCTACCGCATCGTGCCGGCCGTCGCCGCGGCCGCGCCTGTGACGCTGTCGCTGGTCGCCGGCGCCGCGGTGCTCTGGATCGCCGGCGGCATTCTCGTGGGCGTCCTGGCCGCGCTCACACGCGACACGCTGGTGGATCGCGGCCTGATGGCGCTCGCTTTGATCGGCGTCTCCATGCCGGTCTACTGGCTGGGCGAGGTGATGAACCTCATCAGCCAGAGCCGCTTCCACGACACCTGGCTGTTCTCTTGGGTGCCGGCGCTGGGCTACAAGCCGCTGATGCAGGATCCGGTCGGCTGGTTCAAGACGCTGGTCATCCCGTGGTTCACGCTGGCCGCCCTCTATATCGGCATTTACGGCCGAGTGCTGAGGGCAAACCTGGTGGAAGCCTATCAGGAGGATTTCATCCGCACCGCCCGGGCCAAGGGCCTGTCGCCGGCGCGTGTCATGCTGCGGCATGCGCTTCGCACCTCGCTCATTCCCTTCGTCACCATGTTCGGGCTCGATTTCGGCGTGCTGGTGGGCGGCGCGGCCCTTCTCACGGAAGTGGTCTTCGGTCTGAACGGCGTCGGCCGCCTGACCTATCAGGCGCTCCTCAACCTCGACCTGCCGATGATCCTCGGCACCGTCATGTATGCCTCCTTCTTCGTCGTCGTAGCCAACGCCCTGGTCGACGTCGTCTATGTCCTGATCGATCCGCGCGTGAGGGGGAACTGAGCCATGAGCTCCACGGACAAACCCATCCTTCTCGACGTCGACGGCCTGTCGGTATCCTTTGCCACCGACCGCGGCATGGTCCCCGCCGTGCGCGACGTCTCCTTCCGCGTCCACGAGGGCGAGATCCTCTCGATCGTCGGCGAATCCGGCTCCGGAAAGTCCGTAACGCTGCTGTCTCTGCTCGGCCTGCACGACGCCAAGACCACTCGCGTCGACGGTGCCGTCTCCTTCAAGGGCAGGCCCATCCTCGATCTGCCGGCGAGCCGGATGCGGGCGATCCGCGGGCGGGAGATTGGTCTCATCTCCCAGGATCCGATGACGGCCTTGACGCCGGTCTACACCATCGGCTGGCAGATCGCCGAGCAGATCCGCGCCCACGAGGCGATCTCAGCGCGCGCGGCGCGCCGCCGCGCCATCGAACTGCTGGGTGAAGTCGGCCTCTCCAATCCGGGCGAAGCGGTCGACCGCTATCCGCACCAGCTCTCCGGCGGCATGCGCCAGCGCGCCGTCATCGCCATGGCGCTCTCCTGCAACCCGGCCCTTCTCGTCGCCGACGAGCCGACGACGGCGCTCGACGTGACCGTGCAGGCCCAGGTGCTCGACCTTCTGCTCAGGCTGCGCAAGGATTTCGGCTCCGCCATCATCCTCATCACTCACGACATGGGCGTCGTGGCCGAAGTCGCCGAACAGGTGGCCGTCATGTATGCCGGCCGCATCGTCGAGCGAGGGCGCACCGAGGACGTGTTCTCGGCACCGCTCCATCCCTACACCTGGGGGCTGATGGCCTCCATCCCGCCGCTCACCGGCGCGCGGCTCGACAAGCTTCGCTCGATCCCGGGAATGCCGCCGACGCCCGAGACCATTCCCTCGGGCTGTGGTTTTGCGCCGCGCTGCGCTTTTGCCCGATCGGCCTGCGCCGAGCGACCGCCCTTGCAAAGGGCCGGCGACCAGACGGCGCTCTGCGTCATCGGCGACGACGAACGGCCGGCACTCCGCCGGACCGCCCTTCCCCTGGAGGAAATAGCATGAGCGCCGAAACCACTGCGGCGACGCCGTTGCTCAAGGCCCGGGGGCTCACCAAGAACTTCGTCGTCGGCAAGACCATCCTGCCCGGCTCCGGCCGCGTCCTCCATGCGGTCGACACCATCGACCTCGACGTCTTTCCGGGAGAGACGCTGGGGCTCGTCGGCGAATCCGGCAGTGGCAAGTCCACTCTCGGCCGCTGCCTGACCCGCCTTTACGACATCACCTCCGGCGAACTCACCTTCGACGGGCAGGAGATCGGCAAGGCCGGAAGCGTCGCGTTGAAGCCGGTGCGCCGCAAGATGCAGATGATCTTCCAGGACCCGTCCGCCTCGCTCAATCCGCGCCGGCGCGTCCGAGACATGCTTTCCGAAGTCCTCGAGGTTCACCGCATACGCGAGGGCGCCGCCGTCGGGGAGCGGCTGCACGAGCTCATGGAACTCGTCGGCCTGCGCCGCGAATATCTCGACCGCTATCCCCACGAATTCTCCGGCGGCCAGCGCCAGCGCATCGGCATCGCGCGCGCGCTTGCGGTAGAGCCGAAGCTGATCGTCGCCGACGAACCGGTTTCTGCCCTCGACGTCTCGGTCCAGGCGCAGGTGGTCAATCTCTTCGGCGAATTGCGCGACCGGCTGAACCTCACCTATGTCTTCATCGCCCACGACCTCGCCGTGGTGCGCCATGTCTCGACGCGCGTTGCCGTCATGTATCTCGGCTCCATCGTCGAAACCGGCGAGACGGAAGGGCTCTATGCCCGGCCGCACCACCCCTATACCCGTGCATTGCTCTCGGCCATTCCGCAGCCCCACAACAGGGGCAAGCGCGAGCGGATCCTGCTGTCGGGTGAAATCCCGAGCCCGCTCTCGCCGCCTTCAGGCTGCAAGTTCTCCACCCGCTGCCCCTATGCGCAGGATCTCTGCCGCGAAAAGAGGCCGGAGCTTGTCTCCATTTCCGCCGAACGGCGGGTTGCCTGTCATTTTCCGCTCGATTGAAACCGGCTGTTCCCAAGCGAACACGGACCGACAAAGGACATCGCCATGTGCGTCGCCTGCACCCACACCATCCATCGCGCCCAGAGCCATTTCGGCTGGAACCGGGCCTTTGATCCTGCCATCGTCGCCAGGTCCGGCGAGACGATCCTGTTCGAATGCCTGGATTCCTCCGGCGGCCAGATCGGTGCCGACGCGACGCTCGACACGCTCGCCGGTCTCGATTTTTCCCGCATCAATCCGGTGACAGGCCCCGTCTACGTGGAAGGCGCCGAGCCGGGCGACGCGCTGAAGATCACGCTCAATGCTTTTCATCCGTCCGGCCTCGGCTGGACCGCCAACATTCCCGGTTTCGGTCTGCTCGCCGACCAGTTCAAGGAACCGGCTTTGCATGTCTGGACCTATGACAAGGACCAGATGGCCCCGGCCGCCTTCGGACCGAAGGGCCGCGTACCGCTGAAACCCTTCACCGGCACCATCGGCCTTGCACCGGCTGAAGCAGGATTGCATTCCGTCGTGCCGCCGCGCCGTGTCGGCGGCAACATGGACATCCGCGACCTGACCGCCGGCGTCACGCTCTACCTCCCCGTCGAGGTCGAGGGCGGGCTGCTGTCGATCGGCGACACCCATGCCGCCCAGGGCGACGGCGAAGTCTGCGGCACCGCCATCGAGAGCCGCATGGACGTGGAAGTGAAGGTCGAGCTCGTCAAGGATGCGCGCCTTGCCGCGCCCCGCTTCACCACCCCGGGACCAGTCACCCGCCATCTCGACGGCGCCGGCTACGAGGTGACGACCGGCATCGGCCCTGACCTGATGACCGCTGCCCGCGACGCCGTCTCGCGCATGGTCGATTTGCTTTGCGCCGAGCACGGCCTGAACCCGGTCGACGCCTACATGCTCTGCTCGGTCTGCGCCGATCTCAGGATCAGCGAGATCGTCGATCTGCCGAACTGGGTGGTGAGCTTCTACTTCCCCCGCATCGTCTTCGAATAATCGCTGTCGGCGAAAGACATTCGCGGCAGATGAAGTGGTGCCGGGACCACCGGTTCAAGCGTCCAGCAGGAACCGCGCGCTTTCGGCATCGGTGACGACCGTGGTGGCCAGCCCGGCCCGCAGGATCGCCAGAAGGATCGCATGCTTGTGCGCTCCGCCTGACGCCAGGATGCGGTTCGGAATGCCGCGATAGGCATCGAGCGTCGGCGAGATGACCTGTCGATTGAGCGGATGGTCGACGGGTCTGCCCTCGGCATCGAGATAGCGTCCAAGAAGGTCGCCCACGGCCCCGGCCGCGACGAGTTCACCGATATCTGCCTGCGGCGGCAGGCCATAGCGGACCTGGAGCGAACGGCCCGTGACATCGCCGGCACTGAGAAACGATACCTCGACATTCGAGCCGTCGCGCAGGAACTCCTGGAAGACGGGCTGAGCCATGATGACCGTATGCGCCTCCTCGCTGCCCGCATAGATCGGCGCCGCGAAATAGTGGCACTTGGCATTGAGTGCCTGGGCGAAGCTCCGGACGATCTCGAACGTGTTGATTTCGGAACCGCGCGTCAAGCCGCCCATCAGAGAGCGCACCCGCATCTCCGGCTCGTTCGCGCCCGTCATCTGCTTGACCGTCTCATGCAGGGTCGCCCCCCAGCCGACACCCAGCGAGCGCGGCTTGCGCACCTGGAGGAGACGGTCGAGATAGGATGCCGAGGCCCGTCCGATCACGGCATGCATATGCACCGGATCCATCGGCGTCGGCGCGACGACTGCATCCTGAAGGCCGAAACGCTCGCACAATCGTGCTTCCAGCTCGACATTTTCCGAAAGCGGCGAGGCGAAGCTGATGCGCACGACGCCCTCCTCCAGCGCTGCGGCCAGGAGCTCGTTCACGCGCCTGCGGGTGAGGTTCATGCGTTCGCCGATCTGCGCCTGCGTCAGCCCCTCGACATGGTAGAGCCACGACGCCCGCACCATCAGTTCCTGATTTTCCAAACCACCCTCCGAACAAATGTCACACTGACGTAACATATGTAACCTAGAGACACCGCATAGACGATCGCGGGTCCGCAGGCAATGTCACGGAAAGCCCGCCGATCAGCAACCTCATAGCGGGCGACGGGGCGGTTTTTCCGACTGCCATGTCTCCGCCCCGGCATCGCCGGGCAACACGGGCATTGAAACAGTGGCGGCAGACCTCCTCATCTTCGATTGCGACGGCGTGCTGATCGACAGCGAACCGCTGGCAAGCCGGGTCTTCTGGCAGGCCTTGCGCAAAGCCGGCGTCGACATCTCGCATGCCGAGGTCCACCGGCGCTTCACCGGCTACTCGGAAACGGACGCGAGACGCATCTGCATCGATGAACTCGGGGTAACCGATGTCGACAGCGTCTTCATCGACGCATCCGCCCATCTCTATCCGGAATTTGCCCGTTCGCTCACTCCGATGCCGGGCATCCCCGCGCTGGTGCGCGCCCTGCCACAACAGAAATGCGTCGCCTCCAACAGCACTGTGGAGAGGCTGAAGAAGAGCCTCGGCCTGTTCGATCTCTGGAACGAGTTTGCGCCGAACGTCTTCAGCGCCGAGATGGTCGCAAGGCCGAAGCCGGCGCCGGACCTCTTTCTCCTGTGTGCAGAACGCTTCGGCATCGAGCCGGCGCGCTGCCTGGTCATCGACGACAGCCCCCACGGCATCGAGGGAGCGGTCGCGGCCGGCATGCGGGCGATCGGCTTCGTCGACCCCGAAGATCCGCGCGTGGGTCGTCATGCGGTGCTGACCGAGGCCGGCGCCGTAAACGTCGCCATCGGTGCGGATGGACTTTCAAGAGCTCTCGACACGGCCCTCTCCGGGACATCGCGCCACGCCCGGGTGCGTGACGCCACGGATCTGCCCGTGGACGCCTGATCGCTGCCCGCCGCGGTCTCCGCGACGGGCGATATCACCAAAAATTCATGCCGCCATTAACAAACGGACACCCGGAAAGCGCAAGAAACCGCTTCCGCTTTCCATGCCGTCCCCCTTGCGAAAAGGAGTATCCCGATGCTTCCCATCACACGACGTAGCGCGCTCGGTCTTATGGGCGCAACCGCCGGCAGCCTGATCCTGCCACGCTCGGTCTTCAGCCAGGGCAAGCGTCCCTCGGTGACGATCGCCGTGCAGAAGATCACCAACAACAACACCCTGGACGTCTGGAACGAGCAGTCCAATGTCGGCGAGCGCATCTTCTATCCGAACTTCTGGGAAGGCCTGATCCTGCGTGACTGGATGGGCAATCAGGGTCCGGTTCCGGGGCTTGCCACCGAATGGCGCCGCATCGACGACAAGACGATCGAGCTCAAGCTCCGCCAGGGCGTGAAGTTCCACAACGGCGACGAGCTGACCGCCGACGACGTCGTCTTTTCCTTCTCCAAGGAACGCGTATTCGGCGATACCGAGCCGAAGGGCGGCAAGACGGTTTTCGAAGCCGACCACAAGCCGACCACCGTCAAGGAACTGCCGGCCTCCGTTCCCGGCATCGGCCGCCGCCTCTGGCCGGCACTCGCCGGTGTCGAAGCCGTCGACAAATATACCGTCCGCTTCCACAACGCCACGCCGGACGTGACGCTGGAAGGCCGCCTCTATTCCGGCGGCAGCCAGATCGCCAACCGCCGTGCCTGGGATGAGGCCGCAAGCTACACCGATTGGGCCCGCAAGCCGATCACCACCGGCCCCTACATGGTCGGCGAATACAAGCCGGACGTCTCGCTCACCCTCGTCGCCTTCGACGAATACTGGGGTGGCCGCCCGCCGCTTGAGGAAATCCGCTTCGTCGAGGTTCCGGAGGTCGCCTCGCGCGTCAACGGCCTGCTGTCGGGCCAGTACGATTTCGCCTGCGACCTGCCGCCGGACCAGGTGGCGACCATCCAAGCCGCATCCGGCTTCGAAGTACAGAGCTCGACCATCTGGAACCACCGTATCTCGGTGTTCAACACCCAGAACGAGATCCTTGCCAACCCGCTCGTTCGCCGCGCCATGACCCATTCGATCGACCGCCAGGCGATCGTCGATGCCCTCTGGGGCGGCCTGACCGTCATCCCCGCCGGCCTGCAGTTCGACTCCTACAAGAACAACGACATGTTCATCGACGGGTGGGCAGCACCTGAGTTCAACCCGGAACTCGCCCGCCAGCTTCTCAAGGAAGCAAACTACAAGGGCGATGCGATCCCCTACCGCCTGCTCAACAACTACTACACCAACCAGACCGCCAATGCGCAGATCATGGTCGAGATGTGGAAGCAGGTCGGCCTGAACGTCGAGATCGAGATGAAGGAAAACTGGGCACAGATCCACGACCCGCAGGGCATCAAGGGCGTGCGCGACTGGTCGGCTGGCAACTCGATCAATGACCCGATCACGCCGATGGTCACGCAGTTCGGCCCGAACGGCGAAATGCAGCAGAAGAAGGACTGGTCGAACGAGGAGCTGAACAAGCTGTCCGTGATCATGGAAACCTCCACCGACCACGCCGAGCGCAAGAAGGCCTTTGCCCGCATGCTGGAAATCGCCGAACGCGAAGACCCGGCCTACCAGGTCCTGCACCAGAACGCGGTGTTCACCGGCATGAAGTCCTCCCTGAGGTGGAAGGCGGCACCCGCGTTCGCCATGGATTTCCGCTCGAACAACTGGACCATGTGATCGGTCCGATGCGATCCGGCGGCCCCGCGCCGCCGGATCTTCCGTTCTGCAACAAGAGCGCCAGCCGCACGGGCAGCCCGCATCCGGCCCCCGGCCCGCGCTGGCCCTGAAGAAGATGATCGCCATGAGCACCCATCTGGTGGAAATCCGTGACCTGAAAGTCGCCTTCGACGGCGTGCCGGTCCTGCACGGTATCGATCTGGACGTCCGGCCCGGCGAAGCACTCGGCCTCGTCGGCGAATCCGGCTGCGGCAAGTCCGTGACCTGGCTCGCGGCGCTGGGGCTGCTGCCCGGCAAGGCGGCCGTCAGCGGATCGGTCCGCGTAGACGGCCACGAACTTTGCGGCGGTCCGAGATCGGCCTTGGAAGCGGTGCGCGGCGGACGGATCGCGATGATCTTTCAGGACCCGTCGAGCTCGCTCAATCCCGTCCTGCGGATCGGCCGCCAGATCACGGAAGCACTTTCGCTTCACCGCGGATTACACGGACAAGCGGCAATGACCGAAGCCCTGCGATTGATGGACATGGTCGGCATTCCCGACGCCCGCCGCCGCTTCGATCTCTACCCGCATGAATTCTCCGGCGGCCAGTGCCAGCGGCTGATGATCGCCATGGCGCTCGCCGGCGAACCCGACCTCCTGATCGCCGACGAACCCACGACCGCGCTCGACGCGACGATCCAGGCACAGATCCTCGACCTGCTGATAAACCTTCGCACCGAGACCGGCATGGCGACTGTCTTCATCAGCCATGACCTCGGCGCCGTCAGCCAGGTCTGCGAGCGCGTCTGCGTCATGTATGCCGGCCGCGTCGTCGAGCAGGGCGACATCGGCCGCCTCTTTGCCGAACCCCGGCATCCCTATACGCGGGGCCTGTTCGACGCGATCCCGCGCCTCGACGGCCCGCGCGAAAGGCTGATCCCCATTCCCGGCACCGTGCCGAACCCCAGGGACCTTCCGACCGGTTGCGCCTTTGCTCCGCGCTGCGCTCACGCCGAAGACGATTGCCATGCCCTGCGGCCCGCACTGGAAACCCTGAACGACGGCCGCCGTCTCGCCTGCTTCAACCCCGTCCCCGTCAACGCCGTCCCGCGCGCCGAGACGAAGATCCTGGAAAGCGTCTAAGTGTCAGCCCCCCTCCTCAAGGCCGACGAACTCGTCCGCATCTACAAGATCCGCCACGGGCTCTTCGGCAAGCCCACGCCCGTCCGGGCCGTCGATGGCGTGTCCCTCACCGTCCAGCCCGGCGAAACGCTCGGCATCGTGGGAGAATCCGGTTCCGGCAAGTCGACGCTCGGCCGCATGCTGCTTGGCATCGATCCCGCCCAAAGCGGCGAAGTGACCTTCGAAGGCCAGCCGATGCCCGAGATCGGCACCGCGCAGTGGCGCGCGCTCCGCGCCCGCATGCAGCTGGTCTATCAGGATCCGCTGGCCGCCCTCGACCGCCGTCTCACCATCGCCGCCCAGATCGGCGAACCACTCGAAATCCACGGCCTGCTCGAAAGGAGCGATCGCCCCGCCCGCGTCGAGGAACTGATGGTCGCCGTCGGCCTGCGCCGCGATCAGGCCGACCGCTATCCGCACGAACTCTCCGGCGGCCAGCGTCAGCGCGCCGTCATCGCGCGGGCGCTCGCCACCCGCCCGAAACTCCTTGTCTGCGACGAACCGGTCTCGGCGCTCGACGTCTCCATCCAGGCACAGGTCGTCAACATGCTGCGCGACCTGCAGGAGAAGAACGGCATCGCCATGGTCTTCATCAGCCACGACCTCAAGGTCGTGCGCAACATCGCCGACCGCGTCGCCGTCATGTATCTCGGCCGGATCGTCGAGGAGGCATCCTCCGACGTGATCTTCCATTCGCCGCGCCATCCCTACACCAGGGCTCTGGTGTCGAGCGTGCCCGTCCCCGGCAAGCCACTGACCGGCCGGATGATCCTGCAGGGCGAACCGCCCAACCCAGCCCGCCGCCCGTCGGGCTGCGCCTTCCACCCGCGCTGTCCACTCGCCGACGACATCTGCCGCAGCGCGGTCCCGGCTCTGCGCGACCTCGGCGCCGGACGCTCCGCCGCCTGTCACCTGATCGACGGCGCCGACGCGTCGATTGCCGCCTGAAGGAGGACAAGGCATGATCCGTTTCGTTCTCACGCGATTGCTCCGGGCGGCCATCACCATCCTTGCGGTGGTCACCTTCGCCTTCGTCGTCCTGCGCATGTCCGGCGACCCCGCCCAGGTCATGCTCGGTCCGGACGTGCCGGAGGAATCGCTGAAGGCCTTCCGCGCCACCTGGGGCCTCGACCAGCCGCTGTGGATCCAGTACCTCGCCTATATCAAGTCTATCTTCACGGGCGATTTCGGCGTCTCGATGCGCGACAGGGCATCCGCCCTGCAACTGGTCCTGGAACGCGTCCCGGCGACGCTTCAACTGACCGTCCCGGCTCTTCTCCTGAAGCTCGCCATCGGCATTCCCGCCGGTGTCTACGCCGCGCTGCATCGGCAGAGCGCCGTCGACCGCGGCGTCATTCTTGCGGCAATCTTCGGCTTCACCATCCCGTCCTTCGTCATGGGCCTGCTGCTGGTGCTGATCTTCTCTGTCATTCTCGGCGTGCTGCCGTCGGGTGGCCAGGACACCTGGATGCACGGCATCCTGCCGACGGTGACCATGAGCATCGGCGGCATCGGCATCCTCGCGCGCTTCTCCCGCAGCGCCATGATCGAGGTGATGGGCCAACCCTATATCCGCACCGCCTCCGCCAAGGGACTGAAATGGCCGGACGTCGTCTGGCGCCATGCCCTGCCCAACGCCGCCGTCCCGATCGTCACCATCGTCGGCTTCATGGTCGGTTCGCTGATTGCCGGCGCGGTCGTGGTCGAATCGATCTTCTCCTGGCCCGGCATCGGCCGCCTGCTGGTGGTCTCGGTCACCAATCGCGACCTCGCGGTGGTCCAGTGCATCCTGCTGATCATCGCCGCCGCCATGGTGATCTCCAACCTCGTCGTAGACCTGCTCTACGGCTGGCTCGACCCCCGGCTTCGCAGCCAGGCCGCCCATTGAAGAGGATGACGCCATGACCTCCATCGAGATCTCCCACACTCAAACGGCCCAGGGGGGAGCAATGAGCCTCATCCGCGTGCTCCGCCGCCATGTGCCCCTCTCCGTCGGACTGGGCATCTTCTGGCTTGCGGCCATGGTGTTCGTCGCCACCTTCGCCGACACCATTCGCCCTTACGGCATCACTGCCATGGACCTCAGAAGCCGCCTCGCTTTGCCCGGCCACCCCGGCCACCTGCTCGGCACCGACGAACTCGGTCGCGACGTGCTCTCGCGCCTCATCCAGTCGATCCGCGTCTCGCTCGTCATCGCCTTCGGCGCGACGATCATCTCCGCAGTCTTTGGCACAACGCTCGGTTTCCTCGCGGCGAAGTTCCGCGGCGCCGTCGAGCATCTGGTGCTGGTTCTCGCCGACTTCCAGGCGGCACTCCCCTTCCTCATCATGTCGCTCGCCGTGCTCGCCTTTTTCGGCTCGTCCATGACGCTGCTCGTCTGCCTGATGGGCTTCTACGGCTGGGAGCGCTATGCCCGCATCGCCCGCGGCCTCGCGATCTCGGCGAGCGCCCAAGGCTATGCCGCCGCCGTCGTGCAGCTCGGGGCCACACCGCTCCGGGTCTATATGCGCCACATCCTGCCGAACGTCGCCTCGACCCTCATCGTCTCGATGACGCTCACCTTTCCCGAGATCATCCTGATGGAAAGCGGCCTTTCCTTCCTCGGCCTCGGCGTCCAGCCGCCGGAAACCAGCCTCGGCAACATGGTCGGCTTCGGCCGCGAATATCTCACCCGCGCACCCTGGATCATGCTCGCGCCCGCCATCGTCATCATGCTGACGACGCTCTCCATCTCGCTCGTCGGCGACTGGCTGCGGGACAAGCTCGACCCGACGGTCCGCTGAACGCTTCCAAACTCCCCGCAACAGGACAGACCCATGACAAAAATCACCGGCCATCGCGGCGCTCGCAATCTCTGGCCCGAGAACGGCCTCACCGGCTTCCGTAACGTGCTTGCGCTTGGTGTCGACGCCGTCGAATTCGACGTTCACCTGACGGATGCGGGAGAACTGGTCGTCATCCACGACGCGACGCTCGACCGCACCACCGAGGGCACCGGCCCGGTTCGCGCGCTGTCTCCGGAAGCCCGTGCCGCAACCAGGCTCAAAGGCTCCGACGACACCATCCCGACCCTTGCCGACGTGCTTGCCGTTCTTGCCCCCTCGGGGAAGGATCTGCATATCGAGATCAAGATCGACGAGAACGGCAAACCCTATCCGGGTATCGTCGAGAAGGTCGTTGCCGAAACCATCCGCTTCGGCGTTACCGAACGCTCGCACCTCACCTCCTTCGACACCTCGATCCTCGAAGGCTGCCGTAAAGCCGCGCCGCAGGTCGCCCGACTCGTGTCGGTGAACAAGGACTGGGCCGACCGGCAGGGCGGACTTGCCGCATTCCTCGACAAGGTCGATGGCCTCGCCGACATCGTCGCCATCCATCACGAGCTGATGCAGGCCGAGTGGGACCTCATCACCGCCCGGCTGCCGCTCGAGCGCCTCTGCGTCTGGACACTCAACGAGGAAGCGCTGATCCGGCCCTGGCTGGAACGCGGCATCGGTCACCTGACCTCCGACAGCCCCGATCTTGCGCTCCGCCTTCGCGCTGAGATCACCGAACACGCCTAGTTTCCCTCACGCCTTTCTGGAGAACACCATGAGCAACCTCATCGGAACCGGCTTCTGCGTCGGCTCGACCGACGGCGAATTTGCAAGCCTTGAAGGGGACCTTCGCGCCCTTGCCGAAATCGGCGTCAACACGGTCGAACTCGGCATTACGAGTGTCGACCTGATCGCCGGCGGACGCATCATCAAGGAACGGGCCAACCTGCTCGTCGCACTCACGAGCCAGTTCGACTTCCGCTATACGGTGCACGGCCTCGTATCCTCGAACTTCATGGACCCGGTAACCTGCCGCTACCAGGTCGACGCAGCCAAGGCGCTCGCCGAGATCTGCGACCGCGTCGGCGCGCGTATCCTCGTCCAGCACGGCGGCGCACTGCGTCCCAACCAGATCGCCGAACGGAAGGATGCCGACCTTCGCGAGCGGGAAGCGCTGCTCGAACTCGCCGAGTTCTGCAAACCCTATGGCGTGAGGATCGCCTTGGAAAACATCTTCACCACCGAGCCGGGCCAGTATCGCCAGACGCCGGCCGAGGTCGCGACCACCGTGAAGGCCCTGAACCATCCGAACATCGTCGCGCTGATCGACTTCAGCCACGCCTATATCGAATCGACCTATCGTGGGCTCGACTTCCGCGACCAGCTCCGGGCCATGGCGCCGGTCGCGGGACACCTGCATGTCCACGATTCTTTCGGTCGCCCGCAGGGTTTCTACAAGGGTCATTATCTGCAGGAAAATACGGCGATGGGCATCGGCGACCTGCACATGCCGCTCGGCTGGGGCGACATCGACTGGGAGGGCATCTTCAGCGAACTGGAATTCCTGCCCGGCACCGTGCTGATGATGGAAATCGGCGCCCGCTACCGCGCCGAACAGCCGGAAAGCCTGAAGCGCGCCCGCAATCTCATCGCGCTCAACAGCCGCGCCCGGGCTGTCGCCGCGGAGTAACGCGCCGATCCTCGCCATTTCGGGCCGCCGTCAAGCTCGGCGGCCTGGACCTTTCACCTGGCTTGAGTGGGGCACCGGCGCTCATTGCCAACCGAAACTGTTTCTCACGAGCACAATGACGGGCGAACAGCGTCCACAAGCACAAACGAAAATTGCAGTGGGACGAAAAGCCGTTATCGGGGGACGATGTGGCACCGTCGCACGCTGGTCACGGCTCTTCTTCCCGACTATTTCTTCAAGGCTTTCAACCCCGAAGACCGGGCAGGCGTCGACGACAATCGTCTGCCGTCAACGCCGCCAGCCGAAGAGAATAGTGGGAATGCGCAGCAAGTTGACGGTCGCTCTGGCGGCATCGGTCTCGATTCTGGCGACCTGCACGGCCCGTTATGCCCATGCGGAAGCCACCTTCGATACAAGGTGGGGACCCTGGTTCGAGAGCGGTGGCCAGGTCAGCACTAACCGTTCGCTCGGCGAGGCGAACCTGTTCGTTCCGCTCTACCAGGATAGCGACACGCTCCTCTTCACCGACCTGCGCGGCATGTTCGACGACCAGAATGCCCGCGAGGGCAACTTCGGCCTCGGCCTGCGCCAGATGCTCTCGTCCGGCTGGAATGTCGGCGCCTATGGCTATCTTGACATCCGCCGCTCGTCCTACGGCAATACGTTTCATCAGGTGACGCTGGGCGCCGAAGCGCTCAGCGAGACCTTCGATCTCCGCGCCAATGCCTATCTGCCGGTCGGCGAAAGCGAGGTGCGGATGGGTAGCACCTCCGCCTCGAGCACCGGTCCCTGGACCAGCCAGGCCGTTATCAGCGGTACATCGCTGGCCATCCAGCACCAGGCGGTGAAGACGACGACCACCAGCTACGGGGTCGAAAAGGCCATGGCGGGTGTCGATGCCGAGGTCGGTGTCCGCCTGCCGGTGTTCGAGCCGGATTCCGGCTTCGATCTCCGGGCATTCTTCGGCGGCTACTACTTCGACGGTTCTGGCGTCGAAGCGGTCGGTGGCCCCCGCGCAAGGCTGGAACTCACCGCGCAAGACCTTGCCGGCTTTCCCGGCGTCAAGCTGACCGGCGGCGTCACCTATCAGTCTGACAATGTTCGCGGCGATCAGTGGATCGCCGAGGCGCGGCTGCGCGTACCGCTGCAGCCTCCCGCCCCTGCTCCGGACCAGGCGCTTTCCTACATGGAGCGACGGATGATGGATGCCGTCGTGCGCGATGTGGACGTCGTCTCCAATACCGGGAATGCGACGCGTTCGACGGACACGACGCTCTCTTCCACGGAGGACGCGATCAACACCTGGAACGGCGACGTCGTGAGCACCTTCGCCCAGGTGGACGGCGCGACGCAGGATGCCGCCGCCCTTCAGGCCGCACTCGATGCGGCAGGCACGGGTGGCGTCGTGCTCCTGACCGGCAACCTCACGGCCCCCGGCGGCATCCTGCTCAATGCCAACCAGACCCTCATTGGCGGCGGCTCCACCCTGAAGCTCAGGGGCGCGTCGAGCGGCGTCGAGGTGGATTTCACCGCCGCGGGCGGTTCGGGCCGCATCACCGGCGCCGACGACGCGTTGGTCGAGATGGCGACGGGCAGCACCTTGAGCGGCATTTCCGTGGAGAACACCGCCACGGGTGCCAACGATATCGCCGTCGTCGGAGCAAGCGGCGCGATCCTCGACCAGGTCGACGTCCTCTCCTCGGCCAATGGCGTGAAAGCCGCCGGCACCACCGGCTTTACACTGCAGGGCGGCTCGGTCACGGCAAATCAGGGCATCGCCCTCGATCTGACGAACAGCACCGGGATCGATGTGGACGGCGCCGAGATCGTCCAGAATGGCGCAAGCGGTCTCGGCATCCGGGCCGACAATGCCGCCGGCACGATCCGTGGCAACCGCATTACCACCAATGGCAATGGCAACGGCCTTGACGATTACGATGTTTCGGCCCGCCCGTCCCACGCCGTGGTCGCCAACAACAGCGGCGGGCTGACGATCAGCGGCAATACCATCACCACCAACGGGACCCAGGCCAACGGCATCCATGTGACGAACAGCGCCGGGATCACGATTTCCGACAACGCGATCACCACCAACAACTACATGTCGCGCGGCATCCACCTGCTCGACAGCAACAGTGCCGTGGTCTCCGGCAACACGATCGCTACCCTCACGACCAACGACTCGAACTGGTCCTACCTGACGATCGCCTTCGGCCTGATAACCGACCGAAGCAGCAACATGACCATTCGCGACAACGTGATCTCCACCCAGATGCGCGGCGGCACCGGCATCAATCTGCGTTACGGCAGCGACAATCTGATCGAAGGCAATACGGTGACCACCCATGGCCAGGAAGCGATTGCCATCTCAACCGTGCGCTCGGCATCGGCGATGATCCGCAACAACATTCTGACCACCACACACATGAGCACCGCGCCGGGCATATCCTTCGGCGTATACAGCCACAACGGCACGGCGGAGGGCAACACGGTCACCACTCTCGGCAGTTCCGCCAATGTCGTGGTCAACACAGCATCCGGCGTGACCATCCGCGGCAACCGACTGGTCGGCCGCGGCGACGGCGGTGTCTGGACCACGGAAGGAGACACCACGGTCTCCGGCAACACACCCTGAGAGCACAATCAGGATCGACGGCCGGGAACCGAGCCTGCGCATAAGCCGCCGGCGGTTGCGATCCGGATCTTCGGCTTGCGCGCTCCTCGACGCGGAAGAATCACGCCAGATTTGGCCGTTTGTCGGCCCGCGGAACTGTGTCATCAATCCGCCCTGCCGTTCCGGCGGGCCGGTCTCGGGACGCGCAACGCCCGCGACCTGACGTGCAGGCGAACGGCATCCCGCGTGAAGGCGGGGTGAGGGGATCCGGAACCGTCCGCGGCAAGAGGGACGCCCCGAGAGGGAGCGTGCCGGCTTCCGTCCAGCAGTTGCCGGCACGGAATGCGGAGAAGACGGTGTGACGACGCAAGTGATCGAACGGCAATTGATCCGCTCCGCCCAACTCGGTCCCCGGGAAAACTTCGAACAGTGGAAAATCGCTGTGTCGAGCCTCTTCACCGTCACCTGCCCGCACGACGATGCCAGGGACTTTCGTGCCGATCTTGCCAGCTACAATCTCGGCTGTTTCCTCATCGCCGAATCTTCGGCGAGCGCCCAGCATTTCCACCGCTCAGAAGAACACGTCGCCGCCGCCGGCGTCGATCATCTGCTGATCCAGCTCTATCTTGCAGGCGAGTGCCGATATGATGCGGACGGGGGCCATGCTGTCGGGGCCGCCGGCGACATCGTCTGTTTCGATCTCAGCCGCCCGATGAGCGCCCGCTCGACCGACCTCGAAACCGTGAGCCTGATCCTGCCGCGTTCCGCGGTCCGACTTGCGCCCCCTGCGATAGACAGCCTCCACGGCGCACGCCTCGAGGGCGCGTCCAGCCTCGGAATACTGGTTGGAGAGCATCTGAAGACCCTCGTTCGCATTGCGCCGCGAATTGCCGGCCCGGAGATTCGGATGGCCGCCGAGGCGACCTTCGCCGTTGTTTCGAGCGGATTTTCGAAGCCGCTTGCGGCGGAGCGTCCACACCTCACCGACACCGGTCTCCAGGCCATCCAGATCTTCATCGAGCGCAATCTGGCCGACGCCTCACTTTCCACCGAAAGCATCATGCGCGAATTCGCCCTGTCTCGATCGGCACTCTACCGGCTGTTCGAGCCGATCGGCGGGATCGCCGAGTACATTCGCGAGCGCCGTCTGAAGCTCGCCTTCCTCAAGCTTGCCTCGGCCAGCCCCGGCAAAGGCGCCGTGGCGAAACTCGCCTTTGGAACAGGTTTTTCGAGCGAAGTCACCTTTTCCCGCGCATTCCAGCGGCGCTTTGGAATGTCCCCCAGCGAGGCGATCCGCAACACCCGGGCAGGCACGCGCCTCAAGGCCACGCGGGGCGCCAGCAGTGACAACTGGATGCAGGACTGGCTCGACAACCTTGGCCCCAGCCCGTGACGGGCGCTACGAGCTTGAAGAACCATCCGCAAGTCCAACTTGGCTGAACGCACGTCCCTTCTCTAGAGAGCCGGGGCGATCACCCCACTCAACTCTCGCGGAAGGCACGCATCATCAGGTCGTGGAACGGCTTCACGAAGTATGAAGCGACGCTGCGTTCCCCGGTCTGGACGAAGATTTCCACCGGCATGCCTGGTACCAGCGGCTGGTCTCCCAGGCGTGGCAGGTCCTCGTTGCGGATGGAAATGCGGGCGCTGTAGTAGGGCGCTCCGGTGCGGCGATCGGTCGAGACGTCCGGGGAGATCTGATCGACGTAACCGCCGATTTCGGGGGTCGTCCGCTGGCTGAAGGCGGAGAAACGCAAGCGGGCCTCCTGCCCCAGATGAAGCTGGTCGATGTCCTGGGGGTTGAGGCGCGCCTCGACCGAAAACAGATCGTCGCTCGGCACGATCTGCATCAGGACATCGCCCGGCGCGATGACCCCGCCAATCGTGTAGACGGCCAGTTCATGAACATATCCGTCCTGCGACGAGCGGATGTCGATATGCATCAACTGGTCTTCACCGGCGATCTTCCGCTCTTCGAGTTCGCCGATCTTGGCGTCGATGTCGCGCATCTCGTCGGCCACCTCGCTCGCCAGATCATCATCGATCTGCAGGATCTGCAGCTCGGTCTCGGCGATCTTGCCCCGCGAGGCGGCAATCGAGGCGGTCAGCTGGGCAAGCTGGCCTTCCAGCTGCGTGGCATCGCGCTCCAGCGAATTCAGGCGGGTTGCCTCGACCAGTTGCCGCGCCAGAAGCTGGCGCTCGCGCTCCACCTCCCGGCCGAGCAGCCCGCGTTCGTCGTGCTTGGCGACGCGCTGCGCCTCGAGCCCCTTGATCTCTTCCTCGAGCTGGCTGATGCGCTCGCGCAGCTGGCGACGCTGCCCCTCGCGTGCTGTGTTACGAAACTCGAACAGGCGGCGTTCCGCCTCGATCTGGTCGCGCACGCGAGGCTCGTCGGCATGGGCCAGCAGCTCTGCGGGGAAGATGATCTCGCGGCTGTGGTCGCGCTCGGCCTGAAGTCGTGCCCTGCGTCCGCGCAACTGGTCCAGCCCCTTGGTGGTGATCGCGAGATTGGCCCGGGTGACCGTGTCGTCGAGCCGCACCAGAAGGTCGCCGGTTTTGACCAGGCTGTCGTTTCGCACGAAGATTTCCTTGATCACGCCGCCGGTCGGGTGCTGGACCTGCTTGACATGACTGGAGGCTATCACCGAGCCCGGAGAGATGACGGCACCGGCAATGTCGGTCGTCGCGGCCCAGCCCAGAAGGCCGCCGGCAAGCAGTACCACCAGCGCAATACCCGAAACGATATGTGCATTGATCGATTGACGGATCCGTCGCGAATTCTGGTTGATGGGCTGCATGTCTCACTCACACTGGGTTTACTATCGTCATTGCCGAGGGAACGGCGGTCATCGTTTGGGACGCTATCACACCATGAAGCGGAAATCGGCCGCGGACAGGCTGTCTTTCGTCTGGTGGTAGAGCGTCAGCGTCGAGCCGTCGTGAAGGGTGATCATCGCGCCGTATTCGCTGTCTGCGATGCTTGTCAGCAAGGCGGCGAAGTTGGCGAACTCGGCCTTGGCCAGGTCGATCACGTCCTGATTGCCGTTGGCGCCGAAATCGGCGATCACATCATGGCCGAATCCGCTGCGGAAGATGAACGTGTCGTTGCCGCCGCCGCCGCTTAGCTGGTCATTGCCCTTGTCGCCCGACAAGAGATCATTGCCGGCACCGCCCACGAGACTGTCATTGCCCTTGCCGCCCAGCAGCCGATCCCTGCCCGGTCCGCCGATCATCAGATCGTCGCCGGCACCGCCGAACATGTAGTCCGCCTCGGCGGTTCCGGTCAGCACGTCTGCATTGTCACCACCGAGCAGGACCGGAAAGCTGTCGCCGCCGGATTGCGGGTTGTGCGCGCTCTCACCCCGATCGGGGCGTGATGGTGTGCCGTCCGCCTGGCCTGGTGACGGGGCGTCGGGAGCATTCGGCCGGCCGAAACGCGCCACGCCGAAATACGCACGCCCCGTGTATGGATCAAAGGTCGAGGCGGCCCCGCCACCATAAAAGAAACCGGCGTCATCGCCTGCACCGATGGTGGAAATATCCACGGCCTCGTCGTCGCTCGTGCCCGAAAACACGGGCGTGCCTCGGTCGCTTCCGGTCGGTGTGTGTCGCGGTTCCTGGGAGGGCTGGTCAGGATCCGCGCTTGCGGCGCCGTCCAGTTTCGCGCCGCCGGGACGGCTTTTCTTCGCCTCCGGCTGTTCTTCTTCGTCGGAGGACTTGAGCGCATCTGCAGCCGCGATCGTATCCATGGCATGCGCCATCGAGCCGATGCCGCTCTCGGCAAGCACAAGCACGCCGGTGGCCATCATCATCTCGCGACGGAAGGTGCGGGGTTCCGACTTCCTGGGCGAAGGCGTTTTCATCCCTTTGGCCCCGCGCCTGAAACCACCTTCAGATTGGTCGTCGGCTGAAGCACGCGGGCAAGCACCTCATCCTTGGGTCCGAAGGCCTGCTGGCGTCCGCCGGAAATCGCCAACACGAGGTCGACGGCGGCAAGCGCGCTTGGCCGGTGGGCGATGACGACGACGATCCCCTGCCGCTCGCGAATGCCGAACATCGCGCGCGTCAGCGCTTCTTCGCCTTCGGCATCAAGGTTGGAGTTCGGTTCGTCGAGCACCACCAGGAAGGGGTCACCATAAAGCGCCCGGGCGAGCGCCACGCGCTGCCGCTGTCCCGACGACAGGCTTTCGCCCTGTTCGCCCACCAGCGTATCATAGCCTTTTGGCAGGCCGACGATCAGGTCGTGGACGAAGGCTGCCCTGGCGGCCGCGATGATCCGTTCGGGCGTCGCCTCGGGATCGAAACGGCTGATATTCTCGGCAATCGTCCCCTCCAGAAGCTCCACGCTCTGCGGCAGATAGCCGATATGGGCGCCAAGCGCCTCGTTTGACCATTGGCCGAGCGGTGCGGCGTCGAGCTTCACCACGCCACGCTGCGGCGTCCACACGCCCACTAGCAGACGCGCCAGGGAGGACTTTCCGGATGCGCTCGGGCCGATGATCCCGAGGCCACTGCCAGGCGTGAGCGCGAAGTTTACATCCTGGATGACGATGCGCTGAACCTCGGGCGGTGCGCCTGCGACGTTTTCGACGGAAAAGGAAAACTGCGGCCGCGGCAGCGGCATCGGATCGCTCGTCTTCGGCAACAGCAGCAGAAGCTTGTCGAGGCGCTGCTTGGCCTGGCGGGCGGCAGTGAACCCCTTCCAGTTGGATATCGCCAGGTCTATCGGCGCCAGCGCCCGCGCCGAGAGGATGGAGCCTGCGATGATCACGCCCGACGTCGCTTCATGGCCGATCACCAGATAGGCGCCGACGGCGAGAACGCCGGATTGCAGCAGCATGCGGAACACCTTGCTGATGCCGCCGAAGCCGCCCGAGGTATCGCTGGTCGACTGCTGCGCCTCGATATGGTTGCGGCTGATTTCCTGCCAGCGGTCGCGCACCCGGCCGGCCATGCCCATGGCCACCAGTGCTTCCGCGTTGCGGCGGCTCATCTCGATGACGCGATTGCGCGACACGCTGTGACGGGCGGTCTCCTGGGTGGGTAGCTTCGACCAGATTTCGGTGAGGAGCGTCAGGAAGATCAGGAAGATCGCCCCGCACAGCACGACAAGGCCGAGCATCGAGTGAAACAGGAAGCAGATCCCCAGATAGAAGGGCAGCCAGGGCAGGTCGAAGAAGGCACCGGGGCCGGAACTGGAGAGAAAGCTGCGAATGACGTCGAGATCGCGCAGCGGCTGGCTGGTTTCGCCGACACGCGGCGCCTTCAACTGGAGGCCGATCACGGCATCGAAGATGCGCGGCGAGAGGGACTGGTCGAGATTGGCGCCGATCCGGGTCAGAAGCCGGGTGCGCATCAGGTCGAGACCGCCCTGGAAGAAATAGAGGATCGCAACGAGCGTGAAGAGACCGACAAGGGTCGGGATGCTGCCGCTTGGAATGACCCGGTCGTAGACCTCCATCATGAACAGCGAGCCCGACAGCGCCAGAACGTTGATGAAGCCACTGAATACCCCGATCCAGATGAAGGCGGCGCGGCAGGCACCAAGGGCGGCGGCGATTTCGGAGGCGGGATTGGCTGTACGCATGAATGAAACCAATAACTCTGTGAAATACGGATACGCAGATAACAGCCACGCCGGAGACGTATCCCGCCCGTCCGGGCGAGCCGCACGGCGCTCGGGCGTCTTCCTAACTGCCGATCTTGACAGTTGGATAACGTGAATGCGGCACCCCACCGAAAAGATGGGATGCCGCGGGATTAGGCTCAGGACGAGAAGTGGAATTGATCGGCCGTCAGGCTGTCCTTGTCGACGCCGGTGAGCGTCAGCGTCGAGCCGTCCTGCAGCGCCAGCACTGCACCCAGGTCACTGTCGACGAGATGCTCGGAGAGCTCGGCGAAGTCTTGGAACTCGGCGGCCGAGACATCGATCGTGTCGCCTGCACCAAAGTCCATCACGGTGTCGTGGCCGAAGCCCGCCCGGAAGGCGAAGCTGTCTGCGCCGGCACCGCCGACCAGTCGGTCATTGCCCTTGTCGCCGATCAGGATGTCGTTGCCGTCATCGCCGAAGAGGGTATCGTTGCCCTCGCCGCCGTTGATGACATCGCTGCCCTTGCCGCCATAGGCGTAGTCGTTGCCGTCGCCGGCATCGATCACGTCTGCCCCGTCGCGTCCGAACACATAGTCCGCACCGCCATAAGCGCTGATCGCGTCATTGCCGTCGGTGCCGACCATCAGGTCGGACCCCTGCTGGCCGATCATGACATTGCGCGGCTCGGCGTCACCGTTGACGGTCAGCGTGAAGGAGCCGGTGTCGGTGAGGTGCCCGTCGCTCGTGGTGTAGGTGAGCGAGATGGTCGCCGTCTCGCCGCGAACCAGGCCGTCGAACAGATGGCCGGGGTTGAAGACGAGCTTGCCGTTGACGATGGAGAACGCGTCCCGGGCGTCTTCGGCCGACAGGCTGATGCCATTGACCCCGTCGACCGAGATCTGGGCGAGCGAGAGCGTGTCGCCATCGACGTCACGATCGTTGGCCAAGAGATCGAAGGTCTTGGTTTCGCTGCCCGAGACCGTGCCGAGGTCGTCGACGGCGATCGGGGCGTCGTTGGCGGCCGAGACGGCGATCTCGATCAGGTGTTCGATCGTGCCGCCATGTCCGTCGGAGACGACAACAGTGAACCGATCGGCCCCGTTGTAGTTGAGCGCCGGGTTATAGCTCCACGCACCCGTGACCGCGTCTACAGTCACTGATCCATGGGCCGGACCGGCGCCCTGCTTGACGACGAAGGAGAGGCTGTCTCCATCAGCATCGCTGGCCCCGATGTGGCCGGTTACGGCCGTGTCCTCGGCGGTTTCCGTAACCGGCGTGGCGATGACCACTGGACCGCGGTTGACGGCGGCCTGGGCGATCTGGTTGCCCACCAGTGCCGTGCCGTCGGCGAAGGAAATCACCTCGATACCGCCGCCGGAGAGCTGGTTCTTCAGGGTGATGGTCTCGTTGCCGATGACCAGCACGATGTCGTTGCCCTGCCGGTGGATGACGACGTCGCCGCGATTGATGTCGTCGAGGAACAGACGATCCTGATCGCCCGCCTTTCCGGCCCCTTCGAAGATGACGTCCGAGCCGGAGCCCAGGATGTAGACATAAGTGTCCGAACCGTCGCCCCCGGTCAGCGCGTCGTTGCCCTCGCCGCCGTCGAGCAGGTCGGCACCTTCATCGCCCTTCAGCGTGTCGTTGCCTTCATTGCCGATCAGCGTGTCGTCACCGGTGCCGCCGGATACGATGTCGTTGCCGGTCCATCCGATGACGACGTCCTTGCCAGCGCCAGCATTGATGATGTCGGCCTGATCCGTGCCCATCAGGATGTCGTCGCCTTCGGTCCCGGCATTGCCGCCGTTGTTCTGGCTGCTGAGATCGTAGACGGTCACGTCGTCGAAGGTCAGGCCCTGGTTGCCCCAGGAATAAAGGGCAAACGTGCCGGTCTCATGCGCATGGTCCTCGATCGGATAGGCGAAGATCGCGTCTCCGTTGAGATAGGCCTGGATCTTGTTGTCGATGATCTCGACGCGCAGGCTGCTGTCCATGCCGGGCTCGTAGCGGCCTGGAACCTGTGCGAGAATTTCCTCGACGCCGTTGCGCATGCGGATCAGGTTGAAGATGCTGCCGGCGCCGTTCGACGGGTTGCGGTCATAGGTGCCATCGGCATCCAGCTCGAGCTTGTAGTAGTTCTTGGCGTCTTGGTAGTGGAACAGGAAGCCGAGACCATCGTTGTCAGGCGTGTTGAACTTGGCCTCGATCGCGTAGCTGTCCCATGCCTTCGCGGCCGGGTCGTTGTAGAGCGCGTACGTGCCGAGACGCAGGACATTGACGCCGTCACCCAGCGGGCTCCAGCCTTCCTTCCAGACGTCCGCATCGTCGGCGCTCGTCCAGGTCAGTTCACGGCTCTTGAGGTCGGTCGTCTGGATCAGGCGGCCGTCTTCGGTGATGTGCCATTCGGAAGACTTTCCGTCGGCACCGATGCCACCGAGTTCGCCTTCGTCGACGATCGTCCATTTCGACAGGTCGCCGGAGAAGTCGTCGGTCGTCAGCACCCGATCCTTGGCGATGACCTCGACGTCGACGCGGTCGGTCGCCGTACGGCCATCGCTGTCGGTCACCGTCAGCAGCAGCTTGTGCACGCCGGTCGAAAGCTCGACATCGGCGGTCTTGCCCTCGGCAACGACGGTGCCGTTAAGATCGGTCCAGACATAGCGGACGATATCGTGAAGGCCGAAGCTGCTGCCGGCGTCGAGTTCGACGGTCGCGTGCCCGTCCGCATCGAAGTCTGCGATGCGGCTGTCGCTGCCGGCATGTGCCTCGAGGGTCGCCTTCGTTACGAGGACGTCATCGAAGATCGAGCTGCGCTGTTCGCTGGAATAGAGACCGATGGTGCCGTGCGTCAGCGGATCGGCATCGACGACGGGGCCGTGGAAGACGCTCTCGCCGTCCAGGAACACCGTGATTTCGTTGCCGACGACAACCACCTTGACGGCGAGCTCGTCGTTGAACCGGTAGCCGGCCTTCGTCGAGGCAAGAACCGTTTCCACGCCGTCCTTGACCCGCACCAGCTCGCGGCGGTTCGTCTCGCCGTTCATGCTGAACCGGTAGTAGTTCTCCGCGTCCTGGTGATAGAACACCACGCCGATGGCGTCGTTGTCCGTGGACTGAAGCGCGACTTCATAGACATAGTTCGACCAGGTGCCGGAATTGTTGCCGGCCCAGACCAGCACGTTGCCGCTGGCATCGCTCATGTCGTAGACGGCGCCTTCCGGTGCCTCATCGACGGTTCCGCTGGTCTCGCCCTGGGCGAAGACCGTTCCCTTGACCATGAAGGCCCCGGTGGCGGCAGCGTCCGAGAGGCTGATGCTGCCGGCGCCGAAAGTGGGGTTCAGGTTGCCGGAGAAGTCGAACTGCGACGAGTAAGGCGTCGGCTGCTGGCTGAGGATGCCACCTTCCTTCGCCTGCCCGAGGGCTGCGATTTCCGCGTCCGAAAAGACCTTGTCGCTGATCATCACGCTGGAGGTGAAGATCTGCGCGTTCTCGCCATCCTCGTCGCCGAACAGCAGCGCGCCGCTGTGCACGTCGATGGTGAAGCGACCTGCGTCGACCGTCTGGGTTCCGACCTTGACGCCGTTGATGAACTTGGCCAGCTGCATGTTGCCGCCGCCGAGATCGGTGACGACGAAGGCCAGCCTCTGCCAGGCGTCGAAGTGGAACTCGCCCTCGTAGGTACCCGAGATGCCGATGCCGCCGGTCGTCGCGCCGGTCTTCTTGATGAAGAGTTCGCCATCGCTCTTGTTGGTGACGTCGGTCTGGAATAGGCCGATGAACTGGTTGGCCCCTGCGCTCGGGACGTAGATGTCCATCATCAGGGTGTAGTTGGTGACCGTGGTGCCCGAGGGGGCGCCCGGAAGCGGGGCAAGGAACAGCCGTTCGGCATTCTTCAGCGCCGGAACCGAGGCGACGCCCTGGTCACTGCCGAGAGCCGGAATATGGAAGTCGGCAGGCGTTCCGAAGGTGATGGCGATGTCTTCCTGCGGACCGGTGCTCCAGCCGTCGATGTTGCCATCGTTGAAGTTGTCATGGAGCAGGGTGTCGTCACCCTTCACCACCACGAGCACCTTGTCGGTGGTGCTGATGCCGGCGCCGTCCGTCACGGTCAGCGTCAGCATGTGTTTGCCTTCGCTGAGCTGCACCGAAGGCGCGGCACCGGTTGCCACGACATCGCCGTGTTCGTCGGTCCAGCTGTAGGTCAGGGCTTCGCTCTTCGGGTTGAGCGAATGCGAGGCGTCCAGCTGGACATTCGCGGTCGTCGACCCGTCATTGGCTTCGGCGACGATGTCGTTGCCGGCCTTTGCCATGGCAAAGAGTTCGGGGGCGCTGACGTCCACGTCCGTGAAGGTTTCCTGGTGGCCGCGATATTCCCCGGTCAGGCCGTCACGGTCGAGTTCGGGCTTGACGCGATAGCCGTCGAGATAGTCGTCGAACTCGGTGAAATAGGTTTCCGTCGAGATCGTGTTGTTTTCCGGATCGATCACCACCAGTCGGATCGCACCGTTGCCGCCGCGTCCGCCGAGCGAGGGGTCGCCATTGCCGGTGATTTCGCGGGCCACGCCGTTCTGGTAGTTCACCAGGAATTCGTAGACCGGCGTGCCGTACTGCGTGTAGCTCACGTCGGTTTCCGCGCCGTCGCCGAAGATGTGGCCGGAGAAGGTCATCGAGATGTTCGGGTATTTGGCGATCAGCTCGCGATAGATCGTTTCGCCGTCGTTGGCGCCTTCCGGGTCGCGGCCGATGCCGTAGTCATAGCCGGCGCCTTCGTCGTAGAGCGGCGCTTCGGTCGGATCCTGGCGGCCGGCAAAGCTCGTCAGCGAGTGGCTGTTGATGATGACGCGGTGGTCGAGATGATCCTCGATCACATCGCTCGCCCAGCGCAGCACGTCGTCGCGCGGTCCGAATTCCATCGACAGGACCAGCCACTTTGTGCCGTCCGGAGCGGTGAAGGTCGAATAGCTGTTGCGGGCGCTTTCGGGCTCGCGGTCGTAGACGTCGCCGAACGTGTCGCCGTTGACGGCTTCCTGCTTGTCAGGGGAGAACAGGTTGTCGAGGTAGACCGAGGAATGGTCGGCCGCCGAGCCGCCGCTCGACTGGTCGTGGTTGCCCGGCAGCAGCGAATAGGGGATCTTGCCGTCGAGCTTGCGCAGCGCCTCTTCCGCGACGGCCCACTGGGCGGCGGTGTTGTTGTTGGTGATGTCGCCGACATGGATCATGAACTGGATGTTCAGGGCATCCTTGTTGTCGACCAGCCACTGCGTCATGTCGCCGAAGATGTGGTTCAGCTGGCCGGTGGCCGTATAGTTCTGGGTGTCGGGGAAGACGGCGATCGTGTAGGCGTTCTCACCGGCGACGCGGGCACGGAACACATCGCTGACGGAGGCACCGGATTCATCGGTTGCCGTGATACGGACATCGGAGAAGCCGAGCTCGCCGAAATCGAGCACCAGCTTGCCGTCGGCCGTGATCGTCGGATTGATGACGGTGCTCTCGCCCACTTCGACTTTGTAGGTCAGGTTGTCACCGGAGAAGATCGTCGACAGGTCGATCACCTGGTTTTCCGCGTCGACTGTGACCATCATGTCTTGGATCTGGCCGATGCGGGTCACGCCCTGGGTCGGCTCTTCGTCCGGCGGCGTAACGGTGGTCAGCGTATCGGTCATCGTCGCGTTCCCGAAGGTCGGAGCGAGCGTACCTTCGTCGAAATCGAACTGCGAGGCGTTGCCGGTGGCCGGGGCCTGGCTCAGGATGCCATTCGGGTCGGTAGCACCAAGCGCCGCGATGTCCTGGTCGCTCATCACCTCGTCGGTGAACAGGAAGCTGTTGAGGTGGCCGGCAGCACTTTCGCCGTCCTCGTCCGCGAAGATCAGGAAGCCGTCCTTGGAGATGGTGTAGCGGTCGCTGTTGACCGACTGTTCGCCGACCAGCGCGCCATCGATGTATTTCTTCATCGTGGAGGTGCCGTCGCCGTTTTCGTCGATGGTGACCGCGATACGGTGCCAGGCGTCGAGCGCTGCGCTGCCGCTATAGGTGCTGCTGATGCCGAGGCTGAACGAAGCGCCGTCGTCGGACCGCATGAAGAGGTCTGCGTCGCTCGCGTTCTGGGCGTCCGTCTGGAACAGCGCGTTGTAGCCGCCCATGTCGTTGTGGCTGACGAAAAGGTCGAACACCAGGGTATAGTTCTTCACCGCGGCGTCGACACCCGTGTCGACCAGGAAGCCGCCCTTGCCATTGACCGACGCGGGAACTGCCAGCAGGCCGGAATCGTTCGGATCGGTCGGTGCCGGGACGGCGGCATCCGCAGTGGTCGCAACCGGTGCCGCAACATTCTGCAGAGCCAACGTGCCCTCGCCGAAGGTCGGCGACAGTTGACCGTCAGTGAAGTCGAACTGCACGGCATTGCCGGCCTGCGGCGGCGCGGTCAGGATGCCACCGGCCTTGGTGCCACCGAGCGTCGCGATCTCGTCGGCGCCCAGGACCTGGTCCGTATAGAGAAAGCTGGTGAGATGACCGGCGGAGACATCTCCGTCATTGTCGCTCATGATCAGGAAGCCGGTCTCGGGATGAAGCGTGAAGCGGGCAGTCGGCACGACCTGGCTTCCGACCTTAACCCCATCGATATACTTCGTCAGGGTCGAGTCGGTCTGACCGGCCTCGACCACGAAGGCGACGCGGTGCCAGGCATCAAGAGTGGCCGCGCCGTGGTAGGTTTGGCTGATCCCGATCCCGTAGCTGCCGCCGTTGACGTCACCGAAGAGGTCGGCATCGCTGGCATTCGTCGTGTCGGCCTGCAGGAAAGAGATCCAGCTGCCGACACCCTGCGACGGGAACAAAACGTCGAAGACGAGGCTGAAGGACGTGACGCCGTCGCCGGCGGCCTTCACCAGAAGCCCCTGGCTTTGCGTGGTCTTCGGGAAGCTGAGGAGCCAGTCGGTGATGGGCGCAGCCAAGGGCGCTCCCAGTTCAGATGCCTTGATGAAATTTGTCACGGTGGTCTTCCCCACAATCCGATGATGAAAATCATAAGGGAGCACGCTGGCGCCAAAGCCCGACGTTTCCCATGGTTGTCGCGTTGCCGTTGACGCGCAGAATAGCTCCCCGCGAATGCCATACAGGCATCCGCAGGTGACAGTGTCACGCGGTCAAGACTCTCGTTTAAGTGTTGCGTTGCAGATGAAACCATCTGCCCGCCGGGGAACCAATAGGGCGCGTTTGTGTCAGTTTCTTAAAAAGGTCTTAACGCCACCGCGCCAGATCTATTCAAAAAACCGATATTTACCATCGGCCCGGAAAATGGCCGATCGTGCCGTGCCGGTCGCCCGCGACCGTCAAACTGTCATGACCCTATGACAGTAGAGGGTGACGACGGACGTCGATCGCGCCGGGTTGCTCATATCCATTGAAGGCATGAGCGGACCGGTGGCGACGGCGATGTCGCGGCACCGCAGGACAATAAAAATGTCGATCAAGCAGCTTCGCGCCTTCCACTATGTCGCCCTGGCCGGCGGCTTTTCCCAGGCCGCCAGGGAACTGGCCACCAGCCAGTCGACCCTGTCGGTCCAGGTCGGGCAACTCGAAGCGAGTTCCGGCTTCAGTCTCCTCGAACGCAAACCGCGGGGCGCCACCGTCACGCCCCATGGGCAGGCCCTGTTCGAGCTGACCACCCGTCTTTTCGCAGCCGAGGCCGAGGTTCGTGAGTTCCTGGGAAACGAGGCGGGCCGGGCGGGAGGCCATCTGCGTGTCGCGGCCGACGGCCCCTTCTTGCCGCTGCCCATCCTGTCAAGCCTGAAGAATGCAAGGCCGGGCTTGCGGGTGGGCCTCGCCATCGACAATTCCGACAAGGTCATCGACGCGCTGCTGAGCTATCGTGCGGATGTCGGCATTACCGCGCGCTATCCGGAAGATCCCAGAATCCACGCCCATCATTTTCTCACCATGAAACTCGGCCTCTGCGTCCCGGTCGGCCATGAACTGGCCGCTCGAGGCTCGATCCACATGGAAGAGCTGACGGGGCTGAGCTTCGTCATGCGGGAAAGGGGGTCGCTGACGCGCGAGGTCTTCGAGCGGAACATCGCGGACCATCAAATCTCGCTCGGCTCCGTCATGGAAGTCTCGACGCGCGAGGGCATCCGCGAAGCCGTTTCGGCAGGTTTTGGAATAAGTGTCGTTGCAGATCGCGAAATCGGCCACGACAGTCGGCTGGCCTTCATCCCGATCGCCGATGCCACCCATGCCGTGCGGGAATACGCGGTATGCCTCGCCGAACGCCAGCACCTGCCCCTGGTCCGCGATTTCTTCTCCCACGTGTCGATCTGGGCCCAGAATTCGGCCCACCCCGACGATCCGGTAGGATAAGCAGGATCTCGGATCACCCGTGTCCTTCTGGAGCCGCTTCTGATGATCAGTCCTGCGACGCAGCGCGATCCGCACCCGTCGCGCAATTCCTTTTGTCATGACAAAGAAGACCTGTGTGACATGACCGATAGTGCGGTTGCAATCGCAAGTATGCGCGCAGGGAAACGGCCGATCGCTTGGCGGCAATCAAAACTCCCACCTGCTCCGAGGAGAAACGAAGATATCCTTGGCCACTGATCTCGATGCTGCAGGGGTCACGGTCGCGGAATTGGCCGCTCAGATCTTTGCCGCACACCGGGCGCCAGCTCTCCCGGCTTCCGGCTGGTTAAGTGGAAGTTGCCGAAGAATTGGACCGGGTGTTCGCCACAGGCCGTCGACTCCATTCGGGCGTTTCACTTGGAGAACCGGATCGATGATCCCGGCCGGTGGGCAACGCTCTTCCCGACCCATCCTTCTTCGCCTGGCAGAAGTTTCCATTGGCCATCTTATTGTCAGGGAGCTGGGATGTCCCCGGGATGCGCCGGGGCAATCCTAAGCCAGAGAAGCCGCAATCTGTGCGGCACCATAGACGGCGACGGTGACGAGTGCGCTGAGCAACATTCCGCAACTGGCCAGGGAGACGTGGTCCGGTGTCAATGAGAGGGTGCGCGCGATGCCCATGGCGTGCGACGTCACGCCGAGGGCAAAGGCGCGTTCCTCTGATCCACTGCGAGGCAAAGCTGCCTTCCAGACGGCACTTGAGATGAGCGAGCCTCCAACGCCGTTGCTCATGACGCAGAGCATGGCCAGATTGTCCCAGCCTCCGGTCGAGCGAGAGAGCGGAAGAGCGACCGCGAGCGTGGTCATCTTGGGCGCCAGGGATGCCAGAAGAGGAAGGTCGAGCCCCAGGGACCAGCCGACGGCCACCGCACTGGCGATCCCGACCAGCGTCGAGGCAAGGGCGGACAGGATCATCGCGCCGGCATTGGCCCGGATGAGCTGCCTCTGCTGCCACAGCGGGAGGGCAAGCGCGACGGTGGCGAACGAGACCAGGAACGTCAGGGGACTTACTGCTGCAAGATAGGCCTCGGGTCGCACATCGATCGAAGGCAGAAGGAGGCACAAGAGGATGATGCCGAAGATCAGAGGATTGCGCAGTGAGCTCGCACGCATGCTGTTCGAGAGATGAAGGCTTGCCCGCCAGACGACCAGCGTGACGCCCAGCCAGAGCAGTTGATGGGCAATCTCATCCATGACGGTGCTTCACGAGCCTGAACACGACGGCACCGACGACGAGCGAGAGCACAAGGGATATTGCCACCGCCACCGAGATCTTTGCGAGGTCTAGCGCTCCAAGGTTGCCAAGCGTCAGGAAGCCCGCCCCCAGCGGGAAGAGGAATAGGGGGAAATTGTCGAGCAGGATCCTGCAGGCGGGAGCGGCCGCGTCGACCAGGGCCGGAAAGGCCGAGAACGCCAAAAACAGGCATCCGAGGCCAAGGACCGGGCCGGAAAACGGCACTCCGAAGCTGCGGACGAGAAATTCCCCGACCCACCAGGCGGCTGCGACGATGGCCAATCCTGCCAGCCGGCATGCAATTTTTCGCATGTCGTCGTGCTTTACCGGGAAGCGGGAAGAGGTACATCAGGGTGCACCAGTCCGCCGGAACGCAGATCCGACCAAAAACCGTTCGGGATGCTTGCGGTGAAATGGCCGATATTCGCCCTGATTTCGTCTGGGGTCACCGCACCGAACACCACGGAAGACACCTCGGGAGCGGCGAGCGGGAATTGCAGCGCCGCGGCGGGAAGCGCCACCCCGTGGGCATCCGCAACCGCGGAGAGCTTGCGGACCCGGTCAATCACCGAAGCGGACGCCTTTCCGTATTCATACTTCGCTCCCTCGACGGCACCGGTCGCCAGGATACCGGAGTTGAATGCGCCACCCACGACAAGAGTCGCGCCGCGCTGTCGAACCCGTGCGATCTCGTCAAAATAGATATCGTGTTCCAGCAGCGTGTACCGGGAGGCAACGAGAAAGACGTCGAGATCGAAACGGTCGAGGAAGCGGTCGATCATGCCGCGTTCGTTGATGCCAGCGCCGACTGCCGTGATCTCGCCGCTGCGCTTCAGTTCCTCGAGGGCCCGAAAACCGCCCTGCTCAAGCTCAGAGAGGCGCGCGTTCAGGACATCCTCTTCGGGGAAGTAGCCGCGGTCGAGATCGTGGATGTAGAGGACGTCGACCCGGTTGATCCCGAGGCGCTGGAGACTGTCCTCGTAGGACCGCATGATTGCGTCATAGGTGAAGACGTGTTGGTGTTCGAAGGACAGGGCTCCCGCCCAGTTCGGCGGCCGGAAGCCCGCCCGGTCCCGCGGCGCACGAAGCACGCGACCGACCTTGGTGGTCAACACAAATTCTCTCCGATCGTGCTCGTAGAGTGCCCGTCCCGTCCTGTGTTCCGCCTGTCCGAGGCCATACCAGGGCGCGGTGTCGTAGAGGCGTAGGCCGAGATCCCAGGCCGTTTCGAACGAGGCGCGGGCGCTCGCCTCGTCGATCGCCGCATAAACGCCGCCGAGTGGGCAGGTCCCGAGACCGAGGACGGGGATTTGAAGGTCGGTCTGGCCGACGCGCCGAACGGTGTCGATCTGCATGGAATGGTCCCTAGAGTTCGGTGGATTTGATGACGTGCCGTGTAGCCGCGGAGCGATAGGCGGCTTCGGCCAGCGCATAGGTTTTCAGGCTGTCTTCGGCCGAGGTCTCGAACACCCCGCCGTTGCGAAGCGTGTCGATGAAGTGCTGCTGGGTGCGCGGCACGCTGTCCTGGATCTGGACCCAGGGGGCCGAGGTCCAGCCGCGCCGGTCCGCCTCGATCTCTTCATGCCGCTGTCCTCCGTTCGAGTGAACGACGAGAGTTTCTCCCTCGACGATCTGGATAGTGCCGCGTCGTCCTTCGATCTCCCCGAGCGTCTGCGGAAACGGGTTGGGAAAGCGGTGGGAGGCATAGCTCACGTCGACGATGGAGTTTGCACCGCTGTCGTGGCGGAGCAGGATCGTTGCCGCATCCTCACCGGCCAGCCCTTCCTTCACCGATTGGGTGAAGCAGGAGACGTCCGTGGCATCGCCGAACAGGAAGCGGGCGAGATCCAGCATGTGGATCCCGACATCCATGATCATGAAACGCTCGGTTTTCAGCAGATAAGGCTGGTTCGAGTAAACGTCGATCGCATTGCGCCAGGACAGGCGACCGAAGGTCAGTTCGCCAATTTCGCCGCTGTCGATGATCTGGCGGATGCGCCGGAAGATCTTCTGGAACCGGAAGTTCTCGTGGACCATCACCGGGACTGCGGCCGCCAAGGCGTTGGCGACGATGCGGCGGCACGTGTCGATGTCCGATGCGAAGGGTTTCTGCACGATGACGGGCACGCGATGCCTGACCGCCAGCGCGACCAGTTCCTCGTGGGTCTCCATCGTGGTGCAGATGTCGACGAAGTCGAAACCGCCCGACGCCAGTATGTCGGCGGTGTCGTACCAGGCGGGAATGGAAAAGTCCGAGGCATAGGCACGGGCGCGGGCTTCGTCCAGATCGCAGACCGCGACGATCTCGGCACCTTCCGTTTCTGCCCAAGCGTGCAGCTGGTTGCGGGCAAAAAAGCCGCAGCCGATTAACAACCCCTTGAGTGACTTGCTCACGTTGCAACTCCGTATTCGACATGGAGGACTGCATTGGCCCCGAGGCGCACGGCCTCTCCGAGGGGAACGGGTGCCACGAATGCGGCAGGGTCACGCGCGGCTGTCTCGAAGCTTTCCGCATCGAGCAGTGAGCCGACCGCTCCCGGGTCGTTCGTCAGCTCCACGGTCACGCGGTCTGACGCCAGGTTGGCGAAGAGAGCGAAACGGCGGCCATTCTTCTCCCAGGCCACATGCGCGACGTTTCCGCGCGTCCATGCGGCGGCAATACGCCCTCCCGAAGCCTTCGAGACCCAGCGTGCGACATGGAAGAGCGGGTAGACCGTTCCAGCCGGCCATTCGTCCCAACCATCGCGGCCATAAGGCTGCGGAGACGAGACGAGGCCGAACGGTCCTGTCGATGCGCCGAAGGCGAAGCGCTCGACGTTCCAGTGGGCGATCCGGGCCAGGTAGCCGACATGCCAGGCGGCGGCGAACAGTCCGCGCTGCCGGGGATCTCTTGCGGCCATGCCGGCACGCTCGTCCGGCGCGTTGTCGACGGGGCCTGGTCCATAGGGGTTCAAGCGTGCGCCGATCCCGACCGGACCGACGGCCAGCGGCCGGCCCTGTGCAAGTTCCCGGGCGGAATTGAGAATGTGCGGGAGGGATTCGAGCGTCTCCGTCACGGAGGCGTCGTCGGCAGCGTGCACGACAGGTGTCGTGGCAAAAGTCAGGTAGTCCGCCAGTGCCGGGTTCGGACGCTTGCGGTTGAACTCCGTGAAGAAGGCCGGTGTGCCGCCGCCCCTCAGGCTTGCCGGGAAGATTTCCGAGAGCATTGAGGCAAGCTCATCCTCGCGGAGATGGAACGGGCGTGGCTCGTCCGGCTGGAACGACTGTTCATCGATTTTTGCGAAAGCTGCGATCCGGGCGACGGTCACGCCGTTGCGATCGAAAGCCTCAGCCAGTTCCTTGAGTACTGCGGCAGCAGCCTTTTGATCGTCGCCGGAAAGCAGCACGGTGAGCTCGAGGGAAGCCCCTGTCTGTTGCAGGAGCTTCGCCACGTCTCCGATCGAATCCAGGTTGTCGCCGCGCGACGGATCAAACCGCAACAGGACCGACGCCGGCGCGAGTTCCGCTAGTTTCGAGGCAAACCGCAGGGTTTCCACCGCGTCCTCTGGGCGGTCCAGCGGCAGCGAGTAGGCTGGCATCACCTGTTCCTCCAGACGCGGCAGCGGGATCGGATCGCTGGCCGAACCCGCGCTGCCGTCATCCGTCACGGTGACGACCACCGCCTGGCGCACCGGCTCACCGGGTTGCAGCAGGTAGGGATAGGGCAGGCCGATCGGCCGGCTGTAGGTCTTGAAGGAAGCGTCGGACCAGTTGCGATGATCCTCCATCTCGAAGATGTCGCCTTCCATGCGCGTGGAGACGTGGAGCCCGCCCCGCGGGCTGTGGGTGATCGCCCGGATGTCCATCAGGGGTTGGCCCGGGCTGATCCGAAGCGGGATCACAGGGTTTCGACTGCCGGACGATGCGTGCTCGACCTCCACTTCTGTTCCAGCAAAGCCTAGAAGCGGGTGTAGAATGACGAAGCCCGTGCGGTTCGTGCTGAAAGGTGCCTCCGCGGTAATGTCGGCCAGCGCGTGAAGACGGCCGTCGGCCGTCCCCTCTAGGCTGATCCTTGCCAGGACTCCCTGCTCCGGCTCTCCGTAGTGAGCGTCGTAGCGGACGGCGAAGCGGTCGGTCTGCTCGGTGATCTCGAGCGCGGTGATCCGTGGTGCAGGGGTTCCCCAGCCCGGAGTGCGGACCAGGAATGTGACTGCGCGCAGTATCTCCAGCCCGTTCCACTTGATCCAACGCAGGCCGCCCTGGTCGAAAGTGGACTCGAGCGCGCCAGCCTTCAGCAGGCGCTTTTGCGGCTCTTCGATTTCCGTGCCGGTGTGGATGAGGGAGAGTTTCATCGGGCCTGCCTCTTCACAAAGCTGTCGAACGCGACCGCGGCCACGATGATCAGGCCGACCAGGATCTGCTGCACGTAGGGGGAGACGTTGAGAATGACCAAGCCGTTCAGCAGCACACCGGTCAGCAAAGCGCCGATGATCGTCCCGACGATGGAGCCGGTACCACCGTGCAGGCTGGTGCCGCCGATCACCACGGCGGCGATCGCGGTCAGTTCGTAGCCGGTGCCGGCGACGGCCTCCGCGGAGTTGAGGCGCGCGGCAAGCACGAAACCGCCGAGGCCCGAGCAGAAGCCGATGACGGCATAGACGAGCGTGGTGACGCGGGTGGTATTGATCCCGGAAAGCCTTGCTGCTTCGGGGTTCGAACCGACGGCATAGATGGAGCGGCCGAAGCGCGTCTGGGTCAGGATGAAATGGGCAAGCAGCGCAACCACTGCGAAGATGATCACCGGAACGGGAACGGGGCCGATCATGCCCCGCCCCCACCATCCGAATGCCTCGTCAAAGCCGGAAATCGGACCGCCATTGCCGACTGTCAGGGCAATTCCACGGAAGACGGTCATCCCGCCAAGCGTGACGACGAAAGCGGGAACCGCGAGCCTGGCCACCGCAAGCCCCTGCAGGTAACCGGCAAGGGTTCCCGCAGCAATGGCTGCCAGCGCGGCAAGCGGCCAGGCATAGCCGGTACCATCGGCGCTCAGCAGAAACCGTCCCTCTATGCCGCCCTTGGCAACGACCGCGGCGACGAGACCGGCCATCGCGACGACCGAACCCACCGACAGATCGATACCACGCGCGAGGATGACGAAGGTCATGCCGACGGCGATGATGCCGTAGATCGAGACCTGCCGCAGGATATTGAAGAGATTGAGCGGCATCAGGAAGCGGGGTTGGAGGGCCGCAAACAGGACTATGAGCGCGACGAGAAAGATGAGCGGCGCGATCCTGCCGAGAACCGCATAGGTTCGTGCGCGATGTGTCGCTTGTTGTGAACTGCTGGACATGGGAATTCCTTGGATTGCTTGATCAGCTTTGGTGCCGCGTCATCATCGACATGAGCTGTTCTGAGGTAGCGTCCGCACCAATTGTCTCGAAGACGGCTCGCCCCTCGCGAAGAACGACGATCCTGTCAGCAAGAGCCAGGAGTTCCGGCAAGTCCGACGAAATCACCAGTACGGCGACACCCCGTGAAGCGACGTCCCGCAGGAGCGCGTGCACGTCTTCCTTGGCACCGATGTCGATGCCGCGGGTCGGCTCATCGACGATCAGCAGGCGCGGTTGCCGGGCGATCCAGCGGGAGAGGATCACCTTCTGCTGATTGCCACCCGAAAGGGTAGCGATTGGCGCAGCGATGGACGAGGCCCGGATCCCCAGCTTTTCAACGAACGTGCTGAAGAGTTTTCTCTCCCCCGCCTTGTCGTTGAGCAGTCCGTAACGAGCGGGCCTCGCCCCGGCGAGGGCAAAATTCTCGACGACGGCACGTTCCGGCAGGATGGCCTGCCCCTTCCTGTCCTCGGGCACGAGGCCGATACCGGCTGTGATGGCATCTGCGGCGGACGACGGTTCAAAACGCTGCCCTGCGAGGCGGATCTCTCCGTCGCCGATCGGGTCGATTCCGAAAATCATGTTGGCTGTCTCGGTGCGGCCTGCACCGACGATGCCGGCGAGTCCAACGATCTCACCTGCTCGGACCTTGAAGCTCACGTCGATGACACGGGCCGGAGCACGGCCGGATGGTACAGATGAAAGATTGCGGACATCGAGGATCACCTCGCCTGCCGCAGTTTCCCGTGTTCTCCGACCGATCTCGACGTCGCGGCCCGCCATGGCGCGGATCAACTGGGCATTGGTCACGTCGGAAACGTTGCCTTCTTCGATCATCCGGCCGTCGCGCAGGACCGTGTAGGTCCGGCAGAAGGCGCGGATTTCGTCGAGTCTATGGCTGACATAGAGAATGGCGACGCCTTCGGTCGAGAGGCGTTCGACGATCTCCCCGAGATGACCGACTTCTTCCGGAGAAAGCGAGGCGGTGGGCTCATCCATGATCACCAGCCGCGACCGGCGGGTCAGCGCACGGGCGATCTCGACCATCTGCTGCTGGGCGACCGAAAAGCCGGCGACCGGCCGGCGGACGTCGAGCGAGGTGATCCCCAACTGCTCAAGCGCGGTCCGCGCGGATTTGCGCATGCGAGCCCAGTCGACCGTGCCGAAGCCCGTGAGCGGAAGATGCCCCGCGAACATTGCCTCCGCGATCGATAACTCCGGAAACAGCGACAACTCCTGGCGTATCACGCTGATGCCGGCACGACCGGCGGAGCGCGGGCCGTCGAAACGTACCGCTTCTCCGTCAATGGCGATCCGACCCGAATCCGGCTGATGGGCGCCCGAGAGCAGATTGATCACCGTGGATTTCCCCGCGCCGTTCTCCCCGAGCAGCGCGCGCACTTCACCCGCACGCAACGACAGGGAAACCCCATCGAGAACGGTCACACCGAAGAAGCTTTTGACGAGATCGACCGCGGTCACGAACGGTTCGGGGCGCCGTTCGCGCCCCGAGGTGTCGACGTCCACGGAGATGGGACGCAAGGCGGAGGTCATCAGTTGACCAGCCCGACCCGTTCGGCCTGGTCGAGGCTTTCCTTGGTGATGGCGACCGGCGCAACCAGAAGGTCGCTCGAGGCAGGCTTCTTGCCCTCGCGGATGTAGTCGACCAGCGTGCGGATCGCCACACGGCCCTGCTGACCCGGGAACTGGTCCACTGTGCCGGCCAGGTCGCCGTCCCTGACGCCCTTCAGGGCATCTTCGGAGCCGTCATAACCATAGATCTTGATCTTGCCCTTGAGGCCACGCGCCTCGACTGCCTGGGCCGCGCCGAGCGCCATGTCGTCGTTTGCGGCCACGATCACGTCCGGGACTTCGGAAAGGCCGGTCAGGATGTTTTCGGTGACGGCCAAGCCCTTGTCACGCGAGAAGTTGGCGGCCTGTTCGGAGACGAACTTGTACTTGCCACCGGCTGCGTCGAGAACCTTGTGAACACCGCCATTGCGGTCATTGGCGGTCTTGTCGCCTGGAATGCCTTGCAGGTTGACGATCTCGGCACCCCCGGGAAAGGCCTTTGCGACGGCTTCGCCCTGGGCTTCGGCGCCCTTGAAGTTGTCGGCAGCAACGTTGGCGAGCACTTCCGGCACACCGTTCACCGGGCGGTCGACGGTGACCACGGCAATGCCGGCAGCAATCGCTTCCTTGACAACCGGCGCCAGGGCATCGGCTTCTACCGGCGCCAGGATAATGCCGTCGACGCCCTGCACGATTGCAGCTTCGATGTCGGCAATCTGCTTCGGCGCGGAAAGCTGACCATCGGCCTTCAGAACTGTGACGCCACCGATCTTCTTGGCTTCATCCTCGAGCTGATCGGTCAGAAACACGAAATGCGTGAAGGCGAAGGTCAGCGGCGAGACGAAAACCTTCACTTCGGCATCCTTGCCCTTCGGTTCGGCGTGGAGCGTGGCGACGCTTGAAGCGAGCACTGCGAGGCTGGCGGCGAGGGTAAGAATGGACTTGCGGATCATAAGACAGGTTCCTTGTTTTCGGTGAGCTGAAGCTAACGGGACGACCGCTGCGGGCCAAAGGCGAAACCTCCAAATTCAGGGGGGAGGTTGAAAAACAAAAACGAGAAGTTCCGCAAAATTAGAATATTTTATCTACGGATTTAGTCGATTTAATATACTGTCGTCGCACTCGCGCTCATTTGAAGCTATTTCAATGGGTTGCGGCTGGGCTTTTGCCTGGTGCAGTTCCCCAGATGACGGCCGGATGCGCCGCATCCGGGTCGCCCCAACAGCAAGGCAGGTCAGCCCGACGGGCTTAGAGTCCGTACTTCTCAATGCTCGGAGCCATGCTCCGGAAAGGAATGGAATGTCGCAATATCTCGCTTCCCTCTTCTCGCTCGAGGGAAAGACCGCGCTGATCGCTGGCGGTGCCGGTGCAATCGGTTCAGTGATCTCGGAGGCTTTCGCCAAGGCCGGCGCCACGGTCATCGTGCATGATCTGTCGCAGGAGCGTCTCGACCTTCTCAAGTCCCGCTTCGAAGCCGACGGGCTCGCTTACCACGGTGTACAAAAGGACCTGAGCTCCGCGCAGGCCTGCAGCGAGCTCGTGGCGGACGCACTCACGGTCACCGGGCGCATCGACATTCTCGTCAACCTGCAAGGTACCAACCGCCGCAAGCCGATCATTGAGATCTCCGAGGAGGACTTCGATGTGATCGCGTCGGTGAATTTCCGCAGCGTCTATTTCCTGTCGAAAGCGGTGCAACCGATCATGAAAAAGCAGGGCGGCGGCAAGATCCTGCATTTCAGCTCGCTGTCTGCAAACATTTCGTTCGACACCATCTCGGTCTATGCCGCGACGAAGGCGGCCGTGACATCCCTGACCCGGTCCATGGCGCATGAATGGGCGGGCGACAACATCCAGGTCAATGCCATCGAGCCTGGCTTCATCAAGACCGAATTCACCCGACCGCTCTGGGACGACGAGTATCGCAGCCGCTGGTTTGCCGATTACATTCCGGCCGGTCACCTCGCCGTACCGCAGGATCTCATCACGACGTCCCTCAGCCTCGTCGCTCCGGCCTCCCGTTACATCACCGGGCGCAATGTGGTCGTCGATGGCGGCATCCTCTCGGGGGATTCCTGGGTGGAAAGGGCGGGAAGTTCGCCTGCCTACCCGTGATGGGCAGCCGGAGCTCCTCGACATTCCCACAGACCCCACGCCCACAGACCGAAGAAGAGAACGAACCTTGACGAATTGGCTCATCGAAACAGAAGAACTCGCCCGACTGCTGGAAAGCCCGGATGGGCGTGTTGTCGTCCTCGACTGCTCCTGGTACCTGCCGGAGGCCGGCAAGCACGCGAAGGATGATTTTATCAGCGGGCATATCCCCGCAGCCCGATTTATCGATCTAGCCGAGATCTCCGATCCGCGTTCCCCCTACGTGAACATGCTGCCGGATCCAGGCCTGTTCGCTAAGGTCGTCGGGCGGCTGGGCATCGGGAGAGATACCGAAGTGGTCGTCTACGACGCCGGCTATGTATCGTGCCGGCTGTGGTGGATGTTCCGGACCTTCGGCCATGACAAGGTTCGCATTCTGAACGGCGGCTGGCGCAAGTGGAAAGCGGAGGGCCGGGCGGTCGAGACCGGTGAAGCGGCAAAGATTGAGGCACGGGATTTCGTGGCACACATCAGGCCCGGTCGCGTCGCGACGCTCGACGATGTGCTGACTGCGATCAGCGATGGAAACCCGGTCATCGTGGATGCCCGCACCGCTGCACGATTTGATGGCCTTGAGGGCTCCGGCTATCCGGGCGTTCCATCCGGTCACATGCCGGGCGCCATCAACACGCCATGGGCGCTCTTCTTCGACGCGGACCGCAACTTCGAATTCGTGTCTGCCGACAAGGCACTGTCGGTCTTTCGTGACGCCGGGGTGGATGTCGAAGGAGACATCATCACCACCTGCGGCTCCGGCGTCACTGCCTGCATTCTCGGTTTCATGCTCGAAACGCTCGGCAAAGACGAGTGGCGCCTCTACGACGGTTCCTGGCACGAATGGGGACAGCGGACCGACACGCCAAAACAGGTTCGGCCCGGAGAGCTTGACCGGTAAGGCCATGGAACCATCAGACGTTGGGAGCACGACGAGGGCGTGCTGGCGGGTTCATTCCCGGAGGACGATCCGCAGTGCTGCGCGTCGTCGCCAACAGCGACAACAGGGGACCCGCCACTCTCCAACTCCGTCCGAGCTGGCTTCCGGCAACAGGCCAAAGAAAAAGGGGGGCACCGCCTGATCGCCAAAAGATTCCTCCCGGAGAGACATCGAAAACGAGATCGCCCGCGACCGATGGTCCAGCAGATACGCAGCATCTTAGGCGAAGGCCGGCAGGCCATCGTCAAGTCGTCTAGGTGCTCCAGCCTTTGTGTCGCGAAATAGACGTCCAAAGCACGAGCCATGATCGCGAACCCTGTCGGCGACCGACTGAAACCATCAGGCCGAGACCAGCCGCGACCTGCAACGCTCTTCCAATCTGACAGCTGTCTTTTCCACCATCCACTATATGAGTTTTGCCGAGGATCCCCGAATGACGGACTTAGCTCTGATGCGCGCGGCTTTCCGGTAGGCTCGAGGCGTAAGCCCCGTCTCCATCCGAAAGTAGCGATTGAAGTTCGACAGGTTGTTGAAACCGGCCTCGAAGCAGATATCGGTGATCGGTGTCTGCGTCTCCGCAAGCAGCGTGCGGGCCCGCCAGACGCGGACCGAGCGGCTGTAGTCGGAAAAGTTCATGCCCGTGAGGCGTCGAAAGGCGCGCGAGAAGGCGGAAGGCTCGAAGCCGACCTGTTCCGCCACTTCGTGCATCTGCGCGCCCGGATCTGACTGCAGGATCTGGATCGCCTGGTCGATGCGTCGGTGCCTGCGGTCAGACACCTGATTGTAAACGGAAAGAAAGTGCTCGCTTGCCAGCAGGCGCTTCTGCGACGCATCCTCGATGTCCTGAAGGATCTCCAGAAAGAGCCCCAGTCCCCCGCGGTGACCACCAGCGTGCAATTCGAGAATCTTCTCTCCGATCGCGAAGGCCTCCGGGCCTAGAACCTCGATCCCACGCTGTGCGAGTGGTTTCAGCCGGTGAAGCACGTCAAACTCAGGACAGATCGCACGGATACCGATCAGGGCATCCGCGTCGAATTGGAGGACCAAATCACGGCCTGGCAGATCCGGTGCGCCCGGTGTGATCCAGTTGTGGGGCAAATTGGTGCCGGTGAGCATCAGATGGCCCGGCCGAAAGGGTCCAATGTAGTCCCCGACATAGGCGAAGCCGCTCGCATCCGGGATGAAGTGGATCTCCCACTCGGGATGATAGTTCCAGATACAGATCGGATTTGGGTAGTCGTCCCGACGGATCAGATAGGAGGCGCCTCCGGGCAGGACGATCTGCTCGCGCGTGGCGGTGAAGGTCTCGGAGATCGACTGCGGGTAATCTGGTGCAATTGGCATTCACAAACTCATGTTGAGGCGACCAAATGTCAAAATAATACCAATTCGGCGACGACGGCAAACTAGTTCGGGCTAAGCGCTTGCGCAACAGTGCCACCGTCGATGGCAAGGGAGTTGCCATCAAGGGAGGAAATCATGACATTCAACGCTCTCCGCGCCGGTTGCGCGGTCATCGCCATACTTGCCGCATCCAACGCTTTCGCCGCCGCACAATGCACGGACGACGTCCGCGTCCTGGCACAGCCGCGCGACGGCCTGACGCTTCTCGAAGACTATGCTGACGAATTTGAAGAGCTCTCCGGCGCCGGCTTCGAGATCAGTTATCTCAACGAAAACGACCGTCGCGCCAAGTCGCAGGCCGACGCCTCGACGGTCGGAAGCTTCGACGTCTATTATGTCGATGAAGCAAACCTTGCGCTTTTTGCCTCCTCGGGCTGGATCGTTCCGCTGGACGGCTTCTACCCGGCGGAATACGACTACAACGATTTCGATGCGGGCATGCGCGCCGCTGCGACCTATGACGGCAAGCAGTGGTTTGCGCCGGTCCAGGGCGGCGGCGACCTGATGGTCTACCGCACGGATCTGCTCGAAAAGGCCGGCATCGCTCCGCCGAAAACCTTCGACGAATATCTAGCAGCTGTTCGGAAACTGCATGATCCTGCGAACGGCGTCTATGGCACCGCTTTGCGCGGCCAACGCGGCTCAGGCGCCAATGTCTGGCGCTGGATGCCCTTCTTCAAGGCCAATGGCGGTGAGTGGTTCAAGGACGGCAAGCCAGCCTTCAACTCCGAAGCCGCCGTGAAGGCGACCGAGACCTATCTCGAACTCTTCAAGTATTCGGCGCCCGGCACGCAGACTGGTTCCTGGGACGAATCCACCGGCGCCTTCCGCTCCGGCAAGGTGGCGATCATCATCGAATCTGCTCCTCTCGGTGGCATGTCCGTCGACAAGGCGCAGAGCCAGGTCGCGGACAAGGTTGCGTTCTCGGTGCCGCCGTCGCCGCTGCCGGGTGGCGGTTACGCCCATGGCTTCGCAATCGCGTCCAAGGCGAATGCGACTGACGAGGAAAAGGCCTGTGCCGGCCTCTTCGTGGCCTGGGCAACCTCGAAGGAGCAGGAGGCCCGCCGCTTGGCGGCTGGTCAGCCGGGAGAACTGACTCGCACCAGCACCTATCAGAGCCCGGAATATGCAAAGACCTTCGGCCAGAACCTTGCCGATGCGATGGCCGCGACCGGTGAAAAAACCACCGTCACCTTCTGGCAGGATCCGCGCTGGCAGGAACTGGGCAACCAGTGGGGCATCATGCTGGAAGAGCTGATCACCGGCAGTCGCACCGACATCAAGGCAACGTTGACCGAACTCGAAGCCTTTGCTGCCAAGCTCTAAGGCCTCCCAAGCCGCCACCTGGGGCGCGTCGGAGTACGCGCCCCCTTTCTCCCATCCGAGGATCTGCCATGCGCCGAGGCCGCTCGCTGCCCTATGTATTTCTGGGGCCTACACTGGGCACCCTGATCATTCTGGCCCTCGTGCCCACGATCTATGCAATCAATATCTCGTTGCAGAATCGCACCCTCTCGGCGCCCGATGCAGACTATGTCTGGTTCGCAAATTACCTGGCGCTGTTATCGGATGCCCGCTTCCTGAACGCACTCTGGGTGTCGTTCAAGTGGGAGATTATCAGCGTCACCGCGACCATGGTGACCGGCCTTGCGCTCGGCATAGCGATGTTCGAGGCAGCGAGCGCTAGAATGCGCAACGTCCTCTGCGTGCTCTTCATCATTCCCGTTCTCCTGCCACGCGTCTGCGCCGCCTTCGTCTGGAAGTTCGCCTTTCACCCGCTCTATGGCGCCCTGACCTGGCCGGTCAGGGAACTCACCGGCATCACGCCGGACATTCTCTCGACTCCGCTCGGCGCCCTTCTTGCGGTCGCCTTCGTCGACGTCTGGCAGTGGGGGCTGTTCTTCGCGGTCATCATCCTGAAGCTTCTCGAATCCCTGCCGCCTCAGCCGCTCGAAGCCGCGCGCATCGACCGGGCGACCCGCCTAGAGATCCACCGCTTCGTCACTCTGCCAATGCTGAAGGCCCCACTGATCAGCCTGCTGCTCGTCAAGGCGATCGAAAGCCTGCGCTCCTTTGACCTTGTCTACGTGATGACGCGCGGAGGGCCTGGTATCTCCACCGAGACGCTCGACATGTATGCCTATTCGCAAGGCTTCATCGAAGCCGGCAAGATCTCCTATGCCTCATCCATGGCCGTCATCATGATGGTGCTGACCATCGTCACCTTTACCTTCACCTGGAAGAGGCTGAACCGATGAAGCTCTCGACCCTCCTGCTCAAGCTGCTTCTGGTGCTCGCCGCAGCCCTTGTCGTGCTGCCGCTGCTCTGGACCCTGCTCAACGCCTTCAAGACCAATGCCGACCTCCTGGTCTCCACGCCCAAGCTCGTCTTCCGGCCTGTCCTCGACAATTTGAGTTATGTGCTCAACCGTCGGTCAGTGGCGCGCGCGCTCACCAATTCGTTGATCATCTGCTCGAGCGCTGTCGTTCTCGGCGCCGTCCTCGGCGTGCCGGCGGCCTATGTGATCGCGCGCTTCAAGAACCGCATCACGGCGGAGGCGCAGTTCTTCGTCTTGTCGCTGCGCTTCCTGCCGCCGGTCGCAATCGCCATTCCCATGCTGGTCATCTGGCTGGGGCTCGATCTCTACGACACGCGCCTGTCGCTGATCGTCACCTATCTCATCGTGACCGCCTCGATCACTATCTGGCTGTCGGTACCGGCTTTCGAGCGCGTCAGCCTGCATGTGGAAGAGGCCGCGCGCGTCGATGGTCTCGGCCCCTACGCCACCTTCTTCCGCATCGCCCTGCCCATCGCACGGTTTCAGGTCTTCGGCGCCATCGCCTTCTCCTTCGTGCTGGTCTGGAACGAGTTCCTGCTCGCCATGATGCTCACCACCTCCAAGGCGAAGACCCTGCCGATCATCGCTTCCGAGATGTCACAGCTCGGCATGAACGTGCCCTGGGGCATCCTGAACGCCGCGGTCGTCCTCTTGTCACTGCCTCCCCTGATCCTGCTCGGAGTCCTGGCGGGCGGGCTCAACGCCGCATTTTCCAAGAAAACTGATCAAGGTTGACTGACCCATGAAAGCACTTGTCCTCGAACGCGTCGGCGAACTCTCCCTGCGCGAAATCGATCTGCCTCAGGAAATGGGCCCGGACGATGTCCGTATCCGCATCCATACCGTCGGCGTCTGCGGCAGCGACGTGCATTACTACACCCATGGCCGCATCGGCGACTTCATCGTCAACGCACCCATGGTTCTGGGTCACGAGGCTGCCGGCACCGTCACCGAGGTCGGAGCGAACGTCACCCATCTGAAGCCGGGCGACCGGGTCTGCATGGAGCCCGGCATCCCCGACCCCAAATCGCGGGCATCGCGGCTTGGCCTCTACAATGTCGATCCAGCCGTCACCTTCTGGGCAACGCCACCGGTGCATGGCGTACTCTGCCCCGAGACGGTTCATCCCGCGAGCTTCACATACAAGCTGCCCGACAACGTTTCCTTTGCCGAAGGCGCCATGGTCGAGCCCTTTGCAGTCGGCATGCAGGCGGCGACCCGCGCCAAGATTACCCCCGGCGATACGGCTGTCGTTACCGGTTGCGGCACGATCGGCATCATGGTGGCGCTAGCCGCCCTCGCCGGCGGTTGCTCGCGCGTCCTGATCTCCGACATTTCCGAGACGAAGCTGAAGCTGGCCGAAAGTTATGGCGGCATCACCGGTGTCAATCTCCGGCAAGCCGATCTCATCGAGACGGTCAATGAGGCAACCGAGGGCTGGGGTGCCGACATCGTCTTCGAATGCTCCGGCGCACCGGCGGCAATTCGTGATCTCTTCAAGGTCGTGCGCCCAGGTGGGGCCGTTGTTCTCGTCGGCCTGCCACCGGAACCTGTCGCCGTCGATCTCGCCGCCGCCTGCTTTCGCGAATGCCGCATCGAGACCGTCTTCCGCTATGCCAATGTGTTCGACCGCGCGCTTGCTCTGATCGCCGCCGGCAAGGTCGATCTCAAGCCGCTGGTGTCAGGCACATATGCCTTCGGACAGTCGATCGCCGCCTTCGAGCGTGCCGCAGAGGGAAGACCGCAAGACGTCAAGCTGCAGATCGTCGTGGACGGGGAGGAGAAGTGATGGCCACTGTCGAATGCCGGGGGATCCGGAAAATCTACGGCGCGCTCGAGGTCATGCGGGACTTCGACCTGAAGATCAACGACCATGAATTTGTTGTCTTTCTCGGGCCTTCGGGCTGCGGAAAATCAACGATGCTGCGCATGATCGCCGGGTTGGAAGAGATTTCGGGCGGCGATCTCTTCATCGGCGGCGAGCGGATGAACGAGCGCGATCCGGGTGATCGCGGCATCGCCATGGTGTTCCAGAACTACGCCCTCTATCCGCATATGAGTGTGCGCGAGAACATCACCTTCGGACTCGAACGGGCAGGCATAGCCAAGGCAGCGATCGATGAGCGCCTCGCCCCGGTGGTCGAGGCGCTTGGCCTCAGTGTCTATCTCGCCCGCAAGCCTGCGGAACTGTCGGGCGGCCAGCAGCAGCGCGTGGCGATCGCCCGGGCCATGATCAAGACGCCGGAGGTGTTCCTCTTCGACGAGCCGCTCTCCAACCTCGACGCCAAGCTGCGCGGCAGCCTCCGGGTTGAAATCGCGCGGCTCCATCGTGACCTGAAGACGACAAGTATCTATGTCACCCATGATCAGCTCGAAGCGATGACGCTCGCCGACCGGATCGTGCTGATGAAAGACGGCCGCATCGAGCAGATGGGCACGCCCGAGGAGATCTACCGGGCACCGGCTACCGTATTCGCGGCGGGGTTCATAGGTACCCCCAACATGAACTTCCTGCAATTGCAGATGACGCAAGAATGGCTTGGCGACAGCCTCGTCCGTTTCCCAGCGCCGGCCGGGATCCGCACTGGCGAGGTCACCGTCGGTATCCGGCCCGGATCATTCCGCGTGAGCGAGGACGCCAAGGCATTTCGTGGAAGTGTCGAGCGCAATGAGTTCCATGGAGAAACACGCCTCATCAGTCTGAAAAACGAACGTCACGAGATCAGTATTGCGGTTCCCGCCCAGGTCAGCCCGGCGATCGGTGAGATGCTCGGCGTCGAAGTGGCCTCGTCGGACATTCATGTGTTTGATCCCAGTACGGGTCTGAGATTGAATTAGACCCGATAAGTCCGATCAAAGTTGGATCGCGTCGCGCCGACCATTTGTATGTTGGAAATCGCAACGCAATGTCTTTGCACGACCGGAAGCACGAGCTCGACAAGTCTGGCTTGCAACTGGCTTTGAGGCACGGCTTGCAATCCGGACATGCAGGCCGGCGGCCAACCTGCACGATCTGTCGAATTCCTCGAAAACAACAGCAGCGATCCCCACAGCAACGGAGAGTCTGGCCACTTCGGACGCTTCAAGCTGTTCCTTTCACCACGAGACACCGACCTGAATAGCCCCGAGTTTCGCAGACAGCCTCGGGTTAGATTTTCTGCTGCTTCTCGAAGTCTAAGGGCGACAGCATCCCGTTCCTGGCGTTCTTGCGTTTCGGGTTTTAGAACATTTCGATGTAGTCGAACACGTGCTTGCGAGCTTCATCGCGTGAGCGGTAGACCCTGCGGCGTATTCGCTCTCGCTTCAGAAGATTGAAGAAGCTCTCGGC
>NZ_JBTOLM010000004.1:446726-528220 GCF_054551725.1 Rhizobium sp. CAU 1783 | reverse complement strand
CAGCAGCGCCGCCGCCCTCGTCAGTGAGCGGGGTTATAGATCCACCCCCACAAAGATGTCAACAACGTCCGTCGTAAAAAATCCAAAAATCAAACAAACCATTGATAAGAAATGGAAATTCCATAAAACACGATAGGAAGCAGGCCGAGGGACGTGAATATCGCCCGGTCTTAGAGGCTCATCCGACCCCGGGCCACCGGCATGCCATCTTTCCGTCCCGGGATTTTCACAATTGCATGATCTAGAGCACGCTTGAGGACACGCGCGGGTGCCTCCTGCCTCGCGCACGGGCAACCGCGCGGGCTCCTCAAGGCACCCCGGGATTTGACGGGGCGCGTCGAAACATGCAGATGTTGGCCGGCCTGCGTGACACGTGGGCGGGGTTCATGGGGAAAGCACGGATGCCGCGCGGATGATTAACGACCGCAACATGGTGCGATCGCTTGGAAGCGAACCGCCGATCCTTGCCGACGGCCATCGCGCGCCGGATCGGCGCGAGATTTCGCTGCGCTGGCTGTCCGGCACCTTCCTCACCGGCATCACTTCCTGCATCCTGATGGGCGTCGCCCTCTTCGCCGCCCTCGACGGCCGCCAGCAGCTGGCGATCCCGGCCGAAGCCTATGCGGTGACCGGTGACGGGGACAAGGCCGGCCTGGAGGCGGACACCGTCAGCCGCGGCGCCCGCCTCTTCGGTCCGAAGATTGCCGCCCGTCCGGTCGACAAGGCAATCCTCGAAGTTTCCACCGTCACCCATGACGGCGAACGCGAGGTGGTCCGCCGCCAGCCCTTCGCCCATGTGAAGATGGCGCTCGCCGCCAACTACAAGACCCAGGAAAACTATCCGCCCTTCGACCCTCTGGCGATTTTCGCCACCGACGAGAAGGTTGCGCCTGCCGCGACCCGTACCGGCACCCTCTACGGCTCCGATGTCGAATCCGAGGTCAGCCTGAAGACCACGCCCTTTCCGACCGGCGGCGCCAGCCGCCCCTTCGCCGGCGAGATGAGCTTCGACGAGGTCGAGGAAAACGTCCGCACCAACGGTTCGGTTCTGACCGACGGTTCGACCCAGGTCGCCGCCCTCTACTACATCGACCCGCAACGCTTCGACACCGAGACCTCGGGCGTCGACCTCGCCGCCGGGCTCACCGCCCGCATCGTCGAGCAGAACATGACCGTCTCCGAGCCGGAAATGCTGACGCCGGAAACGCCCGAATATGCAGACGACGTGCTGCCCGTGCGCCGTCCCCAGACCGCCGACGCCGTGCTGATGGCGGCCGGCTACCCGAAGGCCAAGGCCGGCGACATCGCCAAGGCGCTCGAACCCTATGCCGGCGGCCAGGAACTGTCCGAAGGCGACGTGCTGCGCATCGGCATCATCCAGCGCGGCGAGGAGGTCAAGATCGTCCGCATCAGCCTCTACCGCCGCGCGACCCATGTCGTGACGCTTGCGGTGAGCGATGCCGGCCGCCTCGTCACGGGCTCCGAGCCGCCGGCCCTCGACGCGATCGCCACGGCCTTCGACGAGCGTGCGCCGCAGGTCCCCTCGACGGCCCGCGACCTGCCCCGCGTCTATGACGGGATCTATCGGGCCGCCCTGTCCTACGGCATGAACAGCGACATGACGGCCCTGGTGATCAAGCTGCTCGCCGCCAATGTCGACTTCCAGGCGCAGCTGAAGCCGAGCGACACGCTTGAGGCCTTCTTCTCGGTCGAGGACGAGGAGGGTCACGCGACCGAGGACAGCGAACTGCTCTATGTCCGGGCCCGCTTCGGCGACACGGTGACGACCTTCTATCGTTTCCAGGACCCGGCCGACAATTCGGTCGACTACTTCAACGAGGAAGGCAAATCGATCCGCCAGTTCCTGCTGCGCAACCCGGTGCCGAACGGCGTGTTCAAGTCCGGTTTCGGCATGCGTCGCCATCCGATCCTCGGCTATTCACGCATGCACACCGGCACCGATTGGGCAGCACCCCGTGGCACGCCCATCATCGCGTCGGGCAATGGCACGGTGGAAAAGGCCGGCTGGGATTCGGGCGGCTACGGCAACCAGACGCTGATCCGGCACGCCAACGGTTATGTCACCTCCTACAACCACCAGAGTGCCATCGCCAAGGGCGTCACGCCGGGCGCCAAGGTCCGCCAGGGTCAGGTGATCGGTTATGTCGGCAATACCGGCCTGTCGACCGGTCCGCACCTGCACTACGAGCTGATCGTCAATGGTACCAAGGTCGACCCGCTGCGCGTCCGCCTGCCCGGCGGCAAGTCGCTCGAGGGCGAAACCCTCGCCAAGTTCGAGACCGAGCGCCAGCGCATCGACGCCCTGCTCGAGGGCGGCGGCAAGCCTCCCGAAGTCGCCAGCAACTGAGATCCTTGAACCAGGCCCGGCAGCCTGTGACATTAGCAGTCGGTCCTCACGCACGGCGCTCGTCCGCACGACAAAAAGGCGACCCCTTGCGGGACCGCCTTTCCTGTCTGTTGGAAATTTCGGCTAAGATCAGGCCGCTTCGCTGACCGCCTTGACCGTCGTGAACAGCAGCCGGTCGGAACCCGCGGCGATGCGGACGGTCGCGCCGTCGGCGATCGTGCCCGAGAGTATCTGTTCGGCCATCGGATCCTGGACATACTTCTGGATCACCCGCTTCAGCGGCCGTGCGCCATAGACCGGGTCGTAGCCCTTGTCGGCCAGCCATTCGCGGGCGTCCGGGGCAAGCTCGATGGCGATCTTGCGCTCGGCCAGCAATGCCAGCAACCGCTTGAGCTGGATGTCGACGATCGCCCCCATCTCCGCACGGCGGAGCCTGTGGAACAGGATGATCTCGTCGACGCGGTTGAGGAACTCCGGACGGAACGATGCCTTCACCACGTCCATCACCTGGTCGCGAACCGCCTCGCTGTCCTGATCGTCGCGAAGACCGGTCAGGTATTCGGCGCCGAGGTTCGAGGTCATGATGATGATCGTGTTCTTGAAGTCCACGGTGCGGCCCTGACCGTCGGTCAGGCGACCGTCGTCGAGCACCTGGAGCAGCACGTTGAACACGTCCGGATGCGCCTTCTCGATCTCGTCGAACAGCACGACCTGGTACGGCTTGCGGCGGACGGATTCGGTAAGTGCACCGCCTTCCTCATAGCCGACATAGCCGGGAGGTGCGCCGATCAGCCGGGCGACCGAATGCTTCTCCATGTATTCCGACATGTCGATCCGGACCAGCGCCGTTTCGTCGTCGAACAGGAAGCGGGCGAGCGACTTGGTGAGCTCGGTCTTGCCCACCCCGGTCGGGCCGAGGAAGATGAACGAGCCGATCGGCCGGTTCGGATCCTGTAGGCCGGCGCGCGAACGGCGGACCGCACGCGACACCGCCTGCACCGCATCGCCTTGGCCGACGACAGACTTTGCCAGTTCGTCTTCCATGCGAAGCAGCTTTTCGCGTTCGCCTTCCAGCATTTTGTCGACGGGAATACCCGTCCAGCGCGAGACGACATGGGCGATCGCATCCGGCGTGACGACTTCCTGCACCATGGCATTGGTCGAGCTGTCCTGGGCTTCCGCTTCGGCCAGCTGCTTCTCCAGCGCCGGGATGACGCCGTAGGTCAGTTCGCCCGCGCGCTGGAATTCGCCCTTGCGCTGCGCGATCGCCAGTTCGTTGCGGGCCTCGTCCAGCTTGCCCTTCAGGTCTGCGGCCAGGCCGAGCTTCTGCTTTTCCGCCTGCCAGCGCGCCGTCAGCGCATCGGCCTGCTCCTCGAGCGAGGTCACTTCGCTTTCGAGCCGGTTCAGCCGGTCGGCGGACGCGCTGTCGGTTTCCTTCTTCAGCGCCTCGCGTTCGATCTTCAGCTGCATGATGCGGCGGTCGAGCTCATCGAGTTCCTCGGGCTTCGAGTCGACCTGCATCCTCAGCCGCGAGGCGGCCTCGTCCATCAGGTCGATCGCCTTGTCCGGCAGGAACCGGTCGGTGATGTAGCGGTTCGACAGCGTCGCGGCCGCGACGATCGCCGAGTCGGAGATCCGCACCTTGTGGTGCTGCTCGTATTTTTCCTTGAGGCCACGCAGGATCGAGATGGTGTCCTCGACATTCGGTTCGTCGACCATGACCGGCTGGAACCGGCGGGCCAGTGCCGCATCCTTCTCGACGTGCTTGCGGTACTCGTCGAGCGTGGTCGCGCCGACGCAATGCAGCTCGCCGCGCGCAAGGGCAGGCTTCAGCAGGTTGGAGGCGTCCATCGCGCCATCGGCCTTGCCGGCGCCGACCAGCGTGTGCATCTCGTCGATGAACAGGATGATCTCGCCGCTTTCCGACTGCACCTCGTTGAGAACGGCCTTCAGCCGTTCCTCGAACTCGCCGCGATATTTGGCACCGGCGATCAGCGAGCCCATGTCGAGTGCCATCAGGCGCTTGTCCTTGAGGCTCTCCGGCACGTCGCCGTTTACGATGCGCAACGCAAGGCCTTCGGCGATCGCCGTCTTGCCGACGCCGGGTTCACCGATCAGCACGGGGTTGTTCTTGGTGCGGCGCGACAGGACCTGGATGGTGCGGCGGATTTCGTCGTCACGGCCGATCACCGGGTCGAGCTTGCCCTCACGGGCTTCCGCCGTCAGGTCGCGGGCATATTTCTTGAGCGCGTCGAAACCCTGCTCGGCATTGGCGCTGTCGGCGGTGCGGCCCTTGCGGACCTCGTTGATGACCTGGTTGAGTGCCTGCGCGGTTACGCCGGCCTTCTTGAGGGTCTGGAATGTCGAGGCGGAGGATTCGATGGCCAGCGCGAGCAGCAGGCGTTCGACGGTGACGAAACTGTCGCCGGCCTTCTTGGCCGCTTCTTCCGCGGTGGTGCAGACCTTCGCCAGCGGCTGGGACAGATAGACCTGACCATTGCCGCCCGAAACCTTGGGCAGCTTGGCGAGGGCGGCGTCGTTGGCGATCCGCGCTTCCTTGGCGTCGCCGCCGGCGCGCGCGATCAGCGAGGACGCCATGCCCTGGTCGTCATCGAGCAGGACTTTCAGCACATGCTCGGGGGTGAACTGCTGGTGGCCTTCGGAAAGTGCGTGCGTCTGGGCGGACTGCAGGAAGCCGCGGACGCGCTCGGAATATTTTTCGATGTTCATCGTGCCTGTCTCCGGTAGCCGCCCTGCCCGATCGGCACAGCGCGGCGGTTGAGATACGGCCCCCTGACAAGGCGGACCGTGCGGGACGTCGCCGTCCCCTTGACCGTGATATGGGGAGGCATTTTCGGCGTTTAAAGAGCGATTTGGAGCAAAATTGGTGACCCTTGACGATCGGCAAGCACCGCCTCGGAAAGTCCTCCGAAACACCCCGTCTCGCCCCATGGATGCAAAAAGCCCCTCCTCCCGGTCGGAAGAAGGGGCCCTGGTCTGTCACCTGTGCGGAGCGCTTACTCCGAAGCGGCCTCAAGTGCCGGCGCCTCGGCGGAAGCCTGGGCTTCGCCGCCCTCTTCTGCATTGCCGCGACGCGGCTGGCGGCGCGGGCGCGGTGTGTTACGGCGGCGCGGCTGGCGTTCGCCTGTCTCTTCGGCTGCACTCTCCGCAGCGGCGGCTGCCGCCTCGGCCGGCATGTCCTCGATCACCGGCTGTGGGCCGGTGCCGGCGATTTCGACCTCGCGGCGCGGCTGGCGCGGCTGCTGGTGCGACCGCTGCTGCTGGGGCTGAGCCTGTGCTTGCGGCTGCGGAGCGCCGCCGACGTCTTCCATGCCGTCCATGTCGTCGCCGTCACGATCGCCGTAGTCGTTGCGGTCATCCCGGTCGTCGCGGTCCTCGCGCTGGAAGCGTTCCTGCATCTGCGCCTGGGCGGCGGCGATGATGCGGTTGTAGTGCTCAGCGTGCTGCAGGTAGTTTTCGGCCATGACGCGGTCGCCGGCGCTCTGGGCGTCGCGGGCGAGCGTGGCGTATTTCTCGGCGATATGCTGGGCAGTGCCGCGGATCTTCACATCGGGGCCGGAGCTGTCATAGGTCCGGGTCAGCGGATTCTGGCCCTTGCGGTTAAAGTTGCCTCCACCGCCGCCGCCGCCACCGCCGCCGCCATTGTTACGCCCCCGACCACGCTTGTTCTGCTGTCCTGGCCTCATAGATGATTCACCTGAATTCTTCTGTTGTGCTGATAGATGGCAACGCTGTTGGTTCTGGTTGGACCGGACCAAGGCTATGCGTGCCGCGGGCAGACTGCGCCATCGCTTTTGTGCCGCTGGTGATAGTCAAGTTTACTGAGTTACGCACCGGGATTTCCGCGCCCCGTGTAGCCCTGTCACGAGCCGAAATCGAAGCAGACCCAGACCCGAACGAATCTCGTTCATTCCCCGCTGCCCGTTGCGTGCCCGCAAACTATTACGCTTCCTTACGAAAACCAAGCCTTTTTCTTCCAAAAGCCAAAATATCCTTAGCGTACGCAGCAAATGCAGATCAGCCCTTCTTGACGAAGAGCAGGACACGGTCGTTGCCGCCATAGTCCTGTCGCGCCTCCGAAAGGAAAAAACCCTTTTCCTCAAAGACTTGAATGACGCTAAGCTTCTGGTCGTAGCCGATTTCGACTGCGACCGCCCCGCCTTCCAGCAGATGCTGCGCCGCATCTGCCGCGATCGCGCGGTAGGCCTCTAAGCCGTCTTCGCCGCCATCGAGGGCGGCACGCGGATCATGGTCTTTGACCTCCGGATCCAGCGTCTCGACCACGCGGGTCGGTATATAGGGCGGATTTGACACGATGATGTCGAAGCTTCCTTCGACCTTGTCGAACCATGCGCTTTCGCAGGTCTCGAACCTCTCGTTCACACCGTTCAGATAGGCATTGCTTGTGGCAATTGTAAGGGCGCCGGGAGAAATATCGACGCCGACCGCCCGCGCCTCGCGGCATTCCTTGATCAGCGCCAGCGCAATTGCCCCGGTTCCCGTGCCGAGATCGAGGATCCGCGCGCTGCCCTTTTGCTCAACGAGTCGTCGAACCCACGGCAGCACCGTGTCGACCAGGATTTCCGTGTCCGGCCGCGGTTCCAGCGTGTCGGGCGACAGCGCGAGGTCGAGGCCGTAGAATTCCCGGCGCCCGAAAATGCGGTGGACCGGCTCGCGGGCCTCGCGCCGGCGGATCGCCGCCTCGATACGGGCGGCATCGGCACTCGTGACAGGCTCTGCACCGCGTAGCACGAAATCGGTCTGGTTGAGCCCGAGCAGCCCGCCGATCAGCATCCGGGCCTCGGTCGCCGGATCGTCGAGCCCTTCGACGGTCGCGAAGCGGCGGCGGGCCTCCGCCAGCAGCGAAGCGATCGTCGCTTCCGCCCCGCTCACGTCTGGTCGCCGAGCTGGGCCAGCTGACCCGCCTGGTAATCCGAGATCAGCGCATCGACCATCTCGTCGATCTCACCTTCCATCATCCGGTCGAGCTTGTAGAGCGTCAGGTTGATACGATGATCCGTGACGCGCCCCTGGGGAAAGTTGTAGGTGCGAATGCGCTCGGACCGGTCGCCCGAGCCGACCTGGCTCTTGCGATCGGCCGACCTTTCGCTGTCGGCCTTCTGCCGCTCGATGTCATAGAGACGCGACCGCAGAACCTGCATGGCTTTGGCGCGGTTCTGGTGCTGCGACTTTTCCGACGAGGTGACGATCAGGCCGGTCGGCAAGTGAGTGATGCGCACCGCCGAGTCCGTGGTGTTGACGTGCTGGCCGCCGGCACCCGACGAGCGCATCGTGTCGATCCGGATGTCCTCCGGGCGGATCTCGATGTCGATCTCTTCTGCTTCCGGCAGCACGGCGACGGTCGCCGCCGAGGTGTGGATCCGGCCGCTTGCCTCCGTCTCGGGCACGCGCTGGACGCGGTGCACGCCGGATTCGAACTTCAGTTTGGAAAACACCCCGCGCCCGGTGATCGTCGCGATGATTTCCTTGTAGCCGCCGGCTTCGCCCTCGCTCGCCGAGAGAACCTCGACCTTCCAGCCCTTGGTGCTGGCAAAGCGCTCGTACATGCGGAAAAGGTCGCCGGCGAAAAGTGCAGCTTCCGAGCCGCCGGTGCCGGCCCGGATTTCGAGGATCGCGCTCTTTTCGTCGGCCGCGTCCTTCGGCAGGAGCAGGATCTGCATGTCCTTCTCGAGCCCCTCGATCCGCTCCTCGACCTCGGGCAGCTCCATCTCGGCGAGCTCGCGCATCTCGCGGTCGGTCCCCCGGTCGGCGAGTAGCGCCTTGAGCCCGGAAAGCTCGGAGATCGCCGCCTCGTACTCGCGGATCTTCTTCACCACCGGCTGCAGTTCGGAATATTCCGACGCCAGCTTCACATAGACGTCGGCCGCCGGTCCGGCGGACATGCGCGCCTCTATCTCGCCGAAACGGCGTTCGAGTTCGCGCATTTTCTCGACAGGAAGCTTCGCCACCCTTTACTCCAAACTGTATTCGATCAGACGGGAATGTTGTTGTCTTCGGCAAATCCGACCAGGATGTCCCTGAGCGGCACATGCGTGTGGTGGTCGTCGAGCGCGGCATTGATATGCCGGCCGAGCTGTTCCACCTCGAGCCCGAGAAGCATCGCCTTGATCGGGCCGATCGCCGTCGGCGACATCGAGATCGACCGGAAGCCGATGCCGAGCAAGGCCATGGCCGAAAGCGGCTTGCCCGCCATCTCGCCGCACAGCGTCACCGGCGTCTCGTGCCGGTCGGCTGCCCTCACGATGTCGCGCAGGATGCGCAGGAACGGTCGCCCGAGAACGTCGAAACGATCCGCCACGCGCGCATTGCCGCGGTCCACCGCCATCGAGAACTGGAACAGGTCGTTGGAGCCGACGGACACGAAGTCCACCTCCTCCATCAGCTCGTCGAGCTGCCACATCAGCGCCGGCACCTCGAGCATCGCGCCGAACTGCAGCTTCTTCGGCAGCGGATGACCGAATTTCGAGAGGTGCTGGACCTCCTTCTGCATCAGTTCGCGCACAGCCCGGATCTCTGCGACCTCGGTCACCATCGGCAGCATCATCTTGAGCTCGGCGCCCGCGGCCGCCTTGAGCAGCGCCCGCAGCTGCGTGCGCAACAGGCCCGGACGGTCGAGCGAAAGACGGATCGCCCGCCAGCCGAGCGCAGGGTTTTCTTCCTCCTGCGCGCGGAAATAGGAAACGACCTTGTCGCCGCCGATGTCGAGCGTGCGGAAGGTCACCGGCCGTCCGGCGGCCTGCTTCAGCACGCTGCGATAGAAACTCTCCTGCTCCTCGGCCTTCGGCATGGTCGACGAGATCATGAACTGCAGCTCGGTGCGGAACAGACCGATACCCTGGGCGCCGGATTCCGAAAGCTGTGGCAGGTCGACCAGCAGGCCGGCATTCATCTGCAGCGTGATACGCTTGCCGTCCTTGGTGAGTGGCTCGACGTCGCGCAGCGCGCGGAACTGCTCCTGCCGACGGGCGCGCAGCTTGACCTTCTCTTCATAGGCCTTCTGCAGGTCGGCCACCGGCCGCACGTGTACCTTGCCGTCGTCACCGTCGATGATGACCGGATCGCCGTTTTCGGCAAGCGCCACCGCGCCGGCCGCCTGGCCGACCACGGCGATGCCCATGGCGCGCGCCACGATCACCACATGGCTGGTCACCGCCCCTTCCTCGAGCACCAGGCCGCGCAGGTTGGCGCGCGGATAGTCGAGAAGTTCGGCGGCCCCCATGGCCCTGGCAAAGACGATCGCGTCCGACGGGAAGCCTTCCGCGGCGCTGCGCGGAGAAAAGCCGGTGAGCTGGCGCAGCAGCCGGTTCGCGAGGTCGTCGAAATCGTGCATCCGCTCCCGGAGATAGGGATCGGTCAGGCGGATCATGCGCGCCTTGGTGTCGCTCTGCACCTTTTCGACCGCGGCTTCCGCGGTCAGGCCGTTGTGGATCGCCTCTTCCATGCGGCGGACCCAGCCCTGGTCGTGGGCGAACATGCGATAGGTCTCGAGCACGTCGCGATGCTCGCCTTCCATCGACACCTCGCGGCGCGACAGCATGTCGTCGATCGAGATCCTGAGCGAGCCGAGCGCATCGGCAAGGCGCCGGATTTCCGTCTCGGTATCCTCGTTGAGAAGATTGGTCACCACGATGCGAGGCTCGTGCAGCACGACATAGCCGAGGCCGATGCCTTCGTTGTAGCCGTCGCCGTCGATGGTCACCGCCCGCGTCAGGTCGAGTTCGAGCCCCGGACGGGTGATCTTCTTCAGCTCGCCGGTCGCGATCATCTCGGCCAGCACCATGGCGGTGGTTTCGAGCGCTTCGAGCTCGTCCTCCCGGTAGTTGCGCTGCGCCTTGTTCTGCACGACGAGAACGCCGAGGCTGCGGCCGGCCCGGAGGATCGGCACGCCGAGGAAGGAGTGATAGATCTCTTCGCCCGTTTCCGGCAGGTAGCGGAAGGCCGGGTGTGCCTGCGCGTCGGAAAGGTTGAGAGGCTGCGCCGAGGCCGCGATGGTGCCGACGAGGCCCTGTCCCATCTTCAGCTGGGCCAGATGCACGGCATCCTTGTTCAGACCTTCGGTCGCGTAGAGCTCGAGAACGCCGTCGGAGCGCAGCACGTAGGCCGAACACACCTCCGCGACCATGTTGCTCGCGATCTGGCGAACGATCTGGTCAAGGCGCTCCTGCGGCTCGAGCGGTTCCGCCATCAATTCGCGCAACCGCTTGAGGAGGACGCGTGGACCCGCGGAAAGGTCTCTCATCGCGTACGTGCTCCCGAATTCGTCATTGGGTCGGACGGCCTCGCCGCCCGGGTCCCGAAATGACGGGGAAGGCGAATGCCGTTTTAGAGAATCAATTCTTATCGAGGCCGTAGCAGGAATGCAAAGTCCGAACCGCGAGTTCGGCATAGGCACCGTCGATCAGGATCGAAATCTTGATTTCCGAGGTGGTAATAGCCTTGATGTTGATGCCCTTTTCGGCGAGCGCCCGGAAGGCGGTCGCGGCGACGCCTGCATGGCTGCGCATGCCGATGCCGATGACCGAGACCTTGACCAGCCCCTTTTCGCTTTGAACGACGTCGTAGCCGATCTTGTCCTTGTTGTCGCCGAGCACGGAGAGCGCCTTGTCGACGTCGCCCGACGGGACGGTGAACGTCATGTCGGTGCGGGTGCCGTCTTCGGAAATGTTCTGGACGATCATGTCGACATTGATATGCGCCTCGGCCAGCGGGCCGAAGATGGCCGCCGAAACGCCGGGGCGGTCGGCGAGCCGGCGCAGCGAGATCTGCGCTTCATCCTTGGCATAGGCAATGCCGGTCACTACTTCCTGTTCCACGATCTCATCCTCATCGCAAATCAACGTGCCGGGCGGGTTCAACAGATCGCCCATGCCCGGCGCATCGGGATCTTCGAAGCTCGAGCGCACGAACGTGCGCACCTTGTGGACCATCGCGAGTTCCACCGAACGGACCTGCAGCACCTTCGCACCGAGCGATGCCATTTCGAGCATTTCCTCGAAGGCGATCTTCTTCAGACGGCGCGCCTTCGGCTCGATGCGCGGGTCGGTGGTGTAGACGCCGTCGACGTCGGTATAGATGTCGCAGCGGTCGGCCTTGATGCCGGCAGCAATCGCGACAGCGGACGTGTCGGAACCGCCACGGCCGAGGGTGGCGATGCGGTTGTCCGGGCCGATGCCCTGGAACCCGGCGACGACGGCCACCTGGCCCTCGCCCATGCGGCGGATGATGTCGGTGCCGTCGATCTCCTGGATACGGGCGGCGCCATGGGCGTTGTCCGTCTTGATGGCAATCTGCCAGCCCTGCCACGAGCGGGCATTGATGCCCATCGACTGCAACGCGATCGCCAGGAGCCCGGACGTCACCTGTTCGCCGGACGCGACCACGGCATCGTATTCGCGCGCATCGTAGAACGGGGAGTCGGCGCCGGCGACCTTGGGCATGTTCTGCACCCAGTCGACCAGTTCGTTGGTCTTGCCGGACATGGCGGACACGACGACCGCGACCTCATGGCCCTGATCGACCTCGCGTTTGACATGCCGGGCAACGTTGTAGATGCGTTCGAGATTGGCGACGGAGGTTCCGCCGAATTTCATCACGATGCGAGCCATGCCTTGTACCGTCACGCTGATGGGTGCTCGCCGGCACCCCTTGAGAGAAGCGCCCCACGAACCGGTCGTCGGGCGAAGTTGCGGTCTCTTATCGAAAACGACGGGCAAGTTCAATGGCCCGCCATGCCGCGGCATGGCGATGATGACATCGGTCAAACCTGCCCCGGGGGGTACAGGGTGCTGGGGCAGGTACCTACGATGGTTTGAGAAGGGGGCGATCCTTCAGCCGCCCCCGTCGATTAAGACGATCAGCAGCGATTAGAGCCGCCGGCAGTTCTCGCCGTTCACGTCGCAGATGACCTGTCCGTCTTGGCGGTTGCGCGGCTTGTCCTTGTCTCGCTTGGGCTGGAGCACGCCGCCCTCGCGACGAATGATGTAGTCACCGTCGCGGGACGGGCTGCGCGGCCGCTCGACATTGTCCCAGTCCCGCGGAGGCGGCGGCGGACGACGCCAGGTGTCGTTGTCATCGTAACGCGGCGGGCGCGGACGATAATAGCCGTCACGCCAGTCGTCGCGGTCGCGGTAGAAGTCGCGGTCGCGATAGTGACGATCCCAGTAGCTGCCGATGGAGAAGGTCACCGTCGGAATGCCGAGCGGACGATAGTATTCCGGCTCCACATAGATACGGCGCTGCGAGTAGGTCGTCTGCAGGTAGCGACCGGAAACCCAGCCGCGATAACCGGCATAGGCGACATCACACCAGTTGGCGGTCTGCATGCAGCCCTGGATGTTGACGCGTGCGCCCGCGGGGATGACGATGACCGCCGGATAACGCGTGCTCGGCCCCGACCGCATGTTCACATTCGCGGTCGAATAGGCGGTTGCGGCCGCGGCAATGCCCGGCAAAGCCGCCGCAATTGCCGCACCGATTGCGAAAATCGTGAGCTTTTTCATTGGGGTATCTCCTCGATGCCATTCGGTGCTTATATGCGCCCGGGCAAATGAACCGATGCTGAACGTATGCTGCCCGCCCTTTGTTCCCTTCGGCATTTTCCGTTTTTTTTCGTTTCTGTTTTCCCCGCCCTTCCCGGCGCGCCCACAATGTTCACGTCCCGCCATGGATACACCGGATAGCGTTGCCGGCGAGGCGGGAACGGTGCTGCGAAGGGTCCTTCTGAAACGCGGAGGGATGTCGCAGGCTACCCTGAGGCGATCCCCCTCCCTGAAAAGGGGCGTGCCTGTGCGGCACACAAGGCGTCGGTCTCGATGCTGTAGAGGGAAAGGAATTGGGTGGCAAAAATCATCGAAACGGGGCGCCCTGCGTGTCACTGTTTCTACCTTGTCCGGCACGCCGGGCGCCCCGGCCGACAGGCCGGATGAATGGGAAGACCGCATGACATGGGGTTTCGGCCCGCGTGAACGATGACCTGTGTCCAGGAGAGGAGGCAAGCCATGGCAAAGAGCGATCATTACGAGCTGGAGCGTGCCCGTGAAGCACGCCACGAGGCCCGCTGGCGGCTCATGGGAACCTGCCACCTCAAGCTCCGCCACAACACCACGCCCGAACAGGGCTGTCGCATTCGCCGGTGCCGTCGCAATCGGATGTGCAGCGGGCCGATGATCGCCACGCCACGCCAGGGTCAGGCGATCACCAGGGAGCGCGATCTCGGCCTCAGCGGCGTCGCGGTCGCCTGCCTCCCCCGCTGCATGGTGAACCTTGACGACGAATTGTTCGAGCTCCATGCGCAGAACACGCTCCCGCAGCTCGAAGAAGCGTTGTTCGGCCACCCGCCGAGGTTACTGCGACGCATCATGAGCCCCGACCGTGCGCACCGCCGCTTCCTTGGCGGCCCGGACGACGACGAGCCCGACCCTTGACTTTGGCGACCGATAGGCCGACTTGAAAGGCGTTATCCGTGCAAAGAGGATCCGGCAATGAGCGCAGAGGCACGCACCACCATCGACCAGGCCGAAGTCGACCGTTTTTCCGCCATGGCTGCGGAATGGTGGGACCCGACCGGCAAGTTCAAGCCGCTGCACAAGATCAATCCGGTCCGTCTCGCCTATATCCGGGATCAGGTATCGGCCCATTTCGGCCGCGATCCCAAGGCCCACCGCCCGCTTGAGGGCCTGCGCATCCTCGACATCGGCTGCGGCGGCGGCCTGTTGTCGGAACCGGTCGCAAAGATGGGCGCCAATGTCCTCGGCGCTGACGCATCGGAGCGCAATATCGGCATCGCCAGCACCCATGCCGCCCAGACGGGGGTTGCCGTCGACTACCGCGCTGTGACGGCCGAAGCGCTCGCCGAAGCCGGCGAGACCTTCGACGTCGTTTTGAACATGGAAGTCGTCGAACATGTCGCCGACGTGGACTTCTTCATCACCACCTGCGCTTCGATGGTCCGTCCCGGCGGCCTCATGCTGGTGTCGACCATCAATCGCACGCTGAAGGCGGCCGCGCTTGCCATCGTCGGCGCCGAATATGTGCTCGGCTGGCTGCCGCGCGGCACCCACCAGTACGAGAAACTGGTCCGCCCAGAAGAACTGCGGGCGCCGATTGAAAAATCCGGGCTCGACGTGGTCGAGATGAAGGGTGTGTTCTTCAATCCGCTGCAGAACCAGTGGAACCTCTCGCCCGATATCGATGTGAACTACATGGTCCTGGCCCGCCGGCCTTCCGCAGGACAGGCCTTATGACCGTCGCCTCGGACGTCCTCACCTTCTGGCGCGAGGCTGGGCCGGAAAAATGGTTCGCCAAGGACGACGCCTTCGACGCGGCAATCCGGGAGCGTTTTCTTGACGCGCATCTCTCCGCCGCACGCGGCGAGATGGAAGATTGGGAGGAGACGGCCGAGGGGACACTTGGCCTCCTGATCCTTCTCGACCAGTTTCCCCGCAATCTGTTCCGCAGCAGCGGTCATGCCTTCGCCACCGACGGCCTGGCGCGCCGGATCGCCCGAGAGGCACTCGAGCGCGGCTTCGACCGTGCCGTCGATCCGACGTTGCGTCCCTTCCTCTACCTGCCCTTCGAGCATTCGGAACATCCCGCCGATCAGGAACTGAGCGTCGAACTGTTCACGACACTCCAGGACGAGACCGGCGATGCGGAAAGCCTGCGCTGGGCGGTCGAGCACCGCGACATCATCGCCCGCTTCGGCCGTTTTCCCCATCGCAACGCCGCACTTGGACGTCAGACAACCCCGTCAGAACAGGCCTATCTCGACGGCGGCGGTTTCAAGGGGTGAGTTTCCGCGGCCCAAACGCAGTTCAAGGAGTGCAAAGACCGGCCCCCGACGGTTGACCGGATGCGCCCCATCAGACTGGCAGGTTCCGGGCGGTGTGCAGAAGCTCCGCCTGGTCTCGGGCATTGATGGCGGCGATCTCCCTGACGCGGGCGCGGTCGATCCCATAGGGCCGACCGTCTGAATCGAACGCCTGCTTGAAGGTGAATGCGGTCGCCGAGGCGCCGCGATCGGCCAGAAGCTCGAACCGCCCGACCGCCTCCCGCCATTCCGGTTGCCGGTCCGCCTCGACCCAGAACAACACAAGCGGGGGCCATTGCTGCGGCACATTCCATCGTCTGGCATGCTTCAAAGCCTCGGCATGGATGCCTGCATAGGAAAAGGCCATCAGGCTCTCGATGTCCCGCCAGAGCGACAGGGAGGATGGGCCGGATTGGCGTCCGCTTCCCGAGAGGAACCGTGGAAAGACCTGCGACCCCCAACTCGATGGTCCCGGTTCCCCGTCATAACCCGATCGCGCAACGAAGCCCGATGCTCGCGTCGCCGCCTCGAAGTTCAGCGGTTCTCGCGTTAGAAACCCCTCGATCGCGGGATCGCCGTATTCTGCAACATGGATGCCGAAATTGTAGATTGCGAGGTGGAAGCCGTGAGACATCATTTAGTTGACGTCGTCCGGCAGGACCGGCAGGGGCGCGATTTCGATGCCCTCCTCGACCAGGGCCTTGACGTCGGTCAGCGACGCCTCGCCGATGATGCCGCGGGCCTCCGCCTCGCCGTAATGGATCTTGCGGGCCTCTTCCGGAAAGCGCTCACCGACATCCTCGCTGTTCGCGCGGATCGCGACGACCGCCTCCTTGAGCTTGGTCAGCGCTTCCTTCTGCACCTCGTTCGCCGCGAGCGCCTGTACCGCCTCCTTCTGCCGCGCGGTCGAGACCGAAGGTGCCATCAGCACCTTCGTCACCTCGAGCGAACCGCAGACCGGACAGCTCAGGAAACCGCTCGACTTCTGGCGTTCGAAGTCGGCGCTTTCCGAGAACCAGCCCTCGAATTCGTGGGCATTGTCGCAGTGGAGCGAGTAGCGGATCAAACGGTGACGCCCCCTTTCGCGAGTTCTGGCTCCATGTTGAGCTCGAAATCGCGGGCATTCTTGAGGTTCGGGATCTTGGCACGCGCCGCTCCGACCGCCGCGACATCGATGTCGGCAAGCACGATGGCTTCGCCGCTGCCACCGGCAGACGCAAGCACCTTGCCCCACGGGTCGACGATCATCGAGTGGCCGAAGGTCTCCCGGCCGTCCTCGTGCACCCCGGCCTGGGCCGCGGAGATGACGAAGGCGCCGTTCTCGATCGCCCTGGCACGAAGCAGGACCTCCCAATGCGCCTCGCCCGTCTGGCGAGTGAAGGCGGCAGGCGTGGTGAGAATTTGCGCACCGGCAACGGCTTCCGTGCGGAAAAGCTGCGGGAAACGCACGTCGTAGCAGATGCCGAAACCGAGCTTGGCGAAGGGCAGGTCGGCGACCGTCGCCTTTTCGCCCGGCCGGTAGACCGCGCTTTCTCGCCAGCTCTCGCCATTGTCGAGGTCCACGTCGAACATGTGGATCTTGTCGTAGGTGCAGATCTTGCGCCCGTCAGGTCCGAAGAGGAAGGCACGGTTGGCGATCTTGCCGTCGGCAAGCGCGATCGCCGTGGATCCGACATGCAGGTAGATCGAAAGTTCGCGTGCAAGATCCCCGGCTGTCCGCACGATGATATCATTCTCCTCGTCGCGCAGAACCGCCATCAGGCCCGGACGGTCTTTCTGCACGGCGCCGGTCATTTCCGGCGTCTGCACGTAGATCGCCCCGTGGCCGGCGGCTTCGCGAACGAGGCGTGCCATGGCGGCGGCGTTCTTTTCCGGGTCGACGCCCGAGCACATTTGGATGGCGGCAGCCTTGAAGGTCATGGGTCTTTCTTCCTCAGTTTGCCAGAAGGGCGTCGAGCTTGCCGGCCCGGTCGAGCGCATGAAGGTCATCGCAACCGCCGACATGGCTATCGCCGATGAAGATCTGCGGGAAGGTCATGCCGCCATTCGACCGGCTGATCATCTCCTGGCGCAGCTCCGGTTTCCCGGTCGCATCGTGCTCCAGGAAATCGACGCCCTTGGATTCGAGCAGCGCCTTGGCGCGCGAGCAGTAGCCGCAGCCCTGGCGGGTATAGATGGTCACCGATGCCATGTATGTCTCCGGTCGGAACGAGCCGGCAAATGCCGGAAAGGATATGGGTATAGCGGTCATATAAGACCGGAGATTGCCCTTGCAAAGGTTAAAACTGTGACTTCGCGCGCACCCGCCTTCTTGAGTGCTCGGGTCGCGGCGCTGACGGTTGCACCGGTGGTGAAGACATCGTCGACCAAAACGACGTGCCGACCGAAGACCTCAGGCGCCATGGCCTCCGGGACCACGAAGGCACCCCGCACGTTGAGCGCCCGCGCATTGGCTGTGAGTCCCACCTGCTGGGCGGTTCGCTTCTTTCGCACCAGCGCCTGCGGGCAGAAGCGTTTGCCGGCAAGTCGCGCCACATGCCGGCCGAGTTCCGCGGACTGGTTGAACTTGCGCCCGAACAGGCGGAAACGGTGCAAGGGCACCGAGATCACGACATCACAGTCTGCGAGCGCCTCGGTTCCCGCCCGCGCCATCCACGCCGCCATCATCGGCGCGAGGTCCGTGCGGTCGCGATATTTGAGATCGTGCACCAGGTCACGGGCGATACCCTCGTGCAGGGCCACCGAGCGCAGCCGGTCGAACACCGGCGGATGGGCGATCGCCTCCGCCGACAGCATCCCGGCCCCGGGATCGTGGGCGAAGGGTGTGCCGAGCACCTCGCAATACGGCCGTTCGATGAGGCGCAGGGACGACCAGCAGCGCGCGCAGAGGCCGCCATGTCTTTCCGTCCGCACGTGGCAATGGGCACAGCTCGGCGGGAAGACGAGATCGCGCAGCACGGTCGCGATGCCGAGCGGCACGGCGAGGCTGACGCCCAGAGCTTTTTGCACTATTTGACCCGGCATGCGGTTGACTTTAGGCGCTCGGCGGCGCCTTTGCCAGACCGAGTTTTCGACTGGAGCACACGCACATGGAGCGGCTTTTCGATCAGGACCTGCTGACGGCGAACCGGCTGCGGGCACACCGCAGACAGGAGGGCGGCAGCGACTTTCTGCTGGAGGTTGCCGCCCGCGAACTTGCCGAACGCCTGGCGATCGTCGAGCGCCGCTTCGAGCATGCGGTCGAGCTGCATGGCGCGACCGGTGTCGCGGCAAGGCTCGCGCTCGAGACCGGCAAAATCGACCGTCTGGATCGTGTTGAGACGCATGCCGAATACGGCAGGGCTGGCGAACGTCTCACTGTCGCTCCCTTCGAGGACGTCCCGCTCGAGCCTCAATCGGTTAACCTCGTTCTCTCCCCGCTTGCGCTCCATCTCACCAATGACACGCCGGGTATGCTGGTCCGCATTCGCAGGGCCCTGAAGCCTGACGGCCTGTTCCTTGCAGCAATCCCTGGTGCCGGAACGCTCGGCGAACTGCGCGACGTACTGCTGACGACCGAGGTCGAGCTTTACGGAGGCGCAAGCCCGCGGGTCATCCCCTTTGCCGACATTCGCGACGTCGGCGGGCTCCTTCAGCGCGCCGGCTTCGCCCTGCCGGTGATCGACGAAGAAAGCTACACCGTCCGCTACGACAATCTCTTCGCACTGATGCGGGATCTGAAGGCGATGGGCATGGCCAATCCGCTGATCGGGCGCAGCCGCAAGCCGCTCGGTCGGGCCTTCTTTCTGAAGGCGGCGGAACGCTATGCCGAACGATACTCGGATCCCGACGGACGCATCCGCGCCACCTTTTCAGTCATCTACGTTTCAGGCTGGGCGCCCCACGAAAGCCAGCAGAAGCCGCTGAAACCGGGCTCCGCGAAAATGCGCCTCGCCGACGCGCTCGACCCGACCAAGGGTCAACCACCGACGGGCAAGGGGGACGGCTGAGACACGGGGATTAGCGCCTTCCCGCACGGGGGGGTGCGCGCGAACAGGTCGGCCTGGTGGTGTGGTCGTATCAGTTGCCGGCGCCGTTGACGGACGTTTCGACGGTGCCGAACACGTTCATCAGCGAGTCGGCGAACTGTGCATACCCGCCGATCAGCGCGACAGAAATCAGGGCCGCCATCAGACCGTATTCGACGGCCGTCGCGGCCCTGTTGTCGGCAAAGAACTTGCGAACGAGATGCATGGTCTCTCCTGGGCACCCGCCGGCGGTCGTTTTGCCGGATCACGGGAATGAAGTCTCTGGATGGTCAGCAACCCTGGCCCGTTCCGAAGCCGTCGACGATGCAGACGGATCCAGGTGTTTCCTGCAGGACGCTGCGGCGGATGGTGTAGCGCTTTCCGCCTTCCGCCTTGGGGATAGAACCGGTGCTCATCATGTCATACTGGTCCGGCTCGAAAGCCAGGCTCTTCTTCTCGGTCTTGCCGGCAAGCATCGGTGTAACGACGAGCGAAAGCGCCACCGCCGCCGTACCGAACAGCAGGGCGAGGTTGAGTACACCCGTCTTACCGGACCTTTGCGAAGACCGTTCTCTCGACCTTACGGCCTTCCAGAAATCCTCGTTTGCCATGACACGCTCCACACACACGCTTGAACGTATGAACAGCCAAGAGCTTTGCCCCATGGCTGTAAACTTTGCGTTAAGAACGTCGGCAAATTATAGAAACGGCTAAAGAAGATCCTGGAGAAACGGGATCAGCGGCTCGTCGGCCGGCGGCATCGGATAGTCGCGAAGCGCATTGGCGCGCACCCATTTCACCGCCTGCCCTTCGCGACCATGGGCGATGCCCTCGTAGCGGCGGCAGATATAGAGCGGCATCAGCAGGTGAAATGTCTCGTAGGTGTGGCTGGCAAAGGTCAGCGGTGCGAGGCACGGCACTTTGGTGGCAATCCCAAGCTCTTCCTCGAGTTCGCGGATCAGGGTTTCCTCCGGCGTTTCACCGGGCTCGACCTTTCCACCCGGAAACTCCCAGAGCCCGGCGAGGGACTTGCCCTCGGGGCGCTGCGCCAGAAGGATCCGGTTGTCGGTGTCGACAAGGGCGCAGGCGGCGACGAGGAGGATGGGCTTGTTGCCGTTGCTCATGCATCTGCTCCCTTGCGCCAGTAGGCATAGCGATAGGCCTCGACGAAACCGAGCTTGGCGTAGAGCGCAAGCGCCGCCTCGTTACCGGCAACCACCTGAAGCCAGGCCGTCCGGGCGCCGCGCATCCGCGCCCAGCGCAGTGCCGCCGTCAGGATTTCGAGCCCCAGACCGCGCTGGCGTCGATCGGCTCGCACGGCGAGCGACATGATGCCCGCAAGATCGTTGTCCTGAACGCAGAGCGCCACCGCGACCGGCCCGCTTTCGGGCTCCTCAATGACGAACAGCCCGGTCGGCGGCTTGATACCGCTCACCACTTCGGCAAGTGCCGGCTTCAGGGCCAGATCGCTGCCGTGCACGAGAAGGTCGGCATCGACATAACGGCCGACGTCATGGCTCGGCAGGTGATCGAGCGTATCGCCCGGCAGTTCGATAGCACCGAGATCGCAGGTCATCGTGACCACTTCCTCGAAGCGTTCCCAGCCCTCGCCTTTCATCAGGTCGATAAGCGGCGGCGGCGTGAGCGGCGTCTCGCGCACCAGGATCGGACGGCCATGGGCCTCGAACTTGCGTGCGGCCTTTTCCAGCCGAAGGCCGATGTCGCGGCAGTCGGAAGGATCGAGGGCGACGATGCAGTTTAGCCGCTTGGAGGGATGACCGCCGGTCAGGCGGATCTGCCAGCTGCCGTCATACTGAACGCTCGTCGCCGGCCATGCCCTGAAGCCGACGGCCTCAAGGCGCCGGACGAGCGGCAGGTTCTGATCGGAGGGCACGGACGACATCGCGGCAATCAACTCCGGTAGTCACCGTTGATCGCGACATATTCCTTGGTGAGGTCACAGGTCCAGACGGTGGCCTTGCCCGCGCCGAGCCCGATGTCGACGCGGACCGGAATGTCCTGGCCCTGCATGACGGCCGTCGTGGCGGCCTCGGAATAGGCCGGATCGCGCTCGCCATTGACGGCGACGCGAATGTCGCCGAACCAGATCGCCAGCCGGTCGCGGTCGGCCATCTCGCCGGACTTGCCGACGGCCATGACGATACGACCCCAGTTGGCGTCTTCACCGGCGACCGCAGTCTTCACCAGCGGCGAGTTGGCGATCGACATGGCGATCTTCTTCGCAGCCAGATCGTTTTCGGCGCCGGTGACGGTGATCTCCACCATCTTGCGCGCACCCTCGCCGTCCCGGACCACCTGCAGCGCCAGGTCCTTGAGAAGGTCGTCGAGCGCGGCGCGGAAGCCGGCAAGACGCGGGTCGTTCGCATCCTCGACCTTCGTCTGCCCGTCGGCCGCCGCCGCACCCGTCGCGAAGAGCATCAGCGTATCGGAGGTCGAGGTGTCGCTGTCGACGGTGATCGAATTGAAGCTCGGCTCGACGCCGGCGGAGAGCAGCGCCTGGAGCACCGGAGCCGCGATGTCGGCATCGGTCACCACGAAGGACAGCATCGTCGCCATGTCCGGCGCAATCATGCCGGCGCCCTTGGCGATGCCGTTGATGGTCACGGTGACGCCGCCGATCTCGGCCGAACGGGTCGCAACCTTCGGATAGGTGTCGGTGGTCATGATGGCCTTGGCCGCCTCCAGCCAGAAGTCACCGGTCGCCCCCTTCGCCATGTCTCCGAGCACCCCGGCGAACTTGGTGGCGTCGAGCGGTTCGCCGATGACACCGGTCGACGCCAGGTAGATTTCATTCTCGCCGCATCCCAGCGCCTCTGCCGCCGACTTGGCGGTGAGCTGGGTGGCAGCCTTGCCCTTGACGCCGGTGAAAGCATTGGCATTGCCCGAATTGACCACAACGCCGCGGGCCAGCCCATGGCCAAGGCTTGCGCGGCAGTGATCAACAGGCGCAGACGGGCACTTCGACTTCGTGAAGACGCCCGCGACCGCGGCCGGTCGGTCGAAAGCCATCAGCAGCACGTCGGTCCGGTTCTTGTACTTGATGCCGGCGGCGGCTGTTGCCATCCGCACACCGCGGATCGACGGTATGTCGGCATAGGACGTGGGGGCGAGTGGGGAAACGGTTGCTGACATCTTCGGCTGCCTGGAATGGGAGGGCCCGCGAAAATGCGGGCCCGTGATAAAGGGAGACTATCGCTTACTGCTGCGGCTGCTGAGGCTTGTTGACGTCCTCGTAGCCCTTGCGCAGCGCTTCGTCGAGGATCTCCACCTTCTGCTCGGCCTTGGCCTTCTCGATGATGGCGAGATACTTGTCGCGCATCACCAGCTGCCGGATCTGCTGGGCGACCTGCTCGTATGCCGGCGGCGCGGCATCGCGCTTGTCCTCGACCTTGATGACGTGGAAGCCGAACTGGGTCTTGGTCGGAACCTTGGAATAGGAGCCCTTTTCCATGGCAAAGGCTGCTTCTTCGAATTCCGGAACCATGCGTCCCTTGGTGAAATAGCCGAGATCGCCGCCTTCAGACTTGTTCGGGTCGGTCGACTTCTCCTTGGCGAGTTCGACGAAATCCTTGCCGGCATCGAGATCGGCGATGATTGCCTTGGCTTCTTCCTCGGTCTTCACGAGGATGTGGCGGGCGCGCACTTCCTCCTGCTTGGGAAGTGCTGCGATTTCCTTTTCGTAGCGCGCCTTGACTTCGTCTTCGGTGACGGCGTCGACGACATGCTTCTTGAAATAGAGGTTGTGAAGTTCGCGATCGGCGATGAAAGCCATGCGCTTCTTGAACTCGGCGTCGTCCTTCAGGCCTTCGCCATCGGCATTGCCGGCGAGCAGCTTGACGTCGATCGCGCCGGAAAGGGCCGCGACCTTCTTCTGCTCGTCCGGCAGCTGGGCGAGCTGCGGGTCGAGATTGGCGATCGCCAGATCCAGCTCGGACTGGGTGATCTCGAGCTTGCCGACCTTGGCGACGATGGCATCGGCATCCTGTGCGAAGACCTGGCCCTGCAGCCCGATGAACGCAACGCAGGCCGCGAGGGTAATTTTATGAAAACGAAGCATAAGAAACCTTTCGGAAGATGAACCGTTTCAAGACCGCTCGAATCGGGCGAAAAATTGTCAGAGGCAAGGCGAGGCAGGCTTTTCCGGCCGACCTGCGCCGTTGACATCATTCGACCCCCCTCTTATCTGTCACGCAACCGCGCGTCCAGAGCCGTTTCCCGGGGCTCGGAGCCTAATCGCCGAATTTGCGACAGGGTTCAGGGGCGCGCACGAAAACATGACGAAGGTCAGAAAGGACCGTCGAATGGTCAGTCTCGGTGGGCTCGCCCGCAAACTCTTCGGTTCGGCCAACGAGCGTCGCGTTCGCTCGTACCAGCCGAAGGTAGCCGCCATTGGAGCACTCGAAGAGAGCATCAAGGCGCTTTCCGACGAGGCCTTGGCAGGCAAGACGCAGGAATTCCGCAAGCAGCTCGCCGAAGGCAAGACGCTCGACGACATCCTCGTCCCGGCCTTTGCGGTTGCCCGCGAGGCCTCGCGCCGCGCCCTCGGCATGCGCCCCTTCGACGTGCAGCTCATCGGCGCGATGATCCTCAACGACAATGCGATCGCCGAAATGAAGACCGGCGAAGGCAAGACGCTGGTGGCGACGCTCGCCGTCTATCTGAACGCGCTCGCCGGCAAGGGCGTGCATGTCGTCACGGTCAACGACTATCTCGCAAGCCGCGACGCGGCGACGATGGGCAAGCTCTATCGCTTCCTCGGATTGACCACCGGCGTGATCGTGCACGGGCTCTCCGACGAGGAACGTCGCGCGGCCTATGCCTGCGACATTACCTACGCGACCAACAACGAGCTCGGCTTCGACTATCTGCGCGACAACATGAAGTACGAGCGCGGCCAGATGGTACAGCGCGGCCACAACTATGCGATCGTCGACGAAGTCGACTCGATCCTCGTCGACGAGGCGCGCACCCCGCTCATCATCTCCGGTCCGCTGGACGACCGCTCGGACCTCTACAACACCATCGACGCCTTCATTCCGCAGTTGACGGAGGAAGACTACGAGATCGACGAGAAGCAGCGTTCGGCGAACTTCTCCGAAGTCGGCACCGAGAAGCTGGAAAACCTGCTCCGCCAGGCCGGCCTTTTGAAGGGTGCATCGCTCTATGACGTCGAAAACGTCGCGATCGTCCACCACATCAACAACGCGCTGAAGGCCCACAAGCTCTTCTCCCGCGACAAGGACTACATCGTCCGTAACGATGAGATCGTCATCATCGACGAGTTCACCGGCCGCATGATGCCGGGCCGCCGTTACTCGGAAGGCCAGCACCAGGCGCTCGAAGCCAAGGAAAAGGTACAGATCCAGCCCGAGAACCAGACACTCGCCTCGATCACCTTCCAGAACTATTTCCGCATGTATTCCAAGCTCGCCGGCATGACCGGTACAGCTTCGACCGAAGCGGAAGAGTTCGGCAACATTTACGGCCTCGAGGTCGTGGAGGTCCCGACCAACCTGCCGATCAAGCGCATCGACGAAGACGACGAGGTCTACCGGACCGCGGAAGAGAAGTTCAAGGCGATCATCGCCGAGATCAAGGATGCCCATGAACGTGGCCAGCCGGTTCTCGTCGGCACGACCTCGATCGAAAAGTCCGAACTGCTTGCCAACCTGCTCCGCCAGACCGGCTTCGAAAAGTTTCAGGTCCTGAACGCCCGCTATCACGAGCAGGAAGCCTACATCGTTTCCCAGGCCGGCGTGCCGGGTGCGGTAACGATCGCCACCAACATGGCCGGCCGCGGTACCGACATCCAGCTGGGCGGCAACATCGACATGCGTCTCGAGCGCGAGCTCGAGGGTGTCGAGGACAGCGCCGAACGCGAAGCCAAGACCGCTGCGATCAAGGCGGAAATCCAGGAACTCAAGGCCAAGGCGCTTGCCGCCGGCGGTCTCTACGTCATCGCCACCGAGCGTCACGAAAGCCGCCGCATCGACAACCAGCTGCGCGGGCGTTCGGGCCGCCAGGGCGACCCGGGCCGCTCGAAGTTCTACCTGTCGCTCCAGGACGACCTGATGCGCATCTTCGGCTCCGACCGCATGGACTCGATGCTGCAGAAGCTCGGCCTCAAGGACGGCGAAGCGATCGTCCATCCGTGGATCAACAAGGCGTTGGAACGCGCCCAGAAGAAGGTCGAGGCGCGGAACTTCGACATCCGCAAGAACCTCCTGAAGTATGACGACGTGCTGAACGACCAGCGCAAGGTCATCTTCGAACAGCGCATCGAGCTGATGGACGCCGCCGACGTCTCTGGCACGATCGAGGACATGCGCCACGAGGTCATCGAGACCCTGGTCCGCACCCATATCCCCGAGCGCGCCTATGTCGAGCAGTGGGACGTCGTCGGCCTGAAGCAGCAGATCGCCGTCACCCTCAACCTCGACCTCCCGGTCGAGATCTGGGCGGCCGAGGAAGGCATTGCCGAAGACGACATCGTCAATCGCGTGACCGAAGCGGCCGACAAGGCAATGGCCGACAAGGCCGAGCGCTTCGGCCCCGAGATCATGGCCTATGTCGAGCGCTCGGTCGTGCTGCAGACGATCGACACGCTGTGGCGCGAGCACATCGTCAACCTCGACCACCTGCGTTCGGTCGTCGGCTTCCGTGGCTACGCCCAGCGCGATCCGCTGCAGGAATACAAGGCCGAAGCCTTCGAGCTTTTCCAGGCCCTGCTCGCCAACCTTCGCGACGCCGTCACCTCGCAGATGATGCGCGTCGAACTGGTGCGCGAGACGCCGCCGGCGCCCGCCCTGCCGGAAATGGAAGGCCACCATCTCGACGCCACCACCGGCGAGGACGATTTCGGCGAAGGCTCCGCAACCTCCAACCTGCCCTTCGTCGCACCGGAAAACCGCGATCCGAACGACCCGTCGACCTGGGGCAAGATCGGCCGCAACGAGGTCTGCCCCTGCGGGTCCGGCAAGAAGTACAAGCATTGCCACGGTGCGTTCGAAAACGCCTGACGGCGGCGAACGGAACACAGGCATGGAAATCGGAAGGCGGCCTCGGGCCGCCTTTTTTCGTAAATGGAAATCCGCCCTGCCATGCCGATCGGAACCGTTTCTTAACCCTGATCTGACATGGTCCACGCTGTTGTTCGTGCGTCACCAATGGGCCTTTTGTGTCGATCATGGCAGTCATCCAGACAGCGGAAAAGCTCCTGCCATCCGGTCTCCATCCGGCATTGCGCAAGGTCGTTGCCGCCATTACCCGCGACGACGAGACGGCGCGTGCGCAGCGCATGGCGCTGATTGCCTTTGCCATTCGCGTCGTTTCGGCCGCCATCGCCTTCGTCTCGCAGATCATCCAGGCCCGGCTGATGGGCGAGTTCGAATACGGCATCTTCGTCTTCGTCTGGGTGCTCGTCGTCCTGTTCGGCAACCTCTCCTGCCTCGGCTTCCACACCGCCGTCATCCGCTTCCTGCCGCAATACGACGCCCGCGACGAGCATGACGAAATTCGCGGGCTGACCATGACGGCCCGGATCTTCGCCCTGACCTCGGCGAGCGCGCTTGCGCTCTTCGGTCTTGCCTTCCTGCATGTCTTCGGCGACCGGATCGAGGCCTACTACGTCATTCCGCTCTTCCTCGGCCTCTTCGCGCTGCCGATGATCGCGCTCGGCGACGTGCTGGACGGCACGGCGCGCGCCAACAGCTGGCCGGTCGCGGCGCTGAGCCCCACCTATATCGTCCGGCCAACCCTGATCCTGCTCTTCATGATCGCAGCCGTCTGGCTCGGCGCGCCGCGCACGGCGACGACGGCCATGCAGGCGGCCCTAGCGGCGACCTATGTCACCAGCCTCGGCCAGTTCCTCACCATCGACCACCGCCTGCAGAAGCGCTTTGTCGACGGTCCGCGCCGGATCGACTTCCTCGCCTGGTTCAAGGTGGCCCTGCCTATCTTCCTGATCGAGGGTTTCGGCTTCCTGCTCACCAATTCCGACGTCGTCGTCGTCGGGCTCTATCTCGATCCGGACCAGGTCGGCATCTATTTCGCCGCCGCCAAGACCATGGCGCTGGTGCAGTTCGTCTTCTTCGCGGTCAAGGCCGCCGCCGCTCCGCGCTTCTCCGCGATGATGGCCGAAGACGACATGCGCCCCCTCGCCGCCTTCGCCGGCAAGACGGCACGCTGGAGCTTCTGGCCATCGCTCATGGTCGGTCTTTCGGTGCTGGCGGTCGGCGAGTTCCTGCTGGGGCTGTTCGGCCCTGCCTTTACGGCCGGCTATGGGCTGATGGCCATCCTTTTCGTCGGCAGCCTGTCGAAGGCCCTTGTCGGTCCGGGCGAGGTACTCCTGACGATGGCCGGCAAACAGAAGCTCTGCGTGCTGCTCTATGTCGGCGCGCTCGCAACCAACATCACATTGAACGTGACGCTGATCCCGCTTTACGGCCTGACGGGGGCGGCTGTCGCAACTGCGGCGGCGACGATGACGGAAGCACTCCTGCTGCACGTGGCCATACGCGCCTCGCTCGGCATCGTGCTCTTCGCCTTCGCCGACCCGCTCGCCATCCTGAACAGGACGAGGACGACCTGACCATGGTGGAACCTCCGGTCTACAACGAGAGCATGAACAGCAGCGCCAATCGCCTGGTCGACAACCTGGCGGACGAGCGCGAGATGCGCCCCGCGGCGGACCTGCGCGTCGATGTCGGCCGCCCGGGCCGCCAGCTCAGCCTCTATCCGGGCCGCGTCGGCTACGACCTGCAGGAGGAACTCGACTTCCTCACCTATCGCGTGATGGAGGCGAACGTCTTCTTCGCTCCGCGCTTCCTTGCACCCGCCATGCCGCGCCTCGACGAACGGCAGATCCGGCTCGCCGTGCTGCGCGACGAGAACGGCACGCGCAGCCGCGTGCGGCTGATGATGCCCTTCTCCGTCGAGAAGCCCGGCTTTTCGGTCGGCCCCTCGATCATCCGGGCTTGGTCGAACCCCTTCGGTCCGCTCGGCACGCCGCTGGTCGATGCCGAAGGTGCGGCCGAGACGATCGACAACCTGCTTGATGCCTTCTCCCGTCCCGAGGCGAAGCTGCCGGGCATTCTCGTTCTGCCGGACCTGCGCCTCAACGGCCGCTTCGCGCAGCTCGCCAAGGCAGTGGCGATCGGCCGCGACCTGCCGCTGACCGTCACCAACACCTTCGACCGGCCGATGCTGCAGAGCTACGACGACGGCGACACCTATCTGAAGGAAACAATCTCGAAGTCGCACCTGCGCGAGATGCGCCGCCAGTTCCGCCTTCTGGGAGAGCACGGCCGCGTCACCTATAACGTCGCCCGCCAGCCCGAGGAGATCCGGCTCCGGATGGAGGAATTCCTGGCGCTCGAGGCGAGCGGCTGGAAGGGACGCAAGCGTTCCGCCATGGTCATGGACCGCTTCCGCGCCGCCTTCGCCCGCGAGGCGATCACCAATCTCGCCGAAGTCGACGCCGTGCGTATCCACACGCTCGACCTCAACGGCCGCGCCGTCGCCTCGATGGTGGTCTTCATCATGGCCGGCGAGGCCTATACGTGGAAGACGGCCTATGACGAGAGCTTCGCCCGCTATTCGCCGGGCAAGCTGCTGCTCTCCGAGCTGACCGAGTGGCATCTCGACGACCCCAACATAGAGCGCACCGACAGCTGCGCGGTGTCGGACCATCCGATCATGAGCCGCTTCTGGAAGGAGCGCGAGGAGATGGGAACGCTGGTCATCGGCCTGCGACCCAATGCGGACCGCGACATGCGCCAGGCGGCAACCCAGCTCCACATGTATCGCAATACGCGCAATCTCGCCCGCATCCTGCGCGACAAGATCCTGTCCCGCCGCTTCGCCGACTGATTGGCCGGCGGCTATTCGGCCGCGATTGCCATTTCGCGATCGCGCAACAGGCGGCGGATCACCTTGCCGCTGGTGGTCAGCGGCATCTCGTCGATGAACTCGACCTCGCGCGGGTATTCATGCATCGAGAGCCGCTGCTTGACCCAGTCGCGGATTTCACCGGCAAGTGCGACGCTCGGCGCATGACCTTCGGCGAGCACCACGAAGGCCTTGACGATCTCGGTGCGCAGCGGATCGGGCTTGCCGATCGCCGCCGCGAGCCGGACCGCCGGATGGCCGATCAGACAGTCCTCGATCTCGGCCGGCCCGATGCGATAGCCCGAAGAAGTGATGACGTCGTCGTCGCGACCGAAGAACTCGACATAGCCGTCCTTGTCCTGACGGCCGAGATCACCGGTCTTCATCCAGTCGCCGACGAACTTGCGCCGGGTCGCCTCCTCGTCGTTCCAGTAGCCGAGGAACATCACCGGATCCGGCCGCGCGATGGCGACCTGACCGGTCGTGCCGGCCGGAAGCTCGCGACCGGTCTCATCGATGATCGCCACCCGATGCCCGGGCACCACCCGTCCGATCGCACCGGCCTTCGTCACCCCCAGATGGGCGGCCGAGCCGAGAACGAAATTGCATTCGGTCTGGCCGTAGAACTCGTTGGGCACGATGCCGAGCGTCGCCCTCACCCATTCATAGGTCTCGCGTCCGAGCGCCTCGCCGGCCGAGCCGATGCTGCGCAACACAAGATCATAGCGTTCGCGCGGACGTTCGACCGATTTCAGCAGCCTGAGCGCCGTCGGCGGAATGAAGGCATTGGCCACTTTCATTTCGGCCATGATCCGGTAGGCCGTGTCGGGGTCGAATTTCTGCGCAGGCGACGCGACGACCGGCACGCCGAGCATCAGCGCCGGCAGCAGGGCATTGAGCAGCCCGCCGGCCCAGGCCCAGTCGGACGGCGTCCACATTTTGTCACCCGGCCGCGGCAGAAAATCATGCACCATCTGGAACCCGGGCAGATGGCCCGGCAGGACCCGGTGGCCATGCAGCGCGCCCTTCGGCGGGCCGGTGGTCCCGGAGGTGAAGATCATCAGCGCGGGCGTATCCGGCCCGGTATCGGCAACGGCAAAGACCGGCGGATGCGCCGCGACGAGATCGCCGAATGCATGCACGCCGTCGCCAGCGGCCTCGATCGAGATCACTTGCTTGAGATCCGGCAGGCGGGAACGGATTTCGCCGAGCCGCGACAGGCCGAAATCATTGGTGACGATCACCTTTGCCCCGGCGGCTGCAAGCCGGTATTCCAGCGCCTCGGCGCCGAACAGCAGCGCGAGCGGCAGCGCGATAGCCCCCATCTTGTAGATCGCCACATGGGCGATCACCGTCTCGAAGGACTGCGGCAGCAGCAGGGCGGCCCGATCGCCCGGCGCGACGCCGAGCGCCGTCAGCGCATTGGCAAACGAGGCCGATTTCGCCGCGAGTTCGCCATAAGTCATCGACGGATGCACGTCGTCGAGCGAGAAATGCTCAAGACAGACGCGATCCGGATCGCGCGCGGCCCAGTCGTCGCTGACCGCGCGGCCGATATTGAAGTCTTTCGGGATCTCCCACGAGAAATCGCGATAAATGCGCTCGTAGGAACCGTATTCGGGCAGGAACATGCCGGTTTTCCAGTTCACATCGGCATTTTGCTATCATTCATTTCGCAAGTGCACAATGGATGTGCACTTTGCCCCCGAAAGGCCGATCGGCGGGGCAGTTCGCTGGACACCGTTCAAAACCGCATGCTAACGTTGAAGACCGTTAGCCGGCATTGCCGGCATTGCATCGAACTCGTCCCGAACTGGCAGAAAGCACATCCATGAAGACTCCCGGCAAGAAGGTCCGCCTGGGCCAACCCGTCAAACAGGTGACCGTGGATGCCAGCCTGCTCCCCAAGACGATCAACCGGAAACCCGCCGCCGACACGGGCGCGACCGCCAAGGTCAACATCGTCGCGCCAGTGCATCCGGCCGTTTCCGCCACGCGCCAGAAGATCAAGCAGCAGGCTCTGAAAACCACGATTTCCCGGGTCGGAGCGGCGATCGAGGCTGGCAGCCTCCCGGCTGCGGAGGCCAAGCGCCTGCTGATTGCCCGCACGGCAAAGAGCCTCGGTTCGGTAGAGGCCGCCGAAAAGTGGTATCGCGGCCACCATCTGGCCGAGCTCGGCGGCCGCACGCCGGCACAGATGGTCCGCGCCGGCGAGCTGAAGACCCTGCTCGAACATCTGAGCAAGGAAGCCGCCGACAAGGCCTGACATCCTTCGCCTGTCATGGCAGGCCGGATGATGCACCGTCGGCCGATCGCGGTCAGGCGACCCTCATGCGCCCCTCTATGAAACGGAACTCCTGCGTCTTGCCGCCGAAGCCATAGGCGGCGGCGGGAACCTCGTGCACGAGCACATAACTTTCCGGATGGACATTGCCGAGCAGTGCCCCGAAGGCCGCATAGATCGCCGCGAGATAATCGGCGAGCTCGCTCTTGGTGTTCGTTCCGTCCACGACCTTGATATCGAGCCAGAAGCTCTGCGCCCCCTGATCGGCGAGCGAGGGCCCGCCGGCGAACCAGTGCGCCGGATCGACATGAGTGACGGCAACGGCCGTCACCGTCGGATCCTTGCGCAGATGCGTGCGGGTCAGCTCGGTGACGGTCTTGGCGATGCGGGCGGAGCGCTCCGCGTCGGGTGGCGTGGTGATGGCGACGGAAATGATCGGCATGATGGACCTTTCTGGATGGATGACCGGACATCCCGGCCCGGCCAGTCCGTTTTCGCAGAAACAACGCGTCAAAAAAATCGAATTGTAATTCACGAATATTTCGACAAAATCGAAATATGGAAACACTCGATCCGGAACTGCTCCGCACCTTCCTCGCCTTCGCCGAGACAGGCTCGCTGACCCGCGCCGCCGACATCGTCGGCCGCTCGCCCTCTGCCGTCACGGCACAGATGCAACGCCTCGAAGGCATCGTCGGGGATGCGCTTCTCGAACAGGCGGGCCGTGGCCGGAGCCTGACGCAGGCCGGCGAAGCGCTGGTGGGTCATGCGCGCCGCATCCTCGCGGCCCATCGCGAGGCGCTTCTCAGTCTCAAGGGCGCGCGCGCCGACGGGCGCATTGCCCTCGGCTGCACCCAGGATTTTGCCGAAAGCGGGCTGCCGTCCATCCTCAGCCTGTTTGCCGAGAGCTATCCGCGCCTGCGCCTCGACCTGAGGATCGGCCGGACGGCAGAACTGACGGGCGCATTCGACCGCGCCGAACTCGACATCGCCCTCACCATGCGCAGCGGCCCGTCGACCGACGAACGACTGGTGTTGCGTGAGCCGATGCTGTGGTTGGGACTGCCGCGCTGCCTTCACGGGATCGACGGCGAAGTGCCGCTCGCCCTGCTGGACGCGCCCTGCGGCTTCCGCCATGCCGCGATCGCCGCCCTCGATGCCGCCGGCCGCCGCTACCGGATCGCCGCGACTAGCGCCAGCCTGTCAGGCCTCGCGGCCGCGGTGAAGGCCGGGATCGCCGTCACTGCCCGCACCGGACGCATGGCCGGCGACGGGATCCCGCCACTCGACGGAGATTTCGGCCTTCCGAAACTGCCGGAGGCGGAATTCGCCCTTCGCCTGCGCCCCGACACCGACGCGCCTGCAACCGATCTCGCCGACCTCCTTGCCGACATGCTGCCGCTGGCAGGCAATCGAGGCTGAGACGACCCCTCACGTTGGACTCGACGGCATCTCAGGCCCGATGCGCGGACCTGCCGAGCTCGCGGCGCGAGAACCACAGGCCCGGCAGCATCGGCAGCCAGAAGGACAGGCCGCGGAACACGACGACCGCCGTCAACGAGGGAGCGACGGGGATGCCGAGGATGGACATGACCGCGACGGCGGACGCCTCATAGGTGCCGAGACCGAGGGGAGCGGGACCGATGGTCGCTCCGATCGAACCGGACACCATGCCGGCAAAGGCGACGAATGGGTCGACATCGACCCCGATCGAACGGAAGGCGAGCCAGAGGGTGGCGGCATCGAGCAGGATGACGGCCAGCTGGAAGCCGAAGGCGCCGAGAAAGAGCGGCAGGCTCATCAGCTCGAACAGCGGCGCCTCGGCCATTTCCATCATGACGATCCGCACGGTCGGGCGGCGCTTGAGCCAATCCGGGATGAAGCGCGCGCTCACCGACTTGATGGCGATGACGGCAAGCGGGATGAACAGCGCAACGACTGCGAAGACGGCGAAGGCGGAGGCGAGCGCCGCGCCCATGCGATGGCTCGTCCAGATGATCGCAAAGCTCGCGATCGCCGCGGTGAGATAGGCCGCATAATAGGAAAACAGCCCGACTAGCATGGCGAAGAACGCGATCCTGAGCGGCACGCCGCGATTGCGCAGGCTCGCCGCGACCAGCAGCGTTCCGCTCGCCCCGCCGGTCGGCAGGGCCTGGTCGACGAAGAGCTTTCCGAGCCCGAGCGAGGCGAAACCGGCTAGCCGCATCCGGTAGCCCGCATGCCTGAGCGCCAGCCACCAGACGCCTCCGGCACAAAGATAGGTGAGCGCCTGGGCGACGAGACCGAGCAGGAGCCAGCGCGGATCTGCCGCCGCGGCGAGCGCGACGAAATGCTGGAGTTCCGTGAACCGGGAAACCGCAAGGAGCAGGACCGCAACGAGGAGCAGGCCCGGGATCCAGCTCCACAGCGCAGCCCGCCTGACACCCGCGCCCTGACGTGCGATCTCGTCGAAAAGCGCAGAGCCGGCAGCGTCCTCATCGGGACGCGGCACGATTGGCCCTCCGTCGACCGGGGAAGACAGGGGATCAGGCTTCGTCTTGCGGGGAGTTTCGGACATCGGTCTGGGGGCACTCGTCATTTCCGGACGCGTCGGCACCTGTCGCCTTCGCCGCAAAAGCTTCCCCCGCGCCGCCGGGAAAATCAAGAAGTCGCGACCATTTGCTGCACGCGACAGAAACAGTGAACAAAGGGCGGCGCATACGGGAGGGAAATGATAAATGGTGCCCCATGCCGGAATCGAACCAGCACTCCTTTCGGAACTCGATTTTGAGTCGAGCGCGTCTACCAGTTCCGCCAATGGGGCACGGAAGCGACTTGCGTCGGTAGGACTGCGCCGGACTATACGAAGCGGGCCGAGGCGGTCAACCGCCTTTTTCACGCCGGCGACCGTTCACGCAAATGTTTGCACGGCGGATAAAGGGTCGCGGCGCCGGGAGTTTACAGCGGCCGTCCGCTTGCTTTAAACCGCTCGGGCCGAAGATCAGGGAATGAAGCATGCTGCGTCGCCTCTATGACTGGACCATGTCGCTTGCCGCGCGCAAGTCAGCGGAGAAATGGCTGGCGGTCATCGCCTTCATCGAAAGCTCGGTCTTCCTCGTGCCCGCCGACGTGCTTTACCTGCCGATGGCGCTCGCCAGACCGCAGAAGGCCTATCGCTACGCGCTGATTGCCACGGTCGCCTCCGTGCTCGGCGGCATCGCCGGCTGGTTCCTCGGCTATTACGCCTTCGAGACAGTGGCCAAGCCGATCCTCGAATTCTACGGCAAGTTCGACGCCTTCGAGCGCCTGCGCACCTCCGTCGACTACCAGATGGTGCTGTTGCTGCTGGTGACCTCGGGGCTCGCGCATCTTCCGCCGATCAAGGTGGTGACCATCCTTTCGGGCGTCGCCCACATCAACATCTGGCTGTTCATCGTGTCGGCCATCGTCGCCCGCGGCGCCCGCTTCCTGCTGCTTGCCTGGCTGCTCAAGCGCTACGGCGAACCGATCCGCGATTTCATCGAAAGGCGTCTCGGCCAGATCGCCGGCGTCGGTGCCGCCGTGCTGATCGTGCTATACGTCGCCTACCGCTACCTTCTTCACTGAGATCGGACACCGTCCATGAACCAGCCCGCATCCCTCCTCACCTCCGACACCGCGATCGCGGCGGTTCTGACGTTCGGCATGGCCGTCGTCGTCGGCTCGGCCCTCGGCTTCGAGCATATCGGCGGCTACATTCCCTGCGCGCTCTGCCTGCTGCAGCGCAATCCCTATTACATCGGCGTCGGCGTCGGGCTCCTCGCCATCCTGTCGTCGGTCTTCAGGCTGCCACCGGCCGTCACTCGCGGCCTGTTCGCCGTGATCGCCGTGCTGATGATCGTCAGCATCGGGCTCGGCACCTATCATGCCGGGGTCGAATGGAAGTTCTGGGAAGGCCCGACGACCTGCGCGGTCGGCGCGACGGGCGGGGCTGCACCGGGCAATGTGCTGGAAGCGCTGAACGAGACACGCGGCCCTTCCTGCACCGAAGCGGCGCTGCGCGTGCTCGGCCTGTCCTTTGCCGGCTGGAACGTGCTGACCAGCCTCGCCCTTGCAGCGATCGCAGTCTGGGCCACCTTCCGCCGCCGTACCGCCTGAGCGATCAGGGCTGCAGTTCGGAATCCCAGTAGAGATAGTCGACCCAGCTGTCGTGCAGATAGTTGGGCGGGAAAAGACGGCCGTTGTTGTGCAGGTCCTGCACCGTCGGGCGGTAGGGCCTCTGGTGCGGGAACATCTGCGCCTGGCGCGGCAGCTTGCTGCCCTTCCTGAGATTGCAAGGCGAACAGGCCGCGACGACATTTTCCCAGGTGGTCTCGCCGCCATGGGCGCGCGGGATCACGTGGTCGAAGGTCAGGTCGTCGTCAGAGCCGCAATACTGGCACTCGAACTTGTCGCGCAGGAACACGTTGAAGCGGGTGAAGGCAGGATTGCGGGTCGGCTGGACATAGGTCTTCAGGCTGACGACGCTCGGCAGCCGCATCGAGAAGCTCGGCGAGCAGACCGAATGATCGTATTCGGCGATGATGTTGACACGGTCGAGAAAGACCGCCTTGATCGCGTCCTGCCAGGACCATAGCGACAAGGGGTAATAACTCAGCGGCCTGTAGTCGGCATTCAGCACGAGCGCCGGCAAGGCCTGGGGCGAGACTGCAATCGTCAAGGCATTCTCCTGAGCGATTCGGCACCTACGCCTACATATTAGGTCCGTTGTTACAGCATTGTGAAGCCCAATTCCGAAGCCCGCGCTATTCGGCCGCCGGCGCCGCCTCGCGACCCGTTTTCGACGCGTAGTGCGCCCAGAAGAGACGGGCCGCGACGGAGCGCCAGGGCGCCCACGCCTCGGCGATCCTCGCGACCTCGCGGATCTCGGGCCGCACGGCATGACCGAGCGCATCGCCGACCGCGGCCCGAAGCGCCACGTCGCCAGCCGGAAAGACGTCGGGATGGCCGCCGCAGAACATCAGATAGACTTCCGCGGTCCAGGGCCCGATGCCCTTCAGGGCCGTCAGCTGCCTAAGGGCGGCGTCCGCATCGAGCCGGGCGACCGCTTCGAGATCGAGATCGCCCGAAACGACCGTGCGCGCGGCGTTGAGCAGCGTTTCCGCCTTGGCCCGCGACAGGCCGAGGCCGGCGGACGCATCCGGGGCGATGGACAAGTAGGTTTCGGCGGAGGGCAGGCCGCCCGCCGCCTGCAGGATGCGCAGCCAGATCGCCTCGGCACTCGCCCGGCTGACCACCTGCGAGACGATGATGTGGGCGAGACCGGCAAAACCCGGCTCGGCAAGGCGCAGCGGCAAGGGGGCAAGCCGCGCGGCGAGCGGCTCAAGCCGTGGGTCGAGCACGACGAGCGCGGCAAGACCGGCCTCGACATCGGCAGTGGTGCGGATCGTCATGTCGTCCCGTAATCCCTCTTTTCGCCAGCCGGCATTTCGTGCCAGATGGACCGATGATCCCGCCCGCCTTCCAAAGACCGGTCCTGCGCTTCGCGCCGAGCCCCAACGGCCTCCTGCATCTCGGCCACGCCCTTTCGGCGCTCTTGAACGCCGACATGGCCGGCGCGCTCGGCGGGCGCTTCCTGCTGCGCATGGAAGACATAGACCTGACCCGCTGTACACCCGAATTCGAACAGGCGATCTATGACGATCTTGCCTGGCTTGGGCTCGACTGGGAGCGCCCGGTCCGCCGCCAGTCGGAGCATCTCGACGCCTATCGGGCGGCCCTCGACGACCTGATCGCCCGGCGTCTCGCCTATCCGGCCTTCATGACCCGCGGCGAGGTGAAGGCCCACGCGACGGCGAAGGAGGCCAAAGGCGCGCCCTGGCCCCGCGATCCGGACGGCGCCCTCCGCTATCCCTCGATCGACCGGGCCCGCAGCGAGGGCGAGCGACGAAGAATGATCGATGAGGGCACGCGCCACGCCTTCCGGCTCGACATGGATCGCGCCCTCAAGGAATGTGGCGGAACGCTCTCCTGGACGGAAACGGGCGACGGTCAAACGGGAACGGTCGCCGCGGATCCGGCGGCCTGGGGCGACGTGGTCCTGTGGCGGTCCGACGCGCCGTCGAGCTATCACCTCTCCGTCACCGTCGACGATGCCGCGCAGGGCATCACCCATGTGGTGCGCGGCCTCGACCTCTTCCACGCCACGTCGGTGCATCGGGTGCTACAGGCGCTGCTGGGTCTTCCGGCACCCGTCTATCATCACCACAGGCTGATCCTCGGGCCTGACGGGCGGAAGCTGTCGAAGAGCGAGGGCGACACGGGCCTTTCGGCGCTGAGGGCGGAAGGGGCGACCTCAGCCGATATTCGCCGGCTCGTCGGCCTTTGACGCTTTGGCCTCTTCGACCAGGCTCTTCTGGCCGAGCACCTCGAACTTCAGGAGCGCCGCATTGAATTCGGCGCCGATGATGAAGATCGCGCCCACCATGTAGAGGAAGACCAGCACGACCATGATCGACGCCAGGCCGGCATAGGTGGCGGCATAGTTGGCGAAGCTCGCCAGGTAATAGGCGAAGATCAGGGCGCCGATCAGCCAGAGAACGAGCGTCAGCAGAACCCCGGGAAGAACGTCTCGAATGCGGCGGTGGCCGTCGGGCAGGCTGAGATGGGAAAGCACCAGTCCGAAGGCGAGCAGCCCGAGGGTGCCGTAGATGCGCCAGTCCGACAGGGTCGCGAGCACGCCTTCGAGCCAGGGGAACCATTTCTCCGCAAAGCCGAGCGCCACGGGAACGGCGACGAGCAGCGCGCTGATGAGGGCAAGTACCGCCACGCCACCAAGCATGAAGCCGACGCTCAGGAGGCGCGTGAGATACCAGCGGCGCGTCTCGACGACGCGATAGGCGCGGTTCAGCGAGACCCGGAGAGCCTCGACCCCGTTGGAGGCGAAATAGGCGGCAGCGAGAACCGAAACCGTCAGGAGCCCGCCGCGCGGGATGGTGAGCACCTGCACGACCTGCTCGGAAAGCGGCTTGGCGATCGCCTCCGGCCATGTGTCGAAGATGATGTGCACGGCGGTCTCGGCAAAGCTGTCGGCACCGAGAAAACTCGCAAGCGCCGTGCCGAAGATCAGGAAGGGAAAGACGGCGAGCAGCACCGACAGTGCGACGTGACTCGCCATGGCCCAGCCGTCGTCTTCGCTGAAATGATTGAGCGCGTCGAAGCTGACCTTGTAGAGCATACGCAGGAATGCCGGCATCCGATCTCCTTGAATTCCGCCGGCCGTCAATCGACGGCCGATTGTCACCCGCGAACGAATATGGGAAACGGAAGCGGTTTGTACAGGACACATTCCATGACGGATCGCCGCAACATCATCGTAACCGGATGCTCGTCGGGCATCGGCGCCCATTGCGCAAGGACGCTCAACACCGATGGCTGGCGGGTCTTCGCCACGGTGCGCAACGAGGAAGACAGGGCATCACTCGAAGCGGACGGCATCGAGACCTTGCTGATGGACTATACCGACACCGACAGCATCGCCGCGCTGGTCGACACCGTATCCGAGCGCACCGGCGGCCGCATCCACGCCCTGTTCAACAACGGCGCTTATGGTCAGCCGGGCGCGATCGAGGACCTGTCGACCGATGTCCTGCGCCGTCAGTTCGAGACGAACGTCTTCGGCTGGCATGAACTGACCCGGCGCATCATCCCGTTGATGCGCGCCCGCGGCGAAGGACGCATCGTCCAGTGCTCGTCGATCCTCGGGCTGCTGCCCTACCGCTACCGAGGCGCCTATACCGCTTCGAAATATGCGCTCGAGGGGTTGAGCGTGACGCTGCGCATGGAGCTTGAGGGCACCGGTATCCATGTCAGTCTGATCGAACCCGGCCCGATCGAAAGCCGCTTCACCGCCAATGCGCTGAAGATGATCGAAGCCAATGTCGACCTGGAAAATTCGGCCCATGCAGAGGAGTACAGGCGCCAGCTCGCCCGCCTCAACGGAACCGGCCCGATCAACCGCCACAAGCTTGGTCCCGAGGCGGTCTACAAAGTGCTGAGACATGCCTTGACCGCGGCACGACCCCGCCCACATTATCTCGTGACCACACCGGCCCGGCAGGGCGCGTTGCTGAAACGGCTCTTGCCGGCCGACCTGTTCTACAGGCTGATGCGATCGCTGGACTGAGCCTGAAAAGAAAGCAACAGAGAAAACATGTCCGGCTTCACCACCGTCCTCGCCCTGATCGTCATGGGCCTCGTCGTCCTCGTCCTCATCCGGGGCCTGTTCAACATGCTGAAGGGCGGCAGCGGCAACACATCGAACAAGCTGATGCAGGCGCGCCTCGTCCTGCAGGCGATCGCCATCGCGCTGATCATGCTGACACTGTGGCTGACCGGCGGCGGCCGCTGAGGAGGAACCGGCAATGGTCCGACTGAACAAGATCTACACCCGCACCGGCGACGACGGCACAACCGCCCTCGTCTCGGGGCCGCGCCGCCTCAAGCACGACCTGCGCGTCGACGCCTATGGATCGATCGACGAGGTGAACTCGACGATCGGCGTCGCCCGCCTGCACACCGGCGACATGGCGGAGCTCGATGCCATGTTGATGCGCATCCAGAACGATCTCTTCGATCTCGGCGCGGACCTTGCAGCGCCCGAGACCGGCGAAGTGTTGTCCTATGAACCGCTGCGGGTGATCGAGGCGCAGGTGATCCGCATCGAAAGCGAGATCGACCGGTTGAACGCCGATCTCGACCCGCTTAAATCCTTCATCCTCCCGGGCGGCTCGCCGGCAGCCGCACATCTTCACCTCGCACGCACCGTCGCCAGGCGCGCGGAACGCATTATGGTGGAACTGTCACGCTTCGACGGCGAGACGGTGGCCGAACCGGCGCTCAAATACATCAACCGCCTGTCGGATTTCCTGTTCGTCGCTGCCCGTTTCGCCAATGACGGCGGCAAGGCCGACATCCTCTGGGTTCCTGGCAAGAACCGCTGAACCGCCAACGGGCCGAAGGGGCGCGCGAATGTTCATTCCGCTGCACGATCGCAACGCCCTCAAGCACATCCGGCGCCAATACGTCACCGGCGGCCTGATCCTCGTCAACGCGCTAGTCTTCGCCTTCACCGTCCTGCTGACCCCGGAAGCCGTGGCCGAGGCCAATGTCTACGGGTTCGGCTTCATCCCGGCGGTGGTCTTCGACAGCGCCGTGCTCGATCCGGCGCTCGCCATCGTGCCGCCGGATGCGACGCTCGTCACCTATTCCTTCCTGCATGCCGACCTGATGCATCTCGGCTCGAACATGCTGTTCCTCTGGGTGTTCGGCGACAATGTCGAGGACGCGCTCGGACACGTCCGGTATCTGCTCTTCTATCTTCTTTGCGCCGCCGCCGGTGCGCTGTTTCACGGGCTGGTCGCACCCCTCTCGCAGGCCCCGCTGATCGGTGCTTCCGGTGCCGTGTCGGGCGTCGTTGCCGCCTATCTCATGCTGCATCCGAAGGTTAGGATCTGGGTGCTCGTGCTCTTCCGTTTTCCGCTGCCCCTTCCGGCCTTCCTGCCGCTCGCCTTCTGGATCGGCCAGCAATTTGTAATGCTGGCGACCGATGGCGAAGGCACGGTCTCCTGGGGCGCCCATGTCGGGGGCATTCTCGCCGGGACACTTCTGGTCCTCGTCATGCGGCGGCGCGGTGTGCCGCTGTTCGACCGGACAATCGTCACACCGAAGGCGGTCGTGCACCGGACCACGACGCCGCCGTCGGCCCCCGTCCCGCAAGCCGGCGGGCAGAGGCGAACGCTCCAATGGGGTCGATAAGCGGGTCGCGCCTTAAATTTACGTGTACGTAAAAGTCAGTTAATCGTTTTAAGGATGGTCATGGGCGTCTGCGGACGTTGTAATTGGGAAAAAAATGCGTATCCATGTCGCCCACTGACTATCGGATAGCCGCCCGAAAGCGCATTTTCAGGCAGGGCAATGAAGGAAGGAACTCATGAAAGTACTCGTTACCGTCAAGCGGGTTGTTGACTACAACGTCAAGATCCGCGTGAAGCCTGATGGTTCCGGCGTTGAGCTGGCGAACGTCAAGATGTCGATGAACCCGTTCGACGAAATCTCGGTCGAAGAGGCGCTTCGCCTGAAGGAAGCCGGCAAGGCGGACGAAGTGGTCGTGGTTTCGATCGGCCCGGCCAAGGCCGAGGAAACGCTGCGCACGGCGCTTGCGATGGGTGCGGATCGTGCGATCCTGGTCGAGACCGAGGATCAGGTCGAGCCGCTCGCGGTCGCCAAGATCCTGAAGGGCGTGGTCGAGGCGGAAGCCCCGGGCCTCGTCATCACCGGCAAGCAGGCGATCGACGACGACGCAAACCAGACCGGCCAGATGCTTTCGGCCCTGCTCGGCTGGAGCCAGGCGACCTTTGCCTCGAAGCTCGATCTCGGCGCCGACAAGGCGACAGTGACTCGTGAAGTCGACGGCGGCCTGCAGACCATCGAGGTCAAGCTCCCGGCGATCGTCACCACCGACCTTCGCCTCAACGAGCCGCGCTATGCCTCGCTGCCGAACATCATGAAGGCGAAGAAGAAGCCGCTCGACAAGAAGAGCCCGGCCGATTTCGGCGTCGACACTGCTGCTCGCCTGAAGGTGCTGAAGACCGAGGAGCCTTCGGGCCGCAAGGCTGGCGTCAAGGTCAAGTCGGTCGCCGAACTGGTCGAGAAGCTGAAGACCGAAGCCGGCGTGCTTTGATCCGGAAGATTTGAGGAGATATTGAACATGGCCATTCTTCTTCTGGCAGAACACGACAACGCAACCGTCTCCGACCAGACGGCCAAGGCGCTCACCGCCGCCGCCAAGATCGGCGGCGACGTCCATGTGCTGGTCGCCGGCGCCGGCGCCAAGGCTGCCGCCGACGCGGCGGCAAAGCTCGCTGGCGTCTCCAAGGTGCTTCTCGCTGACGACGCTTCTCTCGCCAACAACCTGGCGGAGCCGCTCGCAGCCCTGATCGTTTCGCTGTCCGGCGCCTATGACACGATCATCGCCCCGGCTACCTCGGTCGGCAAGAACGTGCTGCCGCGCGTTGCCGCCCTTCTCGACGTGATGCAGGTCTCGGAAATCATCGAGGTCGTCTCGGCCGACACCTTCAAGCGCCCGATCTATGCCGGCAACGCCATCCAGACGGTGCAGTCGACCGACGCCAAGAAGGTCATCACCGTACGCACGGCATCCTTCGCCGCGGCCGCTGAAGGCGGTTCGGCCGCTGTCGAGAGCGTCTCGGCGGCTGCCAATCCGGGTCTTTCGAGCCATGTCTCGGACGCCCTGTCGTCGTCGGACCGTCCGGAACTGACCTCCGCCAAGATCATCATCTCGGGCGGTCGCGCACTCGGCTCGTCGGAGAAGTTCCAGGAAGTGATCCTGCCCGTCGCCGACAAGCTCGGTGCCGCCGTCGGCGCGTCCCGCGCCGCAGTCGATGCCGGCTATGCGCCGAACGACTGGCAGGTCGGCCAGACCGGCAAGGTGGTCGCCCCGCAGCTCTACATCGCCTGCGGCATCTCGGGTGCCATCCAGCACCTCGCCGGCATGAAGGACTCGAAGGTCATCGTCGCGATCAACAAGGACGAGGAAGCCCCGATCTTCCAGGTCGCCGACTACGGCCTTGTCGCCGACCTGTTCGAGGCCCTGCCGGAACTCGAAAAGGCGCTTTGATCTGCGTTCCTTTCGCAACTGCGAAAGGACTGGAAAAACGCCCCGCAGGGGTCTATCAATTTGCCGGGCTGGCTTTCGTTGGCCCGGCATTTTCATGAAATGCGATCAAAGCCTGGCGAGGAGAACGGGATGGCTACGACTATTGGCAATGTGGGGATCGTCGGCGCGGGCCAGATGGGCTGCGGGATCGCCCATGTTTCGGCGCTCGCGGGTTACAAGGTCACCATCTACGACCTGGCCAAGGATCGCATCGAGGCCGGCCTCGCCACCATCAACGGCAATCTCGCCCGCCAGGTGAGCAACGGCAAGCTCGCCGACGAGGATCGCAAGGCGGCCCTTGCCCGCATCTCCGGCACCACCGACATCAACGACATGGCGCCGATGGACCTCGTGATCGAGGCCGCCACCGAGGACGAGACGGTCAAGCGCAAAATCTTCGCACAGCTCTGCCCGGTCCTGAAACCCGAGGCGCTGCTCGCCACCAACACCTCCTCGCTGTCGATCACCCGCCTCGCCGCTGCGACCGACCGCCCGGAACGCTTCATGGGCATCCACTTCATGAATCCGGTTCCGGTGATGAAGCTGGTCGAACTGGTGCGCGGCATCGCGACCGAAGAGGTGACCTTCGAAACCGCAAAGACCTTCGTCCGCTCGCTGGAAAAGACGATCACCGTCGCCGAGGACTTCCCGGCCTTCATCGTCAACCGCATCCTGCTGCCGATGATCAACGAGGCGATCTACACACTCTATGAGGGCGTCGGCTCGGTCGAGGCGATCGACACCGCGATGAAGCTCGGCGCCAACCATCCGATGGGCCCGCTGCAGCTGGCCGACTTCATCGGCCTCGACACCTGCCTGTCGATCATGCAGGTGCTGCACGACGGCCTGGCCGACAGCAAGTACCGTCCCTGCCCGCTGCTGGTGAAGTATGTCGAAGCCGGCTGGCTCGGCCGCAAGTCCGGCCGCGGATTCTACGATTACCGCGGCGAAGTACCGGTCCCGACGCGGTAACACCGTTCTCCTTGACGCCAAGGGCGTTGTTCCCGGAAAAAGGCGGCCGCCTTTCACCACCGGGACATGAAACGATGCCACCGCCGGGATCGAGGGGCCAATCCTCGGCAATGAGCAGTGAGGCGATGTTCAGCTGCCGACGGCGGCCTTGACCAGCGCCCGGGCGTCCTTGCTGTCCCATTGGGCGGGACCGTTCATCGCGCCGAGCAGGCAGCCCTTGCCGTCGAGAAGCAGGGTGACCGGCAGGCCGAAGGCGAGGCCTTCCTTCTTCATCGTGTTGAATACGCCCATGCTGGCGTCGCGATAAAGCCCGAGCGCATCGACGCCGATTTCGTCGAGGAAAGCCTTCGGCTTGTCGACCGGTCCGGTGTCGATGTTGATCGCCAGCACCTGGAACCTGTCGCTGCCCTCAGCCTTCTGCAGCGCGTTGAGGGCCGGCATTTCCTCCCGGCAGGGCACGCACCACGTGGCCCAGAGATTGACCAGCAGCGTCTTGCCGGAGAAGTCGGCAATTGTCGTGGCCTTGTCCGCCTGGTCCTTGAAGGTGAGGCCGCCGATCAGGCGCGGCTCGCTCGCCGCCACCATCGCCGCGACCTCGCCGGTGGTGAAGGGCTTCAAGGCCGCAGCCTTTTCGATGCTCCCCGCGCACTGGGCGGCCTCCGCCGTCTCCGCGCCATTGCCAGACCCGGCCTGCTTCACGTATACCGCGACCGCGCCGGCCATGATCCCGGCGACCGCCGCAATCAACACAAGCTTGGCGGAAGGAAGTCCGAGCGGTCTTTTTTCTGTCATCGCAGTCTCCAGGATGGGCATCGAATGGCTGAGGACACCAAGAACACGAAATCCTCCAACCAGATGTGGGGCGGTCGCTTCGCGTCCGGGCCGGCCGCCATCATGGAGGAGATAAATGCCTCGATCGGTTTCGACAAGAAGCTTTACGCCCAGGACATCCGCGGCTCGATCGCCCATGCGACCATGCTCGCCCATCAAGGCATCATCACCGGCGAAGACAAAGACAAGATCGTTCACGGCCTGAACACGATCCTGTCAGAGATCGAGGAAGGCCGGTTCGAGTTCTCGCGCAAGCTCGAGGACATCCACATGAACGTCGAGGCGCGCCTTGCCGAGCTGATCGGCCCGGCCGCCGGACGCCTGCACACCGCCCGCTCGCGCAACGACCAGGTGGCGCTCGATTTCCGCCTCTGGGTCAAGGAAGAGCTGCAGAAGGTCGAGGGATCTCTGACGTCGCTGATCGCCGCCTTCCTAGACCGCGCCGAAGAACACGCCGCGACCGTGATGCCCGGCTTCACCCATTTGCAGACCGCCCAGCCGGTGACCTTCGGCCATCACTGCATGGCCTATGTCGAGATGTTCGGCCGCGACCGCCAGCGCGTGCGCCACGCGATCGAACACATGGACGAGAGCCCGATCGGGGCAGCCGCCCTTGCCGGCACCGGCTTTGCCATCGACCGCCACATGACGGCTCAGGCGCTCGGCTTCCGCGAACCGACCCGCAACTCGATCGACACCGTGTCCGATCGCGACTTCGCGCTCGAATTCCTGTCGATCGCCTCGATCTGCGCCACGCACCTGTCACGGCTCGCCGAAGAAATCGTCATCTGGTCGACGCCGCAATTCGGCTTCATCCGCCTGTCGGACGCCTTTTCGACCGGCTCGTCGATCATGCCGCAGAAGAAGAACCCCGACGCCGCCGAACTGGTGCGCGCCAAGACCGGCCGCATCAACGGCTCGCTGATCGCACTCCTGACCGTGATGAAGGGCCTGCCACTCGCCTATTCCAAGGACATGCAGGAAGACAAGGAACAGGTTTTCGATTCGGCGGAAAGCCTGGAACTGGCGATCGCCGCCATGACCGGCATGGTCCGCGACATGACGGTGCGCACCGACAAGATGAAGGCGGCCGCCGGTTCTGGGTACTCGACCGCGACCGATCTCGCCGACTGGCTGGTGCGCGAGGCGGGACTGCCGTTCCGCGACGCCCATCATGCGACAGGCAAGGCCGTCGCCATGGCCGAGGCAAAGAGCTGCGACCTGTCGGAACTGTCGCTCGAAGACCTCCAGTCGATCAACCCGGCCATCACCGCCGGCATCTTCGACGTCTTGACCGTCGAGGCCTCGGTCGCCAGCCGCAAGAGCTATGGCGGCACGGCACCGGAGGAAGTACGCCGGCAGATCGCCTGGTGGCGCGCCCGCAACTGATCACAGTCGTTTAAGCCGGCATCACGAGATTGAGGGTGCACAAGCGCCCCAATTTTCGCTACAGGCTAAAGAGACGAGATTTTCGATGGATTGGGTGATGGTGAAGACGCTTTCCCGTGCGACGATGGCAGCCGGCATCCTGGCAGCCGCCCTGGTGCTGACCGGCTGCGGACGAAAGGCCGACCTCGACCCGCCGAACATGCCGGCGGCCGAGCAGAACAAGCTGGCACCCGGCCAGAAGACGCAGAAGCCGACCGTCGCCGACGACCCCTTCATCCTCGATCCCCTTCTCTGACAGGCCGTAGCCCGTGAACCACTTCGACTATCGCGACGGCGTGCTCTACGCCGAGGACGTTTCCGTACTCGACATCGCCAAGGCGGTCGGGACTCCCTTCTACTGCTATTCGACGGCCACCCTCGAACGTCACTACAAGGTCTTCTCCAAGGCCTTCGCCGGTGTCGAATCCATGGTCTGCTACGCGATGAAGGCCAACTCGAACCAGGCGGTCCTCAAGACCCTCGCCAGGCTCGGCGCTGGCGTCGACGTCGTCTCGGAAGGCGAGCTGCGCCGCGCGCTCGCCGCCGGCATCCCGGCAAACCGCATCATGTTTTCCGGCGTCGGCAAGACTGTCTCCGAAATGGACCTGGGCCTCGAGGCAGGCATTTACTGCTTCAACGTCGAGAGCGAACCGGAACTCGAGGTTCTGAATGCCCGTGCCGTCAAGGCCGGCAAGCAGGCGCATGTCTCCTTCCGCGTCAATCCGGACGTCGATGCCAGGACCCACGCCAAGATCTCGACCGGCAAGAAGGAAAACAAGTTCGGCATTTCCTTCGACCGCGCCCGTGTCGTCTATGCCCGCGCGGCCAGCCTGCCCGGTATCAAGGTCACCGGTATCGACATGCACATCGGCAGCCAGATCACCGAGCTGCAGCCCTTCGAGGACGCGTTCCGGCTGCTGCGCGAACTGGTCGAGACGCTGCGCGCCGACGGCCATGCGATCGATCACGTCGACGTGGGCGGCGGCCTGGGCATTCCCTACAAGGACGACAACAACCCGCCGCCGGAACCGGACCACTATGCCCGGATCGTCAAGGAACAGCTGGCCGGGCTGAACTGCAAGATCGTCGCGGAGCCGGGCCGCCTGATCGTCGGCAATGCCGGCATCCTGGTGACCGAGGTCATCTATGTGAAGGACGGCGGCGAAAAGACCTTCGTGATCGTCGACGCGGCGATGAACGACCTTATCCGCCCGACCCTTTACGAGGCCCACCACGAGATCCGCCCGGTGGTGATCCAGGCGGCAAGCGCACCGCGCATCCGCGCCGACGTCGTCGGCCCCGTCTGCGAGACCGGCGACTATCTCGCGCTCGACCGGGAAATGGCGATGCCGAAGGCAGGCGACCTGATGGCCGTGGGCTCGGCAGGCGCCTATGGCGCCGTCCAGGCGAGCACCTACAACACCCGCCGGCTGGTGCCGGAAGTGCTGGTCAAGGACAGCGAGTTCCATGTGATTCGCCCGCGTCCGAGCTATGACGACATGATCAATCTCGATTCGGTTCCGGCCTGGCTGGACTGATCGGCACCCGCGGCCGCCGTTCACTTTTCGGCGACCGCGGCAAAAAAGCGGACTGAGCGCGCCGTCCGCCCTCGTCTTCGCCACAAAGAATGCTATCCTCCCCGGAGAAGGCAAAAGGCCGGCTCGCGACCTTTCCCCGGTCCAAGGCCCGCTCAACGGAGACCCGACGGATGACCCCTCCTCAGCCGGGTGGAACGAGAACAGGAGCGTTTCGCAACGACCCGGCCCTGGCGCGGCGGGTGGCGATCAAGCGCTTCCTCGCAAGGCTCGTGCTGTTTGCCGAACGGCTTCTGCCGCTCTTCCTGCCACTGGCAGGCATCGCCGCCATATTCATCTCGCTCGCCTGGCTCGGCGTCTATCGGCAGTTGCCCGACGCCGTTCGGCTTGTTCTCGTCTTCGTCCTGACCTTCGCCTTCGTCGCGAGCCTCCTTCCCTTCGCCCGGCTGCGCTGGCCGGCAAGCGAAGAGGCTGACCGGTTGCTCGAGGAACGCAACCACCTGCCGCATCAGCCGGTCGCCGTGCAGGATGATGAACCCGCCTTCGAGACGCCCTTTGCCCGGGCGCTGTGGGTCGAACACCAGCGGCGCATGGCCGAGACCATCGCCGCCCTCGACGCAGGCTTTCCACGTCCCGACATCGCCCGCTTCGACCGCTATGCGCTGCGCGCCGTCCCGGCGCTTCTGTTTGCCGTCGCACTCGCCTATTCCGGCTCGAACGGCGCGGGCGTCATCGCCGACGCCTTCCGCCAGCAGCCGCAGACCAGTGACATGCCCGACATGCGCATCGACGCCTGGATCACTCCGCCGGCCTATACCAGCCAGGCTCCGGTCTTCCTGTCGGGTCTGGACGGAGCGACCGAAGGCCTTGTGCGGGTCCCGCAGAATGCCCAGGCGACCGTGCGCATCACCGGCGGTGGCGCCGATGAAAAGGTGATCTTCCGTGCCGCCGACAGCGGCGCCGTGACGGACTTCGCAGCCACGGTCCCTGAGGATGAAACCGCAGAAGATCCAGCCAAGCAGCAGACGGCGGAAGCGGCGCCCGCCGCCCGTGTCTACGAATGGAAGCTCGGAACGAGCGGGGACCTGCTGGTCGGTGGGCACCAGTGGCGGATCGAGGTGATCGCCGACAAGGCGCCGGAGATCGCCTTCGACGGCCTTCCGCGGCGCAGCGCAAACGGCGCGCTCGAAATCGGCTTCAAGGCACAGGACGACTACGGGCTTTCCAAGGCCTTTGCCGAGATCGAGTCCGTCGATCAGAAGCCCGATGCCCTGTCGCTCTACCCCCTGCCCGACTACAAACTCGACCTGCCACGCCATAATTCCCGCGAGGCCAAGGGTATCTCGAGCCGCAACATCACGGAGCATCCGCTTTCGGGCCGCAAGGTCAGGATCACCCTCGTCGCAACCGACGGCGCAGGCCAGACCGGTCGCAGCCAGCCCCACGAGATGGTCCTGCCGGCGCGCGCCTTCGTCGAGCCGCTGGCGGCAGCGGTCGCCGAGGAGCGCCAGGTCTTCGCGCTGGATGTGCGCGACCTGCCGCAATCGATCGCCCTCAACGAGGCACTGTCGCTCCGTCCCGACGAAACGATCCCCAACACCACGCACTACCTGCTGATCCAGTCGGCCCAGGCGCGCATGAAGCTTGCCCGCACGACGGAAGACCTGAAAGGCACCGCCGACTATCTCTGGGAGATTGCGCTCGGCATCGACGGCGGCGACCTGTCGCTTGCCGAGCGCAAGTTGCGCGACGCCCAGCAGGCCCTCGCCGACGCGCTCGAACGCAATGCCCCGGACGAGGAAGTCAAGAAGCTGATGGACGAGCTGCGCGCCGCCATGCAGGACTTCATGAAGGCGCTCGCGGAACGGCAGCCGGATGCCCAGGAGCAACAGCAGCAGCAGTCGGCGCAGAATGTCCTGCGCCAGCGCGACCTCGAAAACATGATGAACCAGATCGAGAACCTGGCGCGCTCCGGCAACCGCGACGCCGCGCGCCAGATGCTGTCCGAGCTGCAGCGCATGATGAACAACCTGCAGGCCGGACGCCCGCAGCGCGGCGGCCAACAGCAGGAGAACAGCCAGGTCCGCCAGCAGATCGACAAGCTCGGCGAGATCATGCAGGAGCAGCAGAAGCTGATGGACGAGACCTTCCGTCGCGACCAGGCTCTGAAGGACCGCATGCAGCGCGGCGATCCCGGCGACGGCGAGGATGGCGAGTTTCTCGAGCAGATGCCGCCGGAAGGAGAAGGCGGCCAGCAGCCGCAGGAAGGCCAGCAGGGCGAGGACGGGCAGCAGGGCTCTCCGACCGATCGCATGACCGCCGAACAGTTGCGCGAGGCACTGAAGAACCTTCGCGCCCAGCAGGAGCAGCTCGGCAAGCAGCTCGGCGAACTGCAGAAGGGCCTGAAGGAACTGGGCGTCGAGCCCGGCGAGGGTTTCGGAGAGGCCGGACGCGAAATGCGCGGCGCGGGCGAAGCGCTCGGCAAGAGCCAGGGCAGCCGCGCCGTCGAAGGACAGGGCAAGGCTCTGGAAGCCCTGCGCAAAGGCGCACGCGACATGATGAACCAGATGATGCAGGCCATGCGGGGCCAGCAGGGCGAACAGCAGGGCATGGGGCAAGGCGGCCAGAACGGCCGCGATCCGCTCGGTCGGCCGAGAGCCAGCTCAGGCCCGGACTTCGGCGAACGCGTCAACGTGCCCGACGAGATCGACGTGCAGCGCGCACGCGAAATCCTGGAGGCGATCCGCAAGAAGCTTGGGGAGAATGCCGGTCCGGAACTGGAGCGGCGCTATCTCGAACGACTGCTCGACATCCAGTAGACAGGGTCATCGCCGGCCGACATGTCGCCCGGCGGGCAGACGTCAGCTCGCCAGTGCGCGGGCGACGGCGGCACGGATGTCCGGCAGTGCAAAGGGCTTCGACACGACATCGATGATCTTCGCGGCGAGATCGTCGGCGCGTTCACGCTGCTCGGCATAGCCGGTCATCAGCAGGATCTTGAGGTCTGGGAAGGACGACGCGGCGCGATGGGCAAGCTCGATCCCGTCCATGACCGGCATGCGGATATCCGACAGCAGGAGGTCGAATTCCTTTTCACCCAGGCGCTCCAGGCCTTCGGCACCGTCAGCGGCCTCGAAAGTCTCATGACCGTCGAGACGGAGGGCGCGCGCCACGAAGGAGCGGAGGGAATCCTCGTCCTCGGTAATCAGAATTCTCGCCATGATCGCTACTCCGTTCATTCGCTGTCCCGGAAGCGAAATCACCAGAGTTTCCTTTGCGATCGGTAAACGCCGCGGGGGCCGACCGCCCCCATGGTTAACAAGTGCTCTTCGTCTCGGGGCGAAAGTCAGCCCCGGCGAAGACCTCAGGCGTCGCCCGTGACGACGCCGACGAAGGGCAGTTCGCGGAAGGCATAGGCCACGTCCATACCGTAGCCGACGACGAAGTAATCGGGGCATTCGAAGCCGACGTGATCGGCCTCAAGCTGTTCCTGGCGCTTGACTTTCTTGTCGAGAAGCACGGCCAGCGAAACATGGGCGGCACCACGCTCGTAGAGCAGTTCCTTGGCGAACTTGAGCGTCCGGCCGGACTCCAGGATGTCGTCGATCAGGAGCACGTTGCGGCCCTTCACGTCGCTGTCGATATCCTTCACGATCCTGACCCCTTGCGAGACAGTGCCTGTGCCATAGCTGGACAGGGTGATGAACTCGACCTCCGGAGCAAGACCGACGTCATGCAGCGCGCGGATCAGGTCGGCGGCGAAGATGAAGGAGCCCTTGAGCACGGCAATCACCAGCAGATCGTCGGCAGGTCCCTTGGCGATCTCGGCGGCGATCTGGTGGTTGCGCTCGTTGATCTGCCGGGCGGTATAGAGCGGTTCGATGTTCTTTCCGCGGACGACGGGCATGGTTCACTCCTTCAGGACTGCGGCACGGCCTGTCGGGACCGAGCGTCGAGAGTGTTGGCCGATAGCATAGTCAGGAGCGCGAGGCACCCGTTTCCTCGAAGGAAAGCCGAAGTTCCGGCATTTTTCCACCGGGATGCAGGAGCCTGGCTGTGATGCCACGGCTGTGTCCGGCATCGATTTCGCTGACGGGGGTCTCGATATAGGTGCTGGCGATCACCTGACCGCCCGCGATCAGGTCAGCGCGCAGCTTCGGCAGCACGCTTGTCCGCGTCCCACGGTTCTCGATGATCGCGTTGACCTGCAGGACCCGCATGCCGTCGTCGTCATGCGGAGTCAGGCTGACATGGGTGATGTCGAGCGGCTCGGCATTGGCCCTCGCCCCCGGCTCGCCGACCATCAGCCCGGCAAGCGCGAAGATCGCGACGAAGACGAGCGAAACGAAGGCGGCGAACCCCTTGTCCGAAAGTGTCTGCAGTAGGCTTTCCAGCCGCGACAGAATGCCTGCGGCGAAGGTGCGCCTGCTGGCTGGCCGCGACGCCGCCCAGCCCCTGTCGGCGGTCCGGCGGTGATTATCGTTGGAACTGCGGGCATCGGAGGGCCGGCGCGGCGTGGTTTCGCGAACCGTGACGAACTCGGCGTCGACGATGTCTTCCGTCACGCGGATCGGCCAGGCATGCGGCATCCTCGGCCTGTCGGGCGGCAGGAGGTCGATGTCCGGTGCGGCGGCGTGCCTTCTGGAGCGGAATGCGTTCATCTTCCAACAGCCTTTCGCAATCGCCCGCGGACCGGCCAAATCTGGGCATTGAAACGAATCCTCTCCAGACGTAAATTCAAATGGTTAATGCTTCGGAAAGAAGGGGCCGCAACGGCCGTAATTCGACCGGGATTTACCGACTGTTAACCTCATTCGTTAAGATGTCGCGGATCCGCGATCTGTCAGACTGGCTGGGCTCTTGATCCATTTCGAAAATGTCGGCTTGCGTTATGGGATGGGACCGGAAATTCTCCGCGACCTCACCTTCGATATTCCGAAGCGTTCCTTCCAGTTCCTGACCGGGCCTTCCGGTGCCGGCAAGACCACCCTGCTGCGCCTTCTGTTCATGTCGCTCCAGCCGACGCGCGGCCTGATCCGCAGCTTCGGCCGAGACATCACCAAGATCCCGCGCGCGGAATTGCCGATGCTGAGGCGCCGTGTCGGCATCGTGTTCCAGGACTTCCAGCTACTAGACCACCTGACGACCTACGAGAATGTCGCGCTGCCGCTGAGGGTGCGCGGCAAGGACGAGGCAACCTACCGCAAGGACGTGATCGAACTCCTGAAATGGGTGGGCCTCGGCGAGCGCATCAACGTGCTGCCGCCGGTGCTTTCCGGCGGCGAGAAGCAGCGGGTGGCGATCGCCCGCGCGCTGATCGACCGGCCCGAGATCCTGCTTGCCGACGAGCCGACGGGCAATGTCGATCCGCCGATGGCGCGCCGCCTGCTCAGCCTGTTCCTGGAATTGAACCGCCTTGGCACGGCCGTCGTCATCGCCACCCATGACCTGGCGCTGATGGACCAGGTCGACGCAAGACGCATGATCCTTACCGACGGGCGGCTCGACATCTATGACTGATCACGATCCCTACGAGAGCCACGCACCCAGCACCGCACCACCTCAGCACGCCGCGCGGCGCACCGAGATGACCGTGCGCCCGACGGGCGCAATCCTGCCGCCCTCCAACATCCAGGGCAATGCGCTGATGGTGGTGATCGCCATCATGGCCTTCCTCGCCTGCCTGACGCTCGGGGCGGTCAGCATGGTGCGCGCCACCGCCGCCGGCTGGCAGAGCCAGATCTCCCGCGAGGTCACCATCCAGATCAAGCCCGAGGACGGGCTCGACATGGACAAGGCACTGGCCAAGGCCCGTGACCTGGCACTGACCTTCGTCGGCACCAAGGACGGCCAGATCATGGACGACGCGGCAACGGCACGCCTGCTAGAACCCTGGCTCGGCACCGGACTCGACCTTCACGAACTGCCCGTCCCGCGGCTCGTCATCGTCACCATCGACGAGAGTAACCCGCCGGACTTCGCGGCGATGCGGGACATGCTGAAGACCGAGGTTCCGCAGGCTTTCCTCGACGACCACCGCACCTGGGTCGACCGGCTCGTTCAGATGGCCCGCACCACCGTGCTGATCGGCTCGGCAATCCTCCTGCTCGTCTTCACCGCGATGGTGCTGACGGTGGTATTCGCGACCCGCGGGGCACTGTCCGGCAATCGCCATATCATCGAGGTCCTGCACTTCGTCGGCGCCGAGGGCTCCTTCGTCGCCCGGGAGTTCCAGAAGCATTTCCTCAAGATCAGCCTGAAGGGTGCCGCCGCCGGCGGCCTGCTTGCAGCCGCCCTCTTCGCCATCGCCGGCTACTGGCAGAGCCGGTCGCTCGCCACGCCGGAAAGCGATCAGGCAAGCGCACTCTTCGGCACTTTCTCGATTGGATACATGGGTTATCTCGGCATCTTCGCGACGATGATCGTCATTGCCCTGCTGACGACGCTGACAGCCCGACTGACGGTTATCCGCACAATCTATGAAATCGACAGCATACGCTCCGACCCGGCACGCACGGACGGGTTGCTGAGTGACTGACACCGTGAAAGCCTGTTGAATGCCACAAAGCCGCCTGTTCCGCATGGCAGAAGCACGCTATGCACGAACAATGACGATGGGTCGGATGAGACGCGATAGAGCATTCCGCGAGGATCTGCCAAAGAGCCCCGCCGGCGGCCTTCTTGCGCGCCGGGGCCTCCTGCGTCGTTTTCTGCACTATGCCGGCCTGGTCGCGATCCTGCTTTGCGGCGTCATCCTTGCCGGCTTCCTGTGGTTTGCCGATTCGGTCACCACCCTCGTCCCGCCCGCAGATGCCCGGGCCGATGCCATCGTCGTGCTGACAGGCGGCTATCAGCGGATTGATCAGGCGGTGGAGCTCCTGCGCCGCGGTTCCGGCCGGCGCCTGCTTATTTCCGGCGCCCATCCGACGACATCTCCGGCGCAGATCCGCAAGATGACCCAGAGCTCGCCGGACCTCTTCGAATGCTGCGTCGATGTAGGCTACGAGGCGCTCGACACGATCGGCAACGCCAATGAGACCTCGCGCTGGATCCATGATCACGGCTATGCCTCAGTTCTGGTGGTCACCAACAATTATCACATGCCGCGCAGCCTGATGGAGTTGCGCCGTATCGATCGCGCGACGAACTTCATCCCCTATCCGGTGGTCAATGCCGACCTCAAGCACACCGCCTGGTATGCCGATCCTAATGTCGTGCGCACCCTCCTGTCGGAATACGGCAAGACGCTGATCGCCTATGCGCGCGGCGTGATCGGATGGGGTGCCGGCGACGGGTTGCGCTCGACGGCCAAGTTCGCGAAGACGTCGGGCTGAGCCGGCCGCGACCGGCAAAACACGGCTTTTTATCCCGGGCAATATGCGTTAGGGACGGTGTCACGCCCGTCTTAGGAAATCCTGCCCGATGATCATACTGCGTTCGATCCTGTTCAACACGCTCTTCTATGCAAACCTGATCCTGCAGATGATCTTGCTGTCGCCCTATTACTTCCTGGCGCCACGCAAGAAGGCATTCGTCATTCCGAAAAACTGGGCCCGCTCCAACCACTGGCTGATGGAGAAGATCGTCGGTACGACATTCACCGTCGAGGGGCTCGAGAACATTCCGAAGGGCGGCTACATCCTTGCGCCGAAGCACCAGTCCCTTTGGGACACATACGCGCTGCTGCCCTGGCTCGACGACCCGGTCTACATCCTCAAGCGGGAACTGATGTGGATCCCGATCTTCGGATGGTATGTCGCCCGGCAGAAGATGATCCCGGTCGATCGCGGCGCCAAAGGCAAGGTGATGGTCGGGGTGATGGAGCGCACCAAGAAGGAAATGGCCGACGGCCGCCAGCTCATCATCTATCCGGAAGGCACCCGCCGTCCGCCGGGCGCCGAGCCGGCCTATAAATACGGTATTGCCCGCATCTATCGCGACCTCGAAGTCCCGGTCGTACCTGTAGCAATGCATCCCGGCCTGTTCTGGCCGCGCCGCAAGTTCCTACGCTTCCCCGGGCATTTCAAGGTGAAGATCCTGCCGCCGATCGCGCCCGGGCTCGATCCTGACACCTTCTACGAAACCCTCATCGAAAAACTCGAATGGGTAAGCGACGAACTCCTCATCGAGACGGTGGAGAACAATCCTGGTCTACCGCTGCCGCCGACTGCCGCGAAGCGGATGAAGGAGCTTCTGGCCGAAAAGGGGGCGTGAGGCTCAGGCAACACCCTCGAGCCGCTCGATTTCGGCGGCGACCTGCTCCAGCCATTGGTCCCGGATGCCGAGTTCGCGCAGATGCGCGACCGTGTTGGCCACATAGACCGGATTGGGACCCGACACGCCGACCGCGCGGTTGACGATCTCGGCCGCCTCACCGACGGAAACCGACCCGGCATACTGATGATGCCCGCGATCGATGACATAGGTCAGCGCCCTGACCTTCCGGCCGTCGGAGAGGCGGATCGGCAGGGTGCGCTCCAGATAGACATGGGTCACGAGCTCGCGCTGGCGAAGGTAGTCGATGGTTTCCTCCCGGTTTGCCTCGGCGACCCTGAAGGCGACGCCGCGGCACGAACCGCCGTGATCCAGTCCCAGCACCAGCCCCGGGCATTCCTGCGTGCCGCGATGGACCCAGGAGCGCACGCAAAGCGAGCGGCGATAGCCCAACATCAGGGCCTGGGCCCGTTCCTCGTAGGAAAAGCCCGGGTTCCACATCAGGGATCCGTAGCCAAACACCCAAAATTCGTCCATATCGCAGGTCATTCCAGAATACCGGCCCGATTACCGGATCACCATTTTACGTTTGGAGCGCCTGATGGCAACGTCGAGTGAGGAAAACCGGAGTGTCGCCACCCTGAAGGTCGTGCGACTCGGCATTGCCGTCGTGCTCTGCATCCTCGTCTATAGCGGCCTGTGGTACGGCGCGGCAGGGGCCTTGAAGGACAAATTGACGGCGATCCTTGCCGGCGCCAATCCCGCGGCCATCACCGCGGAATGCGACGACATGCAGGTCGGCGGCTTCCCCTTCCGCGTCGGCGTCACCTGCAGCCGGCTGTCCGTCGACGACCATTTCCATGGTCTTTCGGCAAGTTTCGGCGCCTTCCGCTCGGCCGCCCAGGTCTATGCCCCCGGCCATGTGGTCTGGGAACTGGATAGCCCCGGCCAGGTCCGCTCGGCGCTCGGCTTTTCGCTCGCGCTGGAATGGCAGGCGCTGCGTTCGAGCCTCAATGCCGGGCTCTCCGGCCTCGACCGCACCTCCCTCGAAGCGACCGGTCTGCAGGTTCTTCTGACGACCATGGTCGACGGGGCGACCATCGAGACGACGGCGCCGCATGCGGAGGCCCACCTTCGCCGCTCCGGCGAGGACCTGGACATCGCGCTCCTGTCGCGCGACGCGGTCGTGTCGTTGCGCGGCCAGGCGTCGCTCCTGCCGCCGGTCTCATCGAGCCTCGACATGACGCTCGTCGGCAAGGCCAAGTATCTCGAACTCAAGGGCGACCGCGGGGAAGGGCTCTACGGCAGCGAAGGCGAGATCCGCCGCCTCGTGGCAGACATGGGCGGCGGCCGCGTCGTGACGATCAGCGGCCCTATCTCGGTCGGCAATGACGGCATGCTCTCCGGCCGGCTTCGGATCGAGATCGAGGGCATCACGGCTTGGCGGGATACCCTGAGCGCCGCGTTCCCCGAGGAGAAGGACAGCATCGAGAACGCTGCCAATGTGCTGAGGGCGCTGTTCGGCGGGCAGGACAAGGGCGGCGCCGACCTCAGGCTGACGAATGGCGTCGTCTCCCTCGGCATCATCCCGATCGGTGTCCTGCCGCCGCTCTGAGCGAAGCGGTCAGGCCTTCTTGTCCAGCGAGTGGCGGCCGAAATCCGGCACGTCGACGTCCTGGCCGGCCTCGATGATCGAGCGGCGAATGGCGCGGGTGCGGGTGAAGAGATCGAACAGCTTGTCGCCCTCGCCCCAGCGGATGGCACGCTGCAGATAGGCGAGATCCTCCGAGAAGCGCGCCAGCATTTCGAGGATCGCGTCCTTGTTGTGCAGGCAGACGTCGCGCCACATGGTCGGGTCGGAGGCCGCAAGACGGGTGAAGTCGCGGAAACCGGACGCCGAATACTTGATCACTTCCGACTGCGTCACCGTCTCAAGGTCGTCCGCCGTGCCGACGATGTTGTAGGCGATGATGTGCGGCAGGTGCGAGACGATCGCCAGCACCTTGTCGTGATGCTCCGGGTCCATCTCGTCGATCTTGGAGCCGAGCGCCCCCCAGAAGGTACGGAGCTTGGCAAGTGCACCGGCATCGGTGCCCGGCAGCGGCGTGAAGATGCACCAGCGCCCCTGGAATAGACCGCTGAAACCGGCATCCGGGCCGGACTTTTCCGTGCCCGCGAGCGGATGGCCCGGAATGAAATGCACGTTGTCCGGCATGTGCGGCGCCATCTGGGCGATGACCGACGCCTTGGTCGAGCCGACGTCGGTGACGATTGCACCCGGCTTCAGATGCGCGGCGATCTGCCGGGCGACGGCTTCGGAGGCGCCGACCGGGACCGAGACGACCACGAGGTCGGCATCCTTGACCGCATCCGCCGCCGACAACTCGTAGGCCGTGCCGAGGGCAAGCTCTTCCGCGCGCTTCAGCGTGTCGGCGCTGCGGGTCGAGACGACGACGTCACGGGCGAGACCCAGTTCCTTCACGTCGCGGGCGATCGACGAGCCGATGAGGCCGATACCGATCAGCGCGATCCGGTCGAACATCGCAGTCATCAGGCACGCCCCATGAACTCGGTCAGCGCATCGATCACGCCGCGATTGGCCTCTTCGCTGCCGATCGTCATGCGCAGCGAATTGGCAAAGCCATAGCCGCGCACGGCGCGCAGAATGAAACCGCGGCTGGTCAGGAAGTCGTCGGCCTCTGCGGCGCGCTTACCATCGACGTCGGGGAAATGCACCAGCACGAAATTGGCGACCGACGGCGTGACCTTGAGGCCGAGTGCGGAGAGTGCGGTTGAGACCTTCTCGACCCAGGCGAGATTGTAGTCGGCCGCCATCGTGACGAAGGCCTGGTCGCGGACCGATGCCGCGCCCGCGGCGATTGCCGGCGCATTCATGTTGAACGGACCGCGCACACGGTTCAGCGCGTCGATGATCTCCAGCGGCGCATAGGCCCAGCCGATACGCAGCGCCGCAAGCCCGTAGACCTTCGAGAAGGTGCGGGTCATCACGACGTTGCGATTGCCGGAGACGAGCTCGATGCCGGCCTCGTAGTCGTTGCGGCGGACATATTCCGCATAGGCCGCGTCGAGCACCAGGATGACATTGCCGGGCAGGCCGGCATGGAGGCGACGGATTTCGCTCGCCGGCACATAGGTGCCCGTCGGATTGCCCGGATTGGCGAGGAAGACGATCTTCGTCTTCTCCGTCACGGCGGCAAGGATCGCATCGACGTCGACCGTGCAATCCTTTTCCTTCACCACGACCGGGGTCGCGCCGGCGCCCATGATCTGGATCTTGTAGACGAGGAAGCCGTGCTCGGTGATGATGCCTTCGTCGCCCGGGCCGAGATAGACGTGGCAGAGCAGGCCGAGAAGTTCGTCCGAACCGTTTCCGCACAGGATGTTGGCGGCGTTCAGGCCGTGCACTTCGGCAATCGCCTCGCGCAACGCTACCGCCTGGCCGTCCGGGTAGATCTCGAGATGGCCGGCGCTCTGCTTGAAGGCGTCGATCGCCTTGGGGCTCGGACCGTGCGGGGTTTCATTGGACGACAGCTTGAAGACCCGCGCAACGCCCGGCGCATGTTCCTTGCCCGGCACGTAGGCGGCAATGTCAAGGATACCCGGACGCGGGGTCGGCTTCATGGTTTCGCTGCTCATCGATGTGGCTTTCTGTCGTTGAAATTCCGGGCGGACGCCCGGCAATATCGGATGAGAGCCCATAAAACGGAAAGCCGGTTTTGTCGAGGGTGACCGCTGTCGCAGCCGTCCTCCGGATCAGCGATCCTGAAGCGCCTTGACCCGCGTCGTCGGCACCCCTTGAGGCGCGAGAACGGGCGCGAAGACACGGCGCGAGGCGCGTGCCGCGACCGGCAGGCCCTGATAGAGGCGCTTCTGCGCCTCGATGACGATGACGCCGGAAAAGGCCGGCCAGACAAAACGCCCCAGCCGCTCGAAACTGCGCCGCAGACGCAAGACCGCTCGGATTTTCGACGGCGGGAAGAACAGCGCCTCCGCGCTCGCCCCAGGCGTAAAATTGGTCTCGCGGAAAAGCGCGGTCAGCTGGCCGCGCGAATAGGGGCGGCCGGATCCGAAGGGCGTGTGCTCCATCCGGGCCCAGACCCCGCGCCGGTTCGGCACGACAACGACCAGCCGTCCGCCGGGTGCCAGCACCCGCCAGATCTCCTTCAGGCTCTCCCGCGGGTTTTCGGCGAATTCGAGCGAATGGACCATCAGCACCCGGTCGACCGAGGAATCCGGCAGCGGCAGTTCCTCGTCGAACACCAGCGCCGTGGCAGATGGTTCGCCGACCGGCCAGTTCACGGCCCCCTGGCCGGCAGGCATGAAGGCAAAGGTCCGCTCCGTGTCCGCCCGGAAGCGGTCGAGGAACGGGATGGCATAGCCGAGGCCGACCAGCCGTTCCTGCGGCAGCCGCACCCAGAGCGACGAAAGCGCCATGGCGATCGATTCCTCCGCCATGCGGCCCAGCATGGAATGGTAGAACTGGCGGAGATCGACGATATCGACGTGCATGGCGCCATTGATAGCAGGCAGCCGGTGGACTTCAAGGCGCAACACGCTACATTTCGGCAATCGAAGCACAACGGACAAAGGCCCGATGAAGCCCCTCGACCTCGACGTCTTTCCCTGCCGGAGCGACAATTTCGGCGTTCTCATCCACTGTCAGGAAAGCGGTCTCACCGCCACGATCGACGCTCCCGAACTGGAGCCGATCCTCGCCGCCGCGGCCCGCCGCGGCTGGAAGATCACCCATGTCTTCACCACGCATCACCACGGTGACCATGTCGAGGCGAACCTCGCCCTGAAGGAGAAGTTCGGCTGCGAGATCATCGGCCCTCGTGAAGAGGCCGTGGCTATCCCCGGGCTCGACCGCGCGGTCGGCGATGGCGACAGCTTCGACTTCGGCGGCCATGTGGTGCAAGTGATCGAGACGCCTGGCCACACCGCCGGCCATATCTGCTACCACCTGCCCGACGACAAGCTTCTGTTTGCCGCTGACACCCTGTTCGCCCTCGGCTGCGGCCGGCTTTTCGAGCGCCCTGCGGCCGACATGTGGCATTCGCTTCAGAAGCTCGCAGCTCTTCCCGACGAGACGGCGGTCTATTTTGGCCATGAATACACGCTGTCCAACGCCCGTTTTGCCCTCACCATCGACCCCGAAAACAACCGGCTGAAGAACCGCGCTGCCGAGATCGAGGCCATGCGCCAGAAGGGCGAATTCACCATTCCGACGACGATCGGCCTGGAGAAGGAGACGAACCCCTTCCTGCGCGCCGCCGACCCGTCGATCCGCCGCAACCTTCTGATGGAGGGCGCGACGGACACCGAGGTGTTTGCCGAGATCCGCAAGCGCAAGGATCACTTCTGATGACGGCAGAGGACGTGATCGAGACCCTCGGGATGCAGCCCCACCCCGAGGGCGGCTGGTTCGTCGAAACCTTTCGCGACGGAGCCGGCGGACCGCGGGGACACTCAACGGCGATCTACTACCTGCTGAAGGCGGGCGAACGTTCTCACTGGCACCGGGTCCGTGACGCTGTCGAAGTCTGGCACTACCATGCCGGCGCGCCGCTGGCGCTCTACAGCGCGCCCGACGGAACGACCGTCGAGACCATCGTGCTAGGTGCCGATCTCCTGCGCGGCGAGCGCCCGCAGGCCGTGATCCCCGCCGACGGGTGGCAAGCCGCCGAAAGCCTCGGCGACTTCACGTTGGTGGGCTGCACGGTCGCACCCGGCTTCGACTATCAGAGCTTCGAGATGGCACCGCCCGGCTGGTCGCCCTGGGCTGAAAGCAGGTCATAGCTCCTGTCAGATCAGGACGCGATTGCCACAACCGACAGGGTCAGAATGACCTGCGAACCGAAATAGCTCGCCCACACATAGCGGGCGGCAAGGCGGCGCAGCGGGTGATCCTTTGTCATCTTGAAGGTCTCGACGGCCAGCACCGCATCGGACGACATGAAGAGCACGGCACCCGCAAAGACCGCGACGGCAGAAACGCCGAGCGACAGGACCGCCATGCCGGCAATCGCCGAGGCATAGGCGAGCACGGCGGGCGCCAGTTCGCCGGCCGCACGCCAGAGGAAACCGACAAGGGCCCCGGCAAGCAGCACGGCGACAACCGCAGCAACCATCCTCCAAGCCTCCGCAGCGACAAGTCCGACGTCGCCGATCTGGTAGAACAGTGCCCCATAGGCCAGATGAGCGATGAGGAAGGAGGCGAGGCCGCCGATGAAATTCCGCTCGCCCTCATAGGCCAGGAAGGCGTCGCCGAGCGCGCTGAAGGCAAGCCCCGCGACCATCAGATGCGGTGCCTCCATGACAAGGGCATAGAGCGCAAGCAGCGAAACCGGAAGGGTCTTCCAGAGCGCACGCCTATGGCTCGGCTGCTTGTTCAGGATCAGAAAATAGCTCAGTCCGACAAGGACGGCGATCGAAAGGACGATCGTGGCAGCGGCTTCCATCGTCCCCTCCCCAACAATCGGCCGATCAGGCTTCGGCCTTGCGCTTGCGGCGGATCATGTCCTGCGCCGCGAGCATGGCACCGCCGGTGATCAGCAGGCAGGCGAAGGCAATCCTCAGGCTAGGCTCGGCGAAGCCGAAAAGGGTCAGGATGAGCGTCGACAGAAGCGGCGCGGCATAGCTCGACGCGCCGAGGATCTGGATGTCACCGTTCTTCACGCCATGATCCCAGGCATAGAAGGCAAGACCGACCGGGAAGATGCCGAGGCCGACGACGGCAACCCACTGCGACACGCTGTCCGGCCAGACCGTCGTCTCCAGACCGAGATGGCAAAGCGCCGAGAGGATCGAGGTGGCAAGGCAGAAACCGGTCACCACATCGGTCGACACGGCCTCGAAGCGACGCGTGAGAAGCGAATAGCCCGACCAGGTGAAGGCGCACAGGAACGCGGCCATGTAGCCAAATGCATAGGCCGGATCGAAGGCGATGCCGTTCTTGGCGACGATCAGCACCGTGCCGGCAAGCCCAGCAAGCGCACCGGCCACATGATACCAGCGCAGCCGCTCGCCCGGCAGAAGGGCCGAGCCGACGACGATGAGCAAGGGCCAGAGATAGGCGATCAGACCGGCCTCGACGGCAGGAGCATTACGTAGGGCGGTGAAGTAGAGGAAGTGATAACCGAAAAGGCCGATCACGCCGGTAAGCCAGACCTTAGGAGGCTGGCGCAACTCGCGGATGCGTTCCGGCTTCAGGATGAAGGTCACGATGCCCGGCAGGCTGCCGATCGCAAACGTGATCGCCGAAAGCTGGAACGGGGGCATGGTGCCGGACGCGGCCGTGAGCAGTGCCAGAAACGACCACATCAGGATGGCCGTGAAGCCGATCAACGTTGCCTTGGTCTTCACCCGTGTCTCCCCTCGCGGGGATCAGGCCCGCACTTCCTCAGCCGTCGAATTCGACCGCCGAAACATAGATCGTCCCCATCTGCGTCGGCACGCGCGCATAGACAGGAGCATATACCTTCAGCGTGGACGTCTTGGCAAACCAGATTTCCATGCCGTCCACCTTGCGCAGGTACTCGATGTCCTTGCGGCCCTTACGGAAACCGGACTTCGGGACATACCGCATGGAGCAGACGATCGCCTCACCCTTGACGCCACCGGCGGAGAAGCTTTCACGCCCCTTGGGCGTCAATACGATATCCATCCGGCTTTCACCGTCATAGATCGGAAGCGTTCGCGGGCAGGCGGCCTCCCCCTCCGGAATGATCAGGCCGCTGATCGGATCGAGCACCGCCATGAGATCCTGCTGGGTGACTTCGATCCAGGTCTCGGGCCGCCGCTTCGGCTGCGGCTCGATCGTCGTCTGGGTGACGTTCCCGTCCTGGTAGCGCACGTCATAGGTGAGCTTCTTGCGGCCCTTCTGATAGACCAGCGTATAGCGGTCGGTCTGCATGCGGTCCCCATGAAGGGTTCCGGACACGTTGGAGACCGCCGAGATTGTGGTGACGACATTGACGATCGCCGACGACTTGAAGCTGCCGGAGATCGTGTAGCTCGACTGGTTGACCTCGGTGACGAAGGAGGCGCGCGCGATCGGCAGTGCGCCGAGCGTAACGCGGTAGTCCGTGCGGTAACGCAGGTTCTCAGCCGCGGCCGGCCCGGCGGCAAGGACAAACAGACAGCTTAGAAGGCTCAAGAAACGCAACGACGGCTCCCACGGCGGATCCCGCCTCTCGTTTGACGGCAAGTGATGACCGCGCTTATCCTGAGCAGCGACTGTGGCAACAAAATAGCGGGAATTTCCCGCACTTGCGCGAAAATCCAAGGTTTGGCTTGACGCGCCCGGCCAGTCTGACTATAGAACCGCAACTTTCCAATCAAACGCCGTTGGATTGCCACGCCGGTATTTGCCCGGAAGCAATGCGATGGCCAAGAAAAATATAGGTGTATCATGTCCCGCAGTTGCGAATTGACCGGCAAGGGCGTCCAGTCGGGCAACAATGTGAGCCACGCGAACAACAAGACCAAGCGCAAGTTCCTTCCGAACCTGTGCGACGTCACGCTGATCTCGGACGCACTTGGCCAGCGTTACCGCCTGCGCGTTTCCGCAGCCGCTCTGCGCTCGGTCGAGCACCGTGGTGGCCTCGACGCCTTCCTTCTGAAGGCCAACGAAAACGAACTGTCGATGCGCGCCCGCCTGCTGCGTCGCCAGATCGTCAAGAAGACTGCAGCTGCCGCCTAATCCGCGGTTCGCAAAGCTTCTACAAGGTCAGAAGGCTTGAACGGGACCGCCCGTGCAAGCCTTTTCCTTTTGCATCATCGTTACTCCAACTGGTGGCATCACCCAGGATAAAAAAATGCTGAACGCACGCCATATCCTTATCTACAGCCTGCTGATGACGGCCATCGTGGTCGCCTCGAACATCCTGGTCCAGTATCCGCTCTCGGGTACGCTCGCCGGGATCCAGCTCGGTGACCTCCTGACCTACGGCGCCTTCACCTACCCGGTCGCCTTCCTCGTCACCGACCTCACCAATCGCCAGTTCGGTCCGCAGACCGCGCGAAAGGTCGTCTTCATCGGCTTCGTCGTCGGCGTCGCGCTGTCCTTCCTGACCTCTTCGCCGCGCATCGCGATCGCCTCCGGCTCGGCCTACCTCGCCGGACAGCTGCTCGACATTACCGTCTTCAACCGCTTGCGCCGGCTCGCCTGGTGGAAGGCGCCACTGATCGGTTCGATCTTCGGGTCCGTGATGGATACGATGATTTTCTTCTCTCTCGCCTTCGCCCCGATCTTCACGCTAATCGGCCCGAACGACGATTTTGCCATCGAATGGGCACCGGTCCTCGGCGTGCTGGCGACCGATGCACCGCGCTGGATGTCCTGGGCGATCGGCGATTTCGCAGTCAAGATGATCGTCGGCGTCGTGATGCTCCTGCCCTATGGCGCCCTGATGAGCGTCCTGCGCCCAATGGCGCCGGCCCGTTCCGCCTAGGCGGAAGAACAAGCCGGCTCGTCACCGATCTCAGTCGACGAGCCGGAACTCCAGCATCAGCGTCCGCTGCAGGATTGAGTGATTGTCGTCAGAGACGAGGATGACGCGCGTCGAGCCGTCGGGCGCGACCACGACGTCCAGCCCCTCCATGTTATCGATCTCCTCGTCCATCCCGGCTTCGAGGATGATGCTGCCGTCGACAACGGCACCCGGCTTGATGCTCTCGCCAGCAATCCGCCGCATGCGCAGGGCCACCCCGGTGGCGAGTGAGAAGCGCCGCTCCAGCAGAAGAAGATCGCCGTCAGGCAGGAAGGCACCGTCCGTCACGTCGAAACCGTCATGGGCGACGACCCGGAACGCCCCCTCGAGAGGCCCGTCGAGGATGCCGGCAAAGAGATGACCGTTTCCGTCATAGCTCTTCTCCGCCACGGCGACGAGGGCACCGGAAAGCGGGCTCGACGGCAGCGACAGGGCAAGCATCTCCAGCCCGCCATTGCTGCGCAGTTCCCGGACCGGGATCGGCAGAGGCAGGGCCATGGCGAACGGACGCGCCGTCTCGATGGACGAGAGGGGCCGGTAGCCGCTCACGCGATGCATCTGCTCGTAGCCGACGAACACATCCCCGCCGCGGATCGCCAGGCTTTCGGCGTCGACTGAACGCTTGCGCCGGTTGGAGGCGCCGTTGACGTCGAGCATCGGCGCAATCGTCACGTCGGCGAGCCCGCCGAGCCGGCCGGCGCCGTCCCGCGTGATCCTTCCCGAAATCCAGTGGCCGGTATCGAGAACGCCGAGGAAGTGTTCACCATCGGGAAGGAAACGGATACCGGACCAGGCACCGAAAAGCGGTTCGGGCGAGGAAAGCTCCAGGCCGCCGACGAATTCCAGCGCCCCGAAGCGGCTGCGGGCATCGGGCGCGAAGTTGGTGATCGCCAGGGCATCGACCCGAGCCGGCTCGGCCTGGGCGGGAAGAGGCAGGATCATAGCGGCGGCGAAGATGCAGGCGAAGGCGAGAGGGCGGCGGGATGGCAATGACTTGACCCTGAATGGGAGGAGCGTTCATCGCCTTATGCCACGGACGCCCCCGACCGGCAAAGCACCGGGAAACGGAACCCGGGCTTTAGGCCGGGACAAGCTACGCGTGCGAGCCTTCGCCCATTCCATCCAAGCCACTATTTCAGGAGTTTGCAGTGATCAACGGCGTTAGCGACAAGCAATATGCTCCCCTCCTCTACCGTTCGGGTCAGTCGACCGGCACAGAAAGCGGCGGCTTTTCCGACGCACTCCTCTCCTATGGCGGCGGCTCGTCCTTCTCGCTCGAAGACGAAAACACCGTTTCCTACGACAGAACGCCGGAAGAGGCAGAGGCGCGCGCCGAGGCCAAGAGCCTCATCGAGGAATTCTCCGAATGGGCGCATATGGACGTCGCGGAACTCATCCGCGCGCAATATCTGCAAGATCAGGGCCTTACCGAGGAATCGCTTGCCGCGATGGATCCCGACGCCCGCAAGGCGATCGAGGAGGACATTGCCGAGCTGATCAAGGAACGGCTCGGAGTCGACAAGGGCACGACCTCGGCTGGCAGCACGGAGGCCTCGGAGGCCGCCGTCGAAGCCTGATAATCAGCTGGCGCGGCGTGCCCTGCCGCCGCGCTTGCCGCCCTGTTCCTGGTCTTCGAACAAGGCCGCGAGCTGCTCGGTCATAGCACCGGCCAGTTCGTCCGCATCAACGATGGTCACCGCCTTGCGATAGTAACGCGTCACGTCGTGACCGATACCGATCGCCAGAAGCTCGACCGGCGAGCGCGTCTCGATCTGTTCGATGACGGCGCGCAGATGGCGCTCAAGGTAGTTACCCGGATTGACCGAGAGCGTCGAGTCGTCGACCGGCGCGCCATCGGAAATCATCATCAGGATCTTGCGCTGCTCGGAGCGGACCATCAGGCGGCCGTGCGCCCACATCAGCGCCTCGCCGTCGATGTTCTCCTTGAGCAGCCCCTCGCGCATCATCAGGCCGAGATTGCGGCGCGCCCGGCGCCACGGCGCGTCGGCGGACTTGTAGACGATGTGCCTGAGGTCGTTGAGGCGGCCGGGTGTCGGCGGTTTGCCGCCCGAGAGCCACTTCTCTCTGGACTGACCGCCCTTCCAAGCCTTGGTGGTGAAGCCGAGAATCTCGACCTTGACGCCACAGCGCTCAAGCGTGCGGGCAAGAATGTCGGCGCAGGTCGCGGCGACTGTGATCGGACGGCCGCGCATCGAACCGGAATTGTCGATGACGAGCGTCACGACGGTATCACGGAACTTCGTGTCGCGCTCCATCTTGAAGGACAGCGGCTGCATCGGATCGATGACCATGCGGGTGAGCCGCGCGGTATCGAGATAGCCTTCCTCCAGGTCGAAGTCCCAGGAGCGGTTCTGCTGCGCCATCAGTCGACGCTGCATGCGGTTGGCGAGGCGCCCGACGGCACCCTGCAGATGGGCCAGCTGCTTGTCGAGGAAGGCACGCAGGCGGTCGAGTTCGGCCTCGTCGCAGAGTTCCTCCGCCGTCACGACCTCGTCGAACTCCTGCGTGAAGATCTTGTAGTCGACCTTCTCGTTGAAGTCGTCGAACGGGCTTGCCGGACGGCGCATTTCACCGGGCGTCTCGCTGTCGTCCTCGCCCTCGTCCGACATGTCGTCGTCGGAGATTTCGGCGCCGTCCATCTCGCCGTCGTCCATCTGCTCCTGCGAGGCTTCGCTCTCCTCGGCGGGAGCCTGCTCGGAGCCGGCCTCCTCCTCGGCGCTTTCCTGCTCTTCCTCGTTGGAGCGCGGCTGGTCCTCGGAGGACTGGTCTTCGTCCTCGCCCTCCTCGGTCTCGTCGCCGACGTCCTCGGCCATTTCCATGGCGGACAGCATGTGGCGGACGACGCGGGCAAAGGCCTGCTGGTCGTTGATCGCGCCGGGCAGGTCTTCAAGGCTGGAACCGGCCTTGTCCTCGATGAAGGGACGCCACAGGTCGAGCACCTTGCCGGCGGATTCCGGCGGCTTTTCGCCGGTGAGCTTCTCGCGCACCAGCATGGCGACGGCTTCCTGGATCGGTGCGTCTTCCTGGCGGTTGATGCCGGAAAAATTCGCCTTGGCGTATTTTTCCGAGTTCATGGCGGTGATGTTCGTCGCCATGCCGCTCATCCGGAGCGAACCGATCGACTCGACACGGGCCTGCTCGACCGCATCGAAGACCGAACGGGCATCCTGGCCTTGAGGCGCCATCGTCGCATGGATCTTCTGGTCGTGGCAGGCGATGCGCAGCGCCATGGAATCGCCGAGCCCGCGGGTCACCGCGAGTTCGTGGGCCGTGGGCTTCTTCGACAGTTCCGGCAGCCGGACACGCTCCCCGGCGAGGCCCGGTCGCTCATTGGCGAACACGACCTCGACCTCGGGGCTGCCTGCCACCGAACGCACGCAACCGGTGATCGCCCGGCGAAGCGGCTCGGTGTCCACTCCCGTGCCGGGCTTTGCTCTCGAATTATCCCCGCGACCTGCCATCGTGATCGCCCTCTCAGGCGCCGAGCACGATGTTGGCAGCGCTTTCCTTCAGCTCGACGCCGAAGGCGCGCTGATACTGCTCGGCGACCAGCGTGCGCTCGAGTTCGTCGCACTTGTTGAGGAAGGTCACGCGGAAGGCGAAGGCCACGTCGCCGAAGATCTCGGCGTTCTCGGCCCAGGTGATGACGGTACGCGGGCTCATGACGGTCGACAGGTCGCCGTTGATGAAGGCCGAGCGGGTCAGGTCGGCGAGGCGAACCATGCGCGAGACCGTGTCGCGACCTTCTTCGGTCTTGCCGAAGCTCTTCACCTTGGCGAGAACGATGTCGACTTCCTTGTCGTGCGGCAGGTAGTTCAGCGTGGTGACGATCGACCAGCGGTCCATCTGCGCCTGGTTGATCTGCTGCGTGCCGTGATAAAGGCCAGTCGTGTCGCCGAGGCCGACGGTGTTGGCGGTCGCGAACAGGCGGAAGGCCGGGTGAGGACGGATGACGCGGCTCTGGTCGAGCAACGTCAGACGGCCCGAGCTTTCCAGCACGCGCTGGATGACGAACATGACGTCCGGGCGGCCGGCGTCGTATTCGTCGAAGACGAGCGCGACGTTATGCTGGTAGGCCCAGGGCAGGATGCCGTCCTTGAATTCGGTGATCTGCTTGCCGTCCTTGAGCACGATCGCGTCCTTGCCGACGAGGTCGATACGGCTGACATGGCTGTCGAGGTTAACGCGCACGCAGGGCCAGTTGAGCCGTGCTGCGACCTGCTCGATGTGGGTCGACTTGCCGGTACCGTGGAAACCGGAGACCATGACGCGGCGATTGTGGGCGAATCCGGCGAGGATGGCGAGCGTCGTTTCCCGATCGAACAGGTAGTCCGGATCGAGGTCGGGCACATAGGCATCTCCCTTGCTGTAGGCCGGGACGCGAATATCGCTGTCAATACCGAACACCTCGCGCACCGACACGGTGGTGTCGGGGAGATTGGAAATATCAAGTTCAATTTTGCTCATCGTCTCTCCATGCCGGGCGCCGCCGACCGGCCTTCCAAATAAAGCGCGTTACAGGCACTATCGATTAACAGAAACCCGCCTGCTTTAACAATTGATACGCTTGAATGACAGCGCGAAAACGCTCTTCCGAGCCCCTGTCTCCGCCATTTGCGTCAGGGTGGTGTTTTTTTACAAGTTCCTTGTAGCGGCTCTTGATTTCCTGCGCGCTCGAATTGGCCGCAAGCCCGAGCGTATCGAGCGCCTTAGCCTCGAGGGACTTCAGCTTGCGGGCCTGCGGCTGGAAGCGCGAACCGCTACCGCGCCCCTGCTGGACGAAACCGAACGGGTCCTTGATGCGCGCCTGGGAGGCTGCCGAGCCGGACCGGGCCGTCGAATGCAGCGGGCTCGCTTTCGCATTCTTGTTGACGCCAACCGTCCAGGTCGGCCGATGCCCAGTGATCGCCTCCTTCTGGTAGCGGGCAATCTCTGTGTCGGACAGGCCGGAGAAGTAGTTGTATCCCTTGTTGTATTCCTTCACGTGCTCGAAGCAGAACAGGAAGAATTGCCCTTCGGCGTTGCGTCCGACGGGTGCCCGATGAACCCCGGGCTTGTCGCACCCGTCCCATTGGCAGGTCGGCGTGGCTTTCTCCGCCTCCGGCTCCCGTTTCCGCCGCGTGCGGATCCGGTCGAAGTATTTTGAATCGAGTTTCATCCGGTAATTATGGTGCCTCCGGCAGTCGACAACAAGAATTGACAAACGTGATTGTTCTAGGCTTTGTGAGGCTTTTTTCGAGCCGGCAAAGCGCAAGGAAGGTCATGTCTCTACGCAACAGAATTGAGGCGAAACTGCGCGAGGCCTTCAGCCCGGAACGCCTTTTCGTCATAGACGAAAGCAGTCAGCATGCTGGCCATCAGCCCGGCTTCGAAGGTGCCGAAGGCACCCACATGCGCGTGCGGATTGTCGCCGCCCTCTTCACCGGAATGACGCGGCTCGCCCGCCACCGGGCGATCACCGAACTCCTGCAGCCGGAACTCGATGCCGGACTGCACGCGCTGGCGATAGAACCTGCCGCGCCCGGCGAGGAAACGCGCTGGTAGAAGCCTTTGCGACTGGATTGCCGACGCTCAGATGGGCCGGTCGGGGCCGTCTGTCAAGCCGGGCCGGCCGTTTGGTCCCTGCTTGCAGCCTCCTCCGCAGGGCGGATGCGCAGCTTGGTGATACGGTTCTTCTCGCGCTTCATCACGATGAAGCGTTTGCCGTGGAAGGTGAAGGCCTGCCGCTCTTCGGGGATCGATTTCGATTCGTGGATGACCAGCCCGGCGATCGTCGTCGCCTCCTCATCCGGCAATGACCAGTCGAGAGCCCGATTGAGGTCGCGGATCGGCACGGCGCCATCGACGACGATCGAGCCGTCGGCCTCCTGCCGCACCCCCTGGATCTCCAGGTCGTGCTCGTCGGAAATGTCGCCGACGATCTCCTCGATGATGTCCTCGAGCGTGACGATGCCCTGCACCTCGCCGTATTCGTCGACCACGACGGCGAAGTGCATCTTGCGGCGCAGGAATGCCGCGAGCTGATCCTTGAGATTGGTCGTATCCGGCACGAACCAAGGTTTCTGGGCGATCTTCACCAGATCAAGGCGCGAGACGTCGGCATCCGGCTCGGCAAGCGCAATCAGCAGGTCCTTGGCGTGCACGACCCCGATGATGTTGTCGGTCGCTCCACGCCAGAGCGGCATGCGCGTGTAGGGGCTGTCGAGCACGGCGCGGACGGCGACTTCCGGAGGTTCGTCGGCATTGACCGCCCGCATCGCCATGCGGTGGATCATGATGTCGGAGACTTCGAGCTCGCCGAGGTCGAGCACGCCACCAAGGCGGTCGCGATCAGTCTTGTCGAGATGGGCGTCGTGATGGACGATCGCGAGCGCTGCCTGCAGGTCGTCGTAGCTGGAAAGCGACAGGGTCTCCTGCGACAGATCGACCTTGAAGGTACGGAGAAGCCCCCGAACCATCGCATTGACGAACCGCGACAAGGCCCCCCGTTCAGCCGTCATTTCGACCGCATGTCCTCCAGGAACGAACAGACTTCCGATGCCGGCACGTCGTCGGCGACGAAGGACTGACCGATGCCGCGCGTCAGGATGAAGGTGAGCTTGCCGCCCTTGACCTTCTTGTCCTGGCCGATTGCATCCATCAGCACCTCGGTCGAGGGAAGCTCTCCCTCGATGTCGTCGATCGAGGTCGGCAGGCCGACAGCCTTGAGATGTGCCTCGACGCGGGCCACATCCTCGACGCCGATCAGGTTCAGCCGGTTCGAGAAACGGTGGGCGAGAACCATGCCGATCGACACGCCTTCGCCATGCACGAGGCGGCTGCTGTCATACTGGGTCGCGGCTTCGAGGGCATGACCGAAGGTGTGGCCAAGGTTCAACAGCGCCCGGCGGCCCGTCTCGCGCTCATCGGCGACGACGACATCGGCCTTGGCCTGGCAGCTCGTGGCGATCGCCTCGATGCGTGCCGCACCGCCGGAGAACACCTCGCGCCAGTTGCGCTCGAGCCAGGCGAAGAAATCCGGCTGGTCGATCAGACCGTATTTGGCGACCTCGGCATAGCCGGCACGGAATTCACGCTCGCTCAGGGTATTGAGAACGTCGGTATCGGCGAGAACGAGGTCCGGCTGATTGAACACGCCGACGAGATTCTTGCCCTGGCGTGTATTGATACCGGTCTTGCCGCCGACGGAGCTGTCGACCTGCGACAGCAGAGAGGTAGGCACCTGAACGAAGCGAACGCCGCGCCGCACGATACCGGCGGCAAAGCCGGTGAGGTCGCCGATCACGCCCCCGCCGAGCGCGATCACCACGTCGTTGCGCTCGATGCGGGCCTCGAGCAGCACGTCGCAGACCTTGGTCAGGTAGTCGAAGCTCTTGGTCTTCTCGCCCGGCGGCAGGGTCAGCGACACCGCCTCGATGCCATCGGTCTGAAGGCTGTCCATCAGCGGATCGAGATAGATGCCGCCGACATTCTCGTCGGTGATGATCGCGGCCTTGCGGCCTTTGATGCGCGTGGAGATTTCGCCGCCCGCACGCCCGATCAGGCCAGGCCCGATCAGGATGTCATAGGCGCGCTCGCCGAGCGGCACGTGGACGAGCCGCTCTTCGCTCTCGGTCTTACTCATCGTTCTTGCTGCCTTTACCCGTATATTCAATGATAGCTTCCAGCACCTCGTTGACGATCGTCTCCTTGCGCTCATCACGCGAGTGGACCGTCATGTCGGCAAGCTCGTAAACCGGATAGCGCTGGTTCATCAGGTTTTCGAGCGTCTGCTTCGGGTTCTCGGTCTTCAGCAGCGGACGGTGGTCGCGCTTGTTGACCCGCTCCCAGAGTACCTCGAGGTCCGCCTTCAGCCAGAGGGATATGCCACCACGCTCGATCTGCTTGCGCGTCTTCTCGTTGATGAAGGCGCCGCCGCCGGTCGAGACGACCCGTGGGCCGGACCTGAGCAGCCGCTTGATCACCCGTGTCTCCAGTGCCCGGAACTCCTCTTCGCCATAAGCTGCGAAGAGTTCGCTGATCGTCATGCGCGAGACGCGTTCGATCTCGGTGTCCGTGTCGATGAAGGGAAGGCCGAGTTGGGCGGCGGTCATCCGGCCGATCGCCGACTTGCCTGCCCCCATCAGTCCGACGAAGACGAGATTGCGTCGTCCCAGCGCAGCACGCGCGCGTTCACCCAAGGTGGGGGCAACGGGAAATATTAAATCGCTCATCGACCTGTTCGCATCCGTTTCCCAACGGTATTGACAAATGAACGCCTAGCGTCAAGCCATACACTGGAATGAATGCGACGACTGCGCGCCTTGCACAGTCAGCGGCGCCCCATCATATCAGGTGTCGTTCGCAGCCCGGGGACGATGCCATGCCGACGCTATTCCGCTTTCTCTTCTTCTGCGCAACGATCGTCGGGATCGTCTATGCCGCCATGTGGTCGCTCGTCGTCTTCGTCGAACCACGCGAACGCGACGTGACGATCCGCATTCCCTCCGAGCAGGTCAATCCGCCGGAAGAGGGTGCGGGACAGTAGACGAAGGAGCCGTCCTTGGCCGATCTGAGCCGCGCCCATGTCGAGGCCTTCCTGGAGATGATGAGCGCCGAGCGTGGCGCGGCGGCGAACACGCTTGCCTCCTACGAACGCGACCTCGACGACCTTTGCGATTTCCTGTCCGGCAGGAAGACGAGCCTCGACACGGCCGAGCGCGGCGATTTGTCCGCCTATCTCTCCGACCTCGCCAAGCGCGGTTTTATGCCGACCTCCCAGGCCCGGCGCCTGTCGAGCATGCGGCAGTTCTACAAGTTCCTCTATGCCGAAGGACTGCGCGGCGACGATCCGACGGCGATTCTCGACTCGCCGAAGAAGGCGCGTCCACTGCCGAAGTTCCTCAGTGTCGAACAGGTCGGGCGGCTGCTGAGGCTTGCCGAGGAGGAAGCAGCGCTCGACGGTCCCGGCCGCCTGCTGCGTCTGCGTACCCTAGCCCTCATCGAACTCCTTTATGCGACCGGCATGCGCGTCAGCGAGTTGGTTGCCCTGCCCGCCAGAGTACTGACCCAGGAGGGGCGTTTCCTGGTCGTCCGCGGCAAGGGCAACAAGGAACGCCTGGTGCCGCTGTCGAAGGCAGCGGTCGTGGCACTCGCCCGCTACGGCGACCTGATGGCTGAGGAACGCGGCGACCGGGAAACCTCGCCCTTCCTCTTTCCGGCGGCAAGCAAGGAGGGCTTCCTGCCGCGCCAGGTCTTCGCGCGAGAGCTGAAGGATCTTGCCGTCCGGGCCGGCCTTCCCGCCGCGTCCGTCTCGCCGCACGTGCTGCGCCACGCCTTTGCCAGCCATCTGTTGCAGAACGGAGCAGACCTGCGCGTGGTGCAGGAACTGCTGGGCCACAGCGACATTTCAACGACACAAATCTATACGCATGTGCTCGATGAAAGGCTCCAGGAACTGGTCCAGACGCATCACCCTCTTGCAAAAAAGGCCAAAAACCTCGATTAGGACCGGCAACGCCGGTGCCAAGCGCCCGAATGGCAAAGGGCAAAACGATCGGAACCCGATTTCATGCACAACTATCTCGACTTCGAAAAGCCCATCTCCGACCTCGAAGCAAAGATCCACGAACTGAAGAAGCTCGCGGAAGAGGATGAGAGCATCGACACCTCCGAGGAGATCGGTCGGCTGGAGGCCCGCACCCGCGAGGCGATGGAAGAGATCTATTCCAAGCTGAACGCCTGGCAGAAGACGCAGGTTGCCCGCCACCCGCAGCGTCCGCACTTCGTCGACTATGCCGCCGAGCTCTTCACCGACTTCACGCCGCTCGCCGGCGACCGCAAGTTTGCGGAAGATGCCGCGATCCAGGCTGGTCTCGCCCGCTTTCGCGGCCAGCCGGTCGCGGTGATCGGCCAGGAGAAGGGCAACGACACCAAGTCGCGCCTCAAGCACAATTTCGGCAGCCCCCGTCCGGAAGGCTATCGCAAGGCGATCCGCGTCATGGAAATGGCCGACCGCTTCGGCCTGCCTGTCGTGACCCTGATCGACACCGCCGGCGCCTATCCGGGCATCGGAGCCGAGGAGCGTGGCCAGGCGGAAGCCATCGCCCGCTCCACCGAGATGTGCCTCAACATCCGCGTGCCGATCGTTTCCGTCGTACTCGGTGAAGGCGGCTCCGGCGGCGCGATCGCGATCGCCACTGGCAACCGCGTCTACATGCTCGAGCATGCGATCTACTCGGTCATCTCGCCGGAAGGAGCCGCCTCCATCCTGTGGCGCGATTCCACCCGCGCCAAGGAGGCCGCGACCAACATGAAGATCACCGCCGAGGACCTGAAGTCCCTCGGGGTCATCGACGGCATCATCCCCGAGCCTGTCGGCGGTGCGCATCGCGATCCGAAGACGGTCATTCATGCAGCCGGCGACGTGATTGCCAACGCGCTTGGCGAGCTCTCGCCCCGCCCCGGCGATCAGCTGCGCAGCGAACGCCGCCAGAAATTCCTCAACATCGGACGCAATCTCTAAGGCCGGGCGTTCAGCGCCCGTCACAATGCTGCTGCTTTCGCAAGTTAAGCGCGGTGATGTCGCGGTTCGACTGCGCCGTTGGTTAATGGTTTGTGAAGAAAAGCGTAATAGACTAAAAAGGTGTGCTTTCGGACGAAAGCTGTTCTGTCCTTTATCTGATGAGCCTTCGGAAATGCGCTGGAAATCGACCGCTCTCGTTTTGACCCTCGTCGCCGCACTTGCCGGCTGTACAGTCAATGAAACGCTGGACAGCGTCGATACGTCCAAGATCTCCGACAAGGACGACCACCCGCTGTCGCCGAAGATCCTCGCGGAGTTGCGCGCCAAGGGCATGGACCGCAATTCGCCGATCGCCATCCGCATCTTCAAGGAAGAAGGCGTCCTGGAGATCTGGAAGGCCAAGACCAACAATCGCTTCGACAAGATCAAGGAATACCAGATCTGCGCCTGGTCGGGCCGGCTGGGTCCGAAGATCAAGGAGGGCGACAGGCAGGCGCCCGAGGGCTTCTATCCACTCTCGCCCTATCACCTCAATCCGAATTCCAAGTATTTCCTCGCCATCAATACCGGCTTTCCGAACCGGTTCGACCAGGCCAACGGCCGCAACGGCACCAACCTGATGATCCATGGCGCCTGCTCGTCGTCTGGCTGCTATTCGATGACCGACGCCCAGATCCTGGAGATCTACGCCTTTGCCCGCGACGCCTTCAAGGGCGGCCAGCAGACCATCCAGCTGCAGGCCTTCCCCTTCCGCATGACCGCGGAGAACATGGCGCGCCACCAGCACAGCCCGCATTTTGCCTTCTGGCAGATGCTGAAGGTCGGCTACGACAATTTCGAAGTGACGAAGCGTCCCCCGGAAGTCGCCGTCTGCGACAAGAAATACGTCTTCAACCAGCAGGTCGAGGATGGAAAGGCGCTGAGCTCTTCCGCCGCCTGCCCCCCCATGACCACGCCGCCGGCACTCCAGATGGCACTCGCCTCGTACAATGCGACCTATGCCAAGGATTACGCCAAGGCCACGAAGAAGTTCGACGGCAAGATCTGGTATGATCCGACCGAGGCCGAACGCAAGGCGATCGTCGCCGACCAGCGCAAGGGCCACGACCTCGCCTATGCCCCGACCGGCTCGGCGCTGAAGGCCGGCAAGCTGATGAAGATCGAGGATTACGAGAACCAGACGGCGGCGGCCAGCGCCCCTGCCAAGACGGCACCGGCCGCGATCGAGCAGCTTGCCTCCGCACCGGCGGCCAAGACCGCGAGAACCGCTTCACCGGCCACACAGACCCCGGCCACCGCTGCTGCCGCGACGGCAAGCGCCACGACCACGCCCGCCCAGGCCGGCGCCGTACCGGTTCCGCAGCCGAACCCGATGGCCGCACCCGCCCCGGTCCAGACGGCCGAGACGAATAAGAAGCCCTTCTGGAAGTTCTGGCAGTCGCAGCCGTCGCAATGAGCGCCCACGTCTTCTACGATCTCAAGGGGCTGAAATGTCCCTTGCCGGTGCTCAAGACCCGGCGCAAGCTCGCAAGCATGCAGCGCGGCGAAGAACTCAGCATCGAAACGACCGATCCGCTGGCAGTCATCGACGTTCCGCATTTCTGCCGAGAGGACGGCCACGAACTGATCGAGCAGGCAAAGCTCGACCATGGCCATCGTTTTCTGATTCGCAAGGGCTGAACGCCCCCGCGCGCTGTCACATCTTCAAGCCGGGAATGGCGAGCGGATTGTCTTCGAGCGCCGCCCGATCGGGTCGATCGACCTGCACGCGGCCCGTGAAGGCATCGAACAGTTCCCGCACATAGCTTTCCGGCAGATCGCGGGTGATCAGCACCAGCCGCGTGCGCCGATCCGAGGGATCGGGCCAAGCCGGAAGGCGCACAGGCGGATGGAAGACCGTCTGTACCCCATGCAGGACGAGCGGCCTTTCCGGACGATCCGTCAGCGCCACGACCGCCTTCATCCGCAACAGCTTGTCGCCATGGGTGGAACGCAGGATGTCGAGGAACATCTCCAGCGCCATCGGGTCGATCGGCTGGTCATGCATGATCGAATAGGAGCGGATCTGGTCGCCGTGACGATTGACGTCGTGATGGTGATGATGGTGATGATGGTGATGATGGTGCCCATGATGGCCGTGGCCGTGGCCGTGGCCATGATCGTGCCCGTCACCATGACCGTCATGCGCCTCGTCCTTAAGCCATCGGCCGACGTCGGGGATCTTGCTCGCCGGATCGTAGAGTCCGTTGGCAAGGATCGCGGCGGTGCCCGCCGCTTCCGTGTCACCGTCCGTGATGTCCGCCCGCGGATTGAGCGACCGCAGCCGTTCGACGAGTTCGGCGCGCTGCGCCGCCCCGGCAAGCGTCGCCTTGGTCAGCACCAGCCGGTCCGCGACCGCGACCTGCTTCAGCGCTTCCGGATAGGTCGCGATCGTGGACAGGCCGTGGACGACATCGACGACCGTCACGATGCCGTCGAGGTCGAAATGCTGCGCGATCGCCGGATGCCCCATGACCGACTGCATGACCGGCGCCGGGTCGGCAAGCCCGGTCGTTTCGATCACCACCCGCGACAGAGCTTTGAGCTTGCCGGTCTGCATACCGTCGATGAGTTCGGCCAGCGTGTCCACCAATTCGCCGCGCACGGTGCAGCACAGGCAGCCGTCGGCGAGTTCGACGATCGAATCGTTCGAGGCCTCGACCAGCATGTGGTCGATACCCACTTCGCCGAACTCGTTGATGATGACGGCGGCGTCCCGCATGGCCGGATCCTTGAGGATGCGGTTAAGAAGGGTCGACTTTCCGGCACCGAGGAAGCCCGTGATGATCGACACGGGGATCCGGCCGTTGACTGGTGACATGGTGAACTCCCGGATCAGAAGGTCGGACGCGGCTTCGGGATCGGAACGTTGGCGATCTCGGCGACCCCGGCGGCGCCGTTCTTGACCGGCTCGGTTCCCGGAATCGCGCCGGCAAACACGGTACGGGGCGGACGGCCCATTTCATGGATATAGGGCGAAAGCAGCTTCATGCGTCCGGCATCGTCGCGCCCTTCGCTGCGCACCTGACGGGCCTGCGGGTTGCAGATCTCGGCGCTGATGTCCGTGACGTTGTCGCGGCCATCTCCGTAGGGCTGAAGGGTATCAAGGCGCGGGCCGGACCCGCCGGTCGTCAGCGCCTTCTGCAGGAGATCGGCGGAAACGTCGGCACGCGCTCCGAGACTGTCAGCGCCGAGCACCACCGAAACCACGGTGCGGCCGTTGCGGGTGGCCGATGAGACCTGGTTGAAGCCGGAGGCGCAGATATAGCCGGTCTTCATGCCGTCAGCACCGTCGAAGCGGCCGATCAGAAGATTGTAGTTCGGGTATTCCTTCTTGCCGGTATTGATCCCTTCCAGCGAGAAGTAACCGGCATATTCGGGGAACTCGCGGCGCAGCGCGACGGCGAGAACGGCGAGATCACGGGCCGTTGTATACTGGCCCTTGCCCGGCAGACCGTTCGGATTGATGAAGTGCGACGAGGTCATGCCCAGGCTCCGGGCATCGGCATTCATCCGCGCGACGAAATTGTCGAGCGAACCGCCGACCCGCTCGCCGATCGCGACAGCGATGTCGTTGGCCGACTTCACCAGCAGGATCTTGAGCGCACTGTCGAGGGTCAGCTGCGTGCCCGGCTTGTAGTACATCTTGCTGGCGGGCTGGTCGGCAGCCTTCTTGCTCATCACCACGATGCTCTCCAGCGACACCTCGCCCGAGCGGATCGCCTTGAATGTGGTGTAGGCGGTCATCAGTTTCGTCAGCGATGCCGGGTACCACTTGCGGAAGGCATCCTCGTGCGCGATTACCCGACCGGTATTCACGTCGACCACCATCTGCGGATTGGCAAGGCTGAGGCTCGGCATGAAGGTGGTGAAAGTGCAGACGAGAGCCGCAAAACGGCGGTTGCGGCGCGCCTTTGACGGCATGCTGAATTTCTTCGACGACACGATGAAAACCTCTTGAATGCGGAAGCGTCTCGCAAAGGCCCGACAATTGACCTATGACTGCAAGCAATGGCAAGACCCATTGATTACGTCAATCTCAAGGCGCACATTCTGCGCGCCCACCAAGCGATATATCGAAGTCGACAAGCAGGACTGCAACATGCCGATATTGAACCGCGCTGCCGAACTCCAGGCGGAGGTTAGCGAATGGCGTCGCCATCTCCATGAAAATCCAGAAATTCTTTACGACGTCGAGAACACGTCCGCCTTTGTAGCGCAGAAGCTTGAAGAGTTCGGCGTTGACGAAATCGTGACCGGGATCGGCCGCACCGGTGTCGTGGGCGTGATCAACGGCCGGGGCGCGAGCACCCGCGCGATCGGGCTCCGCGCCGACATGGACGCCCTGCCGCTCGAAGAGATCAGCGGCAAGCCGTGGGCATCGAAGATCAAGGGCCGGATGCACGCCTGCGGCCACGATGGCCACACCGCCATGCTGCTCGGCGCCGCCCGGCACCTGGCGGAAACCCGCAACTTCAACGGCCGCGTGGTGGTGATCTTCCAGCCGGCGGAAGAAGGCGGCGCCGGCGCCCTTGCCATGGTGCAGGACGGCTTGATGGAGCGTTTCGCCATCGAGGAAGTCTACGGCATGCACAACATGCCCGGACAGCCGGTCGGTACCTTCTCGATCCGCAAGGGCGGCATAATGGCCGCGCCGGACAAGTTCTTCATCACCGTCAAGGGCCGCGGCAGCCACGCCGCAGAGCCGCACAAGGCGGTCGATCCCATCGCCATCGGCGCCCAGATCGTCACCAACCTGCAGCAGATCGCCTCGCGCAACGCCAATCCACTGCGCTCTGTCGTCGTCTCTGTCACCCGGTTTCATGCCGGCACCAGCCACAACATCATTCCAGAGGAGGCATCGATCTCCGGCACGGTGCGGAGCCTTGACGAAGAGGTGCGGAACATGGCCGAGAGCCGCATCCGCGAGATCGCCCAGGGCCTTTCCGCCGCAAACGGCGGCGCTGCCGAAGTGGTTTATGAACGTGCCTGCCCGGTGACCGTCAATCATCCCGCAGAAACCGATCACGCCGCCCGCGCAGCAGCCGACGTCGCCGGTATCGACAAGGTGAACACCGAAGTCGACCCGTCGATGGCGGGAGAGGACTTTGCCTTCATGCTGCAGGCCCGCCCCGGCGCCTATATCATGATCGGCCACGGCGACACGCCGGGCCTGCACAACCCGGCTTATGACTTCAACGACGAGGTCCTGGCCTACGGCATCTCCTATTGGGTGCGCCTTGCGGAGCAACGGCTCACCGACTGACCGCACGCGCCGGCGCGCCGCAAGGCACGCCGGCGCACGCCTCTTTGCCACAACGA
>NZ_JBTOLM010000004.1:0-446716 GCF_054551725.1 Rhizobium sp. CAU 1783 | reverse complement strand
CCCCTACCCCCCCCCCCCCCCCCCCCCCCCCCCCCCCCCCCCCCCCCCCCCCCCCCCCCCCCCCCCCCCACGCCTCTTTGCCACAACGAGCGAAAATGCTTGGCTTACCGGCACGGCTTTTGTATTGAGTTCAGCCAGTGGTCCCGTAGCTCAGCAGGATAGAGCATCAGATTCCTAATCTGAGGGTCACGCGTTCGAATCGCGTCGGGATCACCATCTTCGGCACAATCGCTGTTCAATGGCGTCCGGAACCGGGCCTGGCAAAAGCGGCAAGGGTTTCAAGATCCTGCTGGTATCGGCGACGGTCGCTACCCGCCATCTCCGCCTGCCACAGATTATCTTCGAGATCTGCCTGCTTGACGGCAGACGAGAGCGGATTGCCGGCGGCACGGCGTAGGAACTCCTCTTCCGCCTCACCAGGGCGACGCGTCAAAGCATCGACGGCGGCCACGATCGCCGCCGCGAAACCCTCCTCCCTCAGCCGGTCAAGCGTCCAGCCCCGCCCTTTCTCACAAGTGTCGTGCAGGTAGGCCACGATCTTCGGCTCCTCCCCGGACACCGCGCCGGCGACCCGCTGGCAGTGCTCGAAATAGGGCCGGCCGAGTTTGTCCATCTGACCTTCATGGGCGCCGGCAGCGACGTCGATCGCATGCTGGAGGTGTGCGGTCTTCTGCATGGCAGTTTTCCCAGATTGCGTTCTCTTCCGAGCCTGAACGGCCGCCCCGTCGGGTGCTCCGCTGCCGGCACGCGGCCCGGGAGAGGTAACCGCCGGACGGGGGTCCGGGTTCCGAACAGGATCGATGGAACGGCAAGACCATCCGGACGTTCCCCAATTCCAACTATGGAGGATATCATGATCGAGAAGGAAGAACTGCAGATCTATCGTCTGTTGCCGTCCGCGCCGCTCACCGACCCCAACTGGCAGAATGTATCGCTTCAGGGTGAAGTCGTCGTGCGCGCCCGCTCGACCGGTGACGCGCGCCTTGTGGCGAGTGAGGCGGAGACGGACTTTCGCGACATCGGCGCCAAACCAGCGGAAGACGTATCGACGAGCTTCGCCAGCGCTTTCCGCAATGAGAAACTCTACGCCGTGGTACTCGATACCAGCGGACGATATCCCGCCGACGGCGAGCGAGGTATCGTTGCCGGGCACCCCCTGCAGAATGCGATTGCTCCGCTGCAGCGATGAATGGCGGGGAAAGGTGTCAGACTTTCTTGCGTCTGGCGTTCAGCGCGCGCTGAACCTGGCTTGCCAGCCTCGCCATCTCGTACGGAACGGCGGTACGCTGCAGTTCGGCATACAGCCGATCGAGTCTGGATCTGAGATCGTCGTTTCGGGGATCATGCTTTCTTCCACCTGCCACCGCGTCGCCTTTCTTCTCAAGTCGCCATCATCTTGTCCGAGCATTGCGCGCCGGCCTCACTAAGATCGGGCGCACCTACTTTTTGTCGGCTTCCAACACCAACGGAAGGCCTGATGTTCCAAAAGGACCAAAAAAGACTCTGGAACATCGTGCAACCCAGCGGCCCGAAGGCAAAGGTAGCCAGCTACCTTTGCGCTCGAACATGTCGCCACTCGGCATCCACGAAGAACACGCAGTGGCTGCGAACCGGGGGAACCATGCAACGACAGCTGCGTTTACGAGCTGTTGTTCACGCGCCAACGATGATGGAGGTGAGGTCTTGCCGACCATGAACCCCGAACATGTGACGCAGTCGGAAGTGGTCGATCTCATCCCCGCGCTCCGAGCATTCGCCCGCACTTTCTGCCCCAAGCCGGAAGAGGCGGACGATCTCGTGCAGGAGACACTCACCAAGGCGCTCGCCCATATCGATCTTTTCGAACCGGGCACGCGACTGAAGTCCTGGATGTTCACCATCATGCGCAACACCTTCTGCACGCGTTTCAAGCGACGTGGCCGAGAGACGGTTGGGCTTCCGGACGGGATAGCCGATCGGTTGAGCGTGGAGCCGAACCAGGACTGGATCATGCAGGCCGACGATGTACGCCGCGCGCTATACCGCCTGCCGCATCATCACCGGGAAATGCTGATCCTGATCGTCATGCTGGGCGAACGCTACGAGGACGCCGCCGAGATCTGCGGCTGCAAGATCGGCACCGTGAAGAGCCGCCTCAACCGCGCACGACGCCAGTTGCGGCGCGAGCTCGGCGAAACTTTCGGCGAACTGAAAGACTGACGACCGCGTCAGCTGACCGTCGCCTGGTCAGAGGAGCATCACCCGGTTTCGTCCGTGGCGCTTCGCTTCGTAGAGCGCCGCATCGGCCCGCGAGATCAGCGGCGACAGGGACTTTTCCTTGCGGTTCAATCCAGTCACGCCCGCGCTTACCGTCACCTTTACCGGAGCGCCGTCGGCCGGCAGCAGACACTGCTCCTCGACGTCTTGCCGAACCGCCTCGGCAATCTCCGCCGCCCGGTCGAGCGACGTGTTGGCCACCACGGCGACGAATTCCTCGCCTCCCCAGCGGCCGACGAGATCATATCCCTCCATCACCTTGCGCACGGTGCAGGCAAAGTTGCGAATGACATCGTCGCCGGCGTCATGGCCGAAGGTATCGTTGATCATCTTGAAGTTGTCGATGTCGAACAAAATGGCCGAGACATCGTGCTCTTGGCTGAGGCTCTGGGCGATTTCGTGCTCGGCTTTCGACTTGAAGGCGCGCCGGTTGAGAAGTCCGGTCAGCGGATCGGTATCCGCAAGCCGCTGAAGTTCGCTCTGGTAGCGCCGGACCTCGGTGATGTCGCGAACCACTGCGACCATCATCGTACCGGCCTCCGTCTGCGTCCTGAGGATCGTGATGCCGAGATTGATCTCGCTCCCATCGGCGCGCCGGCCAATCGTGTTGGCGAGGCGCTGCCCCATGTAGCGGGCATCGACCGCTCCCGACTGGAAATCAGCAATGTGATGATGATGGTGCGGCCGAACCTTTTCCGGCAACAGCACATCGAGCGGGCGGCCGATGAGTTCACCCGGCTGCCATCCGAACATGACCTCTGCGGAGGGATTGCATAGGCTGATGATGCCGTTTTCGTCGATCCCGACAATACCGTCGGCGACCTCGTAGAATATCTTGCGGTAGATGTCATCCGACTGGACTTCACAGGACTGGACGGCATGCGCAGCAAACATAGGCTGCAATCCCCAAATAATGACAATACTTATAAAAAACAAACGTAATTGAGAATTGTTAATTAATCTTTCTCCCCACGACGAGCCCGCCGTCGGAGGGGAAGCCGAACCGAGCATAGCGAGCGGAGCTGTAGCGCGGAAAGAAAAACGCCAGGGACGTCGCCCGGAAATTCCGGCAACGCCCTTGGCGCATGATCATCCGATCAAGGGCTGTGTCACGCAGCCTTCTTCTCGGTCGCGGCCGTATTGACGGCCGAAACGGCAATCTTCGACAGAGCTTCGTCAGTCTTGGTTTCTTCTGCAAGTGTCTCGTCGAGAAGCTTCGCGGCGTCCTTCAGCCCGAGCTGCTTGGCCCAGGCACTGAGGGTGCCGTAACGGCTGATCTCGTAGTGTTCGACCGCTTGGGCGGCGGCAAGCAGGCCGGCATCGAGCGCCGCCGTGCCCTTGAATTCCTCCAGGATTTCCTCGCCCTCTTCGACGATGCCGTCGATTGCCGGGCAGGTCTTCGCGCGGGGGCGCTTGCCGATGATCTCGAACACCTGCTGCAGGCGCTCGATCTGGCCCTCGGTTTCTTCCCTGTGCTTTTCGAAGGCCGCCTGGAGCTTCGGATCCTGAGCACCGCGCGCCATCTTGGGCAGGGTCTTCAGGATCTTGCGCTCGGCATAGTAGATGTCCTTGAGCGTTTCATGGAAAAGGTCGTCCAGAGTCTTCTGTGCCATTTCAGGTGTCTCCTGGTTTGAAAGCATTTGCACCGGTCAAACCACTACACCCGGGCTTTTGTTCCTGATCAGCGACCAATTCCGCCGCTCGGCAGTCCTTCTGCTGCCCTCGCCTCCCCAGTGGGTACGCTCAAGGCCCGCAACGCATTGAGGATCACGGCCACATCGATCACCTCCTGCAGGACGGCACCCTCGACGGGCGGCAGGTAGCCGAGTGCCGCCGCGACCATCGCGACGATCGAAAGACCCAATCCGACGGCCACGCTCTGGAATGCGATGTGGCGCGTTCGACGGGCAATCGAAAGGGCCGCGGGCAATCTCCCCAGGTGATCGACGAGCAGCACGACGTCGGCTGATTCGGAAGAGGCTGCAGCGCCCCGCGCACCCATGGCGACCCCGACATCGGCTGCGGCAAGGGCAGGTGCGTCGTTGACGCCGTCACCGATCATCATCACCGGGGCATCGCGTCGTTCGGCGATCACCACCTCGACCTTTTCGCTCGGCTGGAGGGCGCCACGGGCCAGGTCGACCCCGAGCAGCGCCCCGGTTGCCTGCACGGCATCGGCCTGGTCGCCTGAGGCAAGGACGAAGCGACGGATCCCGGCACGGCGAAAGGCCGCAATGGCGGCGCGGGCATCGTCGCGCAGCCGGTCGGAAAGCAGGATGATGCCGGCGACCACGCCATCGATCCCGACCGCCACGACAGCCGTTCCGGGCGGCAGATCCCGGCCGAGATCACGCGGATCACCGGACAGACAGCGCCCGCGGACGAAATCGCTGCCGCCGACGGCCAGCCGATTGCCGTCGACCTTGCCCTCGATGCCACTTCCCGGTGCCTCGACGATATCGGACGGGTAGGAGAGCACCATGCCACGCTCGTGCGCCGACTGGACCAGAGCCTCGGCGCTGACATGGTTGGAGGCCTGGTCGAGCGATGCGGCAAGCCGCAATACCTCATCCGGCTCCACGCCGTCGGCGGTGCGGATCTCGACCACGCCGGCCTTGCCGCTGGTCATCGTACCCGTCTTGTCGAGCACGGCGGTCCGCACCCGGGCGAGCGTTTCGAACGCTCCGCCACTCTTCACCAACACGCCGAGCGAGGCGGCCCGCGACATGCCGGAGATGATGGCGACCGGAACCGCGAGGATCAGCGGACAGGGCGTTGCGACGACCAGAACCGCCAACGCCCTCAGCGGATCCGACGTCATCCACCAGGCGGCCCCGGCGATCGAGACGGTGAACAGCAGGAACCAGAGGGCGAAGCGGTCGGCAATCCGCACCATCGGCGCCTTGCTCGCCTGGGCACTTTCGACGAGCCGCACAATGCCGGCATAGGTGCTTTCCGCAGCCGTGCGCGAGACTTCGAGATCGAAGACGGCGCCGATCGACGTGCCGCCACTCGGAATGTCGTCATCCTGTCCAAAACGCGCCGGCAGGGACTCTCCCGTGAGGGCCGAGAGGTCGATATCCGCCCGTGCCGCGAGCAGCCTTCCGTCGACCGGCACCACTTCGCCGCGGCGGATCAGGATGCGGTCTCCGGGCGCCAGCACTTCGATCGGCACCTCCTCGAGCGCACTACCGGCGTGGCGCACGGCCGTGCGCGCCGTGCGTCCGAGCAAGGCCGTCATTTCGCGCCGGGCACGGCCTTCCGCAAAGTTTTCGAGCTGCTGTCCGCCCGCATACATCAGGGCGACGATGTTGCCGGCGAGCGGTTCGCCGAAGGCAAGGGCCGCGCCCATGGAGAGCCCCGCGATGATGTCGAGGCCGAACTGCCCTCGCGCCAGCGACCGGACGATCTCGATGAGAAGCGCGACAAGAACCAGCGCGGTGCCTGTCGACCACAGCCGATAGGCCCAGGCCACCTGATCGGAAAAGGACGCCAGACCGCCGCCGGCAAGCGTCATCAAGGCAAGAAGCGCCAGAACCGGCAAACCAAAACGGCGCAGGCTCTCGTATTCACCGACCATGGGACCTCCAGACAGTCTCCTGATGCGGCATGCGGTCACCGAATGGGAAGCTTGCCGCCTTCAGCAATCCCTTGTAGACGCATCTGCAGATGAAGCAATCTTCCGGACAGCCCGTATGACCATCGAAAAGCAACAGCCGCGCCGCCTGACGATCCTCGGCTCGACCGGCTCGATCGGGGTCAACACGCTCGACGTTGTCCGGCAACTCGGTGGCCGCGACGCGTTCGAAATCGGTGCGCTGACCGGCAACGGCAATATCGAGCTTCTCGCCGAGCAGGCCCGCGCCACCGGCGCGAAACTGGCCGTCACCGCGGACGAGAGCCAGTACATGACCCTGAAGGACGCCCTTTCGGGCAGCGGCATCGACGTCGCGGCCGGCCGATCCGGCCTCCAGGAGGCGGCAAGCTTGGAGGCCGACTGGGTGATGGCGGCAATCGTCGGCACGGCGGGACTTGGCCCCACCCTGACAGCCGCCGCACGCGGCGCCGACATCGCGCTCGCCAACAAGGAATGCCTCGTCTCGGCGGGCGAGTTGTTCGTCGAGGCGGTCAAGGCAGGCGGCGGGCGCCTGATCCCGGTCGACAGCGAACACAGCGCGATCTTCCAGTGCCTCGACAACGGCCAGCGCCACGCGCTGGAACGCATCATCCTGACGGCCTCCGGAGGTCCGTTCCGCACGTTCACCCGTGAGCAGATGGCCGGCGTGACGGTGCAGACGGCACGCACCCATCCGAACTGGTCGATGGGCCTGAAGATCTCGGTCGGCAGCGCCTCGATGTTCAACAAGGCGCTCGAAATGGTCGAGGCCAAGCATCTCTTCGGTGTCGCGCCGGAACAGATCGAGGTGGTGGTTCACCCGCAGTCGATCATTCATTCGATGGTCGGCTACAGCGACGGCTCGGTGATCGCCCAGCTCGGCGCTCCCGACATGAGGACCGCAATCGGCTACGCGCTCACCTATCCGAAGCGGCCGTCGCTCAACGTCGATCGCCTCGACTTCGCCAAGCTCGCCCGCCTCGACTTCGAGGCACCGGACGAGGTGCGCTTCCCGGCCATCCGCCTTGCCCGCACGGCGCTGACCCGCGGTGGCCTTCAGGCGGCGATCATGAACGCCGCCGAGGAAACGGCCTTCGACGCCTTCGTCGAGGAAAAGATCGGCTTTCTCGATATGGCCGATATCGTCGAGGCGACCATGGATCGCCTCATCGACTGCGGATCGGCGGGCAGCATAGATGCCGTCTTCGAGGCCGACGTCGAGGCGCGCCAGATGGCGTCCGCGATCATCGAGCACGAAAAAACCGCCTGAAGGACAGGCGGCTTCTTCAATCTCTGACGATTTCGATGGGAGACCGCCGACTCAGGCGACCGCGCGAGCCAGTGCGCAACGCGACCACAGCTGGTGCAGCGCGCCGACCAGATGCTCCATGTCGCCGTCCGAATGCAGCGGCGTCGGCGTGATGCGCAGGCGCTCGGTCTTCTTCGGAACGGTCGGATAGTTGATCGGCTGGACATAGATGCCGAAATTGTCGAGCAGCAGGTCGGAGATCCACTTGCACTTGGCCGCATCGCCGACCATGACCGGCACGATATGGCTCGGGTTCGGCATGTGCGGAATGCCGCGGGCGTCGAGCATCGACCGGAGGCGGCGCACGCGTTCCTGATGGGCGAAACGTTCGATCTGGCTGGACTTCAGGTGGCGGATCGAGGCGACCGCACCGGCAGCCAGCGCCGGCGGAAGCGCCGTCGTGAAGATGAAGCCAGAGGCAAACGAACGGACGAAGTCGCAGAGTGCGGTAGAGCCGGTGATATAGCCGCCCATGACACCGAATGCCTTGCCGAGCGTGCCTTCGATGACCGTCAGGCGGTCCATCAGGCCCTCGCGCTCGGCGATACCGCCGCCGTGCGCGCCATACATGCCGACGGCATGCACTTCATCGAGATAGGTCATCGCGCCATACTTATCGGCGAGATCACAGATTTCCTTGATCGGCGCGATGTCGCCATCCATCGAGTAGACTGATTCGAAGGCGATCAGCTTCGGCGCCTTCGGATCGGCGGCTGCGAGCTTGGCTTCGAGGTCCTTGACGTCGTTGTGCTTCCAGATGACCCGCTCGCACTTTGCGTAGCGGATACCCTCGATCATCGAGGCATGGTTCAGCGCATCGGAGAAGATGATGAGGCCCGGGATCTTCTGGCCGAGCGTTCCGAGCGTCGCCCAGTTCGAGATATAGCCCGAGGTGAAGATCAGCGCCGATTCCTTGCCGTGCAGGTCGGCCAGTTCGCGCTCGAGAAGGACGTGATAGTGGTTGGTGCCGGAAATGTTACGGGTGCCACCGGCACCCGCACCACAGTGATCGATGGCGTTCTTCATCGCCGCGATCACCTCGGCATTCTGGCCCATGCCGAGATAGTCGTTCGAGCACCAGACGGTGACATCCTGCTGGCCGTTGTCGGTGTATCGCGTGGCGCGGGGGAAATTGCCCCTCTGTCGCTCAAGATCGGCGAAGATCCGGTATCGGCCTTCTTCGTGAAGACCTTCCAACTCGCCCTTGAAAAACGCCTCGAAATCCATCGTCCAACTCCAGTCCGTTCCGTCCCTTTTGAGATCCAACGCGTTTGCGGTCAACCCCGGCACAGTAAATTCATTCTAAACTGCGACAAAAGGCGCAATTCAAGAATCTTTCCAGAAAATTGCTAACCGATTGCCCACGATGCAAACTTGATCTGCGTCAAGCTGAATCGAAAAAGGACGGCCGCGGCCGCCCTTTCCCGGAACAGGCGGTCAGCCCGCGATCACGAGGCCGCAACGGCCCGCTTGGCCATCACTTTCACGAGATTGGCGCGATACTCGGCCGTCGCATGCAGATCGGACATCAGGTCCGTCGGATCGACGTTGACCCCGGCCAGAGCCCCGGGCGACCAGTCGCCGGCAAGTGCCGCTTCAAGGCCTTCATGGCGGAAAACACCGCCCGAACCCGCCCCCGTCACGGCAACCCGAACGCCCGCAGCCCCCTTGGACACGAAGACACCCGTCATCGCGAATCGCGAGGCCGGGTTGGCGAACTTCGCATAGCCAGCCCTTTCCGGCGCGGTAAAGCGCACGGCGGTGATGATCTCGTCTTCGTCGAGCGCCGTCTCGAACAGGCCGACGAAGAAATCGTCAGCCGCGATCTCGCGGCGGTCGGTGACGATCGTCGCCCCGAGGCCGAGCATGGCGGCCGGATAATCGGCGGCCGGATCGTCATTGGCGATCGAACCGCCGATCGTGCCGAGATGGCGGACATGCGGATCGCCGATCAGCGAGGCGAGATGGCAGATCGCCGGGCAGACCGCACGGATAGCAGCCGAGCCGGCAACCTCCGCATGGGTGACCGCGGCACCGATCGTCACGGTGCGGCCTTCGACCGAGATGGTCTTGAGGGCCGGAACATGACGCAGGTCGATGAGGTCGGAGGGCTGGGCGAGACGCTGTTTCAGCGTTGCGATCAGCGTCTGGCCGCCGGCGACATACTTGCCGTCGGCAGCACCCGACAGCAGCTTGCCGGCATCTTCCACCGAGGATGCACGATGATAGGTGGTCGAATAGGGATACATGGTCGTCCTCCCGTTACTCGGCGGCCTGCATTGCCGACCAGACGGCAAGCGGGGTGGCTGGCATATTGAGGTTGTTGTTGCCGATGGCGTCGGTGATGGCATTGATCAGCGCCGGCGGAGAGCCGATGGCACCGGCCTCGCCGCAGCCCTTGATGCCGAGCGGGTTGCCCGGGCAGGGTGTGTTCTGGTGCGACACCTGGAAGGACGGCAGATCGTCGGCGCGCGGCATGGCATAATCCATGTAGCTCGCCGTCAGCAGCTGACCGTTGGAGGGATCGTAGCGCACCCCTTCGAGCAGCGCCTGGCCGATGCCCTGGGCGATGCCGCCGTGAACCTGGCCCTCGACGATCATCGGATTGATGATGTTGCCGAAGTCGTCGGCCGCGACGAACTGGATGATGTCGGTCTTGCCGGTCTCCGGATCGACCTCCACTTCGCAGATGTAGCAGCCGGCGGGGAAGGTGAAGTTGGACGGGTCGTAGAAGGCCCCTTCCTTCAGCCCCGGTTCCATGCCGCCCGGCAGGTTGTGGGCGGTGTAGGCGGCAAGGGCAACCTGGAACCACGGCACCGTCTTGTCGGTGCCGGCGACCTTCAGCTCGCCGTTTTCGATGACGATGTCGCTCTCGTCCGCTTCCATCAGATGCGCGGCGATCTTCTTCGCCTTGGCCTCGACCTTGTCGAGCGCCTTGACGATCGCCGACATGCCAACGGCGCCGGAACGGGACCCGTAAGTGCCCATACCCATCTGCACCTTGTCGGTGTCGCCATGGACGATCGAGACATTGTCGATCGGCACGCCGAGGCGGTCCGATACCAGCTGGGCGAAGGTGGTCTCGTGGCCCTGGCCATGGCTGTGCGAGCCGGTCAGAACCTCGACTGTGCCCACGGCATTGACCCGGACCTCGGCCGATTCCCAGAGACCTACCCCGGCACCGAGCGAACCGACCGCCGCCGACGGAGCAATACCGCAGGCCTCGATGTAGCAGCTCATGCCGATCCCGCGCTTGCGGCCGCGAGCGGCCGCTTCCGCCTTGCGCGCGGCAAAGCCCTGCCAGTCGGCCGCCGACATCGCCGCCTCGAGCGAAGCGTCGTAATTGCCGGCGTCGTAGCACATGATGACCGGCGTCTGGTACGGGAAGGAGCGGATGAAGTTCTGGCGCCGCAACTCGGCCGGCGACACACCGAGTTCGCGCGCCGCAGTCTCCATGGTTCGCTCAAGGAGATAGGTGGCTTCCGGACGCCCCGCACCGCGATAGGCATCGACCGGCACCGTATTGGTGTAGACCGTGCGGACGTTGCAATGGATGGCCGGGATCGCATACTGGCCGGATAGCAGCGTCGCATAGAGATAGGTCGGGACCGACGACGAGAAGAGCGACATGTAGGCGCCGAGATTGGCGATGGTGTCGACCTTCAGCCCGATGACATTGTTGTCCTTGTCGAAGGCCATCTTCACCTTCGACACGTGATCACGGCCATGGGCGTCGGTGAGGAAGGCTTCGGTGCGGTCGGAGGTCCACTTGACGGGCACGCCCGTCTTCTTCGAGGCCCACAGGCAGACGATCTCTTCGGGGTAGATGTAGATCTTCGAGCCGAAGCCGCCACCGACATCCGGTGCGATGACACGCAGCTTGTTTTCCGGCGCGACATTGTAGAAGGCGCTCATCACCAGCCGCGCAACATGCGGATTCTGCGACGTGGTATAGCAGGTGTAGTGATCCTCGGCCGCGTCGTAGATGCCGAGCGTGGCGCGCGGCTCCATCGGGTTGGGCGAAAGGCGGTTGTTGTGGATCTCGATTTCGGTGACGTGCGCGGCAGAGGCAATCGCCCGGTCGGCAGCGGAACTGTCGCCGATCTCCCAGTCGAAGATCAGGTTGCCCGGTGCCTCGGGATGGATCTGCGGCGCGCCAGACTTGAGAGCCTCGGTCGCCTGCGTCACGACCGGCAGTTCCTCATAGTCGACCACCACCGCTTCAGCGGCATCGCGCGCTTCGCCGACGCTGTCGGCGACGACGATTGCCACCGCATCGCCGACATAGCGGACGGTGTCGTGCGCCAGCGGACGCCAGGCACCCATCTTCATCGGCGTACCGTCCTTGGAATGGATCATCCAGCCGCAGATGATGTTGCCGATCCCGTCGGCCAGCAGCTGCTTGCCCTCGAGCACGTCGATCACGCCGGGCATGGCCTTGGCGGCGGAGATGTCGACATTCTTGATCTTGGCGTGCGCATAGGGCGACCGCACGAAGTAGGCGAATTTCATGCCCGGAACGACCATGTCGTCCGTATACCGGCCCTTGCCGGTCAGGAAGCGCTTGTCTTCCTTGCGCGTGACGCGCGCACCGATTCCTTCAACACCCATGATTTCCTCCCGATGGGGTTTCGGTCCAGCATCCAGTCGCAACAAGTCCTCTGTCGCGACGTCAAGCCGGAGGACGACTGGTTATTCGGCAGCCTGGCGTCCGCCATGCATCTCGGCATTGGCGGAAAGGACGGCCTTGACGATGTTGTGATAGCCGGTGCAACGACAGATGTTGCCTTCGAGCTCGTGGCGCACGGTGGCTTCGTCGAGATGTCCGCCGTGACGGTTAATCATGTCGACCGCCGCCATGACCATGCCGGGCGTGCAGAAGCCGCACTGCAGGCCGTGATGTTCCTTGAACGCCGCCTGGACCGGGTGCAGCTCGCCATTACTGGCAAGCCCTTCGATCGTGGTGATCGCCGAGCCGGACGCCTGGACGGCCAGGATCGAACAGCTCTTCACGGATTTGCCGTCCATGTGCACGACGCAGGAACCGCATTGCGTGGTATCGCAACCGACGTGGGTTCCGGTCAGTCCAAGCTTTTCGCGAATGAAATGGACGAGCAGGGTACGATCCTCGCACTCTCCGCTCACTGTCCGGCCGTTCACCGTCAGCGTTACTTTTGCCATATTGTTCCTCCTCGTGTCTCTCCCGGACACATGAGCTATCATTTGACTTTTTCACTGCACGATCAACCGGTACTTTGGGGTCGGACGGAATTTTTATCTTTCGCGCCGCAGCATAGATTCCGCCTCTACTGTGACGCAGCGCACAGTCCTTTCTGGAGCGGCGCATTCGACTTTCAATTCCGTGGACTTTCCCGAATTGCCGGCTATTCTGGGCGCGCGACCGCCCAGTGGAGACGCACCCGGCGTCCTGGCGGAGAAAACATGGACCGGCGAACCCGGCCGCGTAAAACAGTGGAGAGAAAAATCATGAAGAAAGCTCTTGTGCTCGCTCTGATCGGCCTGTCGGTCGCCGGCTGCACCCAGACCGAAAAAGGCGCCGCGATCGGCGCCGCTTCGGGCGCGATCATCGGCGGCGCCATCACCGGCGACGTCCGCGGTGCGGCTGTCGGCGCGGCAATCGGCGGCGTCTCCGGCGCCGTGATCGGCAACGTCGCCGACCAGCCCGGCCAGTGCTACTACCGCGACCGCTACGGCCGCCGTTACGTCGACAGCTGCCCGCGCGGCTACTGATTTCCGGCCGAAATACGGTCCCGGCGTTCGCGCCGGGACTCGTTTCGCGAGCATCTTTCTAAATAAAGATATCCCTTTTGGCGCGTTTGCGTTTAAACTCGGTCCAGCTGGCGGGATGCCCTGCCGAGCTACCGATTGCAACGAGCCAAGCTGCGCATGCCGTGTAAACCGATAGCACCGAAGATCAGTACTGCGTTTCGGCGATCCGGCACCGCACTCGGGCTCGGCCTCGCGCTCGCATTGTCCCCCGCCCTCGCCCATCAGGCCTTCGCCTTCAAGATTTTCGGCATCACGCTCTTCGGCGAAGACGAGACGGCGAACGACATCATTGACCCCGTCCGATACGATGTCATCCTCGACACCGACGGCGCCGACAAGGATCTCGCCGAGGCGCTCGAACGGACTTCGCTGCTTGTCCAGGGAGAGGAAGCCCCGGTCTCCGGCGATCTCGGCCTCGTAATCAAGGCACGCGACGATCGCGACCGGCTGATCGCCACGCTCTACGAAAACGCACGCTATGCCGGCGTCGTCCGGGTGCTCGTCGACGGTCGCGATATCGACAATCTTCCGCCCAACCCGACCTTTCCCCGCTCCGGCCCGATCCCGGTGACGGTTCGCGTCGACCCCGGCCCCGCCTTCACGCTCGGCAAGGTGACGCTCGAAGGCGATGCGGCGGGCATCGATCCCGGCACCTACGATCTCGCGCCCGGCTACCCTGCAGGTTCGCTGGTGATCCTCAAGGCGGGCGGCAGGATCGTCGACGACCTGAAAGCGGAGGGGCGTCCGCTTGCCGAACTGACACGGCGCGATGTAGTTGCCGATCACGAGACGAACACGGTCGACGTCGTGCTCGCGGTCGACGCAGGCCCGGTCGCCCCGATCGGCGAGGTGACGGTCAAGGGCGCTCGCAAGGTCGACGCCGAATTCATCCGTCGCTATTCCCGCCTGCGTGAAGGACAGCCCTACTCCACGGAACAATTGAAGAAGGCAGCCGAACGCCTCCGCGCGCTCGGCGTCTTTTCCAGCGTGACGATCAACGAGGCAGACGCCCTCTCGGCCAACGGGGACCTGCCACTCGGCATCGTGGTGGCGGAAGGCAAGCAGCGCTATTTCGGCATCGGCGCCAGCGTCTCCTCGATCGACGGACTGGGCCTCGAGGGCTATTGGGGCCACCGCAATCTCTTCGGCCAGGCGGAATCGCTGCGGCTGGAAGGCAAGGTCGGCGGGTTGGGTGATTTCAGCAGCGTCCAGGATCTCGACTATTCGGCAGGTGTCACTTTCATCAAGCCGGGCGCCTTCTTCCCGTCTGCGACCCTGGAAGCGAGCATCAAGGGCGCGACGCTCACCACCGATTCCTATGATGCCGCATCCGTGATCGGCAAGGTGGCCCTCGCCTACGAGATCACCGACTATGACAAGGTCAGCGCGGGCGTGTCACTCTCCTACGATGACATCGACGACGCCTTCGGCAACAACAATTACTTAACCTTTGGCCTGCCGATCACCTATGCGCGGGACACCCGCGACAACAAACTCAATCCGACCGAAGGCCTGAACGCGACGCTCAGCGCCATCCCGAGCTACGAGATCCTCGGCGAGACCTTTTTCTCCTCCTTCGAGGGATCGGTCTCCGGCTATTACGGGATCGGCACCGAGGACCGCATCGTTCTCGCCGCCAAGGTTTCCGCCGGGGTGCTCGTCGGTGCGGGCGATCTCGAGGCCCTGCCCGCAACTCGCCGGTTCTTTGCCGGCGGCGGCGGCTCCGTGCGTGGCTATGCCTATCAGGAAATCTCGCCCTACAACGCGGCCGGCGACGCGACGGGCGGACGCGCCTATGCGCTCGGCTCCTTCGAGGCGCGCATCGCCGTCACCGACAAGATCGGCATCGTGCCCTTCCTCGACATTGGCTCGGTGACTGCCGCGAATTATCCCGATTTCTCGGATATGCGCATGGGCGCGGGCCTCGGCCTGCGATACCAGACGCCGTTCGGCCCGCTGCGCCTTGATGTCGCCATGCCGCTCGACCGCTACGAAGGCGGCAGCACCTATGGCATCTATGCCGGCATTGGCCAGAGCTTCTGAGCGTAGACCGGAAAGACGACGGGAGCCCGCATGCAGCTGCTGAAACGCCTCATCAAACATGCCTTGCGCATTGTCGCCCTGGTGTTCGGCGGCGCGCTGTTTGTTGGCGTAGCGGTATTCCTGATTGCCGGCTTTACGGCGGCCGGCGGCAATTTCGTCGCCCGCCAGGTGGCCGCCGTGCTGTCGACCCCCGACCGCCGCATCACCATCGAGAACGCCGGGCCGCTGCTCGGCGGCGAACTGCGCGTCGGTGCGATCGCGCTCGCTGATACCGAGGGGCGCTACGCGGAAATCCGCGACCTGGCCATGGACTGGTCACCCCTCGACCTACTGGACGGCCGCCTGACGGCGTCACGCTTTGCCGCCGCTTCCGTCCGGATCGATCGCCCTCCCGTCACGACCGCCGTACCGGCCGAGACGGATGGAAGCGGCTTCTCGTTACCGGTCGAACTGGACATCGGCGCAATCGACCTGCCGCGCGTCGAATTGAGCGCTGCTCTCGCCACCCGCGATATGCTGCTGTCCGTGACAGGTGCAGGCCAAGCCGTGAGCGAACGCATCGCGGCGCAGATCGCCATCAAGCGCGCCGATGCACCGGAAGCCGGAGTGACCGCGGATCTCGTCTATGCCCCGGCGGACAACCGCCTTCGGCTAACCGGTGAACTGAACGAACCGCAGGGCGGCATGGTCGCCGGTCTTCTCAAGCTGCCCGGCGCACCTGCACTTCGTATCGGCGTCGATGGCGACGGTCAGCTGAACGACTGGAAGGGCACGGTGACGGCCGACGTCGGTGGTCAGCCGACCCTTGCCGTCGAAGCAACCCACCGCCTCGCCGCCGGGCTTCGCAGCATCACCGCAAGAGGCGGCGGCCGCTTCGACGCGCTGCTACCGCCGACCGTTCGCTCGCTCTTCGACGGAGAAACCCTCATCGATCTCGCCGCGAGCATCGACCGCAACGGCGCGGTGACGATCGAGACCGGCAACGTCGCGACCGCGGCGCTCGATCTTGCGGCGTCGGGACGGTACGATCCGAAGGGCAACAACGACCTTAAGGCCCGTCTCGTCGCCAAGACGGAACCGCTGCCTATCAGCTGGAAGAGCGGCGAAAACACGATTTCCGCCGCCATCGAAAGCCTCTCGCTCGCGATTAGCGGCCCGGCCAGGTCGGCGGCCCTTGACCTGAAGGCACGGCTTGCCACGCTGGCGCATCCGCAGGGCGAGCTTTCGGGTGTCAACGTCGCGGTGGCAAGCAACACCTTCGACCTCTCGACTCGAACCGGTCCCCTCGCAGCGACCATCGCGATTGCCGGTGGAGCACTTGCCAATCCCGAACTCGATCGAATCGTCAAGGCTCCACTGACGGTCAAGGCGCCCCTGTCGATCGCCAGCGACAGCCTTGCCTTCGACGGCGCCACCATCGAAAGCCCGACCATCGGCGGCACGGCGAGCGGCCGTTACGGGCTGGAGACAAAGGCTCTCGAAACCACGTTCGAGTTGTTTGCCGTACCGGCGGTGCTGCCGGACAGCCTGGCTGCCAAGTTCGAGGGCATGATCGGCCTTTCCGGCAAACTCGACTACGCGTTGCCGCGCCAGATAGCGCTCAGCAACCTCAAGATCACGACCGGCCTCGGCGACGTTACCGGATCCGCAAACCTCGCGGCCGACGACACGCTGGTCGCCGACCTGAAGGGTCACATCGTCAAGCTGGAAGCTCTTGCCGCCAATATCTCGGGCAGCGCCGATTTTGCCCTCACGGCGACCGGTCCGCTCGACGCACTGGCGGCCAAGCTCTTCCTTCGTTCGGAGAACGCCGTTGCGGCAGGGCGCAAGCTTGAAGATCTGTCTGTCGAAATCGCAGGAACCGCAGACAGGACTGCGCCGAAGGGTACCCTCCGCATGTCCGGTAAGCTTGACGGCCAGCCGATCGAAGGCACTGCGGACCTCGTCGCGGAAGGCGGCCGTTCGGCCATTCCTGCGCTGACGATTGCTGTCGGAACAAACCGGATCGAAGGCGCCCTTGCCTTTTCACCGGCCTTCCTGCCGAGCGGAAAGCTCACCTTCGACCTGCCCGAGGTCGGCCTCCTTGCCGCCCTTGTGGGCCAGACTGCGGCAGGCGACCTGAAGGGCGACATCTTGCTCACCGAATCCGACGGCAGGCTTTCCGCCGATGTGAAAGCGAGCGGCTCGGCCCTGACGCGCGACACCCTGTCCGTCATCGAGCCGAAGATCGGCCTTTCAATCTCGGACCTCGCCCGTTTTTCCGCCGAAGGAACGATCACGGCCTCCGCCGTTTCGGTCGGGAACAACCGCGTCGAAGCCCTGAAACTCGGCTTCACGCGCGAGGGTTCGAACACGGCTTTTTCCCTTGACGGACGTTATGACGGAGCACCGCTCGTCGCGAGGGGACGGTTGGAGCAGGATGCCGGCGCGATGCGGATTGCGCTCGACCAGCTTTCGGCCGCTCCCCGCCGCATTCCCCTGAAGCTCGCCAAGCCCGCCGCGGTCAGGGTCGCAAACGGCAAGGTGGACGTCGAGACAGCAACGATCACGGCTGGGTCGGGCACGGTCGACATCAAGGGCGGCGCCGGCGAGACCCTGGACCTCGTCGCGACGCTACGAAACCTACCGGCATCGCTGGCCTCCGCCGTCGCACCGTCCATCGCGCCCGAAGGCGCGATCTCAGGCGATATCACCATCAAAGGCACGCCCGCGGCTCCCGTTGTCACCTACAATCTCGACTGGGCGAACGCCGCTGCCGCACCGACCCGCTCGGCAGGGTTGGAGGCTTTCTCGATCACGGCCAAGGGCGATTTCCGCGACGGCAGGCTTTCGCTCGACGGGCGCGCCAGCGGACAATCGGGTCTGGCGCTCTCCGGCGGGGGGACGCTTGCCCTCTCTGGCGATCGACCGATCGCGATGAAATTCTCCGGAAACCTGCCATTCGCGGCGCTGAACGGGCTCCTGGGCCGACAGGGTTTCGTGCTCGAAGGCAAGGCCAATGCCGATGTCACCCTATCGGGCGGGCTCGGCAAGCCGCAGATCACCGGCACCGTGCGCACCGCAGGAGCACGCCTCATCGACGTGCGCCGCAACCTCGCAATCGAGGAATTGACCGCGACGGTAACGCTCGAGGGCAACCGCGCCTCGGTCACGGGACTGGCCGGCAAACTCGCTAGCGGCGGACGGATTTCCGGCGGCGGAACGATTGACATCCTCTCGCCGGGCATGCCGGCAGACATTGCGATCACGCTGGACAAGGCCGTCTATGTCGACGGCACGATGGTCGCCAGCACCGCCGACGGCCAACTGACCTTGAAAGGCCCCCTCTTGTCGGCACCCGTGCTTGCCGGCACGGTAAACTTGTCCAAGACGGCGATCACCATTCCCGAACGCCTGCCGACGAGCCTCTCGGAACTCGACATCAAGCACCGGAACGCTCCCGGCAAGGTGCGAACCCAGATGGCCAGGATCACCAAGACCGAGCGCCACGGCAGTCAGTCGACGATCGGCCTGGACCTGACCGTATCGTCGCCGACCCAGATCTTCGTGCGCGGCCGAGGTATCGATGCGGAGCTGGGCGGGACTGTCAGCGTCACGGGCAATGCCCAGTCGCCGAACGTCGCCGGCGCGTTCCAGCTGAGACGCGGCCGCCTCTCGGTCCTGACCAAGCGCATGCAGTTCACCAGCGGCACGATCACCTTCGGCGGCGGCCTGATTCCGATCCTCGACATGGAAGCAACGACGACCTCGGGCTCGGCGACGATCACCATCACCATCTCGGGCTTCGCAAATGATCCGACGGTTTCCTTCTCCTCCTCGCCCGCGCTGCCTCAGGACGAAATCCTCGCACAGCTGATCTTCGGCCAGTCGATGTCGCGTCTGTCGGCACTGCAGATCGCCCAGCTCGCCGACGCCGCAGCCCAGCTCGCCGGCGGCCGTTCGACGTCGCTGTTCGAGGCCCTGCGCTCGACGCTCGGCGTCGACGACCTCGACATCTCGACCGACGAGACCGGCCAGGCCAAGGTGAGCGCCGGCAAGTATCTCAACGACCGCACCTATATAGAGCTGCAGCAGGGTGGAACCGGCCAGACGAAGGCGGTGATCAACCTCGACATCGGCCGCGGCGTGAAGCTCAAGGGCGAGGCCGGCGCCGAAGGGGCCGGCGGCGGGATCTTCTACGAGAAGGAATACTGAGCCCCGCCAGCGGGCTCCGCTGATCATCAGCTGACCTTGCTGGTCTTCAGCAGAATGCTGGACTCCGTCGTATTGATCCCCTCGATCAGGCGAATGCGCCGCAGCGTCTCGTCGAAGGCCGCGAGATCGCGATCCTCAAGCTCGGCAATGAAGTCCCAGCGCCCGTTGGTGCTGTGCAGTGCCCTCACCTGCGGCAGGCCGCGCAGCTGGTGGGCGACGCGGTCGGCGAATTTGCCCACCACCTCGATCATCACGATGGCCTTGACCCCTGCGGGGCGAATCTCGCTGCCGGTGCGGATGGTGAAGGCGGCAATCGTTCCGTCGGCCACCATCCGCTCGATGCGTGCGGCAATCGTCGCGCGTGAGGCGCCGGTCATCGCTGCGAGCGAGGAGGCGGGAATGCGCGCATTGTGGCGCAGGGCACTGAGGATATCGCGGTCCAGATCGTCCATATCTACACTTCGTCAGAACATGCCGGCGTTTTGCGCAATTTAGCTGACTTTCCGATTATTTTCCATCTTTTTGCAGACGCGTGCTTTGAAGATGATCCTCGCTCATGCACGAGGAGATCTTGATGAAAGAGAAGACGAAGGCCGCCACCCTGATCGGCGTTCCGCTGGAAGAGGGCTCCGGCCGCGGTGGATGCGCCATGGGTCCGGCAGCCCTGCGCATTGCGGGCATCGGTCAGGCACTCGGCGAACTGGGTTATCGCGTCTCCGACGCCGGCGACCTGCGCCCCGCGCCGGCCACCGACCTCGAACAAAACCCCAAAGCCCATCATCTTCCGATCGTCGGCGCCTTTACCCGCGCGATCGAAGAAGAAACCTATCGCGCGGCAAGCGGCGGTTCGATGCCGGTATTACTCGGCGGGGACCACAGCCTGTCGATGGGCAGTGTATCCGGAATGGCGCGCCACGCCCAAGACCTTGGCCGACCGCTCTTCGTCTTGTGGCTTGACGCCCATGCCGACTTCAACACCCCGGTGACGTCGCCCTCCGGCAACATTCACGGCATGCCTGTCGCGTTCTACTGCGGCAAGGCGGAATTTGCGCCCATCCTGCCGGCCGACCGGCCCTTCGTCGACCCCCGCCACGTCTACCAGGTCGGCATTCGCTCGGTGGACGAAGAGGAGCGTCAGGCAATCGCCGAGAACGGCGTCAACGTCTTCGACATGCGCGCTATCGACGAGGACGGCATGGGCGCGATCATGCGGCGGATCATCGCCGACGTCTCCCGGGTCAACGGCCTGCTGCATGTCAGCCTCGACGTCGATTTCCTCGATCCGGATGTCGCGCCCGGCGTCGGCACCACCGTGCCTGGAGGCGCGACCTTCCGCGAGGCGCACCTGATCATGGAAATGCTGCATGACAGCGGCCTTGTGTCGTCGCTCGATCTCGTCGAACTCAACCCCTTCCTGGACGACCGCGGCAAGAGCGCCCGCGTCATCGTCGAGCTGGCCGCGAGCCTCTTCGGTCGCCGCATTCTCGACCGCCCCACCCGCGCCGCCTGAAACAACCGAGGATCAAACGATGTCGAACGCAGCAGACCTCATCGCCACCGAACAGCGCCTCGGCGCCCACAACTACAAGCCTCTCGACGTCGTCCTGACCCGTGGTCAGGGCGTCCATGTCTGGGACAGCGAGGGCAAGCAGTATCTCGACTGCCTGTCAGCCTATTCCGCCGTCAACCAGGGGCATTGTCATCCGCGCATCCTGGCCGCAATGACCGAGCAGGCATCCAAGCTGACGCTCACCTCCCGCGCCTTCCGCAACGACCAGCTCGCGCTGCTCTACGAGGAACTGGCGGCGCTGACGGGCTCGCACAAGATCCTGCCGATGAATTCCGGCGCGGAGGCGGTCGAAACCGCCATCAAGGCCGTGCGCAAATGGGGTTACGAGACGAAGGGCGTGCCGGAAGGCAAGGCCGAGATCATCGTCTGCTCCGGCAACTTTCACGGCCGCACGCTGAGCATCGTCTCCTTCTCGACCGATCCTGATGCGCGCGGCGGCTTCGGCCCCTTCACGCCCGGCTTCCGCACCGTGCCCTTCGGCGATGCTAAGGCCTTCGAGGAAGCGATCAACGAGAACACGGTCGCGGCACTCATCGAGCCGATCCAGGGCGAAGCCGGCGTCGTCATTCCGCCGGCCGGCTATCTGCGGCGCGTCCGCGAACTGTGCACGGAAAAGAACATCACGCTAATCCTCGACGAGATCCAGACCGGTCTCGGCCGCACCGGCAAGCTGCTCGCCGAAGAGCATGAAGGCATCGAGGCCGACGTGACGCTGATCGGCAAGGCCCTGTCCGGCGGCTTCTATCCGGTCTCGGCGGTGCTTTCGAATTCGGAGGTTCTCGGCGTGCTGAAGCCGGGCCAGCACGGCTCGACCTTCGGCGGCAACCCGCTCGCCTGCGCGATCGCCCGCGAGGCCCTGAAGGTCCTGGTCGAGGAGAAGATGGTCGAGAATTCCGCGGAAATGGGCGCTTATTTCCTGGAAGGGCTGAAATCAATCCGTTCGAACATCATTCGCGATGTCCGCGGCCGCGGCCTGATGCTGGCCGTAGAACTCGACCCACAAGCCGGCGGGGCGCGCCAGTACTGCTATGCACTGAAAGATGCCGGCCTGCTCGCCAAGGACACCCATGTCGACACGATCCGCCTCGCTCCGCCGCTGGTGATCACCCGCGACCAGGTCGACTGGGCGCTGGAACGGATCGACACGGTGCTGGCGAAGGGCCCTGCGACACATTGATGCGACGCTTGCCATCGATCACTTGATAAGAGGCCGGCACCGGCCGGCCTTAAATCCCCAGAGAATCGGCGTTGTATTCACTATTGCTTTAGGCTGAACTGTGAAAGTACTTCGCGCTATAAGACGCAGAAATGCGTTTCTTCAATATCGTTTATGACCCCTTAACTCTTCCCCCCTAAATTTGGGGGGAAGCAAGCGCTCTAGACCGTTTCGGCAAAACGACGCTCGGCTTTGCGAAGATTTGGCAACGAACGGCGCGGGTATCGCTTCGAGAACCGAGCGCAAATTTGGGGGTGAACGTGAGCATGACACTATTTGGCTCGGATGCAAAGGCGATCTTGGCCGCTATGAGCAAATCACAAGCAATTATCGAGTTCGATCTGAGCGGCAATATTCTGACCGCCAATGAGAATTTCTGTCGTGCGCTGGGTTATGAACTGTCAGAGATCAAAGGCAAGCATCACCGGATGTTCTGCGATCCTGCCTATACTGCGACGCAAGAATACAAGGATTTTTGGGCCTCGCTGGCCGCCGGCCAGTTCGACGCCCGCGAGTACAAGCGGATTACCAAGACCGGCAAGGACGTCTGGATCCAGGCCTCCTACAACCCGGTCTTCAGCGGGGGAAAACCTTACAAGGTTATCAAGTTCGCAACCGACATCACCGCGGCTAAACTCAAGGCGGCCGAGGATGCGGGTAAGCTCGCCGCAGTGTCCAGAGCTCAAGCCGTGATCGAGTTCACCACGACGGGCGAGGTCCTGACGGCGAACGACAATTTCCTCAATACGCTCGGCTACAGCCTCGGGGAGATCCAAGGCAAGCATCATGCTATGTTCTGCGAACCGGCCTACACACAGAGCGCCGACTACCAGCGCTTCTGGCAGAAACTCGCCGGCGGCGAATTCGTCGCTGAGGAATTCAAGCGCATCGGCAAGGGTGGCAAGGTGGTCTGGATCCAGGCTTCCTACAATCCGATCTTTGACATGAATGGCAAGGTCTTCAAGGTCGTGAAGTTCGCCACCGATGTCACCGAGCGCGTCCGCTCGGTCGATGATGTGGCGGTCGGCCTCACCGCGCTTGCAGACGGCGACCTCACGGTTCGGATCGATCACCCGCTCCTGCCGGGCCTGGATCGCCTGCGCATCGACTTCAACAACTCGCTGGACAAGCTCCAGGCGACGATGAGCACGGTCGGCGACAATACCAATGCGATCGCCGCCGGTTCGCGAGAAATCCAGTCAGCCTCCGACGACCTGGCCAAGCGCACCGAGCAGCAGGCCGCAGCCGTGGAAGAAACCGCAGCCGCACTGGAAGAGATCACCCAGACGGTCAGCGACAGCTCCAAGCGCGCGGAGGAAGCAGGCTCGCTCGTGGCGAGAACCAAGGCCGGTGCGGAGAAATCCGGGGAAGTGGTCAAGAGCGCAATCGACGCCATGGGCCAGATCGAAGCGTCCTCCCGCGAGATATCCAACATCATCGGCGTGATCGACGACATTGCCTTCCAGACCAACCTGCTGGCGCTGAATGCCGGTGTCGAAGCCGCCCGCGCTGGAGAAGCCGGCAAGGGCTTTGCCGTCGTCGCCCAGGAGGTTCGCGAACTGGCCCAGCGGTCCGCCAATGCGGCGAAGGAAATCAAGGCGCTGATCACCACGTCCGGCGAACAGGTTCGCAACGGCGTCACCCTGGTCGGCCAGACCGGCAAGGCGCTCGAGCAGATCGTCACAGAAGTTAAGGACATCAACCTTAACGTCATCGCCATCGTCGAAGCGTCCCGTGAGCAGGCGACCGGCCTGCAGGAGATCAACAAGGCGGTCAACGCCATGGACCAAAACACGCAGCACAATGCCGCGATGGTCGAGGAGACGACCGCTGCCAGCCACAGCCTTGCCAGGGAAGCCGAAACCCTTCGCAATCTCCTCGCCCAGTTTAGATTTGGGCAACACTCTTCGAATACAATGACTGTAGCGCGTCCTGATGCCAGACCTGTCGCATCCCCGGCACGCAAACTCATGGCAAAGGTCGCTCGCGCCGCTACCGGTGGCGCTGCAACCGCTCAGGCACAGGAAAGTTGGGAAGAATTTTAATGGCGACGACGATCAACTCGACAAGCTTCAACGGTGAAACCCTCGAAATCATCGCTTTCCGGCTGCATGATCAGGAGTTCTGCGTAAAGACCACGACCATCCGCGAAATCCGCGGCTGGGCACCGTCCACGCCGATCCCGCACGCACCTGCCGACGTCATCGGCGTGATGAACCTGCGCGGTTCGGTGATCCCGATCATCGACCTGGCCTACAAGCTCGGCATGAAGAGCACGGTCGCCAATGAACGCTCCGCGATCGTCGTTGCCGAAGTGCACAACATGGTCATCGGCATGCTGGTCGACCGCGTCTCGGACATCCTGACGATCCCTTCGAGCCAGGTTCAGCCGGTTCCCGAAATCTCGGCCTCCTTCGACAAGTCCTTCTCCGAAGGTATCATCGCCAACGAACACGGCATGATCTGCTTCCTGAACCTCGCCAAGATGTTCAAGGGAACGGAGATTGAGGACCTGGCGGCCTGACGCTCGTCCCTCCGGATCTCGGCAAGGATTGAAAACCCCCCGCACCGCCGGGGGGTTTTTCGTTTCTGCAAATTTTTGCTTTTTAGAAAATACAAAAATTCACCAGCAAAATTAGACGATTGTTAAGCCTGCGGTTGCCATCATTGCGTGTATTCGCTTCTCTCCTGACCGGATGAACCGGCAGAAGCGCGATGATGGCGGGGAAGGCACCGGTCGGTGAGATCGGGCCAAAGGGTGAGACAATGGGACTGTTTGCAGGCAAGGACCACAAGAACGTACACGCTGCGCTTTCCAAGTCGCAGGCTTTCATCGAATTCGATCTGAACGGAAAGATTCTCGATGCGAACGAGAACTTCTGCACCGCGCTTGGCTACCGGCGCGAGGAAATCATTGGCCAGCATCACCGCATGTTCTGTGAACAGGCCTACGCGGAATCCGCCGAATACAAGCAGTTCTGGAATGACCTCGCCGCCGGCAAGTTCGACGCCCGCGAATACAAGCGCCTCGGCAAGGGCGGCAAGGAAATCTGGATCCAGGCGTCCTACAACCCGGTCTTTTCCGGCGGCAAGCCCTACAAGGTCGTCAAGATCGCCACCGACATCACGGAAGCCAAGCGGCGTGCACTCGAAGACGCCAACAAGATAAGCGCGATCTCGCGCTCGCAAGCCGTCATCGAGTTCACCCCGACGGGCGAAATCCTGTCCGCCAACGAGAATTTCTGCCAGGCCACGGGTTATGCCCTGTCCGAGATTGTCGGCCGTCATCACAGCATGTTCTGCGAACCGGAATATGTGGCGTCCCCGGCCTACAAGGCTTTCTGGGGTGATCTCGCCCAGGGCCGCTTCCTTGCCAACGAATTCGTCCGCTACGGCAAGGGTGGCCGCGAGGTCTGGATCCAGGCGACCTACAATCCGATCCACGACCTTTCCGGAAAGGTCTACAAGGTGGTGAAGTTCGCGACCGACGTCACCCCCCGCATGAGCGCCATCAACGCGCTCGGGGAAGCCCTGACCGCAGTAGCCGACGGCGACCTCACACAGTGCCTGGAGCAGGCCTTCGTTCCGACGATGGAGAAGGTCCGTGCCGACTTCAACTCGGCGATCGCCAAGTTGCGCGCAGCCATGCAGACGGTGGCGGGAAATGCGGAAGGCATCGCCTCGGCCGCCGCTGAAGTTCGCGAGGCCTCCGACGATCTCGCCAAGCGTACGGAACGCCAGGCGGCAGCGCTCGAGGAGGCTGCCGCAGCACTGGAGGAAATCACCACCACCGTCGCCGATGCGAGCCAGCGGGCCGACGAGGCCGGTCGCCTGGTCGGCGAGACGCGCAGAAGCGCTCAGTCTTCGGGTGAAATCGTCGAGCAGGCGATCGAAGCGATGAGCCGGATCGAGCAGTCCTCAGGCCAGATCACCAGCATCATCGGCGTGATCGACGACATCGCCTTCCAGACCAATCTCCTCGCTCTCAACGCAGGCGTCGAGGCGGCCCGTGCCGGTGAAGCGGGCAAGGGCTTCGCTGTCGTGGCACAGGAGGTTCGCGAGCTCGCGCAACGCTCGGCCGGCGCGGCCAAGGAAATCAAGACACTGATCCACACCTCGGGCGAACAGGTGTCATCAGGCGTTTCACTCGTCGGCAAGACGGGTGCGGCGCTGAGCGAGATCGTCTCGCGCGTCGGCGAGATCGACTTGAACGTCAACGCCATCATGGGTGCCGCCCGCGAACAGGCCGCTAGCCTTCGCGAGATCAGCCACTCGGTCAATCAGATGGACCAGGCAACGCAGAAGAATGCCGCCATGGTCGAGGAAACGACGGCAGCCAGCCACGGACTGGCACGGGAGGCCGACAGCCTGCACGGTCTGCTGCGGGAATTTCGTATCGACGCCGCGGGGCACAAACGCCGGATCGTCGCGGCCGCCTGAGCACGCTCGGGCACGATGAAAAAGGCGGCTCACGCCGCCTTTTTCCCTTTCAGGTTGGAAGTCGGCCCTCAACCGAAGAGCACGAAGGTCTTCTGCAGGGTGATGCAGACACCCCAGAGGATCGGCAGGCAGAACGAAGCCCAACCTCGCGTCACGTTTGTCAGAGCCGGCCATGAAAACCAGAACTATCGGGAGCGTTCGACGCCTTAGGCTGCAACCGGGCGGTTGACCACCTTCGAGGCCTCAATGACCAGCGGCAACAGGCCTTCGCCACCCTTGTCTATATGCTCGAACAGCTGGCGGCGCATCCGGGGTTCCCAGAACTTGTTGATATGGTTCGCCACCCCGTCCACGCGCACCGCTTCGGGTTGCGACAGGAAGAACGTGGCGATCTGGTTCGCCATGCGGACTATTTTTTCGTGGGTGTCATGCGACATTGGCAACTGCTCCAGCGACGATACGCTCCGGTCGTGTGAAAATCTCGAATTCCTCTCCGCGGGCAATGCCGACAAGCGTCATTCCGGCAGCCTCCGCGGTGCGGATCGCCAGCGCCGTCGGTGCCGAAATGGCCACCAGCATGGCCGATCCGAGAGCGGCGGCTTTCTGCACCATTTCCACGGACAGCCGGCTGGTCACAACCACCGCCCCGGACGAACCGTCAATATTCAAGTTCAGCACCGCACCCGCCAACTTGTCGAGCGCATTGTGACGGCCGACATCCTCCCGAAGGGCGGTGAGGCCGCGGCCCGGCACATAGAAGCCGGCGCCGTGAACGGCGCGCGTCTCGCGATTGAGCCGCTGGCCCTCGTCGATCAGGCGGACGGCCTCGGCGATCTGTGCCGGCGTGATGGTAAAGGCCGAATGTTCGACAGACGGAACCTGCCGGGTCGCCTGCTCGATCGATTCGATGCCGCAGAGGCCGCAACCGACGGGCCCCGCCATGTGCCGCCTCCGCGTCGTCAGCGCCGCCGCCGTCCGGTCGGCCAGCACGATCTGCAGGTCGATGCCGTCACCGGCATCGACGACCTCCAGCGAAACAATGTCGGCGCGATCGGAAATGATGGCCTCGGTCAGCGAGAAACCGAACGCGAAATCCTCAAGATCTGCCGGCGTTGCCATCATCACGGCATGCGTCGACCCTCCATAGGAAAAGGCAATCGGCACCTCTTCCGGAACGACGCGGCTTGCCGTGGCAAGCGCGCCGTCGCGGAACTGCAATTCGCGGACGAAAGTGGAGGTCTTCATGGCGTGTCGGCCCCACCCATTGGCATGTCCTACTCCGCCGCCTCGAGCTTGCCGGCAATACGTCGCGACTGGCGCGACAGGTCTTCGTAATCCTGCTGCCATTCGGACGGACCGTTCGACGGCGAGACCTGCACGGCCGTCACCTTGTATTCCGGGCAATTGGTCGCCCAGTCGGAGAAATCCGTGGTGATGACATTGGCCTGAGTCTCGGGATGATGGAAGGTCGTGTAGACGACCCCCGGCGAAACCCGATCGGTGATCAGCGCACGAAGCGTCGTTTCGCCGGCGCGGCTGGCGAGCCGGACCCAGTCACCCTCCTTGATGCCCCGTTGTTCGGCATCATGCGGATGGATCTCCAGCCGGTCCTCCGCATGCCAGGTGACGTTTTCGGTCCGGCGGGTCTGGGCGCCGACATTGTACTGCGACAGGATGCGGCCAGTGGTCAGCAGCAGCGGGAAGCGCGGGCCCGTGCGTTCATCGGTCGCGACATATTCGGTGCGGATGAACTTGCCCTTGCCACGCACGAAGCCGTTGACGTGCATGATCGGCGAGCCTTCCGGATATTTTTCGTTGCAGGGCCACTGCACCGAACCCATCTTTTCCAGATAGTCGTAGGAGACATTGGCAAAGCTCGGCGTCGTAGCCGCGATCTCGTCCATGATCTCGGACGGATGGCTGTAGTTCCACGGCAGCCCCATGGCCTGCGCCAACTTCTGCGTAACCTCCCAGTCGCCGAGGCCGTTCTTCGGCGTCATCACCTTGCGGACGCGGTTGATGCGGCGTTCGGCGTTGGTGAACGTGCCGTCCTTTTCGAGGAAGGTTGAACCCGGCAGGAAGACATGGGCGTAATTCGCCGTCTCGTTGAGGAAGAGGTCGTGCACGACGACGCATTCCATGGCAGCGAGACCGGCCGATACATGCTTCGTGTCCGGATCCGATTGCAGAATGTCCTCGCCCTGGATGTAGATGCCCTTGAATGTGCCGTCGACGGCCGCATCCAGCATGTTCGGGATGCGCAGCCCCGGCTCGTTGTTGAGGGTGACGCCCCACAGTTTCTCGAAGGTCTCGCGCGTCGCGTCGTCGGAGATATGGCGATAACCGGGAAGCTCATGCGGGAAGGAGCCCATGTCGCAGGAACCCTGGACATTGTTCTGGCCGCGAAGCGGGTTAACGCCGACGCCCGGACGTCCGATATTGCCGGTTGCCATCGCAAGGTTGGCGATCGCCATGACGGTCGTCGAACCCTGGCTGTGTTCGGTGACGCCGAGACCGTAATAGATCGCGCCATTGCCGCCCTTGGCATAGAGGCGGGCCGCCCCGCGCACGAGATCGGCGGGAACGCCGGTGAAGGCCTCCGTCTCCTCGGGGCTGTGCTGCGGCTCCGACACGAAGGCGGCCCAGTCCTCGAATTCGGACCAGTCGCACCGCTCGCGAATGAAGGTTTCGGCGAAAAGGCCCTCGGTGACGATGACATGGGCGAGAGCGGTCACGACCGCGACATTGGTGCCCGGTTTGAGCGGCAGGTGGAAATCGGCCTTGGCATGCACGGAATTCACGGTCTCGGTCACGCGCGGGTCGAGCACGATGAGCTTGGCACCCTGGCGGATGCGCTTCTTCATGCGCGAGGCAAAGACCGGATGGGCCGCGGAGGGGTTGGCGCCGATCACCATGATGACATCGGAGTATTCGACCGAATCGAAATCCTGCGTGCCGGCCGAAGTGCCGAAGGCCTGGCCGAGGCCGTAGCCGGTCGGCGAATGACAGACGCGGGCGCAGGTATCGACGTTGTTGTTGCCGAAGCCAGCCCGGATCAGCTTCTGGACGAGGAAGGTTTCCTCGTTCGTGCAGCGGGACGAGGTGATCCCGCCGATCGATTCCCGGCCATACTGGTACTGGATGCGACGGAACTCGGAAGCAACATGCGCGAAAGCTTCCTCCCAGGTGACTTCACGCCACGGATCGGAGATCTTCTCGCGGATCATCGGATTGAGAATGCGATCCTTATGGGTCGCGTAGCCATAGGCAAAGCGGCCCTTCACGCAGGAATGGCCGCGATTGGCCTTGCCGTCCTTCCACGGCACCATGCGCACCAGTTCCTCGCCCCGCATCTCCGCCTTGAACGAGCAGCCGACGCCGCAATAGGCGCAGGTGGTGACGGCCGAGTGCTCCGGCTGGCCGATCTCGATCACGGACTTTTCCGTCAGCGTCGCGGTCGGGCAGGCCTGTACGCAGGCGCCGCAGGACACGCATTCCGATTCCAGGAAATGCTCGTGCGCACCCGGAGACACGCGGCTGTCGAAACCGCGCCCCTCGATCGTCAGCGCAAACGTGCCCTGCACTTCCTCACAGGCACGGACGCAACGCGAGCACACGATGCATTTCGACGGATCATAGGTGAAATAGGGATTGCTCTCGTCCTTCGGCATCCAGCGTAGATTGGCCTCGCCGTTCTGCCGTGCCTTGACGTGGTTCTCGCCTTCGTAGCCGTAGCGCACGTCACGCAGGCCCACGGCACCCGCCATGTCCTGCAGCTCGCAGTCGCCGTTCGCCGCACAGGTCAGGCAGTCGAGCGGATGGTCGGAGATATAGAGTTCCATCACGCCCTTGCGGAGCTGCTTCAGCCGCTCTGTCTGGGTGTGGACCACCATGCCAGGAGCGCAAGGGGTGGTGCAGGAAGCCGGTGTGCCATTGCGGCCCTCGACCTCGACAAGACAGAGGCGGCAGGAGCCGAAGGCATCCACCATGTCGGTGGCACACAGCTTGGGCACCTGGATGCCGGCCTCCATCGAGGCGCGCATCACGGACGTTCCGGCCGCAACGGTGACCTGGCGGCCGTCGATGGTGAGCGTCACCGTCTCGGTGGATCGGGACGCGGGCGTGCCGTAGTCGATTTCAGAAACGAGGGACATGGGAACCTCCGGGTAAATCATTCCGCCACGCTGCGAGGCCGGGCGGTGAAACTTCAACTCTGCTTATGACTTGCGCTCGGCCAGCGTCGCGGCGACCAGCGCATTGGCATGACCATGGCCGAGACCGTGGGTTTCCTTGAGGAAGGCCACGATCTGCATATGCGCCTTGCCGTCCTGGGCCCGGATGATGTCCTGCCAGTGCGCGATCGGCTTGCCATAGGTCTTCTCGATCGACGGGAAGTAAGAAGCCGGGCCTTTCACTTTCTCCGTCCCGCTCATTCGGCTGCCTCCACCAACGGTACCGGCGCGAAATCATCGGGGAAATGATGAAGCGCGCTCATCACCGGATAGGGCGTGAACCCGCCAAGCGCGCACAACGAACCGAACTTCATCGTGTTGCAGAGATCGGTGAGCAGCGCCCTGTTCTTTTCCGGTTCGATGCCCCGGGCGATCAGATCGACCGTCTCGACACCGCGCGTTGAACCGATACGGCAGGGAGTGCACTTGCCGCAGCTCTCGACGGCGCAGAACTCCATGGCGAAACGCGCCTGTTTCAGCATGTCCGCGGTGTCGTCGAACACCACGATGCCGGCATGGCCGATAAGCCCATCACGGGCGGCAAACGCCTCGTAGTCGAAGACGGTATCGAACAGCGACGGCGGGAAATAGGCCCCGAGCGGACCGCCCACCTGTACCGCCTTAACCGGACGGCCGCTCGCCGTGCCGCCACCGATGTCATAGATGAGCTCGCCGAGCGTCAGGCCGAAAGCCGTCTCGTAGAGACCGCCATGCTTGATGTTGCCCGCCAGCTGGATCGGGATCGTTCCGTGAGAACGGCCGACGCCGTAGTCGCGATAGAAGGTGGCACCACGGTCGAGAATGACCGGAACCGAGGCGAGCGAGATCACGTTGTTGACCACCGTCGGCCGACCGAAGAGGCCCTGAAGCGCCGGCAGCGGCGGCTTGGCGCGAACGATGCCGCGCTTGCCTTCGAGCGAGTTGAGGAGTGAGGTTTCCTCACCGCAGACATAGGCTCCGGCACCCATCCGGACTTCCATGTCGAAGGCGTAGGAAGATCCCATAACGGACGGGCCAAGGATGCCGGCCGCACGGGCGATGTCCACCGCGGCCCGCATGGTGCGAATGGCATGCGGATATTCGGAACGGGTATAGATGTAGCCCTTGGTCGCGCCGGTGGCGATGCCGGCGATCACCATGCCTTCGATCAGCACGAAGGGATCGCCCTCCATGATCATCCGGTCGGAGAAGGTGCCGCTGTCGCCCTCGTCGGCATTGCAAACGATGTATTTTTGCGGACCGGCGGCATCGGCGACGGTCTTCCATTTGATGCCGGTCGGGAAGCCTGCGCCGCCGCGTCCGCGCAAGCCGCTGTCCGTGACGGACTTGACGATCGCCGCAGGCCCCATGGCAATCGCCTTTTCGAGCCCCTTCAGACCCTCGTAGTGGCGATAATCGGCAAGCGACAACGGATCGGTCACGCCGCAGCGGGAAAAGGTGAGCCGCGTCTGGCGCGCGAGATAAGGAATATCCTTGGTCAGCCCGTGACAGAGCGGGTGATGACCACCGCCCAGGAAATCGGCATCGAACAGGCCGGCAACGTCGGCAACGGTCACCGGACCATAGGAGACACGACCATGTCCTGTGCGAACTTCCACGAATGGCTCGAGCCAGAGCAGCCCGCGGGAACCGTTGCGGACGACGGTCACGTCGAGACCACGGGCGAGCGCCTCGGCCTCGATGGCGGCAGCCACCTTGTCGGCACCCACGGCGACGGACGCAGCATCACGCGGAACGAAGATCGTAACGCTCATCGGCGCGCCTCCCCGACCAGCGCCTCGAGACAGTCGGCATCCAGCCGTCCGTGAAGCTCCTCATCGAGCATGGCTGCCGGCGCACAGGCGCACAGGCCGAGGCAATAGACAGGCTCCAGCGTCACGGCGCCGTCCGGCGTGGTCTCGTGGAAATCGATGCCGAGCAACGCACGGGCGCGATCGGCCAGCGCATCGCCGCCCCGCGACTGGCAGGCCTCGGCACGACAGAGCTTCAGAACATGACGGCCCGAGGGATGCGTCCGGAAATCGTGATAGAAGGAGATGACACCATGGACTTCGGCGCGCGAGAGGTTCAGCGCTTCGGCAAGCACGGGCTTCACTTCGTCCGGTACATAGCCGAAGCTTTCCTGGATCGAATGCAGGATCGGCAGAAGCGGTCCTTCCAGACCTTTCAATTCCGCCACGATCGCTTGCGTGCGGGAAACCAAATCATCCGCAGATGATCGTATATTCATGATCAGCCCTCCCAAACCGACACGAACATCGCCAACCAGAGGAGCCAATGAGAAGCGAATGTCAGCCGGTTTTCAATGTTTACGCGCTGGCGAAGTCCGCTTTCCTGCAGAACTCTTTGACATTGTGACAGAATGCGCCCGCGAGCCGGGCGCGGTCAATAAAGCAGTCACGTGAATTGATAGAAGATTTCTATTGAAATGCCTGCAGGTCGGAAAGCCGCCGCGCCTCGTGCAACAAGGCCGACACCAGCGGCGTAAAGGGCTCGCGATATTGCGCGACTAAGCCGACCGAATGCGCAGCGTCCGGTTCGGTGATCGGGATCATCATGATCTCTTCGGAAAAGCCGAAGGATTCCGCCACATTGCGCGGCATGATCGAGGCCCAGCGGCCGGTGCGTATGTGCGAAAAGAGCACGATCATCGAGTTCGATTCGAGCGTCGGCTTCGGCGAGGCTCCAGCCTCGGCCATATGCTGGTTGATGATGCGACGGTTCTGCATGTCGGCCGTCAATAGACAAAGCCGAAGATCGGCGACCTCCCGCCAGGTCACTTCACCGCGATCGCTGAGCGGCGTGCCGGCGGCGGTGATGAGATGATAGCGCTCCTCGTAGAGCGGCACGGACGTCACGCGGCCGAGCGGCTCGTTGTTGAGATAGGTGATACCGGCGTCGACCTCGAGATTTTCAAGAAGGCTCAAGACCTGCAGCGAGGTGCGGGAACTGACCGAAAAGGTCACGTCCGGATGCTTTTCCTGGAAGGGGCCGGTGATGCGCGGCACCATCGAAAGGGCCGTCGGGATTACCGCGATGCGGATGTGGCCCGCAAGACCCCGCCGCGCCGCGCGCATCTCCTCGCGCATGGTGCGGGCGTCGCCGACGATCCGGCGCGCCCATTCAAGCACGCGCTGCCCCTCGGGCGTCAGGCCCTGATAACGGGATCCGCGCTGCACCAGCATGACGCCGAGTTGATCCTCTAGCTGCCGGATCGCCGCCGAAAGCGTCGGCTGCGTGATGCCGCACTCCTCCGCCGCCCGGCCGAAATGCTGGGCGCGCGCCAGCGCGATGAAGAATTCAAGCTTGTCGATCATCGGCTCTCCTCGGCCGTGACACTAGGGCCGAAGCGATCCGGGCGCAAATGGCGCGGTGACGGGATGCCATGGAGAGATCGGAGGTCCGTCGCCTAGAACCGGGTTCAGTCGTCGGCAGATGCGACCGGAGCAAAGGGCACGACCGTGCGCGGCTCGCAATACATGCTGTAGAGGACCGAAATCAGCTCGTTGAGTGCGGGATCGGCGATCATGTAGTAGATGAGCCGGCCCTCGCGGCGCGTCTGAACGATCTGTTCCAGCCGGAGACGCGCGAGCTGTTGCGACACCACCGCCTGCTGCAGGCCCAGGATCCCTTCGATCTCGCCGACCGTCTTCTCTCCCTGGCTCAGGATGCAGAGGATCAGCAGGCGCGTTTCGTGGGACAGCGCCTTGAGGAGAGTGCTGGCAGCACGGGCTTTCGACATGAAGCCTTCGAGCTGTTCCTTTTCCATCCCGGCCTTGATCTGCGGTAAGTTCATGAAGCGGTCCGACCTCGTGAGATATATACGCAATCGCCTATACGATATCGCGCCGCGCACGAAAATGCCAATAATGCAGGTTTGTGTCGAAGCTTGGTCCGAAAGGTCCATGGCACACCGGTTTCGCCCGGCTCATGCGTCACGCGACCCGGACGGACTCGGCACGTTCCTTGAGGATCGAGGCGCTGCGATTGAGCGACTGATACTCCCCGTCATCGAGATCGGGAAAGAGATCGGCAATCACGCCCCCGGCGCCTATCACCCGCGGGATGGACAGGGCCACGTCTTCGATGTCGGCGACCTTCGCGGTCACGATGGAAACCGAAAGAACGTCGCGCTGGTCCTGGGCAATCGCCTTGACGATCCGCGCCAGACCCGCCCCGATCCCGTAATAGGTCGATCCCTTGCCGTTGATGATCTTGTAGGCCGCATTGCGCACGCCGTCATCGATCGATCGCCGGACGTCCTCGGTCAGCGGCTTGCCCACCTGATCGGCAAACGAGCCGAGCGCGATCGAACCGGCCCGCGCACTGGACCAGGCCAGAACCTCGCTGTCTCCATGCTCCCCGAGCACATAGGCATGCACCGACTGCGGCGAGATCCCGAGATGACGGCCGACCAGACTGCGGAACCGTGCCGTATCGAGGATGGTGCCCGAACCGATGACCCGCTGCGGCGGCAGGCCGGAAAGGCGGGTGGCGATCTGGGTCATGATGTCAACCGGATTGGAGGCGATCAGCAGGATCGCATCGGGCGCCACCCTGAGCACGGCTGCGACCACATCGCGAAACACCGCGGCATTGCGCTCCAGAAGTTCCAGACGGCCCTCGCCGGGTTTCTGGCTGACGCCGGCCGCGATGATCACCACGCGTGCCCCGGCCAGCGCATCGTAGTCCCCGGCAATGACCGTGGTCGCCGAGACGAAGGGCACGGCATGGGAGATGTCCTCCGCCTGAGCAAGGGCGAGGGCGGCATTCTTGTCGACCAGCACGAGGTCGCTGGCAATGCCCATCAGAGCAAGGGCGTAGCCCGCCGAACTTCCGACCATGCCCGCCCCGACGATACCGACTTTCATGATCCCGGATCTCCCTCGTTCAATTCCGTTGGCCGAAACGACCATGCCGTCCGGCGCGCGCTGATCCTAGTCGAAGACTTGCGCGACAGAAAGCTGGAGGCGAAACTGCATGACGTCGTTACGCTTCCTTTGTTTGAATGATGTGACGACACCTAGCGATCCGCGGACGAGATGGGACAATCATGCGAAAATTGCCGGCTCTTTCAGCCATGAAGGTCTTTGAGGTGGTGGGCCAGACCCGCAGCTTCACCCGCGCCGCCGACCGGCTGAACCTGACCCAGAGCGCCGTCAGCCGCCAGGTACGTAATCTGGAGGAGCAGCTCGGCGAAACGCTGGTCATCCGTCGCCACCACCATCTCGAATTGACGCCCTCGGGCGTCGAGTTGCTGGAAGCGTTGCAGCAGGCATTCCACGGCGTGGAACTCGTCGTCCGCAACATCATGGAAAAGAGCAACCACCACCGGCTGCGCATCAACGTTCCACCGACATTCGCCAAGCGCTGGCTCATGCCGCGCCTCGGCAGCCTGCGCGCCTTTCTGCCGGACATCGAGATCAGCATCACCACCGACCTGCAGGACAGCCTGACGGAGCGTAGCATTCTCGACTGCGCGATCCGCTTCGGCGACGGCGAATGGCCCTTGCTGCAGTCGCAGCTGCTGATGACCGAACGCCATATCGCCGTTTGCGCCCCGCAACTGCTGGCCGGCCGGACCTCGGGTCAGCCGATAGATCTCTCCGGGCTGACCTTCCTGCATGTGCTCGCCTCTTCCGACCAGCGTTACCTGACCTGGCAGCACTGGCTCGACGCCGCTAACCTCAGCAACACGGACACGCGCGGCGGTCTCGAATTCGATCTGCTCGACATGGCGATCGAGGCAGCCTGCAACGGGCTCGGCGTCACGGTCGCGGACCGCTCCATGGTCGCTCCGCTGATGGAGAGCGGCCGCCTGGTGCAGGTTCTCGACGTGGAAGTCGAGGGACATGAATCCTATTGGCTCGTGACCCGCACGGAACAGCCCGAAACGGCCAATGTCACCGCCTTCCGCCGGTGGCTCGGCACGGAGCTCGCCGGTGAGGAACCCGCGACCAGGAAGACGGCCTCTCTCTGAAACATTCCTTTTTGGAATGATGAACCCGAGAATATCTCGCTTGCACCGGACGGCGTAGCGGATCCTACTTGGCGGATGATCCGCTGCGGGAGGAAACGCCGATGAACATCCATCGCAACTTCATAGGTGGGCGCTTAATCGAAGGTGGCGCGCGCCCGTCGATCGAGGTCGTCAACCCGGCAATCGGCAAGCATTTTGCCCATGTCACGATGGCAAGCGAAGCCGATGTGATCGAAGCCGTCGATCTGGCGAAAGCCGCCCAGAGAAGCTGGGCGAAGCTGCCGGCCATCGAGCGGGCCGACGCACTTCGGCGTCTCGCTGACGCGGTCGAACGCAGGGCCGACCGGATCGGTGAGACACTGGCCCGCGAATCCGGAAAGAGCCACGCGGACGCTGTGGCGGAAACCAGCTATGCAGTCGTCCTAATGCGCTATCATGCCGAATGGGCGCGACGCATAGAAGGCGAGGTCATCGAGAGCGACACGCCCGACGAAACGCTGATGCTGGTGCGCGCGCCGATCGGCGTCGTCGCCTGCCTGATCCCCTTCAACTTCCCGATCTACACGCTGGTCCGCAAGATCGCGCCCGCGCTCATCACCGGCAACGCGGTGGTCGTCCGGCCGAGCAACAACACGCCCACGTCGGCCATGGTGTTCGCCGAAGCGATCGAGGAGGCGGGGCTTCCCTCCGGCCTAGTCAGCATCATGGCAATGTCCCACGAAACGGCAGGCGTCATGTGCACCCGCCCCGAGGTCGGCATGATCGCGCTGACAGGCAGCGTCGCGGCTGGCCAGACCGTTCTCGAATACTGCAAGGCCAATATCGCCAAGCCCTCGCTCGAACTCGGCGGCAAGACGCCCGTCATCGTCGAGCCGGACGCCGACCTCGATGAGGTGACACGCATGGTCCTTGCCGCGAAGACGGCGCATTGCGGGCAGGTCTGCACCTCCGTCGAGCGGCTCTACGTGCACCAGTCGGTCTACGGGGCTCTCCTTCAGAAGCTGCGCGAGGCCTTTTCGGCGCGAACCTTCGGCGACCGCAGCGCTGTGCCTGAGCACATGGGCCCGCTCGCCAACGCCGCAGCGCGTCTGCGCGTCCACCATATGGTCGAACGGGCGAAGGATGACGGCGCGAAGGTCGAGGCCGGGGGCTTCATTCCGCCGGGCGAGGGCTATTTCTACCCGCCGACGCTTCTGTCCCATTGCCGGCAGGACATGGAGATCGTCCGGGAGGAGATTTTCGGTCCGGTGCTGGCCGTCATGCCCTATGGCGATTTCGATGAGGCGCTGGCGTTGGCCAGCGACCATCAGTTCGGCCTCGCCTCCGTGGTGTTCACAGAGAACTACCGCAAGGTGATGAAGGCCGCGACGGAGATCGAGGCAGGCGAACTCTACGTGAACCGTTTCCCCGCCGATCCCTACCAGGGCTACCACGCCGGTTGGAAACGGTCCGGCCTCGGCGGCGACGACGGCAAGCACGGCATGCTGGAATTCACCCAGACCCGGCTCGTCATCCTGAAGCACTAATCGACGGGCCTCATGAGGCCTCACTACCCAACACGACAAACAGATTGCCCCGGGGAACAACCATGAAGATTGCATCGCTCAAGACCCATGTCGTCGCCGTTCCGCCGCCGCATGTCGGCGGCATGTACTGGATCTTCGTCGAACTGGAGACAACCTGCGGCATCAAGGGCGTCGGCGAACTCTACGACAGCGCCTTCCATCCTTCCGGGCTGGTGCCACTGATCGAGGACGTCTTCGAGCGTTATCTCCTGGGCCACGACCCGCACCGGATTGAACGCTTCTGGCGCGCCGCCTATTCGAGCGGCTTCACGCAGCGACCCGACCCGACCATGATGGGCATTGTCTCCGGCCTCGAAATCGCCTGCTGGGACATCATCGGCAAGGCTGCCGGCCGGCCGGTCGCAGACCTGCTCGGCGGCACGGTGCATGAGAGGCTCAGGGCCTACACCTATCTCTACCCGAAGAATGCGGCCGGTGAATACGACTACAACGATCCCGACCTTGCCGCGGAGGAGGCGGTCCGTATGGTCGAGATGGGCTTCACAGCGGTGAAGTTCGATCCGGCCGGCCCCTATACCAACTATTCCGGACACCAGCTTTCGCTCGGCGTCATGGATCGCTGCGAAGAATTCTGCCGAAAGATTCGCGACGCGATCGGCAACCGCGCCGACATCCTGTTTGGAACCCACGGGCAGATGGTTCCGTCCTCGGCGATAAGGCTCGCCAAGCGACTGGAAAAATATGACCCGCTTTGGTTGGAGGAGCCGGTACCGCCGGGTCAGGAGGCCGCGATGGCCGAGGTGGCTCGGGCAACATCCATTCCGGTCTCGACCGGCGAGCGGCTCACCACCAAATACGAGTTCCAGCGCGTTCTCCAGACCGGGGCTGCCTCGATCCTGCAGATGAATGTCGCGCGCGTCGGCGGCCTGCTGGAAGCCAAGAAGATCGCCGGCATGGCCGAGGCTTTCTATGCCCAGATCGCTCCGCATCTTTACAACGGCCCGGTCGGCGCGGCTGCCAGCATCCAGCTTTCGGCGACCACACCCAACTTCCTGATCCACGAAGCGATCATCGATTTCGGCGGGTTCCACGCAGACGTGCTGAAGACCAAGTTGCAGTTCGACGACGGCTACCTGATCCCCTCGCGGGAGCCGGGCCTCGGGATCGAACTCGACCTGGAGGTCGTGCAGCGACATAGCCCCTATACCGGCGAGCGTCTCCACCTGCAGATGGGAGCAGAGCCGGTCGACGTCAAAGCCTTCCAGCCGGCAAAGGGCTGAACCGTCGGCCATGACATACGACTTCATCATCATCGGCGCGGGTTCGGCCGGCTGTATCCTCGCCAGCCGGCTGACCGAGAACGGGCGCTACAGCGTCTTGCTCGTTGAGGCAGGCGGGAGCGACGATTCGTTCTGGTTCAAGATCCCCGTCGGCTATGCGAAGAGCTACTACAATCCCAGGGTCAACTGGATGTACTCGACAGAGCCCGAGCCCGAGCTCGCCAACCGGCGCCTTTACGTGCCGCGCGGCAAGGTGCAGGGCGGTTCTGGTTCGATCAACGCGATGGTCTTCGTCCGCGGAGCGGTTCAGGATTTTGACGACTGGCGGGCGGCAGGCAATCCCGGCTGGGGCGCTGAAGACGTGCTCCCCTACTTCAAGAAGCTGGAAACCCACGCCCGTGGCGCGTCGGAGTGGCACGGCGACCAGGGGCCGATCCATGTGACGCCGATGCGCGGCATGACCCACCCTGTCAGCGATGCGTTTCTCGCTGCCTGCGCCGAACTCGGCCTTCCGGCGAACATGGACTTCAATGGTCCGACGATCGAGGGTGCCGGCGTCTATGACATCAACACGCGCCGCGGACAGCGATCCCATTCCAGCGCCGAGTATCTCAGGCCCGCGCTGAAGCGCAGCAATCTTGCCATCGAACGAAACGCCGTCGCACAACGCCTTCTATTCGCAGCAAACGGACGCACTGAGGGTGTCGAGGTCGTCCAGGAGGGACGGCGTCGGAGATTCGCCGCCCGTCGGGAGGTGATCCTTGCCGCCGGCGCAGTGGATACCCCCAAGCTGCTACAGCTCTCCGGGGTCGGTGACGGGTCCCGGCTGTCATCCGCGGGCATCGAAACACGGCACCACCTGCCGGCCGTCGGCAGGAACCTGCAGGACCATCTCTGCGCCAGCTTCTACTATCGTGCGAATCGGCCGACGCTGAACGGCAGCTTTGCAAGCCTGTTTGGACAAGCAGCATTCGGGCTGCAGTATCTGCTGGCCGGCAAGGGTCCGTTCGCGATGAGCGTCAATCAGGCCGGCGGCTTCTTCCGTGGCAGTCCGGACGCCACAAGGCCCAATATCCAGCTGTACTTCAATCCGCTGTCCTATCGCATCCCGAACGATCCCGGCGCCGGGCTTCGTCCGGAGCCCTATCCCGGCTTCCTGATAGCGTTCAATCCGTGCAGGCCGACAAGCCGTGGCGACATCCTCCTCGCTTCGTCGGATCCGTCCGCGGCGCCTCTGATTCGCCCGAACTTCCTATCCACCGAACATGATGTCGCGGAGGCCCTTGAGGGCAGCCACCTTATTCGCAGAATTGCGGCGGCACCCGCCCTGGCCGGCATCATCGAGGAAGAGATTTCCCCCTCGCCCTCAGCGAGCAGCGACGACCAGCTCCTCGACTATTTTCGACAGAACAGCGGCTCGATCTATCACCTCTGCGGCACCTGCGCGATGGGTCCAGATGCACAGCGCGCCGTCGTTGACCATCGCCTGCGGGTGCACGGCCTTGCAGGTCTCAGGATCGTTGACGCCTCCATCTTCCCCAACGTGACGGCCGGCAACATCAACGCACCGACCATGATGGTCGCGGAAAAGGGCGCCGAGTTGATCCTCGAGGACGCCAGGTAGACGGAAAACGAAAAAGCCGGACCCAAGGCCCGGCTCTTTTAATCTCGTTATCTGGCCCGCTAAGGCCGATCTGCGATCAGGCGGCGATCAGGATGCCGTTCAGATGGGTAAGCTCATCGAGATACTGCTCGAGGCGGGTACGATGCTCATGGCTCTCGGTCGCCTTGAGTTCCGCACGGGCGTCTTCGATCCGCTTGCTGAGCGTCTCGCGGTTGAGATCGGTGAGTGCGACAGCCGATTCGGCAAGCAGCGTGCAGCCGGTCGGAACGATGTCGGCAAAACCGCCGAAAACCACATACTTGGTCACCTGACCCGAGACCAGCTTGACCGAAACCACGCCCGGCTTGATCGTCGTCATCGTCGGCGCGTGATTGGCCATGACGGTCATTTCGCCTTCGGTTGCCGGAATGACAACTTCGCTCACCTTTTCGGAAAGCAGCAGGCGCTCGGGCGAAACGAGTTCAAAATTGAAATTGTCAGCCATGGTTGTTCACTTCTTCGATAGAGGCGGGAACGGCGCGCGCCGGAAAAGCGCGCGCCAAGTCCGTTATCAGGCAGCTTCAGCAGCCAGCTTCTTGGCCTTTTCGATCGCCTCGTCCATCGAGCCGACCATGTAGAAGGCAGCTTCCGGCAGGTGGTCATACTCGCCGTTGACGAGCCCCTTGAAGCCCTTGATCGTGTCTTCGAGAGCAACCAGCTTGCCCGGCGAACCGGTGAAGACTTCGGCAACGAAGAACGGCTGCGACAGGAAGCGCTCGATCTTGCGGGCGCGGGCAACGGCCAGACGGTCGTCTTCGGACAGTTCATCCATGCCGAGGATGGCGATGATGTCCTGGAGAGCCTTGTAGCGCTGCAGGGTCGACTGAACCTTACGAGCCACTTCGTAGTGCTCTTCGCCGACAACCATCGGGTCGAGCATGCGCGAGGTGGAGTCGAGCGGGTCAACGGCCGGGTAAATGCCCTTTTCGGCGATCGAACGCGACAGAACCGTCGTTGCGTCCAAGTGGGCGAACGAGGTGGCCGGAGCCGGGTCGGTCAAGTCGTCGGCCGGCACGTAAATGGCCTGAACCGAGGTGATCGAACCCTTGGTCGTGGTGGTGATGCGTTCCTGCATGGCGCCCATGTCGGTTGCCAGCGTCGGCTGATAGCCCACGGCCGAAGGAATACGGCCGAGCAGAGCCGACACTTCGGAACCTGCCTGGGTGAAGCGGAAGATGTTGTCGACGAAGAACAGAACGTCCTGGCCCTTGTCGCGGAAGTCTTCAGCGATCGTCAGACCGGTCAGAGCGACGCGAGCGCGGGCGCCCGGCGGTTCGTTCATCTGACCGTAAACGAGAGCGGCCTTGGAACCTTCGCCGCCGCCGTGCTTGTTAACGCCCGACTCGATCATTTCGTGATAGAGGTCGTTGCCTTCGCGGGTACGTTCACCCACGCCTGCGAACACCGAGTAACCACCGTGCGCCTTGGCGACGTTGTTGATCAGTTCCATGATGAGAACGGTCTTGCCAACGCCTGCGCCGCCGAACAGGCCGATCTTGCCGCCCTTTGCATAAGGAGCGAGAAGGTCGACGACCTTGATGCCGGTAACCAGGATCTGCGCTTCCGTCGACTGCTCGATGTAGGCCGGGGCTTCCTGGTGGATGGCGCGCTTGCCGGAGGTGGTGAGCGGGCCGGCTTCATCGACGGGTTCGCCGATGACGTTCATGATGCGGCCGAGGGTCTCGGGACCGACCGGAACGGTGATCGGAGCGCCGGTATCCTTGACCGGCTGACCGCGAACCAGACCTTCGGTCGAGTCCATGGCGATCGTGCGAACCTGGTTTTCGCCGAGGTGCTGGGCAACTTCGAGAACGAGGCGGTTGCCACCGTTGTCGGTTTCCAGCGCGTTCAGGATCGCAGGCAGCTCGCCGTCGAACGCAACGTCAACAACAGCGCCGATGACCTGAGTAACCCGGCCTGCGGAGCCGGCTGCGGCCTTCGCCGCGGTAGATTTCGGGGTAGCTGCCTTAGCCATGTTTCTTACCCTCTTTCCTTAACCTCAGAGCGCTTCCGCGCCCGAAATGATTTCAATGAGTTCCTTGGTGATCTGGGCCTGGCGCTGACGGTTGTACGAAAGCGTGAGCTTGTTGATCATCTCACCAGCATTGCGCGTCGCATTGTCCATCGCGCTCATCTTGGCGCCCATTTCACCGGCGACGTTTTCGAGCAGGGCCCGGAAGATCTGCACCGAGATATTGCGCGGGATGAGATCCTCGAGGATCGCGCCGGCATCGGGCTCATATTCGTAGACGGCGGCAGCACCGGTCGTGGCAACCGCTTCCGGAGCGGCAGCCGGGATCAGCTGCTGCGCGGTCGGCACCTGGCTGATGACCGACTTGAATTCCGAATAGAACAACGTCGCGACGTCGAACTCGCCCTTATCGAACATCGAGATGACCTTGCGGCCAATCGTATCGGCATTCTCAAAACCGACGCGCTTGACTTCGCGCAGATCGGTGCGCTCGACGATGTTGGCGGAGAATTCGCGACGCAGGCTGTCGTAGCCCTTCTTGCCGACGCAGAAGATCTTGACGGTCTTGCCGGCCGACAGGAGCTTGCGGGCGTGGTCGCGGGCAAAGCGCGCGATCTGCGAGTTGAAACCGCCGCAAAGACCACGCTCGGCCGTGCAGACGATGAGCAGATGCACATCGTCCCTGCCGGTCCCGGTCATCAGCTTCGGCGCACCGTCATCGCTGCCGACCGCCTGAGCGATGTTGGCAAGGACGGCACCCATGCGCTGGGAATAGGGACGTGCGGCCTCGGCCGCCTCCTGCGCACGACGCAGCTTCGCCGCGGCGACCATTTTCATCGCCTTGGTGATTTTCTGCGTCGCCTTAACGGAGGCGATCCGGTTTTTCAGATCCTTAAGTGAAGGCATCCGTTATCCGTCCTTGGCTTGAGCCCCGATTACGCGAAAGACTTGGCGAACGAGTCGAGAGCAGCCTTGAGCTTGCCCTTGGTGTCGTCGCTGATGGCCTTGTCGCTACGGATGGCGTCGAGAATGCCCTTGCCTTCGGAACGAAGGTAGGAGAGCAGACCCTGCTCGAACTTGCCAACCTGGTTGACGGCGATCTTGTCGAGGTAGCCGTTGACGCCGGCGAAGATCACGGCAACCTGCTCTTCCGTCTTCAACGGCGAGAACTGCGGCTGCTTCAGGAGTTCGGTCAGGCGTGCACCGCGGTTCAGCAGGCGCTGGGTTGCAGCGTCAAGGTCCGAACCGAACTGGGCGAAGGCGGCCATTTCGCGATACTGGGCGAGTTCGCCCTTGATCGAGCCGGCAACCTGCTTCATCGCCTTGATCTGAGCCGACGAACCGACGCGCGAAACCGACAGACCAACGTTAACGGCCGGGCGGATACCCTGGTAGAACAGGTCGGTTTCGAGGAAGATCTGGCCGTCGGTGATCGAGATCACGTTGGTCGGAATGAACGCCGAAACGTCGTTGCCCTGGGTTTCGATGACCGGCAGAGCGGTCAGCGAGCCGGCGCCCTTTTCGTCCGAAAGCTTGGCAGCGCGCTCGAGGAGACGCGAGTGCAGGTAGAAAACGTCGCCCGGATAAGCTTCGCGGCCCGGCGGGCGGCGCAGCAGAAGCGACATCTGACGGTAAGCAACGGCCTGCTTGGAAAGGTCGTCGTAGCCGATCAGGGCGTGCTGGCCGTTGTCACGGAAGAATTCGCCCATGGCGCAACCCGCAAACGGAGCGAGGTACTGCATCGGAGCCGGGTCCGAAGCGGTAGCGGCAACGATGATCGAGTACTTGAGAGCGCCACGCTCTTCGAGAACCTTCACGAACTGGGCAACCGTCGAACGCTTCTGGCCAATAGCGACGTAGACGCAGAACAGCTTGTCGCCGTCCGGACCATTGTCGTGGATGGCCTTCTGGTTCAGGATCGTGTCGAGAATGATGGCAGTCTTGCCGGTCTGGCGGTCACCGATGACCAGCTCGCGCTGGCCGCGGCCGACCGGGATCAGGGCGTCGATGGCCTTGAGGCCGGTCGACATCGGCTCATGAACCGACTTGCGCGGAATGATGCCCGGAGCCTTGACGTCGACGCGAGCGCGACGGGTGGCGTTGATCGGGCCCTTGCCGTCGATCGGGTTGCCGAGCGCATCGACAACGCGGCCGAGCAGTTCCGGACCAACCGGAACGTCCACGATGGCGCCGGTCCGCTTGACGGTGTCGCCTTCCTTGATGTCACGGTCCGAACCGAAGATAACGACACCGACGTTGTCGGCCTCGAGGTTCAGCGCCATGCCGCGGATGCCGCCGGGGAACTCGACCATTTCGCCGGCCTGGACGTTGTCGAGACCGTAGACGCGGGCAATACCGTCACCGACGGAGAGCACCTGGCCGACTTCGGAGACTTCCGCCTCTTTGCCGAAGTTTTTGATTTGATCTTTAAGAATTGCGGAAATTTCCGCGGCGCGGATATCCATCAGCCAACCTCTTTCAGTGCAAGCTTAAGGGTGGAAAGTTTGGTGCGAAGAGACGTGTCGATCTGGCGCGAGCCGACCTTGACGATCAGACCACCGAGAATGGACGGATCGATCGTGACTGCGATCGTTACGTCCTTGCCGGTGACGCTCTTCAGCGCCGCCTTCAATTCGTTTTCCTGCTCGGAAGACAGGGCATGAGCCGACTTCACGTCAGCCGTGATTTCGCCACGATGACGAGCGGTGATCTGCCGGAAGGCGGCGATCATGCCCGAAACGGCGAAGAGACGGCGATTGCCGGCAACAACCTTCAGGAAGTTTGCGACAAGACCACCGAGACCGGCCTTCTCGCAGATGGCGACGATAGCCTTGGTCTGGTCTTCGGCCGAAAACACCGGCGAGACGACCAGCCGCTTCAGGTCATCGCTCGAGTCGATCATGGCCTGGAAACGATTGAGATCGGCGCCGACCGCGTCGAGCGAGCCAGCCTCGAGGGCCAACTCAAAAAGGGACGTCGCATAGCGCTCCGCCACACCTGAAATGACTTGGGATGTGTCTGCCACGGGCAAAATATTCCCTGATTTTGACCCAGGTCCTTTTCGCATCGACAGCCGAAGCGATATTTCCCTGAAATCGTTAGGTTTTTCCTGAAAAACACAAAGGTCGCCCGCTTGCGTTTTCCGAATTTCGCGGTCCGTCTAGCATAGGAAGTTTGGACTCGCAACACGCGTATTAACGGAATAAGCCTTTAGGACAAGGCCTTGGCTGCAATTTTGTCGAATTCTGCGTCAAATTGGCAAAACCGCGACCTGACCTGCCGCTCGCTCCCGTCAGACCAGTCCGAACACGTAAACGATCGGCAACGCTGCAAGAACAACCTCCACTACCAGAAGTAGAAAATTGCGAACGGTCGCGCCACGATCGGACATGATCGACAGAATGCGTCCGAAGGCAGCGAGCGCGAGCGCGGCACCGAACGCGAGATAGACCATCGGCTGGGCCAGAAGCAGGGCCGTTGCGGAAATTCCGGTGATCAGCCCGCCTGCCGAGCGAACCGCGCCGTAGCCGTCCGGGCGCATGTCGCGCGGTTCGAGCGCGAAGAACCTCAGCGTCAGCCCAGGTGCGAACATGACCAGCAAGCCGATCACCCCCGCGATTGCGGCGGCACCGAAAGCCAGCTGCTCGCCGAATTCCGTCGGAAAATAGAATTCCATCGTCAGTCCCCGTCTTCAAGCAAATCGAGAGACGCGCTTATCGCACAAGATTGACGGGCGAGGTATCGGCCCGGCGGCATTTTTCTCGGCTTTTGCGCAACGCCGGTACCGGCCAGACGCTAGAGGAAGCTCTGCGGATCGACGTCGACCTGGACCTGGATCGACTTCCGCTCCTTGGGACCGTTCGCCAGCATCTGCCGGACGAAGCCCTGCATGTCGCTGTGGCGCCGTCCATGCACCAGGAGGCGGAACCGGTGACGCCCGCGGATCAGTGCGAGCGGCGCCTCCGCCGGACCGAGGATGGCGATGTCACGCTCGATGGGCGCCGACTGCCGGAGCTGACGAGCATGCGTCTCGGCCTCTGGCCGCGTATCGGCCGAGACAATGATGGAGACCAGACGGCCGAAGGGCGGCAGAGCCGCCCGCTCCCGTTCGGCGATCTCCCGCTCGTAGAAGGCGGTCGCATCCCCCGACACCAGCGCCTGCATCACCGGATGCATCGGTTGGAAGGTCTGCAGCAGCCCGTGGCTCTTGCGTCCGGTTCGCCCGGCTCGCCCGGTCACCTGGGAGAGGAGCTGGAAGGTGCGTTCGGCCGCCCTCGGATCACCATTGGCAAGCCCGATGTCGGCGTCGACGATGCCGACCAGCGTCATCAACGGGAAATTGTGCCCCTTGGCGACCAGCTGCGTGCCTATGACGATATCCGCCTCCCCGTTGGCGATGGCCTCCAGTTCGAGCCGCAGCCGCTTGACCCCGCCGAGGTCTGAGGAGAGCACGAGCGTGCGCGCGTCGGGAAAGTGCCGTTCCACCTCTTCCGCAATCCGCTCGACGCCGGGACCGCATGCAACGAGATGATCGAGCGTTCCGCATTCGGGACATGCCTGCGGGGTCGGCTCGGCATAGCCGCACTGATGGCACTGTATCTGGCCGCGAAAACGGTGTTCGACCAACCAGCTGGAGCATTGCGGGCACTGGAAGCGATGACCGCACACGCGGCAGAGCGTCAGCGGCGCATAACCCCGCCGGTTGAGGAACAGCAGCGCCTGTTCCTGGCGCTCGACCGTCTTGCCGATCGCCTTCAACAGGACGGGCGACAGGAAGCCGCCGCGCTCCGGCGGATGGCGGCGCATGTCGACGAGATGCAGATCGGGCAGCGCCGCATTGGCAAAGCGGGTCGGCAGGTGAATGCGCCGATACCGGCCGGCCTGGCTGTTCACCTGGCTTTCGACCGACGGGGTGGCCGAGACCAGGACGACGGGAAAGCCGGAGATCCTCGCCCTGACCACGGCCATGTCGCGCGCATTGTAGAAGACCCGGTCTTCCTGCTTGAAGGCTGGATCGTGCTCTTCGTCGACGATGATGAGGCCCAGTTCCTCGAAGGGCAGGAACAAGGCCGAGCGCGCGCCCGCGACGACGCGGATCTCGCCCGTCGCCGTCTGCCGCCAGACCTTCTCGCGGGTGCGGGTCGCCAGATCGGAATGCCATTCGCCGGGCTTGGAGCCGAACCTGTCCTGGAAGCGTTCGAGAAAATTGGCCGTGAGCGCGATTTCCGGCAGGAGGATAAGCACCTGCTTGCCCCGCCGCAGCGTCTCGGCGATCGCCTCGAAATAGACCTCTGTCTTGCCCGAACCGGTGACCCCGTCGATCAACGCGACACAAAAGCCGCCCTTGGCGATGCCGTCGAGGATTTCGTCGGCAGCTTCCTTCTGCGGACCGGCAAGCCGATGAGCAGCGAAATCGGGATCCGGTCGCGCCACCAGCGGCGGCGGCGGCAGGAAAATCGTCTCGAACACGCCCTGGGCGGCGAGGCCGTCGATCACGCTCGCCGAAACGCCGCTCGCGTGTGCCAGCCCGCTCTTCGTCCAGGACAGCCCGTCGACCGCAAGATCGAGCACCTTGCGGCGGGCCGGCGTCATGCGCTCGGGTTCGACGCCGGAAAAGCGGAACCCTTCGACCATCGGTTCCGGGTCGAAGGCCGCCGGTGCCCGCAGCGCCATGCGCGCGACATAGCCGGGCGGGGAAAGCGTATAGGCCGCCACCCAGTCGAGGAAGGTGCGCATGTCCTTGTCGAGCGGCGGGCAATCGAACACTTTGCTGATCGGCCGCAGCTTCTTCGGATCGACCGATCCGCCGTCCGGTCCGTCCCAGACCACGCCGATGACCTGTCGCGGACCAAGCGGTACCTGAACGATCGACCCTGCCTCGACAGCCATTCCGGCCGGAACGCTATAGCTATAGGCAACGGGTGCCGGCATCGGCACCAGCACGGGCACGACACGGGAGGTTGGCAGCGGGCCGAAAAGTCCGGGCGAATCGTCTTTCATGGGACGTCATGTTTGCCCTTGCCTCCCACGAAAGGAAACCCAAAAGACTGCCCCTAAGAGAAAGGCCCGCAGCGACGGCTGCGGGCCTTTCGGGTTTCGCCCGGTCTTCCCCGGATAACTGCGGAACTTAGCCGTAGGTCGCGTATCGCGGCCGCGCCGCAGCCATCTCCGCACCCGCCTGCCGCAGCTGGGCAACGGCATTGCGGTTGCTGTCCGCAAGCTGGAACTGGCGAATGAGTTCACGCAGCCGCTGCGATTCCACCGCGAGCGTGGCACTCGACGCATTGGCCTCCTCGACCATGGCCGCGTTTTTCTGGGTTACCTGGTCCATCTGGTTGACCGCGCTATTGACCTCGGAGAGCCCGACCGACTGCTCGCGAGCGGAGGTGGCGATCGCGTCCATGTGCTGGTTCACGGTGACGATATAGGCCTCGATGGTCTTCAGTGCCTCGCCGGTGTCCTTGACCAGCTTGACCCCGCTTTCGACCTCGGTGCTCGAATTGCGGATCAGATCCTTGATCTCCTTCGCCGCATGGGCGGAACGCTGGGCGAGCTCGCGCACTTCCTGAGCAACGACCGCGAAGCCTTTGCCGGCCTCCCCTGCCCTGGCCGCTTCAACGCCGGCATTGAGTGCGAGGAGGTTTGTCTGGAAGGCGATCTCGTCGATGACCCCGATGATGTTGGCAATCTGGTTGGAGGACTGCTCGATCCGCAGCATCGCATCGACAGCACTCGCCACCACCTGACCAGAATGGGCAGCACTGGCATTGGCCTGGACGGCGACGGAGCGCGCCTCATCGGCACGCCGGGACGAATTTCCAACGTTGACGGTGATTTCGTCCAGGGCAGCCGCGGTCTCCTCGAGTGAGGCCGCCTGCTGTTCTGTCCGCTTTGACAGATCATCGGCGCTCTGGCTGATTTCGCGGGTTCCCGAGTCGATCGAGCGAGAGGCCTCGGCAACGGAGCTGAGCGCATTGCCGAGCTGGGCGACGGCGGCGTTGAAATCGCTGCGCAGGCTTTCGAATTCAGCCGCGAACGGTTCACGCAGCTGATAGGTCAGATTGCCGGCCGACAGCTGCTTGAGACCATCGGCAAGCCCCGCGGTCGCATGGGTCATGGCTTCCGCGCGGGCACGCTCGATTTCGGAATTGCGCCGGCGCTCACGCTCGCTCGCCTCCTGGCTGGACGCGGCCTCCTCCTCCAGCCGACGATTGGCGATGGCATTGTTTCGGAAGACCTCGACGGCTGCGGCCATGGCCCCGATCTCGTCCACGCGCCCGATGCCCGGGATGTCGCAGGACGTGTCGCCATCGGCGAGCGTGCGCATGCTTGCCGTCATCTGCCGGATCGGTCCGGAAATGCTGCGCGCAACCAGCCACATGGCGGCAACGCCACCGAGCGCGATCACCGTCGCCACTGCGATCTGCAGCACGCCGTCGCTGGCATTGCGTTCCGTCAGGTCCTGATCAAGCCGGGTGGCCTCGGCCATGGCAACCTCACGCGGCACGTCGATCATCACGGCCCAAGGGGTTGTGGTGCGGCCGATGACAATCGGCGAGAAGGCTTTGAAGAAGTCGCCATTGGCCTGGACTTCGTCCCTGCCGGAGCGAATGACGTCGATATACTTCGACAGATCCTTGTTGGAAGCATCAAAGGGCTGCCCGATTGTTTCGGGCTTTTCACTGGAAGCGACAACGAGCCCCATGTGACTGACGATCGAGACAGAGGCGTTTCCGCCGTAGATCGAAGCCTTTACCTGTTCGGCAAGCTTCTGGACGAAGGCGAGATCGAAGTCGGCCCCGGCCACGCCGGCAAACTTGCCGTTGACGGTGATCGGCACGGACATAGTTGCCAGATAGACGCTCTTACCCTGGACAATGTAGGGGAGCGGATCGAGGATGCTTTCGCCCTGACCCTTCTGCGGACCTATGTACCAGCCGCCTTTCATGACACCGTTCGGATGGTGGTCGGCGCTGTCATACTCGACGAGTGGCTGCAGTGCGACTTTGCCGGCGGCATCACGGGTCCAGTAGGGCAAGAAACGACCTGTGGCGTCCGACCCCATATCACGACGATTGCGGAAAGCCTCATCGGCACCATCGAGGGCATTCGGCTCCCAGGCGCTGTACGTACCGTTAAAGCGAGGGTTGTCCTTGAGCACGTTGAGAAGGATGGCATTGAGCTGGTCGCGGCGCGTTGCGGCCGGGGTCGAGGCTGCCTCGCCGGCCAGCATCTCGAAGCTGCGCGCCATGACACGAGCAGCATCAAAGGCGCCGTCAAGCGACGTGCGGATGATGCCGGCTTGGGTGGACGCAAGAGTCTGGAGACTCTGCTTGGTTTTCACGTCCGTCAGACCGGTCACGGCTCCGGCGACGAATTCACGGTTGTTGCTTGCGGCCACGATACCATAGCCGACCAAGCCGGCGGTGGCGGCCATCACGCAGATGCCGGAAAGAACCGCAATTTTAAGCTGTATAGACTTGAAGCGCATTCGCATTTCCCTTCACCGAGCGCGTGAGACAAGGGACCTGCGAAGGACGCTTCTAGCCCCTTTGTACGGGACTAGCTTGGGGGCGAGACTGGTTAACAAAGATCGATCGCCAAGACCCCACACAAAGGAGCTAATAAAGCAAATTCGAAAATTGTCGCAAAAGCGCGACATCTTGCCAATCAACGCTTCCCGACGATCAGTTCCCTGGTTTCCGCCACCTGCGTCTCACTGCACCGACGCCCGCCCTTGGACTGCAACCGGCGACAGTTCAAAGCGTGGAGGTAGGGCCTCTCTCAGGGCAGAAAGCGGACGTCAGAACGAAAAAGTCGCATTGCCATCCGCCGCAAGCGCATGAACGGTATGCCGTTCGAGCGCGGCCGTCACGTCGGCCGGATCACCGCTCAACTGGTCCGGCTGGATCATCCGGCCAACCGTGAAGTCGAACCGGTCGCCCTTCTTGTTCAAGAGTTCGTGGAATACCGTCATGTCGCGCAGTTCCGTCGACCATTTGGCGAACCAGTAGAAGAGCCCCGAATTGCGTGCCGCCATGTGAACCGGCAGGATCGGCAGATTGTATTTGCGCGACAGTCCGACCGCGGACGTCTTCCACGGCCTCTCATTCAACCGGCCGTTCGCCCAGTAGGCGATGCGCCCGGAGGGAAAGAGAACCGTCGCCTTCTGCTCCTCGACCGCCCGCGTCGTCAGCTTGAGCGTCTCGCGCGCCTTCAACTTGCTCTTGTGCTCCTCCCGCCACTCGACGGGAATGACCATCTCCGCAAAGCGCGGATTGACGCGCAGCGCATCACGATTGGCAAAGAACATCATGTCCGGCCGGCGCTCCTTGAGGAGGTCGAACATGGCGATGCCGTCCGCGATCCCGGTCGGATGATTGCTGACCAGGATGAACCCGCCACGGTCGGGGATTCGTTCGCCGAACCTGACATTGGTTTCAAGCCTGAGGATATCGCTGAGATATTCGAAGGCCTGGTAGCCGGGCATGTTGGCGATGTCGTTGGCGAACTCGATCGCCTTGGCATAGCGCAGCAATGTGTAGAGGAAGGGCCGCATGACCGGCCAAAGGGGGCTCTTGACGATCTTCTGGCCGCGCTCGGCAATCAGGGTATCGACGATGTGGCCGGGCTTGCCATGCGAAACCAGGGCCACGGCCTCGGCGAATTGCTCGAAAGTGGTCATCGAATCACGCCGCGTCATGCAAAACTCCGATCAAACCGGGCTCAATTCTATCGCAGTCCAATGTGATCGAAGAATGACAGACAATTCCTGCGTTAGCCATTCCCTAACGATCGGGATGACATGCTCCGCCGACATGATTTTGCAAAGGAAACAGCGTGGACAAGCTGCTGATTCTCGCCGCGGAGGACCTGCTGGCCGAACGGGCCGCCTGGCTGGAGAGTCTTGCCGGCGAACGCCGGCTCGCCGCCAACACGCTCGATGCCTATGAGCGCGACACCCGGCAGTTCCTGTCCTTCCTGACCGCCCATGTCGGCGGGCCGGCGAGCATCGGCGATGTCTCGGCCCTGCGCCCGGCGGACCTTCGATCCTTTCTGGCCTTCCGCCGCAAGGAAGGGGCCGGCGCCCGCTCGCTCGGGCGTCATCTGGCGGGTCTCAGGTCATTCCTCAGGCACCTCGAACGCAAGGGCCTGGTCAACGCCGCCGGCGCTGGCGCGATACGCTCCCCGAAGCAACCCAAGTCTCTGCCCAAACCGCTGTCCGGCAGCCAGGCGATGACCATCGTCAGCCGCGAGGCCCAGATACATGAAGAGCCCTGGATCGCGGCCCGCGATGCGGCGGTACTCACCCTGCTCTATGGCTGTGGCCTGCGCATCTCCGAGGCGCTCGACCTCACGCCGGGTGATTTCACCGGCCATCCGACTTCACTCCGCGTCACCGGCAAGGGCTCGAAGACCCGGCTGGTGCCCCTGCTTCCCGCGATCCACGAGGCCGTAGACGCTTACGTCAAACTCTGCCCCTATCACCTGCCGGCCACCGAACCGCTGTTTCGCGGGGCGCGCGGCGGCAAGCTGCAGCCGGCCATCATCCAGCGCGAGATGCAGCGCCTGCGCTCGGCCCTCGGCCTGCCCGATTCGGCAACTCCGCACGCGCTCAGGCATTCCTTCGCGACCCACCTCCTCGGCAGCGGCGGCGACCTGCGCACGATCCAGGAACTGCTCGGCCATGCAAGCCTTTCGACGACACAGGTTTATACCGGCATCGATGCCGCGCGCCTTCTCGACGTCTACGACAAGGCCCATCCTCGCGCCTGAGAAGCCGCCCGCATTAACCAAACCTCTTAAGGGAACGTGAGGGGCCCCGTCGTTAGAGTGCCGCGACCGAAAAACGGACGGGCTGATGATCGCGCTTTCCTTCGACCGCTTCCGCCACAGGCTGACGATGACGTCGCCGGGCGATGTTCTCCTCTGGCTCGCAGCAGCCCTGCCGCTGGCATTGCTTGCCGCGGTCGTCGTTGCGCTCCTGTCGGTCGCGCCGGCGAACGCCGCCGAACCGGTCACTTGCAACGGCAAGGATCTCTTGCCCGGCCTTCAGCAGAGTGACCCTGCCGCCTATCGGAAGATCCTCGCCGAGGCGGAGAAGACGCCGAACGGCAAGGGCCTCTTCTGGAAGATCGAAAAGGAGGGCCTCAAGCCCTCCTATTTGCTTGGCACGATGCACGTCACCGACCCGCGGGTGCTCACGATGCCGGCGGCGGCGCGCTCGGCGGCTGTCGAAGCCTCGACCATCGTCATCGAATCCGACGAGATCCTCGACGAGAAGAAGGCTGCCGCGGCGATGCTGATGCATCCGGAACTCACCATGTTCATGGACGGCACGACGATCCGCGACCATCTTTCCGCTGAAGACGCGACACTGCTGGAGGACGGCTTGAAGGAACGCGGGCTCGCCCTTGCCGCAGTCGCCCGGATGAAGCCGTGGATCATCTCGAGTTTCGTCGCCTTGCCGGCCTGCGAAATCGCCCGCAAGGCAGGCGGCGCCTCCTTCCTCGACAAGCTGATCGCCGAAGATGCGATCAAGTCCGGCAAGAAGGTCGCCGGACTGGAAACGCTTGCGGAGCAACTGAAGGCCATGGCCGACCTGCCGGTCGAATTCCATCTGCAGGCCCTGATCGAGACACTTGAACTTGGCGACCGCATGGACGACGTGATCGAAACCATGACGACGCTCTATCTTGCCGGCGAGACCGGCATGACGATGCCGATGCTGGCGGCAGTCACCCCAGGCAAGCCCGGTGAGGACGAGAGTGGCTACGCCGCCTTCGAACAGCGCATCGTGCTCGACCGCAACAAGGTCATGGCCGAGCGAGCGGCGCCGATGCTGGTCGAGGGCAATGTTTTCGTCGCCGTCGGCGCGCTCCATCTTCCGGGAAAGGACGGGCTGGTGGAGTTGCTGCGCAAGCAGGGTTTCACGGTCACCGCCGTCAACAGCTGAGCACCGCCGGATCGGCCAGGCGCGCCAGCGTCGTGCGAACGATCAGCCGGTGGAACGGTGTGACCGCCAGGATATAGAGCCGGCCGAAGAGATTGTGGCGGTCGACCAGCGTCGTCACCGCGACCCTGCTCCCCTCCGCTCCGGCAGGAAGCACGTCGACCACGATGCGGAAATCCAGATGCCGGTCATCGAAGCCGAGCACAACTTGGTCGTCGCGCACGCTGACCACCGGAAAAGCCCCGACCGAGCCCGCTTCACCGAGCTTCATTTCCGCGGCCTTCAGGCCGAACGGCGCCACGATGCGGTTGCGCAGCATGAGAAGCCCCCGGACCCAGGCCGGCGATTGGCCGAGCGCCAGCCGCGCCGCGCGGATCGCCGGCATGCCGCGCTCCGGCGACAGGACGACATAGCGATCGGCCCAGTCGGCGTCCGGCAGGGCGGAATGCGGAAGCGCCGGGTCTTCCGGAACAATATGCACCATGGCGCTTCCTCTTTTCTTTGCTGAACCGCAGGCCGTACTCTCAGCCCTTGGTCATGCGCTGGGCAACGGTGGTCTTCCAGACGAACTGATGCACCAGGACGGCCGCGACGTGCACGACGATGAGGATCCACATGAGCAGCTTCATCGGCCCGCCATGGATGCCGCCGGCAGCGCCGACGCCACCGTAATAGGCCAGCGCACCGGTGATCGGCAGGGCGAAGAACAGCAGGTAAAAGGCGCCGTGAGCAACCTTGGCGGCGATCTTACCCAGCGGCGGCTCATCGGCCGGAGCTTCCGGCGCGCCATGCGTGAGGCGCAGGATGACACGGATAATCGCAAGACAGAGCACCGCAATCCCGACATAGGCATGAATATTGGCCGATGCGATCATGTCCGCAGAGGGGGCCTGGCCCTCTTCGAAGGCTTCAGTCACCTCTTCCATGGCTTCGGCGAAGAGGAGATTGAAAAGGATCAGACCGGCCATCAGCCAATGGATCAGACGCTGGGGAATGGAATAGGAAAGAACGGGGGAGGAGGACATCAGAGTTGCCTTTTATCAATAGGTTGAGGGCAATTACCTCCGAATGATAAGGGCCGCGCCCTGCTAAGCAAGACGCGGCCCTCAACATGGAGAACTTTTAATCTCTGACCTGGATCACATGTGGATCGGTTTGAAGAAGGTCGCGAGCGCGGCTTCCTTGACGGCCTCCGACATCGTCGGGTGGGCGTGGCAGGTGCGGCCGAGGTCTTCCGACGAACCACCGAATTCCATCAGGACGGCCGCCTCGTGGATCATCTCGCCGGCACCGAAACCGACGATGTGCACGCCAAGCACGCGGTCCGTTTCCTTGTCGGCGAGAACCTTGACGAAACCGTCGGTGGCCAGCATCGCACGGGCGCGGCCGTTGGCGGTGAAGGGGAACTTGCCGACCTTGTAGGCGACGCCCGCGGCCTTCAGCTCTTCCTCGGTCTTGCCGACCGAGGCCACTTCCGGCTGCGTGTAGACCACGCCCGGGATGACGTCGTAGTTCACATGCCCATGCTGGCCGGCGAGGATCTCGGCGAGCGCCACGCCTTCGTCTTCCGCCTTGTGGGCGAGCATCGGGCCCTTCACGACGTCGCCGATGGCATAGATGCCCGGGACATTGGTGCGGTAGTGGCCGTCGATCTCGACGCGACCGCGGCCATCGAGGGCAACACCGGCTTCCGCCAGGCCGAGGCCTTCGGTGTAGGGCTTGCGGCCAGTGGCGATCAACACGACGTCCGCGTCGACGGTCTGCGCCTCACCGCCGTTGACGGGTTCGAAGGTGACCTTTGCGCCCTTGTCGGACTTTGCGACGCCGGTGACCTTGGCACCGAGGTTGAACTCCATACCCTGCTTGGCGAGCATGCGCTGGAACTGCTTGGAAACTTCGCCGTCCATGCCGCCGAGAATGGTGTCGAGATACTCGACGACCGTCACCTTGGCGCCGAGGCGCATCCAGACCGAACCGAGCTCGAGGCCGATAACCCCGCCGCCGACGACGATCATCTTGCCGGGAACCTTGTCGAGCGCGATGCCGCCGGTGGAGGACACGATGACCTTCTCGTCGATCTCGACGGCAACGCCCGGAATGCCGGCGACGTCCGAGCCGGTTGCGATGACGATGTTCTTGGTCTCGAGGATCTGCTCCTCGCCCTTGTCGTTAGTCACAGACACCTTGCCGGCCGAAACCACTTTGCCGGTGCCCTGGAAGCCGTCGATCTTGTTCTTCTTGAACAGGAAGGAAACGCCCTCGACGTTAGACTTAACGGTCGCGTCCTTGTGGGCCATCATCTTGGCGAGGTTGAGCTTCGGCGCAGCAACCTCGACGCCGAGCGCATCCATGCCGTGGGCCGCGTGATGAAAGGTCTCCGAAGCGTGCAGGAGGGCCTTGGACGGGATGCAGCCGACATTGAGGCAGGTACCGCCATAGGTGGCGCGCTTCTCGACCACCGCGACCTTGAGACCAAGCTGGGCGGCCTTCACTGCGCAGACATAACCGCCGGGGCCGGAGCCGATAATGATGACATCGTAAGACATGGGCTGCTTCCTTCGTTTCCGGCGACTAGCGTCCGCCGCTGACATTCAAGATGGCGCCAGTCACATAGGATGCCTGGCTGGACATGAGATAGAGAACTGCGTCGGCAACCTCGCCGGCCTGGCCGGGACGTTGCATGGGGATCGCCGAAGCCATGGCACTCGCCCGGTCGGGTATACCGCCGGACGCGTGGATATCGGTATCGATGATGCCGGGGCGGATCGCGTTCACGCGGATGCCTTCGGCTGCGACCTCCTTCGACAGGCCGACCGTGAAGGTGTCGATCGCGCCCTTGGAGGCGGCGTAATCGACATATTGTCCCGGACTGCCGATGATTGCCGCCATGGAGGACAGGTTGACGATCGAACCGCCTTGTCCGCCGTGCTTCGTCGACATCCGCCGGACCGCCTCGGCCGCGCAACGGATCTTGCCGATCACGTTGATCGCGAACATGCGGTCCAGGCGTTCCCGGCTGAAATCCTCGACGCGCTCGGCCTGGTCCACGACGCCGGCGTTGTTGACCAGGGCGTCGAGCCGGCCGAAGCGCTCGTCGAGAGCTCCGAAGATAGCGGCAATGCCCTCTTCGGTGCCGGTATCGCCCTGCACGATCTCGGCACGTCCGCCGACCGCCTGGATCTCATCGGCGAGCGCCTGCGCCGCTTCCTTCCGGGTGACATAGTTGATCAGGACATCCCAGCCCTGGGCGGCGGCCTTGCGGGCAACCGCTGCGCCGATACCACGGCCTCCGCCGGTGATCAGGACGACGGGCCGGCCGGTCATTTCGAGCACTCCTGACGCTCGAACACATCCCAGGACATCGCGTTCAGATCCTTGCCGATCACTGACCGTGAAACGGCGGGACCGAAGCCCGGCAGCAGCAGGCTGTCCGGCGCAGCGGCTCCTTCGGCCGGCAGGAGATCGATATGACCGGTCGCCTTGTCGGCAGCGTAGATGATGCCGGTCCAGATCGTGCAGGCAGCGAGATCCGCCCCCGTCACATCCCCTTCCGGACAATTATGCATCACCATCGCGACGGGGCGTTCGATTTCCGGGTCGAACATCACATGGCCTTCGACGGTCGTCTTGTTCGAAGGGGCGGTGAGCGTGAAGCGGTGGCTCACAGGCGTGTTTTCGCCGCTCGCCGCCTGGAAACGGATCTCCATGTTGGTTTCCGCTTCCCGATAGACGGCCCGTTCAATCGGGCAGTCTGCGGCGATCGCCGGCAAAGCGCCGCCGCAGAAAGCCAACGCGGTCCCCAGCGTCCGGCGGCGCCTCATCTCAATTCGCCTTTGCCGCGGCAAGCTTCAGCCCGAAGGCGATGAACACCAGACCGGACGCCCGGTTGATCCACTTGCTCATGCGAGAAAAGACCGCACGCATACGCGGCGTTGTCATGAAGAAGGAAACGCCGACGAACCAGGTGATCAGGCAGGTTGCCATCACGAGACCGTAGCCGAACTTCACCATGCCCGGCGTCGAGGCGCTGACGAGCGCCGAGAAGATCGACAGAAAGAAGAGAACCGGCTTGGGGTTCAGCGCATTCGCAAGGAAACCGAGACCGAAGGCCCGGAACGCGCTCTGGCGCGGCGCTTCCTTGTCACCGACAGAGGGCTCCAGCTCGGTCTTGCCGGCACGAAGCGACATCACGCCCATGTAGATGAGGTAGGCGGCACCCACCCATTTGATGATGCCGAACAGGAGAAGCGACTGCGAAATGATGATGCCGAGGCCGAGGATCGTATAGGTCACATGGAACATCAGCGACGTGCCGATCCCGACGCTGGTCAGGATCGCCGCGCGGCGCCCATGCACCATCGCCTGCCGCATGACCATCGCGGTGTCGGCGCCGGGCGCGACGATCGCGAAGGAGAAGACGGCCATCAGAGATGCGAGTTCCAGGAGATAGGCGTGCATCGTCGTTTCCCTTCCGGCGCAGCGCAAGTATGCGGCTGGCCGCTATGCCGGATTGCACGAGAGGCTGCCGGGGCAGCCTCTCGCAAGTGTTGTCTTAGAGATCGAGAACCAGGCGTTCCGGATCTTCCAGGCTTTCCTTGACACGAACGAGGAAGGTCACGGCTTCCTTGCCGTCGACGATCCGGTGGTCGTAGGAGAGCGCCAGATACATCATCGGACGGATGACAACCTGACCGCCGATGGCGACCGGACGATCCTGGATCTTGTGCATGCCGAGGATGCCGGATTGCGGCGCGTTGAGGATCGGCGAAGACATCAGCGAACCGTACACACCACCGTTGGAGATGGTGAAGGTACCGCCCTGCATGTCTGCCATCGACAGCGCGCCGTCACGAGCGAGCTTCCCGAGACGGCCGATATCCTTCTCGATTTCGGCGATCGACATCTGGTCGGCATCGCGCACGATCGGAACGACCAGGCCCTTGTCGGTGCCGACGGCGACGCCGATGTGGCAGTAGTTCTTGTAGACGATGTCGGTGCCGTCGATCTCGGCGTTGACGGCCGGGAGTTCCTTGAGCGCATGGGTCACGGCCTTGGTGAAGAAGCCCATGAAACCGAGCTTCACGCCGTGCTTCTTCTCGAAGATGTCCTTGTACTTGTTGCGCAGGCTCATCACGGCCGACATGTCCACCTCGTTGTAGGTGGTCAGCATGGCCGCGGTGTTCTGGGCGTCCTTCAGGCGCTTCGCGATTGTCTGGCGCAGGCGGGTCATCTTGACGCGCTCTTCGCGGACGGCGTCCTCGGCGGCCGAAGGTGCGCGCGGAGCGGCTGCCGGGGCCGGAGCGGCGACGGCAGTCACGCCCTTGGCGACGGCGGCGATCACGTCGCCCTTCAGAACCTGGCCACGCTTGCCCGAACCTTCGACCTGGTCGGCCGAGAGATTGTTTTCGGCAAGCATCTTGGCGGCGGCCGGAGCGGCCGGCATTGCGCCTGCGGCGGGAGCCGGAGCGGAGACGGCCGGGGCAGCAGGAGCGGCAGCGGCAGCCGGTGCGGCGGGCTTGGCGGCTTCAGCCGGAGCGGCGGCTCCAGCCGATGCACCTTCGGCGATCTGGCCGAGCAGCGCGCCGAGGCCGACGGTTTCGCCATTGGCGGCAACGATTTCGGTGAGCACGCCCGAAGCCGGAGCCGGAACCTCGACGGTTACCTTGTCGGTTTCGAGTTCGACGAGCGGTTCGTCGGCCTTGACGACATCGCCGACCTTCTTGAACCAGGTGCCGACGGTGGCTTCGCTGACGGATTCACCCAGGGTGGGTACGCGGATTTCTGTGGCCATGATCTCAATTCCGTTGATCAGAGAACGTTTCTGTCGATGGGGTCTCGGCGTTGGGAGGCATCAGCCCCCCAGCGCATCCTCGAGGAAGGCTTCGAGCTGGGCAATGTGCTTCGACATCAGGCCCGTCGCCGGCGAGGCAGCCGCCGGACGGCCGGTGTAGCGAACGCGCTGGTACTTGGCGTCGATATGGGCGAGCACCCATTCGAGATACGGATCGATGAACGACCATGCGCCCATGTTCTTCGGCTCTTCCTGGCACCAGACCATCTCCGCATTGCGGAAACGGGAAAGCTCGTTGATGAGCGCCTTGGCCGGGAACGGATAGAGCTGTTCGATCCGCAGCAGGTAGACGTCGTCGATGCCACGCTTTTCACGCTCTTCGAGAAGGTCGTAGTAGACCTTGCCCGTGCACATGACGACGCGACGGATCTTGGCGTCCTTCTGCAGCTTGATCGGACCATCCTTGATGACCTCGGCATCGTCCCAGAGCAGACGATGGAACGAACTCTCGCCGGCAAACTCCGACAGGCTGGAGATGGCGCGCTTGTGGCGCAGCAGCGACTTCGGCGTCATCAGGATCAGCGGCTTGCGGAAGTCGCGCTTCACCTGGCGGCGCAGGATGTGGAAGTAGTTTGCCGGCGTCGTGACGTTGGCGACCTGCATGTTGTCTTCGGCGCAAAGCTGGAGGAAGCGCTCCAGGCGGGCCGAGGAGTGTTCCGGACCCTGGCCTTCGTAGCCATGCGGCAGGAGGCAGACGAGACCGGACATGCGAAGCCACTTGCGTTCGCCCGACGAGATGAACTGGTCGAAGACGACCTGCGCGCCGTTGGCGAAGTCGCCGAACTGCGCTTCCCAGAGGGTCAGTGCGTTCGGACGGGCCAGCGAGTAGCCGTATTCGAAGCCGAGCACGGCCTCTTCGGAGAGCATCGAGTTGATGACCTCATAGCGGCCTTGGTTCGGCGCCAGATTGGCAAGCGGGATGAAGCGGTCTTCGGTCTCCTGATCGTAGAGGACCGAGTGGCGCTGCGAGAAGGTGCCGCGTTCGCAATCCTGACCGGAGAGGCGGATCTTGGTGCCCTCGACGCAGAGCGAACCGAAGGCAAGAGCTTCGCCCATTGCCCAGTCGAGACCTTCACCCGTCTCGATCATCTGCGCACGGTTGTCCATGAAGCGCTGGATCGTGCGATGCGCCTTGAAGCCTTCCGGAATGGTCGACAGCTTGCGACCGATTTCCTTCAGCGACTTCATCGGCACCGCGGTCTTGCCACGGCGCTGTTCGTCGGCATTGTCGGCGGTACGAAGACCGGACCAGGCGCCATCCAGCCAGTCGGCCTTGTTGGGCTTGTAGCTCTGACCGGCCTCGAACTCCTGCTCGAGGTGGGCGCGCCAGTCGGCCTTCATCTTCTCGAATTCGCCTTCGGAGATCAGGCCTTCCGCGATCAGGCGCTCGGCATAGAGCTGAACGACGGTCTTGTGGGCGCGGATCGCCTTGTACATCTTCGGCTGGGTGAACGCCGGCTCGTCGCCTTCGTTGTGGCCGAAGCGGCGGTAGCAGAACATATCGACCACGACTGGCTTGTGGAACTTCATCCGGTATTCGGTGGCGATCTTGGCGGCGTAGACCACGGCTTCCGGATCATCGCCGTTGACGTGGAAGATCGGCGCCTCGATCATCTTGGCGACGTCGGACGGATAGGGCGACGAACGCGAGAAGGCCGGATTGGTGGTGAAGCCGATCTGATTGTTGATGATGAAGTGCATGGTGCCGGCGACGCGATGGCCGCGCAGACCCGACAGGCCGAGGATTTCGGCAACCACGCCCTGGCCGGCAAAAGCGGCGTCGCCGTGCAGCAGCAGCGGCAGGACCTTGACGCGTTCGCGCAGCGGAATGATGTCGCCTTCCCAGACCTTGGCGAGCTGGTCCTGCTTGGCGCGAGCCTTGCCCATGACAACCGGGTTGACGATTTCAAGGTGCGACGGGTTTGCCGTCAGCGACAGGTGAACCTTGTTGCCGTCAAATTCGCGGTCGGAAGAGGCACCGAGATGGTACTTCACGTCGCCCGAACCTTCGACTTCGTCGGGCTTGAACGAACCGCCCTTGAACTCGTGGAACACGGCCCGATGCGGCTTCGCCATCACGTTGGTCAGCACGTTCAGACGGCCGCGATGGGCCATGCCGAACACGACCTCTTCAAGACCTTCCTGGCCGCCGCGCTTGATGATCTGCTCAAGCGCCGGGATCAGCGATTCACCGCCGTCGAGACCGAAGCGCTTGGTGCCCTTGTACTTCACATCGATGAACTGCTCGAAGCCTTCGGCCTCGATCAGCTTCGAGAGAATGGCCTTCTTGCCGTTCGCGGTGAATTCGACGCCCTTGCCGGGGCCTTCGATGCGCTCCTGGATCCAGTGCTTCTCGTCCGGATTGGAGATGTGCATGAACTCGACGCCGAGCGTCGAGCAGTAGGTCCGCTTGAGGATATCGAGCATTTCCGGGATGGTCGCGTATTCGAGACCAAGCACGTTGTCGATGAAGATCTTGCGGCTGTAGTCGGCCTCGGTGAAGCCGTAGGCTGCCGGGGAGAGCTCGTTGAAGTCCTCGACCGGGGCGGCGATGCCGAGCGGATCGAGATTGGCATGCAAGTGGCCGCGCATGCGATAGGCGCGGATCATCATGATGGCGCGCACCGAATCGCGAGTCGCCTGGAGGACCTGCTCGGCCGAGATCGTCTGGCCGGCGGCTTCCGCCTTGGCCTTGACCTTGGTCTCGACGACCTTCTCGATCTGGCCCCAGTTGCCGTCGAGCGCCGAGACCAGCTCGCCGTTGGCGGCGATCGGCCAGTTCTTGCGCTGCCAGGACGCACCGGCGGCGGCCTTTTTCACATCGGACGGATTTTCGGCAAGCGCCTTGAAGAAGGCCTGCCATTCGGCCGGCACGGATGCCGGATCGTCCTCGTAACGCGCGTGGAGCTGCTCGATATAGGCAGCGTTCGAGCCGTCGAGGAACGACGTGATCTGAAACTGCTCGTTGGCTTCTTGCCTTGCCATGGTGTCCTGCGAACGTTTCCGTCCGCCTCCCGACTTGAGGTGATGACCGGAGACCGGCCTGCCGCTTTCTTGGACCGCCCCGTGCGATCCGGATCTTAAAACGCCAAATCAGGCAGGCGGACCACACCTGGGTGGCCCTCCTGCCTGGCATTCGTTAGGTGGTCTCAGCCCTTGAGGACTTCAACCAGGGTCTTGCCGAGACGAGCCGGCGAAGGCGAAACCTTGATGCCGGCTGCTTCCATCGCGGCGATCTTCGATTCTGCATCGCCCTTGCCGCCGGAGACGACAGCGCCTGCGTGGCCCATGGTGCGGCCCTTCGGAGCAGTACGGCCCGCGATAAAGCCGGCCATCGGCTTCTTGCGGCCCTTCTTGGCTTCGTCGATCAGGAACTGGGCTGCATCTTCTTCAGCCGAGCCGCCGATTTCGCCGATCATGATGATCGAGGTCGTGGCTTCGTCGGCCAGGAACATCTCGAGCACGTCGATGAACTCGGTGCCCTTGACCGGGTCGCCGCCGATACCGACAGCGGTCGTCTGGCCGAGGCCTTCGTTCGAGGTCTGGAACACGGCCTCATAGGTGAGCGTGCCGGAGCGCGAGACGATACCGACCGAACCCTTGCGGAAGATCGAGCCCGGCATGATGCCGATCTTGCATTCTTCCGGCGTCAGGATACCCGGGCAGTTCGGGCCGAGCAGGCGCGACTTCGACTTGTCGAGCTTGGCCTTCACGCGGACCATGTCCATGACCGGGATGCCCTCGGTGATGCAGGTGATGAAGGGGATCTCGGCGTCGATCGCCTCGATGATCGCATCGGCGGCACCTGCCGGCGGGACGTAGATGACGGTCGCATCGGCGCCGGTCTTTTCCTTGCCTTCGGCAACCGTTGCGAAGATCGGCAGGGTTTCGCCCTTGGAGCCGGTCCAGTTTTCGCCACCCTTCTTGGGGTGGATACCACCGACCATCTGCGTGCCGTAGTAAGCAAGCGCCTGTTCGGTGTGGAAGGTACCGGTCTTGCCGGTCAGGCCCTGAACGAGGACCTTGGTGTTCTTATTGACGAGAATCGACATTGGTTCAGGTCCCTCAAATTAGCCGTTGATCGCCGCGACGATCTTCTTGGCCGCGTCGTCCAGGTCGTCGGCGGCCGTGATCGCAAGGCCCGACTCGTTCAGGATCTTCTTGCCGAGCTCGACATTCGTGCCTTCCAGGCGGACGACCAGCGGAACCTTCAGACCGACTTCCTGAACGGCTGCGACAACGCCTTCGGCGATGACGTCGCACTTCATGATGCCGCCGAAGATGTTGACGAGGATGCCCTCGACCTTCGGGTCAGCCGTGATGATCTTGAAGGCAGCCGCAACCTTCTCCTTGCCGGCGCCACCGCCGACGTCGCAGAAGTTCGCCGGCTCCTTGCCGTACAGCTTGATGATGTCCATCGTCGCCATGGCAAGGCCTGCGCCGTTGACCATGCAGCCGATGTTGCCGTCGAGCGCCACATAGGCGAGGTCCCACTTGGAGGCTTCGATTTCCTTGGCGTCTTCTTCGGTTTCGTCGCGCAGCGCCCGGACGTCGTCGTGACGGAAGAGCGCATTGCCGTCGAACGACATCTTGGCGTCGAGGACGCGCAGGTGGCCGTCCTTCATGACGATCAGCGGGTTGACCTCAAGCAGCGCCATGTCCTTCTCGTTGAAGGCCTTGTAGAGCGCCGGGAAGAGCGCCTTGGCGTCTTCGGCGGCAGCACCCGAGAGGGCGAGCGCCTTGGAGATGGCGGCAACGTCGGCAGCCGTCACACCGGCTTCCGGATCAATCGCGATCGTGTGGATCTTTTCCGGCGTGTCGTGGGCGACAGCCTCGATGTCCATGCCGCCTTCCGTCGAGACGACGAAGGCAACGCGACCGACCGAACGGTCGACCAGCAGCGAGCAATAGAGCTCGCGGTCAATGTCGGCGCCGTCTTCGATGTAGAGACGGTTGACCTGCTTGCCGGCATCACCGGTCTGGGCGGTCACCAGCGTGTTGCCGAGCATTTCCTTGGCGTGCGAAACGACTTCGTCGATCGACTTGGCAAGGCGGACGCCACCCTTGGCATCCGGACCGAGTTCCTTGAACTTGCCCTTGCCGCGGCCGCCGGCATGGATCTGGCTCTTGACCACATAAAGCGGTCCCGGGAGCTTCTTCGCGGCAGCCTCGGCCTCTTCGACCTTGAGGATCGCCACACCTTCGGCGACCGGTGCGCCGTAGCCCTTCAGGAGAGCCTTGGCCTGGTATTCATGAATGTTCATCGTCTTGTCCCTGTCTTGGGCCGAATGGCAGTTACTTGAGGGCGGGGGCGATATTGATGCAGGCTTCGCAGAGGCCGGCGACGGCGCCGACGGACTTCTGGAAGGCTTCTTCCTCGGCCTTGTTCAGGTCGATTTCGATGATGCGCTCGACGCCGCCGGCGCCGATGACAGTCGGCACGCCGACATACATGTCCTTCACGCCGTACTGGCCGGACAGGAACGCGGCGCAAGGCAGGACGCGCTTCTTGTCCTTGAGGTAGGATTCAGCCATCTCGATGGCCGAGGCAGCCGGAGCGTAATAGGCAGAGCCGGTCTTCAGCAGGCCGACGATCTCCGCGCCGCCGTCACGGGTGCGCTGGATGATCTCTTCGAGGCGTTCCTTGGTGACCCAGCCCATCTTGACGAGGTCGGTCAGCGGAATGCCGCCGATCGTGGAGTAGCGGGCGAGCGGCACCATCGTGTCGCCGTGGCCGCCGAGCACGAATGCCGTGACGTCCTGGACCGAAACGTTGAATTCTTCCGAGAGGAACAGGCGGAAGCGGGCCGAGTCGAGAACGCCGGCCATGCCAACAACCTTGTTGGTCGGCAGGCCCGAGAACTTCTGCAGGGCCCAGACCATCGCGTCGAGCGGGTTGGTGATGCAGATGACGAAGGCGTTCGGGGCATACTTCTTGATACCGGCGCCGACCTGTTCCATGACCTTGAGGTTGATGCCGAGCAGGTCATCGCGGCTCATGCCCGGCTTGCGGGCGACGCCGGCGGTGACGATGCAGACGTCTGCGCCTTCGATGGCGGAGTAGTCGCTGGCACCGGTCAGCTTGGCGTTGAAGCCTTCGACCGGGGAGGACTGGGCGATATCGAGGCCCTTGCCCTGCGGGATACCGTCGGCGATGTCGAACAGGACAATATCGCCCAGCTCCTTGAGGCCGGCGAGATGCGCCAGCGTTCCACCAATCATTCCAGAACCGATAAGAGCGATCTTGTTGCGCGCCATTGAAGTGCTTCCTTTTAGATCCAAAACCAAGGCTGACGGCCTCATATAGCCGGGCATTGTGAAAATTCGCATAACGACACTTGAAAAAAACTGCAACCGATTATTTTTGGCGCAGTATTTTCAATCGGTTAGATCATAAAATTCTTACGTAAACGTCAAATATTATGACGTAGAAGCGTCACAATTGCCCGCGCTGAGCCTTGTGCAGCGTCAGATAGTCGGCACTGCGCATCTCGAAAAGCCGCGAAACGGTGCGGTCGAACTCGAAACCTTCGGTACCCTTCTTCTCGGTGAGAAGCTCTTCGGGCATGGCCTCGGCCGAGGCGAAGAGACGGACGGACGCGTCGTAGAGTGCATCGACAAGGATAATAAATCGTTTCGTCTCGTTGCGCTTCGCCGGTCCGAGATGGGGGATGTGGTCGATGAACACCGCATCGAAGCGCTTGGCGATTTCGAGATAGTCCGAGGCCCCCAGTGGCCGCTCGCACAACTCGGCGAAACTGAAGCGTGCAGCGCGACCGACGGAACGCGGCACGGGAACGACACGCCCCTTCATGTCGATCTCCGTAGCAGCTTCCGGCCGCCCTTCCGTGACCCGCTTCCAGGCAAGATCCATCAGGCGGTCGGCATCGGGCGAGAGAGGCGCGGCATAGACCGGCAGGCTCTCCAGCTTTTCCAGGCGGTAGTCGGTGGGTGAATCGAGCGTCGTCACATCGACGTGCCGCTTCAGGAGCTCGATGAAGGGCAGGAAAAGCCCACGGTTCAGGCCGTCGCGGTAGAGATTGCCCGGTTCGACATTCGACGTGGCAACCAGTGTGCAGCCACGGGCAAAGAGCTCGGTGAACAGCCGCGCGAGGATCATCGCATCGGCGATGTCGGTCACGGTGAACTCGTCGAAGCACAGAAGCTCCGCCTCTTCGCGCAGCGCCGCGGCAACCGGCGGAACCGGATCGGCCTGCCGCGTCTCACCGTTCTTCAGCTTCATCCGGTGGGCGTGGATGCGCGAATGCACATCGGCCATGAATTCGTGAAAATGCGCACGGCGCTTCTTCTCGACCGGAGCGAGCTTGAAGAAGAGGTCCATCAGCATGGTCTTGCCGCGCCCGACACTACCGTGCACGTAGAGCCCACGAACGGGCTGCAACGGCTTGCGCTTCTGCGCGAACATCCAGCCGAGCGCGCTCTTCTTGGCGGCCGGCTTGCGCTGTTTCATGTCCTGGAGAATTCGATCGAGGTGGTCAGCCACCTCCATCTGCGCCTTGTCCGCCCTGAGCGTGCCGGCCTCGGTCATTGACCGCAATTGCTCGGCGACGCTCAGCGCGTAGTCGGGGATGGGCTGCATGCGCAAGCTCCGCTTGAAACGCGGGGCGCCGCCGGGGCCACCGCCGCTCGGCTTTGATGGATGGGGAGCTTAGCGGCTCAGGCTGATCGGCTGTCCGGTGCTGACCGTGCCGTCGAAGCGGGCGTCGGCTGTCTTGTAGAGACGACCCAGCTCATTTCCGCTGCGATCCTTGAGGACGACCTGCTTGCCGGACACTTCCCAGGAGCCCATGGCAGTCAGCGGGCCGGCGCAACCGCGCGTGCCGCCGCGCGAGCCGCTGCCGAGGTTGGTGAGGGTCAGGAACATGTCGCAGGACGCGCCGGCGCTCGATACGCGCCAGTTGCCGACCATCGATTCCTTCGTCACGTCGAGTGCGGTTGCCGGGGCAACGCCGGCAGCGGCGGTCTGCGTTGCAGCCTGCGGCGCCGCCGGGAACTGGCCGGGCGCGCCACCGGGCGGCGGCAGCTGGCCCGACTGGACCGAGGGGACGGGCTGGGCTTCGAGCGGCGGAAGTGAGGATGCGCCGGAATCGGCGCCACTGAAGGATGTCCGCTGGCAGCCTGCCAGAGACAGAAGGACCGCGACGCCCGTTGCCGCATATTTCAACTTCATCACCACACTCCCGGTTGACCGCATTTGGCCGGTTGTCGTCCCGAAACAAGGCGGAATTATCGCGAAAGGGACGAGCGAATCAAGACGCTAGCAATAAACGAACCGGCGGGGCCTCGAAAGGAGGCCCGCGCCGGGTCGATTGATTAAATGGGTCGCGATCCGGGGAAAGCAACCCGCATTAAGCATGGACGCCGATCAGAAGCGGCGTTCGACCATCATCTTCTTGATCTCCGCGATGGCCTTGGCCGGGTTCAGACCCTTCGGGCAGGTCTGCGCGCAGTTCATGATGGTGTGGCAGCGATAGAGACGGAAGGGATCTTCCAGGTTGTCGAGGCGCTCGCCCTTGGCTTCGTCGCGGCTGTCGATGAGCCAGCGGTAGGCCTGCAGCAGCACGGCCGGACCGAGATAGCGGTCGCCGTTCCACCAGTAGCTCGGACAGGAGGTCGAGCAGCAGGCGCAGAGGATGCACTCGTAGAGACCGTCGAGCTTCAGGCGGTCTTCGTGGCTCTGCTTCCATTCCTTGGCCGGCGGCGGCGAAACCGTCTTCAGCCAGGGCTCGATCGAACGGTGCTGGGCATAGAAGTTGGTAAGATCCGGCACGAGGTCCTTCACCACCGGCATGTGCGGCAGCGGATAGACCTTAACGGTACCGTTGATCTCGTCCATGCCCTTGGTGCAGGCGAGCGTGTTGGTGCCGTCGATGTTCATCGCGCACGAACCGCAGATGCCTTCGCGGCAGGAGCGGCGCAGCGTCAGCGTCGGGTCGATGTTGTTCTTGATGTACAAGAGACCGTCGAGAACCATCGGCCCGCAATCGTCGATATCGATGTAATAGGTATCGATTCGCGGGGTCTGGCCGTCATCCGGATTCCAGCGATAGATCCGGTATTCGCGGACGTTCTTGGCACCGGCCGGCTTCGGCCAGACCTTGCCTTCGCTGATCTGCGAGTTCTTCGGAAGAGCGAGTTCAACCATATCCAGTTCCTCTCGAGATCAGTAGACGCGGGCCTTCGGCGCGATCTTGTAGGGATCGATGCCGTCGGCGATCAGGTCGGTGTGAACCGGACGATAGTCGAGCTTCACGTCGCCGGCTTCGGAGACCCAGGCGAGCGTGTGCTTGCGCCAGTTCTCGTCGTCGCGACCGGCGAACGGGCCGCTGGTATAGTCCTCGCGCGCATGGCTGCCGCGGCTTTCCTTGCGTGCTTCCGCGCCGTAGACCGTGGTGATGGCGTTTGCCATCAGGTTGTGCAGTTCCAGCGTCTCGACGAGGTCGGAGTTCCAGACCATGGAACGGTCTGTGACCTTGACGTCCGGCAGTTCCTTCCAGATCGCCGAGATGCGGCGGCAGCCGCTTTCGAGCGCTTCCTGGGTCCGGAACACGGCGGCGTCTTCCTGCATCGCCCGCTGCATCTTGTCGCGCAGCACGGCGGTCGGGGTCGAACCCGAGGCGTGGCGCAGACCGTCGAAGCGATCCATGATCTTGTCGCAGGCGGCGATGTCGAGCGCCGGAACAGGCTCGGACTTGTCGATGACCTGACCGGCGCGGATCGCGGCGGCACGACCGAAGACGACGAGGTCGATCAGCGAGTTGGAGCCGAGGCGGTTGGCACCATGGACCGATGCGCAGCCGGCTTCGCCGACGGCCATCAGGCCGGGCGCGATGCGTTCCGGGTTCTGGGCGTCGGCGTTCAGCACTTCGCCCCAGTAGTTCGTCGGAATGCCACCCATGTTGTAGTGAACGGTCGGCAGAACCGGGATGGGCTCGCGCGTCACGTCGACGCCGGCAAAGATCTTCGCCGATTCCGAGATGCCCGGCAGGCGCTCATGCAGAACCGCGGGATCGAGATGATCGAGATGCAGGAAGATGTGATCCTTGTTCTTGCCGACGCCGCGGCCTTCCCGGATTTCCATCGTCATGCAGCGCGAAACGACGTCGCGCGAGGCGAGGTCCTTCGCGGACGGAGCGTAGCGCTCCATGAAACGCTCGCCTTCGGAGTTGACGAGATAGCCGCCTTCGCCGCGAGCGCCTTCGGTGATCAGACAGCCTGCGCCGTAGATGCCGGTCGGGTGGAACTGCACGAACTCCATGTCCTGGAGCGGCAGGCCGGCGCGCGCGATCATGCCGCCGCCGTCGCCGGTGCAGGTGTGTGCCGAGGTGGCCGAGAAATAGGCGCGGCCGTAACCGCCGGTCGCCAGCACCACCATCTTGGCGGCGAAGCGATGGATCGTGCCGTCATCGAGGTTCCAGGCAACGACGCCGGTGCAGCGACCATCGGGCGCCATGATCAGGTCGAGGGCGAAATACTCGATGAAGAATTCGGCATTGTTGCGCAGCGACTGGCCATAAAGCGTGTGCAGGATGGCGTGGCCGGTACGGTCGGCGGCAGCGCAGGTACGCTGTACCGGCGGGCCTTCGCCGTAGTTCTGCATGTGACCGCCGAACGGGCGTTGGTAGATCTTGCCTTCCTCGTTGCGCGAGAAAGGAACGCCGTAGTGCTCGAGCTCATAGACGGCCTTTGGGGCTTCCATGGCGAGATACTGCATGGCGTCGACGTCGCCGAGCCAGTCGGAACCCTTGACGGTGTCGTAGAGGTGCCACTGCCAGCAGTCCGGCGTCATGTTGGTGAGCGAGGCGGCGATACCGCCCTGGGCGGCAACGGTGTGCGAGCGGGTCGGGAAGACCTTGGTGATGCAGGCCGTCTTGAAGCCCTGCTCGGCCATGCCGAGCGTGGCGCGCAGGCCGGCGCCACCGGCACCCACGACGACGACGTCATAGGAATGGTCGACGTACTTGTATGCCTTGCCGTTCTGAGCGGCTGAACTGTTCGATGCCATGATGGTTTATCCTACGAATGCGATCTTCAGAACGGCGAAAAGACAGAGCCCGCCGACCAGGATTGCGAAGAACGTGTTGAGCATCAGCAGCAGCAGCTTGGTCAGTTCGACGTGGATGTAGTCCTCGATGACGACCTGCATGCCGAGCTTCATGTGAACGACGCCGGAGACGACCACGAGGCCCATGATCACGGCCACGACCGGGTTGGCCAGAGCGCCGACGACTTCCGCGTAGGGAGCGCCGCCGTAGCAGACCAGGAAGCCGACGAAGAAGATGATGAGCGGGATGTTGGCAACGGCCGTCAGGCGCTGGCGCCAGAAGTGCTCAGTGCCTTCCTTTGCCGAGCCGAGGCCCCGTACCTTGCCGAGCGGAGTGCGCATATCCATGTTCGTGACCTCAGGAGCGAACGGCGTAGGCGATTGCCCACACGAGAAGGGTCAGCGCCACCGAACCGATGATGTTCGCCTTGGCGAGCTTGGTGGAAAAGTGCTTGTCGAAGCCGTAACCGACATCCCACATGAGGTGGCGCAGGCCGCCGAGCATATGGTGCAGCAGGGCCCAAGTATAACCCAGGAGGATGAGGCGGCCGATGATGGTGCCCATGAACCAGGTGACCCATTCGAAATAGGCAGCACCCGTCGACGCGGCGATGAGCCACCAGGCGACGAGGATCGTGCCGAAATAGAGCGCACCGCCGGTGATGCGATGCAGGATCGACATGACCATGGTGGGGATCGGCTTGTAGATTTGCAGGTGCGGCGACAAAGGCCGATTGTTTGTCACATTCGCCATCAGAACCTCGCGGCGTTTCGATGCGATCCGAATTCTCGGACAATTGCGGGCAATGACTAAACCCCGAGTGGGTGCATTGCATCATTCGCGACGTTTAATCGCCGAAATGACGGACGACAAGCCCATTCACCCGCCGATTCCAATTTAATCGATTGGGATGAATACAACTTTATGCCAAGGGCCGACGTTAAGCCTATTCTCCTAAAAAATCCTGCGTTCCAATGACTTTCCCGAAAAAATCCGACATGGTGCCGTTAACGATTTGTTAACCGCAACCGATCTCGACGGAGAGGCATCCATGGTCACGCGTCTTGCCCGCACCGGGCTGATCGTCGCAACAGCGACATTCCTCGCAATTTCCTCTCTGCCGCTGGCGGCGGGCGACTACGGCCATGCGCCGCGCCCGCGCCTGCATCATGAGCGTGGCCAGCATCATCAGAACCACGACGACGCCGTCATCGGCGGCGCCGGCCTTCCCTCGGTCGTGCCGGGCATCGGCACCTTTGCGGGCTCCATCTCAGCCGTGCGTGTTCGCGGATCGGGCATCTATTTTGCCGTTGAAGGTTCGAAGAGCGACGTGGTGGGCTATCGGCCCCCACCGGCCAAGATCATCGAGATCGGGGCCAAGATGGAGGATGCCGCCTGCGCCTATGAAGCCGGCGTCTGTGTCATCCGGCCCCGGAACTGACGAGCGCAGTCAGCGAAAGCGCCAGACGGTCGTCTTCTTGACTTCGCTGTCTTCGAGCACGCGCGTGACCGGCACCTCGTAGGTCGCGAGCGCCTCCAGCCTTTCGGTCGGCCGGTAGCTGCGCCCCGGATCGCCGACCAGCACCCGTCTTCCCTCGGCAGCGAGCGTGCCGAACCAAGAGACCAGCGCATTGGCGAAGTCGCGATCGTAGAAGACGTCGCCCGCGAGCAGCACGTCCGCATCAAGGGGGCCGCCGATCAGGTCTTCTCCGACGAAGGCGATTTCGACGCCGTTTTCCGCGGCATTCAGGCGGATGGCCGTCTCCGCCCATGGATCGATGTCGGCGGCGACGACTTCTCTGGCACCAGCCAGCCTTGCCGCGATCGCGACAAGGCCTGAACCGCTTGCGAAATCCAGCACCCGCTTGCCGCGCACTTCTTCCGGATGGTCGAGAATGTAACGCGCAAGCCCCTGCCCGCCGGCCCAGGCAAAGGCCCAGAACGGCGGCGGAAGGCCGATCTCCTGAAGGTCTTCCTCCGTCTTCAGCCAGAGATCATGGACCTCGCTTGCCAGCCACAGCCGGATTTCCGGCACATGCGGCGGGGCCATCAGGCTGGTATTGGAGCGGATGAAGAGTTCCGGATCGGTGTACAAGCCACCCCCTCAGCGCGGCGGATTGTCGAGCCCGCCCATCCGGCAGACTTCAAGATATTCGTCTTCCGTGACCGGCTGGACGGAAAGCCGCATCGAGGTCACGAGCGACATCGCGGCGAGCTTTTCGTTCGCCTTGATGTCCTTGAGCGACACCGGCTTCGGCATGTCCATCACGGCGCGGATGTCGACGCAATCCCAACGGGCATCGCCTTCGGCCGTCGGATCCGGATGCGAAAGCGCGCAGACCTCGGTGATGCCGACGACTTCGAGTCCCTCGTTCGAGTGATAGAAGAAACCCTTGTCGCCGATCTTCATGGCCCGCATGTTGTTTCGCGCAAGATAGTTGCGCACGCCCGTCCATTCGGTGCCGGCAGCCCCTGCATCCTTCTGCATCTGCCACGACCACTTGAAGGGTTCGGACTTGTAGAGCCAGAAAGCCATGTCGCCCTCAAGCCTCCGGATTGTTGAAGACCCAGTTGTAGGGCTTGATCTCGACATTGGCGAACAGGCCGACCTTGGCATAGGGGTCCTCGGCCGCGATCGCCTTGGCACCTTCGATGTCGGCGGCGGCGATCAGCAGCATCGAGCCGCAGGGCTTGCCGTCGGAATCGAGGAAGGGGCCGCCGATCTTCAGCGTGCCGGCGGCATTGAGACCATTCAGCCATTCGACATGGGCCGGACGGGTCTCCATGCGCAGGTTGAGATGGGCGGGCTTGTCGGCGCAGATCACGGCAAAAAGCATGTCTTGGTCTCTCCTTGTTTCCTCAGCGCCCGTCACTCGGTGGTGATCGGCCGCGACATCAGTTGTTCGATCGCAGTCGGAATGTCGAGGCTACCCTCGATGATCGCGGTCACCGCATCGGTGATCGGCAGGCTGACCGCCAGCCCCTCGGCAAGCCGCGAGGCGACCGCCGCGGCGAATGCCCCCTCGACCAGCTGGCCGCGGGAGAAGTCGATCGGTTCGCCCCGGCCGAGCGAGATCCCGAAACGGAGGTTGCGCGACTGGTGGCTGGTCGCGGTGAGCACGAGGTCGCCGAGGCCCGAGAGCCCACGCACGGTATCCGCCTTGCCGCCCATCGCGGCGATCAGCCGGGACATCTCCGCAAGGCCGCGCGCGATCAGGGCCGCACGGGCCGAATCGCCGAGACCCATACCTTCGACGACGCCGCAGGCAATCGCCAGCACATTCTTCAACGCGCCGCCGAGCTGCACGCCGATGCGGTCGTCCGACGCGTAAAGACGGAACGTGCGTCCGGAGATCGCCTTGGCCAGGCCTTCTGCCTCGGCGAGCGAAGCAGCCGCGATCACCATGGCGGTCGGCAGACCGCTTGCGATGTCGGCGGCAAAACCGGGCCCGGAAAGGGCGGCGATGGAATGGTGGGGCAAGGCCTCTTCCAGCACGTCGGTGAGAAGCCGCGACGTCGCGCGGTCTATCCCCTTGGCGCAGGTGACGACGGTCGCGCCGTCCTTAAGGTAGGGGCCATAGGCCATCGCCGCATCAACCTGCGCCTGGGACGGCATGGCGAACAGCACGGTCTCGGCTGCGGAGAGCACTTCCGGCTCGTGAGAGTAGTTCAGTGCGTCCGGCAGGCGGATGCCGGGGAGAGCCGCGTCGTGCACGCCGTCGTTTCGCAGGTCCGCCATCAGTGAGGGATCGCGCCCGACCAGCGTCACGTCGGCCTTTCCTTCAAGGGCGATCACGGCGGCCAGGGCCGTTCCGAAGGCGCCCGCGCCGACCACGGCGATCGTGTCTCTCTCACTCATGCCTTCGCTCCACGTTTGCCGTGGCCGATCACGGCCTGCGCCCCCGCATCAAGTGGCCAGCGGGAACGTGGCTGGACGTCGAGCGTGTCCGAAGGCAGGCCCGTTCCCATCCGCTCGAGCCCCGCCCAGGCGATCATCACGGCGTTGTCGGTGCACAGATGGTGCGGTGGCGCGACGAATCGGAAGCCGTGGCGATCGCAGAGCGACTGCAGCGTGCGGCGAAGTTCCTGGTTCGCCGCCACCCCGCCGGCGACCACGAGGGCCGGCATGCCTTCGCGATCGGGGAATTCGGCAAGGAACCGTTGCAGGCCACGACCGATCCGGTCGTCGAGGGTTCGGGAAATCGCCCTCTGGAAGGAGGCGCAGATGTCGGAAATATCCTGGTCTGTGACCGGCGCAATGCTTTCGGCAGCCTGCCGCACGGCCGTCTTGAGGCCGGAGAAAGAGAAATCGAGTCGCGCCTCGCCGACCAGCGGCCGCGGAAAGTTGAAACGTTTCGCATCGCCGCTGGCCGCCGCTTTCTCGACCGCCGGGCCGCCAGGATAGGGCAGTCCGAGAAGCTTCGCCGTCTTATCGAAGGCCTCGCCGAGCGCATCGTCGATGGTCGTGCCCCATCGCTCGTAGTCGCCGACGCCGCGCACGAGAACCAGCTGCGTATGCCCGCCGGAAACCAGCAGCATCAGGTAGGGAAAGGAAAGCCCATCCGTCAGTCGCGCGGTGAGCGCATGACCCTCGAGATGATTGACGGCATAGAGCGGCTTGCCCGTCGCATGGGCGATCGCCTTGCCGGTCATCAGCCCGACGATCAGTCCGCCGATCAGCCCCGGCCCTGCCGTCGCGGCGATCGCATCGATCTCGCCAAGCGTCGTCCCGGACCGGGCAAGGGCTTCCTCGATCAGGCTGTCCAGCGCCTCGACATGGGCGCGCGCGGCGATCTCCGGCACGACGCCGCCATAGGCGCTGTGCTCGTCGAGCTGGCTGAGCACCACGTCGGCCTCGATACGGCCCGTGCCATCCTCGAAGCGGGAAACGACCGCGGCGGCCGTTTCGTCACAACTCGTCTCGATGCCGAGAATGCGTAGTTTGGCGCTCATTTGCCCTGTTCGTTGATTGCGATCACCCGGAAACCGGTCTACGAGAACTTCCGGTAACAACGGATCAGATCGGATGCAAACAAAACCTTTCCGCATCGGCACGCGCGGCAGCCCGCTGGCGCTCGCCCAGGCCCACGAGACCCGCGACCGGCTGATGGCGGCCCACGGCCTTGCCGAAGACATGTTCGAGATCGTCGTCCTGTCGACCAAGGGTGACCGCATCACCGATCGTTCTCTCTCCGAGATCGGCGGCAAGGGCCTGTTCACCGAGGAACTGGAAGAGCAGTTGCTATCCGGCGATCTCGACTTCGCAGTGCACTCGTCGAAGGACATGCCGACCGTCCTGCCGGAGGGTCTGTTCCTGTCGGCCTTCCTGCCGCGCGAAGATGTCCGCGATGCCTTCATCGGCGCCGCTTCGTCGCGCCTCGTCGATCTTCCGCAGGGTGCGACGGTCGGCTCCTCGTCGCTCCGCCGCCAGGCTCTGATCCGCCGCCTGCGTCCTGATCTCAAGGTCATCACCTTCCGCGGCCTGGTCGACACGCGCCTGCGCAAGCTCGCCGAAGGCCAGGTCGACGCAACTCTCCTCGCATATGCCGGCCTCCGCCGGCTCGGCAAGCAGGACGTGCTAACGGAACTGCTCGACCCGAAGGATTTCCCACCCGCTCCTGCCCAGGGGGCGATCTGCATCGAAAGCCGCATCGGCGACGACCGAGTGAATTCCCTGCTCGAGGCGATCAACGATCACGCGACCTTCGATGCCGTCAGCTGCGAACGCGCCTTCCTTGCCGCCCTCGACGGCTCGTGCCGTACACCTATCGCCGGCTACGCCCGGTGCGAGGGCGACCGGATCACGTTTTCCGGCATGATCCTCACGCCCGACGGCTCCCGCTTCCATGAGATTCACCGCGAAGGTGACCGCACCGAAGCCCCCGCCATCGGCCGCGAGGCCGGCGAAGCAATCCGCGCCGAAGCCGGTACCGGCTTCTTCGACAGCTGGAGCTAGGGAAATGCGGGTTCTCGTGACCCGACCGGAACCGGCGGCGAGTATCACCGCCGCCGAACTGAGGCGCCGAGGGCACGAACCGCTCCTGCTCCCGCTTTTCGCGGCAGAACACGACATCGAATCGACGCGGGCGGCCCTTGGCCTCCCCCATGCGGCGCTCGCCGTCACCAGCGCCGAGGCCGTCCGCGTGCTTGCGGCCCTCGGCAGAGAAACGGACCGCTCCTTCGACACGCCGCTGTTTGCGGTCGGCGACAGGACCGCCCACGCGGCAAAAGCGCTCGGTTTTCATGACGTTCACTCAGGAGACAACGACGGGGTCCGCCTCGCCCGGCTGGTCGGGCAGAAGCTCGGCAGGACGGTCGGCGCGGCACGTCCGCTCCTCTATCTCGCGGGCGAACCCAGATCCCCGGGATTCGAGACGGAGCTTGCCGCCCTCAAAATACCGGTCGAGACCTGCTTATGTTACCGGATGCGCCCGCTTGCCCATTCGAAAGAAGAGATCAACCGGATTGTCGGATCGCACCCGGTCGATGCCCTCCTGCTTTATTCGAGCGAAGGGGCACGGCGCTTCTTTGAACTCGAACTGACGACTTCCCGCCCCGGCCAGTTCGCCGAAACGCGCGTATTGTGCCTGAGCGAAAAGATCGCATGCACGGTGCCCGAGCCGCATCGCCCGAAAACCCGGGCGGCGGCGGCACCAAACGAAGCGTCGCTATTGACCCTACTCTAAGGTCGAGGAACCAAAATTGATCTTCGCCCTTTCTTTCGCCGGTCCGACTGACTAGTTTTATTTGCACCGCAAGGAAATGAAGAGGTTGCCATGGTTTCCGGAAAGCCGCCCCGTCGCTCGAAGTCGCCAGACGACCCGGTCACCATCGACCTGACCGCCGAGGAAACGCCGTTCGAGACCGTGACGGGCGTGGCCGACGGCAGCGCCGACCCGGCACCGGAGGCAAATGGACCGTCCGCTGCCTTCACACTTGAAAATGCCGAAACGGCAAGCTTCAGCGAGCAGGCGGATTCACCGAGCGAAGCCGTTTCCGAAACCGGCCCGGCCGCCGATGCATCGACCGCAACCGGGGAACTGCGCGAGGCGCGCCCGGCGAAGTCCAGCCCGGCTCTCTCCGCGCTTGTCGCCGCCGGCATCTTCGGTGGCCTCGTGGCACTCGCCGGCGCCGGCAGCATGCAATATGCAGGCTATCTCCCGGCCGTTTCGCCCGCGGAGAAAGCGCCTGCAGATACTTCGGCACTGGCGGACGAGGTTGCCGTTCTGAAGGCGGAGGTCGCCAATCTCGCAAGCGCTCCCGCCACCGCGACGGATCCGCGCGCCGAGGAGCGCCTCGCCGCCCTGGAGGCCGCAATAGCCAATCAGACGACAGCGGCGCCGGACACCGCAGCGATCGAGGAACTGCGCCAGCGCCTGTCCGAAACGACCGCCGCGCTGGACGCGCTGAAGACCGAGATCGCCGGCAATGCCAGCGCCTTGGGCGAGACCGAAACTCGCCTCAACGCACGCCTCGCCGAGGCCGAGAAGAAGATCGACGCGCCACGTTCCGACGTCGAGATGGCCAAGGCCATTGCCTTGACGGCGCTGAAGTCAGCCACCGAACGCGGCGGCCCCTATATGGCCGAGCTTGATGCGCTTGCGGCCATCGCACCGGAGGACCCGGCGATCGAAGGCCTTCGCCCGCATGCGGCGACCGGCATTGCTTCCCGCGCCGAGCTCACCCGCCAGTTCGGTGGTGTGGCGGATGCGATTCTCGCGGCGATCCATCAGCCTGATCCGAACCAGGGCATCGGCGAGCGCTTGCTGTCGAGTGCGCTCTCGGTGGTCAAGGTTCGACCGGTCGGCAATGTCGAGGGTGCAACACCCGAGGCGATCATCGCCCGCATGGAAGACAAGCTGCAGAATGGCGACCTGAAGGGCGCCACCATCGAATGGGAAGGTCTTCCGGAGACAGGCAAGACCGTGTCGGCGACCTTCGTCTCGACACTCAAGGCCCGGATCGAGATCGAGACGCTGGTCGGCGACGCACTCGCCGCCACCGTCAGCGGCAAGAAGGGCTGAGGAACGAAACCGATGACCAGGATCCTGTTCTTCATTCTCGCCGTTCTGGCTCTCGGCTTTGGCTTCGGCTGGCTTGCCGATCGCCCCGGTTCGCTGTCGATCCTCTGGCAGGGCCAGCTGATCGAGATGAGCCTGATGGTCGCCGCCTCCATCGTCCTGCTGATTGTCGCCGTTTTCATGCTCGGCTGGTGGCTCATCCGAACCGTTTGGACCTCGCCCCATTCCGTCAGGCGCTACTTCCGTGCCCGCACGCGCGATCGCGGCTATCAGGCGCTTTCGACCGGCCTGATCGCCGCCGGCGCGGGCAATGCCGCGCTCGCCCGCAAGATGAGTGCCCGGGCGCGTGGCCTTCTGCGCGCCGACCAGGAACCGCTGATCCTCGTGCTCGATGCCCAGGCCGCCGTGATAGAAGGACGCCACGACGAGGCCCGCCAGCTTTTTCAGCAGATGACCGAAGATCCGGAAACCCGCGAGCTCGGCCTTCGTGGTCTTTATGTCGAGGCTGACCGCCTGGGAGCCCACGAAGCCGCCCGCCAGTATGCCGAGACGGCAGCCGAAGCGGCCCCCTACCTTCCCTGGGCCGCCAAGGCGACGCTGGAACATCGCTGCCGCGCCGGTCACTGGGACGATGCCATTCGCCTGCTGGATCAGCAGCGCGTGGCCCATGTGCTGAACCGCGCCGAGGCGGACCGCCTGAAGGCCGTACTGCTGACGGCAAAGGCTGAGGACCACCTTGAAGGCCAGCCCTCCGCCGCCCGCGACAATGCGCTTCAGGCGCTGAAGCTGGCGAAAGACCTGGTGCCGGCCGCGATCGTCGCCGCCAAGGCCTATCTCCGGGAAGACAACCTGCGCCGGGCCTCCAACGTGCTCGAACAGGTCTGGAAGCTCAACCCGCATCCCGACATCGCTCGGACCTATCTGCGGGCACGCAGCGGCGACAGCGCCGTCGATCGGCTGAAGCGTGCCGAACGGCTTGAGGCGCTGCGGACCAACAACACCGAATCCCTGCTGATCGTCGCCGAAGCGGCGCTGGACGCGCAGGAATTCGACAAGGCGCGCGCCAAGGCCGAAGCCGCCGCTCGCATGGAGTCGCGCGAACGCGTCTACCTGCTGCTGGCCGACATCGAGGAGGCAGAAACCGGCGACCAGGGCCGTATCCGCCACTGGATGGCCCAGGCGCTGAAAGCCGGCCGCGATCCGGCCTGGGTGGCCGACGGCCACGTATCCGACAAATGGCTGCCGGTATCCCCCTTAACCGGCAGGCTCGACGCCTTCGAGTGGAAGGTTCCCTTCGACCAGCTCGAAGGCCCGGTCGAAGAAGGTTCTGTCGGCGCCGCGGCACTGGCTCTCGAGACCCTTCCTCCGGTCAAGACGACGGAGATCGAGGTCGAGGCCCCGAAGCCAACACCGGTCGTCGAGGCAACCGCCGTGATCAAGGAGGCGGAACAGGCACCGGCCCGGACGACCGCGAAGCAGGCCGGCGACCGCACCGCCACCACGCCGGCCAAGGAACCGGAACCATTCTTCGGCCATGCGCCCGATGATCCGGGTGTCCGCAAGGACGAGCGTCGGTCGGAATCGGAACAGAAGAACCGCATGAAGCTGTTTTGAGGGAGAACGCATGCTGGAACAACTGCAAGCCTTCTTCCAGAGCCTGACCCAGAACCGGGACCAGAAGCCCTCGTTCGCACCGGACGACATCCGCATCGCCGTCGCAGGCCTCTGCCTCCAGGTCATGGATGCGGACGGCGTGATACATGCCGCCGAACGCGAAAAGCTGCGGTCGATCCTGCGCGAGCAATACCAGCTCGACGAGCCGTCCCTCGACGCTCTCCTGGAAGAGGGTGCACGCGCCGAAAGCGAGGCCGTGGACTATTACCGCTTTACGTCCGACCTCAAGCGCGCCCTCAATGACGAACAGCGCCAGCAGTTGATCGGCATTCTCTGGGACATCGTCTATGCCGATGGCACCCGGAGTGAAATGGAAGACCATGCGATCTGGCGGGTCGCCGAGCTTCTCGGCGTGTCGGGTCGCGATCGCGTGCACGCACGACAGGGCGCCAAGTCGCGCTCCGGCCTAACGGGCAATGATGATGCTTGACGTCCCGGCACGCTCGAAGGAACGCGCCCCGGTGCTGATCGTGCTGCATCAGGAACGGTCGAGCGCCGGACGCGTCGGCCAGATGCTGGAGGAAAAGGGCTTTCCGCTCGACATCCGCCGCCCGGTTCTGGGAGAGCCCCTGCCGCAAACCCTTGAAGCCCATTCCGGTGCCGTCGTCTTCGGCGGCCCGATGAGCGCCAACGACCCCGATGCCTTCGTGCGCACGGAAACCGATTGGCTGGCGGTCCCTCTCAAGGAAAAGAAGCCCTTCCTCGGGATCTGCCTCGGCGCCCAGATGCTGGTCCGGCATCTCGGTGGAAAGGTCGAGGCAGACAAGGACGGCCGCGTCGAGATCGGCTGGTATCCGATCCATCCGACCGAACACGGTCGTCTGCTGATGCGTTGGCCGCAGATGGTCTATCACTTTCACAGGGAAGGCTTCGACCTGCCGCATGGCTGCCAGCTCCTGGCCGAGGGCGATGTCTACCGCAACCAGGCCTTTCGCTATGGCGAGCAGGCCTGGGGCCTGCAGTTTCATGCCGAGCTGACCCGCGCCATGATGCAGCGATGGGTCGTGCATGGAGCACATCGTTTCATCATGCCGAACGCCCAACAGGGACGCGAGCATCTCGAAGGCCGCATGATCTTCGATGCTCCGCTTCGTGCCTGGCTATCGGAGTTCCTCGACCTCGTCTTCGTGAAGAACCCTCACTTCGCCTGAGTGTTGGGAGCTTCCAGACTGTCGATCTTGCGCAACTGCGGGAAACCCAGCGCCCAGACCACGGCAACCGCCAGCGTTCCAGCACCGCCAATCACGACCGCCGCCACCGGCCCGACGAGATGCGCCATCGTGCCGGCACGGAATTCGCCGAGTTCATTCGACGCTCCGACGAAAACCATGTTCACCGCATTCACGCGACCGCGTACTTCGTCCGGCGTCCACAGCGCAATCAGGGTCTCGCGAACATAGACGGACGCCATGTCGGCCGCCCCCATCAGCATCAACGCAGCGATTGAAAGCCAGGCCGTCTCAGACAGGCCGAAGACGATCGTGCCGGCGCCGAACAACGCGACGCCGATGAACATGAAGACGCCCGCATTGTGCCGGACCGGGAAGCTTGCGAGCGCGACCGCGACGAGAATGGCGCCGACGCCCGGCGCAGCGCGCAGCAGGCCGAGACCGAGCGGCCCGAGTGTCAGGATGTCCCGGGCGAACACCGGCATGAGCGCGATGGCGCCGCCGAGCAACACGGCGAAGAGGTCGAGCGAAATCGCCCCGAGAACCACCTTCTCGCCGAAAATGAAGCGGAAGCCGGCGAGGATCGTGTCCCAGGACACGGCCTTTGAGGGACTGCGCTGGGCGGGCTTCGCGACCATGAACACCAGGACGGCCGCCCCGATGAAGAACACGAAGGACACGGTATAAGCAAGCGAGGCGCTGACACCGTAAAGCAGGCCGCCGACCACCGGCCCGACGATCGAAGCGGTCTGCCAGGAGGACGAGTTCCAGGCAACCGCATTGCCAAGATCTTCCGGCGGAACGAGGTTCGGCGCCAGCGACTGGACGGCGGGGGCGTTGAAGGCACGCTCGATGCCGAACACCACAAGGATGCCGAAGACAAGGACGGGTTCGAAGGCATCAAACAGCGTGAGCAGCAGCAGGGCGCCCCCACAAAGAGCACTGACCACCATGCAGCTCGCCACGATCGCACGGCGATTGTAGCGGTCCGCCACAGAGCCGGTCACCAGGATCAGGAGTAGCGACGGCAGGAACTGCACCAGCCCGATCATCCCGAGAAGAAAGGCGCTGCCGGTCTCGTCATACATCTGCCAGCCAACGGCGACCGAGAGGATCTGCGTGGCGAATGCACCGAGGAAGCGCGAGATGAAGAAGCGGAGATAGGAAGTGTGCCGGAATGCCGCGAAGCGATCGGCGGACTGAACTGCAGACATCAAGGAAACTTTCCAGTCGGGCGAAAGCGCAACGGAACCGGCCGGTTCGCCCGTTAAACATGATTCGTCTTCCACCGGGCCGCAGTACTTGCCGGTTTAGTCGCCAATGTCTACATGTCTGTCAACCGAGAAATGGAGACCTGCATGCTCGCGCTGTTTCAGACGATCGATCTGGCATTGAACCTCTATACCTGGGTGCTTATCGCAAGTGCCATCTTCTCCTGGCTCTATGCGTTCAACGTGATCAATTCGAGCAACCGGTTCGTCAACTCGCTGGGCACCTTCCTCTACAACGTGACCGAGCCGGTCCTGCGTCCGCTGCGCCGCGTCCTGCCGGATCTTGGCGGCATCGACATTTCGCCAATCGTCGTGCTGCTCATCATCTTCTTCATCCGTTCGCTGATGTGGAACAGCATCGTTCCCCTGTTCTTGTGATCCGCCCCTACAAGGTCTTTGACGATCACCTGCGGCTCGCCGTTCGCCTGACCCCGAACGGCGGGCGTGACCAAATCGATGGCATTGAACCCAATGGCGACGGCGAGGCCCACCTGAAGGCCCGTGTGAGCTGCGTTCCGGAAAAGGGCAAGGCCAACCAGGCCCTCATCGTCCTCATCGCCAAGCGGCTGGGCGTACCGAAGTCCTCGATTTCCCTTGTGTCCGGCGACACCGCCAGACAAAAAATCCTCCGGATCGATGGCGACCCGGAGGATTTGGCAAGACGGATAGACGGGCTTGTCGCCCTCTGATCTTACTTCTGTGCCTTGAAGCGGTCGATCGCTTCGACGATCAGCTTCTTCGCGACGCTGACATCCTGCCAGCCCGCAATCTTCACCCACTTGCCGGGTTCCAGATCCTTGTAGTGCTCGAAGAAATGCTCGATCTGCTTCAGCGTGATCTCCGGCATGTCGGTGTAGTTTTCGATCTTGTCGTAGCGCTGGGTCAGCTTGTGTGACGGAACGGCGATGATCTTCTCGTCCTTGCCACCGTCGTCTTCCATGACCATGACGCCGATCGGGCGCACATTGATGACACAACCCGGAACGAGGGGACGCGTGTTGCAGATCAGGACGTCGATCGGGTCGCCGTCTTCCGACAAGGTGTGCGGAACGAAGCCGTAATTACCCGGATAGGTCATCGGCGTGTAGAGGAAGCGGTCGACGATCAGCGCGCCAGCTTCCTTGTCCATCTCGTACTTGATCGGATGGCCGCCGACCGGCACTTCAACAATGACGTTCACGTCATCCGGCGGGTTCTTGCCGATCTTGATTGCATCTATACGCATTTTCATCCCCATGGGAGTGTTGAAATCCCGCGTTTCCTAATGGGAATTCGGATGCAATGCAACACGGCTTTGGGCGAAGACCGTCGCCCAACGACTGCGAAAATCGACCTTTTCTCCTCCCTCTTCGCGCAATAGGATCGATCCTATCTGCGCTCGGGACGAGTGCCGCACGAGGGGGATATTCGATGACGACTGACGCAAGACCGACGACTGCGATTGCCATCTTCGCCATGCTGGCTCTGACCGGCCCGGTGACGGCCGCCGACAGTACCTACACAGATCTCGATCTGGACAAGTGCAAAACGATCGCCTCGGACGACATGGGCGCGATCATGAAGTGCAAGGGCCTCAAGGGCTACGACATTCACTTCCTCGAAGGCGATCTGCGCCAGAGCATGCTTTACGGCCCTGTCAGGAAAGAGCTCATTGAAGGCGCATTCGAGTCCTTCGAACCCTTCAACCACGTCAACACCAAGGTCGAGTGGCGCCTCGACGCCTCCGGAAAGCCGTTCGCCGCGATCCTGCGCTGGTTCATCGAGAACATCGGTGACACCGGCTCACCGACCAAGGAAGCCGAGGGACAGGTGCTCGTTATCTCGCGGGTGGCGCAGCCCGACGATGGGTTGAGCTGCGTCGTCGGCTATGTCGACGCTCTATCGAATGCGAACGCCAACGAACTCGCGCGACAGATCGCCGACAATGAGGCCAGAGACTTTGCCTGCGGCTATCAGGAGAGCATGTGGAAGGGCAAGCGTGGCGGCAAGACCAGCGAACCGACTCATGTCTGGCCGGAGGGTCTGGTACAAGAGTGACACCCTAGAGGAACGGAGCCGAAATGCTCAGTTCCAGATAAAGCCGAGCTTCTTCAACTGGACGTCGTCGAAGTCTTCCATGCCTTCGACGGCATCCACGCCGCCATTGGAGCGGAAGAAGTCGACCGCATGCTGGCTGTCTTCGAGACACCAGACGGCCATGCCGTTGCAGCCCAGCGATTTCAGGAGACGGCGAGCCTCGCCGAAAAGCGTGTGGCCAAGCCCGATACCCTGGTACTCGGGGCGCATGTAGATCTCGTAGATCTCCCCTTCCTGCGGAAGGGCGCGTGCCCGGTTGAGACCGAGCGTCGTATAGCCGGCGATGGTTCCCGCAACGTCGACGACGAGAATGGTTGCCGGTCCGCGGGTTGCCTTACGCCACCAGGTCTCACCGCGGCGCTCGATCATCTTGACCAGGGGACGATGCGGAATCAGGCCGGCATAGGTGTGCTGCCACGAGCAGCGGTGCGCCTCCGCTATGGAAGCGGCATCCTGCGGCTCCGCAGGGCGCACATCGATCGACAACGTCTTCATAACGCCACTTTCGCCGGACCGGAGACACTCGAACGACGACCTCATGCCGCCGCAAACATCTTCTCCGGAACCATCAACTGGACCATTAGATAGAAATTTAACGCAATCTTAACGCCCGCCGCAAGCCCGATGGCCGCCGTATGCACAAACAAAAACCCCGGCCGCGAGGCCGGGGTTCTAAAGGAGAGACGTCGTCCGCCAATCAGCCCTGTGCGGCCTTGGCCTTTTCCATGCGCTTGCGATCGTTCGGGTCGAGATACATCTTGCGAAGACGGATCGACTTCGGCGTGACTTCCATCAGTTCGTCGTCCTGGATCCAGGAAAGTGCGCGGTCGAGCGTCATGCGGATCGGCGGGGTGAGCTTGACTGCCTCGTCCTTGCCGGCGGCGCGGATGTTGGTGAGCTGCTTGCCCTTGAGAACGTTGACCTCAAGGTCGTTGTCACGGCTGTGGATGCCGATGATCATGCCCTGATAGACCTTTTCACCCGGCTCGATGATCATCGGACCACGATCTTCCAGGTTGAACATCGCATAGGCAACGGCCTCGCCCGAACCGTTGGACAGGAGAACGCCGTTGATACGACCGGAAATCGGACCCTTGTAGGGCTGATAGTCGTGGAACAGGCGGTTCATGATCGCTGTGCCGCGGGTGTCGGTCAGAAGCTCCGACTGGTAGCCGATCAGGCCACGGGTCGGCGCGAAGAAGACCAGGCGGACGCGGTTTCCGCCCGACGGACGAAGCTCGACCATCTCGGCCTTGCGCTCGGACATCTTCTGGACGACGACGCCGGAATGCTCCTCGTCAACGTCGATCACGACTTCCTCGATCGGTTCCATCAACTGGCCGGTCGTCGCGTCATTATGCATGACAACACGCGGACGCGACACGGCCAGCTCAAAGCCTTCGCGGCGCATGGTCTCGATCAGAACGGCGAGCTGAAGTTCACCGCGGCCCGAGACGAAGAACGAATCCTTGCCCTCGGCTTCCTCGATCTTCAGCGCGACATTGCCTTCGGCCTCCTTGAACAGGCGGTCGCGGATGACGCGGCTGGTAACCTTGTCGCCTTCTGTGCCCGCAAGCGGGCTGTCGTTGACGATGAAGGACATGGTGACGGTCGGCGGGTCGATCGGCTGTGCGGTCAGCGCCTCGGAGACCGAAGGATCGCAGAACGTGTCTGCAACGGTGCCCTTTGACAATCCGGCGATCGCGACGATGTCACCCGCATGGGCTTCGTCGATCGCCGTGCGCTCGATGCCGCGGAAAGCCAGGATCTTCGAAATACGGCCGTTTTCGATCAGCTTGCCATCCTGGCCGAGAACCTTGACGGCCTGGTTCGGTTTGATCGAGCCAGAGTGAATGCGGCCAGTGATGATGCGGCCCAGGAAGGGGTTAGCTTCAAGGATCGTGCCGATCATACGGAAGGCGCCATCTTCGTCGCCGACGCTCGGCTCCGGAACATGTTCCAGCACGAGGTCGAGCAGAGGCGCGAGGCCCTGATCCTTCGGACCTTCCGGATTGACGTTCATCCAGCCGTCACGGCCCGAACCGTAGAGGATCGGGAAGTCGAGCTGCTCGTCGGTGGCGTCGAGATTGGCGAACAGGTCGAAGACTTCGTTGATGACTTCCTCGTGGCGGCCGTCCGGACGGTCGATCTTGTTGATCGCGACGATCGGGCGAAGACCGACCTTCAGCGCCTTGCCGACCACGAACTTGGTCTGTGGCATCGGGCCTTCGGACGAGTCGACGAGAACGATCGCGCCGTCGACCATCGACAGGATACGCTCGACCTCACCGCCGAAGTCGGCGTGGCCGGGGGTGTCGACGATGTTGATACGGACGCCCTTCCACTCCACCGAGGTCGCCTTGGCGAGAATGGTGATGCCGCGTTCCTTTTCGAGATCGTTCGAATCCATGACGCGTTCTGCCACGCGCTGGTTTTCGCGGAACGAGCCGGACTGCTTGAGGAGCTCGTCGACGAGGGTCGTTTTCCCATGGTCGACGTGCGCGATGATCGCGATATTGCGAAGCTTCATGAAAAGATCTCTGATGGCTGGGGCGCGAAACGGGGTGCGGCGCCTTGTTTCTTTGGCGCGCTCATAGCCTGTTTTTTGCGTTTGCGAAAGGGGTAAGAGCTTCTGGCCCGTCAGACGGGGCTTCCGGGCCGGCTTTGGCCTTCCTAAATTCGACATGACAAGGCACCCCTTGAGGAGGAATACCCATTTTGGCCAGCCCGACAATGACACCCGCGGAACTGCAGTCCTATCTGCATGACCACATCCCGATCTCGGCCGCCATGCATGTCCGCGTCGCCGCCACGGAAGAGGAGAGCATCACGCTGGCGGCACCGCTCGCGCCGAACATCAATCACCGGGAAACGGTGTTCGGTGGCAGCGCTTCAGCCGTGGCGATCCTCTCGGCGTGGTCGCTTCTGCACCTGCGGCTGAAGTCGGAAGGGCTGGAAAGTCGTGTGGTCATCCAGCAAAATACGATGGACTACCTCGCACCGATCACCGACGACTTCACGGCGCGGTCCTACCTCGTCGATCCGAATGCCTGGGCCTCGTTCACACGGCTGCTGGCCCGGCGCGGGCGGGCGCGCATTCTGGTCGGCGCCGTTCTGGAGACGGGCGGCATCATCACCGGCCGCCTCGAAGGCGAGTTCGTGGCCTTCGTGAACACCAGACTGCCTTGACCAGCAGGCCCTAGTTGAGGCTGGTCGCCTTCAGGCCGCCAGCCCCTTCTTCTTCAGCATCGCGTCCGGGCTCGGAAGACGGCCACGGAAGGACGTATAGGCCACTTCCGGATCGACCGAGCCCCCGACCGAGTAGATATTTGCCTTGAGCTTCTCCGCCATTGCCGGATCGAAGGCGTTGCCGGTTTCCTCGAAGGCCGAGAAGGCATCCGCATCGAGCACTTCGGACCACATGTAGGAATAGTAGCCGGCCGAGTAGCCGTCGCCAGCGAAGACGTGCTGGAAGTGTGGCGTGGCATGGCGCATCACGAGCGACTTCGGCAAGCCGATCTTCTCGAGCACCTCCGCCTGCAGGGCCATCGGATCCTCGACTGCACCGCCGGTATGGAAGGCCATGTCGACGAGGGCTGACGACGTGAACTCGACTGCCGCGAAGCCGGCATTGAAGGTCCGGGCGGCCAGCACCTTGTCGAGGAGCGCTTGCGGCATCGGCTGTCCGGTTTCGTAGTGGACCGCGTAGGTCTTGAGGATTTCCGGAACCGTCAACCAGTGCTCATAAAGCTGCGACGGCAGCTCGACGAAGTCACGCGATACGCCGGTTCCCGACACAGAGGGATAGGTGACGTTCGACAGCATGCCGTGGGCCGCATGGCCGAACTCGTGGAAGAGTGTCCGCGCATCGTCGAGCGACAGGAGGGCCGGCCTCCCTTCCTCTGGCTTGGCGAAGTTGCAGACATTGTAGATGATCGGGATTTCGCCGGTAGCGCCATTCTTCAGGGGCAGTTTGTGCTGCGACTGGAACGAACTCATCCAGGCGCCCGAGCGCTTCGACGGCCGGGCGAAATAGTCTCCAAGGAACATGGCCACCAGCTTGCCGTTGCGGTCCCGGATCTCGAAGACCCGTACGTCGGGATGATAGCCGACCACATTCTTCAGCGGCACCGCCGTGATGCCGAACAATCGACCGGCGACATCGAAACAGGCTTCGATCACCTTCTCAAGCTGGAGGTAGGGCTTAAGCTCCGCTTCGGAAAAATCGAATTTCCGCGCCCGAAGCTTTTCGGCATAGTGGCGCCAGTCCCAGGGCATCACCTCGTGGTTCTTGCCTTCTTCCGCAACGAGCGCGCCCAGTTCGCGTTCCTCTGCCTTTGCCTGATCGACGGCCTTGTCCCAGACCTTCATCAGCAGTCCGTTCACCGCTTCGGGTGTCTTGGCCATGGTGTCGTCGAGCTTGTAGGCAGCGTAATTGGCATAGCCTAGCAGGCCGGCCTTCTCGGCGCGAAGTGACAGCGTCTCCTTGACGATGGCGCGGTTGTCGCTCTCGCCACCATTCATGCCGCGTGCCACCCAGGCGCGGAAGGCCTGCTCGCGAAGATCGCGGCGGGTCGAGAAGGTCAGAAACGGTTCGATGATCGAGCGGGACAGCGTGACCACATACGCATGGCCTTCGCCGCGGGCTTCAGCCACCGCCGCCATCGCCTCCTTGAGGAAATCGGGAATGCCGGCGAGATCCTCGCCGTCCTTGAGCGGCAGACACCAGGATTTCTCGTCGGCGAGCACGTTCTGGCCGAACTGCGCGCCGAGCCCCGCCAGGCGCTCGTTGATCGCCGCCAGCCGTTCCTGGCTCTTCCGCTCGAGCTTGGCGCCGGACTTGACGAAGCCCTTCCAGTGGCGCTCGAGCACGCGAAGCTCTTCGGTCGTCAAGCCAAGGCCGGCGCGCGCCTCCCAGAGTGTGTCGATCCGCCGGAAGAGATCGGCATTCATGCCGATCTTCGAGTAGTGGCGCGACATCTTCGGGGCAATGTCACGCTCAAGAGCCTGGATCGTATCGTTGCTGTGAGCCCCCGCCTTGTTCCAGAACAGCGCCGAGACGCGCGACAGCTCGTCACCGGCGGTTTCGAGCGCGATGATCGTATTGGCGAATGTCGGCGCTTCCGGATTGCCGGCGATGACATCGATCTCCGCATCGTGGCGAGCAAAGGCCGCCTCGAAAGCCGGAGCGTAGTCGTCATCGGAAACCGCCTCGAAGCGTGGCAGACCGTTCGGCCCGTTCCATTCGAAGACGGCGGGATTGACGGAAGACGATGTGCTCATGACGATTTCCCCTTGGCCTGACGGACGCCCGCGAAGCAGGCTCTTGTCATGCGATATGGTATTCGTGGCGCGAACTTGGCAAGCGTGGAGCCCGAAACCGACAAGATTTCTTACCCTCAGGCGCCAAGGCAACGCAATGAATGCCGTATTCTTCCTATCGCCAAATCGGCCTGCCGGGCCTATGGTCCGCGGCCATGCCTCGGCGACGACACAGCAGGCTCGGCTCGGCGCCTTTACAAATCGCAAGAACGGAATTGCATGACAAAGGCTCGCATGAGCGAACGCTGCACCTCGCTGATCGGCGCCCTCCTCACCACCATCGGCCCGGTTTCCATGGCCGTCTACACCCCCGCCATGCCGCAACTGGTCAAGGCCTTCGAGACGACCGACAGCGCCATCAAGCTCAGCCTCTCCATCTATTTCGGCGGATTTGCCGTCGCCCAGCTTCTTGCCGGTCCGGTCTCCGATGCATTCGGACGCCGCAAGGCCACACTCGTTTTCCTCGCGATCTACATCCTCGGCAGCCTGATTGCCGCCTTTGCCCCGACCGTCGACTTCCTGCTTGCCGGCCGCCTCATCCAGGGGATCGGCGCATCGGTCGGCGTCACAGTTTCCCGCGCGATCGTTCGCGACCAGTTCAACGGCGCGGAAGCGGCCCGGATCCTCAACATGATCGGCATCATGCTGGCGGTCGGGCCTGCCGCCGGCCCGACGCTGGGCGGCCTGGCGCTCGCGCTTTCCGGCTGGCAGGCGATCTTCTTTCTGATGGTCGTGTTCGGCATCGGCACCAGCCTGACGATCAGCCTGCTGATGGCCGAGACGACCACGCCGGATCGGGCCCTCATTCGACCGGATCGCCTCGCCCGGGCCTATGCCACGCTGATCTCGGATCCACGTGTGCTGTTCTCGGCACTGGTGCTCGGAGGCTGCATCGGCGCGCTTTATGCCCAGTCCACCATGCTGCCGTTCGTGCTGATCAACCATGTCGGCCTGACGCCCAGCCAGTTCGGCTTCGGTATGCTGATGCAATCCGGCTTCTTCTTTTCCGGCTCGGTCGCCCTGCGGCTCCTCGCCCGGCGGCTGGGCGAGCGCGGCTCACTGCTGGTCGGCCTGCTTCTCGTCGGCATCGGCGGCGCGGCGATCGCCCTTTCCGTCGAATTCGTCGAACCGAGCTTCCTGTCGATCATGGGACCCGTCGCCGTCTGTTCCTTCGGGATCGCCTTCGTCAGCCCCTATATCACCACTGCCGGGGTTGCACCCCATCCCGAGATTGCCGGGTCGGCTGCCGCGCTCATCGGTTTCATCCAGATGGCTTCTGGCTTCCTCGGCGGAGTCGCCGCGGCCATGATCGGCGATCCGCTGACGGCTTTCGGCACAGTCATCCCCGCGATGGAATTCCTGTCGATCGCCGCCTATCTCGCCTTCCTCTGGGCGCGGCGGCGCGCAGGTTGACAAAAAGCCCGCCGCTGCGCGCTGCAGCGGCGGGCTTCGACAGCATGATCGAATGGGCTGATCAGCCCTTCAGGTTACGCTTTGCCAGCGTGCGAAGGCGCAGAGCATTCAGCTTGATGAAGCCGGCCGCATCCTTCTGGTCATAGGCACCCTGATCGTCTTCGAAGGTGACCAGCTTGTCCGAATAGAGCGACTTTTCGCTCTCGCGGCCGATCACCATGACATTGCCCTTGTAGAGCTTCAGGGTGACTTCGCCCTCGACATGGCGCTGGCTGAGATCGATCGCCGCCTGCAGCATCTCGCGTTCGGGCGAGAACCAGAAGCCGTAATAGATGAGCTCGGCATAGCGCGGCATCAGCTCGTCCTTGAGGTGGCCAGCACCCCGGTCGAGCGTGATCGACTCGATCGCGCGGTGGGCCGCAAGCAGGATCGTGCCGCCGGGGGTCTCGTAGACGCCGCGCGACTTCATGCCGACGAAGCGGTTCTCGACGAGATCGATACGGCCGATGCCGTTGTCGCGGCCGTAGTCGTTGAGCTGGGCGAGGATGGTGGCCGGGCTCATGCGAACGCCGTTGATCGAGACCGCATCACCCTTTTCGAAGCCGATCTTGATGATCGTTGCCTTGTCGGGAGCGGCTTCCGGCGAGATCGTGCGCATATGCACGTATTCCGGAGCTTCCATCGACGGGTCTTCGAGAACCTTGCCTTCGGACGAGGAGTGCAGAAGGTTGGCGTCGACGGAGAAGGGAGCCTCACCCTTCTTATCCTTGGCAACCGGGATCTGGTGCTGTTCGGCGAACTCCAGAAGGTCGGTACGGCTCTTGAACGACCAGTCGCGCCACGGAGCGATGATCTTGATGTCGGGGTTCAGCGCATAGGCCGAAAGCTCGAAACGAACCTGGTCGTTGCCCTTGCCCGTGGCACCGTGGGCGATCGCGTCGGCACCGGTCTTCTTGGCAATGTCGATCAGGTGCTTGGAGATCAGCGGACGGGCGATCGAGGTGCCGAGCAGGTAGACGCCTTCATAGACGGCATTGGCGCGGAACATCGGGAAGACGAAGTCGCGGACGAATTCCTCGCGGACGTCCTCGATGAAGATCTCCTTGATGCCGAGCATCTCTGCCTTGCGGCGTGCCGGCTCAAGCTCTTCACCCTGGCCGAGGTCGGCAGTGAAGGTCACGACTTCGGCGTTGAGTTCCGTCTGAAGCCATTTCAGGATGATCGAGGTGTCGAGCCCGCCCGAATAGGCGAGGACAACCTTCTTCACGTCTTTATGCGATGCCATGATGAAAGTCCGTTCGTGAGCAGTGAGCCGCATGGACCAGGGCCCTTGGTTTGCGGCACTTTTAGCGAGATTATCGCGCCGCGCAAGGGGAAGGGACAAAGGGTCGCCGGTGCGCGGCAAAAAGCGCGGCATCCCGACGCCGTTTGACCGGAGCCGCCACGTTACCCATATCCAGCGGTGTTCGAGACAAACGAAGAGGGACACCGACATGCAACATCCAGCTATCGCCGAAGGCAAGGTCGCCGTCGTGACGGGGGCCGCATCCGGGATCGGACTTGCCGCCGCCAAGGCCTTCGCCAGAAACGGCATGTGCGTCGTGCTTGCCGATCTCGGTGGCGACCGCCTGGCGAACGCCTGCGCGCAGGTCGCCGAACTTTCTGCCCATCCCGACACCGACATCGTCGCCATCGAGACGGACGTCGCAAGACTCGACGAACTGGAGGCGCTCGAACGCGCTGTCATCCAGCGCTTCGGTCGCGTGCATGTGCTGATGAACAATGCCGGCATTCAGCCGGGCAGCAGCCTTTTCGGACCGCAGGCCAATTGGGACAACGTGATTGGCGTCAACCTGATGGGCGTCATCAACGGCACACGCACCTTCGGGACTCACATGATCGGCCACGGCGAGCCCGCGCTGATCATCAACACGGGCTCCAAGCAGGGCATCACCACGCCGCCCGGAGATCCGGCCTACAACGTCTCCAAGGCGGGCGTGAAGGCGTTCACGGAAGCGCTTCAGCATGAACTGCGCAATACGCCGGACTGCAAGGTGGCCGCCCACCTGATGATCCCCGGCTTCGTCTTCACGGCCCTGACGGCCAACGGGCGCACGGAAAAGCCCGAGGGTGCTTGGACCCCGGAAGAAACCGTCGACTTCATGCTGGAGAGCATCGGGCGCGGCAACTTCTACATTCTCTGCCCCGACAATGAAGTGAACCGCGCCACCGACGAGAAGCGCATTCTCTGGGCGGCCGGCGACATCGTCGAAAACCGGCCGCCGCTCTCGCGCTGGCATCCCGACTACGGTGGAAAGTTCAGGGCTTATCTCAACGGTCAATAAGCCCGATTGGCAATCGCTCGGCAGCCCGGTATGGAGGATGCGAAAACATCGCCCGTACCGGGTTTTCTATTGTGGAACCGATCCATGGAATTCATTCCGAGCCTGCCCACCTTCCTTGCCTTCAGCCTCGCAATCCTTCTGCTCGCAATCACCCCGGGACCGGACATGACGCTCTGGATCAGCCGCTCGTTGCGCGACGGCCGTGGAAGCGGCCTCATGGTGCTGGCGGGCACGAGCTTCGGCATTTCGATCCATACGATGCTGGTCGCCTTCGGCATCTCGGCACTGATCGTCGCCTCGCCGACCGCCTTCCTGGTCCTAAAGACCGGGGGCGCCGGCTATCTGCTCTGGCTCGCCATCCAGGCGATCCGCCACGGCTCTAACTTCGTGATCAAGGCCGAGGGACAGCGGCAAGCTTCCGCCTCGAAGGCTTTCCTCAACGGCCTGTGGGTCAATCTGCTGAATCCCAAGGTCATCATCTTCTTCATGACCTTCCTGCCGCAATTTGTCAGCGCCAGCGACCCGCACGTCACCGGCAAGCTGATCTTCCTCGGCATCTGGTCGATCATCCTGTCGCTGCCGATCGGCCTTGCCATCATCTTCTTGGCAGACGTCCTGTCCTCCTGGCTTCAGGCGAACCGAAAGGTCCTGCGCGCCATCGACTACACCTTCGCCGGCGTCTTCTCGATCTTTGCGGTCAAGATCCTCTTCACCCAAGCTCGCTGATCTTTCTGCACAAACGAGAAAGGCGCCTGACCCTGACGGGCCGGCGCCTTTTTCTCGTTCTCCACTCGGCGATATCAGCCGATCAGCAGCTCGTCGTCGTCGAGCGTCTGGCCGCGAATGCGGCGGAACATGTCGATTAGATCCTCGACCTGCAGGTCCTTCCGGTTGTCCCCTGCAACGTCCAGCACGATCTCGCCGCCATGCAGCATGATCGTCCGGCTTCCGTAGTCGAGTGCCTGACGCATCGAATGGGTGACCATCAGCGTCGTCAGCTTGCGTTCAGAGACGATCGACTGGGTGAGCCCCATGATGAATTCCGCCATGCCTGGATCGAGCGCTGCGGTATGTTCGTCGAGCAGCAGCACGTCGGAACCGGCGAGCGTTGCCATCACCAGCGACACCGCCTGACGCTGGCCGCCGGACAGGAGATCCATGCGGTCGGCCATGCGGTTTTCAAGGCCGAGGTTGAGCGAAGCGATACGATCACGGAACTCGCCTCGGCGGGAACCGCCGAGCGCTGAAGCAAGTCCGCGGCGCTTGCCGCGCTGCGAGGCGAGCGCAAGGTTCTCTTCGATGGACAACGCGCCACAGCTCCCGGCAAGCGGATCCTGGAAGACGCGGGCGACGAGCCCCGCCCGCGTCGCCGTGGCCTTGCGCGAGACGTCGGCAGCCCCGATCGAGACCCGCCCCGAGGTCGGCAAGACGTCGCCGGCGAGAACCCCGAGCAGGGTCGACTTGCCCGCGCCGTTTGAACCGATGACGGTCACGAAGGAGCCGGTCTCGATGGTCAGGTTGACGTTCTTCAGTGCCTGCTTCTGCAGCGGCGTTCCGCGGCCGAAGACGACGTCGATGTTCTCGAGCGAAATCATGCGGAAGCTCCTCCACGGCGCAGCCTCGGAAGGACGAGCGCGACCGCGACCAGCACGGCGGTCACGAAGTTGAGGTCAGAGGCCTTGAGCCCAAGCACGTCGCTCGACAGCGCCAACTGGATTGCAAGGCGATAGGCGATGGAACCGAAGACACAGCCGATGAGCGCGATCAGCAGGCCGCGCTTGCCGAACAGCGTTTCGCCGATAATGACCGCGGCCAGGCCGACGACGATGGTGCCGACGCCGGAGGTCACATCGGCAAAACCGTTGGTTTGGGCGAAAAGCGCGCCACCGAGGGCGACCAGCGCGTTGGAAAGCGCAATGCCGAGATAGATCTGGTTGTCGGTCTGCACGCCCTGTGCGCGCGCCATGCGCGCGTTGGCGCCGGTTGCACGCATCGCAAGGCCTGCATCGCTTTCAAGGAAGCGCCAGACGAGGATGACGACCGCGGCCACCAGCAGAAAGACGAACAAAGGCCGCACCAGGTACTCGGGGACTCCCAGGCCGTAGAAAGGGGTCAGCATCGTGTCCTGGTTGAGCAGCGCCACGTTCGGCTTACCCATCACCCTGAGGTTAACCGAAAACAGCGCGATCATCGTCAGGATCGAGGCGAGCAGGTTCAGGATGCGGAAGCGGACATTGAGAACCGCCGTGACGAGGCCTGCGGCAGAGCCGGCCAGCATGGCAATGCCTGTGGCGACCCAGGCGTTCAGCCCGGCAATGATGAGAACGGCGGCGACGGCAGCACCGAGCGGAAAGGAGCCATCGACGGTCAGGTCGGGAAAGTCGAGCACGCGAAACGCGAGATAGACGCCGATCGCCACGAAGGCGAAGACCAGACCCAGCTCAACGGCACCCCAGAAGGCGATTTGGCTCACGGTGGAAAAGTCCTTGTAGGCCACGCACCGCCGTTTCGCCGCGGCGTGATACGCAGGCAGTTGGCGGGGCCGCGCAAGCACGGCCCCGGTTGTCGAAAGTTACTCGATGGTCTTGGTGGCGCGGCTGGTGATGCTTTCGGGGAAGGTCACGCCCATCTTGGCCGCAGCCTTCTTGTTGATCACCAGATCGGTGCCGGCCGCGACGGTGACCGGGATGTCACCCGGCTTTTCGCCCTTGAGCACGCGCGCGACGATCTCGCCGGTCTGCTTGCCGACATCGAAATAGTTGAAGCCGAGGGCGGCGAGCGCACCGCGGTTCACCGAGTCCGTGTCGCCGGCATAAAGCGGGATCTTGGCTTCTTCGGCGACGCCGACGGCCGCTTCGAACGCCGACACGATCGTGTTGTCGGTCGGGACGTAGATCACGTCGGCGCGGCCGACGAGCGCACGGGCAGCACCCTGAACCTCGGCAGACTTGGTGGCGACCGATTCAACGACCGAAAGGCCAGCCTTCTCCGCTTCAGCCTTGAGGGCCGCGAGCGTCGAGACCGAATTGGCTTCGGCAGTGTTGTAGATGAAGCCGATCGACTTGGCGTTCGGCGTGATTTCCTTGATCAGCGCGACGTGGTCGGCGACCGGAGACATGTCGGAAAGGCCGGTGACGTTGCCGCCCGGCTTCTGCATGTCCTTGACGAGCTCGGCACCGAGCGGGTCGGAAACGGCCGTGAAGACGATCGGAATGTCGCGCGTCGCGGAAACTACGGCCTGGGCCGACGGAGTCGAAATCGGCACGATGACGTTCGGTGCATCGCCGACAAACTGACGCGCGATCTGCGCAGCCGTGCCTGGATTGCCCTGAGCGGACTCGTAGACGAACTTCAGGTTTTCGCCTTCCTTGAAGCCAGCGGCCGCAAGCGCTTCCTTGACGCCGTCACGGGCGGCATCGAGGGCCGGGTGTTCGACGATGGCGGTAACGGCGACGGTAACCTCTTCGGCCTTGGCCGGCAGGATGAGGGCGGTAGCAGCGAAAAGTGCGAGTAGCGTGGCGCGCATTGAATGCCTCCAATTGTTGGGTATGCCGTCGATCGTCTTAGGTAAGCGGTCGCTTGAAATCAATTCGCCCGCCCCGATGGGGACGATGATTTCTCGTGATGGATTGTCGCACCCGCGACCTAGCTTCCTCAGTCGTCCTCGCCGTGATTGGCAATCATCATGGCCTCGAATGCCAGGCGCTCAGTCTTGCGCATGCGCTCCGATTCCGACTTCAGCTGGCCGCAGGCAGCGAGAATGTCACGGCCACGCGGCGTGCGGATCGGCGAAGCATAGCCGGCCTGGTTGATGAAGTCGGCGAACTTCTCGATCTGCTCCCAGTCCGAGCACTGGTAGTTGGTGCCCGGCCACGGATTGAACGGGATGAGGTTGATCTTGGCCGGCACGCCCTTCAAAAGCTGGATGAGGCCCTTGGCGTCCTCCAGACTGTCGTTGACATCCTTCAGCATCACATATTCGAACGTGATGCGGCGGGCGTTTGAAAGGCCGGGATAAGCGCGGCAGGCCTCGATGAGTTCCTTGAGCGGATACTTCTTGTTGATCGGCACGAGCATGTCACGCAGTTCGTCGCGAACCGCATGCAGCGAGATTGCCAGCATGACGCCGATCTCTTCGCCGGTCCGGTAGATCTCCGGTACGACGCCCGAGGTCGAAAGGGTGATGCGGCGCTTCGACAGCGACAGACCGTCGCCGTCCGACGCGATCAGCAGTGCCTTCTTCACTTCCTCGAAATTGTAGAGCGGCTCGCCCATGCCCATCATCACGATGTTGGTGATCTTGCGGTCACTCGACGGGATCATCGCGCCCTGCGGCACGTCACGGTCGGGAAAATCGCCAAGCCGGTCGCGCGCCAGAAGCAGTTGGGAAAGGATCTCCTCTGCAGTCAGGTTGCGCACCAGTCGTTGCGTGCCGGTGTGGCAGAAAGAGCAGGTCAGCGAACAGCCGACCTGGCTCGAGATGCAAAGCGTACCGCGGCCTTCCTCGGGGATGTAAACGGTTTCGACTTCCACGGGACGGCCCGCTCCGCGTGGCGGATAACGCAGCAGCCACTTGCGGGTGCCGTCGTTCGAGACCTGCTCCTCGACGATCTCGGGCCGGGCAATGCTGAAATTGGCTTTCAGCATTTCGCGCATGTCCTTCGAGACATTCGCCATGGCGTCGAAGTCAGATACACCGCGGACATAGAGCCAGTTCCAAAGCTGGCTGACGCGCATCTTGATCTGCCGCTCGGGAACGCCCTTTTCCCTGAGCATCGCGCCAAGCTCCTCGCGGTCGGCACCGATCAACGTCGGTTTCTCCACGATGGTCGCGGCGGCCGGCGCACTGCGGACAGTCTCACGCCCTATCACATTTTCCATGACAGCCATTCGCATAAACCTCTTCGATCAAACGCACCCCGATCGCCGCTGACGCGACGACGGCACCCGACCGGCATGAACCTAGAAATCGCGCCGGACCCCATGCTGAAGGACGCATTTTCCGGCTTTTCCGGCGCTCTAGCAGTTTTTTCGGCATTCGTCACGCCGAATATGGGTCACCGCGGCTGCCGCCGGAAACGCAAAGAGGCCGGCAAATGCCGACCTCTTCGAAAATCCGGATCGTCGTGGATCCTACTTGCAGTTCTCGATCTTCTTGAGCGCCGCCGAAATACCCGACAGCGAGTAGCTGTAGGACGTGCCAGTGCCGCGCGCCGAGGTCGCCTTGACCGTCATCGACGAACCCGTCTTCATGGCCGCGACGAGCGCCGGCTCTTCAGCCGCGTTCTCGACCCAGGCCGAGGTATCCTTCACGAACATCACGAAATTCTTGGCGTCGATCGTGACATTGACCTTCGAGGCTTCCTTGAGCGGATAACCCATCATCGCCTGCGGTTCGTAGGAGATGTTCTGGCCGGGACGCTGCGACACGACGAAGAAGATATCCCCGTGATTGACTGCCGGCGGCTCCTTGGCCGTCGGCACGGACAGGACATAGCAGACAGTCCCCCCGTTCGACTTGTAGGAATAGGCGCCCCATGCCTTGAACTGCTCGATACGCGTGGGCGACTGCGCTGCAGCCACAGCGCTGCTTGCGAGAATGATTGCCACTGCGGTTACGCTACTTCTTACGAACATGTCTTCCTGCCGGTTGCTTGTCCATCCACCGCCCGGCCGAGGTAAGCCGGACATTCCATCGTCAAAACTTGATTCAGTATGACTTAATTTACGTTACCAAACCGTCAACAGCGAGACGATTCCGGGTCGCAAACCATATTCCGCGGGAAAAACATGCCTTGTTTCGCGACATCAATGCGACCAAGAGCAGCCTCCCCATGAAAAATGATCTAAAATGAAGAAATCTGGCGAGAGTTGGGCTTGAGGAGATTTCCCTGGAGACCTTTTCCGCCCGGGAAGAGAAGGCAAGCAACGACCGCCGCCTCAATCATGACGGGATGCGCTGTTTCGTCGCCGGCCTGGCGTAGTCGTCAGGCCGTGCCCTCCTCGGGCGCATCGGCGAGCATTCTGTCTGCCGATTCGTAATGTCGGTCCTTGATATGCCCGTTGATCAGCGCGATTGCGGTGGTGAGCACGGCGATATCGTCGGTGAAGCCGATCAGCGCGAACATGTCGGGGACCGCATCCAGCGGCAGGACGAAGTAGCCGAGGGCAGCCAGCAGTACTCCGCGCACGCGCAGCGGCGTCTGCCGGTCTGTGGCGCAATAGAAGGCGGCAATGACATCGCGCGAAAACGGAACCTGCCGCATCGCCTTTCTCATGGTCGGCCAGAATTTTGCCCGGACATTGGTCTCCTGGCGTTTCTGCGTCTCTTCGTCACCCGGCAAGAGGATTTCGCCGATCTTGATATCGTCCATCGTCTTTCGACCCTCGTATTTGGACCCGATCAAAATATGGTGATCGCGGTGATGAAATCAATCACGCCCGCCCGCCGCACGGTCCATCGCCGCCGCGAGGCGGAAATCCAGATCGGTCAATCCCTGGACGGCATGGGTGGTTAGCTTCACATCCACATGCCGATAGACATTCGACCACTCCGGGTGGTGGTCGAAACGCTCGGCGGCCAGCGCCGATCGGGTCATGAAGGCAAAAGCCTCGCCGAAATCTGTGAACACGAAATGCCGGGAAATGGCCGAACCGTCCTCCGACAACGTCCAGCCGGATGCGGTATGCAACCGCTCATCAATTGCAGCCTTGTCGAGTTTTTCGTATTTCATGGCGTTAGTGCTCCTTCCTGCGGAACCCACCGATGTACCCGTTCCCCGTCCTGTTCGTCTGCCTCGGCAACATCTGCCGCTCGCCGCTGGCCGAAGGCATATTCCGCCACCTGACCGCACTTGGTGGCCAGGAGGAGCGCTATCCGACCGACTCCGCCGGCACCGGCGGCTGGCACATCGGCCATGCGCCCGACCAACGGTCGATTGAGGTCGCACGAATGAACGGCATCGACATTGCAGGCCTGCGTGCCCGCCGCGTGGCTCCCGAGGACTTCAGGCGCTTTGGGCTGATCCTCGCGATGGATCACGACAATCTGCGAAACCTCAAGACGATGGCGCCGCCGGACGCGACCGCCCGGGTGGCCTTGTTCTCGGCATTTTCAACAGGCAAGGAAGCCGACGTCCCGGACCCCTATTACGGTGGGATCGACGGCTTTCAGGCCGTCTACACCATGCTCTTTGCCGGCTGTACGTCCCTTGTCGAGAAGCTGGAAAGCGGCTCGTGGAGCGGGAACACCTCTTCGGTGAGGTAAGGGCCGCCGCCCACCGACTCCTTGGATGACAAGAGCACGAAGCGCGTGACCGTAAACGGCGATGTGTGGAAATCGCCGCGACCGGCAAGGTAGTGCACCACGTCATCGACTCGGCAGGACTTGAGCCGCGCCAGCGTCACATGGGGCATGAATTTGCGCGGATCGGACGGCAAGCCGATGCGCTGGCAGATCCGTTCGATCTCCGCCTGGAGGGCATACATTTCCGGGGTCGGCGTCACCCCGGCCCAGATCGAATGGGGCTTCTTCGAACCGAAGGACCCGATGCCTGTCAGGCTGAGATTGAATTCCGGGCGGTCGATGCGGTCCAGTCGATCGACGATCTCGTCGGCGGTCCGGCCGTCGACGTCTCCGATGAAACGCAGGGTGATGTGGTAGTTCTCCACATCGATCCATCGTGCTCCGGGGATACCGCCGCGCAAAAGGGAGAGGCTCAAAGCCGCGCTACGCGGAATTTCGAGGGCAGTGAATAATCTCGGCATCGCGAGCTCCCCGAATCTATTTGCAGATGCACACAGCGAATCACGCAACGCTCAGCCGTGCAAGCTAATATTTCAGCGATCCCCGATGGTTTTCACGAAGCCCCGTACAACCGGAAGCATGCGCTCCACCATCACATCGACCCCCTTCGCATTCGGATGCATTCCATCCTCCAGCTGAAGATCCGGACGAGTGACCACCCCGTCGAGCACGAAGGGATGGAAGGGCAGCGCGTATTTCGCCGCAAGCTCCGGGTAGATCGGGTTGAATCGATCACCATAATCCGCCCCCATGTTCGGCGGCGCCAGCATGCCCAGCATTAACACAGGGATCCCGCGCGCCTTCAGCCGGTCGAGGATGGCTTCGAGGTTCTTTCGCGTTTCCTCGGGCGCTATGCCCCGCAGGGCGTCGTTGGCGCCGAGCTCGAGGATCACGCCGTCCGTACCGTCAGGCACCGACCAGTCGACACGCGCCAGACCACTCGTCGTCGTATCGCCGGACACGCCGGCATTGGTGATGGCGACGTCAACGCCTTCCTCAATGAGCGCCTTCTGGAGCTTGACCGGCAGCGCATCGTCCGGCGGTAGCTGGTAGCCCGCCATCAGGCTATCGCCGAAGCCGACCAGTTGCAGCGGCTCGGCTGTCGCCAAGGGAACGGCGCCGAGAAGCCCTCCGACGATCACGGCGAAATGAAGCAGGGCTGCTTTAAATCTCATGGGGCCTTTCCTAAATTGGCGGATGCTGCAAGTGGCGGCGCGTGAAGGTTTCTTCGCGTCATCTATATAGGGCGAGAGCGCGTGAGAAAAACCATCATCGAACTGAAGAAGGCCGATCTGACGCTCGGCAATGCGGCCGCATCCGTCCACGTGCTGAAGGACATCGACCTGGAAATTGCCCAGGGCGAGGCGGTGGGCATCGTCGGCCCCTCCGGTTCGGGCAAATCGACACTTCTGATGGTGCTTGCTGGACTGGAAAGACTCGACAGCGGGGAAATCCATGTCAACGGCGCCCCGTTGCATCGGCTCGGCGAAGACGCGCTCGCCGATTTCCGCGGCAAGAACATAGGCATCGTCTTCCAGTCCTTCCACCTGATTGCCAACATGACCGCGCTGGAAAACGTCGCGATCCCGCTCGAATTGGCCAATGTCCGCAACGCCTTCGATATCGCCCGCAAAGAACTCGAAGCGGTGGGACTCGGCGAGCGCCTGCGCCACTATCCCGGCCAGCTTTCGGGCGGTGAACAGCAGCGCGTTGCAATCGCCCGTGCCCTCGCCCCGTCGCCCGCCGTGCTGATCGCGGACGAGCCGACCGGCAACCTCGACAGCGAGACCGGGCGGCAGATCGCCGATCTGCTGTTCGCCCAGCAGGCGGAACGCGGCATGACGCTGGTGCTGGTCACCCATGATTTGGCACTCGCCTCCCGCTGCTCGCGCCAGGTGCGCGTCGCCTCCGGCCGGATCGCTGCAGACGCCACCGCCAGCGCGCGCCATCCGGAAAACCAGCCGGCATGAGGACCCTTTCCGCCCGACTGTCGATCGCCTTTCGCATTGCCCTCCGCGAACTGCGCGGCGGCCTCAAGGGCTTTTACATCTTCCTCGCCTGCATTGCGCTCGGCACGGCGGCGATCGCCGCGGTGAACTCGGTCGCGACCGCGATCACCGGCTCGATCGCCTCGGAGGGCCGCACCCTGCTGGCCGGTGACGTACGCTTCGAACTCACCAATCGCGAGGCGGGACCGGCCGAGCTAAGCTTCCTTGAGGAGCTCGGAAAGGTCTCGGCCTCCACCGTACTCCGCTCGATGGCGCGTCTTCCCGACGGGGCGGACCAGTCATTGGTCGAGGTGAAAGCCGTCGACGGCTCCTACCCGCTGTACGGAACGTTCAAGGCGGAACCGGACCGGCCGCTCGCCGAACTCATAGCACCGGACGGCCCCCGTTACGGCGCGATCGCCGCGCCGCTGCTGCTCGAACGCCTCGGCCTAGCTGTCGGCGGCGAGATCCTGATCGGCAAGGCGCGCTTCGTCATCACCGGCACGATCGTCAACGAGCCAGACGCGATTTCCGACGGCTTCGGCTTTGCCCCGCGTCTGCTGACAAGCAGGGAGGCGCTGAAGGCGAGCGGCCTGATCGACACCGGCAGCCTCGTCGAGCACGCCTACAAGATCCGCCTTGCCGACCCCGCACCGGCCGCCGAAGCGATCCGGCAGAAGGCTCAGAGCGCGTTGCCGAATGCCGGATGGTCGATCCGCACGAGCGATCGTGCGGCTCCTTCGCTCACCGAGAACATCGAACGCTTCTCCCAGTTCCTGACGCTTGTCGGACTGACGGCCCTCGTGGTCGGCGGCGTGGGCGTTGCCAATGCGGTACGCGCCTTTCTCGATTCGAAGCGCACGGTGATCGCCACCCTGAAGTGCCTCGGCGCCCCGGCCTCCGTCGTGGTGATGGTCTATCTGTTCCAGATCGCCATCGTCGCCTCGATCGGCATCGTCGCGGGTCTCGTGCTCGGCGCGCTCGCACCGCTGGTCGCCGCCTATTATCTGGCCGGCTTCCTGCCGATCTCGACCGAACCGACGCTTTATCCGGGAGCCCTGCTGCTGGCCGCCGTCTTCGGCATGCTGGTGACGCTTGCCTTCGCCATCCTGCCGCTCGGTCATTCACGCCAGGTTCCGGCAACGGCCCTCTTTCGCGAACAGGGTTTCGAGCCGCGCGGCCTGCCCGCCTGGCCCTATGTCGCCGCGACCGCGCTTGCGCTATCTGCCCTCGCCGCTCTTGCAATCGTCACCGCCGAGGAGCGCCGGATCGCGACCATCTTCCTGGTGGCGATGGCTGCAGGCTTCCTGCTCCTGCGCCTGGTCGCGATGCTGATTGCCTACGTGGCACGACGCGTTCCGCACCCGCAATCGGCGGCCCTGCGACTGGCGATCGGCAATATACACCGTCCAGGCGCCCTGACGCCGGCCGTCACCCTGTCGCTGGGGCTTGGCCTCAGCCTATTGGTCGCCCTCGCCCTGATTGACGGAAATCTCCGGCGCGAACTCACCGGCAACCTGCCGGAGCGGGCACCCAATTTCTTCTTCATCGACATCCAGAAGGCGGAGATTGACGGCTTCCGCGCCGTTGTAAAGGACAAGGCGCCGGAGGGCAGCCTCGTCGAAGTTCCCATGCTGCGTGGCCGGATCCTGGCCTTCAACGGCAACGACGTGACCAAGATGGACGTCCCGCCCGAAGGCCGCTGGGTGCTGCGCGGCGACCGCGGCATCACCTATTCCGAAAAGGTGCCGGAGAATGCCTCGATCGTCGAAGGCAAGTGGTGGGAGGCCGGTTATGCCGGCGAACCGCTCGTTTCCTTCTCGTCGGAAGAAGCCCGCGAACTGGGTCTCAAGATCGGCGATACTGTGACCGTCAACGTGCTCGGACGCAACATCACCGCGACAATCGCCAACTTCCGCAAGGTCGAGTGGGAGAGCCTTTCGATCAACTTCGTCATGATCTTCTCGCCGAACACCTTTGCCGGCGCGCCCCATGCCTGGCTCGCGACCCTCACTGACCCGAAGGCGACAGGCGCGGACGAAGCAGCCGTCCTCCGTGCAGTCACCCAGGCCTATCCGACGATCACCAGTGTGCGCGTCAAGGATGCGCTCGACGTTGTGGACCGGCTCGTCGGTCAGCTGGCAACCGCCATCCGCGCCGCCGCCGCCATCGCCCTGATCGCCTCCATACTCGTCCTCTCTGGCGCCCTCGCGGCCGGCAATCGCGCCCGCACCCATGACGCGGTGGTCCTGAAGACGCTGGGTGCAACACGCTCCATGCTGATTCGCGCCTTCACCTATGAGTATTTCCTGCTCGGCGCCGCGACCGCCTGCTTTGCCTTGCTGGCAGGCGGCGCCGTCGCCTGGTACGTACTGAGCCAGATCATGCGGCTTCCCTCCAGCTTCCTGCCCGACGTCGCGCTCGCCACCATCGCGATCGCCCTCGTCACGACCATCGGCATCGGCTTGACGGGTACCTGGCGTATCCTCGGGCAGAAGGCTGCCCCCGTCCTTCGCGAGCTCTGACGGCACCGGCAGCGATCCACCAACGCCGGGCATCGGTCCGTAGGCCGTGATAACGGCATTTTGAGGTGTGCGGGTCTTGTCCCGCAGGCCCGGAAACCTCATATTGAAGCAAGGCATGCTGGAGCTCCGCAGCGGCGCCTGGGTATGAAACCCGACACCGTAACCATTCCGGAGCTTGAAAAGAGGAAACAATGTCTGAACTTCGCAACTACCAGAGTCGCATGGGCCAGGGTAACGCCCAGTCGGCGACGATGATCGATGAAGGCCTGCGCGCCTATATGCTGAAGGTTTACAACCTGATGGCGCTCGGCTTGGCGATCACCGGTATTGCCGCGTTCGTCACCGCACAGATGGCGATAAGCGACGGTCAGCTGACGGCATTCGGCCAGGCGATCTATCTGAGCCCGCTGAAGTGGGTTGTCATGTTCGCTCCGGTTGCCCTGGTGTTCTTCATGAGCTTCCGGATTCACTCGATGAGCGTCGCAGCCGCGCAGACGACCTTCTGGGTCTATGCCGCGCTGATGGGCCTGTCGCTTTCGTCCATCTTCATGGTCTACACGGGCGCAAGCATCGTGCAGACCTTCTTCGTGACGGCAGCGTCGTTCGGTGCCCTTTCGCTCTACGGCTACACCACGAAGCGTGACCTGTCGGCGATGGGTTCGTTCCTGATCATGGGCCTCTTCGGCCTGATCATCGCCTCGCTCGTCAACATCTTCCTGGCGTCGTCCGCGCTTGAATTCGCGATCTCCGTCATCGGCGTCCTGCTGTTTGCCGGCCTGACCGCCTATGACACGCAGAACATCAAGGAATCCTACTACGAAGCCGATGGTGCAGACGTCGCCGGCCGCAAGGCCATCATGGGCGCCCTGCAGCTCTATCTCGACTTCATCAACCTCTTCCTGTTCCTCCTGCGCTTCCTCGGAAACCGCGAATAGCAGGATTACGACCATAACGGAGACAGGCATTCGCCTTCTCCGCGAAACGAAGAACCCGCCGGAGACGGCGGGTTTTTTGTTGATACCTTGCCGCCTCCTCCTCGCGGCCTGACAGCGTCGCCGCCGCCTCAGTCGATCAGTTGCTGCGTCGCCCGGGCCGCGTGGAGGGGTGCGGCCACCAGCCGGACAAACTTCGCGATATCGACCGCCGGGTGGCGCGAGGCATAGACCACGTCCCGGTTCTTGATCGGAAAACACTGCCCCGTGATGAGGCTGTCGGCAGCCGACATGTCGAACCGGTAGACGATCGGGAACCGTCCTTCCTTGTCAGGCCTGAGGCCGTTTGCCTGGAGTTGGTGGAAACGTTCCGGCGTCAACAGGTCGGCGACGATCTCCGGCTCCTCGTAGCGGAAGACGAAATAGCCCCGCGCATCGATCCGCTCATCCGCCCCGCCGCCGGCCAGCGCGATCGCCTCCAGGAGATTGACGTCGTTCGAGCCAAAGGGGATCCGGTCGTTCTTCCACACCTCGCCGAGGGCGGTGAAAGTCCGTGGATCATGCGTGACGAAAATCTGGTCCTTCGGCTCGACATGGATATTTTCCGACGGGTTCTCGACGATCGACTGCAAAAGGACGGTGCCGGTTCTGCGACCACGGGCGAGCGTGACATAGGATTCATAGGGTGCCTTCGTCGGGCCGCCGGCCATGGCGATCACTTCCATGATCGTTTCGCCGGAGAGGCCGAGCGAAACCATCGAAGGCTTGCCGACCGCACCCGACACCGTGACGTTCCGTGATGATGTTGCCGCGCTGCTGACGATGACGTCCGGCTCGACCGCCTTGTGCACGAGCTCGGCCAGTATGGCCTGCCGAGCCTGTTCGAGTGTTCGGCTGGAGAAGCGGACCTGCCCGACATAGGGGACAGCGGCCTTGCCATCCGGCTGAACCGTCACCTCGATCTCGGTCTTCTTGGAATCCTGCGTCGAAAAGAGCCCGTCCGATCCCGCCTCGAAGATCGTCACGACGAGCCGGTCGCCGATCCCGATCACCGCACTACGAACCGCACCGCCGATGCCGAAACGCCGCTGGAGCATGCCGATCGAAAAGTCGGAGACGGTTCGCGCCGTCTTCGCATCGACGTCAACGATCTCGAAGACCGTTCGATGGCCGCGCTCGGTCTCCTCCGCCGGCCTGCCGGCCCGGTCATTTATATCCGACGCGAGGGGGCCCGCTCCAGGAACCGCCTTGCAACCAACGACAAAAATGCACAAGGCGACGGTGACAAAGCGTTTCAAATCCGTATTCCCCAACACAACCGGATTTAAAATAATTCCCCTATAGGTTTTGTAGCACGAAACAACGCTTAACATCCAGAGGTAGAATTTCCGCCAAATGGAGTACTCAGCCGCGAAACGCGGCTCGCAGAACGCGATCGTGGAGGACCCACCGTATGCCCCGCATAGCGGTTCCCCATTCGCCGTCCAATCATGAAAAAAGCCCCCGATCTTTCGACCGGAGGCTTTCTAAGAACCGCCAAATGCGAAGGACGCTTACGCGGCCTCTTCCTGGGTGTCGTCTTCCTCGATGCCCTTGCCACGCTTCGGGCCCTTGGCCAGATTGACCTCCACGAGGCGAACGGCCTCGGTTTCGGACATCTTGTTCACGGCAGCGATTTCGCGCGCCATGCGATCAAGGGCAGCTTCATAAAGCTGACGCTCGGAATAGGACTGCTCAGGCTGGTTTTCTGCACGATACAGGTCGCGAACGACTTCCGCGATCGAGATCAGATCGCCGGAATTGATCTTCGCATCATACTCCTGCGCACGGCGCGACCACATGGTGCGCTTGACGCGTGCCTTGCCCTGGACGACCTTGAGGGCGCGTTCGACGAAGTCCGTTTCGGAGAGCTTGCGCATGCCGATGCTGACGGCCTTGCCGACCGGCACCTTGAGACGCATCTTGTCCTTCTCGAAGTCGATCACGAAAAGCTCGAGCTTCATGCCGGCGACTTCTTGCTCTTCGATTGCCGTGATGATACCGACACCATGTGCCGGGTAAACGATCGACTCGCCGGTCTTGAAGCCCTGGCGCGTCGGGGATTTTTTCTGCTGGGTCGTCATTCGTTTCAAAAACTCCCTGTTATGCTCCCGGCATCACGCCGGTGCCGGGTCGGTCAGGCCCGGATGAGACGGGGGAAACCGTCGGGTCACTCCATGCTGGTCCGGCCCGCCACGCAAAACATCCCTATCGTCGCAACAGCAACGCGACAGACGAAGTCGCAGTGCCACGGTAACAGCGTTGGACGATGAGTTTGCTTTCGTGATGGTTCAGGGCATACCAAATGCCGCGAAGTGGAACAGTCTTGTCACCCTATCACAAAAATCTGAGGAAATCAATATTTTACTGCTGCGGCGCCACAAAGGGGCTTGTCACGCCCCAATGAGGCGTGATTCGTGATGATTCAGGCCAGACGGTGGCCGCGGCCACGCCGCGGCAGCCCGATGACGCTCAATCGCCGGAGCCTGGCTTCGTGGAGAAGTACAATTCGTACTTGCCTTCGACGCCGTCCATTTCCTTGGCTTCCGGCAGCGGATCCCGCTTGACCGTGATGTTCGGCCAGATCTTCGCATATTCTGTATTGATCTGCAGCCATTTGTCGAGGCCCGGCTCGGTATCCGGCTTGATCGCCTCGGCCGGACATTCCGGCTCGCAGACGCCACAGTCGATGCATTCGTCGGGATGGATGACGAGGAAATTCTCGCCTTCATAGAAACAATCGACCGGGCAGACCTCGACGCAATCGGTGTATTTGCAGCGGATACAGTTGTCGGTGACTATATAAGTCATGCGGGCACTCCAGGGTCTCGTTTCGGCGCAGGCGACGTTCGAGCCTGCCTCGCGGGCGAATGGTCAGGACCACAAACCGTATGATTGATGGACCGACGCGAGGTGCGGCTGGACAGGGACGTCAGCTACTGTGTTATCCGGCCTATAGCAAGGATAAACGATCCTGAAAATAGCCGAGAATGCCGAGAGTTTTTCTAATCGTCCGACCACGGATCGCCGGGCTGGAGGCGATCGATGGCACGACGCTCCTTCTTCGTCGGCCTCCCCGCACCGGGCAGGCGGGTCGCCTGCTCGAGAGGCCCGAGGCGCTCCCCCTCGCTCGGCGGAGGCGTCAGGTCTTCATAGAGGAGCCGCGCCTCTTCATACGGTCCGCGCCGCTCGCCGGCATTCGTGACTACGAGAATGAGGTCACGCCGCTCAAGGGCGACCTCCAGACGGTCACCTGGACCGACGAGATGGCTGGGTTGGCGCACCACTTGGCCGTTGACCCGCACGTGACCGGCGGAAACGCGTTCCTGGGCCAGCGTGCGCGATTTCAGGATGCGCGCGAAGAAGAGCCACTTGTCGATACGCTGGCGCGGACCGCTTTGTGGCTTCTTCCCGTCCATCTCACTTCTTCATCTGTTCCTTGAGCGCAGCGAGCTTGGCGAAGGGCGAATCCGGATCGATCGGCTTCTCCTTGCGCGGCGGCTTAGCCTCGAAGCGCGCGGGCTGCGACTTTGCGTCGCGGTCCGGACGCGGACCGCGATCCTTGCGATCACCACGCTCCTGACGGTCGCCCTTCTGGCCGAACCCGCCACGTCCGCCGTCCCGGTCGCGTCCCTTGCCGCCTTCGCCGTCACGACGGCGCTCATCGCGCCGACCCTCGGCCTGGCCTTCGGTCGCACCACGGTTCGGGCCGCGATTGCCGCCATGGCGCTGGCGGTCGCCCGCCGGACGCGCACCACGCTGGTTGTCGCTGCGGCCACCGGGGCGCCACAGGAGAACCGGCTTCGGCTCGGCGGGAACGGCAGCGTCCTCCGCGGAAGCCGCTTCGACGACAGCAGCATCAGCAACCGCTTCGACAACTGGCTGAGCCTCTTCAGTAGCCTCTTCGGTGCCGGCATCGACGTCAGCGTTCTCAGCAGCCGCATCGACATCCTCGGCCGGCTTTTCTTCGCCCGGCACGACGGAAGACGCGGTCTGCGACGCAAGAAACGCTTCCGCCTCTTCGGCCGTTACGCTGTCTGCGCGGTAGCCGAGGCCCTTCAGGATTTCTTCCATGTCGTCCGGCGTGGCGCCGAGGATCGACAGCATGGCGGTGGTGGTGGTGAAGCGGCGGCCGTCATAGGCGCCGTCCGGCCGCGTCGTCGCACCCGGCTTCCACTGCAGAAGCGGACGGATAAGGTCGGCAAGGCGCTCGAGGATGTCGATGCGCACGGCACGCTTGCCGAGGAAACGGAACCCCGCCAGTTTGTAGAACATGCGCTCGTAGCCTGCATCGGTGACCACGGAGGTACGACCGGCGGCAAGGACCGGGATCAGGTCCCCGTAACCCGCCTTGTCGAGTCCGTCGTTCTTCAGCGCCCAGAGCAGCGTGATGAGCTCGGCCGGCGCCGGCTTCAGCAGCGCCGGCATGAAGATGTGATAGGCACCGAAGCGCACGCCATAGCGGCGCATCGAGGCGCGGGCATCCTGGTCGAGCGACTTCACGTCGTCGGAGACGTCGCGACGGAAAAGCACGCCAAGGTTCTCGACGAGCTGGAAGGCCAGCCCCTTGGCGAGACCCTGGAGGTCTTCGGCGCGCGAAAGATCATCGAGCGGCTTCAGGACCGTCGAGATGTGGTGATTCACGAAGCGTTCGACACGAGCGACGACATGATCGCGCGCATTGCCGGTCAGCTGTTCGTCGGCCAGCAGGATGACGCGCGGATGCAGCATGTGATCGCTGCCCGTGAGGCGTGCGACGGGATCGCCGAGCCAGCGCACCAGACCGTCTGCGCTGATCGCGAGGTCGTTGTTGCCCGAAGCGTGCAGACGTGCCGCCCGCGCCTCGAACTCCAGCGCGAGCGCCTTGTGCGCAGCGGCCTCAACGGCCTTGGCATCGGGACCCTCGGTACCGGATATGGGCGTAAACCGGAAACCGGCGAGTTGTCCCATGTGATGTCCTTCCACGAAGACATCGCCGTTCACACTGATTTCAGCTTCCAACATCGCATTCTCTCTCAAGCGCTTCATGAGCACAGATGTCCTGCGATCAACAAAGCGTTTCGTCAACCTATCATGTAGCGCATCGGACAATCGGTCTTCGATTTCCCGCGTCTTTTCTTGCCAGTGTGTCGGATCGGCAAGCCAACCTGGCCGGTTCGATACATAAGTCCATGTGCGGATTTGGGCAATCCGTGCCGACAAGGTATCGATTTCGCCGTCGGTCCGGTCGGCACGGCGAACCTGCTCGGCCATGAAGTCTTCGTTGACCGCGCCATGGCGGACGAGGTCGAAGAACAGGCTCTGGATCAGGTCCGCATGCTGGGCCGGCGTGATGCGTCGATAGTCGGGAAGCGCACAGGCTTCCCACAGCTTCTCGACTCTTTCCGGTGTATTCGCCAGATCGGCCACTTCGGGATATCGCGCAAGGAAATCGAGCGCCTGCTGGTCGATGGCCGGCAAGGCGCGCGTCAGTCCCTCGACGCGCGGCGCGGCCTCAAGACTGCGCTGCAGCGCGCCGATCGACGAGAAATCGAATTTCGCCGTTCGCCATTGCAGAACCTTGACGGTATCGAACTGATGGCTTTCCAGCCGCTCGACCAGCTCGTTGTCGAAAGGATCGACCCGGCCGGTGACGCCGAAGGTTCCGTCCTTCAGGTGACGCCCGGCACGGCCGGCGACCTGTCCCAGCTCCCCGGGGTTCAGGTTGCGGAACTGATAGCCGTCGAACTTCCGGTCCTGGGCGAAGGCCACGTGATCGACATCGAGGTTGAGGCCCATGCCGATCGCATCGGTCGCCACCAGATACTCGACATCGCCCGCCTGATAGAGGCCGACCTGCGCGTTGCGGGTCCGCGGGCTGAGCGCGCCCAGAACCACGGCAGCACCACCCCGCTGGCGACGGATCAGTTCGGCAATCGCATAGACCTCGTCGGCGGAAAAGGCGACGATCGCCGTTCTCTGGGGCAGCCGGGTTATCTTCTTCTGGCCCGCGTAGAAGAGCTGCGACAGTCGCGGACGCTCCACGATCGTGATTCCGGGAAGAACCTGTTGCAGGATCGGCTTCATTGTTGCCGAGCCGAGCAGCAACGTCTCATCACGACCACGCAGGTGAAGCAAGCGATCCGTGAAGATATGGCCGCGCTCGAGGTCCCCGGCAAGCTGGATCTCGTCGATCGCGACGAAGGCCGCCTTCGTCTCACGCGGCATGGCCTCCACCGTGCATACGGAAAAGCGCGCGCCAGCAGGAGCGATCTTCTCCTCGCCGGTGACGAGCGCCACTTGGGAGACACCCACCCGCTCCACGACCCGCTGATAGACCTCGCGTGCAAGCAGGCGAAGCGGCAGGCCAATGATCCCGGAGCCATGTGCGACCATGCGCTCGATGGCGAAATGGGTCTTGCCCGTATTGGTCGGCCCCAGCACAGCAGTGACACCGCGGCCGCTCAGGATCATGGGTTGCGAATTCAATTACCGCTCCGCGCTGCAACGGACCGTCGTTCAAGAAGGGTGACCGGCGATCTCGCCCCACACATGGCGACGATTGCCGCCAAAGGCAAGCCACCCGAGGTTTGCGAACCATAATCAAGGGACACAGACCCCAGAATTCGGCTGAAATGACCCGAAATGCCAGTCCCGACGACTCCGGGAACAGTGTGCGAACGAATCGGCGACGAATCGCTGACTCCTCGTGATTCAGGATTTGTTCACGGCTAGATATCGGCGCAATTCGCGGAGTCGCCCACAAAATGCTGAATCGGATCAACGGCTTGTCGTGATGATTCCGAGATGTGGAGAGAACGGCTCGGAAGAGGGGAACAGAAAGCCGTCACGCCGCGTTGATTGAGCCGAGGCTAACCAAGATGACACTGTCGCCACCACCTGCAGAATGGATCAGCAACAAGCCTGGACGGAACTTCGTTCTGATCCACGGCATGGTCATGGCACCCGCGTTCTGGAAGGTCTTTGCCCCGGAAATCACCCGCAAGGGCAGGACCGTCGCCTATCCCCTTCCCGGGCATCATCCGTGGAACCTGCCAGTTCCGGGAGCGGTCATCTCGCCGGAAGCGGTCGTGGATGCGATGGCAGACGCGATTGGCCGAGATTTTGGCGGTGAGCAGGTCGACCTGATCGGTCATTCGACCGGCGGATTTCTCTCCCTCCTTCTTGCTGTCCGTCGCCCGGATCTCGTGCGCTCGGTCGTCCTCCTCGGAGGCTTCGCCTGCGGCCGCTTCGAGGGAAAGGAGCGATTTGCGGCCCGTTTGCTTCGGATCCCGCGGGTTGGCCCTTATGTGTTCCGCCATTTCTTCAAGCGCTGGATCTCGACCAGGGAACAGTTTCGCTGGGGCTCGATCGAATGCGTCTATGACAAGTCCTGCCCCTGGGAGGATGATCGCGCTGCCGCCGCGATGGAAATGGTCCGCGGTCATCTCCTGAAGACACGACCGGAGGACGTTGCGGCCTGCGTGCAATTCATGTCGGGCACCTCGATCCTCGCCGACCTGCCGAAAATCTCGATCCCGGTCCTTAACCTGATCGGCGTTCACGACGCGATCGTGCCTCCCTCCCATCAGTTGCGCCTGTCGAAGTTGCTGCCCAGGGCACAGACCGTGCTGTTCGGAGATTGCGGTCATCTTGTCATGGTCGAACAGAGGCACCGAATGAATAAGATCATCGGCAGCTTCATCGACCCATCTGCGACATCGGCCGCAGCCCTGATTGACCGCTGGTCTCGTTACTTTGAGCCTCTTCTCTCAGGAGAAGATATCGACCTCGGAACAATGAGCCTGGCATCGATGGAACAAACCTCGGCGCCCGACGTTGAGGCATCACGCAAACCGGAATTCGAATTTACCAATCGAGAGGGCCACCATGTTGAGTACAATTCTCATCGTCATCGTCATCCTGTTGCTGATCGGCGCCCTGCCCAATTGGGGCTATAGCCGAAACTGGGGCTATGGACCGTCCGGCGGCCTCGGGCTTGTCGTGCTTATTCTTGTCATCCTGCTGCTCATGGGCCGGATCTGAGCGTAGTCGAAACCGAAGAGGAAAAACGACGATGAAAAAGACACTTCTTGCACTTGCCCTCATCGCCCCGCTGGCATCGTGCACGGCGACCGAACGAGGTGCCTCCATCGGTGCCGCCTCCGGCGCCGTGATCGGTGGCGTGGCCACCAATTCGGTCGGCGGCGCTGCCGTCGGTGCCGTTGTCGGCGGAGCCGCGGGCGCCCTGATTGGCCAGTCACAGGAACGGTCCGGCTACTGCGTTTATCGCGACCGCTACGGACGCACCTATGAGGCACGCTGCCGCTGAACACGCCGCAGCGATGCTCCCAGAAGGCCGCCGGATGCCCCCACCGGCGGCCTTTGACGTTCGGCAAAGTGCCTTGCCGTTAACCCCTCGATCAAAGCCGGAACGAATCGGCGACGAATCGCTTACGGTCAATGTTTCTCGTTTTGTTCATCACCATATATTGTGGAATAACAATCTGTTAACCATAGGAAACCGTGGATATTAGGATTTCTGGCATTCGAGGCCCGCACGAATATTAACCTTCGCCACGGCGGTATGAAAAAAAGGCCGGCCCCGAAGGACCGGCCTTTGATGACCTCGCGTCCGCCTGCGAAAGTCACACGAAGAACTGGCCACCATTCGCAGAGATCGTCGAACCGGTGATGAAGCCGGCATCGTCCGAGGCGAGGAAAACCACGATGCGAGCGATCTCTTCCGGTTCGCCAAGACGCCCTACCGGGATCTGGGGAATGATCCGCTCGTTCAACACCTTTTCGGGGATCGCCCGCACCATCTCGGTACCAATATAGCCCGGGCAGACGGCATTGACCGTGATTCCCTTGGCCGCACCTTCCTGGGCAAGCGCCTTGGTGATGCCGAGGTCCCCGGCCTTGGCTGCAGAATAGTTCGCCTGACCCATCTGGCCTTTCTGGCCGTTGATCGACGATATGGTGATGACGCGACCGAAATTGCGGTCGCGCATGCCGGACCATACCGGATGGGTCATGTTGAACACCCCTGTGAGATTGGTGTTGATGACCTCGTTCCATTGTTCGGGCGTCATCTTGTGGAACATGGCATCCCGGGTGATGCCCGCATTGTTGACCAGCACCTCGACAGGGCCGATCTCGGCCTCCACCTTGGCAATGCCGCTTGCGCAGGCCTGGTAGTCGGACACATCCCACTTGAAGACGGGAATGCCTGTCTCGGCCTCGAAGGCCTTCGCCTTTTCGTCGTTGCCGGCGTAGTTCGCCGCGACCCGATAGCCCGCGGCCTTCAACGCGGTCGAGATCGCCGCTCCGATGCCCCGGGTTCCTCCCGTTACCAATGCCACTCTGCTCATGTCCTGATCTCCCCTCAGTGTAAACTTTCTCCGCCCACCGGCTCTTCTGACGGAGCCGTTGGTAGTGCAGTTTTATGACATGCAGTTCAGCCTCGGACGCGGTGGCACTGCCACCGCCCTCCTCCGGACCGTCTTTTCCTGTTCAGAGCGCCTCGAGGCACATGGCAACGCCCATGCCGCCGCCGATGCAGAGGGTCGCAAGACCCTTCTTTGCGCCGCGGCGCTTCATTTCGAACACCAGCGTATTGAGAATGCGGGCGCCGGAGGCGCCGATCGGGTGACCGATGGCGATCGCACCGCCATTGACGTTGACGATCGACGTGTCCCAGCCGAGATCCTTGTTGACCGCGCAGGCCTGGGCCGCGAAGGCTTCGTTGGCCTCGACCAGGTCGAGATCGGAAATCTTCCAGCCGGCCTTTTCCAGGGCCTTGCGCGAGGCCGGGATCGGCCCGGTACCCATGATCTGCGGATCGACGCCGGCCGTGGCCCAGGAGGCGATGCGAACGAGCGGCGTAATGCCGCGACGGGAGGCCTCGGCCTCGCTCATCAGCAGCGCGGCGGCTGCACCGTCGTTGATGCCCGACGCGTTACCGGCAGTGACCGTGCCTTCCTTGTCGAAGGCCGCGCGAAGCTTGGTCATGCTATCGAGCGTTGCGCCGATGCGGATGTATTCGTCGGCGTCGATCGTGACATCGCCCTTTCGGCCCGGCACGACGACCGGAACGATCTCGTCCTTGAACCGGCCAGCAACCTGTGCCGCCTCCGCCTTGTTCTGCGACGCCAGCGCGAAGGCATCCTGTTCGTCGCGGGTGAGCTGGAACTGGCGCGCGACATTCTCGGCGGTGATGCCCATGTGATAACCGTAGAAGGCGTCGGTCAAGCCGTCCTTGATCATCGTGTCGACCATCTTCAGGTCGCCCATCTTCGTACCGGCCCGCAAGTGCGCACAATGCGGGGCCATCGACATGGACTCCTGGCCGCCCGCGACGATGATCTTTGCGTCACCGGTGGCGATCTGCTGCATACCGAGCGCGACTGCGCGCAGACCTGAGCCGCAAAGCTGGTTCATGCCCCAGGCGGTTGCTTCCTGCGGAATGCCGGCCTTCATCGCCGCCTGGCGCGCCGGGTTCTGTCCGGCGCCGGCGGAAAGCACCTGGCCGAGGATGACTTCGTCCACTTCCTTGGCGTCGACGCCGGCCCGCGACAGCACGCCCTTGATGACGGTAGCCCCGAGATCATGAGCTGGCACATTGGCGAAGGCGCCGTTGAAGGAGCCCACCGCAGTACGGGCCGCGCTGGCGATGACGATGGATGAACTGCTCATGGAGGTCTCCTCGGATATTTTTCGCTTTGGTGATGAAACTGGCAAAGCTTTCCCTCCGAGTCAAACACGAAGAGCGACTGATGTTTCGTTCCTTAGTTGCGTCTTCTTGAGTTTCGTCAAATGCGGGTACCGCATTGCACAAAGAGATTGTCACCGGCCTTCTTTTGCGTTTACACTCACTGCGGGAAGAGCAAAAATCCACAAAAACAACGGGGTTAGGAGACAAAAATGGCCAAAGCCGATGGCGAGATCGTCATAAAGAAATATGCCAATCGACGCCTCTACAATACGGGCACCAGCACCTACGTAACGCTGGAAGACCTGGCCAAGATGGTCAAGAAGGGTGAGGAGTTCACCGTCCAGGACGCGAAGTCGGGAGAGGACATCACCCATTCCGTATTGACCCAGATTATTTTCGAGCAGGAGTCGAAGACCGGCAACACCCTGCTGCCGATTTCCTTCCTCCGCCAGTTGATCAGCTATTATGGCGACCAGATGCAGATGGTCGTGCCAAGCTTCCTCGAACACTCGATGAAGGCCTTCACCGAACAGCAGGTCCAGATGCGAGAGCAGATGACAAAGGCCTTCGGGGACACGCCACTGAGCAAGAACCTGCAGATGCCGATCCAGCTGATGGAAGAACAGGTCAAGCGCAACACCGAGATGTTCCATCAAGCCATGCAGATGTTCTCGCCCTTTCTGGGCGCTCAGCCGGCCAAGGAAAGCAAGAAGGCCGAAGCCAAGGACATCGACGAGCTGAAGGAGCAGCTGCGCACGCTGCAGAGCAAGCTCGACAACCTTTGAGATTGTCGTCGACGCACCCCGTCACATGACCATGCCAGGCAGGGGGAACCCTGCCTTTTTCAAATCTGCAGATCGGTGCCCGACCGGGCTCAGAGACCGATCGAAACGTCGCGCCCGGCCGATCGTATCGAGACCGCAAAGCCACCGATCACATCGATGAACGCGATCGTCATCAGGATGAAGAAGGTCTGCGTGGCCGCCCCCTTGACCAGCAGGAACTCGACAAGGAAGGCGATGAACACCAGCATCGACAGCATGTGGTTCAGCAAAGAACCGGAGCTGTTGCGGGTCGCCTTGAGGATTTCGACGAACAGCACGGCCAGCGCGGCAAGAATGAGCGCATCGCCGACCGACAGCGTCCAGACGGCACCGGACAACATCGACTGCGCCATGAGCTGATCGGAAAGGACCGCGACGCCCCCGCCGCCGAAGGCACCGATCATGGCAAGGTTGTAGAGAACCAGCGGCACGATCATCAACGGAATGGCAGCAAGCATGGGCATGTCCTCGATCGACGGAGCGTGGGGGACGCCTACCGTTGGGCAAGCGGTCGAGGTCGCGATTTAAGTCAAATACCTTGAAAAAATAAAGGCCGGCAAAATGCCGGCCTTAAAAAAGTCATCCGAAAATTCGGATGTTATGCGTTTTCCTTGACGGTCAGAACCTGACGGCCGCGATACATACCGGTCTTGAGGTCGATATGATGCGGACGGCGCAGTTCGCCGGAATTCTTGTCTTCGACGTAGGTCGGAGCCTTCAGCGCGTCAGCAGAACGGCGCATACCGCGCTTGGACGGGCTTGTTTTTCTTTTCGGTACAGCCATTTAACTTACTCCACATGACGGGCAAAACAGGTTTCCGCGGCCGGATGAGGCCGAACAGTACCTGTCTCGATCTCGGAATTTGGCGCGCTTATACATGCCCTGCAGGGCTTTGACCAGTCCCTGAGTCATTTTTTTCCGACCTGGCCCGGCGCATCGCCCCTCAGGCCTCGTCCTCGGGTACGATCCAGGTTTCGGCGATTGCGGCTTCGCGCCAGGCGATCCATGCAGGATGGGCCTCCATCGCCGCCATATAGTCAAGCGTATCATTGGACTTCGCGAGATCATAGACCCTGAAACGGTTGACCACCGGCGCGAACATCGCGTCTGCCGCGGAGAAAGCGCCGAACAGGAACGGCCCTCCCGAACGCTTGCGCATGTCGCGCCAGATGGTTTCGATGCGGGCCACGTCGTCCATCACGCCGTCAGGCAGGTCGATTGCACGCACCTCCCGCCGGATGTTCATCGGGCAGGCGCCGCGCAGCGCGCGGAAACCCGAGAGCATTTCCATCGAGATCGATCGCGCCATGGCCCGGTCGCCGATGTCTTCCGGCCACAGGCCGGCCTCCGGGAACAATTCCGCCGCATATTCGATGATCGCCAGCGATTCCCAAACCCTCAAGCCACCGTGATGAAGCACCGGCACGCGGCCAGTCGGCGAAATCTCCCGGAATTTCGGATTGCCCGCATCGAAATCGAAGGGAATGAGCCTTTCCTCGAAGGGGATCTTGCAGCCGGTCAGCGCCACCCAGGGGCGGAATGACCACGAGGAGTAGTTCTTGTTGCCGATATAGAGAATTAAAGGTTCCACCGTCGCGCTCCCGATTGGCTCGTCTTGCTCGAGGATAGGGGGCGATCGGCCCTCGCACCAACCAAACTTTCAAACGTCATTCATAAAGGCATTTGATGTATGCGCCCGAACGCTTGGCGCGTCGGTCGACGACATTGGCAAGACGTTTCATGCCCTTGCCGGGCTTCCCCGCCACACGCTCGATCGGATTGGGAAGAGAAACGGCAAGGAGGGCCGCCTGGGCAGATGTCAGCTTCGCCGCCGAGGTCTTGAAATGATGTCGCGCAGCGGCCTCGATCCCGTAGATTCCCGGGCCCCATTCGGCGATGTTGAGATAGATCTCCATCATCCGTTCCTTCGGCCAGATCGCATCGGCGACCATGGCGAGCGGGAGCTCCAGCCCCTTCCGGACCATCGACCGGCTATTCCAGAGATAGAGGTTCTTGACCGCCTGCATCGGAATGGTGCTCGCACCGCGGGTCGCCTGGCCGGACAGTGCGTCATCGACCACGCCCTTCATCTGTTCCCAGTCGACCCCGCTATGGAAACAGAACTGGCCATCTTCCGACATCATGACGGCACGCACGACATTGGGCGAGATGTCCTCGAAATCGACCCATCGCCGGTCGTAACCCTGAAAGGTGACGAGATCGGCGAGCATCAGCGTCGAGACCGGATGAATGAAGTCGATCCGATAGACGACGATCAGGGCATAGGGCAAAACGAGCAGCATGAGCGCTATTCGCAGCAGCTTGCGCAACAGGTCGGCCGGCCGCTGCCTTGCGGACCCGTCGTCCTCGATTTCGTCCCCGATATCGCTGTCTTCCGCCAAGGAGGGTCTGTCCGGTCTCTTCGAGTGCTTGTCTCTCTTAGCGGCCTTGATGAATGATAGCCAGACCGCACGGATCGGGACAGCCGCTTTTCCAGCCAGTTTACCGTTGCCAGCCTGTCGGACGCATGCCAAGAAAGCGGCCATGAACGCGCAAGTCACTCCCTTCGAAACGAAACTCCTGGCATCGGCCCGACAGACCGCAACCCTGTTGATGGAGCTCCTCTCCGCCGAACCACGCCCGCAGGAAATCACAAGGCCCGCACGCCTCTTGGACGCCATGCGCCACGGAGCATTGAACGGCGGAAAACGCCTGCGTCCCTTTCTTGTCGTCGAAAGTGCGGCACTCTTCGGTGGTGACAGCGCGGCCGCACTCCGCGTCGGCTGCGCGCTCGAATGCCTGCACAGCTATTCGCTCGTTCACGACGACCTGCCGGCCATGGACGACGACGACCTCAGGCGCGGCCAGCCGACGGTCCACATCGCCTATGACGAGGCGACCGCAATCCTCGCCGGCGACAGCCTGCTCACCTATGCCTTCGACATCATCGCCGCCCCGGAAACCGACCTTCCTGACCGGGCCAAGACCGAGCTGGTACTCGCCCTTTCGCGCGCCGCCGGCATCGGAGGAATGGCTGGCGGCCAGGCTTTCGATCTCGCGGCCGAAAAGCAGGCTCCAGATGAAGCCGGCATCGTCACACTGCAGGCGATGAAGACCGGTGCCCTGATCCGGTTTGCTTGCGAGGCCGGCGCCATCATCGCCGGTGCACCGGCCGCCGATCGTGACCGCATGCGCCGCTTCGGGGAGATTGTCGGCCGCGCATTCCAGCTTGCCGACGACCTGCTCGACCTCACCTCCGATGCGGCAACCCTCGGCAAGGCGGCCGGCAAGGATGCAGCCCGCGGGAAAGGCACGCTCGTCGCGCTGAAAGGGCAAGCCTGGGCGGAAGAGGAACTCGACAGGCTGGTCGGCGAGGCGACTGCTCTGGTCGCCGTCTATGGCGACAAGGCACAGACACTGACCGACGCCGCCCGCTTCGTTGCCAATCGCAAGAGCTGAACGGCCGAACGCATCCCGCAACAGACCCATCAAGCACCGATAGGTCCCGATCAAAACTACTGACGTGTTCGGAGAGCCTGGTCGAGCTAGTCTTGCTCCTCGTCGACCGAAGGAGGAGGGGCGCCGACTATGAATGACATAATCCAACATCTACCGCAGATCGTTGCGGCCTATCTCGTCTACCTGGTCGCCGTCATCAGCCCCGGCCCGGCGATCATGGCAATCGTGTCGACCTCTATCTCGGACGGGCGGCGGGCCGGGCTTACCATGGCGGCCGGCGTCTTTGCAGGCTCCTTCACCTGGGCCATGGCAGCCTCGATCGGCCTTGCCGCGCTTCTCACACAATATGCCGGCTTCCTGCAGATAGTGAAGATCGCCGGGGGCCTCTACCTGCTCTACCTCGCCGCGAAGGCCCTTCGTTCGGCCTCACGCAAGGACGACCAGATCCTGCCGGCGACCGGCAATCCAGAGAAACGCAGTCTGAGGCGCATATTCCTGCTCGGTTATGCCATCCACCTGACCAATCCCAAGGCGATCTTCGCCTGGGTCGCCATCATCTCGCTCGGGCTTCCCGCCAATGCCTCGGCCCAGGTCGTCGCCTTCATCGTCGTCGGCTGCCTGCTCACCGGCATGACGGTCTTCACCGGCTACGCCATCCTGTTCTCGACGGCACGCGCCTTCCGCGTCTATCGCGCCGCCCGCCGGGGCATCGACGCGACCTTGGGCGTGCTGTTCGCGGCGGCCGGGATAAAGCTGCTCGCCAGCCGGATATGAAAAGCGCCGCCCGAGGGGCAGCGCTTCTGTAAATCGTTGGCTCTTTGGTCCGATCAGGCCTTGATCGGCGCGATCTGGATCTCGACGCGGCGATTCTGCGCACGGCCTTCGGGAGTGGCGTTCGAGGCGACCGGCTCGTTCGGTCCGAAGCCCATGGCCGAGACACGGCGCCCGTCCAGCCCCTGGCTGAACAGATAGTTCGCCACCGACTGCGCGCGGTTCTGCGAAAGTTCCTGGTTGTGCGCCAGACTGCCGGTCGAATCCGTGTGACCGTTGATGTCTATCAGGGTCTGGTTGAACTTGTTCAGCACGACAGCAACCGAATTCAGCGTCGGATAGAACTGCGGCATGACCGCATACTGGTCGGTCGCGAAGGTGATGTTGGACGGCATGTTGAGGATGATGCGGTCGCCCATGCGGGTGACCGAAATGCCGGTGCCCTGCAACTGAGCGCGCAGCTCGGACTCCTGGCGATCCATGTAGTTGCCGATAGCGCCACCGGCCAGTGCGCCGATGCCGGCGCCGATCAGCGCCGCATTGCGGCCCTCGCGGCCGCCACCGCCGACGGCAAGACCGCCAAGCGCGCCCGCAGCCGCGCCCAGCATGGCGCCGCCGGCCGTATTCGACACCTTCTGCTCGCCGGTATAGGGATCGGTCGTCGTGCAGGCGGTGAGATAGATCGCGGCAAGCGCGAGAATCGAGAGCTTCTTGATCATTGTCGGACAAACTCCAGGAAAGGTCTGATTTCCGTCAACAGCCGAATTGCGGCATTATGAAGTTGCATGCCCCCGATCTTACTCGGCGGCACTCTTTCGGCCATAGCGCTTTTCGATGTAGTCGATGACGAGCGCCTCGAAATCCGATGCGATGTTCGGACCGCGCAGCGTCATCGCCTTCTGGCCGTCGATGAACACTGGAGCCGCGGGGCTTTCGCCGGTTCCCGGCAGCGAGATGCCGATATCCGCATGCTTGCTCTCGCCCGGTCCGTTGACGATGCAGCCCATCACCGCGACGTTGAGCCCTTCGACACCCGGATATTTCTCGCGCCAGACCGGCATGTTCTTACGGATGTCGTCCTGGATGCGCTGGGCAAGCTCCTGGAATATGGTCGAGGTGGTGCGCCCGCATCCTGGGCAGGCCGCAACGACCGGAACGAACTGGCGGAAGCCCATGACCTGCAGCAGTTCCTGCGCGACCTGCACTTCGCGGGTGCGGTCGCCGTTCGGTTCCGGGGTCAGCGACACGCGGATGGTGTCGCCTATGCCCTGCTGCAGGACATAGCCCATGGCCGCCGAGGAGGCGACGATGCCCTTCGACCCCATGCCGGCCTCGGTCAGCCCGAGATGGAGCGCATGATCGGAACGGCGGGCCATCATCGAATAGACCGCAATCAGGTCCTGGACCTGGGAAACCTTCGCCGAGAGGATGATCTTCGAACGCGGCAGGCCGATCTCCTCGGCCAGTTCCGCCGACAGCAGGGCGGACTGCACAATCGCCTCGCGAGTCACCTGGCGTGCCGAAAGCGGAAAACCCTCAGCCTGGTTCTTGTCCATCAGCCGGGTCAGCAGTTCCTGGTCGAGCGAACCCCAGTTGACGCCGATGCGCACAGGCTTGTCATAGCGGATCGCCATCTCGACGATATCGGCGAACTGCTTGTCCTTCTTGTCCTTGAAGCCGACATTGCCCGGATTGATACGGTATTTGGCCAGAGCCTCCGCACAGGCCGGATGGTCCGCGAGAAGCTTGTGGCCGATATAATGGAAATCGCCGACCAGCGGCACGTCGATGCCGAGCCTGAGCAGACGCTCACGGATCTTCGGAACCGCGGCGGCACTCTCGTCGCGATCAACCGTGATGCGGACGATCTCGGAGCCAGCCTTGTGAAGCTCGGCTACCTGCCTGACGGTCGCGTCGACATCGGCCGTATCGGTGTTGGTCATCGATTGCACGACGACGGGCGCGCCGCCGCCGACGATCACGCCGCCGACATCGACGGCAACGGTTTGGTGGCGCGGCTTGGGATCGAATTCGTCTGCTGAAGTCATGGAATGCCCTTGAACGGCAGGAAAATGTCAGAAACCAGGTGGATCAAACCCGTCCCCTTGTCAACTGCATGCTAAAGCACGGTCAACGTGCATAGGGTCCGATCAACAGGCGGACCAGATCTGCGAGCTTGGTAGAGACGACATCCATGTCCGGCATACGCATTTTCATGCCTTCCGTCGCATCAAGAAGCAGTGAAGCCACGAGCCGGGGAGCGACCCCGGCGCCGGCGAGATCGATCCGGCCAGCGGCTTCCTCGCTTTCCAGACCGACCGAGATCTCGTCTTCCACGGCGTTGATCCATTCGAGGAACAGGTCGCCGGCGAATTCGTCCTTGGCATCCAGGATCTCCGCCCCGTGGGGCGTGTCGGCGATCTGGCGGTACGGACGCACGATCGCCCGATCGAGCGCTTCATGAACCTTCTGGGCGGCGCCGCCCTCCCCTACGAAACAGCGGGCGACGTCTTCCCGCATCTCTGCCATCATGACGCTCATGCAGGCCCGGAAGATATCACCCTTGTTGCGGTAGAAGAGATAGAGCGCAGGGCGCGACAGGCCGGCAGCGCGAGCAATGTCGTCCATTGTCGTGCGCTTGTAGCCATAGGTGGTGAAGGCGGCGAAGGCCTGCTCCAGTATGGCCGCGCGCTTGGGGTCGGTCTTCAGGTCGTCCATGTTTGACATTATGACATATTTTGTTAATTTGTCACGAGACAGTTGATGGGAAATGCGACCCTAGTGCAGCGGGAGGACGAAGTGAACCTGATCGTCAATGGAAAAGCATTGAGCCTCGAGGTCGAACCGGACATGCCGCTTCTGTGGGCGCTACGCGACATCCTCGACATCAAAGGACCCAAATTCGGCTGCGGAGCAGGGCTCTGCGGAGCCTGCACGGTCATCATCGGCGGCGAGGCCGTCCGCTCCTGCCAGGTGGCGGCAGCCGACGTGACATCCGAGGTGCGAACGATCGACGAGCTCGCAAACGGCGACGTCCTCCATCCCGTGCAACAGGCCTGGATCGACGAGCAGGTCGCACAGTGCGGCTATTGCCAGGCAGGCCAGATCATGAATGCGGTCGCCCTTCTGGAGGCCAACCCCTCACCCAGTGACGCCGAAATCGATGAAGCCATGGCCGGCAATCTCTGTCGCTGCGGCACCTATCCGCGCATCCGGGCCGCGATCCACCGGGCCGCAACCCAAGTCACGGGAGCCTGATCATGTCCCGGATCGGAAAAATTGCCCGCCGCACCTTCCTGTTCGGCGCCGCCGCCGTCGCCGGCGGGGTCGCCTTCGGCTACTACAGCTACAGGAAACCCTTCGCCAATCCCCTTTCCGAGGAGCTGGCATCCGGGGAGGCCACCTTCAATCCATATGTGAAGATCGGCAGCGACGGTCGGACCACGATCATCGCACCCCGCGCCGAGATGGGTCAGGGCAGCTACACCACCCTTGCCGCGCTTGTCTGCGAGGAGCTCGACCTTCGCCTCGACCAGGTTTCGGTCGAGCACGGCCCCTCCTCGCCTGCCTACTACAATGCCGCGGCGTTGAGCGAAGGCGCACCTGTCCCGCAATTCGATGAGGGCATGGTCGCCGAGAGCCTGCGTGCCGCGATGAAGGTCGTCGCAAAGTTCGTGGCCCTGCAGTTCACCGGCGGCTCGACCTCGATGGCGGACGGCTTCGAGAAGATGCGCTATGCCGGCGCGGCGGCGCGTGAATCACTGAAGGAAGCGGCAGCCCTCAAACTCGGCGTCGCGTCATCGACCCTGAAGACCTTCGAAGGCGTCGTCAGCGACCCGGCTTCCGGCCGCAGCCTCACTTACGCCGAACTCGCGCTCGACGCGGCGGCAATCGAACCGCCCTCCGGCATTGCGCTGCGCGATCGCAAGGAGTGGAAGATCCTCGGCAAACCGCAGCCGCGCAAGGACATGCGGGCCAAGGTGACGGGCGCGCCGATCTTCGGCGTCGATGTCACGCTCCCCGACATGCTCTACGGAACCGTGCGGATGAACCCGAGCCCGGGCGGGGGGATGAAATCCTTCGACGCTGCCGCCGCCCTCGCCATGCCCGGGGTGCGGAAGGTGATCGCGATCGACAGCCCCTATGGCCAGGGCATCGGCGTAATCGCCGACAACACCTGGCGCGCTTTCCGGGCAGCCGAAACGGTGACCGTGGAATGGGAAGCCGGCCCCAACCCGAAGAGCTCGGCGGACATCGACGCGATCCTTGCCAGGACGCTCGATGGTTCCGACTTCTTCACGCTTCGAACCCTCGGAGACCCGGACCTCGTTTTCGCCGACGCGGCACGCGAAAGGGTGGTCGAGGCGCAATATGATGCGCCTTTCCTCTCCCATGCCACGATGGAGCCGATGAATGCGACGGCGCGCCTTAAGGACGGCCTGCTCGAAGTCTGGGCGCCGAACCAGGGGCCTACGCTGATCGAAGTGGTTGGCGCGCGCATCACCGGGCTTCCCGCCGAAAACATCAAGGTCCACACCACCTTCCTCGGCGGCGGCTTCGGTCGCCGCATCGAACCAGACTTTTCCGACTACGCGATCCGCCTTGCCAAGGAAGCCGAGGGACGCCCTGTCAAGGTGACCTGGACACGCGAGGAAGACATGACTCACGGCCCTTATCGGCCCGTGGCCAAGGGGCGCTACAAGGCGGTGCTCGACGACGATGGGCTACCCAAGGCATTGACGGGCTCTATCGCCGCGCCCTCGGTGGTCGCAAGCGCGGTAGGCCGCTACTATCCGGACGTGCCCATGGGCGGACCGGACAATTCCCTGATCGACGGCGCCTATAACCAGCCCTACGGCATCGAAAACTACCGGATAGACGGCCGCAAGGCGCCCCTCGGCATCCCGGTCGGCTTCTGGCGCTCGGTCGGTTACTCCTACAACTGCTTCATGCACGAGAGCTTCATCGACGAGATCGCCGCCGCCGGCGGCAGGGATCCGCTCGAACTCCGGCGCGCCCTGATGAAGGATTTCCCGGTCGCTCTTGCCGTCGTGGAGAAAGTGGCCGAAATGTCCGGCTGGTCAACGTCGCCCGCCCCCGGCCGCGCCCGAGGCCTTGCCTTCGCTCTTTCCTTCGGGACCTGGGTGGCGCAGGTCGTGGAGATCTCTGAGACCGATGGCGCGATCCGCATCGAGAAGGTCTGGTGCGCGGCAGACCCCGGCATCGTCCTCGACCCGCAGAATTTCAAGGCGCAGATGATGTCCGGCATCGTGTTCGGCCTCTCCGCGGCGATCGGCCAGGAAATCACCTTTGCCGACGGCGTGGTCGAGCAGAACAATTTCCATGCCTATGATGCACTGCGCATCAACCGGTGTCCGGTGATTGAGGTCGAGCTTCTCGAGAATGCCCACCGCATGGGCGGCGCCGGCGAGCCCGGAACGCCGCCGTCGATGCCGGCGCTCGGCAATGCGATCTTCGCCCTGACCGGCAAGCGGCTGCGGGCGCTGCCGTTCTCGAAAGAGGTCGACTTCGCCTGATCGATCAGTGCGCCGCCTCGCCGACCCTGTCGGCGTGGCGGGCAAGCCCCGACATCGCGAGCACCGCCAGATTGAGCAGCGACACGGCCGTATAGACGGTCGACAGGGAGGTGTATTCCGCGATGAACCCGATGACCGACGGCGCAAACAGGATGCCCGAGTAACCGAGTGATGTGACGACCGACAGCCCGATCCCTGGCGCGAGGCCCGGAATGTTGCCGCCCGCGGAAAAGGCGATCGGCACCATGTTGGAAATGCCGATGCCGGCGATCCCGAAACCGATCAGAGCGATCGTCACATTCGGCGCCTGACCGGCAATCACCAGCCCGACGAAAGAGGCGACGGTGCACAGCCTGAGCGTCAGAACAGCACCCAGCCGGTCGCGCACGAGGTCGCCGGCAAAACGCATCACCGACATCGCGAGCGAAAAGGCGGCGAAGGCGAAACCCGAGAGCGCCGTCGAGGCGGACAGTTCATTGCCGAGATAGAGCGCGCCCCAATCGAGGATTGCCCCCTCCGGGATCATCGAGAACAGTGCGATGATCCCGATCAGCCAGGGAAGCGGTGAAAGCGGCAGGCGGGTGCGCTCACGGCGCTCCGCCGGGTGCGGCCGGTCGGCAAGGATCATCGGGCGCGCGACAAGGAACAGGAGAACGCCGAGCCCCGCCACCAGAAGCGCGTGCCCCATCGGTCCGACATGGGCGATCAGAAACCCGCCGGTGGCCGAGCCGACAAGTCCGCCAAGGCTCCAGAAGGCATGGCACGACGACATGATCGAGCGCCGCATGGACCGTTCCACCTCGACCGCATTGGCATTCATGGCAACATCCATGGCACCGCCGAGCCCGCCGAACAGGAAGATCGCCACGACCCCGGCCGGCACCGACGAGACAAGGGTGATGCCGATCACCGTGGGGATGAAGAGCAACGCGGCGGCCTGAACAACGACGCTTGAACCGAAGCGGGCTATCTGCATGCCGGCTACCGGCATCATCACCAGCGACCCGATGCCGAAAACGAACAGCATGACGCCGAGGTCCGCTTCACTGAGCGACAGGGCCTTGGCGAAAACCGGGATCTTCGGAGCCCACGCTCCCATCATCAAGCCGTTCACGAAGAAGAGAAGCGAAACCGCCGCCCGCGTCCTCGTGAAATAACCACCCTTCGACGCGGCGTTGGTGTCGTTGATCGTTTCAGCCATGATCCACTCCTCGATTTGGCGGCACTTTATTTAAATCGATTGAAACGACAACCGCGAAATCGCCATGCGTGTCTCACATTTTGTTTCCCGGCGAAATGGCGAACGTGGCCCGCCGCGAACCCTGAAATGATGCAATTGACAGCCCGAGAGGAAAAAGAAAGATGGCGCCGTTCCTTTCGCGGGCTGTCATTGATTCCGGCGGCAACCGCCTTTCCCTCATTTTCTTCCACAGGTGCATGCGTGAAAACCACCGTCGGACTCGGCATCCTGCTGACCAGCCTGTCCTATTTCCTCTTCACGCTGCATGACGGGGTCATCAAGCTGCTGGTCGAGACGACGACCGTCTGGCAGATCCTTTTCTTCCGCAGTGTTACCATTCTCGCAGGCTGCTTCCTCTTCGGCGGCCCTTCCCTGGTTCGGGAAGCCGCGACGTCGCCGGTCGTCAAGCCGATGGTGATCCGCAGTTTCCTCCTGCTCGGGGCATGGCTGTCCTATTACAATGCCGCCCGCACCATGCAGCTCGCGGAGATCACGACGCTCTACTATGCAGCCCCCGTGGTCGCGACTTTGCTGGCCGTGCCGATCCTCAAGGAACGTGTGACCGCCCCGCGCTGGACTGCGGTCATCGTCGGTTTCGTCGGCGTTCTGGTCGCCACCAATCCGATCGGACTGCGGATCACCTTCCCCGTCTACCTCGCCCTGCAAGCCGCTTTTCTCTGGGCCTTCTCGACGGTACTCTTGCGTCGGACCGCCATGGGCGCCCGCTCGCTGGTTCAGATGACGGTCACCAACAGCTTCTTCCTGATTCTGACCGGCACCATGGTCTTTCAGGTCTGGCACCAGCCCAGCCTTGCCGAGCTGGGCCTGTCGCTGGCGACCGGCATCATCGGCGGCGTGGCCCAGCTCGCCTTCTTCGAAGGTATGCGCAAGGCGCCGATCTCCGTGCTCGCGCCGTTCGAATATACCTCCCTCGTCTGGGCTTTCGTGCTCGGCTATGCCATCTGGGGTGACGTTCCCGCAGCGAACGTCTTCCTCGGTGCGACCCTGATTTGCAGCGCCGGCCTGATCATCATCTTCAGCGAACGTTTGGCGGGGCGCAGCCAGGCGACCTGAGAGACCTACTGACCACTTGTCCTTGAGATCCTTTCATCCTGTCCGGCGCCGCCGGTCGGGAAAATAGCGCTTGCTATAAAGGCAACCAACGTATATACGAATATATGTAGATATATATGTGTGGAGGTTTCCCATGTCCCTCGATCGTGCAGTGCTGGCCTTTGCCGGCGTAATGGTTCTCCTGTCCGTCCTGCTGACGGTCTATGTGAGCCCGCTTTTCATCTGGTTCACCGTGTTCATCGGCGCCAACATGTTGCAGTCCGCCTTCACCGGTTTCTGCCCCGCAGCGATGATCTTCAAGAAACTTGGCTTTCGTCCCGGCACCGCATTCTGAGCGGCCAGAACCGAAGGAAATACCCATGAACGCCTTCACGCTTGCGCGTTTCGCCGCCCTCGCCCTCTGCTTCGGCGCCACCGGTTCCCTTGCAGCCGAGACCATCCGCTTGGACAAGGTGAAGGTGCTCGAATGGAAGGCCGTCTATGGCCGCGTGGAGGCGCGTGACAGCGTCGCCGCCCGCGCGCGCATCGGCGGCACCGTCGTCGACCTCAAGGTCACCGAGGGCGACGACGTTAAGGCCGGTGAGGTCATCGCGACCGTCAAGGACGAGAAGATCGACTTCCAGATCGCCGCGATCGAGGCCCAGTTGCTCGGCCTGCGGGCATCGCTCGACAATGCCCAGTCGGAACTGTCGCGCGGCGAGGAGCTGATCAAGCGCGGCGTCACCACCGCCCAGCGTCTCGACGCCCTGCGGACCCAGGTCGACGTCGTCCGCAACCAGATCGCCGCCGCCGAGGCCCAACGCTCCGTCGTCGTCGAGCAGGGCAAGGAAGGCGCTGTTCTCGCCCCGGCCGACGGCAAGGTTCTGACAGTTCCAGTCACCAGGGACGCCGTGATTATGGCGGGCGAGCCAGTCGCAACGATCGGCGGTGGAGGCTTCTTCCTGCGGCTCGCGATCCCTGAGCGGCATGCCGATCTCCTCCGCCAGGACGCCACCATCGAGATCGACGGCGGCAACGGCCACGAGAGCAAGGGCCGCCTCGCCAAGATCTATCCGGAAATCGATAATGGCCGCGTGATCGCCGATGTCGAGGTCGAAGACCTGCCCGCCTCCTTCGTCAACAAGCGCCTTCTGGTCCGCGTGCCCGTTGGCGAGCGGGACGCGCTTCTGCTGCCGGTTGCTGCGCTAACGAGCCGTTTCGGCGTCGACTATGTGACAGTCAAGTCGGGCGACGCCACGGTCGAGCGCGCTGTCGTCACCGCCAAACCGATCCTGCGCGACGGCAAGGAAATGACGGAAATCCTGACCGGCCTGTCTGCCGGCGACGAGGTAGTACTGCCATGAAGGTTCCCAGTCTCGGCATTGCGGGAAGCCTGACCAAGGGCTTCATCACCTCGCCGCTCACGCCTCTTTTCCTGCTCGCCGCCTTCGCGCTCGGCCTCGTCGCCTTGATGACGCTGCCGCGCGAGGAAGAGCCGCAGATCTCCGTGCCGATGGTCGACATCATAGTGCGGGCCGACGGCCTGAAGGCCGAAGACGCGGTCAAGCTCGTCACCGAACCGCTCGAGACCATCATCAAGGGCATCAACGACGTCGAGCACGTCTATTCGCAGACCTCCGATGACCAGGTCATGGTGACGGCCCGCTTCGTCGTCGGCACATCAGGTGATTCCGCAGTCCTGCGCGTCCATGACAAGATCCGCGCCAACATGGCCTCGATCCCGGTCGGCATTCCCGAACCGCTCGTTGTCGGCCGCACCATCGACGACGTGGCGATCGTATCGCTGACGCTGACCCCTTCCGCCGACAAGGGCGCCGACGTCGATTCGACCGCACTCACCCGCATCGCCCGGCAACTGCGCGTCGAGATGGCCAAGATCGACAATGTCGGCCTGAGCTACCTCGTCGGCGAAACCGGCGATGCGATCCGGATCGCCCCCCAGCCCGAAAAGCTGGCGCTCTACGGCATGACACTGCAGCAGCTCTCCGGCAAGGTCACCGCCGCCAACCGTTCATTCTCGACCGGCCTGGTGCGCAATGACGGCCGGCAGATCGAACTCGTCGCCGGGGAAACGCTCTCGACCCCGACCGAGATCGGCAACCTGTTGCTCACCACCCGTGACAACCGTCCGGTCTACGTCCGCGACGTGGCCGACGTTTCCTTCGTCACCGACACGGCGGACGCCCGCGCCTCGACCGTCACGCGGACGGAGAACGGCGAGCTGAAGCGCGTGCCGGCCGTGACGCTTGCGCTCGCCAAGCGTGCCGGCGCCAATGCCGTTCTGGTCTCGGAGGAGATCCTGCACCGCGTCGAGGAGCTGAAGGGTAACCTCATCCCCGACAGCATGGCGGTCGAAGTCACCCGCAACTACGGCGAGACGGCCAACGAGAAGGCAAACGAGCTGCTCTTCCATCTCGGCCTTGCCACGCTGTCGATCATCGCCCTTGTCTGGGTTTCGATCGGCCGCCGCGAAGCGCTGGTCGTCGCGATCGTCATTCCGGTCACCATCCTGCTGACGCTCTTTGCCGCCAACCTGATGGGCTACACGCTGAACCGCGTCTCGCTCTTCGCCCTGATCTTCTCGATCGGCATTCTCGTTGACGACGCGATCGTCGTCATCGAGAACATCGCCCGCCACTGGGGCTTCAACGACGGCAAGGACCGGCGCGAGGCGGCAATCGACGCGGTCGCCGAAGTCGGCAACCCGACCATCGTCGCGACGCTGACCGTCGTCGCGGCGCTTCTGCCGATGATGTTCGTCTCCGGCATGATGGGCCCCTATATGAGCCCGATCCCGGCCAATGCTTCGGCCGCGATGATCTTTTCCTTCTTCGTCGCGGTGCTCGTCACGCCGTGGCTGATGCTGAAGATCGCCGGCAAGGCCAAGCTTCATCATGACGACAGCCATGCGACCGGCGGCGTTCTCGGCGCCGGCTATGCGCGGGTTGCAGGCCCGATCCTCGCCATCAAGAAGAACAGCTGGATCTTCCTGCTGCTGGTGGGTGCAGCAACACTCGGCTCGCTGGCGCTGTTCTACACGAAGGACGTCACGGTCAAGCTCCTGCCCTTCGACAACAAGTCTGAACTGCAGGTCACCATCGATCTTCCCGAAGGTTCGTCGGTCGAAACGACGGATGCCGTCGCCCAGGCGGTTGCCAAGGTTGCGCTCGACACGCCCGAGGTCCTGAGCGTCCAGACCCATGCCGCGACCGCCGCCCCCTTCAACTTCAACGGCCTGGTGCGTCACGCCTATCTGCGTTCGGCGACCTATATGGGCGACGTGCAGATCAACTTGACGCCGAAGTCGGACCGCGACCGCTCGAGCCATGACATCGCGCTCGACCTGCGCCAGCGCCTTCTCGCTGAAGTGAAGGTTCCCGAGGGCACCTCGCTGAAGGTCGTCGAGCCGCCGCCCGGCCCGCCGGTCATGGCGACCCTGCTCGCCGAAGTTTATGGTCCGGACGCCGACACCCGCCGCGCCACCGCGGAAAAGGTCAAGGCTGCCTTCAAGTCGGTGCCGTTCATTGTCGACGTCGATGACAGCTATGGCCAGCCGGCGAGCCGCCTGCGCGCCACGATCTCAGGCGACGACCTCGACTTCTTCGGCGTCTCCGAAAGCGACGTTTTCGACACCCTGTCGATCCTCAACGGTTCGACGACGCTCGGCTACTCGCATCGCGGCGAAGGCCGCGCGCCGATCCCGATCGTCATCAGCCGTCCGAAGGGCGCCAAGGTCTTCGACGAAACCTTCCTGTCGACCCCGATCCCGGCCAATCTCCTGCCTGGCTCGCGCTCGGTGGTGGAACTCGGCGACGTCATCCTCGTCAACGAGGAAAAGGCCTCCTTCCCGATCTTCCGTCACAACGGCCGCTATGCCGAGATGGTGACGGCGGAGCTCGCGGGCGACTTCGAAGCCCCGCTCTACGGCATGCTTGCCGTGCAGGATGCTCTCGACAAGCAGGATTGGACGGGGCTCACGAAGCCGGAAATCGCGCTCCACGGCCAGCCGGAAGACCAGTCGAAGTCGGTCTTGTTATGGGACGGCGAATGGGAAGTCACCTGGGTCACATTCCGCGACATGGGTGCCGCCTTCATGGTCGCGCTGCTCGGCATCTACATCCTGGTCGTAGCCCAGTTCGGCTCGTTCAAGGTGCCGCTGGTGATCCTGACGCCGATCCCGCTCACCTTCATCGGCATCCTCGGCGGACACTGGCTGTTTGACGCGCCCTTTACCGCGACCTCGATGATCGGCTTCATCGCCCTTGCCGGCATCATCGTGCGCAACTCGATCCTGCTGGTCGATTTCATCCGCCATGCAAAGACCCCGGATCGGGATTTGACCGAGGTCTTGATCGAGGCCGGCTCGATCCGCTTCAAGCCGATCCTCTTGACCGCACTCGCGGCCATGATCGGTGCCGCCGTCATCCTGACGGACCCGATCTTCCAGGGACTGGCGATTTCGCTGCTCTTCGGGCTTGCGTCGTCGACGCTGCTGACCGTTCTCGTCATTCCAGCGATCTACAGGGTCCTGAGAACCTGAAACTTCACGAAGCCGACACGCAAAGGCCCGGGAACACCACGTTCCCGGGCCTTTTCTTTTACGCCTGATCTGCAGGCGCCTTTATTTCGCGGCGAGCCACTTCTCCGTCAGCTCGACCCAGAAACTGGTGCCGATCGGCAGGATGTCGTCGTTGAAGTCGTAACGAGGATGATGGAGAGGCGGATCGTTCGCCGTACGCTGGGTGCCGACGAAGAAATAGCAGCCCGGCCGCTCTTCCAGCATGTAGGCGAAATCCTCGCTGCCCATGGTCGGGCGCGGCAGATCGAAGACCTTTTCCGGCCCCGCGAACTGGGTCGCCAGCGTCCGGATGAAGTCCGTCTCATCTTTGTGATTGATCGTCGCGTTGTAGCCCCGCTGGTAGTCTATGGTGACGCCCATGCCGAAGCTCGCCGCCTGACCCTCGGCGATCATGCGGATGCGCTCTTCCAGCTGGTCGCGCACCTTCGGATCGAAGGAGCGGATGGACAGAAGCATCTCGGCGCGCTCCGGGATGACGTTGCTCGCGCCACCGGCATGGAAGGCACCCACGGTTATGACCGTCGGGTCGATCGGGTGGATGTTGCGCGACACGACCGTCTGGAGTGCCATGATGATCGACGCGCCGCAGACGATCGGGTCCGCCGTATCCTGCGGCTCGGCGCCGTGGCCGCCGCGTCCGTCGACGGTGATCTTGCATTCATCGACGGCCGCCATAATCGGCCCCTCGCGAAGGGCGAACTGGCCGAACGGGATGGTCGGATCGTTGTGAAGCGCAAAGACGGCGTCGCATGGGAACTTTTCGAAGAGCCCATCGTCCATCATGATCTTGGCGCCGCCGAAATTCTCCTCGGCCGGCTGGAAGATCAGGTGCACGACGCCGTCGAAATTCTTGCGTTCCGCAATGATCTTGGCAGCCCCCAGCAACATCGCCGTATGGCCGTCATGCCCACAGGCATGCATCATGCCAGGGTTCTTGCTCTGATATTCGAGGCCGGTTTCCTCAAGGATCGGCAGGGCATCGAAGTCGGCGCGAATGCCGATGCTCCTCGTGCTGGTGCCGCAGCGCAGCGTCGCGACGACGCCGGTCTTGGCGAGCCCGCGCGTCACCTCGTATCCCAGCGCCTCGAGTTGCCTGGCGACGTAGTCGGACGTGTTGAACTCCGAGAGGCCGATTTCCGGATGCTGATGGAGATAGTGTCGGGTCGCAACGACCTCGGCCATATAGTTCGAAAATTGGATCGTCATGTCAGGCACCACGGGTTGGTATGCGGTTTTCAAACATCCTGAACGCCGTCACGAGGACCCCGGTCAGGCACAGATAGATAAGCGCCAGCAATAGCAGCGGTTCGTAAGTGAGGTAAGTGTCCTGCCGGACTTTCGAGATCACCGCATACACGTCGATGACGGTGATCGTCGCCACCAGTGGCGTCGACTTGAGCTGCAGCACGGTCTCGCCGTTGAGTGTCGGCAGCGCCCTGTGCACGGCCCTCGGCAGCCAGACGCGCCGGAAGGCGGTGAACCGGCTCATGCCGAAGGCGCGCGCCGCCTCAAGTTCACCCTTCGGAACCCCGGCAAAGGCACCGCGCATCACCTCGCCCTCATAGGCCGCAAAGGACAGCATCAGGGCCGTGAAGCCATAAGGCCAGGCCTGGCGCAGATAGGGCCAGAGAAAGGAAGAACGGATCTCGGGGTATTGGGCGAAGAGCGAGCCGAGGCCGTAATAGAGCAGCCACAGCTGCAGGAGCAGCGGCGTACCGCGGATCAGGGTGCAGAATATCTTGGCGAGCCAGGCGAGCGGACGCGGGCCAGCCACCTGGACAAGTCCGATCGGCACGGCGAGCAGGAAGCCGACGATCGCTGTGGAAAACAGCATCAGCAGGGTTTGCCCGACGCCTGCAATCAGCCGCCCCTGGTATTTGGGCAACCAGTCCCAGCGCATGAACCACACCACACAGAAGACGAGGACGGCGAAGATCGCCATCAGCGCCAGCCGATGCGGTTCAAACAGGTGCCGGCCGCGCGGCGGTTGGTAGGCGGCGGGTGCGTCGGACACGGTATCGCTCATGGGCTCACACCGGCTCCGCTATGCCACGCCGCGCCCGGCGCTCGATGATGGCGATGACGATGTTGGAGACGAGCGTCAGGGCGAGGTAGAGAACGCCGGCCGCGCAGAAGAACAGCATATAGGCCTTGGTCGTGCCGGCAGCCTGGCGCGTGACGAGCGTCAGCTCGCTGAAACCGACGACGGCCAACAGCGCCGTGTCCTTGGTGGAGATCAGCCACAGATTGGCGAGCCCCGGAATGGCGTAAGGTAGCATGGCCGGTAGCGTCACCCGCGTCAGCGCCTTGAACGGCGACATGCCGAAGGCGCGGGCGGCCTCGATCTGCCCGGCGGGGACGGCCTTGATCGCCCCGCGCAGCACTTCGGTTGAGTAGGCGCCCTGGACCACGCCGATCACGAAGATGCCGGCGACGAGACCGCTGATATCAACAGGTGGCAGGCTGATCAGGGAAAGCAGGGCGTTCACCGCATCGGTGCCCGCATAATAGAGCAGCAGGATCAGCACCAACTCCGGCACGGCGCGGATCAGCGTCGTATAGACCTCCAGCAGGTCCCTGATGATCGGCCCGCCATAGAGCTTGCCGAAGGCGCCGCCGATGCCGATCACGATGCCAAGCGCATAGCCACCGATCGCAAGCTGCAGCGAGCGCACGAAGCCCTCGAGAAGAACGCCGCCCCAGCCGGGAGGCGATAACGCGAGAAGACTGAGATCGAAAAGACCGCCGGCCGCTGCCGCCATCGTGAACTACCCGAAAATGAACAAAGGAAAACGGCATGCGGCGGGATCGCCGCCGCATGCCCCGGGCTATGGCTCAGCCGCCGTAGATGTCGAAGTCGAAATACTTCTTGGAGAAGGTGTCATAGGTGCCGTTGGCGCGGATCGCCTTGATCGCGGCATTGACCTTGTCCTTGAGCTCGGTCTCGCCCTTGCGCAAGCCGACACCGACACCGGCACCGAGGATGGCCGGATCGTCGACGACATTGCCCTTGATCTCGCAGCAGGCACCTGCCTCCGACTTGATGAAGGCATCGAGCGCGATCACGTCGGCCTGCACGGCGTCGACACGGCCGGCGGCGAGATCCTGGTTGGCCTCATCCTGCGTCTGGTATTCCTTAACCTCGGCAGCGGTCGGGCCGAAATACTTGTTCACATAGTCCTGGTGGATGGTCGAGACCTGCACGCCGATGATCTTGCCGGCGAGGCCTTCAGGTGTCGCATCGAACTTTTCGCCCTTCGGCCCCATGATGGCGGTCGGCGTGTTATAATACTTGTCGGAAAAATCGATCGTCTTCAGGCGTTCTTCGGTGATCGACATCGAACCGACGATCATGTCGATCTTCTTCGAGGTCAGCGCCGGGATGATGCCGTCCCAGGCGACCGGCGTGATGACGCAGTCGAGCTTGGCTTCAGCGCAAAGCGCCTCCATGAACTCGACTTCCCAGCCGACCCACTTGCCGTTGGCATCCGGCGATGCGAACGGCGGATAGGGTTCAGCGGCAAAGCCCACCTTCACCTCTTCGGCGAGTGCCGAGCCGAACACTGCACCGCTGAGTGCCACGGCCATGACTGCGATCTTCATTGCATTCTTCATTCCAGTTCCCCTGTTTTATGACTTGGTGAAGTTCTCAATGGATAGAGCTGATGAATTTCTTCAGCCGCTCGGATTTCGGCGCGCCGAACACCTGGTCCGGCGGGCCCTGCTCCTCGATCACGCCCCCATGCAGAAAGACGACGTGGTTCGACACCTCACGGGCGAACTTCATCTCATGGGTGACGAGGATCATCGTCCGCTTCTCCTTGGCGAGGTCGCCGATGACGGAGAGCACTTCGCCGACCAGTTCCGGGTCGAGCGCGGAAGTCGGTTCGTCGAACAGCATGACGAGCGGCTGGATGGCGAGCGCCCGGGCAATCGCGGCGCGCTGCTGTTGGCCGCCCGAAAGGAAGGCGGGATAGGCATCCCGCTTCTCGTAGAGGCCGACCCGCCTCAGAAGCGTTTCGGCAATGTCGACAGCCTTGTCCTTCGGCATGCCGAGGACATGCACCGGCACCTCGATGACGTTCTGCAGAACGGTCATGTGCTGCCACAGGTTGAAACTCTGGAACACCATGCCAAGTTGGCTGCGGATGCGCTGGACCTGGCGGCGATTGGCCGGCATCAGCCCGCCATGCCCGTCCTTTTTCATCTCGATGGTCTCGCCATGCACCGTTACGGAGCCCGCACTCGGCAGTTCCAGCATGTTGATACAGCGCAGGAAGGTCGACTTGCCCGAACCGGAGCCGCCGATGATGGCAATCACGTCGCCTTGTCTGGCCGAGAGGGAAACACCCTTGAGTACTTCGAGAGGCCCGAACCGTTTGTGGAGATTCTGCACCTCGATGGCATGCGCCGATTCCGTCATGAAATACCGCCAATGTCCGGAGAAATACCTCCGGCAGATCGTTGCGACTGTTCCCGCCAGCTTCTTGTCTGCCCGGTGCGCCGCTGGACCACGCCCGGTGAATTGACGCGAGTTTTGCACTTGTGCGCCAATTATTCAACCGTATAAATAAAACGATACGCAGAGCCGCAAATGGTTGCCGGGTCTGCCCGTCGGAGGAAGAAGCGCATGAAGGAATACGGCTCGCAGGAAATGGCAAAGCCGCTGCGTCGCGTCCTGATGCGTCGCCCCGGACCAAGCCTGAGGGCCGCGGACCCGAAGAAATGGCACTATGGCCCGACCTTCGACGGCGAGAAGGCCATCGCCCAGTATGGCGAGTTCGCGCGCCTCGTCGCCGCCTCGGGAGCTGAGATTCTCTGGCTCGAGGACAATGGCGATGGCCTGGCTGATGCCATGTTCACCCACGACCCGTCACTGATGACGGACAAGGGTGCAATCATCCTCAAGATGGGAAAACCGTTGCGCGCCGGCGAGCCGGCGCTGCACGAGGCAGCCTATCGCAAGGCCGGCATTCCGATCCTCGGCCGCGTCGAGGCTCCCGGCACCGTCGAAGGCGGCGACTGTGTCTGGGTCGATGACAAGACGCTGGCGATCGGCCGCGGCGTGCGCTCGAACCAGGCCGGCATCGACCAGGTCTCCGCCATTCTTGCACCGCTCGGCGTGACCGTGCTCGGCTTCGACCTGCCGCTGTGGCAGGGCGAGGAGGCCTGTCTTCATTTGATGTCGGTCATCAGCCCGCTCGCCGACGACCTCGCGCTGGTACATGCCCCCCTACTGCCGGCAGCCTTCTATTTCCTTCTGAAGGAAAAAGGCATTCGGTTGGTGGTCGCACCCGAAAGTGAATTCGCCGCGAGCAGCGGCCTCAACCTCAACGTCCTTCCGACCGCTCCGAACAAGGTCATCATGGTCGACGGCTTCCCCGAGACCCGCGCGGCCATGGAAGCCGCAGGCTGCGACGTTCAGGTCTTCGCCGCGGATGCGCTCTGCATCGCCTGCGAGGGTGGCCCGACCTGCCTGACGCGCCCAATCCTCAGGCTCGAGCCATGACACGCCGCACCTTCCACAGGGCGGGCGAAGCCGAACGCCGCCAGGATCTGATCAGGGCCACGCTTGACTGTATCTCGGAACACGGATTGCAGGGCGCGACCGTGCGCCAGATCGCGGCCCGTGCCGGGGTCACCGGCGGCCTCATCCGCCACTATTTCACCGGCAAGGACCAGATGCTCCAGGCCGCCTATCGCGAGATTATGACGACGATGTCCTCGGCGGCGATCAATGCCGCGGAGACGGCCGGAGAGAGCGCACGCCAGCGGTTGCACGACTTCATCATCGCAAATGTCAGTCCGCCGGTCACCGACCCGCGCACCCTGTCCCTCTGGGCCGCCTTCATCAGCCATGTGCGCGTTGACCCGGAATTCGCCCGCATCCACCGCGAAAACTACCTCACCTTCCTGGACTCGCTCGAGACGCTAACGGCAGCTTTCCTCAAGGAATGCGGCCGCTCGGTTACGCCGGCCGAGTACCGGGAACTCGCGATCGCCATCAACGGACTTATCGACGGATTGTGGCTCGAAGGCTCTCTGGCTGGCGACCTTTTCGACGACGAGGCGCTGCCCCGCATCGCGCTTGCCTCGGTCGAGGCGCTGCTCGGTGGCCTGAGCCTCGTCGAAGCCAACGCCGTCGCACACGACAAGAGATGATTGGACAATCCATGCGTTACGCCACCATCACCGACCGCCTTGCCAATCTCGGATCCGGCAAATGGGCCATTCACATCGAGGCGCGGCGTAAGGCCGCCGCAGGCACGCCCGTCATCGAGTTGACGATCGGCGAACCGGATGTGCGTCCCGATCAGGCCCTGCTCGATGAATGCGCCCGCGCCATGTATGCGGGCCGCACCCGCTATTCTAACGGTCGCGGCGAGGCCTCAGTCGTGGCAGCACTGGTCGGGAAATACCGCAAGCGGCGAGCCGACGTGAGCGAGCGCAACGTGCTCTGCTTCCCCGGCACCCAGACCGCGCTCTTCACCGTCATGCTCGGCCTGCTCGAGCGCGATGACGATGTACTGGTCGGCGACCCCTATTACGCGACCTATGAAGGCGTGATCGCCTCGAGCGGCGCGCGTATGGTTCCGGTACCCCTTCATCCGGAAAAGCGCTTTCACCTCCAGGCAGAGGATCTGGAGCGTGCCGTGACCCCGCGCGCCCGTGTCCTGCTTCTCAACACGCCGCACAATCCGACAGGCGCCGTCCTGACCGCCTCCGAGATTGCCGCCATCGGCGAAGTCTGCCGCCGGCACGATCTCTGGATCGTCTGTGACGAAGTCTATGAAGAGCTGATCTTCGGCGCCGCCTTCGCCTCGCCCTTCGACGATCCCGAACTTGCCGAACGCACCATCGTCGTCTCGTCGATCTCGAAATCCCATGCCGCGCCGGGCTTCCGCAGCGGCTGGGCGGTGGGCCCCACGGAGTTCTGCGACCGTCTTCTGCCTGTCTCGGAAACCATGCTGTTCGGCGTGCAGCCGTTCATCGCCGACATGACCGCGATGGCCTTGACACAGCCGTTCGACACCGCCGCCGTCATGCGCGACAACTACGAGCGGCGTGCGAGACTGGTTGCCGGCATCCTCGACCAGGACGGCATCCTGAAGCCGATGATGCCGGAGGGCGGCATGTTCATCGTCGTCGACGTTTCCGCCTCGGGCCTCGCCGGCCAGACTTTCGCCAAGCGCCTGCTCGATGAAAAGGATGTCGCCGTCATGCCCGGCGCCTCCTTCGGCGAGGAGGCCGAAAACTTCATCCGCATTTCGCTGACGGTCGATGACACGCAGCTGGCAACCGCCACGGGGCGCATGGTCGACCTGGCAAATGAACTGCTCGGCGAGAAGGACACCCCGCGATGGGCGACAAAGTGAAGACGGTCGGCGAGGCTCTGGTCGACATTCTGGAAGCCAACGGCGTCGATGTCGTCTTCGGCATCCCCGGCGTCCACACCGTGGAACTCTATCGCGGCCTTGCCGGCGCAAAGATCCGTCATGTCACGCCGCGCCACGAACAGGGCGCGGGCTTCATGGCCGACGGCTATGCACGCGTCAGCGGCAAGCCGGGCGTCTGCCTCGTCATCACCGGCCCGGGCCTCACCAACACCATCACGGCCATGGCTCAGGCCCAGCAGGACTCGGTACCGCTGCTCGTGATCTCCGGGGTCAATGCCCGGTCGAGCCTTGGTCACGGTCGCGGCCGCCTGCATGAATTGCCGGACCAGCGGGCGATGATCGCGTCTTTCGCGCTGATGTCCCATACGCTCCTCGAGCCGGAAGACCTTCCGGCAGTGATGAAGCGCGCCTTTGCCATCCTCCGCTCCGGCCGTCCCGGCCCCGTGCATATCGAGATCCCGACCGACGTGATGGCAAGACCGATCGCACTGCCGCAGCCGGAGAATCCGCCCGTCCCCCGGCCGCGCGCCGACATCGCATCCGTTCTCGATCTCGCCCAGCGCTGCCGTCAGGCGAAGCGTGCGGTGATCCTGTGCGGTGGTGGCGCGGTTTCTGCCGCGCCAGGCATCGAGGTGCTGGCCGAACGACTGGACGCGCCTGTCGTCACCACAGTCAATGCGCGCGGCATGTTCTACCGGCATCCGCTGTCCGTTCCCGCAAGCCCAAGTCTTGCGGCCGTCCGCCGGCTGATCGCCGACGCGGACCTGGTTCTCGCGCTCGGTACGCAGATGGGCCAGACCGACTACGACATGTACGCCGACAACGGCTTCCCCGAACTTCCGCAGACTCTCGTGCGCGTCGACATTGACGCGGCGCAGCTCGCCCGCGGGCCGTCCGCTTCGCTGCCGATCCTCTCCACGGTCAACAATCTCGTAGACGACCTTTTGACCGAGCTTGCGGAGTTCGGTGGTGAAAAGACCGATGCACAGGGTGCGCTGAGAGCCTTGCAAGCACGCGAAGCGGCGCTTGCCGAACTGACGCCGAAGATGCGCTGCGAGATTTCCATTCTCGAGACGATCCGGGAAACGCTTCCCGGCGCAATCATCGTCGGCGATTCCACCCAGGCCGTATATTCCGGCAACCTCTACTATGAGGCCGATCGCTTGCACGGCTGGTTCAATGCCGCGACCGGCTACGGAGCACTCGGCTACGGGCCGCCGGCCGCCATCGGGGCGAGCATCGCGGAGCCGACAACGCAGATCGTCTGCCTGGTCGGGGACGGTGGGCTGCAGTTCTCGCTCGCCGAGCTCGGCGCGGCCAAGGACGCCGGCGCTCAGGTGATCTTCCTCGTCTGGAACAACGACGGCTATCAGGAGATCGAGACCTACATGATCGAACAGGGGATCGTGCCCGAAGGCGTGAAGCCGAGCCCGCCCGATTTCCTGAAGATTGCCGAGGCCTATGGCCTGCCGGCCGTCCGGCTTTCCGACGTGGATGCGCTGCCGGCAGCCCTGGTCGACGCCAGCCGGACGCTGGGCCCCACCCTGATCGAGATCCACGAGAGAAACACCCGCGGCGCCACCGCTTGATCGCGACGGGCTGCTCGCTCGTGCGGGCCGCTCCTTTTGCCGCACGAAGACTCTGCACGGATCCTTCACATGCCGCCGTAATTTGCCCGCCGCACTGCGCCCGGCCGCGCAGGCGGTTGCTTTAGCGCTTGGCTACGGCTTTGAAATAAGGCATAAAAAAGCCAATTTTCCCAGCGAAGCCACGAACCCATCTCCGCCTGGACCCGTTTTCTTGCCGCCCTCGCGTCGCATAGCTGCCTTTTTGAGTTCAGATGATTGAACGGAAGGCCAAAACCATGCAAAGCGATGCGCGGGAAGGCGGCAGCAGGCCAAGACGAACCCTGACGGCTTCCAGTAAACGAAACACCCGAGAATAAGTCTTTGCCCATGACGCTGCATGTTCAGTCGCGCGACTTAGATACCAGACAGATCGATCACAACGATGCGATCCGGGCCGCCTATTTCACGATCGAGGAGTTGCGCGAAAGCGCCGAAGCTCTGGCCCGCGACGGGGCCACCGACCTGCCCGGTCTGATCGACTTCGATTTCTTTGCGCGCCACCGCGAGAACGAGCGGGAAATCCTGCGCGTCTACCGGGCAACCGCAGCCGATGTCGAAGCCGGCGCGACCATCACGCCTGCCGCCGAATGGCTGCTCGATAACCACTACATCATCGAGGAAGCGATCCAGGAAGTCCGCCGTGACTTCCCGAAGAAGTTTTATCGTCAGCTCCCGACGATGAAGGTCGGGAACCGCGAGATCCCCCGCACCATGGCGTTGGCCTGGCTCTATGTGGCCCACACCCATTCGACCGTGTCGATGGAGGCCATGACCGCGCTTGTCGAAGGCTTCCAGAAACACCAGACGCTGGAAATCGGCGAACTCTGGGCGCTGCCGTCGATCGTCCGTTTCGTTCTCATCGAAAACCTGCGCCGCATTTCCACCCGTGTCGATCGCTCCCGCCGCATGCGCCGTAAGGCCAACGAGGTTGCCGACGAGATCATTCGGCTGAACGATGCGGCAAGCTCGACCGAACTCCTCAAGCAGATCGAACCGCTCGCCGAAGACAATACCTTCGCGACCCAGTTCCTGTACCGCCTCCGCAACGGATCGCAGAACACCAGCTTTGCGATCGCCTGGGTCGAGCAGCGCCTGGAAAAGGCCGGCCGCACCGCCGAGGAATCGATGACGGCGGAGCACAACCGCCTGTCTTCCGGCAACGTGACGACCGGTAACATCGTCAAGAGCCTGCGCGAGATCGACGACAAGGAATGGTCGGTCTGGGTGGAAGACGTCTGCCTCGTCGACAAGATCCTCGGCAACCACACCGACTATCGCGAACTCGACTTCGGTTCGCGTAACGCCTATCGCAACACGATCGAAAAGCTGGCCCGCCGCTCGGACAAGAGCGAGATTGAAATCGCCCAGATGGCGATCGATCTCGCGGCAGAAGCCGCCCGATCCGGGAAAACCGGCGTGACGCCGAATGTCGGCGGCTACCTGGTCGGCGCCCAGCGCCCGCTTCTTGAGCAGGCAATCGGCTACCGCATGCCGCTCTGGCGCAGCCTCGCCCTCGGCATCCAGCGCCTGAACTGGATTTCCATCGCCGTACCGGTCATCGGCCTGACGCTCACCGCAATGGCGGTTGTCGGTTATTTCCTGGAGATGGCCGGCCTGTCGACGCCGATGACCATCGTTCTGCTGCTGCTGTTCTCGCTGCCGGCGTCGGAAGGTGCGACGGGCCTCTTCAACACGTTGGTGACCTTCATCGCGAAACCCGCCCGCCTGACCGGCTACGAGTTCAAGGAAGGCCTGCCGGAAGATGCACGCACCCTCGTCGTAGTGCCCTGCCTGATTGCCAAGCGCGACGATGTCGACGAGCTGATCCGCAATCTCGAGGTCCACTACCTCACGAACCCGCGCGGCGAGATCTACTTCGCACTGCTGAGCGACTGGCGCGACAGCGCGGTCGAGGAAACCGCCGCCGATCTCGAGATCCTGGAATACGCAAAGGGCCAGATTGCCGAGCTTTCCGCCCGTTATGCGCATGACGGCAAGACCCGCTTCTACCTGCTGCACCGCCGCCGCCTCTTCAATCCGGCCGAAGGCGCCTGGATGGGCTGGGAGCGCAAGCGCGGCAAGCTGCACGAACTGAACCTGCTGCTGCGGGGCGACCGCGACACGTCCTATCTTCCGGGCGCGAACATGGTGCCGGAAAACGTCCAGTACGTGATGACCCTCGACGCCGACACGCGCTTGATGCGCGATGCCGTCACCAAGCTGGTCGGCAAGCTCTATCACCCGATCAACCGCCCGGTCCATGATCCGAAGACCGGCCGCGTCGTCAGCGGATACGGCCTTCTCCAGCCCCGCGTGACGCCCTCGCTGACCACCGGCAAGGACGCTTCCGTCTTCCAGCGCGTCTTTTCAATGAACCGCGGCGTCGACCCGTACGTCTTCACCGTCTCCGACGTCTATCAGGACATCACCGGCGAAGGCACCTTCACCGGCAAGGGCCTTTATCAGGTGGATGCCTTCGAGACTGCCCTCAAGGGACGGATCGACGAGAACACGGTTCTGAGCCACGACCTGCTCGAAGGCTCGATGGCGCGTTGCGCCCTAGTCACCGACGTCGAACTGGTCGAGGACTTCCCGACGCGCTACGAGGTCGAGATCTCACGCCAGCATCGCTGGGCCCGCGGCGACTGGCAGCTCATCCCTTACATCTTCGACCCAGCCCGCGGCATCACCTCGCTCGGCCGCTGGAAGATGGTCGACAACCTGCGCCGCTCGCTGACCCCGATGGCCTGGTTCCTCGCTTCCGTCCTCGGCTGGTTCGCCATGGATCCGGTCGGCGCCTTCATCTGGCAGCTTGTGCTGATCTTCTGTCTGTTCGTAGCACCGACACTGTCGCTGCTCTCGGGCCTGGTGCCCCGCCAGACAGACATCGTTCCTGCCGCCCATTTCCAATCACTGTGGTCGGAACTGCGCTCGTCGAATGCGCAGGTTGCCCTGCGCATCGTCTTCATTGCCGACATGGCCTACATGATGGGCGACGCGATCATTCGCTCGCTCTACCGCATGCTGGTCAGCCGCAAGCTGCTGCTCGAATGGCGCACCGCCGCCAGCATCCAGTCTTCTGCGCAGGGCAGCATTTCGACCTACTACCGCAGCATGCTGCATGCGCCGGTCGTGGCGGTCCTTGCCCTTTTCTTTGCGGCGCTGCCGGGCGGCTACGGCTTCCTGATCGGCCTGCCCTTCGCGATCATGTGGGTGCTCTCCCCGCTGGTCGCCTGGTATGTCAGCCAGTCGGCCGAAACCGAGGACAGCCTTTTCGTTCCCGAAAACGTCACCATCGAACTGCGCAAGATCGCGCGCCGTACCTGGCGATTCTACGAGACCTTCGTGACCGCGGGCGACAACTATCTGCCGCCGGACAACTTCCAGGAACGGCCGGAACCCATTGTCGCGCACCGGACTTCGCCGACCAATATCGGCGTCTACCTGCTGTCCGTCGTCTCCGCCCGTCATTTCGGCTGGATCAGCTTCGAGCAGACGATCGAGCGTCTCGAGCAGACGATTTCGACTGTCGAGCGCATGGATAAGTACCGTGGCCACCTGTACAACTGGTATCACACGGATACCCTGAAGACGCTTGGACCGCGCTACATCTCGGCAGTCGATAGCGGCAACCTCGCCGGCCACCTCATCGCGATCTCCTCGGCCTGCCGCGAATGGGCAGAGGCGCCCTCCGCCCATCTCCAGGGAAATCTGGACGGCATCGGCGATGTCGGAGGCATCCTTCTCGAGGTCCTGAAAGACCTGCCGGACGACCGCAAGACGGTTCGCCCGCTACGCCGTCGCCTTGAAGAACGCATCGTCGGCTTCAACAATGCGCTGTCCGCCGTGAAGCGCGAGCACGAATTCGCCTCGATCCGCATCATCAACCTGGCCGTTCTCGCACGGGATATCCAGAAGCTTGCGGCCAACCTCCATCACGAACTGCGCTCCGACCAGAGCGCCGAGGTGATCCGCTGGACGGAATCGCTGGTAGGCATCTGCGAAGCCCACATCGCCGATACCGCCTTCGACCTTTCGAACATCGATCCGCTGCGCCAGCGTCTGACGCTGCTGCGCGACCGCGCCCGCGACATCGCCTTCTCGATGGACTTCGGTTTCCTGTTCCGTCCGGAACGGCGCCTGCTGTCGATCGGCTATCGCGTCGACGGCCGGGAACTCGACGAGGCTTGCTACGACCTTCTCGCCTCCGAATGCCGCCTGACCAGCCTGTTCGCCATCGCCAAGGGCGATCTTCCCACCGAACACTGGTACCGTCTCGGCAGACAGGTCGTTCCGATCGGCGCACGCGCTGCTCTGATCTCCTGGTCCGGTTCGATGTTCGAATACCTGATGCCGCCGCTCGTCATGCAGGAACGCCAGGGCGGCATCCTCAACCAGACCAACAATCTGGTGGTCCAGGAGCAGATGAACCACGGCCGCCGCCTCAATATCCCGTGGGGCATCTCCGAAGCGGCCTTCAATGCTCGCGACCACGAGATGAGCTATCAGTACACCAACTTCGGTGTGCCGACGCTCGGCCTGAAGCGCGGTCTCGGCCAGAACGCCGTCATCGCGCCCTATGCCTCGATCCTCGCCAGCCAGTATTTCCCGGAGGCCGCGGTCGAGAACCTCGAGCGCCTGCGCAAGCTCGGCGCATTGGGTGCCTACGGCTTCCATGACGCGGTCGACTTCACGCCGACCCGCGTGCCGGACGGCAAGACCTGTGCGGTGGTATACAACTATTATGCCCACCACCATGGCATGTCGATCGCCGCAATCGCCAACGTCGCCTTCAACGGCCGCCTGCGCGAACTCTTCCACGCCGACCCGGTCATCGAGGCGGCCGAACTCCTGCTGCAGGAAAAGGCCCCGCGCGAGATCCCAGTGATGAGCGCGAAATACGAACCGCAGACACCCGGCAAGGGTCAGGCCGACCTGCTGCGCCCGGAAATCCGCACCGTCACCGATCCGGCGACCAAGGACCGCGCGGTCGCCTTCCTGTCCAATGGCCACTATTCGGTCATGCTGACGGCGACCGGTTCGGGCTATTCCCGCTGGAATGGTCAGGCCGTGTCCCGCTGGAAGTCCGATCCGACCGAGGATCGCACCGGCACCTTCATCTTCCTGCGCGACATGTCGAACGGCCAGTGGTGGTCGGCGACGGCCGCTCCGCGACGCGCCGAGGACGAGAAGTCCAAGGTCATCTTCGGCGACGACAAGGCCGAGTTCTTCAAGACCGTCGGCGACATCTCCACCCAGGTGGAGTGCATCGTCGCGACCGAACATGATGCCGAAGGCCGTCGCCTGACCATCCTCAACACCGGCCCCGAGGACCGCTTCATCGAAGTGACTTCCTATATGGAGCCCGTTCTGGCCCAGGACGACGCGGACAATGCCCATCCGCTCTTCTCGCGAATGTTCATCAGGACCGAGTTCGGCCGCCGCCGCGACGTGATCCGCGCTGAGCGGAACAAGCGCAGCCCCGGTGATGCGGACATGTGTGTCGCCCACCTCGTGGTGGACAATGCCGGCCCGGGCCGCCCGACGGAATTCGAAACGGATCGGCGCCGGTTCCTCGGCCGAGGCCGCAGCCTCGCCGAGGCTGCAGTCTTCGACCCGGGTGCCACGCTCTCCGGTACCGATGGCTTCACCCTCGATCCGATCCTCAGCCTGCGCCGCCTCGTGCGCGTCCCTTCAGGCAAGAAAGTCAGCGTCATCTTCTGGACGATCGCCGCGCCGAACCGCGAGAAGATCGACCAGGCGATCGAACGCTATCGTCACCCGGATGCCTTCAGCCACGAGCTCATCCATGCCTGGACCCGCGCCCAGGTCGAGCTTCGCCATATCGGGATCACCTCGCAGCAGGCCGCCGCCTTCCAGCACCTCGGCCGTTATCTGGTCTATCCTGACACACACCTCCGGGTCGATCCGGCAAGCGTTCGCAGCGGACTGACTACCCAGTCGGCCCTCTGGCCACTGGCGATCTCCGGCGATTATCCGATCTTCGCGCTACGCATCAATGACGACATGGATACCGACATCGCCCGCGAAGCGATGAGCGCGCTGGAATACCTGCGTCGGCGTGGCGTTGTCGCCGATCTCGCGATCGTCAACGAGCGTGCCACCTCCTATGCGCAGGACATGCAGCATGCTCTGGACCAGATGGCCGAGAACCTCAGGCATCGCCTGCCCGACGGCAGCGGCGGCAAGCCGCATGTCTTCGTCGTTCGCCACGACCTGATGGAAGACAGTGCGTCCCAGGCCCTGCTCGCCGCGGCTCGCGTCGTCCTGCATGCCCGCAACGGCAAGGTCGTCGACCAGATCAACCGGACCGTCTCGCTCTTCGCCACTCCGCGCACGCCAGACGGCTCTGAAGCCGAATGGCCGGGCCTGTTGCCAGCCATTCCAGCCGCCCCCTCGGCGATCTCGCCGGCGATCGACGGAACGGATCTCGACTTCTGGAACGGCTTCGGCGGCTTTGCCAAGGATGGCAAGGAATACGTCGTCCGTCTTGCCGGCCATCAGGCAACTCCGCAGCCATGGATCAACGTGATCTCGAACGAGGAATTCGGCTTCCACGTTTCGGCGGAAGGCTCAGGCTTCACCTGGAGCCAGAACTCGCGCGACTATCAGCTGACGCCCTGGACCAACGACCCGGTCGTCGACCGTCCAGGTGAGGCCTTCTACGTCGCCGACCTCGATACGGGCCGCACCTTCTCGCCGGTCAGCGCGCTGAACCTCGATGAAACGACCCGTTACGAGACCCGTCACGGCCTGGGCTACTCGGTCTTTACGAGCACGCATGACGGACTTGAGCTGCAGCTCACCCAGACGGTCGATCACAGCCGCCCCGTCAAGCTGTCCCGCCTCGTGCTCAGCAACAAGACGCGGGACACCCGCAGGTTCCGCGTCTACGGCTATGCCGAATGGGTCCTTGGCAACAACCAGCAGAAGACCGCGCCCTTCGTCCTTTCGTCCTTCGACGAAGAGACGTCCGCGCTCTTCGCGACCAACCCCTACGACATCAACTATCCGGGCCGCACCGCCTTCCTCGCCGGTCTTACCGCGCCCGATGGCTATACGGCGAGCCGCCGCGAGTTCATCGGTCGAAACGGCACGATCAAGCTGCCGCAGGCGCTTGCCCGCCAGTCGCGTCTCTCCGGCTCGGCCGAGACCGAGAGCGATCCCTGTGCAGCACTCGCCTTCGACATCGAGGTGCCGGCAGGAACCGAGCGGGATCTCACCTTCCTGCTTGGCGAGACGGACACGCCCGAAGCCGCCCGCGCCCTGATCGAAGCCATTCGCAAGGAACGCTTCGAGACGATCCTCGGCACGACAACCGACTTCTGGACCGGCTTTACCGGCCAGTTGCAGGTCCGGACCGACGATGCGGGCTTCGACACGCTGGTGAACCGGTGGCTGCCTTATCAGGCACTCGCCTGCCGTATCTTCGCCCGCGCCGGCTTCTACCAGGCCAGCGGCGCCTTCGGCTTCCGCGACCAGCTGCAGGACACGCTCGCATTCCTGCTTCACGAGCCCGCGCTCGCCCGCAGGCAGATCCTGAACGCCGCCTCGCGCCAGTTCGTCGAAGGGGACGTGCAGCACTGGTGGCTGCCGCGCACCGGCGCCGGCGTCCGGACCCGCATCTCCGACGACGTGGTCTGGCTCGCTCACGCGGTCGACCAGTATGTGACGACGACCGGCGACAAGGCTTTCCTCGCCGAGAAGCTGCCCTTCCTCGAAGGGCCACAGCTCGCCGACGGTCAGCATGACAGCTTCTTCGAGCCGTCGGTGACTGCGGATCAGGACAGCCTCTACGAGCACGCAGCCCGCGCGCTCGACCTCGCCGTCGCCCGAACCGGCCCCCACGGCCTGCCGCTCATTTTGGGCGGCGACTGGAACGACGGCATGAACCGTGTCGGCGAGAAGGGCGAAGGCGAAAGTGTCTGGCTCGGCTGGTTCCTGGCCTCCACCCTCAAGTCCTTCCTCGCCTATGCCCTCGAAAAGGGTGACCAAGCCCGCGTCACGCGCTGGACCGCCCATCTGACCGAGCTTTCGGATGCACTGGAACGCGCAGGCTGGGACGGCGACTACTATCGCCGCGGCTATTACGACGACGGCACGCCGCTCGGCTCGGCACAGTCCGAGGAATGCCGCATCGACTCGATCGCCCAGTCGTGGAGCGTGCTCTCCGGCGAAGGCAAGCCCGAGCACACGGCAAAGGCACTCGACGCCGCACTCGCCCAGCTGGTCGATGACGAGGCAGGCATCATTCGCCTATTCACCCCGGCCTTCGCCAAGTCCAGTGTCGATCCGGGCTATATCAAGGCCTATCCGCCCGGCGTCCGTGAAAACGGCGGCCAGTATACCCATGCGGCCATCTGGCTCGGCATGGCGCTCGCCAAAGCCGGCCGCCCGGCCGATGCGTGGCGCTGCTTCAAGATGCTGAACCCGATCAACCACGCGCTCGATGCCGAAGCGGCGGAACGCTATCGCGTGGAACCGTATGTGGTCGCCGCCGACGTCTACGGCGGAGATGCCTATCTAGGCCGCGGCGGCTGGACCTGGTATACCGGTTCCGCCGGCTGGCTCTACCGCTTCGCCATCGAAAGCCTGTTGGGGATCAGCCGCAAGGGCGGGGTCCTGTTCGTCAAGCCGGCCCTCCCGCCGCAATGGAACGACTTCGAAGCGAACCTCGCCATCGACGGCAAGACCCACGCGATCAAGGTCAAACGCCTGTCCACGGCAGCCGGCTACGCCGTGACGGTCGACGGCAAGGCGATCGCCGACCTAGATGCCGGCCACACGCTGTGACCGGCCCAGCGGCCGCCTGAGGACGGTCGTGGCCATCGCTGAAATGACAAAAGCCCCGCCGAGCGATCGGCGGGGCTTTTCGTTTCAGACGGCAGTAAGAAGCGTCAGGCGGCGAAGACCACCAGCAGGTCCTTCGCGTCGATCTGGTCCCCGGCCTTGACCAGCACTTCCGAGATCGTACCGTCGCGGTCGGCGTGCAGCGCCGTCTCCATCTTCATCGCCTCGATCGACAGCAGAACGTCCCCGGCCTTGACCGACTGGCCCGCGGCCACGGCCACGGTCGAGATGACGCCCGGCATCGGCGCGCCGACATGACCGGCATTCGCCGGATCGGCCTTGCGGCGTGCAGCACTGCCGGCAGCGCCATGGGCGCGATCCGGGACCTTGATGCGGCGCGGCTGGCCGTTGAGTTCGAAGAACACCGTCACCATGCCCTTGTCGTCGGTGGCGCCCATCGCCTGGTTGACGACGACCAGCGTCTTGCCCTTTTCGAGATCGACGAACAGTTCCTCGCCGGCTGGCAGACCGTAGAAGTAGTAGGGCGTCGGCAGCACGGAAACTGGACCATAGGTATCCGCAGCCAGAGCATAGTCGGTAAAGACCTTCGGATACATCAGGTAGGAAGCGAGCTCGAAGTCGCTGATCTTGCGGTCGAGCTTCTCCTCGATCGCCTTGCGCTCGGCTTCGAGGTCAGTGTCTTCGAGCAGTGAGCCGGGACGTACGGTGTAAGGCTGTTCGCCCTTCAACGCCTTCTTCTGCAGACCCTCCGGCCATCCGATCGGCGGCTGGCCGAGATCGCCGCGGAGCATCGAGACGACCGATTCCGGGAAGGACACGTCCTTCGCCGGATCGACGACGTCTTCGACCGTCAGGTCCTGGCTGACCATCATCAGCGCCATGTCGCCGACCACCTTGGAGGACGGCGTCACCTTGACGATGTCGCCGAACATCTGGTTCGCGTCGGCATAGGCCTGAGCGACCTCATGCCAGCGGGTCTCGAGGCCGAGCGAACGGGCCTGTTCCTTGAGATTGGTGAACTGACCGCCCGGCATTTCGTGCAGGTAGACTTCGGAAGCAGGCCCCTTGAGGTCGCTCTCGAAGGCAGCATACTGGTTGCGCACGGCCTCCCAGTAGAACGACAGGCGACGGATCCAGTAGGGGTCGAGGCCCGGATCGCGTTCCGAACCGCGCAGCGCCTCGACGATCGAACCCAGGCAGGGTTGTGAGGTGTTGCCCGACAGGCTGTCCATCGCCGCATCGACCGCATCGACGCCTGCCTCGACAGCGGCCAGAACGGTCGCGGCCGAGATGCCCGAGGTGTCGTGCGTGTGGAAATGGATCGGCAGGCTGGTCGCTTCGCGGAGCGCCTTGAACAGGATCCGGGCCGCAGCCGGCTTCAGGAGGCCGGCCATGTCCTTGACCGCGATGATATGCGCACCGGCCTTTTCCAGTTCGGCGGCCAGCGAGGTGTAGTACTTGAGATCGTATTTCGGCCGAGCGGAATTGAGGATGTCACCCGTATAGCAGATGGCTGCCTCGCAGAGCTTGTTCTCTTCCGCCACCGCATCCATCGACACGCGCATGTTCTCGACCCAATTCAGGCAGTCGAACACGCGGAAAAGGTCGATGCCGCCGGCAGCCGCCTGGCGTACGAAATATTTCACGACGTTGTCGGAATAGTTCTTGTAGCCGACGCCGTTTGCGCCGCGCAGCAGCATCTGCAGCAGGAGGTTCGGGGCCCCTTCGCGCACGAGCGCCAGACGCTCCCACGGGTCTTCCGTCAGGAAGCGCATCGACACGTCGAAGGTCGCGCCGCCCCAGCATTCGAGCGACAGGAGATTCGGCAGGGCCCGCGCATAGGCGCCTGCGGCCCGTGCAATGTCATAGGTGCGCATGCGGGTCGCCAGCAGCGACTGGTGGCCGTCGCGCATCGTCGTGTCGGTGACGAGCACGCGCGTCTCGTTGCGCATCCATTCGGCGAACTTGACCGGCCCGAGCCTGTCGAGAAGTTGCTTCGTACCGTCCGGGATCGGCGCGTCGATGTAAGGCACCACCGGCTCCGCCGCATCAGCCGGCGGACGTGGACGACCCTTGGCCTCGGGATGCCCGTTGACGGTCACGTCGGCGAGGTAGGTCAGCAGCTTCGTCGCGCGGTCCTGGCGCTTCACCTGGGCGAAGAGCTCGGGCGTCGAGTCGATGAACCGCGTCGTATAGCTGTTGTCGCGGAACTTCGGGTGCCCGATGATCGCCTCGAGGAAGGTAAGGTTCGTCGCGACGCCGCGGATGCGGAACTCGCGCAGAGCGCGGTCCATGCGCTGGATCGCCTCATGCGGCGTCGGCGCCCAGGCGGTCACCTTTTCGAGCAGCGGATCGTAGTAGCGAGTGATGACCGCTCCCGAATAAGCCGTACCGCCGTCGAGGCGGATACCGAAACCGGTCGCGCCGCGATAGGCGGTGATCCGGCCGTAATCCGGGATGAAGTTGTGTTCCGGGTCTTCGGTGGTGATGCGGCACTGGAGCGCATGGCCGTTCAACCGGATGTCGGACTGGGCCGGAACGCCGGATTCCGCCGTTCCGATCGCGTGTCCGTCGAGGATGTGGATCTGCGCCTTGACGATGTCGATGCCCGTCACGACTTCGGTGACCGTGTGCTCGACCTGGATGCGCGGGTTGACCTCGATGAAGTAGAACTTACCGCTGTCGGCATCCATCAGGTATTCGACGGTGCCGGCGCCCACGTAGTTCGTGGCCTGAGCGATCTTCAGCGAGTAGGAGGCCAGCTCCTGGCGCTGAGCCTCGCTGAGATAGGGAGCGGGTGCGCGTTCGACGACCTTCTGGTTGCGGCGCTGGATTGAACAGTCGCGCTCGAACAGATGGACCACGTTGCCGTGCATGTCGCCGAGGATCTGGCTCTCGACGTGGCGGGCCTTCTCGACCAGCTTTTCGAGGTAGACTTCGTCCTTGCCGAAAGCCGCCATCGCTTCGCGCTTCGCTTCGGTGACTTCGCGAGCCAGGTCCTTCGGGTCACGGATCGCACGCATGCCGCGGCCGCCGCCACCCCAGGATGCCTTGAGCATCACCGGATAGCCGATCTCCTCGGCCATACGGGCGACTTCCGCCATGTCGTCGGGCAGCGGATCGGTCGCCGGGACCACAGGGACGCCGACGGAGATCGCAAGATTGCGCGCCGCCACCTTGTTGCCGAGCTGCCGCATGGTCTCGCCGCGCGGCCCGATAAAAGTAATGCCTGCATCGTTGCAGGCATCGACAAACTCAGGACTTTCGGAAAGCAGGCCATAGCCCGGATGAATGGCGTCCGCGCCGGAAAGCTTGGCCACACGGATCACCTCGTCGATCGACAAGTAGCTTTCGATCGGTCCGAGTTCGCGGGCCAGATGGGGGCCACGTCCAACCTGGTAACTCTCGTCCGCCTTGAATCGATGCAGGGAGAGCTTGTCCTCCTCCGCCCATATCGCAACCGTTTTCAGGCCAAGTTCATTGGCCGCGCGGAACACGCGAATGGCAATTTCGGATCGATTGGCAACGAGAATCTTGGATATGGACAAATCGGTCTCCTCAGTCGATTTAGCGGAGCATGCTGCACCTGCGAAATCTCCATATCCTGTTGTGCCCGGAAGTTCAATTTCTCCGACCGGGGCCCGCTAATTTTCCGCGCGGTTTCAGGTGATCAGGCCGAGCCGGAAGGCAAGCGCCACCACGTGCTGCCGGTTCTTCGCCCGCAGCTTGTCCTGGATACCGTTCATGTACCAGTCAACCGTGTGGTTTGAGATGTTGAGCACCTTGCTGATGTCGTTCGACGTCATGCCGTCTGCAAGATAGTTCAAGACTTCCATTTCACGCCGGGTCATGCGCGTGTCGACCTTGGTGGCCTCCATCACATCCTCGGCCTGTTTGCGAAGCTCGAGCAAACGCCAGAAGGCCTTCTTCGCCACCGCATCGAAAAGGGTTATCTCGACCGGAGACAAATCGACAGGCTTGCCGCCGACGGTCATGTTGCCGAGCAGACCGGTGCGCCCATGGACAGGAAAGATGTAGCCGTCCTGCAGGCCGAAGCGCACAGACTCCATCATCATGCGCTCCATCCGCTTGCGGTGCGGGTCATTCTTGAAGAAACCCAGCGTGTCGCTCCAGCGGAATCCCTTCTGTGCCTGACCGAGATAACGGATCGTCGGATCGATCAGCACGAATTTCTTCGTGATATAGGTCTCCGGCCAGCGCTCCGGCCAATGTCCCATCAGAACCAGTGACATCGGGTTCTCGTTCGGCTTCGGCTGGCGAACGATGCCGTAATATTCGAACCGATAGAGACTGAACAGCTTCTGCAATTCAGCCACCACTTCTTCCGCATTCCGGTACTCGTCGGCGATGACCAGGAACTGGACCAACTGATTAACGCTCACACGAACCCCCCAAAAAGTCATCACCCGAGCGAAATCACGAAAAAGCCATACGGCGCCCGTTTCTATCGGCCTTGGCCGGGTGGAATTGGGGCATAAGCTAACATATTCGGTTAGGAGGCATTTAAATCTAACACATGAAATCTAGCCATCCGTGCAAAAGCTGACCACCACAATCATGCGGGTCGGAATGTGAATGACCGACCATTCCTGGGTGGATTGCGCGTCTGCGGGCCGCCGAAAAGATGCAATCGACCCGCCATGCACTATGGCATATGTCCTTGTCGGTTTATAAGAAAAACGGTTGAAACAGCGCGCGCCATTCAGGCCCGCTGATGGGGTAAAGCAATTGTCCTTGTTCCAGGTTTACATCAAGGCTCTCAAATATCTGGCGGCCTACCGCCTGCGGGTGACCATGGTGGTCATTGCCAACATCATTCTGGCGGTCATTACCATCGTCGAGCCCGTGCTCTTTGGCCGGATCATCGACGCCATCTCGGAAAAGGGCGATGCCAAGACCATGCTGATCGCCTGGGGCGGTTTCGGCGTATTCAACACGATTGCCTATGTGCTGGTCGCCCGCGAGGCCGATCGGCTCGCCCATGGCCGTCGCGCCGATCTTCTGACGGAGGCCTTCGGCCGCATCATCTCCATGCCGCTCAACTGGCATCACCAGCGTGGCACGTCGAATGCCCTCCACACCCTGCTGCGTGCAAGCGAGACCCTTTTCGGCCTCTGGCTTGAGTTCATGCGGACTCACCTGGCGACCGCCGTGGCCCTCACCCTGCTCATTCCGACCGCCTTCTCGATGGACTGGCGGCTGTCCTCCGTGCTGATCGTCCTCAGCGTGCTCTACGTCCTGATCGGCAAGACGGTGATGAACCGCACCAAGGAGGGTCAGGCCTCCGTGGAAAGCCACTACCATACGGTCTTTTCCCACGTCAGCGACTCGATCAGCAATGTCTCGGTGCTTCACAGCTACAACCGCATCGAGGCCGAGACGCGTGCGCTGAAGCAGTATGCCCAGCAGCTGCTCGCCGCCCAATATCCGGTGCTCGACTGGTGGGCGATCGCCAGCGCCCTCAACCGCATCGCCTCCACAGTTTCGATGCTGGTCATCCTGGTGATCGGCACGATCCTCGTCCAGCAGGGTGAACTCAAGGTCGGCGACATCATCGCCTTTACCGGCTTTGCCGGCCTGCTCATCGGTCGACTGGACCAGATGCGCCAGTTCGCCACCCAGATCTTCGAGGCACGATCCAAGCTCGAGGATTTCTACCAGCTTGAGGATTCCGTCCAGGAACGCGAGGAACCGGCCGGTGCCGCCGAACTCAAGGACGTGAAGGGAGACGTGGAGTTCCGCGAGGTCTCCTTCGATTTCGCAAACACCACCCAGGGCGTTCACGACGTCTCCTTCTCGGTGAAGGCCGGGCAGACGATCGCCATTGTCGGACCGACCGGTGCCGGCAAGACGACGCTGATCAACCTGCTCCAGCGCGTTCACGAACCGCAAAAGGGCAAGATACTGATCGACGGTACGGACATTTCGACCGTCACCCGAAAATCGCTGCGCCATTCGATCGCGACGGTGTTCCAGGATGCCGGCCTGCTCAATCGCTCCATCCAGGAGAATATCCGCCTGGGTCGCGAGGACGCGAGTGACGAGGAAATCCTCAAGGCCGCCGAGGCCGCGGCAGCGACGGACTTCATCGAAAGCCGCCTTGCCGGCCTGACGACCGTCGTCGGCGAACGGGGCAACCGTCTCTCCGGCGGCGAGCGCCAGCGTATCGCGATCGCCCGCGCGATCCTGAAGAACGCCCCGATCCTCGTTCTGGACGAGGCGACCAGTGCGCTGGACGTCGAGACGGAAGCGCGCGTGAAAGCAGCGATCGACCGCCTGCGCAGGAACCGCACGACCTTCATCATCGCGCATCGACTTTCCACCGTGCGCGAGGCCGACCTCGTGCTCTTCCTCGATCACGGTCGCATCGTCGAGATGGGCGGTTATGACGAGCTCAGCGCCAGCGGCGGTCGCTTTGCCTCCCTGCTCAAGACGAGCGGCCTGCTGACCGAGGAAACGGCCGCGGCCTCCGCAGCAGCACCCTGAAGTCGTCCCGGCATCGCCGGGAAGACAAGCGGCCGCGGTCTCAATCGACGGCGGCCGCCAAGCCTTATTCGGCCGCGACGGCCGGCGGCAGGCTGTTCTCGTTGCCGGCCGCGCCCGCACCGCCCGCGCCCTCGACCTTCCCCTTGTTCTTCGGCTCACGACCGAAGAACAAGGCATAGGCTGCCGGCAGCACCAGGATGGTGAGAACGGTCGCCACAAGGATGCCACCCATCATCGCATAGGCGAGCGGACCCCAGAACACGCCGCGCGAGATCGGGATCAGCGCCAGAACGGCCGTGAGTGCCGTGAGCATGATCGGCCGGAAACGGCGGATTGCCGAGCCGATGATTGCTTCCGAACGCTCCATGCCCGCAGCGATGTCCTGGTCGATCTGGTCGATCAGGATGATCGAATTTCGGATGATGATCCCGAGCAGGGCAATCACGCCGAGGATCGCCACGAAGCCGAAGGGGGCGCCGCTCACGAGCAGCGCGGCAGCAGCACCGATGATGCCGAGCGGACCGGTCGCCAGCACCAGCATCGCCTTTCCGAAATGCTGCAGCTGGATCATCAGCAACACCACGATGACGAGCAGCATGATCGGGGCCTTGGCAGCGATCGACGCCTGGCTTTCGGCACTGTCTTCCGCCCCGCCCTGTACCTCGATCTTGTAACCGGCCGACAGGCTGGCGCGCAGGTCCTGCAACTGGCCATAGATATGTGTCACCATGTCGTTCGACTGTACGCCGTCCGGCAAGGTGCCGCGCACCGTGATGGTCGGCAGGCGGTCGCGGCGCCACTCGATGCCCTGTTCCAGAACAGGAACCACGCGAGCCACCTGCGACAGCGGAACGAAGGCGCCGTTGTCGGTCGGAATGTAGACCGAGTTGACCGCCGTCAACAGCTGCCGGCTATCGTCCGGCTCGCGGGCGACAATCGATATGGTCTCCTCACCGGCCCGGACATCGGCGAGCGGCGCACCGCTCATCGTCGCCTGCAGCATCTGCCGCAGGCGCTGCGACGTGACGCCGAGCGCACGGGCGCGGTCCTGGTCGACCACCAGCTTCATCGCGGGCACCGGCTCCAGCCAGTCGTCGTGAACGGCACTCAGCAGCGGATTGGCAAGAAACACGGCCTTCACTTCGTCGGCAATACGGCGAACCTCGGCCCGATCCGAACCCGAGACGCGCATCTGCACGGGCCAACCCGTCGGAGGGCCGAGGAAGAGCCGGTCGACCTTCGAACGGATGGACGGAAAGTCCTCGGCGAGGATGCCGCGGAGCTTGGCAATCAGGCGCTCGCGTGCCGGCTCGTCATTCGCCATAACGAGAAGCTGGGCGAAGTTCGGATTGCGCAACTGCTGGTCGAGCGGCAGGAAGAAGCGCGGTGCGCCCTCGCCGATATAGGTCGCGACGAAGCGCTTGTCCGGGTCGTCCATGATCCGGCCTTCGAGCGCCTTGGCCTGCGTCTCGACCTCGTTGATGCTGGTCCCTTCCGGCAGCCAGAGATCGACCAGGATTTCAGGACGCGAGGACTGCGGGAAGAAGTTCTGCGGAATGAACTGGAAGGCCCAGAGACTGGTGACGAAGGTGGCGAGCGTCAGGCCGATCACGATCAGCCGATGGCGCACGGCCCAGCCGACCGTCGCGCGGAGGCGCCGGTAGAAGCCGGTATCGAACACGTCCTGGTGGCTTCCGGCGTGGTGCCGCTGCTTGAGGATCATGTAGCCGAGCCAGGGCGTGAAATAGACCGCCACGAACCAGGAGACGACCAGGGAAATGCCGACCACGTAGAACAGCGAGCGCACATATTCGCCGGCGGTGGATTCGGCGAAACCGACCGGGATGAAGCCCGCGGTGGTGATCAGAGTGCCGGTCAGCATCGGGAAAGCGGTCGAGGTATAGGCAAAACTCGCCGCGTCGATCTTGTGCAGCCCCTCTTCGAGCTTTCGCTCCATCATCTCGACCACGATCATCGCATCATCGACAAGCAGGCCGAGCGCGATGATCAGCGCCCCGAGCGAGATGCGCTGCAGATCGATGCCGAGTTCGTACATGATGGCGAAGGTGGCGGCGAGCACCAGCGGGATGGCGATCGCGATCACCAGACCTGAACGCCAGCCGATCGACACGAAGGACACCACCAGCACGATGGCAAGCGCCTCGACCAGCGCCTTCATGAACTCGCCGACCGCCTCGCGCACCACCTCCGGCTGGTTCGAGATCTGTGCGACCTCGACGCCATGCGGCAGCGATGCTTCGAAGCGCTGGAAGGTTTCCTCGACAGCCTTGCCGACATCAGTGACATTGAAGCCCTTGGCCATCACGACCCCGACCTGGACGCTGTCATGGCCGTTGAAGCGGAACTTGCGCTGGTAGGGATCTTCGGTGCCCTCGGTGACCGTGGCAATATCGCCGAGACGGGTCACCTGCTGGCCGGCCCGCAGCCTCAGTTCGCGAATGTCCTCGGCGCGGCCGAACCCGCCGTCGACGGAGATGCGGACCGAGCGTTCGCCCGTATCGATCGTTCCCGCGGGATCGATGGCGTTCTGACCTTCCAGCGCATTCTTGATATCGCTGAACGTCAGGCCGCGCTCCGCAAGAACCTTGGAGGAGACGTCGATGTAGATCTTCTGCGGCTGATCCCCGAGAATGACCGCCTTCTCGACGCCCGGCGTCGTCAGCAGCATGTCGCGCGCCTGGATGGCGTAGGTCTTGAGCTCGGGATAGCTGTAGCCATCGCCGGACAGCGAGTGCAGGGTGATGAAGGTGTCGCCGAACTCGTCGTTGAAATACGGCCCGAGCAGGCCTTCCGGCAATTCGCTCGAGATGTCTCCCACCTTCTTGCGCACCTGGTAGAAGGCGTCAGCCACGTCATCGGCATTGGTATCGCCTTCGACCTGCAGGGTGATGATCGCGCTGCCGGCCCGGGTGTAGGACTTGACCCAGTCGAGATGCGGCACTTCCTGCAGCTTGCGCTCGATCTTGTTGACCACCTGGTCCTGCATGTCGGTGATCGAAGCACCTGGCCAGACGGCCTGAACGACCATCACGCGGAAGGTGAAGTCGGGGTCTTCCTTCTGGCCCATGCGCATCAGTCCGAGCACACCGGCGATCAGGATCAGGCCGAACAGGAAGCGCGCGATGCTCGGGTGACCGATCGCCCAGCGCGACAGATTGAAGGAACCCTTATCGGTGGACGTGGTCATGGCGTAAATCCGTTTTCGAAAAGGTTGGGTCAGTGGGTCTGGCTGATAGGTGTGATGCTGCCGGTGGCAAGCGAGGCCTGCTCGGCATCGGCGGCCGCAAGCTTCACCTTCAGATCCTCGCTCATGAACTGCGTCCCCGCGACGACGACGAGGTCGCCGGGTTTGAGGCCTTCCGACACGCGCACGCCGGCGTCGGAGAAATCGACCACGGTGACAGGACGCTCATGCACCGTCTTTGCTACCGGATCGACCGTCCAGACAATCGGACGGTCTGCGGGGTCACGCGCAAGCGCGGTGAGCGGCAGGCTGAAGAGCGGCTGGCCGCTTTCGGCATCTGCCCGGACCGATGCCGTCATGCCGAGCAGCACCCGGTCGTCGGCCGGTAGCGACACGCGGACGGAGAACGTGCGCGACGCCGGATCGGCACTGCCGGCGACCTCGCGAACCTTGCCGTCAAGAGCGACGCTGTCATTCGACCAGACGCCCACCTTGACCGCCTTGCCGGGGGCAAATGCGAAGACGTCGTTCTCGGGAACGGCGATCGAGACTTCCTTTTCGCCGTCGACGGCGACCGTCACCACCGGCGTGCCGGCAGCGACAACCTGCCCCGCATCGGCATGGGTCGCGGTCACGATGCCGTCCTTGTCGGCCGTGAGTTCCGCATAGCCGACCTGGTTTTCCGCCTGGGCGAGCACCGACCGTGCGGAATCGCGTGCCGCGACCGCCTGGTTGTAGGCGAGCTGCGCCTGTTCGAGCTGGGCCTTCGCCGCCACCTGCTGCTTGAACAGCTGGTCGGCACGCTTCATCGCGAAGTCGGCGGTCTCGACCTGCCGTTCGGCCGCGACGAGATTGGCACGCGCGCTCGTCACCGAAAGCGCGTAGTCGGTGGCATCGAGCCTGGCGAGCACATCGCCCGCGCGAACCCGGTCACCGATGTGGACGCTGCGCTCGACGATCTTGCCGCCGATCCTGAAACCGGCCGCCGCTTCGCTGCGGGCGCGGACGGCGCCCGAATAGCTGAGCTGGCGCGTCATCGCGGCCGGAGCCACCTCGACGACCTTGACCGGACGGACCGGTTCCTTCGGCGCTTCCGCCGTTTCGGCGGAGCAGCCGACAAGCGCTGCAACGAGCAGCAGGGGAAGGACGGTTTTCTGATACATGGGACGCTATCCTCGGCGAAGGGCGGCCTTCGCGGCTGGTCGTTTATTCTCGCAATTTGATCTTCTGTTTCGGGCCGCGATCAGGCCTTGAGGGCACGGATCGCGAATTCGGTCAGCTCGGTCGGAGATGCGCGGTTCTCCTTGCTCAGGCACTGGGCGACGAGCTGCGGATGGCTGAGGATGACGGTGCTGGCACCGAAGCAGCGCGACGCCACAACCGCATCCTGATTGGGAAATTCGCCGGCGGCGATCCCGTCCTCGATGATCTTCTGAAGAACCTCGTTGATCCGGTCGATATGCTGGTCGATGACGTGCCAGTTCTGCTCGATGGCGACGATCACCATTTCGTGGACCTTCTCGGCGTCCATCATGGTCTCAACAGTCAGGCGATGTTCCATCTCGACATAGCGGCGGAGCCGTTCCTCTGCGCTGATCGGCAGGGAAGCGATGCTGAGGGCCAGTTCGTAACCGGCGCCGAGCATCCGGCTGCAGAGCCCCTGCAGGATCTCCTTCTTCGACTCGAAGAAGCGATAGATGTTCGCCGGCGACATGCCGAGGTCACGGGCGATGTCGGCGACATTGGTCTTGCTGTAGCCATAGTGGCGGAAAAGCCGTTCGGCGGAATCGAGAATCCGCTTGACGTTTTCCTGCCGCGCAAGGCTCTCGGATGAATGGCTTTCGCTTTCGGTATTGACGGTGGCCATGATCAAATCCTGATGACTGACGAATTTCGAATTTCGTCAATTGTAAATCGACAGATGATTTTTGTCAACCTCGCCCGCCCCGAGAGACCTCCTTCTCGAGGGCGGCACATCGGGATCAGGTTGGAAGCAGGCGGTGAAATCACTTGTTGCCGTCCGGATTGTGCCTATATCGTCAGCGCACCGCGGGCGGAGAATCGTCGGCCCGCCGGCCGGCCCAAAGACAGGACCAGAATGAACCGCTGATGGCCTTCCGCTTCGTCCACACTGCCGACATCCACCTGGATTCGCCCCTTCGCTCGCTGTCCTTGCGCAACAGGGAACTCGCGGACCTGATCGGCGACTCGACCCGCCAGGCGCTGGTCAGGATCGTCGATCTCTGTGTCGAGGAGCAGGTCGACGCGCTCGTCATCGCTGGCGATCTCTATGACGGCGACCAGACATCGATGAAGACGGCGCGCTTCCTCGCCTCGCAGATGCAGCGCCTGCATCAGGCAGGGATCGCCACCTACACGATACGCGGCAACCACGACGCCCTGTCGCGCATCACCCAGGAACTCGTTCTGCCGCCCTCGGTGAAGGTCTATTCCGGCCGGGCCGAGGCCGTGGAAGTGGAAAAGGGAGGCCTCGGCATAGCCTTTCACGGCCTGAGCTTTGCAAGACCCCAGGCGCTCGAAAGCCTGCTGCCCAAATACCGGCCACCGCTGCCGGACAGGGTCAATGTCGGGATCATGCACACCAGCCTTGCCGGCGCCCCCGGCCACGACGTCTACGCCCCGTGCAGCCTCGCCGACCTGCAGGGCTCGGGTTTCGACTACTGGGCGCTCGGCCATATCCACCAGCGCAGCGAGTACCCGGGCCACACGACGGTCGTCATGCCCGGCATGCCGCAGGGTCGCGACATCAACGAGGCAGGCCCGAAGAGCATATCGCTCGTGACCATCCACGACGACCGCAGCCTCACCGTCGAGGAGCGGCTGACGAGCATCGCGGAATTCGCACGTCTTCCCGTCGACCTGAACCAGGCCGCCAGCTGGTTTGACGTCGTCGAGACGATCGAAACATCCCTCGCCAAACTGCGCGACCGTACACCCTCGGATCATCTTGTCGCCCGCCTCGTGCTGACCGAAACGACGCCGTTGTCCTGGCGCCTGCGCCGCGACCGGGACCTACTGCTCGCCGAAGCCGAGCAGCGCGCCGAAGGCATTGGGCGAGCCTGGATCGAAAAGATCGAGATCGCCACCAAGGCGCCGGGCGAGACATCCACCCGGTCGAGCGCCGATCCGCTGATCGAGCTTGCCGAACTGATGCGGGACGACGTGTCGATCCGCCACGGGCTGCGCGAGGAAGTCCGTCGCATGGTCAAGGAACTGCGCGACGAACTCCCGCCCGAAAGCCGCGGCTTCACCGGGAGCGACGAAACGGAGTTCGAAGCCTATGTCGAACGGCTGCTGGCCGAAGGCAGCGACGATATCGTTGCCCGCCTGAGGAGCGACGGGGCGAGGGCCGCCGAATGAGGCTGCGACGGCTCGACCTCACCCGCTACGGCAAGTTCACCGACCATGTGATCGACTTCGGCGCGGTCGAACCGGGCGCGCCGGATCTCCACATCGTCTACGGTCTCAACGAGGCCGGAAAGTCGACCTCTCTCTCCGCCTATCTCGATCTGCTCTACGGGATCGAGGAACGCAGCCGTTACAATTTCCTGCATGCCTACAATGCTATGCAGGTCGGCGGCTGCCTGGAATTCGCCGGCGTGTCCCACGACCTGAAGCGCGTCAAGCAACGCGCCGGATCGCTGCTCGACGGGCGCGGCGAAGCGGTGCCTGAGGCGTTGCTGTCCGTGCCGCTGGCCGGGATCAGCCGGGACGCCTATCGCACGATGTTTTCGCTCGACGACGTGACGCTCGAGGAGGGCGGCAATGCCATCCTCCAGAGCAAGGGTGACCTCGGCGAACTGCTCTTCTCGGCCAGCGCCGGTCTGGCGGGTGTAAGCACGACGCTGGGCGCCATCTCGGACGAGGCCGACACTCTCTACAAGAAACGAGCCCGCTCCACGCGGATCGCCGAGCTGAAGCAGAAGCTCGCCGAATTGAAGGCGCGGCGCGACGAAATCGACACCCTGGCGTCGACCCATGCCGGCCTCGTCGCCGCACTCAGCCAGGCCGAGGCTGCCTATGACGAGGCAATGCATGCGCGCGGCAATGCAAGGGCGAGAAGCGAGGCGATCACCCGCCTGTTGCGCGCCCGCCCGCTTGCCGCCGAATGCCGCCGGCTTGAAGCGGAGCTCGCCGAAAACGCCGGCCTTCGGCGTCCCCCGGCCGACTGGGCTCGCGACCTCCCCGGCCTGATGGAGGAGGAGACCAGGCTCGCGACCCGCCTTGCCGGCATCGAGGCGGACATGGAGCGCTTGCGACAGGAAATCGAAGGCAGCGAGCTCGATGAACCCGTTCTCGCGCTTTCCGACCGGATCACCCATCTCGCCAGGGGGCTCGCGCGTTTCGCCGGAGCAGAGGAAGATCTGCCGAAGCGGCGGATTGCCCTTGCCGCCCGAAATGCCACCATCGACGGCATCCTGACCCGACTGGACCGGACGGGATGCGAGACGCCGGCAGACCTGCTTCTGCCGGCCGCAACCGTCGGCGCCCTGCGTGACTTGATCGAGATGCGGTCCGGCGTGGAGGCACGGCTGCAGACCGCAGCCCGCGAGCTCGCGGCGGCGAAGGCCGCCAAAGAGCGCGTCGATTCCGAACACGAGGCCGTGGTCGCACGTGGCGAGGACGCCGACCCTTCGATGATTAACCGGCTCACGGCAACCTTGACGATTGTCCGCCGCAGCGATCATGCGACTCGGTTGCGGCTTGCGGAGCGCAGTCTCGGTGATCTGGAGCGCCGATTTGCCGAAGCCGTCCGTCTGTTTGCCGAGCTCGCCGACGGTGATCTCCTTGACGGCGAAGCTCTCCGTATCCTTGCCCTGCCCGATCCGCGACAACTCGAGATCTGGCGCGCGGCTCTCGCCGCCGTGGACAGCCGCATCGCCGACCATACCGAACGGCGACGCCAGCTCGTCACCCAGCACAAACAGGCCGAAGCGCGGATCGCCACCCTCGGCGCACGCAGCGGGCTGGTCGAGGATGCCGAAGTAATCCGACTGCGTGCTCAACGCGACGCGGCATGGAGGAGCCATCTTCAGCGGCTGGACAAGGAAAGCGCCGAGGCTTTCGAAAAAGCCATGCTTGCCGATGACCTCGGGACCACGGCGCGCATGGCGGCGATGCGCGATCTTGCCGATCTGCGCACCCTCACCGAGGAACGGACGGTTGCGGCAGCGGGGATCGACCGCCAGGAGGAATTGCTGGACGAAGCGAAATCTGAACGGGAAAGGCTCCTGTCGGAACTTCGGGACACACTGCCGAAGTTCTTGTCCGTCAGCGCCGACGGCAACCTTGCCCGGCTGTTCTCGTTGATCGAGCAACTTGTCCGCGCACGCTCCGACGCCCAGTCCGCCTGGGAGCGCCTGGAGGCGACCCGGCACGAGATCGCGACGGCGCGGGCCGATGCCGAACTCGACCGTGACGCGCTCGCCGCGGCCCTCGACGCGGCCGGCATCGAGCGAACGGGAGAAACGCTCCCCGAACTGCTCGAGGTGGCCGAGGCCGCCGTAACCGCCGGCAACAGCAGGGCGGCTGCCCGGACGGCGGCGGAAAAAGCCATCGCCGACCATAAGCGTGCGCTTGACGATCGGCGGCGCGAATTCGAGGAAGCCGAGAGAGACCGGGACGACTGGCAAGCTCGGTTCTCGGCTACCCTCGCGGAAACCTGGTTCGGCGAGATCGCCTCGACCGGGGCGGTACGTGAAATCCTCGAGACCCTCACCGAACTCGCCCCCGCCTTGAATGATCGAGACGAATTGGCGCGACGCATCGCCACGATGGAAAAGGATCAGGCCGACTTCGTCGCCGAGGTGCAGGACATCCTGTCGAATCTTGGCGAAACCGCCGACCCGGCTTCGGCCAGCCGCACCGCTGTGACGCTCGCCGCTCGTCTGGAAAAGGCGCGCCATGACCAGTCGCTGCGCTCCGATAAAATCGCCGCCCTCGATCGCCTCGCCGAAACCCAGCGCAAGCTCAGGCAGGATCTCGCGGAACACGCCGCCCGCAAGAGCGAGCTCACCTCGTTCTTCGGGGTCGACACGCTCGCCGAGGTCTCGCTCGCGCTCGAAACGGCAAACGAACGGGCCCGCCGCGAGACGCGCCTCGCTGCCCTTCGGGAACAGATCCTCGCCGAATTGCATGCCGCCACGATCGAAGCCGCGCTGGCCGACGTGGAGGCGAGTGATTTCGACGCCATGGAACAGGAACAGGCAGAGCTTGCCGCGCGGCTCGACGATCTCGACGAGCGCGCAAGACAGCTCTTCGCCGAGAGGACGCGGGCGGGTGACAGGCTGGATGCGGTCGGCGGCGACGATCAGGTCGCCCGGATCGAAGCCGAACGCCGGACGATCTTGCTCGAGATCGAGGAGCACGCAGCCAGTTACCTGCGTCTCAAGAGCGGCGTGCTGATTGCCGGCGAGGCCCTGCGGGCCTACCGCGACAAGCATCGCTCATCGATGATGAAACGCGCCTCGGAAGCCTTCCGCCTCATCACCCGTGGTGACTATACCGGCCTTGCGACCCAGCCGGACAAGGACCGCGAAACCCTGATCGGCCTGTCGCGCCAGGGTGGTTCGAAACTGGCGAGCGAAATGTCCAAGGGAACCCAGTTCCAGCTCTACCTGGCGCTTCGCCTCGCCGGCTACGAGGAGTTCGCCGCAAGCCGGCCCTCCGTTCCCTTCATCGCGGACGACATCATGGAGACCTTCGACGAGCCGCGCTCGGAAGAAGTGCTTAGGCTGTTCGGGGAAATGGCGAAGATCGGCCAGGTCATCTATCTCACGCACCATCGCCATCTCTGCGACATCGCCCGGCGTGTGGTGCCTGAGGTCAGGATCCATGAGATCGCCAGCTAGCCCGCAGGCCGGCCCCGTCACATTTTTCTTGACGGGATCGCCCCCGCACGGGCAGTCGTTGACCCGTTGATACCGGCGGCCGAATGGCCGCGCTGACAATTCCGGATGTGAGACGGTTGGCTAAGAATTCGCAAGCAGCGCCTGGTACCCGCGTGACCCTTCCCAGGGCCCTCTCCAAGCTCGGCTACTGTTCCCGTACCCAGGCGGAAAAGCTTGTGGCCGGTGGCCATGTCACCGTCGGCGGCAGGCGCGTCACAGATCTTTCCGCCTGGGTCGACATCAGCACCGATCGCATCGCCGTCGACGGCAAGCCGGTCGGTGCTGAACGCCGCGTCTACCTGATGCTGAACAAGCCGCGCGGATTGGTGACGACGCGGGATGATCCCGAAGGCCGGCAGACGGTGTTTTCCTGCCTCGAGCATCTCGACATCCCGCATGTTTCCCCCGTCGGCCGCCTCGACAAGGCGAGCGAAGGCCTCCTGCTCTTCACCAACGACACCGTGCTCGCCCAGCGCCTGCTCGACCCGGAAAGCGACATCGCCAAGATCTATCACGTGCAGACGCGCGGCCGCCCCGGCGAAGCCGATCTGGCCCGCATGACCGCCGGCATCCTCGATGATGGAGAGCTGCTGAAGGCCGCCCGCGTCCGGATTCTCCGGGAAGCCGACAAGACCTGCTGGCTGGAATTCGAACTTCATGAGGGCAAGAACCGCGAGATCCGCCGCATGCTGGAGGCAACCGGCTTCGAGTGCCTGCGGCTGGTGCGGGTCGCCTTCGGTGAACTGCTGCTCGGCGACCTTGAGAAGGGCAGCACACGTTTCCTGACGGAGACCGAAGTTGCGGCGCTGAGGCGTCACGCCGGTCGCGCTTGAACGTCACGTGGAATGACTTTCGCGCGACATAGGTGAGCTGCTAGGCTCGAAAGATCGGTTGTCGATGACAGGAGCGGGATTTCACCCATGAGCAGGCTACACACGGAAAACCACCTTGTTTCGCGCATCGGCTGGCTGCGTGCCGCCGTTCTCGGTGCCAATGACGGAATCGTCTCGACAGCCAGCCTCGTCGTCGGCGTGGCCTCCGCCTCCGCAGGCAGCTCCGAGGTTCTGGTGGCGGGCATTGCCGGTCTCGTTGCCGGGGCAATGTCGATGGCGGCGGGTGAATATGTCTCCGTCAGCTCGCAATCCGACACCGAGCAGGCCGACCTGAGCCGGGAGCGCAAGGAACTTGAGACCCAGCCGGAATTCGAGCGGGAGGAGCTCGCCCAGATCTATGTCGCCCGCGGTGTCGATCCGGAGCTTGCACGACAGGTCGCCGACCAGTTGATGGCCAAGGACGCTCTGGCCGCCCATGCCCATGACGAACTCGGCATTTCCGAAATGACCACCGCCCGGCCGATCCAGGCAGCCCTGACATCGGCCGCGACCTTTGCCGTCGGCGCTGCCCTGCCATTGCTGATGGTCGTCGTTTCTCCGGCGAGCACCCTGGTCTGGACCGTCTCCGTCGCTTCGCTGCTGTTCCTCGCCCTCCTCGGTGCGGTCGGAGCCAAGGCCGGGGGCGCGAACATTGCGCGCGCCACGCTGCGCGTCACGTTCTGGGGAGCCTTCGCCATGGCGCTGACGGCCGGAATTGGCGCGGTCGTCGGAACCGCAGTCTAGCTCCGCAGACATTCGTTCACGCGAGAGTACCGGCGCCATCCAGGACGGCGCCGGCGCGGAGATCAGAGCCGAATTGACCTCAGGCCTTGGCAAAGGCCAGCAGGTCGGCGTTCAGCTGGTCCTTGTGGGTATCGGCAAGGCCATGCGGCGCGCCGGCATAGACCTTGAGCTCCGCATGCGGGATCAGCTGCTTCGAAGCCTTCCCGGCGGCGTCGATCGGCACAATCTGGTCGTCGTCGCCATGCACGATCAGAGTCGGCACGTCGAACTTCTTCAGATCCTCGGTAAAATCGGTCTGCGAGAAGGCGACGATCGAGTCATAAGTGTTCTTGTGACCCGCCATCATGCCCTGCAGCCAGAAATTGTCGATCATGCCCTGCGACGCCTTTGCGCCTGGACGGTTGAAACCGAAGAACGGACCGCTGGCGATATCCTTATAGAGCTGCGACCGGTCGGTGAGGCTCGCCGCCTGCAGGCCGTCGAAGACCTCCTTCGGCAGGCCGCCGGGGTTCTTTTCGGTCTTGACCATCAGCGGCGGCACCGCCGAGATGAGACCCGCCTTGGCAATCCGCGCGGTTCCATGCCGCCCGATATAGCGGGCGATTTCGCCGCCGCCGGTCGAAAAGCCCGCCAGGATGATATCCTTGAGGTCGAGGGCCTCGATCAGATCGGAGAGATCGTCGGCATAGTGGTCCATGTCATTGCCGTCCCAGGGCTGGCTGGATCGCCCGTGACCACGACGGTCGTGGGTGATGACGCGGAAGCCGTTCTGAGCTAGGTGAAAGGCCTGCGCTTCCCAGCTGTCGGAGCTGAGCGGCCAGCCGTGGCTGAGGATGACGGGCTGACCGGTCTTCGGACCCCAGTCCTTGTAGTAGATTTCGACGCCGTCGCGAGTCGTGATCGTGCTTGTCATTGTCTTCACTCCTGTTGAATTCAAGTTGGATTGGTTGATCTGGGCAGCCGTGGCGCGCCCTGTCGGACCGCCTGCCGCGATGAGGGCGGCGACCGCCCCGACGGCACCGGCGACAAGGAGATCGCGGCGGGAGGTCGGGAATTCGCCTGGTCTTGTTGTGGTCCCGTTTTTCATCATTGCCTGCTTTTCTGTCTGTTGATTGCCTGAGCGTTCCGGAGCGCTGGTTGATGTGATAATGGCGGGAGCATCGCCACACGAATGGCAAAATTGACAAGCATAAGGTCGGAAGTGACAAAGCGTTTGATCCACGACACGATGGAAATCGCCATCGCCAGCTATCCCGATGCCTGGCGAGCGGCGGTGTATGGCCTGACCGACATGTTTTCGGTGGCGGCGAAATACGAGCTTCAACAATCGGGGCCGGATGGCCGCCAGTTGCGGATCAGCCATCACGAATTGAATGCGTCAGGTTCGGTGTCGAAGGTCTATGATACGCATCCCGCCGAGCGGGAACGCGCGCTCGTGGCCGTGGTGTTGCCACCCGGCCTCGGTGACGACCTGCCGTTCGGCGAACGCATGGGCGCATTTCCCGAGTGGATCAGGAGCCATCACCAGGCGGGGGCAATCATCTGCTCGGCCTGCGGCGGTGCTTCGCTGCTCGCCCAGACCGGACTGCTCTCCGGCCGCGCGGCGACGACCCATTGGCTGCATGGCGACACGATCGCCAAGCGGCACCCGGACATTCGGATCGATACCGACAAGATGTTGCTCGACGAGGGCGACATCATCACCGCCGGTGGCATGATGGCTTGGACGGATCTGGGCTTGCGGCTGATCGACCGCCTCCTCGGCGCCGGCGTGATGCTGGCGACGGCCCGGTTCATGCTGATCGATCCCGGTGCCCGCGAGCAGAGCTTCTACGCCAAGTTCATCCCGCGTCTCGACCACGGCGATACCGTGATCCTCAACGTCCAGCACTGGCTGCACGGAACGGATTCGAGAGGTCTTAACCTGCAGATGATGGCGGAACGGGCCGGCCTCGGCGAGCGCACCTTCCTGAGGCGTTTCCAGAAGGCGACGGGCATCAATCCGACCGAATATTCGCAGCGACTGCGGGTCGCGAAATCGCGCGACCTGCTCGAGCAATCGAACCTGTCGATCGAGCAGATCGCCTGGGCGAGCGGCTACGAGGATGCCAATGCCTTCCGCAAGATCTTCCGCAAGATCGTCGGAGTTTCGCCCGGAGAATACCGCATGCGCTTCTCGATCGGCGGTGCGGCCGAAAGCGATGATCGCAAAGCGGCCGACAAAGCCGACGTTTGAGTGTCACGCGCCCGGGCGGGCGCAGCCTCAGGCGGCGCCGTCCTCCGTCTGCAATGCCGGCCAGTGCACCTGGTCGAGGCTCGACAGCATGCCGTTGGCGATTTCCCGCTCGCCCATGATCACCCGGTCTGCTCCTAGCTTTGTCAGGTGCTCCACTTCGGCATCGGTATGAGCGCGGGCGAGGATGAGGATCGCCGGATTGATCTCGCGCGCCCGCTGGATGACGTTTCCGGCTTCGAACGCGTTCGGGATGGCGACGGCTATGCTCTTGGCCGCGGCGATATTGGCAAGCTCGAGCACCTTGGCTGAAGTCGCATTGCCCATGATCACTTCGGTTTCCTGGCGCAACAGCTCTTCCAGCGGCCGGTCGGAATCCTCGATGACGAGGAACGGAACGCCGCTGGAGCGAAGATTGTCGACCACGATCTTGCCCACGCGGCCACAGCCGACGACGATCGCGTGCCCGGTCAGCGCGCTCGCCACCGACGCCGTGGCCTCGTTCTCCGGCGCCACGGTCGCGGCGATTGTCGGCTCCACCCCTTCGCCACTCACCGCGGAAACGGTCGTCGCTGCATCGACGCTCGCGACCTTTTCACCGCCCTTCGGCACAAGGCGCGCCTCGATACGCGGAATGATGCGATCGGCGAGGTAGAAGACCGCGGGGTTCAGGATGATAGAGATGATCGCGCCGGCGAGGATCAGGTCGCGGCCCTCCTCCGGCAGCAGCTTCAGGCCGACGCCCAGTTCGGCGAGGATGAAGGAGAATTCGCCAATCTGCGCGAGGCTCGCCGAGATTGTGAGCGCAGTGCCCGCCGGCATGCGGAAGGCCCGCACGATCAGGAAGGCGGCGAGCGACTTGCCGATAAGAATGATGAAGACGGTGGCGAAAACCTTGAACGGGTTGTCGACCAGAATATTGGGGTCGAACATCATGCCGACGGAGACGAAGAACAGCACGGCAAAGGCATCGCGCAGCGGGAGGCTTTCCTGGGCGGCCCGGTGCGACAGCTCGCTTTCCGACAGCACCATGCCGGCAAAGAAGGCGCCGAGAGCCAGCGACACGCCGAACAGCTGGGCCGAGCCGAAGGCAACCCCGAGCGCGACAGCCAGCACGCCGAGGCGAAACAGTTCGCGCGATCCGCTGTGCGCAATCACGTGAAGCATCCACGGGATCACCCGCCGCCCGATGACCAGCATCAGGCCAAGAAAGGCACCCACCTTAAGGAAGGTGAGCGCAAGCACCCAGCCGAGATTGAGCTCAATGTCGAAAAGATCGGCAACGGCAGCCGACAGGGCATCGGCATGAATGCCCGTCTCACCTGAATTGGCAAAGGCCGGAATGAGGACCAGAGCCAGCACCATGGCGAGGTCTTCGACGATCAGCCACCCCACCGCGATCTTGCCCCGTTCCGTCTCGACGAGACGCCGCTCCTGCAACGCCTTGAGCAGCACCACGGTGGAGGCGACCGACAGCGCGAGACCAAAGACGAGACCACCACCCATCGGCCAGCCCAGGAGCCAACCCATGCCCCAGCCGAGCAGCGTGGCGAAGCCGATCTGCACGATTGCGCCGGGGACGGCCACGCCACGCACCGAGAGCAGGTCCTTGAGCGAGAAATGCAGACCGACCCCGAACATCAGCAGGATGACGCCGATCTCGGCAAGCTCCGGCGCCAGATGCTGGTCGGCGACATAGCCCGGCGTGTGCGGTCCGACGAGGATGCCGGCAAACAGATAGCCGACCAGCGGCGGCAGCTTGAGGCGGTGGGCGACGTAACCGAATGCGAATGCAAGCACGAGACCGCCGACAATCGTGGAAATCAGGGGCGTATCGTGCAGCATCGAACCTCACTGGAAATGTTACATGGAAAGTGCCATATATGGTTTAATTCAACCAATATGGGCAGTATAGAACCATGGGTCAAGGTTCGCCGTCACCGATTTTGACGCCTTCACTCTGCCGCGCGGCACGCGGAATGCTCGACTGGACACAGAATGAGCTTGCCGAGCGCTCGTCGGTCTCGCGTAGCACCATACGTGACTACGAGGGCGCACGCCACGAACTGCATCGTGCGACGGCTGCCCAACTCATCCAGGCACTCGAAGCCGGTGGCGTGATTTTTCTTGAAATCGAGGGCCTTGGCGTCGCCCTGGCCGAACGTCGCTGACCACCGCGCAGCCCTGAACCCGATCGCCGCCGGCTTATCGTGCGGAAAGGTCGCGGAGTTCGCGCGGCAGCCGGTTCATCGCTTCGACCCCGGTCTCGGTCACGAGAAATTGATCCTCGATCATCAAAGCACCGAGCCCTTCGGCATAAAAGGGCGCCTCCAGCGCCACGACCATGTTCGGCTGTAGGATCTCGCCGCTGTTCGCAGAAAAGAACGGCCACTCCTCGATGCCGACACCGCCTCCGACGGAATGGCCGAAATGGCCGCGGTGGTATTCGGTGAAACCATCCCTGCGCATCGAGGAGAGCATCGCCGCATGGACGGCGCCGAAGCTGTTGCCCGGCCGGAGCTCGGCGAGCCCGGCGGCGAAAGCATGCTCGAGAGCGGCGAAGATCCGCTGGGCAAGCGGAGCGGGCGACCCGAAGGAAAAGGTCCGGGCACCGTCCGAGGAGTAGCCGTCGACCAGCGTGCCGACATCGGCCTTGATGATGGCGCCCGGCACGACCCGCGCGTTCATGTCGGAAAGATCGGATCCGACGGAAATGTAATCCCAATGGCCGCTCAGGGAAAAACCGCCGGCGGAAGCCGCCGCCTGCGCACCGGCCTTCCACGCGCTGGAAAGAACAGCAAGCGGCACGCCCGGCGCGACCGCCTCCGCCATCCGGACGAGGCCGCCTTCGGCAGCCAGCGATGCGTGTCTCAAAAGTTCGATTTCCCGTGGCGATTTCACTGCCCGGAGACGCTTCAGCACGATCGAACCATCGACGAAGGTGACACGCGGCAAGGCAAGTTTCAGGGCTTCGAAATCGGCTGCCGGCACGAATTCGAGATCGACACCGATCGTCCCCGCCGCCAGCCCCTTTGCTTCAAGGATCTCACCGAGCAGGGCGAAACAGGCCTCCCGGTCGAAGGTCTCCGGTCGCGGCCCGGCGCGTCCCTGAGACCGGTAGGCGACATCGACCGCTTCCCCGCTCGCGTCGGCATTGTCGGCGAGGACCGCGAGATCCACCGTGTCGATCCAGATACGATGGGTCCGAAGGTCGACCTCGGGGGCCGCCTTGCGGATCTGCCCCGCGGCATGGTCGCTGGCCACGGCGCCGATCCGCATGGCCGCGTCGGCCGGCACCACGGCAATCGCCGCCCCGGCCCGGCCCCACATCATGGCAACCCCGGCCGGCGCCCCGACCACATAGCGAAACGCCTCCGGCTGGAAGATGGCAAGAGCGTCCAACCCGGCCTCGGCCATCAGGCGCTCGGCACGCCGGCGATCGATGTCACTCACAAGCACCTCCACGAACGGCCGCACCTCAGGGGGCCAGCGGCTTCATTGTTCGGCCAGAACACATATCCCCGGATGGCGACGCTGCAAAGCGCAGACCGCCGCATCCCCACGGGGGATTGGCCCCGATCGCACTCAGACGCCGCTCGCCTTGCCGTCGTCGGCCTTCTCCTCGATGTGGTCGAGGACTTGATCCGGTACGACCTCTCGCGTCAACTCCTCGATCTCCCCGTCAGCCTCGGTCGGAATTTGAAGATGCTTTGCGATAGCGGAAACCATGGCGATCAGTTGTGTTGCCTCGTGTTCGGCAAGGAGTGAAATCTGCAGATTCAAGTCAGCTCTCTTGTCGGCTGCCGCCGACATCCGGTTCTGGCTGATCAGGACGAAGGTGGAGAGGAAGATCGCTTCTACCGAAGCGAACATCGCCAAGACGACAAGAGAGGGATCGAACGGCGGAAGCACCGGAAGGAAACCCAAATTGACGGTGATCCACAGTCCGAAGAAGAGGATGTGAAGGTACACGAAGAGCATTGAACCGACGAAGCGCGTGATCGCAGCGGCGACTTTCTCCTCGCGCGACGCCTCTTCTCGTTCCCTCACCCGCCGGTCGAGCAGCGCTTCGATATTGCGATCAAGCTTGCCGGCAATCGCCGGCCGTCTCTCCGTCTGTTCCATTTCGGGCTCCTTTGCCCGGCAACCCCGTTCATCCAAAAAGGTTCCTTCGCTTGCGTTGCCCGCCTCCGATTGCCATCTCTTGATCATGTTTGTTCGATAGTTCGTCGTGGCCAGGCCTCAACGGCCTTTGACCGCTCGTTTACGAATTGTCGTGAGGATGGGACGCATCCATCCGGTACGGCCGGCGCGGCGGGGAAAGTTGCATGAGACATTATCTGGGCGGGCTCGCCGCCCGAACGCGAAGCGAGGCGAGAGATCGCCATCTGGCCTTCTATTTGACCTTCGTCGCAGGCGCCATCAACGCAGGCGGCTTCATGGCCGTGCACCAATACACATCTCACATGTCGGGCATCGTTTCCGCCATTGCCGACAATCTCGTTCTCGGCAACAGTCTGCTCGTCTTCGTCGGGTTCTCCTCTCTCCTGTCCTTCGTCGCCGGTGCTGCGGCTTCGGCGGTGCTGATCAACTGGGCCCGCCGTCGGAACCTTGAATCGGAATACGCCCTGCCGCTCGCAGTCGAAGCCGTGCTGCTCCTCGTCTTCGGCCTGTCCGGTCTCTTCCTGCGGGCAGGTCTGCCGTCGACGATCCTGCTGACAATCGGCCTGCTCTGCTTCATCATGGGGCTGCAGAACGCCATCATCACCAAGCTCTCCGGCGCGCGCATCCGCACCACCCACGTGACGGGGCTCGTGACCGACGCAGGGATTGAGATCGGCAAGCTATTCTACTGCAACAGCTCCGACCACGCGGATCTGCCTCCCGTCGTCGCCGACCGCGCGAAGCTTGTCCTGCTGCTCTCCCTGATCGGCCTCTTCTTCTTGGGCGGCATCATCGGCGCCCTGCTGTTCAGCCGCATCGGCCTGCCCGCCGCCGCCCTCTTCGCCATCCCCCTCGGCCTCTTCTCGTCCTTCCCGCTTGTCGCAGACCTGCGCGCCACCCGCCCGTCGAAAGGTTAGGAACGGAACAATGCCCCCGCCTTCGGCAGATGGGGTCTTTGGCCATCGAATTGTGCGGTTGCGAACGCGGCGAGGAAAGTGCTAGGCGACGTACGCGACTTGGACACGTGAAGATCGAAAGGCCGCCGGGGCGACTGGATCTCGGGCAGGGTGAGCGATGAAAACCGGTATCAATGCGATTGGCCTTCGATTGGCGAGCAACGAGCGCCTCGAAGCCTGGATCTTTCCCATCCTCTGGGCCCTGCTTGCCTCCGCAATGCTCGTCGAAAGCGATGTATACCGTTACGTCACGATAGCCCTGGTCATCTTTGCCTTCTGGCGCCACCCTTCCGAGGTGCGGCGCGTTTCACGCGACTGGCTTGCTGTGCTCTGCTATGTCTGGAGCGCCTATGTCCTCGTGCGCTTCACGATCGGAATCGCTGTTTACGGAGAGAAAGGCTCCTCGGAATGGCTGTATGCGTTCCCAGCCTTCTTCCCCCTGGTCGGGGCCGCGCTGTACGCGACGCGCCGATATCTGTTCACGGCGGCCACGGTGTTGGTTCTCGCAGGCCTAGTCGGGCTACTCGCCACGATGGACTTTCGGGCGGTCATCGAAGGTAACCTGGCGCCGCCACTGTTTCACAAGAACCCCATTCACGCCGGTGTCGGAAGTTCCATGCTCTTCATCACCGCGTTGTTCTGGTTGCTTTATGCCGGAGAAACAGGCCGGTTGTCCGGTCGGGGAAAGTGGCGGTATCTGATCCCGGCCTGCGCAACGATGGCACTTGGTCTCCTCGGCGCGCTCGGCGCGCAATCGAAGGGAGCATGGCTGGCGCTCGCCGCAACGCTCGTCCTTATGGGTCTGTTGGCTTTGTTCCACATTGCAGGCAAAGGGCGAATCTACCTTTTTGGCGGCCTCATTGTCGTCGGCGTATCGGCTGCCGTCGTCGCATCGCCCTATGTGCTCAAGGTTGCGGGCTCGACGGTCGATGCGGCAATCGAGCTGACTGACGGGGCGCTGCTCACGGATGGCCCAGTCAGAGCCATGCGATCTGCGATCGAGAAGCCCTCCACACCCGAGGCGATGCGCGAGCGCCTGATGCTGTGGTCGGATGCCCTTGAGCTCATCCAAGCATCCCCCCTGGCCGGCTGGGGAAATCTGTGGCTGCGTGAGTGGCGGCAGACCACCTATTCAAGTGTCGGTTTCACGCTGATCCACAACGGCTATCTGGAAATCATGGTGAGACATGGATTCCTGGGGCTTACGATCCTTGCCGTTTTCGCATTTGCATCAGCCTGGCGAATCAATCGCGCCCACCGCGAAGGACTCATCTCCATGAGCCTTGCTCTTTATCTGTTCAGCATCAGCTTCTTCTTTTTCGCGACGATCGCGACGAACTCCAACAACCGTCTGGCGATCGGCGAAAGCTTCTTCATTTTCGCAGCCGCCGCTGTCTTCGCCCTCACGCTTGTCCGGAAAGCTTCGCTTGCCGCAGGAGACAAGCCACGGATCTGAACGGCAGCGCCGATCGGTCTCGGACCCAAGCCGGCCGAGCGGGGCAGGGTCGGCGACCCACGATTGCCCTGGCTCCCATTTGAGTTACCGGAAACGGCGTCGCGAGCGGGGTTATCGGATGATGACCGGAACACACTGTTCTGATGACATTAGATCGTGCCGCCGCTGCCGTGCATCGATTCGTTCTGGAGTTCAGCCTTACGCAACGCGATGAAATCCACGATTTCGGCGCTCGGCTGGTAACCACTCACCAGAACAGAAAGAAGCTCCTTGGTTTCCTGAACCTTCCCGGCATTCATGTATCCGACGAGGCGCGCAATATGCTCTTCCAACGTCTGTAGCGGAAGAAAATCGTCCTTGGCCCGCATGATCAGCGGATGCTGGCTGGGAGAAGGATTGTCGCCCATCAGAAGCTCTTCATAGAGCTTTTCGGCCGGGCGCAAGCCGGTCATGATCAACTCTATATCGCCGTTGGGGTTGGATTCGTCCTTTACGGTCAACCCTGACAGTTCGACCATGCGCTTTGCGAGGTCGATGATCTTGACGGGTTCACCCATATCAAGAACGAAAACATCGCCCCCATTTGCCATCGCACCCGCCTGGATGACCAGTTGCGACGCCTCCGGGATGGTCATGAAGAAGCGCGTTATTTCAGGGTGCGTCAGCGTGATCGGACCACCTTCACGTATCTGCTGGCGAAACAGCGGCACCACCGAACCCGACGAGCCAAGGACATTGCCGAAACGTACCATGGAGAAGACGGGCGCTTCGCACGTCTCCGACAAGGCCTGAAGGACCATCTCGGCCAGTCGCTTGCTTGCTCCCATCACATTCGTCGGCCTTACCGCCTTGTCCGTGCTGACAAGGACGAAGCTCTTCACCTTGTGGTCGATCGCGGCCTTGGCAACGATCTCCGTGCCGAGCAGGTTGTTGCGAATGCCCTCAATGAGATTGTGTTCCACAAGCGGAACATGCTTGTAAGCAGCCGCGTGATAGATGGTGTCAACGGACCAGCTCTTCAGTATCTCGCGGATACGCCGGTCGTCGCGCACCGACGCGAGAAGCGGCGTCACGAGATTGATGCATTGCGGAAAGTGCCTGCACAGTTCGCTGTGAATGGCGTAGAGGCCATATTCGTTCTGCTCCACCAGCAGGAGGTGCTTCGGACCGATCGTCAGGATTTGCCGACACAATTCGCTGCCGATCGACCCACCGGCCCCTGTGACCAGAACGGTTTTGTCTTTGATGTTTCGGCGCAGAAGAGCCTGATCGGGGTCTACCGGCTCACGACCAAGAAGGTCGTTGACGTCGAGCTCCTGAAAAGCGGCAGAATCAACCCTTCCCTGTGCAATCTGGCTGACGTTCGGCGCAGTTCGCACAGCTACTCGTTTGCCGCGGAGGCTCTCGATGATCTCCTTGCGCCGGGACGCCTTCAAGGTCGGCAGGGCAAGCAACACGGTGCGCACGTTGTGTTTGGCGACGAGTGCACTCAACTCTTGGGGATCATGGACTTTAACCCCATTGATGACCGAATGGTGAAGGCTCCTGTCATCATCGAGAAATCCGACGACACGTTGGTCGCCGGAATTAGCAAGGGCGCTTGTCAATTGCCGCCCGATCGAGCCCGCCCCGTAGATCAGGACATTCGATTGCTCATTGCCCCTGAGCACCCTCTGGTAAGCTTCGCCAAACAAACGACGGACGACCAAGCGGCTCAGTCCGACGGCGATCAGAAGCAACAAAGGCTGCAGAATCCCCACCGTTCGCGGGATTCCCGGAACGCTGATTGACGTGAAGATTGTCATGTAGATAAGGCCATAAAGCCCGACCGCCTTGACGATTGAAAAGAAGGCTTCCCAGCCGATAAAGCGGAAAACGGCGCGATAAAGGCCAAAGCGAATGAAGATCGGTATGGCGATGGCGATCGATGCAGGGATCGTGACGTACTGAACGCCTGACAACGCGACCCAACCATCAAGCCGCAGACAGAAGGCAAGCCACACCGTAAGAGTGCACAACACCATGTCCACGCCAAGCGCAATGATACGCTTGACGATCCGCGGTATGCTCAGAATTCGAGATATTATTTCCTCAGTCATCGTGCTGGCTTCGACATTCAATACACCAATACAAACTGCGAGTTCCGACGCGCCCGACCGTTTCGGTTACCCCTTACACTGCGAGCCGGGCATTGCAAGGCCCGTCCCGTGACAACGCAGTTGACGCTCATGGCACCTGGATCGACGCCGGCTCGATATACCGGGAGATGTCGACACAAGAGGCCAAGCCTCGTGTAACCGTAGGAACCTGACTGGCGAAAGCGTTCGATTCATGACGTGATCGCTTTCCGCCGTGCAGAGGGTTTCAATGCAAATGGATTCATCCGCACAAGGCTTTAGCGAGTGAGTTTCAGGAACTCCGCCCGCAGTCGTTCACGATGGCCCGCCCGGGCCTACCAATCGGGTCAACGTTTCCGTACGGCGCTCCAATCCCGAAAAATCAACTAGAAGCTGTTTCTGTAGACTTCAAACTCCGTCGCCTGTTCCAGAGCGGCGGCAATTTCGCCCGTCCTGATTTCGGGAAGCAGCGCCTTCATTTCCGGTCGTTTCATCATCGCCAGAAGCTGCCGACTGAGAGACGGCTCACTCGGATGGAACGCGTCGATGAACTCGGCTGCACGGCCATCATAGGATCCTATGTCCGTAAAATCGAATGTGATCACGCCTAGGCTTTCCAGCGACGACCGGAACTCGGCGGACCGGAAAAGCCGCCAAAGCCCGTGGTCGGCAGATCTTTCGATCGCATCCACGACGACGGGATTGTAGGAGGTCGTCACGCCGACGAGCGCAATCCCTCTTTTCCTGGCAGCATTCACAAGCTCGCGAAAAGCCGAAAGTTCCGCGGCGTCCGGCTTGGCGGACTTGATGAAAGGCGCGACGCCCTTTTCGATTCTCTGTAGTGCATCATCCGGCGTTGCTGCGCCCGCTTTCATGCCGCGATAGATGGTTCCGTACTGATAAGATCCATCCAGCCGAAAACCGACACCGTTCTGGGCCGACAGGCCAACTGCCCATTGCGAATAGTTCGGCTCTTTCGGCCAAACCGACAGCCGCGCAGATCCATTCACGTAAGACCGCGCCAACTGCGTCAGGATATAGGCCGCTTCATGGGGATATTCGATGTCTCCTTTGGCCATCCTGTCGGATTCAGGAGACCACGAGTCACTGAACATGAAGTAGTCGAGCGAGAAGATGATGACCTTCGGATCGTATTCCAGTTTCGCGAGAAACTGCGCAATATCGCCTAGGCGCGCAGCGGTGTTTCCAGCGTTATAGAACGTGTATGGCGCGAATTGTTTGCTGCGCCATTGATTCGTACGTGAACTGCCGAGAACAACGACCTCGGCCTTGCGCATGTTGGCGGATGTAACCTTCAGTCCGAAATTGTGGTCGGAATATTTCTGGAGAAACAGCAGCGGCACTCCACGGGATTGAGCCCAGGCGACGACGGAAACCGGCACCAGTTCTCCGCTCAGCAGAAAGGGAACTGCCAGCACAGGCAGAATGAGGAACGGGAGGAGAAACGTCCGAACGCGCGCAAAGAAATCTGATGCTCCGGGACCGGCAGAAACCAAGGTTTCAGAACTTGAAGTAGATGAATTGCTGCGCATAGGAACTTCCTTCGGACAGGTGCACCACGGTCGCGCCGAGAATAATCGCGATTGCTGCGTAATATGTGGCCCACCTGAGGCTCGCCGACATGGCGTAGATTGACAGTCTCTTGTAGGTAAACACGTCGCAAGCCAGCGACGCCGATATCGTCAGGAGAGGTAAACCAAGCGGAAGCGTTCTTTGACCCGAACTGAAATCGAGGACCCGCTCATAGATGCTGATCGCGTCACTCATGCTGGCAGCACGGAACAGCACCAAGGTACTGCAAACGATCAGGAACGTGATCATTGTCCGGCCAAGCACGAGTATTTGGTCTGGAATATGGTATTTCGCCCAGAAGCGATTGCGCGCTTCAAGGCTCAGCGACGACGACACGACCAGCGTCCCGTGAATCAAGCCGAAAATGAGGAACTGAACGCCGCCTCCGTGCCACAGACCGACCAACGTGAACGAGGTCAACAGGGCAATCGCCATTCCCACGCGGCCACGCTTGCGAAACCGAAAATGTATCGGCGTGAATACGTAGTCCCTGAACCAGCTGGAAAGACTGATGTGCCAGCGGCGCCAGAACTCCGCCACGGTGGTGCTGAGGTAAGGTTGCCGGAAGTTCGGGATTAGATCGATGCCGAGCAATCGGGCGCTTCCGATGGCAATCAGTGAGTAACCAGCAAAATCCGCATATACCTGAAAAGCGAAATAGACCGTGGCAAGAAACAGGTCCGCCGCACTATGGGTCTGATGGCTCGCATAGACGCGATCGACGTACGGGGCAAGCGTGTCGGCAATCACCACCTTGTAGAAGTACCCGAGCAGGATGAGCTGCATTGCGCTGACCGTTCGACGGTAATCGAAACTTCCAACGCGGCTCATCTGAGGGATCAGGTGTTCAGCCCGCTCGATCGGGCCAACGGAAAAATTCGGGAAGAAGAGGATAAAATTGAAGAATGTCAGCAACCTGCGTTCCGCTTCGATCTTCTCGACATAGACGTCGATCAGGTAGCCTGCGGCGGTAAATGTGTAGAACGAAATACCGATAGGAAGGATCAGATCGAAGCCGATGCCGAGTTCAACGGCAAAATGCATCGAGGGCAGATACTTGTAGAAGGCAAGCGGGAAGAAAAGCACGCCGAGCAACGCGACAAATCCCATGTCGCGAAACCGGCCGTCTTCAATGCGGGAGAGGGCAAGACCGCCAAGATACGCGCATCCGGCCACGAAGAACGGAATGTACCACCGGGCTTCAAGGAGCAGGAGAAAAAAGCAACTGAATGCGAGCAGGCAGAGTTCACGCCTGCGGCCCGCAGCCACGAGCGCCAGACACAACGTGGCGGCCGCTATGAAGAGGAGGTAGCGGGGATCACTCAGCGCCATCGGAAACTGTTACCGTGCAACGCCTTACGCCGGCCGTGCGATAAACACGCAGGATACCGTCATCTTCTTCTTGAGCGACATCTCGAGCGTCTGATTGGTTGCCGGCAGATAGGCGCAGCTTTCGATCCTGAACCCCGCGCTTTCAACGAACGCCTTCAATGCATCAGGACTGTCGGCATTGAACAGGTGGTCGGGCGCAGGACTGTTGATCGGCATGTTGAGAAACAGCCTGCCCTCCTCCGAAAGCAGTGGCTGGATCACACGCAACGCATCGAGGGGCTTCTCCATGTGCTCCAGAACTTCGCTGAAGACGACACTGTCGAACTTCGCCTGCGGGGCATCGAAGAAGTCCTGCAACTCGAGACTTGGCAGCGCCTCGAGCCCCAGCTTGGCGAGCGCTTCGCGAGTAAGTTCAATTGACGCCTCGGAGATATCCCAACCGGTTACGGCACCGGCTCGCTTGTCCGCCGCGGCGAAATAAAGGAAGAGGCCGTGGCCCGGGCCGATTTCGAGGTGCCTGTATCCTTCCGGATTACGCGCCAAAAACTCCGTGCGGTAATAATCCATGACCCCGGTGTGATTCGACCACCACAACTGGGTCATCAGCAGCCCGTTCATGTAGCGGGTCATGTATTCCTTGTTACTGTAGACAAGTTCATACGCTTCCGCGAACGTGCTCAGTCGATATCGGCCGTTCCGACGAAAGAAAAGCTCCTCGTCCAGCTGCTCCCTGCAGAGCCACGCATAGTCGGCAGCGTAGGTCGACAACTCCGCTCCGGTCAGCTTGATGACATGGCCAGCGAGATCGTTCAGCGTCTCCAGGTCGTCGCTGCTCACGGCCTTAAGCCTGCGGTCCAAAAACTTCTCATGGTCCGGAAACGCATCAAGTTGAATTTTCAGGACCTTATTCAGGTAGTCGTACTTATCAGAAAACACTGCGCAACGCCCCTTCTTGATGCGCTCAGATGCGGCGTGTATAGACGAACACCACCAACACCGCAACAAAACCTGCAGAGAGCTGAAGGCCGATGTCCGATAAACTGATTGCGCTATTTGCCGAAGAATTGGGCGTTGACCCTTCCGAACTTTCGGACGGCAGCAACCCCGATACGGTAGAAAGCTGGGACAGCCTTGCAGCGATGCGTCTGGTGGCCGCGATCGAAAGCGAATTCGACGTCACGCTGTCGGGCAAGGAAGTTATGAAGATGCGGACGATCGGCATCGCCCGAGAGGTGCTCGCTGCAAAGGGCGTGACCTTTTGATGGGCAGCCACGTAGATCCCGACAAGGATCGAATTCGCAGCCTTTCCAAACTCTGGCGCAGCTACACCTACGAGGAAACGCAGGAGAGCGATAACGACGTCTTCGTTGCTTTCTCTTCCACGTTCACGGATCGCGGGATCGCCGACTTCTTTGGCGCCTTGCTGCTAGAGGCCGGTCACGCCAATCCTCGGGTCAGCGTCGCCGACTACAATCAGGTCACCCAGATCTGCCTGAACCATCGGGATGCTTTCGGGACCCCCGAGCCGGAAGCCATTGTCATCTTGTTCCGGCTGGAGGATCTCTCGAACACGGACGATCCCCGGACAACACGCGAGGCGACGGACGTGCTGTTGCGCGCCGTTACTCTTCTCAGGGAACAGTTTCAGGGCATGATCGTGCTTTGCCTCCCCCCAAAGCCGAGAGGGTTTACCGAGGGGATTTCAACCTTCTCCAAACCATCGGCCCTGATGGGCGTCTGGTATGAGACGCTGGCCAGGATCCATGATCTGGCAAGCTCGAACTCCGGCATCTACACCGTCGATCTTGAAGAAGAAATTTCGCGATTGGGGGAAGCCCAGAGCCTTAGCCCTCGCGACGAAATGCTCTATCGCCAACCGTATTCCCCAAGATTTCAGCTGCGGATCGCGGACAGGCTGTTGCGCATCCACGCCGCAAGGAAGCGCGAGCCGAAGAAATGTATCGTTGTCGATTGCGACAACACACTTTGGGGCGGGATCATCGGCGAGGACGGCCTTGACGGCATCTCGCTGTCGGATGATTTCCCCGGCAGGCCTTATCGCGAGTTTCAGCGGCAACTCAAGAAGATGCGCGATTCCGGGATCTTCCTCGCGGTTTGCAGCAAGAACAACCCCGCTGACGTCGACGAGATCTTCGAGCGTCACAGCGGCATGATCTTGAAGAGAGACGACATCTCCTCCTGGAGAGTGAATTGGGAACCAAAGTCCAAGAATCTCGCGGAGATCGCCAAGGACCTGAACATCGGCCTGGATTCCCTGGTTTTCATTGACGACAATCCGTTCGAGATCGATGAAGTCGGCACGAACGCACCGGGCGTCACGTGCCTGACGGTCCCGGAGGATGCCACGGATATCCCGACCCTGCTGAAGGCCGCGTCCCGACTGTTCGACAGGCTTGAAATCACCAGCGAAGACTTGCAGCGCGTAGCAATGGTCCGGCACGAGGCGGCCCGCAACGAACTGGCGCAACAACTCGCGCCGGAACAATATCTTGCGAGCCTTGACCTCAAGGTGACGATCATAGTTCCGGACGAGAGCGACATCGCGAGGGTCACCCAGTTGGTCAACAAGACCAACCAGTTCAACGCGACATCGAGGCGCTATACGGCGCAGGAGATCACGGCATATCTCAAGGATCCGACGACCGACCTGTTCTGCGTCAGCGTGGAAGATCGGTTCGGCGAATACGGGATCGTCGGCGTCGCAATACTCAAGCACTTTGACGGCCGTTCCGAATTTGACACGTTGCTGATGTCCTGTCGTGTCCTGGCACGCGGGATTGAATCCGCAATCATCAGCTTCGGCATCGAGTTGGCGCGACGGAAGGGTTCGAAGCGTGCGGTCGGCGAGATCATTGCGACCAAGAAGAACGGGATGGTAGCTGACCTCTTCCTCCGACACGGTTTCGAATTGCGCGAGACCGACAGCGGTCGTTCGACATTTGACAGAAGCACCGACGAGCTTGCCGTTCCGGAATACATTCAGGTCGTGAAGCCGGATATTAGCGATGACTGGCGATAGCACCATGATCCCTGATGATCCTGCCCTGGGATACGATCCTCGCAAGCTGTTCCATCTCGGATATGTGGTTCCCAACATGGAGCGATCCATTAAGGCATGGACGAAGCTCGGCGCGGAAATCCTCGTACCGCCTGCGATTGACCCGATTCAGAAGGTGAGCTGTGCGCTCCTGTTGTTCCGGGGCGCGGCGCCAATCGAACTGGTGGCACCGTTGGACGCAAACGACAGCCCGGTGGCGAACCGTCTGGCGCGCGGGGGAGGGCTGGATCATATCTGCTTGTTCACCGACGATTTGGCGAGTGACCTGAACGATCTTGTCGCAGGCGGCGCCCAGGTTGTGGCGGAGCCCAGCTATGGCGCCGTCTTTGACAGGGAGATCGCTTTTGCTCTGACAAGGGTAGGCTTGGTGGTGGAGTTGATGACAAAACGGCGCATCGGAAAGCACGCTGCCGACCCCTTAGGGGAGGCTACGGCCATATGGGGCCTGAACAGCTGATCGGCCCCAGCACGTCGAAACGCCAACTCTGTGGTGGCGATCAGGCCCCGCATGCATTAACATCCAAGCCGGACTATCAAACGCGGCAGGCAAGCTCTTTCGCTGAATTGCCCCTGTCTCGAAGGCGCAACGTCTCGCGTACCTCAAAAAAGGATAGCATGCCGTCTTTCCGGGCTGTAACGAAAAAGCCCCGTCGCTCTGCCCAAGAGGCACCACGGCGTATCTAGGCGACACGGCATCGTGAAAATCTATATCTGGAAGAACACATGAACGAACGCAGCTACGCTTCTGACGGGGAAATCAGCCTTGTTGACGTCTATCGCTTTATCAAGGAAGGCTGGAAGACGTTTGCGCTTGCCGCCGCGCTGGGAGGCATCATCGGTGCTGGCCTCAGCTATCGCATGCCGGACCAGTTCTCCGCGACAGGCCTGATACGCCCCGCTCAGGTCTCAGACGTTCCGCTGGAGGATATCAACGTCCTGGTCGAAAAAATGCGTTCGCCCACCTTCTTCACCGCGAAGACACTTGAGGCGTGCGGCTCGACAGACGGGAAACAACTGAGCGATGCAATCAACGCAAGCATATCCAGGCAATCGGCATTCATTTCTGTTTCCTACCGGTCCGGAAGTTCGCAACTGTCGCGAGATTGCCTTCAGGCCGTGCTGAGCGACGTCAATGAGAACCAGGCCGAATTGATGGCCGCGCGTTCGAAAAGCGTCGAAGATGATCTGAAGGCATCAAAGAAGCTATTGGCCTACACTGACATCAAGCAACGAAACGAGCTTGAGCTAACTCAAGACGGGCTTGAGTTGGCCGAACAGGAGCTCGCGGACGCGAAAACTGTCCTGGGCCAACTCGAAGCCGCGGCTGCACGTCTCACTCAAGATGATGACCACTCGCTGGAGTCTTCCATGCTTCTATCCGTGGTTCTGTCGAAGAAAGCAGACATTCGAAGCCTTGAATCCAGCATTCAGGATCTCGGCAAGAGACTGAACTTGCTTCAATCCTCGCAGGAGGACATATCGCTCGACTTTGACAGCGAAGTATATCAAAGCGACAAGAAGGGCGCCCTACTAAAGAATCAGGAAAAAAAATCGAGAACATTGAGGGCTCGTATCAGCGAGCTGGAGCGCGATCTGTTGCCGCCCGCAACAGAAGCCGCAAAGTTTGCCACGCCGATCTACGCCCCCGAATATGCGGTCGGACCCAGACGCATGATGTTCACTGTCGTGGCACTGTTGTTTGGTGCCCTTGCGGGATTGGGGTTGCTTCTGGTTCGACATCTTGCCAGACATGCCGTACAGAGGCTTGGATAAGGTGATGTTTGGTGAACGCTCAGAGCAGGCTCGGCTTGCTTGGTCGAACCAAATCGTCGACGGCTCCCCCTTCCTAGCAGGCTCTCACTTCGATTTGTTGGGGGTCCCGGAGGTTCGGCCGGATCTAACCCTTGGGGCAATCCGGCTTGAATGTTATCCCATCTTGAACTTCTCCACCGCAGCCAGGCTGGGGCATTGATGATTGTGGCAAGACCACACCTTTGGCACCTGAAACAGAAGTCTGGTGTGGTCGGCAGGGACCGGCGGCAGCCGGCAGACCTGAAACTGACACTTGAACCGGATACCCAAGGGGCAACCGAAACCAGACTCACACGAAACACAATGCTTGAGCGTAAGAGTACGAGGCGCCAGCCTGAGACAAGCTGTTTCCACGAACGGACGGGTTATCTATGACAAAACGGGCACTTATCACGGGGATTACAGGGCAAGACGGTTCCTACCTAGCGGAATTTCTGCTCGACAAGGGCTATGAGGTTCACGGCATAAAGCGGCGTTCGTCGCTGTTCAACACGCAGCGAATCGACCACATCTATCAGGATCCTCATGCGCATCATCAGCGCTTGAAACTCCATTACGGCGACCTCACGGACAGCTCGAACCTCACCCGCATTCTCGCCCAGATCGAGCCCGACGAGGTCTACAATCTAGGGGCCCAGTCCCACGTCGCCGTGAGCTTCGAATCCCCCGAATACACTGCTGATGTTGATGCGATCGGCACCCTGCGCTTGCTTGAGGCGATACGGTTTCTCGGCCTCGAGAAGAAGACGCGTTTCTATCAGGCTTCCACCTCTGAACTTTATGGTTTGGTCCAGGAAGCGCCGCAACGCGAGACCACGCCTTTCCACCCGCGCAGTCCGTACGGGGTGGCGAAGCTTTATGCATACTGGATCACGGTAAACTATCGTGAAGCCTACGGGATCTACGCCTGCAACGGCATCCTGTTCAACCATGAGAGCCCACGTCGCGGCGAAACCTTCGTGACCCGCAAGATCACGCGCGGATTCTGCAACATCGCGCAGGGTCTCGAGGACTGTCTCTACATGGGCAATATCGACGCCTTGCGCGATTGGGGCCATGCAAAGGACTATGTCCGCATGCAATGGATGATGCTGCAGCAGGACGTACCGGAGGACTTTGTGATTGCGACAGGCGTCCAGCAGTCGGTGCGCGAGTTCATCGTCTGGACCGCACAGGAACTTGGCATCACGCTTCGCTTCGAAGGTTCCGGCGTGGACGAGATCGCTGTGGTCGAAGCCGTCACCGGCAATGATGCCCCGGCGGTCAAGCCCGGAGACGTGATCCTGCGGATCGATCCGCGCTACTTCCGTCCAGCCGAGGTCGAGACATTGCTGGGCGACCCCAGCAAGGCGAAGGAAAAACTCGGTTGGACGCCGGAGATTACGGCCAGGGAAATGTGCGCCGAAATGGTGGTTGAAGATCTCAAGACGGCTCGCCGACACGCTCTCATCAAAGCACACGGGTTGGAATTACCGGTGTCGATCGAAGGCTGAAATGGCCGGCGGATCATGGCCGTCGCACTGTGGGGGCCATGATCTTCCTTGCAAACGGGGGCAGCAGTCGGTATCGAGGCGTTGGTTTTCCCTTTGATGAGCAATCCATGACGTCACACGTCGCAAAGCCGTTTGCCTGCCTGCTGGATCAGCCCGTGACTCTGGGTGATCAGCGAGGATGCATCAAGATCCTCTACGAAAAAGGCAATGTCGTCCTGAAACGCTCGACCTCGCAGAAGGGCGTTTTTCGCGGACTCCATCGGCAGCGAGCGCCCTCGTTGCAGGACAAGATCATCCGTGTCCTATCCGGACGGATCTACGATTTCGTCACCGATCCCGACGATCCACAGGGTGTTATCTGGTATCGCGAGATTACTCCGGAAACGGACTGGGTTCACATTGCCGCCCATCTTGCACACGGATTCTATGCGATTACCGACGTCGAGTTCGAATATTTTTGTGACGGCCGTTATGATGAAGCCGCAGAGGACAGCTACTTCGTCGCTGACGTGTTGAGCGAGGCACTTTCGCTCGGAGACATGCAGCTTTCGAACAAGGACAAGGCAGGGATCCCGCTTGCCCGGCCTGTTCGCCAAGCCAATTGAGAGTGAACCGATGACCAAGCTGACCTTGCTGACTGCGTGTTACAACAGCGCGTCCACTGTCGCGGATACGCTTAAGTCCGTGAACGCGCAGGACTATCCCGAAATCGAGCACATCATTATCGATGGGAACTCGAAGGACAACACCGTGGAGATCTGTCGCAATGTCGGGACGCGGATCACGAAAATCGTCAGCGAGCCCGACAAGGGGATCTACGACGCCTACAACAAGGGCCTCACCTTTGCCACCGGCGAAATTATCGGCTTCATTAATTCGGACGACTACTATGCCTCCGGCAATGTTGCCTCTCAGGTAATGAAGGTGTTCGAGGACCCGGCGGTTGATGCTTGCCATGCCGACCTGGTTTATGTGAACCCCCAGCACACCGAACAGATCGAGCGGCATTGGCATTCGAAGCCGATTACACGCGCGGCTTTACGCAGCGGGTTCATCCCCGCCCACCCAACGGTGTTCCTGCGTCGCAGCGTCTATGAAAAGGTCGGCAACTTCGACCTGTCCTACCGGCTCGCCGCCGACTATGAATTCCTTTTGCGGACGTTCTACACATACAATGTCCAGTCGGTCTATGTCCCGGAAATCTGGGTACGGATGCGCTCGGGCGGCGCGACCGGCGGCAACATGAAGTCGATCCTGCGGCAGAACAACGAAATTCGCGCCGCGCAGGAAAAGCATGGCGTTCGTTGCTCGACGGTAAGGTTCTACGGCGTAAAGATCATCGACCGGCTCATGCAGCGCGTACGCGGGCGCTTCGTCAAGGCTCCGGACCTCCTGGCGACGAGATGACCATGATTGACGGCAAACGAGTTCTGGCACTGATACCCGCTCGGGCAGGGTCAAAGGGGCTGCCTCACAAGAATATCCGGCCGTTGCTCGGCAAGCCGCTTCTGGCGTGGCCGATCGAGGCTGCCAGGGCGTCAGCATATGTCGACCGGGTGATCCTGTCGACCGATTCGCCTGACTACGCCGATATCGGTCGCAAGTATGGAGCCGATGTGCCATTCCTGCGCCCCGCGGAGCTCGCCTCGGACAAGGCCCCCAGCATCGACTTCATACTGCATGCCATTGATTCGCTTGAAGCAGCAGGCGACCGTTTCGACCTGCTGGTACTGTTGGAACCCACCTCGCCGATGACCGAGGCATCCGATATCGACGGCGCGCTTAGGGCTTTGATGTCGCGCCCGGAACTCACGGCGGCCGTAGGAATTTCCGCGATGGAAACCCAGCATCCGGCTTTTGCCGTGCGCCGCGACCCCGAATCCGGACAGATCGTCCCTCTGCAGGGTGGCGACTTCGGCACGTTGCCGAGGCGTCAGGACCTTGAACCTGTTTATGCACTGGACGGCAGCTTCTATCTGTCGACAATTGACGCAATTCGCCAGAAACGTGGCTTTTGCCACGATGCGACGATGGGAATTTCGACAGATCGCTTCAAGTCTCTCGAAGTTGATGATCTCACTGATTTCATCTGCATCGAAGCGATCATGAAGCACCGGGCGGAAAACGCCGTCTCTGAAGGAGATAAATCATGAAAAGATGTACTCGCTGCCTTAACGTCGAAACCGTCGACACGCTGACCTTCGATGAAGAAGGTGTTTGCAGCGTGTGCCGCCAGTCCGAATACAAGGCTGAGGCCATCGACTGGGACGACCGTCAGCGCCAGCTTGACGAACTCATCGCCGAATATGCGAACAAGGGGCTCTACGACTGCATCGTACCGTTCTCGGGCGGAAAAGACAGTGTTTTCCAGCTCTGGTACATCGTCCGCAAGCTAAAGCTGAAGCCTCTGGTCGTGCGATTCAACCATTGGGGTTACCGGCCAAAAGTCGAAGAGAACAACACCATGGTGTTCAAGAAGCTCGGCGTCGATGTGGTAGAGTTCCAGCCCAACTTCCATGTCGTGCGCGAACTCATGCTGGAAAGCTTCAAGCGCCGGGGCGACTTCTGCTGGCATTGCCACACGGGCATCTATGCCGGTGTCATGCATATGGCTGTGCGTTTCGAGGTGCCGCTGTTGTTCTGGGGAGAGAGCACCGCTGAATACCATAGCTGGTACACCTTTGAAGAAATGGAAGAAGTCGACGAGAAGCGCTTCAACCGGCTCATGAATCAGGGCATCACTGCCGATGACATGTACGAGTTCCTCGGCGGGCGTGTCGAGATGCGCGACCTTTGGATGTTCAACTATCCCAAACGCAAGGACCTGATGAAGCTCAAGGTCCGTTCAATCTGCCTGGGCAACTACATCAAGTGGGACACCCGTTCGAACGTCGAGCTCATCGGCAAGGAACTGGACTGGTTCGGACACGAGGTCGAAGGCGTACCGCCGGAGTATCACTACGAAAAGGTCGAATGCACTTTCCAGGGAATGCGTGACTATTCGAAGTTCGTGAAGCGTGGCTATGGCCGCACGAACCACCTGATGTCGATCGACATCCGCCACGGCCGCAAGACGCGCGAAGAGGCTTTGCGCCTCGAAGCCCAGTACGACGGCAAGCGCCCCGCCTCGATGGACTGGTTCCTTGAGATCCTTGGCATGACGGAAGACGAATATTACGAGTATCTTCGGCCCCTCGCGATCCATCCATGGGAGTTTGACCGGGCCAAGGTCGAAACCGGGCCTGTGCCTTATGACTTCGACAAATGGGACCGCACGGATTTGAGTGATGTTCCGCTCGGACCGCAAGACAAGACCTGGGGGCGAGTCAGGAATACGAAAGACACGGACAAAGGCGAGTGAGATGATTGTCATCGTCGACTACGGCATGGGTAACGTCCGGTCCTTGTCGAACGCGTTCGAGTATCTCGGCTACGACACCGAGATCAGCCGCGAACCTGCGGCCTTCGCGGCGGCGGACAGGCTCGTTCTGCCCGGTGTCGGCGCGTTCGGCGATGCCATCGGCCTTCTGCGTTCGCTCGACCTCGAAGGCCCGTTGAACGACCAGGTCCTCGGCCAGGGCAAACCCGTCCTTGGAATTTGCCTAGGGATGCAACTCATGGCCAGCGTGAGCCACGAGCACGGCACGCACAAGGGTCTGGGCTGGTTTGATGCCGATGTCATGCCGATGATTTCTACGCCTGAGGCCAAGGTGCCGCAGGTCGGCTGGAACCAGTTGCAGATTTGCGGCGAGGAGTGGCTGTTCAAGGGTCTGCCGGCCAAGGGAAACGACGTGTACTTCGTCCACTCCTTCCATATGGTCTGCAAGGACCAAAACGATGTCATCGCCACTACCGATCATGCGCAGACGGTTACTGCCGCGGTGGCACACGGCAATATCGTGGCAACCCAATTTCATCCGGAAAAGAGTCAGGACAACGGGTTGCAGATCCTGCAGAACTGGATGGACAGGGAATTCTGAATGCTGAAGAAACGCATCATCCCCAAGTTCCTGATCCGTGACGGTCGACTGGTCAAGGGCATCGAGTTCTTCGACCAATGGCGCGAAGCGGGAAATCCGGTTTCGACGGCCAAGGTCTACGACAGCTATGGTGTCGACGAGATGATCTTTCTCGATATCGACGCAACTCTACAGAATCGCCCGCCCGAAGGGCGTATTATCGAGAGGGTGTCCGAAGAGGTCTTCATGCCCCTGACCGTCGGCGGCGGGATTACGACGCTTCAGCAGATCGAGGCCTTGCTGAAAGCCGGGGCCGACAAGGTCTGCATCAACTCGTCGGCGATCGATCGTCCCGGTTTCGTCACGCAGGCGGCATCGCGTTTCGGCGATCAGTGTATCGTGGTTGCTGTCGACTATCGCACCGGCCCGGAAGGGTCGTTTGTCTACCGACGTTGCGGGACCGAAAGGACCGAACTCGATGCGGTGGAATGGGCCTTGCGGATGGAAGATGCTCATGCCGGTGAAATCATGATGACGTCGATCGATCGCGACGGCACGATGGAAGGCTACGATCTGGAAATGATCGCCGCTCTTTCAGACCGGCTCCAGAAGCCACTGATTGCCTCAAGCGGCGCAGGAACGCTGAAGCACTGCATGGATGCTCTGGATGCAGGGGCTTCGGCCATCACGATCTCGTCCATGTTCCTATTCACCGACCAGAGCCCGATCAAGGTCCGCAGCTATCTTTCGACAAACGGGCGGAACGTTCGCTCGCAACACGGTAGCAGGTCGTGAGACCCGTCTCGGATATCCGCACTTCGCTGACCCCGACACAGTTGGCCGGCTATGCGACAGCACAGTTGAATAACCAGTTTCCGGATCCGGATCCGGTCAACGTCGATGACCTGCGTGATGCAGTACCCCAGGCGTTGGCACGGCTTGCGCATTGTTTTGCGCAGATCGACAACAAGTACTTCTTTGACGGCACGCAATCGGTCTTCAGCCACCTGCATGGCGACCAATATGCAATGTGGCTTTATTTCCTGTCGAACGAATTGTTCCGTCAGGGAGGCGACGCTGCGGTGTGTAGCAAGCTGTTTCTGCTCAACAAGGCACTACATGGCTGCGACATCTATTATGAGGTGGCGCTGCCCGAGATCTTTCTTCTTGTGCACCCGTTGGGCACCGTTCTGGGGCGCGGTGATTATCAGGATTACTTCGTTTCCTATCAGCGCTGCGGCATCGGTTCGAATCGGGATATCTATCCCCGGCTGGGCAAGCATGTGACACTCCGTCCAGGCGCAGCCGTCCTCGGAAAGAGCGTCGTCGGAGACAATTGCCAGATTGCGGCCGAAACGCTGGTTCTCGACACTGATATTTCGGCTGGCACCCTGGTCATGGGCCGCCCCGGCCAGCTGCGCATGAAGCCCAATACCGCGCCATATCCCCTCTGGCGCACGATCGGATAAGGATCCAACCCATGTCCCGTGACAAGACCGACAATCAATCGCTCAGCCAGCGCCTGCACGCTGTGATACCCGGTGGGGCGCACACCTACTCGCGCGGAGACGATCAGTTTCCATCCAATGCACCGGCTCTGCTGGAACGTGGCGAAGGCGCCTATGTCTGGGATGTGGATGGCAACCGTTATCTGGATTACGGAATGGCGCTGCGATCGGTCACGTTGGGCTACGCGCACCCCAAGGTGAATGCCGCCGCGATCGCCGAGATCGGGAAGGGCGTAGGCCTCACCCGGGCATCGATGACCGAGCTGCGCGCCGCCGAACGCCTGAACCAGTTGATCCCCGCGGCCGAGATGGTGAAGTTCGCCAAGAACGGCTCGAACGTGACCACCGCGGCAGTGAAGATCGCTCGCGCCTATACGCGCCGCAAATACGTGTGCGTGCCCCGCCAGCATCCGTTCTTTTCGTTCGACGACTGGTTCATCGGGTCAACCGCGATCAAGCGTGGGGTTCTCTCCGAACATGCCAGCACGACGCTGTTGTTCGACTACAACGACATCAACTCGTTGGCGGCTCACTTTGAGGCATATCCCGGCCAGATCGCCGCAGTCATGCTGGAGCCTGCGACGCATATCACGCCCTGCAGCAGCACCTGTTCGGCCCGGTGGCCGCAGATACCCTGCGCGGACTGCCCGGAGAACAGCACCAATTTCCTGCATCAGGTGCGTAACCTCGCCCACGCGAATGGCGCGCTGTTCATTCTCGACGAGATGATCACTGGATTCCGCTGGCACCTGAAAGGCGCTCAGCATTTCTTCGGGGTGGAGCCCGATCTCGTGACATTCGGCAAGGCCATGGCAAACGGCTTTGCCCTGGCAGCAGTGGCCGGTAAGGCCGAATACATGGAAGTCGGAGCAATCAACAAGCCCGGAATGGAGCGCACCTTCCTCCTCTCCTCGACACATGGCGGAGAGATGCCTGCACTGGGAGCCTTCCTTGCCGCCGTCGATATCTGCGAGCAGGAGGACGTTCCGGCACATCTTTGGTCGTACGGTGCACGGCTGAGGGAAGGGCTGCAGGCCCTCGCGGCCGAACGCGGACTGGCCGACCATTTCCTCGTGGAAGGCCCAGCGGTTGCACTGAACTACGTCACCCGCGACGCGACGGGGCACGCAAGCCCCGTGATGCGTACGATCTTTGCGCAAGAGATGCTGCGCAACAGGGTCATGATCCCCTGGATTTCCATCTCGCTGACCCATGGCCCCTCAGAGCTCGACCAGACACTTGTGGCAGCGTCGAAGGCCCTGGACGTGTACGCGACGGCGCTGAACGGAAACCCCACCGATTTCCTTGAAGGCGAACCTGTAAAGCCTGTCTTCCGCCCCACAAACTGAGGTCTCGTTCATGAGCAGCGTTCAGACATTGCCGGACTTGTCGGGAAAGACGGTGCTGATCACAGGCGGCGCCGGCATCTTGGGGCAGAATTTCTGCAAAGGCTTCGCGGCGGCCGGCGCAACCGTAGCCGTGCTCGATCGCGATGCCACGTCCACGGCGGAGGCAGCCGAAGCCACCGGAAACGGTGCCTTCGGCGTTACCTGCGACATCACCGATCCACAATCGGTGCGCGAAGCACTGGCGGCAGTCGTCACAAGGACGGGCCAGCTGGATGTGCTGATCAACAACGCCGCATCGAAATCGCGCGATGTGCGTGCCTTCTTCACGCCATTCGAGGACTACGACCTCGAAATCTGGCGTGACGTGATGTCGGTGAACATCGACGGGATGTTTCTGATGTCGCAGGCTGCCAGTAGGCAGTTTCTTGCACAGGGCAAAGGTGGATCGGTGATCAACATAGCCTCGATCTACGGGCTCGTCGGGCCCGATCCGCGCATCTATGAAGGGTCCTATTACCTTGGCGGCCCGATCAACACGCCCGCAGTCTACTCGGCTTCCAAGGCGGCCGTCGTCGGGCTGACGAAATGGCTCGCGACACATTGGGGACCCCACAACATACGGGCGAATTGCCTTGTGCCCGGTGGGGTGTCGAGCGGTCAGAATGGCGTGTTTCAGCAGAACTACGCTCAGCGAACACCCATGGGGCGCATGGCCGAGGCCGAGGAGATCGTCGGCCCCGCGGTGTTCCTTGCATCGGATCAGGCAAGCTACATCACCGGTCAGGTGCTTGCCGCCGATGGCGGCTGGACGGCGTGGTGATATCGGCAGGATGTTTGTTGTCCTTTTGAAATTTCTCGAGGTCGGCAGTCGGGCGCTCTTTGTCGTCTTCACGACCTATTCGCTTGAAGTCGGACAGGCGGGACAGTTCGGCCTGCTCGTGACGTTGCAGGGACTGGCCTCCTTTGCGATCGGCTATGAGCGCCACATCGACCTGATGCGTCGCATGGTCGGCCGTGAGCCAGCAAGCTTCGATCACGCTGTCGCCCGGGCGCTGGTGCTCTTCGCCACCAACTATCTGCTTTGCGTCCCGCTCCTCGTGCTCGCTCTGGTCGTTATGGTCAAGGCATCGCCCGCCATCATCGCCATGTGCGTGACCATCGCGATTGCCGAGCAATTGATGAACTTCGCCTATCAGATGGCCATGGTCGAGCCGCGCTATCGTTCAATGCTGGTGGTGACGGTGGCAAAGAATGTCGTGATCGCGTCCGGGGTGCTCGCCGGGGCGCTCTGGGGCAAAGCACTCACGCTTCAATTCGTCGTCGGGATCTGGGCAGGGGCATCGCTTGCGACGCTTTTGGTGATAGCGCTCCTGTGGACCGGCCTCCGCGGGCGCTCGCCGGAAAGTGCGGCAAGCGCTGGCTATCGTGAAATTGTCGCGGGGCAGTACCGCGGTTCATGGACGCATTTTCTCCTTGGGTTGACTGCAGTTCTGACCCTGCAGTCGGATCGCCTGTTGGTCGGCGCGCTGCTTTCGCATGAACAGGCCGGTATCTTCTTTCGCCACATTCTCCTGACGGCGATGCTGTATCAGGTGTTCAACATCGCCTTCTTCAATCGGATTCTGCCGACGGTATTTGCGTCCGGCCAGCAGCGGGACTCTAAGGCGCTTGAAGCGATAGTCAGGCGGGAGTTCCAAAGAGTTTTGATCTTCTGGCTGTTGACCGCCATTTGCATTTTCGGGTTCTTCGTGCTGGCACCAGTGGAACTCATTCTCGCCTACAGGCTCGACCTTGCCTATTTTGGCGGTTTGCTGGTCGTGTCGGCGATCCGGGCGCGCGCGGATCTGAACGGCCTCGTATTCAACGCGCTGCATCAGGAAACATTTGTCTTCCGCGCACAGGTTCTGTCATTTGCGATAGGGCTTCCGATCATGATCGGAGCGGCCGTGTGGTACGACATTCCCGGCGTGATTGCAGCGACGGGGGTCAGCGCTACGGCCTACCTGATCCTCACCAAGATACGTCTCGTGCGCATGACCTCGGAGAATTCACATGTCGACTGAACGCAAGAGCACGGTGCTGATCTATTCGATTCACCGCACTGAACCCTGGTTTCGCCATCTCGGGCGTAATATGGGGTTTCACCGCAGCTACACCGTCTCGGATCTGCGGGGCGAGGGCGATTTCTGCGTCGTCGACGATTTTCAACGCCACCAGAAGATCTTTTATGACAAGCACGCCAACTCATCAGAATTGTTGAGTCAGGGCGAGGTCCAGGACATTGTGGCCCGCTGCCGGGTCCTGCGCTTCATGGGCGAGCGGCGTGCCTCGGCGATGGCCCTGGCGATGGCAGAGGCGTTCAAGGGGGTGCTCGACAAGACCAGACCCGACGTGATCTTGAGCTTCCCGATCGACCGGTACGTCTCGGACGTTCTGTCCATCATCGCGCTCAAGCGGGGCATCCCGTTCTACGAATTGACGGTTTCTGCGCTTCCCCACATGTCGATGTTGATGAAGAAGGGTGTCCTGTGCATGCATAACGCGCCACCCGATCCTGACGAGGTCACGCGCCATGTCGACGCATTGACGGCCCCACTCTTCACGCCGTCATACGTTCAGGGGGCTGCGAACTTCACCCAGTACCGCTTCCTCAAGGTCTTCCTGTATTTCCGCTTGAGAGGCCTCATCTTCTGGTTCATCTCGCTACTGAAGCGAGATCGCCTGAATCTCCACTATCTCGATGCGCAAAGCTTCCTCGGGCACAAGCCAAGTCTGTCCGACCGTAAGATAACAGCCATGGTCGATTATGATTGGCGCAGCAAGATTGAAGCGTTCGACAAGAGCCGGCGGGTGTTTTTCGGCCTTCAGTTGTTCCCCGAGGCATCGATCGACTACTGGGTTCATGATCTCAAGCTGATCGAACATGAGGATCTTCTTGTCGAGACCGCCGATGCTTTTACAAGCGCCGGCTATGTGATCCTTGTCAAAGATCATCCGCTACAGTTCGGATTCCGACAGTTAGGATTGATACAGAGGCTCCTCGCCCTGCCCAATGTCGTTCTGCTGCCCTATGAAGTCAGCGGAATGGAAGCGCTCGGCCTCTGCGGCGTGAATTTCACCTGCACGGGCACACTCGGCTTGCAGGCCGCCTTGGCTGGCGCGAAATCAATCACGACGCGGAACTACTACACCACCGAGGGAGATTTCATCCTTCTCGAGAACCGCGATCAAGTCCCTTCGCTTCCTCAGATGGTCGAGGCCTTTCCGCTGGTCCAGGACCTTTCCGCAAGACAGAGACGGATTGTCGCAAAGCTGCTCAAGGGAAGTTTCCCTTCGGACTTCTTTTCATTCAAGGGCTTTGATCCGGAAAATCCATCAAACGGAGCAACCGAACTCGGCCAGATCGTAGGTCAGGAGATCAGGCAGTTGATGGCTGTGCAGCCAAATCAACAGGAAGGCGACGGCCCAAGTACGACCGGCAATTGAGCCCCAGCAACGGCTTTCATCTATCGCAGGGACGGTCGTTTCTGTTTGACCCGCGTAGTTCGGCAGGGTTTATGGAGCCCATCAGCCAGTGAACCGTAACGGAGAGCGGCACCCAGTCCGGCTGATCTAACATTCAACGCGAAAGTTGCACCGCACATCGTTCTCAGGCAATCTCGATCAGGATTTCATGACGTCGCTCATCAAACGAACACTGCTCGGTGCTTCTTGCGCTGCTGGCGACAATCCCGAATTTCGGCAGATTTCCGATCTGCCCGACATACTATTCAAGACTCCGGTCGACGGAACTCTTGAGTTGGAATACTCTTGCCAACCATGCGCAGGGAGATTGCGGGCATCAAACGCTTCTCCCCGGCTCGACCGCACAGCTTGGTCGGCCGCCGGGGCGCCAGATCAAACGCAAGGACTCGTCTCGTGAGGATGCATCCCGCGCTCTTCATGATTGTCGTCTGGCTCGGGGCGCTCAGCGCGTTTCTGGTGCTTCCTTTCCAGTTGACCTACCGGACAATCTCGACCGATGGCTTCCTGATCCTTTTGGCGTTCCTGGCCGTGTTCTGCTTGGGCGGCCTCCTGAGAACGGTCTACCTGCCTCAGCGACCGGTTCAGGCACCTACCGAAATCGACTTTTCGCGGGCAGATCTCCTCCTGAAGTCGATCGCCGTAGTCGGCTGCATTTCGATGGGCTATGAGCTCGTTCGCGGCGCCGGGCTCGACCTGGCCTCCGCCTACACCGCTCGTTCGGAGCAGGCCCAGGCCATGTTGCTCGGGACCATGTCGCAAAGCTCCGGCGCGTTTAAGATCGGTTTTTTGTGTTATCCCGCGAGCTATGTCTACCTAGTTCGTGCCGTCTTGTTCAAAAGCAAGCCGAATTGGGTGGAAATCTTCATTTTCGGTGTGCTTCCAGGTGCGCTAGCAAGTCTGGCCATGGGCGGGCGAACGCCGCTTTTCAGTACCATGGCCTATGCGTTTCTGGCTTATGCGGCGCGGCCGTATCTCTGGGGTCGCGTCAAAGCGCTCGGTGCCGCCAAGCCGCACCGGATTCATCCTTTGGTAAAGATCGTCGCGATCGTCCTGGCCCTTATCGGGTTTAACTACTTCATCAATGTCTTCATCACACGTGCCGAACTGGACGGTGGCGGACAGGAGATGTTGCGGTTTGCCGCAATCCGGTGGGGTGTCACATTTGGCGGCCCCCAGGCCGAATGGATGGTCGATCTCCTGGGCTCGACGACGACCTATCTGATCTTTGTCTTCGTCTGGTACTTCATTCAGGGCATCGTCATTTCGAATTCATTGTTCGCGACTTACACCGGCGGCCCGCTGATGGGGGTTTACGGCATCGAGATCACGACGGCGATCATGCGTCGCCTCGACCCCGACGGAGTGGCCCAAAACTTCAAATACCTGCTGGATCACGACATCTATGGTTTTTATCCATCTGCGTTTGGAACGCTTTATGTCGACTATCTATACGGCGGCCTGGTAATTGCGCTGGTGTGGGGATGGCTGGCAGCCCTAGTCTATCGGAATACCAGGCTCGGGCAAGATGCACGCTGGTTTGTTTTCGCCCCCTTCGTCACGCTGGGGATCTTTTTCAGCATCGTGAACACGCCCCTTGGCTTCAGCAACGGCTTCATCACGCATGTTTGGCTGGTCTTGGCATTTGTTCTCATGCGCCGTCCGGCCGATGCAGTCGTTGCCAGGAACTCATCCACGACTTGAAGGATCCTATCTGCAATTTGCCCGGTTCTAAGACCCGGACACGAAATCAACAACCAGCGAGGAGCTCGACCAGGAAGGAGAACCGGATGCGATGCAGGTCCGATTTGGGTCGCCGTCTCGCCTGCCCTGGCAAGTCTTTGGTGCCAGACACCAGTTTTTCGCGCGGGGATCCCTGGACTGGCCGGAACGACAACACTGTGTTGCATAGGGCGGCTACGAGACCCGCCGAGGCGGGTCTCGTAGCCGATTGAGGGGCATTGATGACACAAACCATTCTTGTAACGGGTGCGGCAGGTTTTCTGGGTCGACAACTCGTACCCTTCCTCCGCCGGGACGGGCGGGTTCTGGCCGGCATGCGCACCACCACTGCAATGGATACGGACAGCGTCGCCCTGGGGGACCTGACCGACACACCCGATCTCGGAGCGGCGCTTAGCGGAGTCAATTGTGTCGTTCATTGCGCTGCAAGGGCACACATCCTGCACGAAACGGTAGACGACCCTCTGCCCTTGTTCATGCGGGCGAACCGGGATGCGACATTGCATCTGGCACGGCAGGCGGTTGGGGCAGGCGTCAAGCGCTTCGTGTTCATATCGTCGATCGGCGTGAACGGAAACCAGACCGATGGCGCTCCCTTTCGCGAGACCGACCCGCCGGCACCTCATTCGCCCTATGCGGTCTCCAAGCTTGCTGCCGAAGAAGGGCTCGCCCAGATCGCCGCCGAGACGGGATTGGAGGTGGTTGTCATCCGTCCACCGCTGATCATCGGTCCTGAGCCCGTCGGGAACCTGCGGTCCTTGTCGCACATGATCAGCAGGGGCTTCCCGCTGCCCTTTGGCCTCGCGACGAGAAACCGTCGTTCATTGGTGAGTGTCGGCACACTGTGCGACCTGATCCGCCATTGCACCATCCATCCGAACGCTCTCGGGCGGCCGATTCTGGTCGCGGAAGAGAAACCCATGAGCACGCGTGAAATTCTCGAACGTCTGGCGGCCGCCACGGGACAACGGGCACGCTTTGTGCGCGTTCCCGTTTTCTTGCTGCGTGCGGCCTTGCGCCTCATTGGGAAACGCGCGATGGATCAACAGCTGTTCGGTGACCTCGAGGTCGATATCACCGCCACGAAATCCAGATTGAATTGGGCGCCTCCCCGCAACGAATTCTTCCGAGACAAGGATTGATCATGTCGACATTCATCATCGCCGAGGCTGGGGTGAATCACAATGGTCAGGACCATCTTGCCTATGCGCTTGTCGACGCCGCCGTCGACGCCGGCGCCGACGCGGTGAAGTTCCAGACCTTTTCCGCCGACAAGGTGGTGCAGAAATCCGCCGCAAAGGCAAAATACCAGCAGGAGGCAACGGGCGAAGGCAGCCAGTATGAGATGCTGAAGAAGCTCGAGATGAGCCACGACCTGCATCGCGGGCTGTTCGCGTACTGCGCAAGACGCGGAATTGAATTCATGTCGACACCCTTCGACGCGGAATCGGCCGATTTCCTTGTCGACTTGGGCATGTCGCGCATAAAGATCCCGTCGGGTGAGATTACCAACCATGTGTTTCTGCGGCACCTTTCCCGCAAGGGGTTGCCGCTCATCCTCTCGACGGGCATGGCCACGATGGACGAGATTGTCGATGCCGTCTCGGTCTTGCGGAAGCATTGGGCCGGAGCGCGCAACCTCGACGAATGTCTGACGATCCTGCACTGCACGTCGAACTACCCGACGGCACCGGAGAACGCCAATCTCCGGGCGATGCAGTCGATTGCAGTTTCGACCGGCTTGCCCGTCGGTTACTCGGATCACACGTTGGGGATCGCCGTATGTCCGGCAGCAGTGGCCCTTGGCGCGACGGTCGTGGAGAAGCACTTCACCCTCGATCGAACCATGGAGGGTCCGGACCACAAGGCGTCGCTCGAACCATCGGAGCTGAAGACCATGGTCGAACAGGTCCGCGTTGTAGAAGCTGCATTGGGAAGTGCCGACAAAAGCCCAACCGATTCGGAACAGGAAATGCGTGTGCTCGCTCGTCGCTCGATCGCGGCAACGCGCAACTTGCCGGCGGGTACCATCCTGGCCGCATCCGATATGGCGATGCTGCGGCCTGCGGTCGGGATATTGCCGCGCCATCACGATTCGCTTATAGGGCGGGTGCTGAAGCGGCCCGTCACAGACGGGCAAGCCCTTCAATGGGATGACATCGAAGGCGCGTGAACGAATGCGCAAGGTTCTCTATGTCTCGGGTACACGCGCCGATTTCGGGCTGATGCAATCCAGCCTGAAACGGATCGCGGCGGATCCTGCCCTCGACCTTGCCGTCCTGGCGGCCGGGATGCATCTTGATCCTCGGTATGGCGAGACCTGGCGCGAGATAGAGGCCTCTGGCTTGCGGATTGCTGCCAAGGTCGCCGTCCCCCTGCATCCGGCAACCGGCGCGACCATGGCAAGAAGCATAGGCGCCATGATCAGCGCCTTCGTCGACGTGATGGAGGCCGAGGGTCCCGATACCGTTCTGCTGCTGGGTGATCGGGGAGAAATGCTGGCAGCCGCGATCGCGGCCATCCACCTGAACGTCCCGGTGGCCCATATCCACGGCGGTGAACGGTCCGGGACAGTGGACGAATCCGTGCGTCACGCCATATCGAAGTTGTCCCACCTCCATTTTGCCGCAACCGAGGAGTCGCGCGCGCGGCTGATAAGATTGGGTGAGCGACCCGATTGCGTGTACGTCACCGGAGCCCCCGGCCTCGATGGTCTGACCGATGGGCCGCTGCGCACCCGCGACGAGGTCTTCGCCGAAATGGGGTTCGATACGGCCCGGCCGGTCGCGCTGGTCTTGTTCCACCCGGTTCTGCAGGAAGCGGAGGACGCCGGTGAAAAGATCCGCGCCGTGCTCGAGGGGCTTCGTCGGGCGCAATGGCAAAGCGTCGCGCTCTTGCCGAATGCCGATGCGGGAAGCAACGCGATCCGCGCCGTCTTCGAGACCGAAACGCTCGAGGGGATGAAGACCTTCGTCCACCTTCCGCGCGCCGAATTCATCCAGATCATGGCTGTTGCTGATGCGATGGTCGGGAATTCGAGCTCCGGCATCATCGAGGCAGCCAGTTTCGGGACGCCGGTCCTGAACCTTGGATCACGTCAGAACCTGCGCGAGCGCAATGCCAACGTTATCGACCTTCCCGAAGACGCAGCCGCGATTGCGGACCGGTTGGCGTCGATCCGCGTGACGCCAAGGCTCGCCGCCGTTAATGTCTACGGGGACGGGCGGGCTGGCGAAAGACTTGCGTTTCACCTTTCCACCCATCCTCTTGGGGCGGAGATCCTGAAGAAGGTCCTAGCATATTGAGCACGATCCTGATTGGAGCCGGTGGCCATGCAAAGGTGGTCTTTGAGGCATTGATTTTCGCTGGAAGTGATCCCACGCAGGTCACCGTACGGGCCGACCACGAAGGGGAGTTCATGGGCAGGCTCGTACAGGCGCCGGAATGCCTCGCGGACATGCGGGGAATGAAAAGCCACGTCGCCATAGGGAACAACGCCGTGCGTATCCGTCTGCTGGACAGGGCTCGCGCCTCCGGAAGCGAATTGTTGAGTGTTGTCCATCCCGACGCCTCCCTTTCGCCCAGCGCGACAATCGGGCAAGGCACGTTCGTAGCCTGCCGCGCAATCGTGTCGTCGCAGGCCAGGGTCGGGCACGGCGTGATCATCAATCACGGGGCGATCGTCGATCATGATTGCGTGATTGGTGACGGCACGCATATAGCACCGGCCTCGACCCTTGGTGGAGCTGTTCTGATCGGAAAAAATGTCCTGGTGGGTTCCAATGCGACCATCCTGCCGGGTATCGAAATCGGCAACGACGTTGTGATCGGAGCCGGATCTGTCGTCACCAAATCCATCCCCCATGGCGCGGTTTGGATAGGAAATGCACGCATTGTCAGGGAGTGACGAGCGAATGAAAACGGATTGCATTGCGGAAGAAACCACATTGCGCGAGGCCCTTGCGCGGCTCGATGCCTCGGGCCGCGGCGTGTTGGTGATCCTCTCCGAAGGCGGCGAAGTCCGCCGAACCGTTACTGACGGCGATCTGCGACGTCTGATCCTCAAGGGCGCCTCGCTTGAGGATCCGGTCAGGGGCCTGCCTCCGCGCGTCCCGGTCACGGCCCCGCAGGGGATCTCGCGTGTCGAGGCGCTCGGCATCATGGATGAAAATCACTTGGATCATCTGCCGGTCGTTGATGCCGGCAATCGGCTGGTCGAAATGTTCGACCGCAAGACCTTGTCGAAACGAATTTTCCTCTCGTCGCCGCACATGGGCGACCTGGAACGCGAATACGTCGACGAGGCATTTCGCTCGAACTGGATTGCACCACTTGGCCCCAACGTCGATGCCTTTGAACGGGAAATCTGCGAGATGATCGGCATCAGGGCGGCCGCGGCCTTGTCGTCGGGCTCCGCCGCAATCCATCTTGCGCTGCGGCTGTTGGGTGTGGGATCGGGAGATCGGGTATTCTGTTCCTCGTTGACCTTCATCGCGAGCGCGGCCCCGATTGTCTATCAGGATGCCGAACCGGTCTTCATCGATGCCGAACCCGAGACATGGAACATGTCGCCCAAGGCGCTGGAACGTGCCTTGGCTGAAGCAAAGGCCGAAAGGAAGCTTCCGAAGGCGATTGTCGTGGTCAATCTCTACGGCCAGAGCGCCGACATGGACCCAATTCTGGAGCTTGCCGACTACTACGGTGTCCCGGTTGTCGAGGATGCAGCCGAATCTCTCGGAGCGAAGTACAAGGGCCGCAACAGCGGCACATTCGGTCGTCTGGGCGTATTCTCGTTCAACGGCAACAAGATCATCACCACGTCGGGCGGCGGCATGCTTGTCTCCGACGATGCCGATCTGATCGCGCGGGCCCGCTTCCTGTCCACGCAGGCACGCGAGCCTGCACTCCATTACGAGCACAAGGAGATTGGATACAACTATAGGATGAGCAACATTCTTGCCGGTATCGGCCGCGGACAACTCAAGGTGCTTGATGACCGGATCGAGGCACGCCGCAGGATGTTCGATACCTACGTCACCGAACTCGCCGGAATTCCGGGGATCGAGTGGATGCCCGAACCGACATGGAGCTTCTCGAACCGCTGGTTGACAGCCTGCACACTCGATCCGACCAAAAGCAGGATCGACAATCATACACTGTTGAAGAAGCTGGCTGACGATCTGATTGAGGCACGGCCCATCTGGAAGCCGCTGCATCTGCAACCGGTGTTTAAGGGGTGCAGCTATTATCAGCATGACAATACCAGTGTGTCGGATTCGCTCTATGATATCGGCTTGTGCCTGCCCTCGGGATCAAACATGACGCAGGACGACATTGCCCGTGTCACGGGCAAGATCCGCTCGCTGATGGGTTGAACGATGCTGAAGCGCTCTATCGATATCATACTCAGTCTTCTGGCCGGACTCGTGTTTCTGCTGCCATGCATTCTTGTGGCGATTCTCGTCAAGGCAACCTCGAAGGGGCCGGTCCTGTTCTGGTCGGATCGGGTGGGCCGCGACAACGCGATCTTCAAGATGCCCAAGTTTCGCAGCATGCGGACCGATACGCCGAACGTCGCCACTCACCAACTGACGCAACCTGAGGTCTACATCACTCCCGTCGGCAAGTTCATTCGAAAGACCAGCCTCGACGAATTGCCGCAGATCTGGTCGATCCTCGTCGGCGACATGAGCATTGTCGGCCCGCGCCCGGCTCTGTTCAACCAGGACGACCTAATACAGCTACGCACCGAGGCAGGCGTCCATAAACTGCGCCCCGGCCTCACCGGGCTTGCTCAAGTGCGCGGGCGCGACGACCTCAGCATTGAGGAAAAGGTAGCGATGGATCGGGAATACCTGGAGCAGCAGTCGCTTTGGCTGGACATCAAGATCATTCTCATGACTCTTCCGGTCATCACCTCCCGTACCGGCATACGCCACTAGGAGACGACGCGCGGGGCTGCATTCCGCGGCAACAGGCCGACATGCGATCGGCGAAACGGTGCAGATTCTACTTATCGTTGGCGCTGATTGCCGACCGGCTTGCTACCGCTTGAACATTCTGCTGGCGACTGTTTGTGCCCACAAGAAACAGCTTCCGGATGTTGGCTCAGTGCTTCCTCCTTGCCCAGGGAAGAAGGAGCCCAGCACAACTCATCATTGGTGCCATCTGATGTTGGCACCATCACAAATCCGCCTTTGCGGAACACCCCCCGTGATGCAGTCCATGGCCGAGCGCATGTTGGCCGGCACGCACACCCACGGCGTGGTACATCACTACGCCTTGCCGCTCGGGCCGAAAACACGCAACAGTGTGAGCGTATTTCTGTCGCTGCCCGGCACGCGCCCGGAATTCCGGTCAGCCTCAGTGAAGAACGCCGGGGACTGTTCGGTAACCCTATGAAATTCAGAGGATATCGAATGCTTGGCGGAAACTGGAGCTGAGAGCACCATTGAACCCGGCGCAGACAGCGGCGACTACACCCACGACGGAGTTGAAGCCGGCTTCGTGCTGTCCGGTCGTCTCGATCTTTGGGTGTCCGGGCAGTTCTTTCAGCTCGAAAGGGGAGACAGCTTCTCCTTCAAGAGCACCGAGGTTCACCGCTGCGCAAACAGCGGTGACGAACCCACCAAAGTGGTCTGGGTGATTACCCCTCCACACTACTAGACCACGGCACATGGCTTCGAAAAGGCATCAGACCGCTTACGAGGCCGAAGCCTTTGCCCAATCGCTCGAATCCTTTCCCGAAGGGAGGCAATCACCCTCTTCGGGGATGTCTCGGATTGAACCCGATCGTCTTCAGCGGTTCATTGAGCCTGTTGGCACGTTTGAAGCCAACGACGGAGCTTTGCCGGCCTTTGACATCCAAGTCGCTGTCAGAATCGGACGATCTGGCGGATGGCCTCCCCGGTGGCAAGACGCTCGAAACCCTCGTTGATCTCGTCGAGTGAAATCGTGTGCGTCACGAGTTTCTCGATCGGCAGGCGGCCGGACTGCATCATCGCGGCGAAACGTGGAATGTCGCGCACCGGAACGCAGGAGCCGACATACGACCCCTTCAGTGTCTGCTCCCCGACTGTCAGCGAGACGGCCGGTATGTGCAACTCGGCCTTCGGATTGGGCAGACCGCCGGTGACGGTCGTACCGCCACGGCGCGTGATGTCGTAGGCAAATTTCAGTGCCGGCGCCGCACCGGCCAGTTCGACGGCAAGATCGACCCCGCCGCCGGTGAGTGCCTTCACCTGTGCGACGGCATCATCCGCCATGGGGTCGATCACGTGGGTCGCCCCCAGCTCAAGTGCCATGGCTCGCTTGTTCTCCGCGGTATCGGCGGCAATGATCGTCTGTGCCCCGGCGGCGATGGCTCCCAAAAGCCCGGCAAGTCCGACACCGCCGAGACCGATGACAGCGCAACTCTCACCCATCTTCAGTTCGCCGGAGTTCAGCACCGCCCCGACGCCTGTCAGCACCGCACAGCCGAGCAGCGCGGCCTTGTCGAGCGGGATGGACTTGTCGATCTTGACGCAGGAGTTCACCGAAACGACTGCATGGGTGGAAAAGGCGGATACGCCGATGTGATGGTTAACGGGTTGTCCCTTGTAGCGGAGCCTGCGTTCGCCACCGATCAGCGTCCCCTTGGCCGCGGCCGCGGCACCGGGTTCGCAGAGTGCCGGCCGACCGGAGGCGCAGGGAACGCAGTGGCCACAGGACGGGACGAAGACGAGAACCACGTGATCCCCCGGGACGAAGCGGGAAACCCCGGGGCCGACAGCTTCGATGATACCCGATGCTTCATGGCCGAGTGCGACCGGCATGTCCCGCGGGCGGTCCCCATTGATCACCGAGAGATCGGAGTGACACAGGCCGGCCGCGACCATCTTTACCCGCACCTCCCCTGCACCCGGCTCGTCCAGATCCACCTCGACGATCTCGAGCGGCTTGGTATCCTGATAGGGGCGCGCTGCACCCATGGACCTCAGAAGCGCAATCCTGGCTTTCATCTCGAATTTCCTTGTTTCAATAGATTTTCAGAGGCGTCCGAAGGACAGTGCGGCGATCACCGCAAGGCTGAAACCAATGGCCAGGGTGATGAGCGCGACACGCCGCCGCTCCCGCTCGGCCCCGATCCGGTTCTGCTTCAGTTTCGGGCGCGGCGTGTAGGCTGGCACGTCGATCGCCAGCGGGCTCGCCATCTCCATCTTGTAGGCAAGAAACCAGACCAACCCGAGCCCGGCCACCCAGAGCATCAGCGACCAGCCCCAGAGCGAAGGCATGCCGAGCGTCCAGTGGCCTTCGACGTCGGTGAAGGCATAGTTGCCGAAGATCAGGCCGGGACCGAGCGCGAGGAAGAACCAGGCAAGTGTGACCGACCAGGCTGTCGAGCGCAGCGCCCTGATCCGCGCGCTGCCGGCGAGCTGGATAAACAGAAAACGCCTTGCTTCCTCGCCTTCTTCGCCGAATCCGCGGCGCTGTGTGAAGGCCGACACGAGCAGGGTGACCGCAATATTGGCGGCCATGCCCCAGGCAGCTGAATAGATCGTCCACGGATTGCGCCCCCAGGGCAAATCAAGCCCGAAGAAGGAGAGAACCGCGATACCCAACGGGTCGGTAAGCAGGACGCCGGCAATACCAAAACCCACGCCGGTCACGACGGCTGGTCGCGTCATCCAACGCAGCCAGGTCATGCCGAGCAGGGGTACCCAGAGCTGGAAGGACAAAGGCAGGGCAAGTGAGGCCAAGAGCGTGAGCGTGACCGGCGTGAGTATCTGCATCAGCACGCTGGCGAGCAGCAGCAGGCCGATGACCACCCGTGTCACCGTCACCGTGTCCTGCCGCGACAGGCTCGAATGGAAGAAGGGCTTGTAGAGGTGGCGGACCAGCGTCTCGCCCGCGGAAAGAAGTGCGAGCCCAGCCATCAGTTGCACGCCAGCGAGGAGGCCGATGAACAGCCAGGCCGAAAACCAGGGCGACAGCGCCGACAGCAATCCCGAAAGACCGCGCCCGGGATCGACGAGCGCATGGGCACCGATGATCGCCATGCAGAAGGCGGCCAGCGCGCCGAAGGCTCCAGCCACCACCCAGGTCTGCCCGGCGGCCAGGCCGCGCGGACTTGAGGTCGACAGCACCACCTTCATGATCATCGGACTGGCCTGCAGGCCCATCAGGGTCATGGCGAAGGACAGGTTGGCAAGCGCCGTGCCCTCGTGCCCCGCAGCAGCTTCCTTGCCGATGCCCGCAGTGAATTGGACCACGCCGGCCACCAGAAAACGGGTGGCTGTCGTCGGTTCGGCCGCCATCCTTGAAAGCCCGGCGTTGAGCGCGGCAAAGCCGCCGGCGTCGATCAGCGAGAACACGGCCAGGACCACCAGCGCCGCCGCCGCCAGCACGGACTGGATCGCGCCGAGATAGCCGCTGGCGCGCATGCCGCCGATCACCACGCTTCCGAAAAGCAGTATGCCGAGGAGGCTTGATGCCATTGCCTGCGAAACCATCCCGCCGCCGAGCGCGACCATCAGTCGGGCCAGTGCCTGAAGCTGCAGGCCGGCAAAGGCAACCGCAAACAGCACCGCGACAATCGCGGTTACTGCGGTTAGGAATTCCGACCCCCAATAGGCGCGCAGCAACTCCGCCAGCGAGGAGATACGCAGGCGCTGGCCCAGCAGCCAGATCCGCTTGAAGAAGATTACCCCCGGAAGGGCCAGCGCAATGCCGGCCTGCAGCACTGCGGCAAGGCCAAAGCCGTGGCGGCCGATCTGTTCCACGCCGGCAAGCGCGGCCCATCCGGACATGCTTGCGCCAGCGATGACCAGTGCCGAAATCCACGGCGAAAGACCGTGTGCAGCGGAAAAATAGGTCTGATAGTCACCATTTGCACGGGCGCTGAGACGCGCCCAGTAGAGCGTGGCGACGGCATAGAACAATCCGTAGAGCGGCAGCCAGATCAAAGGCCTTCCTCCCGCTTGTCCATCGGCTTGATGTGGAAGCGCGAGAAGGCGCCACGCAGACCATGCCGAGTGAAGAGATAGGCAAGGAATCCGACCGCCAGCACGCCAAACAAGGTGAGGCCGGAGTAGTAGTCCGCCATCGTCAGGACACCGCCGGCCGCCGAAACGACGAAGACGAGACCCAGCACTCCATAGGCCCCGATTCCAAGCGCCGCTTCGCCCTGAGTGAAGCCGGTGTCGAATATTCCATTGACAATGATATGGGCTGCAAAGGCGACAACAATGAGAAGCACGCCTGCTGACGACAACGACCAGAGGTCATCCTTCATGCCCTCGAGGAATACGCCGAGACCGAGGAAACCAAGGACGGCCCAGATTGCAAAGATCAGGACGGCACGTTCGATGTGAGGACCGGTTGGGTTCATGATACGATTTCCTGCGTTTCCTCAGAGGGAAGTCTCCGGCCGGGAACGTCCCGGCCGGCGTTTGCCGGATCAGTTCGGACGACCCTTTTCCTCGACCGTCGGCGCGGCCGCGGACGGCTCGGTATAGACGACCTTGGAGAGGTCGCTCAGCGTGTGCGGCCGATGAACCGTTTCGGCAGTCAGTCCGATCTCGCCGAGAAGCGTGTCGACAAAGGGGGCCTGCGTGCGGTAGCGCAGCGCCGAGCTGACGACCTGTTCGGCAAGGTTTCCATCCCGCGGCGAGCCACCTTCGACCCCTTGCATCATGGTCGAGCTGCCATGGCCGGAGAGACCGGGCAGTCCCTCCACATGCATGATCTTGATGCCTTCGATCTTCTCCATGGGCTTGACGCTTTCGCGGATGATCGCGGGCAGGTTTTCGACCAGCGCCTTGTGCAGGGCCGAACGCCGGCTGGCGTCGGTACGCATGTTCTCCGCCGCGTTGAGCTTTTCCTTGCCCTCTGCCTCGACCTTCATGCGGGCTTCAAGCGCTGCGACCGCGATGCGGTCGGCATCGGCCTTGTCCTTGGCCGCCACCTTTTCCGCTTCCGCGAGGATGCGAACACGCACGGCTTCCGCTTCCGCGGAACGTTCGGCCTCGATGCGCTCGATGGCCTTCTGGCGGTTGGCGATCTCGGTGTCGCGGATCGTCAGCACGCGTTCCTGGGCCTCGACCATGGCAGCACGGGCCTGCTCTGCCTGCGCCTGTGCCTCGGAGCGCTCCTTGGACTTCAGCGAGACCGCGATCTCGCGAGTCTGCTCCTCGATCTGGATCGTCTCGCGCCGGCGGATCTCCAGCATCTCGACTTCGCGTTCCATATCGATGCGGCTGCGTTCGACGGCTTCGCGCTCCTTGAGCTTCACCGCTTCGATCTCGCGTTCCCTGAGGGCATTCTGTGCGGCAATTTCGGACTTCTTGGCCGCCCGTTCGATCGCCACCTGGGCCTCGTGCGACAGGCGGGCATATTCACTGTCCCGCTCGATTTCGAGACTGCGCTTCTCGGCCTCGAGGTTCTTGGCACGGATGGCGACGGCGGTATCTTTCTCGATGTCGTTGCGCTTCTTCTTGCGGCTCTCGATCTGCTCGGTCAGGCGCGTCAGACCTTCGGCGTCGAAGGTGTTCGAAGGATCGAACAGCTTGATGTCGGTCTGGTCGAGAGAGGTCAGCGAGACGGACTCAAGCTCGAGGCCGTCAAGCGCCAGGCTTTCCGCCACCTCCTGCTTGACCTCCTTGACGAAGGCCTGGCGGCTTTCATGGATATGCTCGAGCGTCATCTTGGCGGCGGCACCCCCCATGGCGTCGACGAAGCGACCCTGGATCAGGTCCTTCAGTTGCTCCGCGTTCATGGTACGGTTTCCGAGGCTGCGGGCGGCAGTAGCCACTGCTTCGGTGTTCGGCGAAACGCGGACATAGAACTCCACGGTTAGCTCGACACGCATGCGATCCTTGGTGATCAGCGATTTTTCGCGGGCACGCGTCACTTCCAGCCGCAGCGTATTCATATTGACTTCAGTGAGGTCGTGCAGGATCGGCAACACCAGCGCACCGCCGCCCATGACGACCTTCTCGCCACCGAAGCCGGTGCGAACGAAGCTCACGTCCTTGGTGGAACGGCGATAGAGCCAGTGCAGAAGATAGGCGGCGACAGCGATGACGATGGCCGCCAGAATGATGATGGCAATGACGTCTGCACCCTTCATGGACGTATTCCTTTTGAATGAGCAGGGGTTTCAGGCAGATGATGGAATTCAGGCACGGGCGCTCTCCTCCGTGACGAGGAAGGCGGTCGCGAGGACGGCTATGCCGAAGGCCATGCGGTTGAGGATGTCGGCGACATTGTAGGCAACCGAGAGGCTGCCATCGTCGACCATGCCGGCAAAGGCAGTGAGAAAGTTGCCGAGCGGATAGATGGCCCAGCCGATGGTAACGATCAGTCTCAGCCAGAAATAACCGCGACGCAGGTGGTCGCCGGTAGAGGCACGGACGACGTCATCCATGCGGCCGAAATAGAACTCGCCGAGCAGATAAAGCCAGAAGACCAGCCCGATCAGGAAGGCAAGTGTCGGATGCATGAACTGCGCCTCGCCGAGATAGCGGACGAAGACCATCAGCGCGGAGACCACCGTGAGACGCCAGAAGAGCCCGGCCGTCAGTCTTCCGGCGGTGCGCGCAAGGAAGAAGAGCGCGATCACCTGCAGCGGCATGGATATCGACCAGCCCACGTAGTGATAGACCACCGGCACGCCCTGGCCGGCGAGCCAGGCCTCGCGCGCTTCGTAGACGGAGCCGATGCCGATCAGCGCCGCAATTGCGCAGAGCGCCACGGGGATCCGCCATTTCTGGCCCACCCAGGCTGCGCCCATCAGCAGAAGCACCGTGGTCGCGGCCAGGCCGAACAGGGCGACAGAAAAGCTCGCCGCAGTCAGGTCGGATGTCTGGTAGACCACCATGGTTATTGTCCCCCTTGAAGGAAAATGTCGTGTCGCATTGGGTTCTCCCTAAATCTGCGTCCGGATGTGCGGCGACCGTGCGTAGAGCGCCACCATGGGCAGGATGAGCAGGCCGAAGATGAACTGCTGCCATTTGAAATCGAGGCCGATGCCGACCAGGAAGCTCGAGAGCACCTGGAGGACGAGCACGCCGATGACGGTAAATCCGTAGCCCCCGGCTCCGCCGAGAAGCGACGTACCCCCGACCACCACGGCCGCCAGCGTCAGGAACAGGTATTGGTCGCCCACTCCGATGAAGCCGCCACCTGACCAGCCGAGCAGCAGACCGCCGGTGAGCGCGGCAAAGAAGCCGGAAAGCGCATACATCATGACCCAGTAGCGCATCTCCGAGATCATCACCCGGCTGGCGGACGTCCTGTTCACGCCGAGCGCGTAGAGGTAGCGTCCATAGACCGTCGTCCTCAGGCCGATGATCAGGATCAGCGCGATGACAGCCCAGATAAGGATGACCGGCGGGAACGGCAGTCCGAAGGTGGACCCGTTCATCGCGGAAATGTTGGAGAGCCATGCCGGCACCGTGCCGAATACGTTGCCGGAATAGGCCGAGCCGATCGACGTGACGATCTGCACACCGCCGGAAATCGCAAAGCCGGTACCGAGCGTGACGATCAGCGCCTGCCCCTGCAGACGATAGCTGAGCAGGCCGTTGATGACCCCGAGAACGGTGCCGATGAGGAGCACGATCAGCGTGGCGAGCCATGGCGGGACGCCGAGGCCGATCAGATACAGCAGTCCCACATTGGCACCGCCGATGATGAAGGGGATGGAGAGATCCAGACCGCCGAGCAACGCGACCAGCGTCTGGCCGATCGAAGCGATACCGAGGAACGAGGCGAACAGCAGCATCGACTTGATGTTGTTGCCCGAGGCAAAGCCCTCGATGTTCATCGAACCGACCGAAAACAGGCCCGCAAGCACCATGATGCCGATAAAGGCGGAACGGTTCTGCTGGAACTGCCGGCCGAGAGTGCGGGTGAGCACGAGGATGGCGAGCAGGATCAACAGCGAGATCACGTTCCAGATGTTGAAGAAGCCTTCGATGGAAAGCGACAGCAACAGGAAGGCAGCGAGCACGAGCGCAAGGCCGATCAGCGGCCAGCGATATTGCACCCAGGCCTGCCGCAGCGGGCTCGGTCCGTCCGTGGCGAGCGGCTCGCTCTCGACGAACTGGCCGATGACATAGCGCCACGCCCAAACCGAAAGCGCCAGCGTGGCGACGGCGGAGAGGATGACGACCTGGACGGCCATGCCCTGCGCAAAGCCGAAACCGGCGCCCAACGCCGCAAGCAGGATGGCGATCACGAGGCCGAGAATGCGCGCCGGAAGGCTGATTGGGGGCAGCTTTTCCATCAGTTTACGGCCTCCGTGCTGCTGGGCATGGCGTTTTCATGCATGACCCAGGCGCCACCGAGGACGAGGGCTCCAACAATGACCGCAACGGCGGGTCCGATCGTGCGCCGGCTCGACTGGCCGACCGCAAGTCGCAGGAACACCGCGAGGATCACCAGCAGAATGACGAAGAACACCAACGGGGCAGCCTCAAGCCGGAGCGCCTGCGTTTCCGGCGAGAGCGTGGCGATCTCGAGCGGCCCGGTCAGCGCCGCCTGCATGTCCATCGGTCCCGGAAGATAGGCCGGTGCCGCGCCGAGGCTCGCGTAGTCGAAGGTGGCATGAAGGATGATCCCGAGTACGACCACCGACAATGCGATGAAATAGAGCAGAGGCGAGAAGTTGCGGATGTAGCGCTGAATGACCGGGATCAGAAGCGTCAGCAGCAGCGAGATCACCAGGATGGCGCCATAGGCGAGATTGGTGACGAAGCTCTGCACGGCCCCGAAGTTGAAGGTCGAGAGCACATAGGTGATCATGTAGAGGTTGAGCGCGCCCAGCGCCGATCCGAAGACGCCGCCGCGACCACCCGCGAGCGAGGCGCCGCCAAGCACCAGCGCGGTCACCGCGATCAGGGTGTAGGTCGTGCCCTGCGAAGGGTCGCCGGACGAAATCAGCGCCGTGAAGCAGATCGAGGCAAGGCCGGCAAAGCAACCGGAAATGAGATGGGCACCGATGCGCACCACCGTGATCGGCACACCGGACGTGTAGGCCGCGCGTTCGTCCGAACCCATCAGGCGCAGATGCGTGTAGAAAGCGGTCGCGGTGAACAGCAGCCAGGCCAGGGTGGCGACGATGAGGATGATCAGCACCGGCGAAAAGATCGAGGTACCGTAACCCCATTCCGCCATGAAGGGCGGCGCCATGCCGCCGGGCCGCGGCAGGATTACGAGGTTGATGCCCGACAGCGCCAAATAGCCGGACAACGAAACGATGATCGGTTGCACGCGGACATAGATGACGATCAGCGCAAAGATGAACTGATAGACGGCCCCGACGATCATGCAGTAGAGAAATACCGGGATGGGGTTCTCCAGCATGCCCGCGGCATGGAGCTGGATCATCGTTACGTTGATGAAGCCGATCAGCGGCCCGACCGACAGGTCGACAGTGCCGCGGCCGGCGATCGTGGAGGCCATCAGCGCATAGGTGGCAAGGATCAGCGGCGTCACCACGATGATCGCGGCACCGATACCGGACGCCGTCATCAGGCTCGGCGTCCGCAGCACCGCGATGGAGAGCAATGCGAAAAACAGCGTGATCGGCATGAGCAGGAACGGATTGGACCGCCCGCCCTGCAGTTCTGCCTTGGCCGTCGTCGTCTGGGATATCTGGGTCGCGGGCAGGCTCATCGGCGCCCTCCTTCGATCCGGACACCGTTTTCACCGAACTCGACGATCCGGATGGGCTTCACGGCCGGTATGCTCTTGGCGTGCTGCGTGGAGATTTCCGGCGACACGTCGACCGTTGCCGGTGATGCGGTCCCCGCCGCCTGCACGATGGCCTGGGACAGCGGATTTGGCTTGAGATCTGCGGGCACGTCGACACGAATGCGAACGCCGTCGCCGGGAAGAGGCCCCGACGGTGCGGCGGCCGTGCCGGCGGCTCGTGGTGCGCCGGGGCGCAGTCCAAAGGTAGCCGAGGCAAGGCCCTCCCCACCGGTCTGGCCGAACATTGCCTCCAGCACCCGCTTGGGCTCGAGGCCCCGACCATCGAACGCATCGAACGGTGCGCCGTCGCGGAAAACGATCACGCGTGTGGCGAAGCCCAGGAATTCCTCGATCTCGGAAGAGAGGTAGATCACCGCCCGGCCCTCTTCCGCATAGTTGCGCAGGTGCCGGTAAAGCTCGGTCTTGGCCCCGACATCGATGCCACGCGCGGGATCGTTGAGGATGATGACGTCCGGTCGCATGGCAAAGCCGCGACCGATCAGCACTTTCTGCTGGTTGCCACCGGACAGCGAGGTGATCCGGTCCTCCTTGACGCCGAACTTGATCAGCAGGTTGTCGGCCTCGCGCTTGAACAGGGTCGACAGAGTGCCGCGATCGATGAAGCCGAGGATGCCGCCACGCTTCTTCTCCCGGTAAAGCGGCATCACCATGTTCTCGAAGATCGAGAGCGAGGCGAAGATGCCCTCGCGCTTGCGGTCGCCGGAGACATAGGCGACCTTGTTGGCGACGGCTTCGGCGAGATTGCGCACCGGCTGCCAGCTTCCGTCGCGCGACGCGACCTGGACCATTCCTTGCGAGGCGCTCATGACGCCGGCAAGCACGCGGACGAAGGCGTCCTGACCCTGTCCATCGAGGCCGGCAATGCCGAGCACCTCGCCGCGGCGCAGATCGAAGTCGAACGGTTTCGAATTCGGCCAGACCGCAAGCTTGCGCGCCTTCATCGCTCGCTCTGAATTCGTGGGCACCGGCGCTTCCGCATGACCGTGACCGCCCGAGCGGTCGTCTCCGGTCATCAGTCGCAGCAGGTTCTTTTCGGTAATGTCTGCCTTTTCGAGCACACCCACGTCGCGGCCGTCGCGAAACACGGTAGCACGGTCGGAAATGCGCACCAGCTCGGCAATGCGGTGGGTGACGATCAGAATGGTCGTACCGCGATCCCGCAGAGCTCGCATGCGGGCGAACAGTCGCTCGGTGGAATCGAAATCGAGGGCCGCGGAGCTTTCGTCGAGGATCAGGATCTTCGGTTCGGAGAGAAGCGCACGGGCAATCGTGATCCACTGCTTCAGCCCGAGCGGCAGGGTTCCGACCAGCGCATGCGGATCGATCGGCTCGCCTGAAAGCTCTTCCATGAGTTCGGCGGCCCGGGCCACCTTGCGGTCCTGGGAAAGCGTCTTGGAAAAGAGGCGGTCGGAGCCCATGAAGATGTTGTCGACGACGGAGCTTTCATCCGCCACCAGCACTTCCTGATAAACGGTGGAAATGCCGAGCGCCCGGCTTTCCGCCGGGGTGGACGGCGTCTCGCCGAGGATGGAGACTGTTCCGCTGTCGACCGGCAGGATGCCGGAGACGACCTTCGCCATGGTGCTCTTGCCGCAACCATTGCCGCCGACGATGGCATGGATCTCACCCGCCCGCGCAGAGAAGGAAGCACCGTCGAGCGCCCGGGTCGGCCCGAAATACTTCTTCACGCCACGCACCAGGATTGTCTCCCGGCCGGCAGGCTGTGCGATTTCTGGAGCAATGGACGTCATGGATCTACCCATCCGGTCGCGGTGCGGCCGATGAAACGAAGGAAGCTGCAATTGAGAGGGGTTCAAAACGGGGCTGGTCGCGCCGGATTGCGGCGAAGCCAGCCCCGGTCAGTCACGGCTTGAAGGCGCGCGGATCGGCCGGGTGCAGGAAGAAGTCGTCCAGATAGGACGGATCATAGCCCCAGCGTTTCGAACCGACCTTCAGCCATTCGGCGCTGTCGAGATTGCAATTCTCGTCCATCACCTTGGTCAGGTCTTCATGGGTGAGCTTCACCGGATCGACGAGGATCGACTGTACCTTCGGACCCTGGCCCTGCAGGGTACGCATCATGATATGCCACATCAGCTCGATGTCGTCGGCCGGCGGCCAAAGCTGGAAGGCGGCATTGATGTAGTTCGGATTCTTGCGCCAGTGGCAGAGTGCACCGAGCTCGCCGCCGATCGCAACCGGGATCTCGCCGCGGCCAGCCTGCTGAACGGCACGCAGAACGCCCATTTCCGCTGCCGACTGGACGACGATGCCATCGAGCTTGCCGGGGTTGGTGGCGAGCCATTTCTGCACTTCGCCCTGGGCAACCTGGTCCGTCCACATGCCGGCGACGGAACCGACCACCTTGATGTCGGGGGCAGATGCAAGGCCCGCAAGCACACCGCGGTTCTGGCTGTCGGAACCGGACGTGCCCGGAATGCCCTCGACCACGAGAACATTGCCCTTGCCGCCGAGCTGATCGGCCATAGCCTTGCCGATCTCGTAGCCACCGACCTGATAGTTGACCGACGAGTTGACGGCGTATTCGGAGGTCAGGTAGCCGGTCATCGAGAAGACCGGAACGCCCTTGTCCGCCGCATATTTCACAGATGCGTTCAGCGCCGTCGGATTGGAGCAGCAGAGGATGATGGCGTCCGCACCCTGGTCGACCAGCTGGCGGATCTGCTGGATCTGCGTGGAGTCATTGAGGTTGGACTGCGTGACCACGACTTCGGACAGCAACCCGAGCTTCTGCCATTCGGGCACGATCACGTTCTGCAGCTCGTCCATGGCGGCAGCGCGCCAGGTATTGCCGGCATAGGAGGAAGCGTAGCCAATCTTCCACGGCGGCCCCTTCTTCGGCTTGAAATCGCGCCATTTGCTGGGGCCGATCGGCTGCATCGGGTCCAGCATGTCCTTGTTGTAAAGCCGCTTGGCGACGTCGGGGTTCAACTCGTCGACACCCTCGGCGAGCACACCGGTGGCGGAAACGGCGATGAGCGCCGCTGCGCACAGCAATTTGCGTAACATTCCAACTCTCCTCCTAGTTGTGGACGGATGATCCCGTCCCGCGATCAGTCGTAGAAATCCTGCGGGGACTTTCGGAACCCCGGCCAGGTGACAGGGTCATGGCCGGTCACGACCATGGCATTCGTGTCGTGGGCGATGCCCCGAAGCTTGGCGACCGAGTCCGCCGCCTGCATCGACGAGGTGACGAGTCCGGGCAGCGCCCGGTTTTCCCAGTGATCCACGGTATAGGCGGCATCGATCGTGAGCAGGATCGGCCCGCTTTCCGGCAGCGTGATCAGGAAGGACTGGTGGCCCGGGGAGTGACCAGGCGTGAAGATCATCCGCACGGTGCCATCGCCGAACAGGTCGTAGTTGTCGGTGAATTCGCCGCCGAGGAACTTCCAGTTGAGGCCCGGGCGGTCGAAATCGGCGCGGATATAGGCGCCGGCCGAAAACCAGTGCGGCTTGAAGGCATATTCGTATTCGCTGCGCTGAACGATATGCTGGGCCTTCGGGAAGCGGCCGATCGCACCGGTATGGTCGAGGTGCAGGTGCGACTGCACGACATAACGCACGTCCTGCGGGCTCACATCGACCATCTTCAGCTGGTCGACACAGTTGTCCGCGACGGACATCACCGGGTCATAGGCGTCCACCACGGCGCCCCAGTGACCGCGCTTGTCGATCGCGGTCTCGACCGCATTGCCGCCATCGATGACAACGTTGCCCTGCGGATGCTTGATCAGGAACCACGGCACGGGGATCTCGAACTCATCCTCTCCCTGGTTCATCTTGATGTACTTGGTCTTGGTCTTCAGCGTTCCGGTCTGGAACATGTGCAATTCGATCCCCGAAGACTTGCGACGCGTGCGGGTCGCTTCCTTCGGGGCCGGGGAGAAACTGGGGCGCGGCGCCAGAGATGACGTCGTGGCGGGACGCGAGGGGGCGGATGCCTCGGTCTCGATGCGTCGCCCCTTGTCGTCGAATTCAATGATCTTCATGGATGATTTCCCGCTTTCGGAATCGGTTTCAGGTGCGCGCTTCGACAAGTCGAAGCGCCTCTTTCAGATAGACGGCGAACAGCGGATAGTTCTCTGACATCGGAAAATGGCCGATGTCCTCCATTTCGATGTAGATGCCGCCGGGGATCTGGCGGGCGGTGTTTTCCGTCGCTTCGGGCGGCGTGAGATAGTCGTAGGTTCCGGTCATCATGATGACGGGGCAGCGCTTCGTATCGATGTTCCCAAGCTTGCCGCGCAGGTCGTGGTCGATGGAATAGAAGAACAGGTCGCCCTTGAAGGCTTCGGAACCCTGTGTGTAATAGTGCCAGGTCAGCCACCGATCCATGTCCGGGCTCTGCGGCGCCATTAGGTCCCAGACGCCGCTGGCGCAGACCTGCGCCGCATTGGCATGGGGATGACGCCACCAGTCGAGATAGAAGCCGGGCGCGTGTTCGGCCGCCTCGACGGGAATGACGGCGCGGAACTTGTCCGGATGATGCAGGGCCAGCTGCAGAGCCACGTTGCCGCCGAAGCTCGATCCCATGAAGATCGGCCGGTCGAGTTCCAGCGCATCGCAGAGCGCTATGATGAAGTTCATGTAGTGACGCGCGGTCAGTACGTATTCTTCCTTCCACCACTCCTTGTTGAGCGGCGGATCGGACTTGCCGTGGCGTGCGAGGTCGTAGGCGATCACGTCGTAGCGACTGGTGATCGACTCGTCCTCAAGCAGGCCCCGCCACTGGTGATTGTGGCAGCCCGCGGTGTGCTGGCAAACCAGCGGAACGCCGCTGCCATTCCTGAGATAGAAGACCTTGTATTCGTAGCCGTCCACATCGATTGTGACGTAACGACCGATAACGGGGGAGTGCTTGGCCATTCCGGTTATTCCTGTAGGTAATGGGGACGTCGTCAGACCGGCACGCCGACCTTGCGGAGCAACTCGAACTGGACGGTGAAATTGCGCAGGTTCTGCATCATCACGAGGATGTTGCCCTCGATCTTCAGGTCGCGGCGGAAGCTGGCCGACCAGATGCCGTGATACATCGGCTCCGGTATGGGCTTGGCGAACTCGCGCCAGGTGCCCGCACTTGCCCGAAGCGCAAAGTCATAGGCGTCAAGCGGTTGAGGGTCGGTATTGATGCTGTGCACCTTGCCGTCCCGGACATCGACGATGACCTTTGCCGAGCCCATGTCCCAGAGGTAACGGCAAGTGAAATACCGGGCCATGGCACCGATCGTCGGATCCCGGTCCGATGCCTCGCCGAAACGGACAGCCCAGTCTCGCACGCTCATGACCATGCCTGAAACCTCCAGCGCTTCATTTCACACGGCCCTCGCAAGCGGGACCGAATCCTGTATTTCGATAATCGTTCAATATATTGAACACTTTTCATTGGACTGGACGCTAGTCGGCAGGCTATACGAATGTCAAGAAGAAAAATGACGCCCCACCAAATCTGCGGATCGCTTCATGGCTTCAACGGACACCAAGGCACATCAGTCGCCCGCGCTTGAACGCGGCGCTCGCATCCTCGACGTCGTGGCGCGTTCGAAGACCTTTCTGAACCTCTCCGATCTTTCCCGTGAACTGAAGATTGCGCGTTCCAGCGTCCATTCCCTTTGCCAGACACTCGTCAATCTCGAGCTGCTGATCCGGCGCCCGGACCAGACCTTCCAGCTCGGACCGCATCTGATGCGCTGGTCGAACGCCTTCACGCTGCAATCAGACGTGGCCACCGAGTTCGCCGCCATTTGGGACCAGGAAACGGGGTTGCCTGGCGCCACGATCACGCTGACCGTGCAAGATGGTGCGGAAGTCGTCTACATTGCCGCCCGCAACAACGCGCGCGCGCACTCTTCCCTCGAATTCCGGGTTGGCATGCGCCTTCCCGCCGCCTTCACCGCAACGGGCAAGGCCTTTCTCAGCCACATGAGTGACTACGAGGTACGTCGTCTCTATGCCCAAGGCCTTCCGGAGGCACGGACGGGCCACAGCGTCCGCAGCGTCGACGAGCTCTTGACCGAACTGCGCGCCGTCAGACGCGACGGATACAGTTGCGACGAGGAGCAGATTGTCGAAGGCATGATTTGTTTCGGCGCAACGGTGCTGGATTCGCGCAATCGACCGATCGCAGGCGTCGCCGTCAGCCTCTCGATGGATGCCGATGCCATGGCAGACCGTTCCTCGATCATCGACAACGTGCTGCAGATGGCCGCCCGGCTCTCCCATCGCATGGGAGCGGATCTCTCTATCGCCGGCGAGGTGGGGAGCCGCGGTCGGCCCCCGCGCGAACAAAAATGAGATTCTGGGGCAAGTTCCGGCGGGGCCTGGGGCTTATCGCCCTCCCCTGTTGATGCCATGATCCTAACGGGCCGGCGCTGATCTGCAAGAGCAGGGATGCCGGCGGCTCATCCTTGGGAGGGGATCAATGCTGTATTTCAGACAGGACCGGAGCGCGATTGCCGCACGCATGGCGAGATTGCCGGCTTGGAGGCGCCAGATTGTCGAGACGGATGCGGGCAGCATCGACGTCTTGGACATTGGTAAGGAAGCGCCACGCGCCATCCTGCTCATCACGCACGGGCTGGGAAGCCTCGAATCCTTCCAGGAAATCGCCGAGGCGCTGGAGGCTCGCTATCCCGCTCGACGCATCATCGCCTATTCCCGTCCCGGCCGCGGATCGAGTCCTGCAAGTCCCGGGATCGAGGCGAACGACCATCTCACCCACGAGTCGCTGTGGGTGCTCCCTGCTATCCTGCGGGCACTCGGCATCACCTCGGCGGACATCGTGGCCCACAGCGACGGCGTGGCGGTAGCCATGCTGTTTGCCTGCTCCCATCCCTCGATGGTCGAGCGGATCGTGGCACTCTCGCCGCAGGTTCATGCCGACTGGCAGTTCGTCGCCACGACCGGCGACCTTCTGGCGGATTCCCGTTTCAGCGATGACATCGCCCGCTTGGAGGCCGAGCATCTGGATCCCGAGCTTGCGGTTCGTTGCTGGGCCGCCGCGCGCGAGGCGCTGGCTGCGCGCCCCGACCATGTGCTCGCTCGCCTCGCCACGCTCGGCGCCCCTCTGCTCCTGGTCCAGGGGCTGAATGATGAATACGGTGCCCATCAGCAGATGTCGGCACTGTCAGCACACGTTCGGGGACCGATGAAGTGGGTAATCCTGCGCAATGACGGCCATTTCCCGCAGCATGACAGCACGGAAGTGGTGCTCGACCTGATTTGCGGTCATCTGGAGGACATCGAATGGAAATCCGGGAGCGGCCGCGTGCGGACCCGCGCCGCCCGCTGATGCCGATGCGCGCGCAGCAACGCCCACGCGCTTACATGCCTCGCTCAGCCGGCCAGTTCCGCGCCCAGGCGCTGCGAAAGGCGCGTCGCGAGCCCGCGTGCGCTGGCGCTGAACTCCCTGACCGCATCTTCCGGAAGATCTTCCGAATTGACGCTGATCAGCACGGCGGCCACGGTTCGATTCAACGAATTGAGAACCGCGGCAGCGAAATTTGTTACGCCACGCTGGCATTGCCCCACGTCGATTGCGACGCCATCGGCACGCACCGCCTTCAGCTCTTCGAGAAATTCGCCAACGTCGGTGATCGATCGCTCCGTCAACCGCTCCGGAAAAGCCTTCAAAGCCCGATGAATGTCATGATCGGGCCAGCGCGCGATCATCGCCTTGCCCGCCGCGCAAAAGACTGCCGGAAGTCGCATGCCCGGTCGGACAGTGATATGCTCGAGCGCGCTTCGCTGCCGCGCCGCGATGAACACCACGTCCGTCTCGTCCAGAATGCACAACGACACCACCGAATCCCTGAACTCGTCGGTCTGGTCCCAGAGAGCTGCGAACTCGGCAGCGATGTCCGTCTGCCGCTCAAAGGCGTTCGACCATCTCAACAGATGCGGACCGAGCACGAAGGTCTGGTCCGGCCGGCGAATGAGAAGCCCGAGATGCAGGAGCGTCGTGCAGAGTCCGTGCACAGTGCTCTTCGGAAGGGACGTCTCGCGCGCGAGATCGGAAACAGTGAGGTAGCGCTTGGAGGCGGACACGATGTCAAGAATGATGGACGCGCGTTCCACGGCAGGAACCAGCCTCAGTCGCGTGGACTCTTCTTCGTCCAACTGCCGTCTCCCACCTCTCGTGCCCTGTCGCCTATCGTATCGCTTCGCGCCTTTGCTAAGTCAATTCACGACTTGAATGACTGCAGCAGTTCTGTTCTCTTTCAAACTGGAAACTTGGTAATCGAGCAATCATGACGTCAGCCGTGCGTGTCATGTTGGGAAGTTTTGGTCGGGTTGCGCTTGTCGAGCTCGAGCACTGCCTCGTGCGCCACGCTCATCCCCACTGTCACATGCTGTTCAAGGTCGGCGGAGCGGATTCGAACTTCATCGTCGATGATGTCGCGGCGCCACTGACGGATTATTCGGTGGTGCTGGTGGATGCCTGGCGGCCCCACGAGTTCGTCTACCGACCCGGCCAGCCGCCCACGCAGATCATAGCACTTTATATTGATTCCGACTGGCTCGCAGCTTTGAGCGCAGATCTCGGCGATTTCAACCCGATGGACTTCTTCAAGTCGAATTCGGGACATGTCTCGCGTGACGCCTATCGCATCCTGATGGCGGTCGTCGATTGCCTGAGCGGCGTGTCTCCGTCACGGACGGATGTGGAGTTCCTGCTCAGCCAGTTGGTCTTGACCACAATCTCGCGAGCCGGCGCCGCGGGCCATGCCGTCGCCAAATCCGGCCGGCCGCATCTCTTCGACTGGCGTATCCGCAAGGCAGTCAAGTTCTTCCAGCAGAACAACGCCGATTTCGACACCATCGACCAGGTCGTGGCAGAGATCGGCATGAGCCGGGCAAATTTCTTCCGCCAGTTCAAGGCATGCACGGGCATGTCGCCAGGCCTGTTCCAGAATGTGGTGCGGCTCGAACAGGCGATCCGCCTCACGGTGGTCTCTCAGGAGACGCTCAGCGCGGCTGCAAGCAGCCTCGGCTTCTCCGACCCGGCCCATTTCAGCCGCTTCTTTCGCAATCACACTGCCGTCTCGCCCCGCCTCTACCGCCAGGGCGCTTCCGACTGGCTTTCCCGCTGACGTCTCAAACCTATCTGGCTGACGAAACCGGAGACCGCCTCCCGCGTCAAGCAACGTTGCGATGCCGTCATGAACTGGGCTGCTGCGAACGGGTTCATCGGGGCAAGCCCCGTCGGTGTGGTCGACAAATTGCTGCCGAAACAGCCGGGCAAACGCGAGCGCGTTGAACACCAGCCTGCGCTGCCGTGGAGATTACTGCCGACCTTCTTGAGCGGCGTCCTTCACGCGGGCGAGACCAACATAACCCGTCATATGCTGGAGCTTCTCATCCTGGCGGGCTGTCGCTCCGGCGAGCTTCGATATATGGAATGGCAAGAGATCGACTTTTCTAACGCAATCTGGACGGTGCCGGCGCCGCGAATGAAGGCCAAGGTGGCGCATCGCGTGCCACTGGGACCGCGGGCAATCGAGATCCTCGAAGAACGTCTTGAACAATCGGAAACCGGGGAAGGGTTGCGGCAGCGGGGTCTGAAATGGCGCTGCCGGCCAGCTTTGCTCACGATTCTGGTCCGAACAATCGATGCTCGTGAACGGGAACAAACCGCTGTTTTTCAGCGTGGCTAACACATTAAAATTTCGCGGCTACACGCCTTCGCCGCGCAAGCAGACTGATGGAACTGTCCTGGTCGGAAGTTTAGCAAGGCAGGTCGGCGATTAGCCGTCACCCTGCCTTACCTCGCTGATTGTAGTCCCAGAAGAACACTGGCTCCCATGGGACGACTTGTTCTTCAGGCCGCGTTAGAAACTCTTCAGCCGCCGAAGCCGAAGCCGACCGGCATGTCGTCGAGCGTAATGCCGAACGATTCCAGGCTCTTCAGGATCCAGGTCTGGTTGTTGCCGATGCGGCGATTGTATTCCGCCCAGGCCGAGATGAAGCTCTTGAAGGTCTCGTCGGCCCCATAGTTGAGGGCGACGACAGACGGCGTCGACAGGACCGGGGTTGGCACCTGGACCGCGCCGATGGTCGGAGCCTTCGTGGAAATGACGAGACCGTTCAGCATGGTGTTGACGAGTGCATCGGCCTTGCCGGTCGTGACCGCGACGATCGCTTCGTCACGGGTCTTGAAGCGCAACACATTGGCCTTCGGCAGATATTGCTGGGTGATGAGGTCCTGTGCCGAACCCAGATCGACGGCAAAGGTGTATTTGGGATCGTTGAGTTCCGTCCAGGTCTTGCCCGAGAGCTCTTCCTTGGCGGAAACCAGAACGAAGCTGTTGTAATAGGTCGGGTCGGAGAAGGAAACCGACATGGCGCGAACCGGCGTTGCCGTCACGGCAAATGCCATGTCGACCTTGCCGCTTTGGACATCGAGGATGGCATTGGCCCAACTGGATTCAACCACTTCGAGCTTCACGTCCAGCGTCTTGGCGATGTCGTTGGCCATGTCGATGACGAAGCCCTGCCACTCGCCGGTGCGGGGATCCTTGGTGAAGTACGGCGTCTCGTTGAGGATCGCCGGAATGCGAAGCACGCCGCGGCTGCGAATGTCGTCGATCGTGCCCGCCGAAGCCGCGGTGCCCCCCAGCAGCGACAGCGCGACGGCCACGGCCCCACAGATCTTCGAAAACAGTGTCATGGTCTGGTTCTCCTTTGTTCCCCGGAAATCTCTTTGATGTCCGTCCTCCCCGCGCCCGATTGTCAGGAATGCGGGCTGACCGGCCGCAAATCAGCCTATCCGTGAATTGACGGGGAACAATGCTAGAGAGTCCGAGGGACTTATCGGCTTTTTTATATGTCGCCGTCAAAGCGGGGGCAGCGAAAGGTCGCTGCCGCGCGGCGCATCCAGCACCGGACCCACCAACTCACGGCCGCAGTCCTCGAACAGTTGCTGGACCATCGGGTGCTTCTGCAGGAAGCCGGCATTACCGAAATAGACGCGCACTTCTGGCAGGCTGGTGAGCCTGGTGCTGCGGATCGACACATCCTCCGGGCCGACGCACCAGGACGGGATGATCGAGAAGCCTAGTCCCTCTTCGACGCAGCGCTTGACGCTGGAACTGCCGGACGTGGAGACCGCGGGCTGGACGACCGCCCCGTCGCGTCCGAGGAAATCGACCGCCAGGTTGCGCAGGGTCTGTCCCGGTTCGTAGGTGATGAACGGTCGCCCCTCGGCCCAGCCGGGAATATCCTTCTGCTCCGGCGGCTCGCCCCAGGCCTCAGGGTAAACCAGGCTCAGCCGGTAACTGCCGAGCAGACGTTGCGGCACGACGGGGTCGCCGAAGTAGCGCTCGGAAATGCACACATCCAGGCTGCCGTTCTTCACGAGTTCGGCGAGCACCGTATCGCGCTCGTAGACGGCGAACTCCATTTCGGGGAACGCCTCACGAAAGCGGGAGAGCACACGGGGGAAGAGATAGAAGAAGATGGCCTGAGGCATCCCGACCCTCAGCGACGAGCGCTGGTTCTCGATCAGCTTGGTCAGCCGCTCGAGCATGATGTCGAGCTCTGGATGCAACAGGCTATAGAGCGCGCGCCCGCGCGGCGTGAGCGAGATGCGCTTGGCCCCCTGCTCGGAATCGATCAGCTTTCCCTGCAGGATCTGCTCCAGTCGGCGCACGTGGTTGGCCGCCGACTGGTAGCTCAGATTGAGTTCGCGGGCGGCGCCGGAAAAGGATCCGTGGCGCGCCACCTGGTAGAAGGTCTGGATGAGTGTGAGGCTGATCTTGGCCATGCAGTCGGTCCCCCTCCTTCCCTGTTAAGGGGTCGCGACTTTGTAGCGGATACAAATTTCGTGAACAAGGAAGGCCGTCATCTTGTATCGACGGTCAAGCCCTGCCGCCGCCAATATTGGTCCACAGTCAACCAGGCCGGCCAGGAATCCATGCAACCCCGCCCACCGTCCAGTGTCATCATCATCGGCTCCGGCATCGTCGGGGCGGCGACGGCCTATTTTCTGAAAGCGCGGGGCGTTGCGGTGCGGCTGCTCGATGCGTCTGCCCCGGCGGCACAGGCGACCGGGGCCGCGGATGGCGCCGTATCGGTCGCCAGCAAACGCCCCGGGCCGATGATGACGGCCGCGCTGAAGGGCGTGGCGCTCTATGGAGAACTCGCCGACACCGGCCTCTTCGCCGGGGCCTTCAAGCGCCGTTCGACCTTCATCGTCGCCGCCTCAGACGAAGAGTGCACCGTGCTGGAGGCCCATTCTGCCGCGCTCGCCAGCGCCGGTGTCAAGGTGGAGACACTTGCCGGCTCGCGACTGAGGCAGATGTTTCCCGCTCTGTCAGAGAACGCCCGGATGGCGGTCGAGGTGCATGGCGAGGGCCATGCCATCGGCTATCAGATCGTCCATCGACTGCTGACGGCCTCCGGAATCGTGGTTGAACGGGACACTGAGGTGAAAACCGTGCGGCTCGCCGATGGCGGCCACAGGATCGCCGCGGTGGAAACCAATCGTGGGTCGTTCTCGGCCGACAAGGTGGTGATTACCGCCGGCACCGGTTCCGCCGCCCTTCTCGGGTTTTCGAACGTGCTGACCCCGCGCAAGGGTCAGCTTCTCGTGACCGAACGGGCGCCCGGCCTCAATGCATCCATGCCGGGCGCGATCATGTCGGGGCGCTATCTGCTGAGCAAGGGCAGCCAGAAGGCGGGTCATGCACCTCCGCCTCGGGGTCTGGGGCTGGTGATCGACCCGCTCGTCACCGGGCAGTTCCTCATCGGCGGCACCCGCGAGGATTTCGGCAAACGGGAGACCAACGACATCGACGCGGTCTCGCGCATCCTTGCCGACGCCGTGGCGCTCATTCCCGACCTTGCCCGTCTTCGCCTGCTTCGCAGCTTTGCGGGCGTGCGAACCGCCGTTGTAGACGGTCTTCCGCTGATCGGGCGTCTTCCGGACCTGGAGAACGGCTTCGTCGCCACCGGTTTCGAAGGCGACGGCATCTGTCTTGGCCCGATCACCGGCAAGGCGATCGCGCAGTTGATCTGCGGCGAAGCCCCGGCGCTCGATCTGTCCTCCTTCGATCCGGCCCGCTTCGCGGGTCGTGGAATAACCGCATGACCCCAAACACTTTTGAATGGATGGGACAAGAGATTCCCTTTCGAAATGGCGAGAGCATAGCCGCCGCCCTCGAAGCGGCCGGCATATGCAGCTTCGGGCGCGATGCTCTCGGCCAGGAGACCCGCTATTTCTGCGGCATCGGCGCCTGCCAATGCTGCCTTGTGCGGGTCGACGACGTCGTACGCGAGGCCTGCATTACCCCGGCGCGCGCAGGGATGCAGGTCGGAAGCGTGGAGGCGAGCCATGATTGACCCCGATGTCCTGGTCATCGGCGGCGGCCCGGCCGGCCTGTCGGCGGCCACCGAACTTGCCCGCGCCGGCCACGCGGTCTGTGTCATCGAACAGCGCGAAAGCCTCGGCGGCGCCGTCTATCGCCAGCCAGCCCCCGGCGTCGAACCGATCACGATCGCCTCAGCTACCAAAGCTCGCTGGCGCGGGATCGCCGACGCCTTTCTCGCGGCGGGCGTCCCGGTGCGGCACGGCTGCGTCTTTCTCGGGCTGGACGGCGACGGCTTCGTGCTCATCGAGGACCGCAGGATGGGCCGCGTCGAGCGAATGACGGCACGCGCGATCATCATCGCGACGGGCGCGGTCGAAAAGGTCTTGCCTCGCCCGGGCTGGCAGCTTGCCGGCGTCTCAACCGCCGGCGGCTTGCAGGTGATGATGAAGGAAACCGGTCGCGCGCCGCAGGGTCGCGTGCTTCTGGCCGGCAGCGGTCCGCTGTTGGTTGCCGTTGCGGCACAGATGGCGAGGAGCGGCAATCCACCGGTAGCGGTCATCGAGGCTGGTGACCCCTTCACCCGTTTCCAGTCGGGACTTGCCATGCTCGGACACGGCGGGCTTCTGCGCGAAGCCGCCGGATACCTGACCACCATGGTGACAAAGCGCATCCCCTGGATGCGTGGGGCACGGCTAGTGGCCATCGAGAAGCAGGGCGAGGGCCTTCAGGCCATCGTGCGCAGGCGCGACGGTTCTTCGTCGATGACCACCGTCGACCGCATCGGGCTGCATGACGGCATCCGTGAAAACAGTGTCGGTCTGCCCGCGGAGGTCAGAATTGCGGCCTCGGGGCCGCTCGTCCTGCGCGCAGGCGATTGCCGGGAAGCGCTCGGGGCCATCGCCGCCGAGGCGGACGGCCGGCGGGCCGGCGGCGCGGTTGCCGATCTCCTGTCGGGGAGACGCGACCGCGCGGATTTCGACCGGGCGATCAACCACGCCCGGGCGGCGCAGGAAACCCTGGCCAGGCTCTTTGCGCCGATTGATCCTCGTTCTCCCCTGTCGGACCTGCCCGACGATACCATCCTCTGCCGTTGCGAAGGCAAGACCGTCGGCGACCTGCGCCGGCTCTGCGACCGGGCCGACAGGCTGACCGGCCGGGAGGTCAAGCACAATGGCCGTTTTGCCATGGGCGCCTGCCAGGGCCGGTTCTGCGCGGCCAATACCGCAGCGCTGATGGCGGAAATCAACCCCGCCGCGCCCAGTCCTGCGGCCGAAGACCTGACGGGGCGCCGCTGGCCGGTGCGTCCGATCTCCATCGCGGCGCTGACCGGCGCCACGTCCCAGAACACAGAAAACGAATGACGAGGTTTACCGACATGACGCAAGCTCAGCGCCTGGCGCCCGAGACCCCCACCGCGATCCTGGTCCGCAATCCCTTCAATGGCTCGCCGGTCGGCGAAGTCGCAACCAGCTCTTCGGCTGAAATCAACGCCGCCGTGCTGCGCGCCAAGGCCGCCCAGTGGCAGTTCCGCCGCTCAACCCCGGCCGTGCGCCGCGCCATGCTCAATGCGCTGGCTGCCGAGATCGCCACAGATGCCGACAATCTCGCGCGCATCATCTCAGACGAGATGGGCAAGACGATCCGCGAGGCGCGCAACGAGGTGCGCCGGGCACAGAACACCCTCAAACTGTCGGGTGACGCCGCGACCTTCCTCGACGGAGAGGCGCTGCATTGCGCCATCGTCGAAGGGGGCGCCGACCGGGTGGCGACGATCACCTATGAACCCGTCGGTGTCGTGGGCGCCATCACGCCGTTCAACTATCCGCTCAACCTGCTCTGCCACAAGCTGGGTCCGGCAATCGCCGCTGGCAATGCCGTGGTCGCCAAACCGTCTCCCAAGGCGCCACTGGCCGCCGCCCGGCTACGTGAGCTGGCGCTGAAAGCCGGCTGGCCGGCGGGTCTCTTCCAGATCGTCCATGGCGCGGCGGATGCAGCCTTGTCGCTCGCCCGCTCGCCGATCGATCTCCTGTCTTTCACCGGCGGTCCGGCAGCCGGCCTCGCGCTGAAGAACGCCAGCGGCCTTGTGCGCTGCCTGATGGAACTGGGTGGAAACGACCCGTTGTTCGTACTTCCCGACGCAGACCTCGACAAGGCGGTCGCCACGGCGATCGGCCACCGCTTCGAGATCGCGGGCCAGAGCTGTGCCGCGGTCAAGAAACTCTACCTCCACCAGGACATCGAGAAGGTCTTTACCGAGAAGCTGCTGGCGGCGGTCGATGCGGTCGAGTTCGGCGATCCGTCCAGGGACGATACCGATATGGGCACCGTGATCGATCTTGACGCGGCCAGGACCGTAGCGGAACGCGTCAATGCCAGCATCTCGGGTAACGGCGCGCGACTTCTGACCGGCGGCACCCATGACGGCACCGTCTTTGCCCCGACCGTGCTCGACAATGTCGCCGCCGATGCGCCGGTGATCGCCGACGAGACCTTCGGCCCGATCATCGCCATCCGCAGTTTCTCGGACCCGCATGAGGCGATCGCTGAGGTCAATGCCGGCGCCTATGGCCTGCAGGCCGGCGTTTTCACCAACGATCATGCCCTGATCAAGACCTTCTCCCGCGACCTGGTCGTTGGCGGCGTCATGATCAACGAGGGTCCGGACTTCCGCGCCGAGCATGTGCCTTTCGGTGGTGTTAAACGATCCGGCCTCGGTCGCGAGGGCGTACGCATCGCGCTTCGCGAAATGTCCGAGCCCAAGGTCGTGATCGACTGAGGAGAGAGGCCATGCGCATCGCCATCATGGGGGCATCGGGCCGGGTCGGGACCCGGCTCGTCGAACTCATCCTCGCCAATCCGGGGCTGGAACTGGCCGCGGCCCTGGTCTCTCCCGGATCGCGCCTTATCGGCACGCCGGTCGCGGGGGGCAGCATCGAGTATCGTCCCGCCGAGGCGGCGATGAAGAGCCATTGCGACGTCATGATCGATTTCTCGACGCCGGCCGCAAGTCTTGCCCTGCAGGCGGATATCGGCACGAAGCCGATCCCGATGGTGATCGGCACCACCGGCTTCATGATCGAGGAAGACGAGTGCCTCACACGATTCTGCCTCCATCGCCCGATGCTCCTCAGCGCGAATTTTGCTCACGGATTCGAGGCCTTCCGGCGGGCCGGCGTCGATTTCGCGAGGCGCATGCCGGATGCCGAGGCGGCGGTTAGCGAAACCTACCATGCCCGCAAGAAAGCAGACCCGTCCGGCACCTCGCGTCTCCTGGCCCGCCAGCTCTTCGAGGCGCGAAGCCGGGCCATGGGCTTTGCCGCGCCCGAACCGACGATCATCGTCAACCGCGAGGGTGACACGGTCGGCGTCAACGAGATCCGTTTCGACATGGGATCGGCCGAGGCCGTTCTCACCTACCGCGTCCACACACGCGCAGCCTATGCCGAAGGGGCGCTCGCCGCTGCGCAATGGCTGGTTTCCACACCGCGCCCTGCCGGCCGATACAGCTTGGCGGACAGCCTGAACGACTGATGATACGAGAGAGGAACATGACCATGCAGGACCTTCACGAACGCTTCAACGGCGTCTTCACCGCCCTCGTCACGCCCTTCAAGGACGGCGCTGTCGATATGGCCGCCTATGACGCACTGGTCGAACGCCAGATCGAAGCCGGCGTCGCCGGCCTCGTTCCCGTCGGCACGACCGGCGAGGCGGCCACCCTTTCCGACGAGGAGGCCGATGCCCTGATCGCCCGCACCGTGAAGCTCGCCGCCGGGCGCGTCCTGGTCATGGCGGGCGCCGGCGCCAACGACACGAAGAAGACGGTCGAAAAGGTGAAGCGCGCCGAAAAGGCCGGGGCCGACGCCGTCCTGATCGTCACGCCCTATTACAACAAGCCGACCCAGGCGGGCCTGATCGCCCATTACGGCGCAGCGGCCGAAGCCACATCCTTGCCGGTCATGCTCTATTCCGTGCCCGGCCGCTGCGGCGTCGAGATCGCCCCGGAGACCTGCGCGGCCTTGCTCGATCGCCATGACAACATCGTTGCGATCAAGGAGGCCGGCGGATCGGCCGCCCGCGTCACCCAGCTGCGCGCGGCCTGCGGCGAGCGGCTGATCATCCATTCCGGCGATGACGGGCTCACCCTGCCCTTTCTGTCGCTCGGCGCTGTCGGCGTTACCAGCGTGGTGGCCAATGTCGCGCCGCACGAGATGGTGCAGCTGGTGGAGGCCTGGAGGGCCGGCGACACGGCGCGCGCCCTTGCACTGCACGACCTGATCGCGGAACTGACGGACGGCATGTTCATCGAATCCAACCCGGGACCGGTCAAGGCAGCGCTCGCCCTTTCCAATCTCGCCGGGCCCGAGATGCGGCTTCCCATGGTTCCGGTCTCCGCTGCCAATCGCGACCGGCTCGCCGGGATCCTCGGTCGTTTCGCCTCCGCATCGGCCGCCTTCCAAGAAATGCGCTAAGCAGCGACATCACCTTTGCATTGTCCGTGCTCAACGGACGTAGGACTATCAACCGCCGGCCTTGGCTTCGGACGGGGCCGGCGCAAGATCCAGGGGAACAAGAATGACAGACAGGACTGACGACAATCGGCAGGCCCGGCACGGGCATTGTCCCGCTGGCCCGGTCACCGGCAGCATCGGAGGTGGCCGATGAGTTACAGCTGGGATTTCCATGCCGTATGGCAATACTGGGATCTCTTTCTCTGGGGCCTCTGGATCACCGTTCTCTACACCTTCGGCTCGATCGTCTTCGGCGTCGTGATCGGCTTCGTGACCTGCGCTGCGCGCCTTTCCGGCTTCAGGATCCTCTCGGGCATCGCCCGCGTCTACCAGGAAATTTTCCGCTGCACGCCTTTGCTCGTCCAGCTTCTCTGGTTCTACTACGCCTTCCCGCTTCTGGTCGGCGGCTCGATCGATAATCGCCTAGCGGCGATGCTGACGCTGTCGCTTTATGTCGGGGCCTTCTATGCGGAGATCTTCCGCGGCGGGATCGTCTCGATCGACAAGGGTCAGCGGGAGGCTGCTGCCGCGATCGGCATGAGCCCGTGGCAGTCGATGAAACGGATCATCCTGCCGCAGGCGATGAAGCGGGTGCTGCCATCCTTCATCAACCAGTCGGTGATCCAGTTCAAGAACACCTCGCTGGTCTCGGTCATCTCGGTTGCCGACCTCGCCTACATGGCGGCGGTGGTCAACGGCCAGACCTATCGGCCACTCGAGTCCTACACGCTCATGGCCGGCCTCTACATCGCCATGCTCCTGCCGCTGACCCAGGCTGCGGACTGGATCGAACGGCGCCTCAGGGTCAGCGACTAACGGAACGGATGCACGGACATGACACAGAATTCTCACGCCAAGGCACCGATCATCGAGGCGCAGGCCCTGCGCAAGAGCTATGGCACGCATGAAGTGCTCAAGGGCCTTGACCTCAGTCTCGAACGCGGCGAGGTCGTTGCGCTGATCGGCCCGTCGGGCTCGGGCAAGTCGACCTTCATCCGCTGCCTCAACATGATGGAGATCCCGACCGGGGGCACGATCCGCTTTCGGGACAAGGCGGTCGGCCAGGCCTTCCGCGACAAGGGCGAAACGATCGGCATCGGCACGCTGCGTCGCCATGTCGGTATGGTGTTCCAGCACTTCAACCTCTTCCCGCACAAGACCGTGCTGCAGAACGTGACCGAAGGACCGGTCGTCGTCTGCCAGCGGCCCAGACGGGAGGCGGAGGAACTGGCGATGGATCTGCTGGCCCAGGTGGGGCTTGCGGAGAAGCATGCCGCCTATCCGAACCATCTGTCGGGCGGCCAGAAACAGCGCGTGGCGATCGCCCGGGCGCTGGCCATGGAGCCCGAAGTGCTGCTGCTCGACGAGGTGACGAGCGCGCTCGATCCCGAACTGGTCGGCGAGGTCCTCGCCGTCATCCGCAGCCTCGCCGACAAGGGCATGACCATGGCGATCGTCACCCATGAAATGGCCTTTGCCGCCGACGTCGCAAGCCGCGTGCTCTTCCTCGACCAGGGCGTGATCGCCGAAACCGGCACGGCCGAGCAGGTGATCCTCAATCCGCAGAACCCGCGGCTGCAAGGCTTCGTAGCGCGGTTCAAGGGGTAGACACGGGCATGGCAAAGTTGAAGGTCAGCATATTCGGCGCCGGCAAGATCGGGACGGCCTTGGCTGTGACCCTGTCGAAAAACGCCGACTTCTCCCTGGAGATCATCGACCGTTCGGAAGAAGCACTCGATAGCCTTCGCGCCATGCAGCTCGACGCGACATTGCGCACCTTCCGTCATCCCGAAGACCTTCCCGCCCTGCTTTCGGGGCAGGACGTCGCGGTCGCGGCCGTGCCGGAGACGGCCGTGTCCGAGATTGCCCGGGCAGCAGCGCGAGCCAATGTCCATTATCTGGATTTCTCTTGCGCAGGACGGGAAACGCGCGAGGTCCTGGCCGAACTCTCCGGCCGGCGCGCCGTCTTCAACGGCTGCGGTGTTTCTCCCGGCATGATCGGCAATATCGCCTGCGGACTGCTGGAGGAAAGCTTCGGCGTGACGGATCTCACCATTCGCGTGGGTGCCGTGCCGCGCTTTCCGACCAACCGGCTCGGTTATGGCCAGATCTGGAATGTCGATGGACTGATCGACGAATACACCCGCCCGAGCGCCGCCATCAGGGACGGCCAGCCGGTGATGCTGGCGCCCCTCGAGGAGCATGGGAAGCTCAGCATAGACGGCGTCAACTACGAAGAGTTCATCACGTCAGGCGGCGTCGGAGACCTGTCGATCTTCTCCAACTCTTCACTGAAGAACGTCACGTTCAAGACGATCCGCTATCCCGGCCATCTCGACTACATGCGCTTTCTGCTGGATGACCTCGGCCTTCGCAGCCGACGCGACATGCTGCGCTCCCTGCTGTGCAACGGCCTGCCGATCATCGAGGACGATGTCCTCCTGCTGATGGTGACGGCCCGCGGAACTCGCGGCCGGCTTCCGACCGAAAAGACACTCTGCTATCGTTTCTCGCCGGACCAGCAGAAGGGGCCATTCAACGCCTTGACCTCGGTCGCGACTGGTTACGCCGCAACCTTGCTGTCCCTGCTGCGTCAGGGAGACATCAACCCTAAAGGGTTTATCGCCCATCACCGCCTGAACACCGAAGAGATACTGTCCAGCCCGTTTCTCAAGCCCTTGCGTGATCGCTAAGGAGGTCGGAGCCTGTTAGATCGAATGCCGATTTCAGGCTGATTGCGTCAACGAGCATACAGTGATTTGGCGAGCAGGCAGTCTTTGCGCTCCCTGAAGGCATCCACCGACCCTCCAGCAAGGGTGACCTGCTCCCCTTAATGTCCGCGTTTATAAGTTAGCTCTGTTCATTTTCTGGTCCTGTCTGGACCGGGTTGCAAACTCACAAGCGGTCAAGCCGTTGAGGCTCGTGTGGGGACGGTTCAGGTTATAGTCGTTTCTCCAGTCTTCGATAATCTGCCCCGCATGGCGGTAGCTCGTGAAGAGGTGCCCGTTGAGGCATTCATCACGCAGACGTCCATTGAAGCTTTCCACGAAGCCATTTTGCATCGGCTTGCCCGGCGCGATGTAGTGCCACTCGATCGCGTGATCCTGCTGCCATTTAAGGATGGCATTCGACGTCAGCTCGGTTCCGTTGTCCGAGACGACCATGCGGGGATAGCCCGTCCTAAACGCGATCTTGTCCAACTCGCGACCGACACGCTCGCCGGACAGCGAGTTGTCGACCACGGTCGCAAGGCACTCTCGGCTGAAGTCGTCGAGAACACAGAGAATCCGGAAGCGTCTGCCGTCGACCAGAGCATCCGAGACGAAGTCCAGGCTCCAGCGCTGGTTCGGCCCCTGAGGAACTGCCATCGGCGCTCGGGTTCCCAAGGCTCGTTTGCGGCCGCCACACTTGCGCACGGTCAGCCACTCCTGCCTGTAGAGCCGGTAGAGCTTCTTCCAGTTGATCTCGACACCTTCCCGCTTCAACAGGATATGCAAGCGACGATAGCCGAAGCGACGCCTCTGGTTGGCGAGTTCTTTTAGCCTCGCGCGGATCGCGACATCATCTCCCCGCGTCGACCGATAGCGGAACACACGCGGATCGATGTCGACCAGGCCGCAAGCTCGGCGCTGCGAGTAGCCCTTTTCTTTCATTGCCCAGGTCACGGCGTTCCTCCTTGAGCCGGGCTTCAGAAGTTTTTTGCGAGCATCTCCTTCAACGTCGACACATCGAGCATCGCGTCGGCCAGGAGGCGCTTCAGTCTGCCATTCTCATCTTCGAGAGCCTTCAGCCGTTTGGCCTCAGCCACTTCCATGCCGCCATACTTCGAACGCCGCTTATAGAAGGTCGCGTCGCTGACGCCGCATTTGCGGCACAGCTCAACAGCCGAGAGCCCGGCCTGATGCTCCTTCAAAATACCGATGATCTGCTCGTCGCTGAAACGGGAACGCTTCATTCTCTGTCTCCTTCTCCGGAGAACAGAGCTAACCTCAAACCGAAGACATTCCAGGGGAGCAGGTCACGAGCAGCCACGAACTCGTGACCTGGCGTTTTGCGCAAACCTAGACTGCACTGAGGAAAAATATTAGTCGGGAGTCTCGCCTCCGGGATTGGTTTGGCGCAGCCTCTGGAGGGGCTCCAATTCCTCGGTGCAAACGAACCTGTTCGCCGTCACTCCGGTCTCCGGGCAGACCCTGGAAACCCGGAAGACCCCGTCAGTGCGACCGGCAGAAACCGAAACATCCCCCTCAAGCAGTGAATGAGCACGCTTGCACCCGAAGCACTTGACCAGAAACTGGCCGAGTGGTTCTCCTGCGGCTCTCTTCCGGCGTCGACCGTGGAAGTCGTTGAGGTCAGAACCGCGAAACAGGCGCGGTTCGGCATCAATGAAGGGAAGGCCGTCGGCAACCCAGTTGATGAGGGTATTGCGTGAGATCCCATAGAGCTTGATGACATCATCGCTCGAATAGAGCTGATGGATCCTGGCCCTTCGATTGCTCTGCAGATTACGGCGCTTTTTCCTGGACGTGTTGTCGGCGGTCATCGGCTGACCTCCTGACGCGAGACCTCGAAGGCCAGGATATCGCTCATGCGCCAGCGGGTAGAGCCGCCCAGCAGCTTGATCGGCTTCGGGAAGGCAGGATTGTGCTTGGTGTGGCGCCAGACGGTCTGGACGCTGATCGCATAGCGGCGCGCTACATCCTGAACGGAAAGATAGCGCTCGTCAGCGTGAGGCTTGGCAAGTGCGACAGCCACGTCCTTGGGGCGGAGACCGACACTTCCAGCCGCCCGAGGGCTTGCGGAGGCCAGGACGTCGGGCGCTGCCACAGAAATAGCGGCAGCGGGATCAGGCGAAACAGCGGTGCGGTTGGCCACATCGCTCGCTGGAGCGAGCTTCAATCTTATCAGGGGAGGTGAATAGACCCAACTGCGGATCTGAAGACATACGTGTCCCTTTCTAGGAAGGACACCGCACGTCTTGCGCAGTGATTGCTATCAATGAATTCCAACTAGCCGAATGTCGTAGTCATTGGCAACGGGGGGGATTCAGATTTTTTTGTGGGGATACAGACAAAAATATCGGGCCCGATATTCGTGGCGGGCTGACTGGCGGGCCGATCGCAGGGAACTAAAAATTACACAATTAAAACAATATTATAATCATAAAAATGGCGGAGAGGGTGGGATTCGAACCCACGATACGGTTGCCCGTATGCCGCATTTCGAGTGCGGTGCTTTCGACCACTCAGCCACCTCTCCGGGTCATACTTGGTCGGCGCGTTTGAAGCGCGGGGGTTACATAGCGAGAGATTCTGAGGCTTGCAAGCGCGAATATCACGCCAGACCAAGCTTTTATCTTGACAGTTTTTTGGGCCTCACGTATGCGAGCCCGTGAATTAGACATGGGCTAACTGTGTCCTGATTTCTCCGCTGCTGGCGGAGCTTCGCCGGCAGGTAACGGGTTCCTTGGGATTTCGCCACCTGCCAATACCCGACTGACAAGAAGACGGTCGTCTGGTTGCCAGACAGAGCCGGAACGAACATGAAAGGATAACCAATGTTCGCAGTCATCAAGACCGGCGGTAAGCAGTACCGCGTAAACGCCAACGACGTGCTGACCATCGAAAAGCTGGAAGCCGAAGCTGGTGCAACCATCGAATTCACCGAAGTCCTCGTTGTCGGCGAAGGTGCGGATGCCAAGATCGGCGCTCCCTTCGTCGCCGGCGCCAAGGTCAAGGCCGAAGTCGTCGAACAGAACCGTGGCAAGAAGGTCATCGCCTTCAAGAAGCGTCGTCGCCAGAACTCCAAGCGTTCGCGCGGCCATCGCCAGCACCACACCGTGGTTCGTATCACCGACATCGTCGCCGCTTAAGCGCTCAACAGGAACAAGGTTTAAAGGAGAACTCCAATGGCACACAAAAAAGCTGGCGGTTCCTCGCGTAACGGTCGCGATTCCGAATCCAAGCGCCTTGGCGTGAAGAAGTTCGGCGGCGAAGTCGTCGTCGCAGGCAACATTATCGTGCGTCAGCGCGGCACCCAGTGGCATCCGGGCCCGAACGTCGGCATGGGCAAGGATCATACCCTCTTTGCACTCACCGCCGGTAATGTCGCCTACCGTACGAAGGCCAATGGCCGCGTATACGTGTCCGTAGCGCCGAAAACGGCCGAAGCAGCGGAATAAAGCCGGTAACGCTCTAAAACAGCCGGCGTCTCATCGACCCGGCTGGCCGTACCAGGTTCAGTCTAGAAAACAGGGGAGATGGGACGCCATCTCCCCTTTTTCTTGTGCCTTTTTTCAACTGGAAGGAGACTGAATCATGCAACTCGAATTATCACGGGTCGACCAGTCCAGGTCGCCCGAAGACCGGTTGAGGCCGGATCGGTTAAGAAGCGATTGCCCCGTCTTGCTGTCGCAGCGGCTCGTCCTGCGCGCGCCGCACGAAGACGACATTGACGCCCTTGCCCATCTCGCCAACAACGCCGCCGTCGCAACGATGGTATCGCGCATGCCGCATCCCTATACGGCAAAGGACGCCGCCGATTTCGTGCGACGTACGAAGGCTGGCGAGATCGGCAAATGCGTCTATGCGATTACCAAGGTCGGAAACGGCGCGTTTCTCGGTTGCTGCGCGCTCGAGCCCCAGGCCGATGACGAGGACACGCTGGAAATCGGCTACTGGCTGGGCGAACCCCATTGGAACCAGGGCTATGCGACGGAAGCGGCCCATGCCTTGATCGACATGGCCTTCCGCACCCGCGACATCGCCCGCATCGACGCCCGCTGCCGGGTCACCAACATCGCCTCGCGGCGGGTGATACAGAAGTGCGGCTTCCAGTTCCAGGGGACCGGCATGGTCGGCAACCTCGCCATGGGCGGCATGGTTCCGGTCGAATGGTATCGCCTCGACCGCAAGACCTGGATGTCGCTGAAGAGCTGGGGGGAAATGCGGTGAACGCGCCCTTGAGAAAGACGACCCTTCCGATGCCTGGCCCCTGCCCGGTCATCGAGACGTCGCGGCTGACGCTCAGGCCGCATCGCATGAGCGATGCGGACGCGATCGCCGCTTCGCTGTCCGACTTCCAGATCTCGCGCATGCTGGCGCGGGTTCCGGTCCCCTACGACCGCGAGGATGCGAACGACTGGTTGAGTCGGGCGACATCCGGCCTTGCCCCTGATTGGGCGTTTGCCATTACGACCGGGGACGATGTCCATCTCGGCGTTGTCTCGATCGAGCTCAGGCACGGCCAGTGGCATCTCGGCTACTGGCTGAACCGCTTCTACTGGGGCAAGGGGTTGATGAGCGAGGCGGCCGGTGCCGCGATCGAGCGCTTCGTCCGGCGGATGCCGGAAACGGTGCTCCATTCCGGCGTCTTCGCCGACAACGCGGCCTCCCTGCGTCTGCAGGAGAAACTGGGCTTCGCGATCCGGCGCTGCAGCGAGATCTACTGTATCTCGCGCAGTGCGCTGGTGCCGCATATCGAGACGCAGCTCACGGCGGAAACCTTCCGCCGCTGAGTGCTTTTCTTTTGCCGGGCAGCCTCCGGGCCGCCCGGCAACGGTCAGTCGATCTCGACCCAGAGCGGGAAATGATCCGATCCGTCCGCCGCCGTGTCGACTCGGGCGGATTTCAACCGCGGCTGAAGGCCGCCACTGAGGAAGCAATAGTCGAGATGCTTGCGCACCTTGCCGTCCGGGCTCACCCAGCTGAAGCCATCCGAGCCGTGGCCGCTACAGCATGTCTGGGCATCCAACGGCTGGTCCGCGCGGGCGACCCGGCCGTAAAAGGCGTCGTCGTGACCGACCATCTCGACATATTCCGGCGATTCCGGTTCCATGTTGAAATCGCCGAGCATCAGATAGTCCGGCGCGAGCGGAAGCTCTGGCAGGGCGAACTCGCTGATGCCCGTCAATGCGCCGCCTTCGTTGAGATGGTTGGTCGCCCGCTCCTTGAGAAAGCGGATCTGCGCGATCCGCTCGTTCGGCGAGACGTGATCGAGATGTACGGAATAGACACGCAGCGGTCCGCCGGGCGCGTCGATCAGCGCCTCGGTCGCGCAGCGCTGCAGGTTGAGCTTGTCGAACGTGCGGCTGCGCGGCAAAAGCAGCATCCGGCAGGAAAGGATCGGATAGCGCGACAGCACCATGTTGCCGAACTGGAAGCGGCGTTCGCGCCGGCGCCCGTCGATCGTCTCGTGGTCGACGAACACGTCGCAGGCCGGCCCGTAGACATGGGAATAGCCGGGAAAGAGCGAGGCGAAGGTCTCGACCAGATCGGCATGCCCGTTGCGGTGAAAACCGCGGGTCACCTCCTGCAGGGCGATAACGTCCGCCGCCGCGATGCTGTCGGCGATCCGGCGAGGATCGAATTTGCCATCCAGCCCGATGCCGAACTGGATGTTGTAGCTGACGAACTTCACGATACTCTTTGACCTCCGCTTCAACCGGCTATATCGATGGCCCACATAAAGCCGCTTATCCCGACACATTATCAATGGCAGAAGCATGAAATTTCTCGACGAGGCTAAGGTCTATATCCGCTCCGGCGACGGTGGCGCCGGCAGCGTCTCCTTCCGCCGTGAAAAATTCATCGAGTTCGGCGGTCCGGACGGCGGCGACGGCGGCCGTGGCGGCGACGTGTGGGTCGAGGCGGTGAACGGCCTCAACACGCTCATCGACTTCCGCTTCCAGCAGCATTTCAAGGCCAAGACCGGCACGCATGGCATGGGGCGCAACCGCACCGGTGCCAATGGCGAGGACGTGACGCTGAAGGTACCGGTCGGCACCCAGATCTTCGAGGAAGACAACGAGACCCTGATCGTCGACATGACGGTCGAGGGCCAGCGTTTCCGCCTCGCCAAGGGCGGCAATGGCGGCTTCGGCAACGCCCACTTCAAGACCTCGACCAATCAGGCGCCGAACTGGGCCAATCCCGGCCTGGAAGGCGAGGAGAAGACGGTCTGGCTCCGCCTGAAGCTGATCGCCGACGCTGGCCTTGTCGGCCTGCCGAATGCCGGCAAGTCGACCTTCCTCGCCTCGGTCACCCGTGCCCGGCCGAAGATCGCCAACTACCCCTTCACCACACTGCATCCCAATCTCGGCGTCGCCACCATCGACGAACGCGAATTCATCCTCGCCGACATTCCCGGCCTGATCGAAGGAGCACATGAGGGTGTCGGCATCGGCGACCGCTTCCTCGGCCATGTCGAGCGCACCCGTGTCCTGCTGCATCTCGTCTCCGCCCAGGAGGAAAATGTCGGCAAGGCCTACAAGACTGTGAAGCACGAGCTCGAAGCCTATGGCGGCGGACTTGAGGACAAGCCGGAGATCGTCGCGCTGTCGCAGATCGACGTGCTCGACGAGGCAAGTCTCAAGAAGAAGACCCAGGAGCTGAAAAAGGCATCCGGCAAGGCGCCGCTCCTTTTGTCGGCCGTGACGGGCAAGGGCATGACTGAGGCGCTGCGCACGCTCCGCGACATCATTGTCGCCGAGAACGGAGACGTCGAGCTCCGGGAAAAGAGCGACAAGCACCGCAAGCGTGACCAGGAAGACAAGGAAGGCGACGAATAGATGTCGACCGCCCGCAAGCCGCTGTCACGCTACAAGCGCATCGTCATCAAGATCGGCTCGGCCCTTCTCGTCGATCGCGGCAGCGGCCTGAAGAAGGCCTGGCTCGATGCGATCTGTGACGACATTGCCGGCCTGAAGGCTCGCGGCATCGACGTACTCGTCGTCTCATCCGGTGCGATCGCCCTTGGCCGCACCGTCCTCGATCTCCCTTCCGGCGCCCTTAAGCTGGAGGAAAGCCAGGCGGCGGCGGCCGTCGGCCAGATCGCGCTCGCCCGCCACTGGTCGGAAAGCCTGTCGCGCTCCTCGATCGTCGCCGGCCAGATCCTGCTCACCCTCGGCGATACGGAAGAGCGCCGTCGCTACCTCAATGCGCGCGCCACCCTGCAGCAGCTTCTGAAGATCGGCGCCGTGCCGATCATCAACGAAAACGATACCGTGGCGACCACGGAAATCCGCTACGGAGACAACGACCGGCTCGCCGCCCGCGTCGCAACGATGGCCGGCGCCGACCTGCTGGTCCTCCTGTCGGACATCGACGGCCTCTACACTGCCCCGCCCCATCTCGATCCCGATGCCCGTTTCCTCGACACGATTGCCGAGATCACCCCGGAGATCGAGGCCATGGCCGGCGGCGCGGCTTCCGAACTGTCGCGCGGCGGCATGCGCACCAAGATCGATGCCGGCAAGATCGCGACCGGCGCCGGCTGCGCGATGATCATCGCCTCCGGCAAGACCGATCATCCACTGAAGGCGATCGAGACCGGTGCCCGCCATTCGTGGTTCGCCGCCTCGAAGGCCCCGGCCACCGCCCGCAAGACCTGGATCGCCGGTCAGTTGCAGGCCGCTGGCATCCTGCACGTCGATACCGGCGCACAGGCCGCGCTGAAGGCCGGCAAGAGCCTCCTTCCCGCCGGGGTGCGTCAGGTCGTCGGACAGTTCAGCCGTGGTGACACGGTTTCGGTGATCGGCACCGAGGGTCGCGAGATCGCCCGCGGCCTCGCCGCCTACGATGCGGAAGACGCCCGCAAGATCGCCGGGCGCAAGTCGGGCGAGATCGAAGCTTTGCTCGGCTATGCCGGCCGTGCCGCAATGATCCATCGCGACGATCTCGTGATGACCGACCCGGCCGGCAAGGCCGGGCAGGTAGCGAATGAAATCAGGGACGAGGCCCATGCTTGATACCGTCACCAACGACAGGACGATCGACGCGCTGATGCTCGACATCGGCCAGCGTGCCCGGGCGGCGGCTCGACCACTGGCGATCGCCTCGACGGATGCCAAGAACCGCGCATTGCTCGCCATGGCGGACGCGATCCTGTCCGACGAGGCGGCGATCCTTGCCGCCAACGCCATCGACCTTAAGAACGGCCGTGAAAGCGGCCTTGCCGGATCCTTCATCGACCGCTTGACGCTCAATCCGCAGCGCGTGACCGCGATTGCCGACGGTATTCGCGCGATTGCCGAGCTCAAGGATCCGGTGGGAGAGTTGATCGCCGAATGGGATCGCCCGAACGGCCTGCACATCGAGCGCGTCCGCACGCCCCTCGGCGTCATCGGCGTCATCTACGAGAGCCGACCGAACGTGACGGCCGACGCCGGCGCCCTCTGCCTGAAATCCGGCAATGCTGTGATCCTGCGGGGCGGCTCGGATTCACTGAACTCCTCGCGCGCCATTCATGCCTGCCTCGTGCGCGGTCTGGAGTCCGCCGGCATTCCGGCCGATGCGATCCAGCTGGTCCCCGTCAGCGACCGCGCGGCCGTCGGCGCCATGCTGACGGGTCTTGGCGGCGCAATCGACGTCATCGTTCCACGCGGCGGAAAAAGCCTCGTCGCCCGCGTCCAGTCGGAAGCGCGTGTTCCCGTCTTCGCCCATCTCGAGGGCCTGTGCCACGTCTATGTCGACGCTTCGGCGGATCTGGAGATGGCCAAACGCATTGTCGTCAATTCGAAGATGCGCCGCACCGGCATCTGCGGTGCAGCCGAAACCCTGCTGGTCGACAGCGCCGCGATTGGCACGCATCTGATGCCTCTGCTGGAGGCCCTGACCGAAGCCGGCTGCGAGATCCATGCCTCCCCGACCGTGCTGAAGGTCCATCCCGGTTTCAAGCCGGCGACCGAGGAAGACTGGCGCACCGAATATCTCGACGCGATCATCGCGGTCGCGATCGTCGACGGCGTATCCGGTGCCATCGACCACATCGAACACTATTCGTCCCACCATACGGAAGCGGTTATCGCCGAAGATCCGGCGGTCGTCGAACGCTTCTTCAACGAGATCGACTCGGCGATCCTGCTGCACAACGCCTCGACCCAGTTCGCCGACGGCGGCGAGTTCGGCATGGGTGCCGAAATCGGCATCGCCACCGGCAAGATGCATGCCCGCGGCCCGGTCGGCGTCGAGCAGTTGACCTCGTTCAAGTACCGGGTGCGCGGCTCCGGACAGGTGCGGCCCTGACGTGACGGACGGGCCTATCGCTTACCGCTACCGCCGCATGCCGCATGTCGAAAGCGGCATGGTCGTCGGCCTCTTCGGCGGCTCCTTCAATCCGCCGCATCAGGGGCATGCCCTGGTTGCCGAGATCGCGCTCCGGCGCCTTGGTCTTGATCAGCTCTGGTGGATCGTGACGCCCGGCAATCCCTTGAAGAGCCGCAGCAACCTCGCTCCGCTCGCCGAACGGCTGGAGAAATGCGAGGCGATCACCTCCGACCCCCGCATCAAGGTCACGGCTTTCGAGCTGACGCTCGGCACCAGCTACACCGCCCGCACCCTGGACTCCATCAAGGCCCGCAATCCGGACGCCCGTTTCGTCTGGATAATGGGTGCCGACAACCTGGCAGGATTCCATCGCTGGCAGCGCTGGCGGCACATCGCGACCACCTTCCCGATCGCCGTCATCGACCGGCCGGGTTCGACCCTCTCCTACCTGTCCTCCAAGATGGCCCGCACCTTCGACTATGCACGCATAGACGAGGACGATGCGGGCGTGCTCTGGACGAAAAAGGCGCCGGCCTGGACCTTCATCCATGGCCCGCGCTCCACGCTGAGCTCGACGGCGCTGCGCGAAGCGGCCGGAAAGTGAGCTCTGCCAGTCCTCCCAGCGCACCGATCTCTTGAAAGATTGACGGATCGATGCCACCTTCTATCAGCGATTGCCGAAACGGGAATCGCCTTCGTGCTGTTATTCAAGGAAAGGAAGAACTCTGACAACAGTACACACCAAGGGAAAGATGCACGCCATCCTCCCGAAAAGCCCGGAACGTGGCGCCGATGCCGCAGCCCGCGCGCTTGAGCTGGTCCTCGCAAGCCTCGAGGACTCCAAGGCAGAAGATATTGTCACCATCAACATTGCCGGGAAGTCCGCGCTGGGCGACTACATGGTCGTCGTGTCCGGCCGTTCGAACCGTCATGTGGCGGCGATCAGCGAACACCTTATTTCTGACCTCAAGGAAGAGGGCTTCGGCTCCGCCCGCGTTGAGGGTCTGGAAACGGGCGACTGGGTCCTGATCGACACCGGTGATATCATCGTGCATGTGTTCCGTCCCGAAATCCGCGAGTTCTACAACATCGAGAAGATGTGGGCGGCTCCGGACATCGAGGAAGGACGTCTGCACTAATGACCTGTGGCCGGCTGCCGCTGATCCCGGCAGCAGCGAAACACAACGAGGCGGCGATCATCGCTGTTCGCCGCTTGAAGCGGTTTTGCGGCCATCAAGGAAGGATTGGGACATGCGCGTTGGCATTTATGCCGTGGGCCGGTTGAAAGCCGGACCGGAGAAGGAACTCGCGTCCCGTTATATGGATCGTTTCGCCAAGGCCGGGCCTGCCTGCGGGCTCGAATTGTTCCGTTCGGTCGAAATTGCCGAAAGCCGCGCGTCTAACGCCGCCACCCGCAAGCGCGAGGAGGCGGCGGAGTTGGTCAAGGCCATGCCGGAAGGTGCCCTCGTCATCGTTCTCGATGAACGCGGCAAGGCGCTCGACAGCCAGGAATTTGCCGATCTTCTGGGCGATCATCGCGACCGCGGCCAGCGTGACCTTGCGATCGTCATCGGCGGCGCCGATGGCGTCGATCCGGATCTTCGCGAGAAGACCAGGCTCGTTCTCAATCTCGGCCGCATGACCTGGCCGCACCAGCTCGTCCGCATCCTGCTCGCCGAGCAGCTCTATCGCGCCGTCACCATCTTGTCGGGCCATCCCTACCATCGCGTCTGAGATGACCTGCCGGCCTTTCTGGGCTCTTTGCTTGTCGGCGCAAATCAGCGTATTTTCCGCGCGAACCGGGATAGCGCTTTGCGACACGACGACCGTCCGACCAACAAGATCGTTTCTGCAGGCCGAAGCCGGGCGCTGCTCCTTCGCGCTTTGGCAGTCACAACCCTGCTTGTCCTTCCGGCCGGTGGCTCTTCGCAAGAGGCTACCGCGCAGACGCCACCTCCCGCCTCGGTAGAGACGTCGCCGTCTGCACCTCCCTCTCCGGCCGACGCAGAAGCCGGCACCGGGGACGCGGCTGTCGCCCTGCGCCAGAAACGCGACCAGATCGGCCGCGAACTGCAGGAGCTTTCCCGCAGCATGCAGGTCTCCGGCGACAAGGCGAAGGAATTGGAATCGAGCATCGCAGCGCTCGCCAAGACCTCCGAAAGCCTGAAGACCGCCCTCATCGAATCGGCCGCCCGTCGCAAGGACCTAGAGCGCAAGATTGCCGAGGGTGGACGCAAGCTAGCCGATCTGGGGCTGAGCGAGGACAGGATCCGGGCATCCTTCCGCGACCGGCGTGCGATCCTCGCCGAAGTGCTGGCCGCACTCCAGCGCATGGGACGCAACCCGCCGCCCGCCCTGCTCGTGACGCCCGAGGATGCACTCGCCTCGGTGCGCACTGCCATTCTTCTCGGTGCGGTCGTTCCGGGCATCCGCAAAGAGACGGAGAAGCTCGCCGACGATCTCGCCGAACTCGTGCGCCTGCGCAAGGAGGGCGAGAAGGAGACCGAGACGCTGATCGCCACCATGGCCAGCCGGCAGGAGGAAGAGCGGCGTATGGATCTGCTGCTGGTCGAGAACGACCGGTTGTCGCGCCAGAACACGCTGGAACTCGCGACCGAGAAGCGCCGTGCCGAAGAGCTTGCTGCAAAGGCCTCCAACATGGAGGGCCTGATCGCCAGCCTGGAAAACGAGATCCGCTCGGTCCGCGACGCGGCCGAGCAAGCGCGTGCCGAGGAAGAGCGCCTGAAGGCCCTAAGCGAGGAGCAGCGCCAGAAGGCGCGCGAGCTTGCCTTATCGTCATTGCCCGATAAAAACCGTATTGCCCCGGCATACGCTTTCTCCGATCTGAAGCAGAAACTGGAGCTGCCGGCCGCGGGCGATATCCTCCGCCAGTTCGGCGATCCGGACGGTACGGGCCATGAGGCCAAGGGCATGGTCATTGCATCGACGCCCGGGGCGCTGGTGACCGCTCCCGCGGATGGCTGGGTTGTCTTCGCCGGTGAATTCCGCAGTTACGGGCAGATGATCATCCTGAATACCGGCGACGGTTATCATATGGTATTGTCAGGCATGGACCGCATCAACACCAGTCAGGGCAAGTTCGTCCTGTCCGGCGAACCGCTGGCGGTGATGGGGGAAAAAAGAGTGGCGAGCGCGACGGCATTGGCGCTGGAAACGGATCGCCCGACACTTTACATAGAATTTCGGAAAGATGGAAAACCGGTTGATTCCCGCCAGTGGTGGGCCGGAAGCGGTTCTGGAAAGGCACAGAATGATACCTAGGGTCTCTCTTGTTCTCGTTGGTGCGCTGATGGGCGCGACTGCGATGAGCGTTCTCTATTCGGCCGGCATTCCCGCACAGGCCGCCGGCGCTTCCACCTACAAGGAACTGTCGATTTTCGGCGACGTGTTCGAGCGCGTCCGCGCGCAATACGTGACGCCGCCGGACGAGGAGAAGCTGGTCGAGAACGCCATCAATGGCATGCTCACCTCGCTCGACCCGCATTCGACCTACATGAACGCCAAGGATGCGGCGGACATGCAGACCCAGACCCGTGGCGAATTCGGTGGCATCGGCATCGAAGTCACCATGGAAGAGGAACTGGTCAAGGTCATCACCCCGATCGACGACACCCCCGGCTCCAAGGCCGGCATTCTCGCCGGCGACTTCATCTCCGAAATCGACGGCGAGTCGGTGCGCGGCCTCAAGCTTGAGGAAGCCGTCGACAAGATGCGCGGTGCGGTCAACACGCCGATCAAGCTGACGATCCTCCGCAAGGGTGCCGACAAGCCGATCGAACTGTCTATTGTCCGCGAAATCATCCCGATCCGCGCCGTGAAGTCGCGCGTCGAGGGCGATGTCGGCTATCTGCGCGTCATCTCGTTCACCGAGAAGACCTATGACGATCTGGAAGCCGCGATCGCCAAGATCAAGAAAGATGTCCCGGCCGACAAGCTCAAGGGCTTCGTCCTCGACCTCCGCCTCAATCCGGGTGGCCTGCTCGATCAGGCGATCTATGTTTCGGATGCCTTCCTCGAGCGTGGCGAAGTGGTTTCCACCCGTTCGCGCGATCCGGAAGACACCCGCCGCTTCAACGCCAGCGCCGGCGACCTGACCGACGGCAAGCCGCTCGTCGTGCTGGTCAACGGCGGCTCCGCCTCGGCTTCTGAAATCGTTGCCGGCGCCCTCCAGGACCTGAAGCGCGCGACCGTTGTCGGCACGCGCTCCTTCGGCAAGGGTTCTGTCCAGACCATCATCCCGATGGGCGAAAAGGGTGCGCTCCGTCTGACCACGGCGCTCTATTACACCCCGTCGGGCAAGTCGATCCAGGGCACCGGCATCGAGCCGGACATCAAGGTCGACCAACCGCTGCCAGAAGAACTGCAGGGCAAGGTCCGTGCGGAAGGCGAATCCTCGCTCAAGGGCCACATCAAGGGCCAGAACGAGAACGACGAAGGCTCCGGCTCGTCCGCCTACGTCCCGCCGGAAGCCAAGGATGACATGCAACTCAACTATGCGCTCGACCTGCTGCGTGGCGTGAAGACGGATCCGTCCTTCCCCGCCGACCCGGCAAAGGCCGTCGTCGCAAAGTAAGCAATTGGGCGCCGGAGCAATTCGGCGCCCGAACACATTTGCGACCCGACGGGAGCGGACGACAATTTGGGCGCTGATCTGCACGCACCGCTCGGCCAGGATCGCAAGGCCGCGAAAAGGCCGCTCCGCCGTCCTCCGGCCTCCGCCGTTTTCGGCGGAATCGCTGCCCTCTCCATCTTGGGGCTTTCAACCTATTCGGCCTTTGAGCCGCTTCCCCTTCAGACACCCGTCCCGGCCACCGAACCAGCACAAGACGCCACGAGCGGCGCCGGCAAGACGAAACCGGCCGCGGGCGCAGCTGACAACGGACAGGCCATGGCGAACAGCCGGCCTCTCGGCGGCGCGTCAGTGGAACGCACGCTGACCGACGACGGATCGGTGGTCACCAAATTCTCGCCCAAGCCCCGCGACGGCAAGGGCCCCGTGCTAATCGACAATCGCAATCTCGGGCAGGAAGGCCGTCTTGCCGCGCTTCCCAACGACGACCTGATCGAGGAGACGGCCGAAGGCCGCCTTCCCGTCGTCGGGCCTGACGGCCAACGCCCGGTCGACCAGTATGCCCGCCCGTGGTCCGGCGCCCGCGGCACCCGTATCGCGATCGTCGTCGGCGGCATCGGGCTCAGCCAGACCGGTAGCCTGCGCGCTATTCGGGACCTGCCGGAAGAGGTCACGCTCGCCTTCGCCTCCACCGGCAACAGCCTGTCGCGCTGGATGCAGGAGGCCCGGATGAAGGGCCACGAGATCCTGCTGCAGATCCCGCTCGAGCCCTTCGACTATCCGGAAAACGATCCGGGCAGAGGCACCCTGCTGACCAGCGACCGGCCCGAAGAGAGCCTGAAGAAGTTGCACCAGGCCCTGGGCCGTATCACCAACTACACCGGCGTCATGAACTACATGGGCGGCAAGTTCATGTCGGATGCGGCCGCCTTCGAGCCGGTGGTGCGCGACATCGGCCAGCGCGGGCTGCTCTTCCTCGATGACGGCTCCACCGCCCGCTCGCTGACGGACGGATTTGCCAAGGCCATCGGCATGCCCTATGCGGACGGCGACCTGCTGCTCGACGGCCAGCCGGAGAAGCAGGCCGTGCTCGCCAAGCTCGACGAACTGGAACGCATCGCCCGCCGCAACGGACAGGCCATCGGCACGGCCTCCGCCTTCGACGAGACCATCGCCGCCGTGCGCGAATGGAGCGAAGAGGCGAAAGCCCGCGGCATCGAAATCGTTGGCGTCTCGGCCCTTGCCGCCGACGCCGTGGAGTAAAGAGGATCCAGATGGAGACCAACATGCCGCCCCGGCTTGAACCCGAAGACCTGCCCTACCGCCCCTGTGTCGGCATCATGGTGCTGAACCGGGCCGGCCTCGTCTGGGCCGGCCGGCGCATCCCGGAAGGCAACTCCGAATACGACGGCTCCCCGATGCTCTGGCAGATGCCCCAGGGCGGGATCGATGACGGGGAAGACCCGCTCACCGCCGCTATCCGCGAGCTTTATGAAGAGACCGGCATGAAGAGCGTCTCGCTGCTTGCCGAAGCCGGCCGCTGGATCAACTACGACCTGCCGCGGGAACTCATCGGCATCGGGCTCAAGGGCCGCTATCGGGGCCAGACACAGCGCTGGTTCGCTTTCCGCTTCGAGGGCGATGACAGCGAGATCGCCATCGATCCACCGCCCGGCGGCCACGTCGCCGAGTTCGATGCCTGGGCATGGAAGCCGATGCGGGAATTGCCCGACCTGATCGTCCCCTTCAAGCGCGCCGTATATGATCAGGTCGTCGCCGAATTCATCCATCTGGCTGCCTGAGTGGGGCGCACCGCCGGGCCTCGCTCCCCATCACGGCGGGCGGCGGGGCAGTCGGCTGTGAACAATCGGCAGCCGACGCGTGGGCATTGGCCTTCGACCGGGGTCATCGTGCGGCGCCGGCTCGGCCCGGCAGGGCGCCGCAACAAATGTCAATGAACAGGGAACGAATACCATGACAGCCGCGCGTTATGCGGATTATGTAAAAGACCTGCGGGTTCTGTTTGCCGAACTCGACGGACAGCCTGACCTGTTCCAGACCTTCGATCTCCATGTGGAGCTGGCGGCCGCCGGCCGCTTGGTCGTCTATGAAACGAGCAGGCGGAAAGGGCTTATCGACAGCCTCTACTACGGCCGCTCCGGCCCGGACGAGAGCAATCGCCAGATTGCCCAGAAGGCCGCCTTCGCAGCCATCGACCATTTCATGGCGCTGGGCCAGTTCCTCGCGCTCGACGGCAGCGCCGGCGCGATGGACGGCGACCCCTTTCAGGGCCTGACGGCAATCGGGTCACAATATCCATCCTGCGCTTTCCGCTTCGCCTATCGCAAGAAGGGCCAGCCGATGGCGCGGTCGATGGCGATGATCTTCGTCGGCTTCAACGATGATCAGGATGCCGTCCGCTATGCAGAAGCCCTGCCGGATCCCTCCGTCCTCGTTCGCGAGCGGCCATTCCGCACCGAAAAACTCTTCGAGTGGAAATGAGGTTACCCTGCATCCGCTGGCCTTTCTCAAACAAAGGTCGGTGACTCGGCGGACGAGCACGCGGTTCGAACGGGGGCTCTGGGTGGTCAGGTGGCCGGTCTTCGCCGATAGGGCCGATCCGTGAGACCCCGGGACGCTGGCCATCGGAACTGCATTGAGCGCGTTGCATGCGACCTGCCCGGCCCAGGCCGGTCAGAACCGTCGAAGCCAAACGCTCCCGCACGATTGCCCGAGCAAGGCGGCGGCGTGACGGAAAGATGACTTGGAAGTGAGACGGGAGCTCAGCGCCCTGTGCTCTTTGCGCCGCGAGACGTGAGCTGTCTTTTCGGGACCTTGGTCGCAACCGCGCGGGGCAAACATCGAACCGTCGGCGTGGCGCTGATCGCGCCACGCAATTTGATGATGATGGCCTGTCCTGTTCGGGCAGGCCCGATCCGCCTTGTTATTCGGCGGAATCCGCCGAGTCGGCGTTGAGCTGGCCGTATTTTTCTTCGCCGATCTTCGACAGCAGCTCAAGCTGGGTCTCCAGGAAGTCGATATGGCCCTCTTCGTCCATCAAGAGCTCTTCGAAGAGTTTCATGCTGACATAGTCCCCAGCCTGGGAACAGATGTCGCGCGATGCCTTGTAGGCGGTGCGGGCGTCATATTCGCCGGCGAGGTCGGCCTCGAGCACTTCCTTGACGTTCTGGCCGATACGCAGCGGTGCCACGGTCTGCAGGTTCGGGTGGCCTTCGAGAAAGATGATGCGCGAGATCAGCTTGTCCGCATGCTGCATCTCTTCGATCGATTCGGCGCGCTCCTTCTTGGCAAGCTTGGTGAAGCCCCAGTCATCGAGAAGGCGGTAGTGCAACCAGTACTGATTGACCGCACCAAGCTCGAGGAACAGAGCCTCGTTCAATCGGTCGATTACTTTCTGATCACCCTTCATGATAAATCACCCTTCTTGTGTTCTTGGTTCTGAGAATAGAGCAGAATTGCCGGAAGCTGTCGAGCAAGCGTGAAACGAGCGAGGTCTACCCTGGTTCCCGCGTCGCCACGCCGACTCGGCGGCACTTCGGCTGATGCCGTCCGGACGTGACGCCGATGGCGCTCTGGCGGAGGCACCACCGCGAAGCCGCGAGCACTGATTGGAACTGGGCGACGTTAAGACCGTGAAACGCAGGGCTTTCAACGCAGTTCGCCGGGAGGCGTTCCTGCCGGGAAAGGCGCCGGCTCTTGTAGCCGAAGCGCCGCCGGGTGCCGTACGCGACGCCGACAGGCACCGCCATGACGACAGGCCGGGAAATGTCGGTATACAGAAGAGGGCGTGCGAAAGGCAGAACCCCGGTCCTCGGCGACGGGTATCGGAACGGAATGCGGCAGTGAAAGAAAACAGAGGGTCAGGCCACCTGCGCGGCACGCTGGCGGCGCTCCAGGCTTGCAGTCTTCTGCTCTTCGTGGAAACGCTTCAAGCGTTCCATGAAATCGACCACTTCCGCACCGTCGGTCTGGCGCGACGCGTGATAATCTTCGGTGGTGCGGATGATGATGTCGACGACGTTCGGGAAGCAGCCGCAGCAACGGCCCCGTTTGCCCATCGCATGATAGACCTTCGCCGGAACGATCAGCTGCCAACAGTCCTCGTCAAGGAGCTCGTTGATGACGTCCCTGATTTCCCTGTCGGTGATGTAATTGCAGCTGCAGACGAGCATGGCGCCGATGAACTTTCAAACCTGACTTTCAGCCCCTTCTTTCTGCTAAAGAGGATGGCCCTTGTCAAGAAATTTTCCGGCCGGTGCCGCCTGTCCCGGTCTTCAGGTCCTGTTTCACCTCCCTTCGGTTTCCCTCAATGAAAATTGCGTCCCTTCGGCATGGCCTGCCGGACCTCGCCAACCAGATCGGGAACATCCCGGATCAGTCGCGCCAGGGAACCGGTCGATCGGCTGTCATGCCGGTGCTCGTTGACCGGGCGACGAACCTCGTCGGCATGGGCAAGCCCGCCGAAACCCTGCATGTCCTCGCGCAACAGGCCGAGCCTCTCGGTTTCGTCGATGAGATGTTCGGCCACGACATGGATGACGCCTTCGGCCTTCTGCAGGCGTCCCCTCACTCTCACCAGCCTCGCCCCCATGACGATGCTGCGATAGCGTTCGAAGGTCTTCGGCCAGACGATGATGTTGGCAACCCCGGTCTCATCCTCGATCGTCATGAAGATCACCCCCTTGGCCGAGCCCGGCCGCTGGCGCACGAGAACCAGACCCGCCACCTCGACTTGACGCCCGTTTGCTATTTTCTCCAGATCGACGGAAACGAGAATACCGCTTCGGACAAAGGCCTCGCGCATGAAGGCGAGCGGATGGGCCTTCAAAGAAAGCGACAGTGCACGGTAGTCGCTGACAACTTCTTCACCGGCAGGCATCGAAGGCAGCGAAACCGCAGTCTCCACCTGCAACGCGGCATCGACTGCCGCGTCGGCGAAGAGCGGCAGATGTTCGACGGCAGCCTGGTGATCAAGCGCCTGCGCCGCCCAGAGTGCCTCGCGGCGACTGAGGCCGAGAGAGGAGAAGGCATCGGCGTCGGCAAGCCGTTCGACGGCGGCCCGCGGCAACCCGGTCCGCATCCACAGATCGCGGACCGAGGCATAGCCTCTGCCACGCCGCGTCACGAGAAGCTCCATCTCCGGCTCCGAAAGCCCCTTGACCTGGCGAAAGCCGAGCCGCACGGCCCGGTTTCCCAGGATGACGTTGCGCATCGAGGTGTGGCGCGAGGCAAGGCGCCGCGGATCGAAGCCGTCCGTCTCCAGCGTGCTGTCCCAGGACGAAGCGTTGACGTCGACAGGTCGTACCTCGACCCCGTGCTCCCGGGCATCCCGCACCAGCTGGGCCGGCGCGTAGAAACCCATCGGTTGGGAGTTGAGCAGCGCCGCACAGAAGACATCCGGATAAAAGGTCTTGATCCAGGCCGAGGCATAGACCAGCAGTGCGAAGGAGGCCGCGTGACTTTCGGGAAAACCGTATTCGCCAAAGCCCTCGATCTGGCTGAAGCAACGCTCGGCGAATTCAAGCGTATAATCCCGCCGCATCATGCCGTCGATGAAACGCTGTCTGAAATTGGCGACCTGCCCCGTCCGGCGGAAGGTCGCCATAGCGCGACGCAGCTGGTCGGCTTCCGCGGGTGCGAACCCGGCGGCGGTGATGGCGATCTGCATCGCCTGCTCCTGGAAGAGCGGCACACCGAGCGTTCGCGTCAGCACGGCCTCGAGTTCCGGCTTGGGATAGGTGATCTTCCCGCCGCTTTCCCTCTCCTTGCGGTTCTTCAGATAGGGGTGCACCATGTTTCCCTGGATGGGCCCCGGCCGGACGATCGCCACCTCGATCACCAGATCGTAGAATTCCCTGGGCTTGAGCCGCGGCAGCATGCTCATCTGGGCCCGGCTCTCGATCTGGAAGACGCCGAGCGTATCGGCACGACAGATCATGTCGTAGACCTCCGGCCTGTGATCCTCGAAGAAGGAAGCAAGCGTCAACTGTCTCCCGTAATGTTGGTCAAGCAGGCGGATGGCCTTGGCCAGGCAGGTGAGCATGCCGAGCGCCAGGACGTCGATCTTGAGAATCTTCAGCGTATCGAGATCGTCCTTGTTCCACTCGATCATGTAGCGCCCGTCCGCCGTGTTCATGATCGGCACGACCTCGTCGAGCCGGTCCCGGGTGATGACGAAACCGCCGACATGCTGTGAAAGGTGTCGGGGGAAACCCACCAGGGCCGAGGCATGGTCGAGCACGCGGCGGGTGGTCGGATCCGCCAAGTCGAGCCCGGCAGCCCGGGCCTCGCGCTCGGAGAGATCGGCCGTGGACCAGCCCCAGATCGACCCGGACAATGCCGTCTGCACATCATCGGAAAGACCGAAGGCCTTGGCCGTCTCGCGCCCGGCCGAACGCGCCCGGTAATTGATCACGGCCGCCGTCAGTGCCGCATGCTCGTGTCCATAGGTATCGTAGATGAACTGGATCACCTCCTGGCGCCGCGCATGCTCGAAGTCGACGTCGATATCGGGCGGCTCGTCGCGCTCGGTCGAAATGAAGCGATCAAAGAGAAGCGTGGTCTTTTCCGGGTTCACCTCGGTGATGCCGAGACAATAGCAAACCGCAGAATTGGCCGCCGAGCCTCGTCCCTGGCACAGGATGCCTTCCGAGCGGGCGAAGCCGATGATGCGGTGCACGGTCAGAAAATAGGGCTCGTAGCGCTTCTCGCCGATCAGGTTCAGCTCATAGGCAAGCAGGTCGGCGACCTTTGCCGGAACCCCGCCGGGAAACCGCCGGGCCGCGCCCTCATAGGTCAGCCGGCGCAGTGCCAGATCAGCCGGCTCCCCCCCGACCGCTTCGTCGGGATATTGATGGCTGAGTTCATCGAGGGAAAAATGAAGCCGGCTGAAGAACTCGGCTGACCCGGCGATCGCCTGCGGATAGGCGCGAAAGAGACGCGCCATTTCCCGAGGATCCTTCAGGTGGCGCTCGGCATGCGCCTGCAGCCGGAAACCGGCCTCGGCAACGGTCACATGTTCGCGGATGGCCGTCACCACGTCGGCCAGCGGCTTGCGGTCGGGGGCGTGATAGAAGGGATCATTGCTGGCAATCAGCGGAAGCGACAGCCGCCGGCCCATCTCCGCGATCCGGTGAAAGGCCAGCCGGTCGAGACCGTCATAACGCGGCACGATCGCGAGGTAGAGCCGCCCCGCGAGCACCGGCCCCAGCCGCGCGAGCCGGGAGCAATAGTCTTCGGCCGCCCCGTTGTCGGCAAAGGCAGGTACCATCGCCGCCACCATCAGATCCTCCGCCCATTCGGCGAGATCGCTTTCATAGAGCGTGCAGACACCCTTTTCGGACCGGAGATTGCCGACACTCAGCATCCGGCACAGATGCGCCCAGCCGCGCCGGTTCATCGGATAGACGACGCATTCCGGCGTCGCATCGGCAAAGCAAAGCCGCGCCCCCGGCCGGAAGGCATGCCCCTTGAGTTTGGCAGCTGCATGCATACGCACCACCCCCGCCACCGTGTTGCGATCGGCGAGCCCCAATCCGGAAAGCCCGATCCGAACAGCCGTGGTCACCATTTCCTCCGGATGCGAGGCACCCTCCAGAAAGGAGAAGTTGCTGCGGCAGCCGATCTCGAAAAAGGTCGGGTCGCTCATGCGAAGACCCCTTGCATGAACCAGTTCGGCCGATCCGCTCCCCGTTCGTAGAGGCCTTCGCGAAACAGCCAGTAGCGATGGCCGACACTGTCCTCGATGCGGAAATAGTCACGCGGCAGCGCGTCCTCCCCGTCGATCCACCATTCCGGCACCAGTCGCTCCGGTCCCTCGGCCCGCACCACGCGATGCTGGGCACGACGCCACCGGAAGCTGGCTGGCGGACCATCCGGCACCTCGGCGGTGACCTCGACCGCTTCCGGATGGGCAAAGAGCCGGATCGGCCGGTCGTTGCGAACCGGGGCCAGGGGCACGGGATCAGACTTTGCCGGGCTTTGCGCAAGCGACGCAAGGCTGGAGCCGCGCTCCGGCCAGTGGCTCGCATGGGACAGCGGAAGCCTGAGGCACCCTTCGCCGAACCGCGCCGTCACCCGGTCGATGAAATCGAGCGCGGCATCGTTCTTCGCCTCGCCGGCACCGAAACGCGCCTGGGTCTCGGCGAGCCTGTCCGTGCAGAGCACGTTCAGCCTGAGGATCTCGAAACCGAAACCCGCGTCGAGATCGTCGTGCAGCACGGCGAGCCTCTCGTTGAACAGCGCCTTGATCCGCCCGGCATCGCGAAGCGGCGCGGCGGCACCGAGCTCGATCCGGAACACCCGCCCGTCGACGCGGAAGAGCAGAAGCTCGAAAAGCCGCCCTCCCTCCCCGCGCCCTTCGAGACCCGATTTCAGCCCCGCGGCCAGCCGCCCGACGAGATCGAGGATCGCTTCTTCGTCACGGATCGGTTCCGCGAGCCGCCGCTCGACCGAAAGCAGGGCAACAGGCCGACGTGGTACGATCGGCTCCCCTTCGCGCCCCAGCGCCTGGTCGAGCCTGAGCAGCAAGGCCGGCCCGAAACGCCGCGTCAGCGGGCCGCGCGGCATCGCCAGGAGATCGCCCACCTGCTTCAGCCCGACCCGGGCAAGCGACGCCGCCATGCCAGCCTCGATCCGCAGTGCCTTGAGGGGCAGTGGCGACAGCACCGCCACCATCTCGCGATCGGCCACCACCGTCTTTACGGAAAAACGGGCCGCCGCCCAGGACAGGCCGGGTGTTCCGGCAATCGCGCCCCGCGCATCGAGCCCGAGCTGCAGGAGGCGACCCAGCAGGTCTTCGATCATCGCTTCTTCGCCGCCGAACAGATGCGTGCAGCCGGTGACGTCGAGCATCAGTCCATCCGTGCCGTCCAGCGCCACCAGTGGCGTATAGCGGTCGCACCAGTCGGCGATCGCCTCCAGAAACCGCCGGTCGGCGGAAGGATCCTCCTCCGCCGCGTCGAGGGACGGGCAGATGGCGCGTGCCTCGGCAAGACCCTGCCCGACCCGCAGGCCAATCGTTTCGGCCGTCTCGTCGAGCGCGGTGAGGCGCACCGCGTTCTGCACCCGCCCGGCACAAACAACCGGCGGATGGTCAGGACGCCCTGTCGAACGCCACGACAGTCCCCAGCGGCGACGCGCCAGCCGATCGGTCGAAAGCCTGGGAAACCAGAGCGCCAGGATACGCCGACCGTTCGGGGCGGTGCTGGCCGGTGTGAGCGAAAGTTGCGGGGTAAAACAGGCGGTCATCTTTATTCCACTCCAGGGTCAGTTCGCGGGATGCCCCGAGCCGGCTCTTTTCCGGAACGAGGCGGAAGACGGAATTGCCGATGCTGCCGCCGAGCATCGTTCCGTCGCTCAGAATGCGCGCCGCCGCCGGCGCGGGTTCGATGCGTAGGCGAAGCGAGGCGCTGCTCGCTTCCTCTTCTCCTCCCTGCCGCAGCAGAAGAAGAAAGCCGCCCGTGCTGCGCGCCTTGAGGCTGAGACGCCGGCTTTCGGTCAGCCCGAAGCCGCGCGGGTTGCCGTTGACCTCCAGCATCACGGCCGCGAAGGCGCCGCAGGAAAGGGCGGCATCCGCCAGCCAAAGCGCCTCCTCAACTCGCCGGGGCATGGCATAGACGAGTTCACCCGGCCGGCACCCGTAATCGACCAGGCCCGCCGCATGGGGCAACCCCGCTTCACGGGCAACGAAGCTCTCGCCGATCCAGAGAATGCGCTTTTCCGGCTGGGCCGGCAGACAGGCAAGACACAAGCCCAGCCCGAAACCGCTGACGGCGCCAGCATCCCTCAGCTGCCCGCCACGAAGCTCGATCATCGCACCGACCGGAAACCCATCCGGCAGCAGGCTTTCGAGGCCTGAAGCCTCCTCCGCCCCTACGAAACCGCCGGCAGCATCCACCTCGGCGCAGCCGGCATCCGGCTCGGGTTCGAGCCCGGCCGAAAGCGGCCTGCCTTCGATCTTCGCGATGGCCTCGCGCAGGGCAAACAGCTTCCCCTGCGCCAGAGCGGTCCCGCCCATGACGTATCTCCATCGAAATGTTCTCTATATGTTCTTATGGATTCCAGAGCTTTCGAAAAGAGTCAACCGGATTCATTGTGAATTTATTCCTTGACAGGATTCCCACTCGAAAAGCGGGAACAAAACTCCTATATGGAGAGCCAGTAAGGAGTTCCGATGGCCCGCATTGACCAGACCGAAGATTGGCGCGAGCGCCATGCCCCGACGATCAGCACGTTCGAATCGCTGGCGATTGAGGCCTATGGCCATCTGCCGGAGGAATTCAGGGCGCTGACGGGAAATCTGATCATCGAGATCGCCGATTTCCCGACCGACGAAGTCTTCGAGGACATGGCGCTGGAGACGCCTTTCGACCTGCTCGGCCTGTTCGAGGGCCGTGGCATCTCGGAACGTTTCACCATGGAAACCGGGGAGATGCCGAACCGCATCACGCTCTATCGCCGCCCGATCCTCGACTACTGGGCGGAAAACGAAGAAACCCTGGGCGACATCATCACCCACGTTCTGATCCACGAGATCGGCCATCATTTCGGCCTCTCCGACGACGACATGGAACGCATTGAGGAAAGCGCCGAGGATGCCGCCGCGGAAGCGGACGGCCTTTCTGTCGCGGTGAAGGACTAGTCGCGCTTCGCAAGGAAATGCGTGGTCCCGGCTTCGGCGAATTGCAGATCCCGTGCCGGCGCACCTGAACGGATGCCGATCCCGCCCGCCACCTCGCCGTCGAAGAGCACGGGCAGGCCACCGCCCACCACCATCAGACGCCCGCCGATCGCCCCGTCCGGAAACGGGTGGCCGCCGCCCCGCCTCCTCGCCTATCCCTTGGCCTCCGACACCCAAAGGAGGTTTCCATGACAAGCCTGAACGACAAGGTCGCCATCATCACCGGAGCGTCGTCCGGCATCGGCCGCGCCACTGCCCTGCTGTTTGCCGCAGAGGGCGCATCCCTGGTGCTCAATGCCAGGGGCAGCGAAGCACTCGACGCGGTTGTCGATCTGATCGAGAGCCGGGGCGGCATCGCCCATGCCGTGCCGGGTGACGTCGCCCGTGCCGAAACCCATGAGAGGCTGGTCGATGCGGCCATGAGCCGGTTCGGCGGCCTCGATATCGCCGTCAACAATGCCGGGGCCGTCGGTCCGATCAAACCCCTCGCGGAAGTCACGATGCCCGAATGGCAGGAAACGCTGGCGGCAAACCTGACCTCGGCCTTTTTCGCCGCCCGCTGCCAGATCCCAGCCATGCTGGAACGTGGCTCCGGCGCCCTGGTCTTCGTCTCGACCTTCGTCGGAACGAGCGTCGGCCTTCCCGGAATGGGCACCTATGCCGCCTCCAAGGCGGGCATCATGGGTCTGGTAAAGGGCATCACTGCGGATTACGGCAGCCGCGACATTCGGGCCAATGCACTCCTGCCGGGCGGCACCGATACGCGGATGGCCGGCGATCAGGCCCAAAAGGACTGGGCGGCAGGTCTGCATGCCCTGAAACGCATCGCCCGGCCGGAAGAAATCGCCCGCGCGGCCCTTTTCCTTGCGGGCCCCATGGCAAGCTTCGTCGCCGGCTCGGCGCTCTACGCCGACGGCGGCAATGCCGCCGTCAAGTGACGCGATACGCCGGAGCGCCCGCCGCAGACGGCAGGCGCTCCGTTTCTGTCATTGCTCGCCGAGCTTCATGCTCGGATCGTAATCCTTGCCATGCACGGTCTTCACCACGGCTTGCCCGCAATGCATCTGGTTGGTCGCGGCATTGAAGGAAAGGCTCGGTGCACCATGCAGTTCCCAGCCCTTGTTGAGCGCATCGGTGACGCGATGGCAAAAGGCCGCGTCGTCCGGGCCGGTGAGGAAACGATAGACCTTCATGCTGTTCTGCCTTCTCTGTCTGCGATGACGCGAGCCTTGGCGAGCAGTCGCTCGGCCTGCTCCAGATGCAGCCGTTCGATCATCCGCCCGTCGAGATTGATGACGTTGAGGCCGTCGGTCGCGGGATCGGCAAAGGCGACGGCAATCGCCTTCGCCTCGGCGAGCGCCGCCTCTGAAAAACCGAAATACCGGTTGGCCCCGTCGATCTGTGCCGGATGGATCAGCATCTTGCCGTCGAAGCCCATGGCGCGTCCCTGCGCGCATTCGCCATCGAAGGCCTCGAGCGCCCTGAACTCGTTCGATACGCTGTCGATCGCGTCGAGCCCGTAGGCGCGCGCAGCAAGGATCACCTGCATCAGGAAGGGCACGAGATAGGTCCGCCCCGTCTCCGGAGCCACGCCCGTCTCCTTGCGCAGATCGTTGAGCCCGACGACGAAACAGTCGAGCAGGCCGCCGGCGGTGCGTCCCGCGCCGGCGATCGCCGCTGCATTGAGAACGCCGCGCGGCGTTTCGATCATCGCCCAGATCCTGAGACTTTCCGTCGCATCGGTTTCGGTGATGAGGTCAGCCACCCGCTGCACGTCGTCCGGGCCGTCGACCTTCGGCAGCAGCACGGCATCCGGCCGGCAGGCGATCACGGCGGCCATGTCGTCGGAGAAGAACTCGGTATCGATCCCGTTCACACGGACGATGCTTTCCCGGCCCCGAAGCGGCGTCTCGGCAAAGAAACGCCTGAGATTTTCGCGGGCTTCGGCCTTCTTCTCGACCGCCACCGAATCCTCGAGATCGAAGATGACGGCGTCGCAGGACAGACCATGGGTCTTCTCCAGCGCACGCGGGTTGATGGCCGGCACGCTGAGCACCGAGCGGCGCAGCCGCGCGGGGTGATGTGAGGTGATCGAAGTCATAGGCGAACTTTTGCCAAGCTTTGGCCAGCCGCGCAAGGCGACATTTGGCGGAAAGCCCTTGCATTCCCGAAGAAGAAGGACCACCTTCACTGTCGAGAAAGGATTTCGATCATGCAGAATCTCCGTTCCGTCGCACTTGGCATTACCGGCATCGCCGTTCTGGCCTTGGCTGCTGCCTTCACCGTCTCCCTGACGCTGATCGCTGGCGCCGTGCTGACGCTTTCGCTCGCCGCCCGCATGCTGAGCCCGAAGAGGAAGGCAGCGCCGGTCTATGCGAAGGCGAACAAGCGCCGCGACGAAATGCGCGTCTGGAACGACGGTCGCGGCACGATCATCGATCTCTGAGACGCGCGCCCCGCCGATAGGAGGCGGAAACCGGCAATTTTGATGCCGAAGCGTACCCTTTCGACCAGGAAAGGCCTTCAAATCCGCGCGGTTTTCTTTTATGGGCAGCGGAATTCCTGAATTGTATTCCGAAGGCAGGGTCTGATGGAAAAGTTCGTAAAGCTCACCGGGGTTGCAGCACCCCTTCCGGTCGTCAACATAGACACCGACATGATCATCCCGAAGGACTACCTGAAGACCATCAAGCGCACCGGTCTCGGCAAGGGTTTGTTCGCAGAGGCCCGCTACAACGAGGATGGCACGGAAAACCCGGATTTCGTCCTCAACAAGGCGGCCTATCGCAATGCCCAGATCCTGGTCGCCGGTGACAACTTCGGTTGCGGCTCCTCGCGCGAGCACGCGCCGTGGGCGCTTCTCGATTTCGGCATCCGCTGCGTCATCTCGACCTCGTTCGCCGACATCTTCTACAACAACTGCTTCAAGAACGGCATCCTGCCGATCGTCGTCAGCCAGGATGACCTGGACAAGCTGATGGACGACGCAGGCCGCGGTTCCAACGCCGTTCTGTCGGTCGACCTGGAAGCCCAGGAAATCACCGGTCCGGATGGCGGCCGCATCAAGTTCGACATCGACGCCTTCAAGCGCCACTGCCTGCTGAACGGCCTCGACGACATCGGCCTGACGCTCGAGAAGGCCGACAGCATCACGGCATTCGAAAAGACCAACGCTCAGGTTCATCCCTGGGCCTGATCTGAAAAACGCTCCGGTGCGGCAAACGGTCTCCCGCTGCCGCACCGCAACGCCCGCTACGGCCCCTCCCTCCGTACCGTTCTGCCCCTGAGTGTCCTTGAAATCCGGGCTCCTGCCCGATAGAAGGCGGCAACTCTTGATCAAGCCAGGGAGGCTTCCCATGACACAGCGCAATCTCTTCCTTCTGCCCGGCGACGGCATTGGCCAGGAAACCATGGCCGAAGTCCGCAAGATCATCGACTACATGAACGCCGAGCAGGGCGCAGGCTTCACCACCGATGAAGGCCTCGTCGGCGGCTCCGCCTATGACGCCCATGGCGTCGCGATCACCGATGCCGACATGGAAAAGGCGCTCGCCGCCGATGCCGTACTGTTCGGCGCCGTCGGCGGACCGAAGTGGGATGCCGTGCCTTACGAAGTGCGCCCGGAAGCCGGCCTGCTGCGTCTGCGCAAAGATCTCGAACTCTTCGCCAACCTGCGCCCGGCGATCTGCTATCCGGCGCTCGCCGCCGCTTCCTCGCTGAAGCCGGAATTGGTCGAAGGCCTCGACATCCTGATCGTGCGCGAGCTCACCGGCGGCGTCTATTTCGGCGAGCCGAAGACCATCACCGACCTCGGCAATGGCCAGAAGCGCGCGATCGACACCCAGGTCTATGACACCTACGAGATCGAGCGCATCGCCTCCGTCGCCTTCGAGCTGGCCCGCACCCGCAAGAACACCGTCTGCTCGATGGAAAAGCGCAACGTCATGAAGTCCGGCGTGCTGTGGAACCAGGTCGTCACCGAGACCCACAAGGCCAAGTATCCGGACGTGAAGCTCGAGCACATGCTGGCCGATGCCGGCGGCATGCAGCTGGTACGCGCGCCGAAGCAGTTCGACGTCATCGTCACCGACAACCTGTTCGGCGACATGCTCTCCGACGTCGCCGCCATGCTCACCGGTTCGCTCGGCATGCTCCCCTCGGCCTCGCTCGGCGCCCCGGATGCCAAGACCGGCAAGCGCAAGGCCATGTACGAGCCCGTCCACGGCTCGGCCCCAGACATCGCCGGCCAGGGCATCGCCAACCCGATCGCCATGATCGCCTCCTTCGCCATGTGCCTGCGCTACTCCTTCAACATGGTGAAGGAAGCCGACAACCTCGAAAAGGCGATCGCCAACGTGCTCGACAAGGGCATTCGCACCGGCGACATCATGGCCGAAGGCTGCACGAAGGTCGGCACCACCGAGATGGGCGCCGCCATCCTTGCCGAATTCAAAGCCCTGTCGGCCTGACGGGCCCTTGCAATTGCCAGCCGCGGCAACCATCTTGCCGCGGCTGCATGCCGTTTGCGGAAACCCGAAGTTTTCCCGTCCTCCCGGCAGGCTTGAGCGGAGCGGAACAGAGACGTGAACGGCATCGACAAGATCAGGATCTGGCTGGAAAGACGCCGTGATCTCAACCGGCACCCGCCGGCCCCGCATTACTGGCAGATCTTCGCCGTCGTCGCCGCCAACCTGGTGGTCCTTTCCTTCCTGATTTTCGACAGTCCGGTCGGCGCTATCCGCCACAGGGACTTCTTCACTCGCTCGCTCGGCGAGATCATTACCGATTTCGGCAGTTCCGGCTGGATCCTCATCGCATCCGCCATGCTGTTCGTCTCGGGCCTTGCCTCCTCGCGCCTCGCCCGCAGTCTGAAGGAGCGTTTCCGCGCCCTCTATGCTGCACAGATCGGCGCCTATTTTTTCCTGGCGGTGGCGTTTTCCGGCCTTACCGCCAACATCCTGAAGCGGATCATCGGCAGGGCCCGGCCCGGCCAGTTCGACGACTGGGGCGCGTTCGGATTTTCCGCCTTCAGCGGCTCGAAGTTCGAAAGCTTCCCGTCCGGCCACGCGACGACCGTCGGCACCATATTCATGGTGCTCATCCTGCTCCTGCCGCGCTATCGGCTCGCCTTTGTGCTGCTCGCCCTCTGGATGGGCTTCAGCCGGGTCATGGTCGGTGCTCATTATCCGAGCGACGTGATCGCCGGCCTCTCCTATGGCGCATGGTGCGCCCTTTTGCTCGCCAATGTCTTCGCCCGCTACCGGCTCGTATTCATGCCGGATCCCAAAGACTGGCCGGTCCCGCGGTTCCGCCTCTTTCCCGCAGACTGACGTCTCGCCGGCGCACGCCTCGGCCATCACATCTGCGTGACACATCTGCAGTTTCATCTTTTCGCACTGACAGCGGCGAACCGAATCCCCACATCTTGCGTATTGTCAATCGAACAGTGACCTGGCCGGGCCGCATCTTGCCTTTTGCAAGATTTGTCCTACGCGCGATGGAACACGATCGGCCCCCGACCCGTTCATGCAGGAGTGACCGGACTTACGACCTTTTCGCCCAATCCTTTTGCCCATGGAGACGCCGATGAACGCCATGTCCGCCGACAGACACATCATCAAATTCGCTATGGCTCAGCCCTATCTGGAGCGCGAGGAGGAACTCGACCTCGCCATCCGCTGGAAGGACGATAACGATCAGGACGCCCGCAACCGCATTGCCCATGCCCACATGCGTCTCGTCATCGCCATGGCCGCCAAGTTCCGCGGCTTCGGCCTGCCGCTCAATGATCTGATCCAGGAGGGTTATATCGGCCTGTTGGAGGCGGCGGCCCGCTTTGAGCCCGCCCGCGAAGTGCGGTTCTCGACCTATGCCGGCTGGTGGATCCGTGCCTCGATGCAGGACTATATCCTGCGCAACTGGTCCATCGTTCGCGGTGGGACGAGCTCCTCGCAGAAGGCGCTGTTCTTCAACCTGCGCCGCCTGCGCGCCAAGCTCGCCCAGGGCGACAACCGCCTCAGCGAACAGGCCATCCATCAGGAAATCGCCTCGGCGCTGGGCGTCAGCCTCGCCGACGTGCAGTCGATGGACGCCCGCCTGTCGAGCGCCGACACCTCCCTCCAGACGCCCGTGATGGGCCGCAACGGCGAGGGCACCGAACAGCTGGACATGCTGGAAAGCGACGAACTGCCGCCGGACGAACAGGTGCGGGGCATCATCGACGGCGAACGTTGGCGCGGCTGGTTGCGCAACGCCATGACCGAACTCAACGAGCGCGAGAGCCGCATCATCGCGGCCCGACGCCTCTCCGAGGAAGGCGCGACCCTCGAGGAACTCGGCATGGAACTCGGGATTTCCAAGGAGCGCGTGCGCCAGATCGAGACCCGGGCGCTCGAAAAACTCAAGATGGCGCTGGCCCATTACGGACCGAAGAGCGGTCAGCCGCTCGAAATGGCCTTCTGAGGAAGTCCGACCCGAGAAAAAGGCCGTTTTCGACCGGCCTTTTCTGTCACTCCGAGATGATTTTGACCTTGCTGCCCGACGCCACCGTCGAGGTCGGCGTCAAGGCATTGATCAGCCGGAAAAGCTCCAGCTTGCGGTCCGTGCCCATCATCCGGGCCGAAAGCGTGCCGATATTGTCGTTCGCCCCGACCGTCAAGACGCGCACCCTCAGCGGCTTCAGAGAAGCGGCTTCCTGCGGCGTGATCCGGCGGAAGCTCGCACGCAGCTTGTCCGCCGTCGGGGCAAGTGCCGCGCTACCTCTCGGCACGGCCGTTAGGAAACGGAAGATCTGCGTGCCGATGCGGATCACCGTGATGTCGAAGTCCCAGCGCTCGGCGGTGGCGTGCGCGGTCGCGGCCTCTAGGCCGTTGACCGTGACCTCCTGGATCGTCTCGGGCAACAGGCCCGTCACCCAACCGCTGGAAATGTAGTTCTTGAGGCTGCGACGCTGGTTGTCGGACACGCCGTCGAAACGGATCGCGACGTCGCCAGGCCCGGTTGCCAGAACCGCCTCCACCTTGTTGTCGATCTGGAAGCCGTCCGGCACGTCGAAACGGATGCCGAGACTGCCATGCAGGAAGGTCTGCCCACGCACATAGCCCTCTTGCGGGCTGTCGCCATAGAGCAGGCCGTCGATACCCTTGAGATAGTAGTCGCGACCGGATTCGCCATGAGAGCCTTCCGGCCCGAAGGCCCGGGCGTGCCGGCGCGCAAGCTCCACGCGCTGCGGCGCGTTCGGATGGCTCGACAGGAAGTCGAGGCTCTGGTCCGCATCCGGATCGACGGAGGTGAAGTGGCTGTAGGCGGCCATTGAATCGAGGAAGCGGGCCGCCGCATAGGGGTCGTAGCCGGCCTCGCCGAGCGTGCGCACGCCGATGACGTCGGCCTGGAGCTCCTGCTGCCGCGAGAAGGCGGCGAGCCGGAGCTTGCCGCGGGCCAGCGCCTGCTTGCCGGCGAGATCGCTCGACAGAACCTCAGCCACCACGCGGCTGGCGATCACTTCGGCTTCCTCACGGCGCTGCCGCTCGATGCCGTGGTTCGCCGTGACATGGGCCATCTCGTGGCTGAGCACGGCCGCCACTTCCGAGGCATCGTTGGCCAGCGCCAGCAGGCCGCGCGTCACGTAGAGATAGCCGCCCGGCAGGGCAAAGGCATTGATCGCCGGGGAATTCAGGATGGTGATGCGATAGGACTGGTTCGGGTTTTCCGAAACCGCCGTCAGCGCGCCGGCAATCCGGGCGACCAGCTTTTCGGTGCGTTCATCGTGATATTCGCCGCCATAGCTCGCGACGATTCGCGGATGCTCGCGCGCACCCATCTGCGCGCGCGGGTCGTCCTTCTGCACTTCGTCGACGATCTGCGGATTGCTCGACGGACCAACGGTCGGCTCATAGGCTTGCTCGAAGATCGACTGGCAGGAGGACAGCACCAGCGAGGCGCACAGCACCGCCACGATGCCCGGCATTGCACCAGCCGAAAGGCTTCGCCGAACGCGGCTGAGACGCGATACGCCCTTAACGCCCATGACCTGCTTCCTGCCCCGATGACACCGTGCCTTCCCAACTCCTTTTGAAGCGCCCGACCGACCGACGCAACCTGAAAACGGATGAACCCTCAAGGCCGTGCGCCAGTGCGGCCCTTTTAACACCATTCATTAGATATGGATAAACTCGCATAGGGAAAAAAGAGGCGCGGGTCGAGAACAAGGAAACAAACAAGGGCCGGCATAGCGGTCGAGGTTTGAGCAAATGCCACTCGCGAGCGTCCAAAATAAGGCGGAACGACGCTTGAACGACCCCGCTAGGATGCTGATTCGCCGAGAAAAGCGGCGATTGCCGGCAGATCCGTCCGGGAGAAGAACACGTCGCGCGTTGCATGCAGCGCAATCCGGCCATGCTCCAGAAACAGGACGTCGGACGCAAGGCGAGCCACGTCCTGCGGGTCGTGCGTCACCAGCACGATGGTAAAGCCGGTTTCACGGTGAAGATCCGCCAGGAGATCGACCATCGCGGCGCGCAGGCCCGGATCGAGCGCGGCGAAAGGTTCGTCGAGAAGCACCACCGGCTTTTTCCTGACCAGCGCCCGGGCAAAGGCCGCGCGCTGCCGCTCGCCGCCCGAAAGCGTTGCCGGCATGCGCTTCTCCTGGCCTTGGAGCCCGACACGGACAAGCGCCGACGAGACCGACGCGCGATCCGCGGCCGTGAGCCGGAGGGCCGGGTCGATCCCCAGCCCGACATTGGTGAAGAGATCGAGATGGGCAAACAGGTTGTTGTCCTGGAACACCAGTGAGACAGGCCGAGCGGCGGGCAACCGCTCTGTTACGTCCTCGCCCTCGATACTGACCCGCCCCGTATCCGGCTGCTCGAAGCCGGCAATCAGGTTGAGCAACGTTGACTTGCCGGATCCCGAAGGTCCGACGATCGCGGTGATCTGACCGGCGGCGATGCGGCAGTCGAAGTGAAACTCGACACTCCCCAGCTTGCGCCCAACGTCTTCGAGCACCACCGCGCTTCCCGTTTCAGGCGGCATTGTCCCTCTCCCTTCTTCCCGTGCCGGACGTCCCTGCAAGGGCAAGCATCAGGCACACGATGCCCAGCACAAGCGCGAGCCCGTCGGCATCCTGGCTGCGATAGGCACCCATCCGGCTGTAGATCAGCCAGGGCAGCGTCGTGAGGTTTTCCGAGCCGAACAGCGCCACTGCCCCGAGATCGCCAAGCGACAGCGCCATGGCGAAGGAGAGTGCGGTCAGCACCGGTCGGCGCAGCACCGGCCAGTCCACCAGCCGAAGCCGCGCCATGCCGCGAATACCGAGACTGTCGATGAGGCGCGCACTTCGCAGCCGGTGCTCTTCGAAGGCGGGCGAAAGGACGCGCATGGCAAAGGGCAGCGCCATCAGCGCGTTGATACCGACGACGATCGCCGGCGCATAGGTCGCGGTATCCCCGAAACTGCGCAGAATCATGAACCAGCCTGTGGCGAGCACGGCGGTCGGCACGAGCAGGACGAGTGACGACACACCCGACAGCAGGACCGAGAGCGTATGGCCGAACAGCGGCGTCCGCTGCCCGCCATCGAGCCCCGCCCGCGCACGGATGATCGCGACCGCGACGGCAACGGAAAGCAGGGCCGCCGAAAACCCGATCGTGAGGCTTGTCAGCCCCGCCCGCCAGACGGCCTCCTCCCTGACGAGCTTCGAAAGATCGGCGCCGAAGCCTGCGACAACGACCTGGCCGAGCGGCAGCCCGAGGAAGAGCGCCGCAGCGACAATGACCACCCTGTCAGCGATGCGGGAGCGCAGGCTCCGACCGTCATAGCGGCGCGGCGCGGCTCCGGCCGTCATGCCCGGATCGGTCGGCACCGGGAAAAGCGCCATCACCCCGAGGATCGCCGCCGTCACGGCAATCTGCGCGAAGGCCAGGGAGACCGCGCGCACCGGATCGAAGTCGAAGCGCAGCGCCTGGTAGATCGCCACCTCGATCGTCGTCGCCGCCGGCCCGCCGCCGAGCACCAGAACCAGCGTGAAGCTGGTTGCACACAACATGAAGATCAGGCCGGCAATACCGGGGATGACGCGCGCGATCACCGGCCATTCGATGAAGCGGAAGGTCGAAAGGCTCCCCATTCCGAGGCTCGCCCCGGACCGCCAGTATTCCGCCGGAACGTTTTCCAGCCCGGCCAGCATCAGGCGGGCGGCGAGCGGCATGTTGAAGAACACATGTGCGATGAGGATGCCGAAAAGGCCGTAGATGCCGAAACGGCCGTCCGCGCCCAGCGCAACGAACAGGTCGTTGACCAGCCCCTGCCGTCCCCAGATCCCGACAAGGCCGAGCGCGCCGATCAGCACCGGCAGCCCCATCGGCACCGCCATCAGGCGGATAAGCCAGGCCCGCCCGGGAAAACGGGGCTGCCGGGCCAGTGCACGGGCGACCGGGATCGCGCCAAGGATCGAGAAGAGGGTCGACAGCACAGCCTGCAGCAGCGTGAACCGCAGGACAGAGCGAACCACGGGATCGCTGAATATGGACACCGGCGAGGTTTCGCTGCCGATCCTCAGCAGGGAGACGATCGCCGTTCCGACGAAGGCGCCGATCAGTGCGAGCACGACAAGGCCGCCGGCAAAGGCCGGCAGCCACCTGCGTCCCGGGGATCGGAACCCGGCCGCCATGATCAGTTGAGCGTCATGGCCGCGAGCCACTCGTCGATCCAGGCTTTGCGATGCTCGGCCACCTCTTCAGGGCTCATCAGATAAGTCTTGGACGGCTTCACCAGCGTGTCGAAGGCCGCCGGCAGCGGTTCGGAGGTCGCCGTCGCCGGCATCATCCAGTTGTTGGTGGCGATCGTATCCTGGAAGCCGGGCGTCACCATGAACTGCAGGAACTGCCGGGCGAGGTCCCTTTCCGGTCCCGACTTCAGGATGCCGGCCACCTCGATCTGGACGTAGTGGCCTTCGGCAAAATCGGCAGCCTGGTAGCGCTCGGTGTTTTCGGCAACCATGTGATAGGCGGGCGATGTCGTGTAGGAGAGCACCATCGGCGCCTCACCCTTGGTGAACAGGCCATAGGCCTCAGACCAGCCGGGAGTGACGGTCAGCACGCGGTCCTTGAGCTTGGTCCAGGCTTCCGGCGCCTTGTCGCCATAGACCGACTTGACCCAGAGCAGCAGGCCGAGACCCGGCGTCGAGGTGCGCGGATCCTCAATGACGATCTTCTCTGCCGGATTGCCCTCAACCAAGTCCTTGAGGCTCTTCGGCGGGTTCTTCAGTGTTTCGCTGTCGTAGACAACCGCGAAGTGGCCGTAGTCATAGGGAACGAAGGTGTCGTCGGAGAAGCCGCCCGGCACCTTGACTGCAGTGGTGTCGATGCCGTGGGCCTCAAACAGACCGGTCGCCTTGGCTTCCGCGACCAGGTTGGTGTCGATGCCGAGCACCAGATCGGCCTTGCTGCCCTCGCCTTCGAGCTTCAGGCGGGTGAGGAGCGCCACGCCATCGGCGACGCCGACGAAATCGACCGTGCAGGCGCAGCCCTTCTCGAAGGCCTCCTTGACCTTCGGGCCTGGACCCCATTCGGAGATGAAGCTCTCATAGGTGTAGATGGTTAGCTTCTTGTCGGCGGCATGGGCCGCAGGCGCCGAAAGCGCTGCGATCGCAAAGATTGCGGCAAGGCCGCGACGAAGATGGTGGTGACAGGTCGGCATGATGCGCCCCTCCTCTGCATGTTGAAAAATCGGGATAGGGCGTCTTTGATCTACGCGTCTAATCCCTCCGCCGGTGTTAGCCGGATCAGGTTCCGCGGGTTGGCCGTTCGCCTCTCAGCCAATCGTCCGTCGCCGGAAGAAGGGCACCCCGTTAGAGCAGGAAGAGACATAACGTGCCGACGCGCGGCTTGCAAGCCGCAGCCAATCCTCGCCGCTCGGGACTTCCCGTGCGAAAACCCTTTGCCAACCTCTTTGGTCTAGAATGGCCCCGTGGACGGCCCGATATTGACAGCCCGCATGGACATCCCGTCCCGGCATGGTATCTGATGGGGCCGAGACGGCGAGAAACTGACTGCATGTTCAATTCGGTACCCGATATCCCTGCGCCGGATGCACCGGCCACTGCGACGATCGAGATCAGTTTTCGACGGCAACTCGCCATAGCCGCGGCGTCTTTCTGGGCCTCGCCGGTTCGCAACCGCATAATGCTTCTCGCCACGGCGCTGCTGGCAATCATTCTCCTGACGGCGTACGGCCAGATCCTGCTGAACAGCTGGAACGCACCGTTCTACAATTCACTCGAACGCCGCGACCTCGATGCCTTCATCGCCGAGCTCGGCAATTTCGCCAAGATCGCCGGTTTCCTTTTGCTCCTGAACGTCATCCAGACCTGGCTCAACCAGATGACCGCGCTCTACATGCGCGAGGGCCTGGCGCGCAACGTGGTCGACGAATGGCTGACGGATCGGCGGGCCTATCTCCTGATGATGACGAGCCCGCTCGGCGTTAATCCCGACCAGCGCCTGCACGAGGACGCCCGCAAGCTCGCCGAAATGACCACGTCGCTGACGATCGGCCTGGTTCAGGCAACCATCCTACTTGTGAGCTTCATCGGCGTCTTGTGGCAGCTGTCGAGTGGCTTCGTCTTCCATTTTCGAGACTACAGCTTCTCGATACCCGGCTACATGGTCTGGGGCGCCGTTGCCTATGCCGGCATTGCCTCGCTGTTCAGCCAGGTCGTCGGATGGAAGCTGACCCGCCTCAATGCCGAGCGTTACTCCAACGAGGCCGAACTGCGCTTCTCGCTGATGCGCGCCAACGAAAACCTCGAGGCAATCGCACTTGCCGGCGGCGAGGAGACCGAGCGCCGCCATATCCACGACAAACTCGATGCGGTGCTGCGCTCCATCCGGGCGCTCGCCACGGCGCTCACCAACCTGACCTGGGTCACCGCCGGCTTCGGCTGGCTTGCCATCCTGGTGCCGATCCTGATCGCGGCTCCCGCCTATTTCGCCGGAACCATGACCTTCGGCGGGCTGATGATGGCGGCGGCCGCCTTCAACCAGGTGCATTCGGCGCTGCGCTGGTATGTCGACAATTTTGGCGCCATCGCCGACTGGAAGGCAGCTCTGCTGCGCGTCTCGACCTTGCGCGCGGCGCTCATCGACATGGATGTCAGCCCGCGCGAAGGCCAGATCGTCGTCCTGCGCGGCGAACCCGAACGCCTGACGCTCGAGGCGGTGTCGATCGCCTCCCATGTCGACGGCGACTGCGAGCAGGACGGCTTCCGGATCAAGGAAGGCAGTCCGACCATCGCCTTCGGCGAGCGCGTGATGATCAATGGCGACCAGGGCGTCAACCGCAGGCTGCTGTTCAACGCCATCGCCGGCCTTTGGCCCTATGGCAAGGGCCGCATTCTCCTGCCCCGGGAGGACGACATCCTGTTCGTTCCCCAGCTGGAATACCTGCCCGAAGGCAAGCTCAGAAGCGTTCTCGCCTACCCGCTCGCCTCGGCCGCCTTCACGGACGAAGCGATGATCGCATCGCTGCAGCGCGTCGGCCTCGGACGTCTCGTCGGCAGGCTTGACGAACGCGCTCGCTGGGACCGATTGCTCGACAAGGATGAACAGATGGCCATCGCCTTTGCCGGCCTCTTGCTGCGCAAGCCGCGATGGGTCGTGCTGAACGATGTTCTGGAAGGACTCGAACCGGATACCGTCACTCGGTTGTCCGGCGTGCTGGCCGAGCTATCCGGATCGACCCTCGTCTATATCGGCCGCTCCGGCGCATTCTACGACACGCTTTCGCCGAACCTTCTGCACCTGGAACGGATCCATTGCGAGCCGCTGCAAGAGCCGGCGCCCCAAGCGGGCTGAGACCCCGCCATCCACCCCGCATGCGAGCGTCGGCATAGAGGACAGGAAAGCCTCAGCCTTCCAGTTCCTCACGCAGCATTTCGAGCTCCAGCCATTCCTCTTCCATGCGGATAAGGTCGGCGCGCAGCTTCTCGGTCTCGGCGGCAAGCTTGTTGAACGTCGCCGGATCCTTGGTGAAGAGGTTCGGGTCGGCCATCTTCGCCTCGCGTGCAGCGATTTCCTTCTCCGTCTTCTCCATCTCCTTCGGCAGGTTCTCCAGCGCAAATTTCTGTTTGTAGGAGAGCTTGCCCTTGGCCCTTCCGCCACCGTCCGCCGGCTTGGCCGATGTCTCGGCGGATTTCGCCTTCTCGGCCTTCTCCGCCCGCTTGCGCTCGTCTTCGGCGCCCTTGCGCTGCGCCAACATGTCGGAATAGCCGCCGGCATATTCGATCCAGCGGCCGTCAGGGGCCTCCGGATTGGCCGGTGCGATCGTCGAGGTCACGGTGCGGTCGAGGAAGTCGCGGTCATGGCTGACCAGGATGACCGTGCCGGAATAGCCGGCAACAATCTCCTGCAACAGGTCGAGCGTCTCGATATCGAGGTCGTTGGTCGGTTCGTCAAGAATCAGGAGGTTCGACGGCCTGGCCATCATTCGCGCCAGCATCAGCCGCGCCCGCTCACCGCCCGACAGGTTGCGGATCGGCGTGCGCGCCTGCTCCGGCTGGAACAGGAAGTCCTTCATGTAACCGGTAACATGCTTCTGCTCGCCGTTGACGAGCAGGTTTTCGCCGCGTCCGTCGGTCAGGTAGTGCGCCAGCGTATCGTCGGGGTTCAGGTCCTCGCGCTTCTGGTCGAGCACGGCGATCTCGAGATTGGTGCCAAGCTTGACGGTTCCCGCATCGGGCGCAAGCTGGCCCGTCAGCATCTTGAGCAGCGTCGTCTTGCCCGCGCCGTTCGGGCCGATCAAGCCGATGCAGTCGCCGCGATGCACCCGGATGGAGAAGGGCGACACAATGGTCCGTTCCCCATAAGACTTGGTGATCTTGTCCGCCTCTATGACCAGCTTGCCGCTTTCCTTGCCTTCGGTGACGCTGGCCTGGATCGTGCCCTGCGGCCCCTTGTGGCCGCGATATTCGGCGCGCAGCGCCTGCAGGTTACCGAGACGCCGCATGTTGCGCTTGCGCCTTGCGGTCACGCCGTAGCGCAGCCAATGCTCTTCGCGCTGGATCTCCTTGCCGAGCTTGTGCTGCTCGATCTCTTCTTCCTCGAGCACCTTGTCGCGCCATTCCTCGAAATGAGCGAAACCCTTGTTGAGCCGGCGCGAAAGCCCGCGGTCGAGCCAGACGGTCGCGGTCGATACCTTCTCGAGGAAGCGGCGGTCGTGGCTGATCAGCACCAGCGCACTGCGCGACTTGGCCAACTCCCCTTCCAGCCATTCGATGGTCGGCAGGTCGAGGTGGTTGGTCGGCTCGTCCAGCATCAGGATGTCGGGTTCCGGCGCCATGACGCGGGCGAGCGCCGCCCGACGCGCCTCACCGCCCGACAGGCTCTTCGGGTCCTCTTGGCCGGAAAGGCCGAGATGGTCGAGGATGTAGGTGACGCGATAGGGGTCATCGCCCGGCCCAAGCCCCGCCTCGCAGTAGGCCTGAACGGTGGCATAACCGGAAAAGTCAGGTGCCTGTTCGAGATAGCGGATCGTCGAGGCCGGATGGCGGAACACCTCGCCCGACTGGGCCTCCACCATGCCGGCGGCGATCTTCATCAGCGTCGACTTGCCGGACCCGTTGCGTCCGACCAGGCAGATCCGGTCGCCGGGCTCGACCTGAAGGCTGGCGCCGGCAAGCAGCGGCGTGCCCCCGAAGGACAGGAAAATATCGTCGAGTTTGAGAATGGGAGGTGCCAAGATCAAGCTCCGGAAAGGTCATAGGGGCGGGCGAGGATCACGGCGTCACCGCTTTTCAGGGAAAAGGACACCGGCCCCTCGGCCACGTTGGAAATCGTTCGCGACGAACCGAACGGCAGGACGAAGTCATCGAGCGGATAGCGCGCATTGGTGATGGAAAGGCCGGCAAGCGGCGAAAACCCGAGAATCGAGAACAGCGAGCCTTTGGGCAGGTCGATCGTCAGCGTATCGCGCAGCAGCGGAAAGGCCTCCTCCACGCCCGAGCTCATCATCACGTCGATGCCGGCCTTCGCGAGCGCCACTCCGGACAGAAGATGCATCAGCGCATGGTCGGATCGCTCGCCGCCGAGCGCACCGGCCAGCACCAGCCGTTCTGCCCCGCGCGCAAGCGCTTCTTCGACCGCGATCTCGCCGTCGGTCGCCGCCTTCTGGGCCGGATAGGGCAGCCGCGGCACGTCGGGAAAATCCTCGATCGCAAGATCGGCCGAGCTGTCGAAGTCGCCGACCCAGAGCTCAGGTGAAAGCCCGAGCACGCCCGCATGCCGCATGCCACCGTCCGCGGCGATCGCACGGCTTCCCGCGACCGCGGCTTTCAGCCGTTCGGTCGGGTCGAGCGCGCCGCCCAGAAGGATGGTGAAGGTCGTCTTCGTCATGAAGAGAGCCCTTAACCCATCTGGCGGCAAAAGGGAAAGTGGTTCGTCACAGGCAGGGAACCGCGAAGGAGAACCGGTCTCGAAAACGGCACTGTCCGTTCAGGTCTCGAGCTTGCGTGCCTCGGAAACGAGCATGATCGGAATGCCGTCGCGGATCGGATAGGCGACGCCGGCGCGCGCGGAGACAAGCTCGTTGCGGTCGCGGTCATAAGAAAGCCGTCCCTGCGTCAACGGACAGACGAGCAGTTCGAGAAGCTTGACGTCGACCTTGCTGAGCCGTTCATCCGTCATCGGTCGAGAGCCTATTGCAGGACGGTGTCGGCATCGCCGAAGGATCGGGCGAGCACGAATTCGGTGATCGCGATCAGTGTCTCGGCGCGGCTCTTCAGGTCCGGCGCTTCAAGAAGCGCCTGCTTCTCCGCAGGCCCGAAGGGCGACATCATCGACAACGAGTTGACCAGCGTGATGTTGCTGGCCCGCTCCACGCTTTCCCAGTCCGCTTCCAGCTTGTTGGCATCGAGATAGGCGCGGAAGGCCGCGAGCAACCCGTCGCGGTCCACGGTCGATTCTTCCTCGGCGCTCGCGAGATCGGCGATGAAGGGGGCGATGTTGAAGCTGCGATAGGGTTTTCCCGCCACATGGGCCTCCTCCATCAGGCGGAAGCGACAGATGCCGCCGAGCGAGGCGATGTAGCGCCCGTCACCGGTCTCGGTGAGCGAGGTGATGCGACCGATGCAGCCGACCTGGCAGAGCGGAGCACGCTCGGGGAGGATGTTGTCCGTCAGCCCCTCGTTGAGGGCGGGCTGGATCATGCCGATCAGCCGGTTGCCGGCCATTGCCGCATCGAACATGGCGAGATAGCGCGGCTCGAAGATGTTGAGGGGGAGTTGTCCACCGGGGAGCAGGAGCACCCCGGCAATCGGAAAGACCGGAAGCACGTCCGGAAGATCGTTCTCTGTCAGGTATCTGGCATTGCCCACTTGCATGGATCTTCACCCTGTCCGGCCCGGACTGGGCCGTAACCTAAGCTTAATTTGGATCTTTGTGCGCAAAACTCAAGGGCGAAGCCGCCCTTGGGTCCCACGAATCACGATCCTCACGAAAACAGGATCGACGAAAGCTTGCGGCGTGCCATCGCAGTTGCCGGATCCTTGGGCCCCCAGACATCGAAGAACTGCAGGAGCTGGCGTCGTGCGCCGTCGTCGTCGAAGCTGCGGTCGCGCTTCATGATCAGGAGCAGGTGTTCCGCCGCCTCTTCGCGCCGGCCTTCGACATTACGGATCTTGGCGAGCTTCATGCGCGCCTCGTGATCGTCGGGGTCCAGTGCCAGCGCGTGTTCGAGCGCCACGGGATCACCGAGCTTGCGGGCTTCCTCGATCTGTTCGATCTTCTTGCCGATCGCCTGGATCTCCGGCGCGTTGCCCTGTTCGTCGGGCATGCCGGCGATCAACTGCTTGGCGCGGTCGTGCTGGCCGGCAGCGATCATGCACTCGGCCATGCCGGCAGCCGCCTTGGCATTGTCGGGGGCGGCCTGCAGGACGGCGCCGTAGAGCTGCGCAGCGCCCTGGAGATCGCCATTCGCCAGAAGCGTCGCGGCCTCCTCGAGCACGGCTTCGATCTCGGCAGCCTCGTCGGCGCCGGCGGGACCTGCAATCTTGTCGATGAACTGGCGGATCTGGCTTTCCGGCACCGCACCCATGAAGCCATCGACAGGGCGGCCGCCGACAAAGGCGACAACGGCCGGGATCGACTGGATGCCGAGCTGGCCGGGGATGGCCGGATGATCATCAATGTTGAGCTTGACCAGCTTCACCCGGCCCTGCGCTTCATTGACGACCTTCTCGATGACCGGTGCGAGCTGCTTGCAGGGACCGCACCAAGGCGCCCAGAAATCGACCAGAACCGGCTGGTTGCGGCTCTCCTCGAGAACGTCCTTTGCAAAGCCTGCGGTCGTGGTGTCCTTGATCGCGGCCGCCGCGGAAGTGCCCGCCGCCGGCGCAGCAGCGCCGCCGAAATGCGCCTGTCCCGTCATCTGCCCGCCGAAACCGCCATAGGGATTGCTGTTGTCGCTCATCGATTGTCTCCCGCACCTTTTCGAGCCCCGACGGGCCGCTTTTGCCGCTAAGATCGTATGTCAGGCCGTGACTTTCAAGACAAGCGGCGTGTGACCCGTCGCCTCCATGAAACGGATCAGGTCCTCCCGCCCGATCGAGGTCGTGGCATCGTTCGAAAGCGGATGGCCGTTGATGATGTCGTGCTCCATCAGATCCTTGTCGAGGACGAAGGTCACATTGTGGCCGGTGTCGTTGATCGCGCCGAAGGCGGTCACCGCACCCGGAATGACGCCGAGATACTCCATCAGCTTTTCCGGCTTGCCGAACGAGACCTTGCTCGCGGCACCTATCAGCGTGTGCACGGTCTTGAGGTCGACCACGGCGTTCTCCTCGACAGTTAGCAGGAAGAACTGGTCCTTCTTGTCCTTGACGAACAGGTTCTTGGTGTGACCACCCGGGATCTCGTCGCGCAGCGCCACCGACTCGGCGACGGTGAAGACCGGCTCGTGATGCTTCGTCTTGTGCTCGATCTTCAGGTCGTCGAGGAAGCGGTAGAGGTCTTCTGCGGTCTTGGGCGCGGTGGTCATCGATGGTCTCTTCTCGTTGAAACGGGCAATGGGCGGGCCGCAAGCGGACCGGCGAAGGAGTGATACCGTCCACCCCCCGGACTTGGCAATCGTCGCGGATCGGCGAAATGCCGCGTTTGCAGGGCTTTGCGGAAGCCGCACCGACCCGCCGCACTTTTTCTCGAAAATTTCGTCATTTCCCTGTTGCATTTGAAAAATGGTTGGGCCATATAGCGCCCGTCGCCGCAAGACGGACGGCCTTCGATCCACCGACTACCCCCGGATCGTCGATATGAGCGGGTGTAGCTCAGGGGTAGAGCACAACCTTGCCAAGGTTGGGGTCGGGCGTTCGAATCGCCTCACCCGCTCCAGTTTCTTCTCCCGGAAGAAATCAGAACAGACTTAAATTTCCGGCTTGGCTCCGACCTTTCGGTTTGCTGTTTTTTCACCCCCGTCTATCCGCCTCCGTTTTTTGTCCTATAGTTCCCTAGGCTTTCAGGGGGAAACAAAACATGGCTGGCAGGCTTCAGGGTAAGATCGCAATCGTTTCGGGCGGTGCGACCGGCATGGGAGGAGCGGCATCGAAGCTCTTCGCGGCCGAGGGCGCGAAGGTCGCCATCATCGACCGTAACGGCGAGGAAGCCGCAAAGACGGTCGCCGCGATCCGCGATGCGGGCGGCGAGGCCGAGAGCTTCGTCGCGGACGTCTCGGACGAAGAGGCGGTGAACGCCGCCGTGCGCGGCGTCGAGGCGCGTTTCGGCGCAGTGACTGTGCTCTTCAACCACGCCGGCACGATCGTCATCAAACCATTCCTCGAAACCACGCTCCAGGAATGGGACTGGCTGCATGCGGTCAACGTCCGCTCCATGTTCCTGATGACGAAGGCTGTTCTGCCGGGCATGATCGCCGCCGGCGGCGGCTCGATCGTCTGCACCTCCTCGATCTCTGCCGTGGCGGCAACGCCGATGGAAGTGCTCTATGACACGACCAAGGGCGCCGTGCACATGTTCGCCCGCGCGATCGCCGTGGAGTTCCGCGACCGCAACATCCGCTGCAACGCAGTCTGCCCCGGCTTCATCCGCACGCCGCACGGGCTTCGCGAGGTAGCCGAACTCACCGCCTACGGCGTCGACGTCTCGGAAGCCGCGATCGCCGCCCAGCAGGGCCGCATCGGCGAACCCGAGGACGTGGCCCGCGCGGCGCTTTATCTGGCAAGCGACGAGTCGGCCTTCGTCAACGGCGTGCACCTCTTCGTCGACAACGGCTTCACGGCGATCTGAGGCCCGACTCAGCTTTTGGTGAACACGTAGTCCGTTTCCTGGCGCAACACCATGCCGGGCCGGAGGACCGCGGCCGGGAAGTCCGGATGGTTGACGGCATCCGGCCAGATCTGTGTCTCCAGGCAGAAGCCGGCATAGGGACCGTAGGTCCGGCCTTCCAGCCCCGGCACCGGCACGTCGAGATAGACGCCGGCGTAGAACTGTACGCCCGGCTCGGTCGTGCGCACTTCCATGGCGACGCCGGAGTTGATGCTGCGCACCAGCGCGATCGAATGCTTGACCCCGCGTTCGCGCGTGAGGCAGAAATTGTGGTCGAAGGGAACCTGCTTGCCGTCCTCCTCACGGGCGATCGGAGCGGCACTGCGGAAATCGAAGGCGGTTCCCGCGACCGCCCGGACTTCGCCGGTCGGGATCAGGTCCTGATCGACCGGCAGATAATGGTCGGCGGCGATCATCAGGTCATGGCCGAGAATGTCGTCGCGGCCGTCGAGATTGAAATAGGAATGCTGGCAGACATTGGCGATGGTGGCTCGGTCCGCCGAGCTCTCGTAAACGACGGAAAGCACGCCCTCCGCCTTCAGCGCGTAGGTGGCGCGGATTACACAATTTCCCGGATAGCCGGCCCGGCCGTCCGGATCGACCACCTCGAGCGTGACATGATCGCTACCCTGATCGACGATCGACCAGTTCTGCTGCGCCATGCCGGTGGAGCCGCCGTGCAGATGGGTGACGCCGCGCTCATTGCATTCGAGCTGGTAGTCGACGCCGTCTATGGAAAAGCGTCCATGCGCGATCCGGTTGGCGCACCGGCCGGGAGTCGCGCCGAAATAGGGCGAATGGCGCTCGTAATCCTCGAGGCGCTCGAAGCCGAGCACCAGAGGCGCGGCATGGCCGTCGAGCCGCAGGTCCTGGATCGTCGCGCCGAGGGTGATGATCCTGGCCGTCAGGCCTCCGCCGGACAGCGTGACGCGCCGGACCGCTTCACCGGCCTCGGTGGTGCCGAACACTTCGCTGCCTGCCATTTTGGTTCTCCTCCGCCTTTCGGCTGTTTATCGTGCGAGCTCGCGCGCAGCCTCTTCCAGCCCGCCAAGCGTCAGCGGAAACATGCGCCCGCCCATCAGGCGCCGGATCAGCCCGACCGAAGCTGTGTAGGTCCAGCGCTCCTGGCTGAGCGGGTTGATCCACAGGCTGCGGCGGAAGTGCCCGGTCAGCCGGTCGACCCAGACGGCGCCCGCCTCCGCGTTCCAGTGCTCGACAGACCCGCCGGAATGGGTGATCTCGTAGGGGCTCATCGAGGCGTCGCCAACGAAGATCAGCCGGTAGTCAGAGCCATAGGTGCGGATGACGTCGGCGGTCGGGATGACCTCGGCCATGCGGCGGCTGTTGTCCTTCCAAACCCGCTCATAGGGGCAGTTGTGGAAGTAGAAGTAATCCATGTGCTTGAATTCGGACCGGGCCGCCGAGAACAGCTCCTCGACGGTGCGGATATGGTCGTCCATCGAGCCGCCGACATCGAAGAACATCAGGAGCTTCACGGCATTGCGGCGCTCGGGCTGCGTCTTGAAGTCGAGATAGCCGTGTTCGGCCGTGGCGCGGATCGTCCCGGTAAGGTCGAATTCCTCCGCCGCCCCCTCGCGGATGAAGCGGCGCAGGCGCCTCAGCGCCACCTTGATGTTGCGAGTGCCGAGCTCCACCGTATCGTCGAGATTGCGGAACTCGCGCTTGTCCCAGACCTTGACCGCGCGGCGATGGCGGCTCTCGTCCTGGCCGATCCGCACGCCTTCCGGATTGTAGCCATGGGCGCCGAAGGGCGAAGTTCCCGCCGTGCCGATCCATTTCGAGCCGCCCTGGTGGCGCTCCTTCTGCTCGGCCAACCGCTGCCTGAGCGTCTCCATCAGCTTTTCGAAACCGCCAAGCGCCTCGACCAGTTTCTTGTCCTCGTCCGACAGGTGCTTTTCGGCGAGCTTCCTCAGCCATTCTTCCGGGATCGGCACGCTATCCACGCCGTCCCCACCCGAAGCCGCCTCCAGCCCGCCGAAGATCTTGGAAAAGACCCGGTCGAAACGGTCGATATGGCGCTCGTCCTTCACCAGCGCTGTCCGGGCAAGGAAGTAGAAGGCCTCCGTGTCGAACGCGGCCAGTCCCTTCTCCATGCCCTCGAGAAGAGCCAGGAACTCCCGGAGCGTGACCGGAACCTTCGCTTCTTTGAGATTGAGGAAGAAGGGGATGAACATCGCCGTCAGAAATTCTTCTGGTAGATGATGAAGGGCGTCTTCTCAGCGATCCGATCGTAGAGCCGGCGCGCGGTCGCATTAGACTCCTGCGTCATCCAGTAGACCTCCTTCGACCCTTCGGCGCGAGCCCTCTCGTACACCTCTTCGATCAGCGCGCGGCCGACACCACTGCCGCGGATCTCTGGATCGGCATAGAGATCCTGAAGATAGCAGATGTTATCGATATGCCAGCAGGACCGATGGAAGAGATAATGTGCAAGGCCCACGGGCCGACCATCAACGAGGGCCACGAGGCCGCGATAGTCTCCGGCCTCGTTTTCGGTCAGCCGCGCAAACGTCGTGGCATAGATCTCTTCCGGCAGTTCCGTCTTGTAGAAGGCGAGATAGTCCTTCCACAGGCGACGCCAGACGGTTTCGTCCTCGGCGAGAAGTGATCGTATCTCCACATTGCCAGCCATGTCAGCGCTCCAGCCCGATGTCCTGCAGATCATACGGCGTCATCTGGTAAATTTCGTTGATCCAGTTGCCGAACAGCAAGTGGGCGTGGCTGCGCCAGCGGTTGAGCGGCGCGATTGTCGGATCGTTGTGCGGGAAATAGTCGTGCGGCATCTTGATCGGCTGGCCGGCGTTCACGTCACGGAAATACTCGTCGGCGAGCGAGGTCGAATCATATTCGACGTGATTGAACATGTAGAGCCGGTTGGCGCGCTTCTCGTGCACCAGGCAGACGCCCATCTCGTCGGATTCCATTAGGATCTCGAGCGACGGCACCTTCTCGATGTCGGCACGGCGCACCTCGGTCCAGCGCGACACAGGCACCTGGAAGTCGTCGGAAAAGCCATTGAGGTAGACCGAGGACGGCGCGAGGTTGCGATGGCGATAGACGCCGAACGCCTTCTGCTTCAGCGCATGCTTGGGCACCTTGTGGAAATGGTAGATGGCGGCCATCGCCCCCCAACAGACATTCATCGTCGAATGGACGTTGGTCTCGGTCCAGTCGAAGATCTGCTCCATCTCGCTCCAGTAGGTGACGTCCTCGTACTCGAGCGTCTCGACCGGGGCGCCGGTGATGATGAAGCCGTCGAACTTGCGGCCCTTCACCTCTTCCCAGGTCTGGTAGAAGGAAAGCAGGTGTTCTTCTGAGGTGTTCTTGGCCTTGTGGCCGCCGACCCTGACGAGGCTGAGTTCGACCTGCAGCGGCGAAGCGCCGATCAGGCGGGCAAACTGGACCTCGGTCTTGATCTTGTTTGGCATGAGGTTGAGCAGGCCGATCTGCAGCGGGCGAATGTCCTGGCGGACGGCCACCGTCTCGGTCATCACCCGCACACCCTCGTGGACGAGGGTTTCGAAGGCGGGCAGCGTATCGGGTATCCTGATCGGCATCGTTTCATTCCCAGCATCGGCGGCAAAACCGCAAAATAAAACCGGCGGCGAGAAATCGCGACCGGTGCACGGGAAAATACGACTTTCCTCGGCCCCTTTAGCGACTTCTTTAACGTGGCTGCAAGCCGGCCGGCCAAATCACCACGGGACGATCCTAGATAGCTTTCCCGCCGCGGCGGGTCAACGAAAAAGGATATTGCGCCGCGGCCGGCAAGAACGGAACGTCAGCCCTGGCGCCCCTCACGACGCGCCATGAAAGCCAGCCGTTCGAAGAGATGCACATCCTGCTCGTTCTTGAGGAGCGCGCCGTGCAGCTTGGGCAGGGCCTGTTTCGGATCGACACGCAGGTCGGCGGGATCGACATCCTCGGCCACCAGCAGCCGGATCCAGTCGAGGGCCTCCGAGGTCGAGGGCTTCTTTCTCAGGCCCGGCGTCTCGCGGATCTCATAGAACTGGGTGAGTGCCGAGCGGATCAGCGCCTGCTTGATGCCCGGATAGTGGACCTCGACGATGCGCGAGAGCGTTTCGGCGTCGGGGAAACGGATATAGTGGAAGAAGCAGCGGCGCAGAAACGCGTCCGGCAGTTCCTTCTCGTTGTTGGAGGTGATGATGACGATCGGCCTCACCTTCGCCTTCACCGTCTCGCCGGTCTCGTAAACATGGAATTCCATGCGGTCGAGTTCCTGCAGGAGGTCGTTCGGGAACTCGATGTCGGCCTTGTCGATTTCGTCGATCAGGAGGACCGTCTTGCGGCCTGCGGCAAAGGCCTGCCACAGCTTTCCCTGGCGGATATAGTTGCGAACATCGTTGACCCGCTCGTCGCCAAGCTGGCTGTCGCGCAACCGCGAGACCGCGTCATACTCGTAGAGGCCCTGCTGCGCCTTCGTCGTCGACTTGATGCTCCACTCGATCATGTCGAGGCCAAGCGCCGCGGCCACCTGGCGGGCAAGCTCGGTCTTGCCCGTGCCGGGTTCGCCCTTCACCAGCAGCGGACGCTCGAGTGCGATTGCCGCATTGACAGCGACCATCAGGTCCTTGTCGGCGATATAGTCGGCGGTGCCGGTAAACTGCATGGGTCTTGTTCCTGAACTCTCGGGTCGCGGTGAACCTAGTGACGGTCACACGGCGCCGCAAGATGGGCTTTCGGCGGGATCGGCACACACCCTGGCGACGGCGTTGCCGGACGGCGAAACTCAGATCGCCTCGCCGGCCAGAAGCTTCGGCCGCCCGCCGCCGGCGGTCCCGGCGGCTTCGCGGATGAAATAGGACTTAAGGCCCGGCAGGCGGTCAACCATGCCGAGCCCCACGTCCCGCAGGACACGAAGCGGCGTGATGTCGTTGGAGAACATCCGGTTCAGCACGTCGGTGGTGACGCCCATTCGGAACGTGTCGAAACGGCGCCACGTCTGGTAGCGTTCCAGCACGTTGAGATCGCCGATATCGAGACCGAGGCGGTCCGCGTCGACGATCGTCTCGGCGAGTGCGGCGACATCTTTAAAGCCGAGATTGAGGCCCTGGCCCGAAATCGGATGGATCCCGTGGGCGGCGTCACCCGCCAGCGCCAGCCTTGGCGCCACGAATTCGCGTGCGAGCGTCAGGCCGAGCGGAAAGGCGCGGCGGTCGCCGACGGCGCGGATCGTTCCAAGCTTGTGGCCGAAGCGACGCTCCAGCTCCTCCTCGAAGACGAGGTCGTCGGACGCGACCAGCCGGTCGGCATCGTCCGTGCGCTCGGTCCAGACCAGCGACGAACGGTTGCCCTTGAGCGGCAGGATGGCAAAGGGGCCGGCCGGCAGGAAATGTTCCTCCGCCGCTCCCTCGTGGGGACGTTCATGCTCGACGGTCGTCACAATGCCGGACTGGCCATAATTCCAGCTGACGGTCTTGATGCCGGCAAGGTCGCGAAGCTTCGAACGTACGCCGTCGCAGGCGACGACCAGCCGCGCTGAAACGACGGAACCGTCGGAGAGAGAAAGCTCGGCCGCCGGACCGGCATTGCGGAAGCCGACCGCGCGTACACCGTGGCGAATCGTGATACCGGCCCTGCTGCAGGCTTCCCGCAACGCACCAACCATCGCGACATTCGGGATCATGTGGGCAAACGGCCGCCCCTCTTCCACAGCGCCGTCGAAGGTGAGGAACACCGGACGGACCGGATCGGACGTCTTCGAATCGGTGACGATCATCCTGGTGATCGGCTGGGCCTCCGGCTCGATCAAGTCCCAGATGCCGAACACGTCAAGCATCTTGGTGGCGGCGGCAATGATCGCCGAGGCGCGTGGATCCTTTTTCCACGCCTCTTCGGGCGCCGCCTCGATCACTTCCACGGCAAGATGCGGGGCCGCCTGCTTGACCGCGACCGCGACCGAGAGCCCCACATAACCACCGCCGACGATCAGCAAATCCAGCATGACGAAATTCCTTTACCCTTGTGCACGCCCGCGCTCCTATATAGATCAGCGTTGAACTAGTTCCTACAAGCGGGGCGCGCTATTATGCCGAATTCGAGCGAAAATCCCACTGCCATGGACCGGCTGATCGAGACGCTGGATCTCGAAAAGCTCGAGGAAAACCTGTTCCGCGGCAAGAGCCCACAGAACGGCTGGCAGCGGGTGTTCGGCGGCCAGGTCATCGCCCAGGCCCTGATGGCGGCCCAGCGCTGCGTCGACCTTGACCGGCACGTCCACTCGCTGCACGCCTATTTTGTCCGCCCCGGCGATCCGTCCGTGCCGATCATCTTCGAGGTCGAACGCACCCGCGACGGCACGAGCTTCACCACCCGCCGCGTCGTCGCCGTCCAGCATGGCAAGACCATCTTCGCAATGTCCTGTTCGTTCCAGATCGAAGAACCCGGCTACGATCACCAGATGTCCATTCCGGACGTACCGCAACCTGACAGCCTGATGGGCGAGAAGGAATTCCGCGAGGTCTTCCTCGCCCAGGCTCCCGACACCGTCAAGCGCTACTGGGGCCGCGAGCGACCGATCGAGATCCGCCCAGTGTCGCTCACCCATTACATCTCAAACGAGAAGCTCGACCCGACCGCGCATATCTGGGTTCGTACCACGGGGCCGGTGCCGGACGACCACCATTATCAGTATGCCATGCTCGCCTATCTGTCCGACATGACCCTGCTCGATACCTCGCTCTATCCGCACGGAACGTCGATCTTCAATCCGGAAATCCAGCCCGCCAGCCTCGACCACGCCATGTGGTTCCATCGCCCCTGCCGGCTCGACGACTGGCTGCTCTATACCCAGGACAGCCCGAGCGCGTCCGGCGCCCGCGGCATGACGCGCGGTAGCATCTACAGCCGCGACGGCGTGCTCGTCGCTTCGGTCGCCCAGGAAGGTTTGATCCGGAAAAGGGCAGATGCCTAAATCGAGAGCAAAATAGAGGTTTTGCCCATATTTTAGGCGCACATGCGCCGACCAAATGCTCCTTTATTGGGTGCCGATTCTTAAGTGTTTATAATTCCATAACTTTTTAGCCTCTTTCAAACTGGCACATACTTTGAATGTCTCCATCCAGTCGCTCGGCGAATGTTCTTGCCGACGGCAAGGAGAGTCGGCTCGGGGCCGAGGACAAGCAAAGGATGGGAAACCAGATGAAGATTGTGATGGCCATCATCAAGCCGTTCAAGCTGGATGAGGTGCGCGAAGCCCTCACCGCTGTTGGCATTCAGGGCCTGACCGTGACCGAAGTGAAGGGTTACGGCCGCCAGAAGGGGCACACCGAAATCTACCGCGGCACCGAATATGCCGTCAGCTTTCTGCCGAAGTTGAAGATCGAGATCGCCGTTGCCTCCGAGCTGGCCGACAAGGCCGTCGAAGCGATCGCTTCCGCTGCCAAGACCGGTCAGATCGGCGACGGCAAGATCTTTGTCTACTCGATCGACCAGGCCGTGCGCATCCGCACCGGCGAAACCAATTCCGAAGCTCTGTAAGAACGGCCGTTAGGGGAGTTTTTTCTGATGTCATTTTCCAAGTTTTCTTCCAACTTCGGCCGTGCAGGCGTGGCCGCTGCCGCGCTTCTTGCGCCGGCGATCGCCTTTGCGCAGGAAGCCGCACCCGCCGTCGCGGAAGCTGCAGCCGCTGCTCCGGCAATGACCGTCGACAAGGGCGACACCACCTGGATGCTCGTTTCGTCGGCGTTGGTTCTGATGATGACGGTTCCGGGGCTTGCCCTTTTCTATGGCGGCCTCGTGCGCACGAAGAACATGCTTTCGGTGGCCATGCAGGTGCTGATGATCGCCGCGGTCGCGATGCTCATCTGGGTTGCTTACGGCTACTCGCTGGCGTTCACTGACGGCGGTTCGCTGAACAGCTTCGTCGGCGGTTTCTCCAAGATGTTCCTGGCCGGCGTCGACGTCACGACGATGGCGGAAAGCTTCTCCAAGGGCGTCGCCATTCCCGAACTGACCTTCGTCATCTTCCAGATGACCTTCGCCGCCATCACGCCCGGCCTCATCATTGGCGCCTTTGCGGAACGCATCAAGTTCTCGGCCGTCATCCTTTTCACCATCCTGTGGCTCACCTTCATCTACTTCCCGATGGCCCACATGGTATGGTTCTGGGGCGGCCCGAGCGCCTATGACGGCCCGACCGGCCTGATCTTCAGCTTCGGCGCCATCGACTTCGCCGGCGGCACCGTTGTTCACATCAATGCCGGCATCGCTGGCCTGGTCGGCGCCATTATGGTCGGCAAGCGCACCGGCTTCGGCAAGGACATGATGGCTCCGCACTCGATGACTCTCACCATGGTCGGCGCCGCACTGCTGTGGGTCGGCTGGTTCGGTTTCAACGCCGGTTCCAACCTGGAATCGAACGCCTATGCCGCGCTCGCCATGATCAACACCTTCGTCGCCACCGCAGCTGCGATCGTCTCCTGGTCGATCGTCGAGACCTTTGCCCGCGGCAAGGCCTCCATGCTGGGTGCCGCGTCCGGTGCAGTTGCCGGCCTCGTCGTGATCACGCCTGCCGCCGGTTTCGCCGGCCCGATGGGCGCCATCATCATGGGTCTCGTCGTTTCTCCGATCTGCTACTTCTTCGTTTCCACCGTGAAGAACAAGTTCGGCTATGACGACACCGCCGACGTCTTCGGCGTGCACGGCATCGGCGGCATCATCGGTGCCATCCTGACCGGCGTATTCGTCAACCCCGCTCTCGGCGGCGCCGGCATCGTCGACTACTCGACGGCCGACTTCGCCGCCGGTTACGCCGGCACGGCGACCCAGGTCTGGGCACAGCTCAAGGGCGTCATCGTCACCGTCTTGTGGTCGGGTATCGGCTCTGCGGTCCTCTACAAGATTGTCGATGTCATCGTCGGCCTGCGCGTACCGGTCGAAGCCGAACGCGAGGGTCTCGACCTCGCTTCGCACGGCGAAGCCGCCTACCACAACTAAGCGCTATCGCCGCGCCGGTTCGCCGGCGCGGCTTATCCTCCCGTCACGGCCGTCGAACGGCGAGTCGTGCTTTGCCCGGACCAGCGGTCCGGGCTTTTTTGTGCCCGAATTCCACGGCACCCAGGCGCTCATGGTTAATGCACCATTAACTGTCGCGCATGTAAGGTGCCTCAATGGTGGCCGCTCCATGCGCGCCGCCCGGCCCGAACCCTTGGGTCACACGGTTACGAAACGGCGGACGGACAGATGAGCAGAGGCAATTCGAGCGCGATCGGGGATCAGTCCAGCCGCTTTGCGCTCAGCGCTTTCGTGTTGCGGCAGTTCCTGTCGCTTGTCGGCTTCGCCCTCTTCCTCGGCCTCGTGCTGGCGGTCGCCGCGCTCGCCACCTGGAATGTCGCCGACCCCAGCCTTTCCTACGCGACCGCCAACGAACCCACCAACATCCTCGGCCACGGCGGCGCGATCTTCGCCGACATCATGCTGCAGTTCTTCGGTCTCGCCAGCCTGCTCGCTTTGCTGCCGGTCCTGGCCTGGTCGCTCGCCTTGATCAGCGGCCGCCAGCTCAACCGCATTCCGGCCCGAATCGCCGCCTGGGCGGTCGGATCGATCGTCTCGTCTGCCGTCATCGGCTGCTTTCCACCGCCCGCGACCTGGCCGATCCCGAACGGCATCGGCGGCGTCTTCGGCGACATGATCCTGCGTTTTCCGAGCCTTTTCATCGGCGCCTATCCGACCGGCACCGTCTCCATGGTGCTGGGCGGGATCCTCTCCGTCCCGGCAGCCTGGTTGCTGCTTTTCGCCTCCGGCATCATCGGCCGGGAAGCGCTCGACGATCTCGAATTCGAACAGCCTGTGGCGCCGTCACGCACCAAGACCGTCGCCCGCAACGTCGAGGACGAAGAGGATGATGACGAAGAGGGGCCGATTGCGCTCGCGCTCGGAGCCTTCACCCATAACTGGTACACGATGCGCGCCCGGTTCCGTCGCGTGCTCGGCCTGAAACCCGTCGATCGCGCCCGCCGCTTCGAACAGCCCTACGACTTCAATGACGACGAGTTCGGTACGCTGAACGAGCCGGTTCGTCCCAAGACTCCCGCCACCTTCGACCGCCGCGAGCCGTCGCTCGACGGAGGCCCGTTTGTCTCCTCTCGCGTCGCTCCGCCTTCGCGCCATGTCGTCTCGCCGCCGCCGATCAGCAGCGACATCGACGACGATGACGACGCCCCCTTCGATCTCGACGACATGCCGCGCCCGGCCGGCATCCTGCCAGACGACGACCACTGGGCGCCCTCGCCGGTCTCCGGTGCCCACCGTGGCGCACCGGCAGCCTCCGCGCGTGTTTCCGCACCCGCGCCCCGGCCGAAGGTCGGCGCCCGCGTCGATCGCGATGCCCAGGGCTCGCTGCTGAAGCCCGACGGCTTCCAGCTCCCCTCGGTCCACTTGCTCGCCGAACCCAAGGCCGTCGCCCGCGACGCAACCCTTTCGGCCGACGCGCTCGAACACAATGCCCGCATGCTGGAAGGCGTGCTTGAGGATTTCGGCGTCAAGGGCGAGATCATCCATGTCCGCCCGGGTCCGGTCGTCACGCTCTACGAACTGGAACCCGCTCCCGGCATCAAGTCGTCGCGCGTCATCGGCCTTGCCGACGACATCGCCCGCTCGATGAGCGCGATCGCCGCCCGCGTCGCCGTCGTGCCCGGCCGCAACGCGATCGGCATCGAGCTGCCGAACCAGACCCGCGAGACCGTCTATCTGCGCGAGCTGATCGGCAGCCGCGACTTCGACGGCAACAAGGCCAAGCTCGCCATGGCACTCGGCAAGACGATCGGCGGCGAGCCGGTGATCGCCGATCTCGCCAAGATGCCGCATCTGCTGGTCGCCGGCACCACCGGCTCGGGCAAGTCGGTCGCCATCAACACCATGATCCTGTCGCTCGTCTACCGGCTGCCGCCGGAGAAGTGCCGCCTGATCATGATCGATCCCAAGATGCTCGAACTCTCCGTCTATGACGGCATCCCGCATCTTCTCTCGCCGGTCGTCACCGATCCGAAAAAGGCGGTCGTCGCGCTCAAATGGACCGTGCGCGAGATGGAAGAGCGCTACAAGAAGATGTCGAAGATCGGCGTCCGCAACATCGACGGCTTCAACAGCCGCGTCGAGCAGGCACTCGCCAAGGGCGAGGTGCTGACCCGCACCGTTCAGACCGGCTTCGACCGCCAGACCGGCGAGGCAGTCTACGAGACGGAGGAGTTCGATCTCCAGCCGATCCCCTATATCGTCGTCATCATCGACGAGATGGCCGACCTGATGATGGTCGCCGGCAAGGATATCGAAGGCGCCGTCCAGCGTCTGGCACAGATGGCCCGCGCCGCCGGCATTCACGTCATCATGGCAACCCAGCGCCCCTCGGTCGACGTCATCACCGGCACGATCAAGGCCAACTTCCCAACCCGTATCTCCTTCCAGGTCACGTCGAAGATCGACAGCCGCACCATCCTCGGCGAGCAGGGCGCCGAACAGCTGCTCGGCATGGGCGACATGCTCTACATGGCGGGCGGCGGCCGCATCCAGCGTGTTCACGGCCCCTTCGTCTCGGACAACGAGGTGGAGGAGATCGTCGCCTACTTGAAAACGCAAGGCGCGCCCCAATATCTCGAAGCGATTACCATCGACGAGGACGACGACGAGGGTGGCGCAGGCCCGGCCGGCACGTCTAATCTCTCAGAATCGGACGACCCTTACGACCAGGCCGTGGCGATCGTGCTGCGCGACGGCAAGGCCTCGACCTCCTACGTCCAGCGGCGCCTCGGCATCGGCTACAACCGTGCTGCCTCGCTGATCGAACGGATGGAGAAGGAAGGCATCATCGGGCCGGCCAACCATGCCGGCAAGCGCGAGATCCTCGTGCCGACCGAAGAGTGACATTATCGAGCGGTGAACTTTGAACCCGGGATCGGCGTTTGCCTTGGCGGCGCCTCACCGGGATTGCGGCCGCCGCCTGCATGGCCATGAAGACGCCGTCTTCTTCGGCGATGCAGGAAAGAAATGAAGGAGTTACGGATGATTGAAGACAATTCCGAGCGTTTGGCTGCCCTCTCCGCGCCGAGCACCAGACGCCAGTTCGTCCTTGGCGCGACCGCCTGCTTTGCGCTCGCCGCGCTGCCCGTCTCCGCGCTGGCCGCAGCAAGCCCCGAAGCTGCCCAGAAGATCGCCGACCATTTCTCATCGGTGAAGACCATGATGGGCGAATTCGTCCAGTTCGGCCCGCGTGGCGAGCAAACCGGCGGCAAATTCTTCATCCAGCGCCCGGGCAAGCTGCGGTTCAACTACGAGAAGCCGTCTCCGATGCGCGTCATCGCCGACGGCAAGAACGTCGTCATCGGCAACATGAAGCTGAAGACCTGGGACCTCTATCCGCTGTCGAAGACGCCGCTCAGCCTTCTCCTGGCCGACAAGATCGACCTCGGCAACAAGATGGTCCGCGACGTCAAGCAGGAGGCCGACCTCACCACCATCGTCCTCGGCGACAAGACCATCTTCGGCGATTCGACCATCACCCTGATGTTCGATCCGAAGACCTTCGACCTGCGCCAGTGGACGATCACCGACGTCCAGGCCAAGGACACCTCCGTGATGATCTTCAACGTCCAGAACGGCGTCGCTCTCGATCCGAGCGTCTTCGAGATCCCCTACGCCGACGTGCACGGCCAGAAGCGCTGAACCGCGCTCTTTCCCCTGTGGAGAAGAGGCGGCCCGCCTTGCGGCCGGGTCGCCTTTCGCTGTTCAGCCCCGGCAAAATTGCCTAGACCTTGCGGTCAAAGACCGCAGGGAAGCGAACGCCGATGAACCTTTCGATCACCACCTGGAACATCAACTCCGTGAGGCTTCGCCTGCCGATCGTCGAGGATGTGCTGAAGACCGTCGCGCCCGACATCCTGTGCCTGCAGGAGATCAAGTGCCAGAACGACGAGTTCCCCGCTGATGCCCTGAAGGCGCTGGGCTACGGCAACATCATCATCCATGGGCAGAAGGGCTATCACGGCGTCGCGATCGCCTCGCGCCTTCCGCTGACCGAAGACCATCGGCAGGACTATTGCGGCGTGGGCGACGCCCGCCACATCTCGGCGATCTTCGAATGGGGCGGTCGCCGCATCCGCGTCCATAACTTCTACGTACCGGCCGGCGGCGACGAGCCCGACCGTACCGTCAACCCGAAGTTCGGCCACAAGCTGGATTTCATCCGCGAGATGCGCGAGCTGAAGGCCGGCGCCGAGCCGGGTGTGTCAGCGATCCTCGTCGGCGACCTCAACATCGCGCCGCTCGAAAACGACGTCTGGTCGCACAAGCAGATGCTGAAGATCGTCAGCCATACCCCCGTCGAGACCGAAGGCCTGCTCGACATCATGCGCGAGGGGAACTGGGTCGACCTGATGCGCGAGCATGTTCCGGCCGACCAGAAACTCTATACGTGGTGGAGCTACCGCGCCAAGGACTGGGCCGCCGCAGATCGCGGCCGAAGGCTCGACCATATCTGGTCCTCTGAGGACCTGAAGGCCAACCTGCGCGGCATCGAGATCCTGAAGGAGGCGCGCGGCTGGGAAAAGCCGTCCGACCACGTGCCGGTCACGGCGCGTTTTTCGCTCTGAAGCCGAAGGGCCGGACTATTCGAAACGTCCGGCCATCGCAGACGCCCCGTCGATCAGCGAGCCGATCGCCGCGCGGATACGGCCTTCGACCACCCTCGCCATGTCCGGATATTCCTCCAGCAGGCGGTGAAAGAGCGCACGCGTGATGCGGATCACGTCACCGTCCTCGAGGGCGGTCGCGGTGAACTTGCGTTCGACCATGGTCACCAGCGCAAGCTCCGACAGCATCACGCCCGGACCGACGGTCGCCTCGACCTGCTGCTTTCCACCGCGGCCGATGGTCGAAAGCTCGATTCTCCCCCGCGACACGACATAGGCGCATTCCGCTGGCGACTTTTCACGGAACAGTGCCTGCCCCTTGGAGATCGTTCGGTGCTCGGCGCCGAACGCGATCAGCCGCAGCTGGTCGGGAGAAAGGTCCGCAAACAGCGGCACCTTGCCAAGCAGATCGATATCGTCGGCAAGCGCCATGGCGGTCTCCGCTCAGTCAGGGAATGATCTTGTAGCCACCGTTTTCGGTGACCAGGATTTCAGCGTTCGACGGATCACGCTCGATCTTCTGGCGCAGGCGGTAGACATGCGTTTCGAGCGTATGAGTCGTGACGCCCGAGTTATAGCCCCAGACCTCTTCGAGCAACACGTCGCGTGTGACGACCTGCTGGCCGGCGCGATAGAGATAGCGGATAATTGCCGCTTCCTTCTCGGTGAGGCGGATCTTCTTGCCGTCTTCCGTCGTCAGCAGCTTCTGGCTCGGCTTGAACAGATAAGGGCCGACGCCAAAGGTCGCATCCTCGCTCTGCTCATGCTGGCGAAGCTGGGCACGCATGCGGGCAAGCAGCACCGCGAACCGGAAGGGCTTCGTCACATAGTCGTTGGCCCCGGCTTCGAGGCCGAGAATCGTATCCGAATCGGTATCATGGCCGGTCAGCATGATGACCGGCGCCTTGAAGCCGCCCTTGCGCAGCAACTTCACCGCCTCGCGGCCGTCCATGTCCGGCAGGCCGACATCCATGATCATCAGGTCGACCTGGCCGCTCCGGGCGGCCTGGATGCCCTTGGTGGCATTGTCCGCTTCGGCGATCGAGAATTCCTCGTAGAGCGACAATTGCTCGACCAGGGTTTCGCGAAGGTCGTTATCGTCGTCCACCAGGAGAATGGTCCGCGCCGTCATGCTGTTCTACTCCCGCTCGTCCCCGCCGGTGCCCTGATCCTGCTTAAGCCAGAATCACCTTTTCGCAAACCGGGAGACGCTTGCTGCTTGCCTGTACTCGTGTTCGAAGTGCTATGAATACACCGATCTTCACAGACAAGGCAAAATCTCGTGACCACGCAGGCAAGGCCGCAGAAACAAACGCAGAAGCCGAAGCGGACCATCCTCGTGCGCCGTGCCCCCGGAAAGTCGACGCAGGCCATCCTGCAATATGGCCCGCTGCGCATGCGCGCCGCCCTCGGCCGCTCGGGCATAACTAGCCTCAAGAGGGAAGGAGACGGCGCGACACCTCGTGCTTCCATGCGCCTCCTCTCCGGCTATCGCCGCGGCGACCGCATGGGCGCCCTGCCGACGACGCTGTCGATCCGCCGCCTCCGCAGGAACATGCTGTGGTGCGATGCGCCGGGGCATCCAGCCTATAACCAGCCGGTCACGGCACCCTTTTCCGCAAGCCACGAGAAGCTGCTGCGCGACGACACTCTCTACGACGTCTGCATCGTCATGGACTGGAACGTGACCATGCGTCGCCGGGGCTGCGGCTCGGCGATCTTCTTCCACCTCGCCCGCCCCGGCTACACGCCGACAGAAGGCTGCGTGGCACTTTCGCCCACCGACATGCGCCGCCTCATGCCCTATCTGGGGCCCCGCACCGTGCTGACCGTCCTGTGACCCGGCCGGACGACGAAGCCGCCTTCTGGCAGGCGCTGGACGCACTGGTCGCCGGCGCCCGCCTCGTCGTCGACCGCCCGAAGGGATCGACCCACCCGCGCTATCCGGCGATCGTTTATCCGCTGGACTACGGCTTTCTCGACGGCACCACCGCGATCGACGGCCAGGGCGTCGATCTCTGGCGCGGCTCCTTGGATGCCGGGGCCATCGTCGGCGCCGTCTGCACCGTCGACCTTACCAAGAAGGATACCGAACTCAAGTTGATGATCGGCTGCACGCCCGCCGAAATGGAGATCGTCGCCGGCTTCTACAACGACAGCGCCGCGATGAAGGCGCTCCTGCTCAGGCGTTGAGCCGTGCCGGTTCCCGAACCAGCGCTCACGTGAGCGATCGCGGCGTCACGAAGCGCTCGAGCACACCTGCTCCCGCCTTGATATCCGCCCATCGCCCGACCGGAAGATCGATCACCGCAAGACCGCCCGTCGGGTATTTCTCCGCCATTCGTCGACGCGCTGTCGCCGCGCCGTGGCCGGCAAGCATCAGTGCCAGATCCTCCATGCCCGGATTGTGACCGAGCACCAGCACCGAACGACAGCCGGGATCCACCGAACGCAGCACGCGAAGGATACCCTCGGCGCTCGCCGCATAGAGATCGGCTTCGTGCCGCATCGGGGGACCTGCGGGCAAACGCTCCGCCACCAGCGCCCAGGTTTCCCGCGTTCGCCGTGCCGTGGAGACCAGTGCCAGTTCGGGAGTCAGCCCTTCGCGCGCCAGATAGTCGCCCATCAATGCCGCCGCCTTCCGCCCGCGCTCGGCCAGCGGCCGCTCCTCGTCGGCGACGCCCTCGGGCCAGTCCGACTTGGCGTGCCGAAGCAGGATCAGCCGCAGGGTCGAAGGGGCAAGCGGTTTCTCTGCGGTCTCGTCCTGCGCCATGACGGCCTCCTCCCGGTGTGAACTGCTCTGTCGCAGTCTAAAGGCTGACCGAGATCGCGCCAATGGCCACTATGACACAGGCCGCGACCCGCCGGACGGTCAGCCGCTCGCCCAGGAAAAGCGCACCGATGATGACCCCGAAGACGACGCTCGTCTCGCGCACCGCTGTCACCAGGCCGGCAGGCGCAAACGAATAGGCGACGACCACCATGCCGTAAGCCGTGAGCGCAACCACTCCGCCGCCAAAGGCCTTCCATGTGGCGGGCGCCCGGAAATCGATGACGAGACCGCGCCGGACGATGGCGTAGGTCAACGCAAGCAGCAATCCGTACAGGAAGAGCACCCACATCGCGTAGGCCGCCGGGTTTTCGACCTGGCGCACGCCTATCGAATCAACCGTTGAATAACAGGCAATGATCAGGGCGGTAGCGAAGGCGAAGAGAAGCGACGAGGTGGCCGCTCGCGAGCGGCCGAACGACAGGCTCATGATCCCGGCCGCCACCAGCACGACACCGATGGTCTGAAACGTGCCGAGGATCTCGCCGAAGAACAGGAAGCCGCCCAGCGTCACGAGCAGCGGCACCGTGCCGCGAACGATGGGATAGACCTGCCCGAGTTCGCCATGCCGGTAGGCCGCGACGAGAAACAGGCTGTAGCCCACCTGCAGCGAGGCGGAGAGCAGGACATAGGGCCAAGCGCCCGCACCCGGCAGCGGAAAGTGGACGACGAAGGGCAGCGCGATGACCGAGCCCGCGAGGCTCATTACCGTCACCGACCAAAGCCGGTCGGTCCCGTTTCGGAGGAAAGCATTCCAGCTCGCATGCAGGATGGCCGCGACGAGGGCAAGCACAACGGCAATTGTGCTCACGATGCGTTCGCCTGCAAACGGGAAGCACAGGGCGCGGGAGGCACGAATTCGGGCTGAGGAAACATCAGGCTTGCTGCTTTTATGACAGTTTCATGACGGTCGGACGATAGCCACTTTCCGCCACTTTGCAATCATCGATCGCAACACCGGCTGACTGCGAATGACAGGCTTTCGCTTGCTGAGACGGGAAATACAGGCAAGGCCCAAATTGGGGCGTCATCCTCGGGTCAAGCCCGAGGATCCACACCCAGTCGGCTGGTGAAGTGTGCGGCAGTTGCCCCCGGAGCACAGGCCGTCACCGTCACGCTTGATGCACAAAGGCCGCCGGCATTGCTGACGGCGGCCTTTCGGATTGTGAACGGAAATTCCGGCCGGGATTTAGCCGAAGTGGCGGATGTCGACGAAATGGCCGGCAATGGCGGCGGCGGCGGCCATGGCCGGTGACACGAGATGCGTGCGGCCCTTGTAGCCCTGGCGGCCTTCGAAGTTGCGGTTCGAAGTCGAGGCGCAGCGCTCGCCCGGCTTCAGCCGGTCGTCGTTCATCGCCAGGCACATCGAGCAGCCCGGCTCGCGCCATTCGAACCCGGCATCCTTGAAGATCTTGTCGAGACCTTCGGCTTCCGCCTGTTCCTTGACGAGGCCCGAGCCCGGAACGACCATGGCCGACACGGTGGATGCCACCTTCTTGCCTTCCAGCACCTTGGCGGCAGCGCGCAGGTCCTCGATACGGCCGTTGGTGCAGGAGCCGATGAACACGCGGTCGATCGCGATGTCGGTCATCTTGGTGCCCGGCTTCAGGCCCATGTAGTCGAGCGCACGCCACTTGGAGGCACGCTTGTTCTCGTCGGCGATCTCGTCCGGATTCGGAACGACGCCTTCGATCGAAACGACGTCTTCCGGCGACGAACCCCAGGAGACGATCGGCGGCAGGTTGGCGGCGTCGAGCACGACGACCTTGTCGAAATGCGCACCTTCGTCGGTGTGCAGCGTCTTCCAGTAGGCGACCGCCTGGTCCCAGGCCTCGCCCTTCGGCGCGCGCGGCTTGTCCTTGATGTATTCGAAGGTCTTTTCGTCAGGCGCGATCAGGCCGGCGCGTGCGCCGCCTTCGATCGTCATGTTGCAGACGGTCATACGGCCTTCCATGGAGAGCGAACGGATCGCCTCGCCGGCGAATTCGATGACGTGGCCGGTGCCGCCTGCGGTGCCGATCTCGCCGATGATGGCAAGGATGATGTCCTTGGCGGTCACGCCTTCCGGCAGCTGGCCATCGACACGCACCAGCATGTTCTTCGCACGCTTCTGGATCAGCGTCTGGGTGGCTAGGACGTGCTCGACCTCCGAGGTGCCGATGCCGTGCGCCAGCGCGCCGAAGGCACCATGCGTCGAGGTGTGGCTGTCGCCGCAGACGATCGTCATGCCCGGCAGGGTGAAGCCCTGTTCGGGGCCGACGATGTGCACGATGCCCTGGCGCTTGTCGTTCTCGGAGTAATACTCGACGCCGAACTCGGCTGCGTTGTGGGCGAGCGCCTCGACCTGGATGCGGCTTTCCTCGTTCTTGATGCCAGTGTGGCGGTCCGGCGTGGTCGGCACGTTATGGTCGACGACGGCGAGCGTCTTCTGCGGCGCGCGAACCGGGCGGTGGCTCATGCGAAGGCCTTCGAACGCCTGCGGGCTCGTCACTTCATGAACGAGGTGGCGGTCGATGTAGAGAAGACAGGTGCCGTCGTCCTGGCGGTCGACCAGGTGATCGTCGAAAATCTTGTCGTAGAGGGTACGGGGTGCACTCATGGCTTTGATCCGTCGGAAATGTCGATTTCGGGAAATAGGTCAGTGGCCGCGTGGGCCGGCGGAACGGTCGCCTCAGGCGAGTCGGCTGTTGAGCGCCCCGGAGACGCGCGCGAAGAAGCGTGCCGGAAGACGCTTGTGGTCCTGCAGCACAAAGATATCAGGCGCGAGACATCCGAATTTCGATCCCATGGTGCGCCTCATAACAGTTTTCCACAGGACCGGCAATCGTTTTGCATCGCCTGCCCGCTGACACACGACTGTCATACGGCGTTCTTGCAAACATGCATGATCTGCGAAGAACAAACGCGAGGATCGCCCAAATGTCCCAGCCCGATGACGAACTTCTCAACCGGATCAAGAACGAGATCGTCGACAGTTTCGACGAAGAACTCGAACAGCAGATGGAGGAGGAACGGCTGGAGGACCTGGTCACGGAAGGACTGTCCGAGCCGACCCTCGACCGAAAGGTCTATTTCCGCGAGCTGTTCAGGCTTCAACACGAACTGGTTCGCCTGCAGGACTGGGTGCAGTACAAGAAACTCAAGGTCGTCGTCCTTTTCGAAGGCCGCGATTCCGCCGGCAAGGGCGGCGCGATCAAGCGCGTGACGCAAAGGCTAAATCCGCGCATCTGCCGCGTCGTCGCCCTTCCCGCTCCGACCGAGCGCGAGCGCGACCAGTGGTATTTCCAGCGCTACACGCCGCACCTGCCGTCCGGCGGCGAAATGGTGCTGTTCGACCGCTCCTGGTACAACCGCGCAGGCGTCGAACGCGTCATGGGCTTCTGCACGCCCGACCAGGTCGAGGAATTCTTCCGCGACGTGCCGGAATTCGAGCGCATGCTGGTCCGCTCCGGCATCATTCTGCTCAAATACTGGTTCTCCATCACCGACGAGGAACAGGAGTTCCGATTCCGCATGCGCATCCATGATCCGCTGAAGCAGTGGAAGCTCTCGCCCATGGACCTTGAGAGCCGCATCCATTGGGAGGAATACACCAAGGCGAAGGAAGAGATGCTCGATCGCACCCACATCGCCGAGGCCCCGTGGTGGGTGGTGCAGGCCGTCGACAAGAAAAGGGCGCGCCTCAACATGATCGCCCATCTCCTGTCGCAGATCCCCTATGAGAACGTGCCGAAGGAGCACATCGTGCTGCCGGAGCGCGTCCGCAACGAGGACTACTTCCGTCGACCGGTGCCCGAAGAAATGTACGTGCCGGAGGTGTTCTGAGGCGCTGCGGCCGGGCGCGGCTTACCGCGCCTGACCCTTTTGCCGCATCCGCTTTTCCAGCTGCCTGAGCAGCAGCGACAGGCCGATCGTCAGGATCAGGTAAATATAGGCGACGATCGAATAGGTCTCGAAGAAGCGGAAGGAGCCGGAGGCATAGATCTTGCCGGCCTGGCTGATGTCGGCGACGCCGAGTACCGAGACCAGCGAACTGTCCTTCACCATGGCGACGAAGTCGTTGGACAGCGGTGGGAAGATCACCCGGATCGCCTGCGGCAGCACGATCAGCCGGAAACGCTGGAAGCGGGAAAGGCCGAGCGCCATTGCCGCCTCGATCTGTCCCTTGTCGACCGACTGGAAACCGGCGCGGAAGATCTCGGCGATGAAGGCCGAATAGCCGATGGTCAGCGCGATGATGGCGCGCCACATCAGCGAGACGTCCCTGACCTGCAGCGGCGTCGTCCAGCCGCGCTCGACGAGCGGGCCGATTACGAAATTGTAGAGGCTGACGAAACCCGGCGCGCCGACGAAGGCGACGTAGAACAGGAGCACGAGCACCGGAATGCCGCGCACCACCTCGATGTAGAAGCGCGCCGCCTGCCGGAGCACTAGGCTGTCGGCCAAGCCGGCGAGCGCAATCAGAAGCCCGAGTGCGGTCGCGAGCGAAAAGCCCATCACCGTCACGAAGACGGTGACCCCGATGCCCCGCGCCACGGTGATGAAGACCTGAGCATAGAGGCCGTTGAAGATGATCACGGCGGCGATCGCCGCCGCGACGAGGCCAAGGGCGACCAGCCACCAGGGATAGTCGTCCTTGCCGTTTGCGCCGGGAAGCGTCTGGAAGCCCATCAGCCGGCCCCGGCCTCGCTACCGGTCACGCTCACTCGCCCATCTTGTAGTCGAGGAACCACTTCTTGTTCAGCCCGTCCAGCGTACCGTCGGCCTTGAGGACAGCGATCGCCGCATTGACCGGCGCCACCAGGTCGGAGCCCTTCGGGAAGATGAAGCCGAAATCCTCCGAGCCGAGCGGCCCGCCGATCAGCTTCAGGCCACCGTTCGAGGCGTCGACATAACCCTTGCCGGCCGTGCCGTCAGTCAGCACGACGTCCACGTCACCGGTCTTGAGGGCCTGCACCGTCGCGCCGAAGGTCTCGAACAGCTTGATGCGCGGATTGGATTCATTGCCGTCGAGGATTTCGTAGACGGCCGTGTAGAACGGCGTCGTGCCCGGCTGCGCGCCGACCAGGCCGTCGGTGAACGCGCCGAAGCTCTTGCCATCGGTGAAGCGCATCTCGTCGCCGCGCACCAGCATGAACTGCTCCGAGCGCATGTAGGGATCGGAGAAGTCAACCTTCTCCTTGCGGTCGTCCTTGATGGTGATGCCGGTCATGCCGATCTGGTACTGGCCGTCGGACACCGCCTGGATCATCGCGTCCCAGGACGTGTTCTGATACTCGACCTTGAAGTTCAGCCGCTTGGCGATCGCGTTCATCGCGTCATATTCCCAGCCGATAGCCTGGCCGGATTTCGGGTCGACGAACTGCAGCGGGGGATAGGCGTTTTCGGTGACGACGACCACCGTCTTGCCGCCGAGGTCGGGCAATTCGGCCGCGAAGCTGGAAAGCGGGGAAAGGACGAGAGTCGAAAGACCGGCGGCTATAAGGGCGCGGCGAGAAAACATTTTGGTCTCCTGAAAATGTGGCGAGCCAAATTGTCATGAAATCTCACGGTCTTGCAAGGGTACGTCGTTCCAAAGAAGCGGAGGCGCCGCCAATGGCGCCCCCCTTCGTTCCGGTAAATACGCAAAGAGTGTTCAACTCCGCGAATTCAGCTCAACATCCGCTTCAGCGGGGTGACATGGCGGAGCACGAGGAGATCGATGGCGAGCACCGAGACGAGCACCGCGCCGGTCAGCGGGAAGAGCAGGGACAAGGCCAACATGATGACCGCGCCGGTCTTCCACAGCGGACCCGGCTCGCGCACCGGTGCCACGAGGCGGCCAGCGCCCTGCGGCCGGCGCTTCCACCACATCACGATGCCGCTCACCGACAGGAAGATCACCGAGAGGCAGAAGAGGGTGACGAGCGCGACATTCCACGCCCCCATGTCTCCTTCGTGAAACGCAATGCCGACCGCCATGGCCTTGCCGGCCGGGCCATATTCGGCAAAACCGACATCGGCGAGAACCTTGCCTGTGTAGCGGTCGATGTGGACGGTGCGATCGGAGACCGGATTGCGGCTGTCATTGCTCATCGTATCGCGGGAGATCGTCCAGACCCCCTTGTCGTCGGCGGGAACGGCGAGCTGGAATCGCTGGTCGAAGCCGAGCGATCGAGCAAAGGCAATGACGGTGTCGATGTCGACAGGCTGGCCGTCCGGCAGGCCGCTTGCGCCGGCATTGGAACCCGATATCGGCATCGGCGTCTGCTCGAGAGTCCACGGCACCTCCTTGATGCCGCCATGGTTCATCGCCGCATGGGTCGCGTCCGAAATCGGGACATTGTCCCACTTCTCGGCGGGAAAGGTGCTCCAGGCCTGGGTGAACTTCTCGCCCCAGATCCCGGCCCAGGTGAGCCCGGACAGAAGGAAGACGAGAAGGATCAGCGAAGCATAGAAGCCGACCGTCAGATGCAGGGACTTCCACAGCATGCGTCCCCGGGCAGAGAACTGGGGAACGAGGACGCTGGAAAAGCCCTTGCCGTCGCGCGGCCACCACAGATAGAGCCCAGTCACGATCAGCACCACGCCGAAGCCGGCGGCGATCTCGATCAACCGGTCGCCGATATCACCAATGAGCAGCGTGCCATGAATGGTGTCGGCCAGATCATAGAGCGCATTGCGGCGCTCCCAGCTGCCGAGAACCTGACCCGTATACGGATCGACCGCCACCATGCTCGACGCCTCGCCGGCGTTGACGCGGAAAACGGCCGCCCCCTCGGGCGTCCGTGGTGCGATATATTGCACAAGGCTGCCGCCCGGCACGGCGGCGACAGCCGCATCGACCTGTTTTGAAACGAGGACCTGGCTCGCCGCGGGGGTGACCGTGAAGGCCTTTTCCCCGTCGCGCCCGACCAGAACCGCCGACCACAGCATGATCAGTCCCGTGACCGCCAGCATTGCGAGAAAGGGAGCCACATAGAGCCCCGCGTAGAAATGCCAGCGCCAGGCGGCGAAATAGAAGCGTCGGGAAAACGCGGCGGTTGCCGGCGTCGCCGGGCTGTCCGTTGCAAGGGTCATGAATTTGCTCCTCAAAGGGTGTTGCAAGCGTCAAGGGCCCGGCTGCCGGATGCGATCGCGGCCAGCGTTTCCGGCTGCAGCAGGGTGACGATTTCGGGATGGGTGAAGTGGATCAGGCCCGCCTTCTTGATGCGGGTGAAGCAGCGGCTGACCGTCTCGATGGTCAGGCCGAGCCAGTCCGCCAGATCCCCGCGGGTCGGGTAGAGGTTGAAACAGATGGCATTGCGCTTTTGGCCCCGGGATGGGCGCAAGAACTGATCGGCGAGGTCCAGGATGGCGGAGGCGACCCTTTCGTTTGCCGTCTTGCGTCCGAGGAGGATCGCGTGCGCCTGGGCGCGCAGGAGCATTTCCTTCAGGTCGCGTTCCAGATCGGCATGCGCGATGCTGTCGATCGTTTCGAGCGAGACGTAGCTCAGCGTTTCCGCCGAGCATCGGCTGTGGTTGTCGCCGCCGATGCCCAGCATCCGGCCGGGACCAATCATGTCGATGATCTGTCGCCGGCCATCGGGCAGCGATTGGGAGAGAGCAACACAACCCTCGATCACGCGATATTGCGGGGCGTGATCATGGCCTTCGAGAAAGAGGGTGCTGCGCGGGGGCAGCCTGAGGGCGATGGCGTCGTGGCGTGGCGCTCGCCTTTCAACAAGCGCATGGGCTTGCAGCGGACGCGTGTCCGCCTTGTCTGCGGTGAAATACAGCATGACGATATCCGGCGTTCAGGCCGGATGCGCATGCTCGATGCGTCCTACCGGCCTCGATGAAGGATTCCGGACACGAGCGTTGCGACACTCGCGGAACCGGGCTCAGACGAGGGCCGGATGGGGAGGCGCACGGGGCGCGGCATTGGGGGGGAAGACAAGCCGATGGAAAGCCTCGAAACGCGGGGGCAGCAGCGTCCCGGCAACGACGACAATCGGAGCGCCGGTGAGGTCGGCGGGCGCGGGTAGCAGGACGGAGGCGGAGATCAGGCAGGCTTCGCAGTCGCTTGCCGCGACATGACCTTTCTGCGTGCCATCGTCCCCGTGATCGGGAAGGCAGAGTTCGGGAAGGCTACCGTCGGGCAGCGTGAGCGCAGCGATCTCGGCCTGTGACAGTGTGAAAGTCGCGGCCGTTGGAGCCCGATGGGCAAAGCCGACGGCAACGAGCGCGATCACGCAAAGCGCGCGCGTCACGAGCTGCCACGTGCCCATCCTGTTTCGCATCGATTGTCCCCGGTCCACCCACAGGGTTAGCAATGGACGCCGAAAGATGCAAGCGAGGCGCGCTGCCGCACCAAGGCAACAAAAAAGGCGGCCCGAAGACCGCCTTTTCCAATTCCCGAAGTAGGAAAGTCTTATTCTGCGGAGCCTTCGGCTGCAGCTGCGGCTTCGGCGGCAGCCTTTGCTTCAGCGGCTTCTGCTGCTGCCTTTTCGGCGGCGAGAGCCTGTGCTGCTGCAATCTTTTCAGCTTCGATGCGTGCCTTTTCCTCGGCAACGGCAGCGCGCTCGGCGTCGTTCAGCTTGCGGGCGCGCGAACCGGTGTTCTCGACGATACGAGCCGACTTGCCGCGACGATCGCGCAGGTAGTAGAGCTTGGCGCGACGAACCTTACCGCGACGAACGACTTCGACGCTTTCGACCATCGGCGAGTAGACCGGGAATACGCGCTCGACGCCTTCGCCGTAGGAGATCTTGCGAACGGTGAAGCTCTCGTTGATGCCGGCGCCCGAACGGCCGATGCAAACGCCTTCATAGGCCTGCACGCGGGTACGGTTGCCTTCCTTGACGGTGACGTTGACGCGGAGCGTGTCGCCGGCAGAGAATTCCGGAAGCTTGCGCTTGGCTTCGATCTTGGCGGCCTGTTCGGCTTCCAGCTGCTGAATGATGTTCATGTCTAACCTCGGTTCTTCTGAAACAGCCAGAGCGCTCGTCGATCCTTCGGTCCTTGCCTCCGGATGTTGTCCTTGCGGACGGGAGCGGTTACGCATGCTCTTTGTTTGTGGCAGACGGGCTAAGCCCATTTCCGAAGCGGGCCAATACACCAAACATCCCGACTTGTCACCCCTTCGGCGCATTTTTCTCGCCGCCGCACCATTGCGGTCCGGAGCCTGAGCGAATAACCGTGCGCGACCACGGAGGAAAGCCGCATATGTCGATCGCCACCCTTGTCCTGCTGTTTGCCGCCGGCTTTCTCTCCGGCGTCGTCAATGCGATCGCCGGGGGCGGCACCTTTCTGACCTTCGGCGCGATGACGCTCGCCGGCCTGCCGCCGATCGCGGCCAATGCCACGTCCTCGATCACCCAGTTTCCCGGCTATATCACTTCAACGCTCGCCTATCGAAGCGAATTCGCCTCTTTGAGGAAGAGCGCCCTGATCCTCGCTCTCGTCTCCGCGGTCGGCGCGCTCGGCGGTGCGCTGTTCCTGATCTCGCTCTCCAATCCGGCCTTTCGCGCCATGGTGCCTTGGCTGCTGATCGCCGCGACGATCGTTTTTGCGGCCGGGCCCAGACTCCGCCCGAAACTGGCCGGCGAGAGCCACCCGGCAACGCCGCTCGGACTTGCCCTGCAGGGGCTCACATCCTTTTATGGCGGCTTTTTCGGCGCCGGCATGGGCATCATGATGCTTGCCTCGCTCGGGCTCGCCAGCGGTGGCGACTATCATCGGCTGAACGCGCTCAAGAACTTCCTGTCGATCGTCATCGCCGCGGTGGCGATCTTGGTCTTCACCAGCGCCGGCGCAGTCTCCTGGACCCATGCCGCCGTCATGGTCCCGGCCGTCGCGATCGGCGGCTATGCCGGCGTCGCCCTCGCACGGAAGGTGCCGCAGGCCGTTCTGCGATGGATTGTCGTGGCGGCAGGCCTCGGCCTTGCGATCTATTACTTCGTCACAGGGTGAGGAATGGTCGGCGAAGCCGACGAAACGATCCAGCGAATCGTCTCGAATGACGAACGCCCTGAGCCCAAGCGGAGGGCAGGGCTGGGTAACCGCAGGCTCGACGCAGACGTTACTTCAGCAGATCCGGCCGGCGTTCGGCCGTCAGCTTCAGGGCCTGCTCGCGACGCCAGGCCTCGATGGCGGCGTGATTGCCCGACGTCAGTACCTCGGGGATCTCGCGTCCTTCGAAGGTCTGCGGCCGGGTATAGTGCGGGTGCTCGAGCAACCCGCCCTCGAAGCTTTCATGCACGCCGGACAGCTGGTTGCCCATCACGCCCGGCAGGATCCGCACCACCGCATCGAGCAGGGTCAGCGCCGCCGGTTCGCCGCCGGAGAGAATATAGTCGCCGATGGATACCTCCTCGAGCCCGCGTGCATCGATGACGCGCTGGTCGACGCCTTCGAAGCGTCCGCAGACGATGACCACGCCTTCGCCCTCGGCAATCGCCCTGACCCGTTCCTGGGTGAGCGGCCGTCCGCGCGGGCTCATCAGCAGCCGCGGACGGCCGTCGTCGGCAATCGAATCGATCGCACGCGCCAGCACATCCGGCTTCAGCACCATGCCGGCCCCGCCGCCCGACGGGGTGTCGTCGACGCTCCGGTGCTTGTCGAGGGCGAAATCTCGGATCTGCACGGCTTCGATCGACCAGTCACCGCGCTCCAGTGCGCGGCCCGCCAGTGCCTGGCCGAGATGGCCGGGAAACATGTCCGGATAAAGCGTCAGCACACTCGCCTTGAAGGGCATACGGCGATCGCTCACGAATCGTCCCGCGGCGGCTTGCCCTTGGGGCCTGCGCCATAAGGCTTCGCGTCATCCTCGTCCTTGAGGCCCGCCGCGATCGGATCGATCAGGATCTTTCCACCCTCGAGGTCGATTTCGAGGACTGCGGCCTCGGAGAACGGGATCAGTACGGGTCGCTTGCCCGGCCCCTTGAGTTCGAGCAGATCGCCGGCACCGAAATCGTAGACGCCGGTGACGGCGCCGTAGTGGTTGCCCTCGCCGTCATGGACTTCCAGACCTTCGAGATCGGCATAGTAGAACTCGTCCTCGTCGAGTTCCTCGTCCGGCAACGCGTCGCGCTCGATGAAGAGTTCAAGGCCGTTCAGGGCTTCCGCCGCATTGCGGTCGTTGACGCCCCGGAACCGCACGACGACGACATTCTTGGCTTCCCGCAGGTCGAGGATCTCGAAGACCCGTCCGTCCGCGCTGCGCAGGTTGCCATACTCACCGAGCGCCATCGGATCGGCAGTGAAGGTCTTCACCCGCACCTCGCCGCGCAGACCCTGCGCCGCGCCGATTACGGCCATCAATACGGGGTTTTCGAGCTTCGTCATCGTTTCGGTCTGTTCCGGTCGGAAAAAATGGGATCCTCGCTCCTTTTACGGCGAAGCGGGAAGAATGGGAAACGGAAAACGGGCGGCAGGAAGCCTGCCGCCCGTCGGAAATTACAGAAAGCGCCGTAACTTATTCTGCAGCGGCTTCGGCGGCAGCAGCAGCGGCTTCGGCAGCCTTCATTTCCTTTTCCTTGACGCGCTCGATCGCCTTCTTGCCCGGCTTTGCCTTTTCCGGGTTGTTGCGGGCGTCGCGCGTTGCGATGCCGGCTTCAGCGAGGAAGCGCAGGACGCGGTCGGTCGGCTGTGCGCCCTTGGCGAGCCAATCCTTGATGCGGTCGACGTTCAGCTCGACGCGCTTTTCGTTATCCTTGCCGAGCATCGGGTTCCACGAACCGACCTTCTCGAGGAAGCGGCCGTCACGCGGCGAGCGGGCGTCGGCAACGACGATCTGGTAGTAGGGGCGCTTCTTGGAACCACCACGGGCGAGACGAATCTTGAGGGACATGGGTTTACTCCTTGGTTCTTGATAGGGCCGCCTTCCGGCGGTCCGGGGTTCTTGTCGGGACTGCCTTGCGGTGGTCCCGGGCATGCTTTTGCGACCGCCTTGCGACGGCCCCGTTCTGACGAGGCCGTCTCAGACGACCTTTTCGGTGACGCCGCCTAGATCGGCGGCAATGGCTTCATGGTGCCGGATGACTTCCGTGATGATGAAGTTCAGGAACTTCTCGGCGAAATCCGGATCCAGATTGGCGTCCTGGGCCAGCCGGCGCAGTCGGGCGATCTGGTATTCCTCGCGCGCCGGGTCGGCCGGCGGCAGATCGTATTTGGCTTTAAGCACGCCGACCGCCTTGGTGCAGCGGAAGCGTTCGGCCAGCATGTGGACCAGCGCCGCGTCGATGTTGTCGATCGACTGGCGATAGCCGGAAAGCTGTTCCTTGACGGTCTGTTCGGTCATCGGTCTGGCTTCCTCACTTCTTCTTCGGCAGGCCCGGCAGGCCGCCCAGTCCGGGAAGTTTCGCGCCGCCGAGGCCCGGCAGGCCTCCACCGAGACCCGGCAGGCCGCCCATGCCGCCAAGACCCGGCGGCGGCTTGAGGCCAACCGCCTCGGCCTGCTTGGCAAGCGCCTCGAGCTGCTTCGGATCCATGCTGGACAGATCGGGCATGCCGCCCATGCCGCCGAGTCCGCCAAGGCCCATTTTCGAGGCAAGGCCGCCCATCATCTGCTTCATCATGCCGCCTTTGCCCTTGCCGCCCATCATCTTCATCATGTCGGCCATCTGGCGATGCATCTTGAGAAGCTTGTTGATTTCGGCGGCATCCGTGCCGGAACCGGCAGCGATGCGCTTCTTGCGGGAATGCTTGAGCAGGTCGGGATTGGCGCGTTCGGCCTTGGTCATCGAGGAGATGATCGCCATCTGCCGCTTGAACAGCTTGTCGTCCAGGCCGGCGGCGGCCATCTTGTCCTTCATGCCGGCCATGCCAGGCATCAGCCCCATGATGCCACCCATGCCGCCCATCTTCTGCATCTGGCTCAGCTGGTCGGCGAGGTCGTTGAGGTCGAACTTGCCCTTGGCCATCTTGGCGGCCATGGCGGCCGCCTTTTCGGCGTCGATGTTCTCAGCCGCCTTCTCGACCAGCGAGACGATGTCGCCCATGCCGAGGATGCGGTCGGCGATGCGGCGCGGATGGAACTCCTCGAGCTCCGTCATCTTCTCGCCGACGCCGATCAGCTTGATCGGCTTACCGGTGACGGCGCGCATCGACAGCGCCGCACCGCCACGGCCGTCGCCGTCCATGCGGGTGAGCACTAGGCCGGTAATGCCGACGCGTTCGTCGAAGTTTCGCGCCAGGTTGACGGCGTCCTGACCGGTCAGCGCATCGGCGACCAGCAGGATTTCATGCGGCCGCGAATTCTTCTTGATGTCGGCCATCTCGACCATCAAGGGCTCGTCGATATGCGTACGGCCCGCGGTGTCGAGGATGACGACGTCATGGCCGCCAAGCTTTGCGGCCTGCACGGCGCGGCTGGCGATATCGGTCGGCGACTGGCCGGCGATGATCGGCAGGACGTCGATGCCGGTCTGCTCCCCGAGCTGACGCAGTTGTTCCTGCGCTGCCGGACGGCGCGTGTCGAGCGAGGCGAGAAGGACTTTCTTCTTCTCGCGGTCGGTCAGCCGCTTGGCGATCTTGGCGGACGTGGTCGTCTTGCCCGAGCCCTGCAGGCCGACCATCATGATGACGACGGGGGCGGCAGCGGCGAGATCGACGCCGACGCCTTCGTTGCCGAGCATCTCGACCAGCTCGTCATGGACGATCTTGACGACCATCTGGCCGGGCTTGATCGACTTCAGGACGGCCGCGCCGACGGCCTTGTCGCGCACCCGGTCCGTGAAGGATCGCACGACCTCGAGCGCCACGTCGGCTTCGAGAAGCGCGCGGCGCACCTCGCGCAGCGCGGCGGAAACATCGGCTTCCGACAATGCGCCACGGCCGGTCAGTCCATTCAGAATGGAACCAAGGCGGTCCTGGAGGTTCTCGAACATCGGCTTTTCCTTGTCGTTTCGGGTTGCGTCACGGGTTCCCGAAACGTTGGTCTTTTCCGCGCTGAAAACAAGACGCAAAGCCAAAAACCACCCGAGGGCGCATCGCGCTGTCGGGTGTTGACCTCCGGGATCTCTTTATACCTTTTCGGGTCCCGGTCGGCGGCTCGGAGTGCATGTCTCGTCGCAGATTGAGCGCGATAAACAGGAAAAGCGCCGGAAAGTCAAGACTTGCAGGGAAAATCGCCCTCCTCGCCCGCGTGGCCCATTGCAAGCTGCCTTGCACACCCCAGATGTTGGGCTCCCGACAACCGTCACGGTGGACCATGGCGAGCAAATCCGCAAATCCCTATTTTCAAGGCCCCGTGACCGATCATTTCGACGGCACCCGCTTCTTCAATCCGGAAGGCGTGGAGCCCGGCAATCTCAGCGATCTTTGGAAATGGAAGACCAACGGCCAGCGCGCCCGGTGGCCGAAGCGCGTGCCCCTGAGGCGCGAGCAAGCCCCGCCAAAGGAACGGGTCGGCGGTGATGACCTCCGCGTCACGATGATCGGCCATGCCTCCCTGCTGATCCAGGTCGCTGGCCTCAACATCCTGACCGATCCGGTCTGGTCGCCGCGCGCTAGCCCTTTTTCCTTCGCCGGACCGAAACGCGTGGTCGAGCCGGGCATCGCCTTCGACGCCCTGCCGCCGATCGATCTCGTGCTCGTGACCCACAATCACTACGACCATCTCGACCTCGCGACACTCGCCCGCCTTCAGAAAGTCCACCGCCCCCGCATCGTCACGCCGCTTGGCAACGACGCCATCATGCGCCCGCGCCTTGCCGGGGCACGGATCGACACGATGGACTGGGGCGACAGCCTCGGGATCGCCGACGGCGTCACCCTTCACGCCGAGCCCTGCCACCACTGGTCGGCGCGCGGCATCGGCGATCGCCGCATGGCGCTCTGGGCCGCCTTTGTGCTCGAGACCCCTGTGGGCCGGATCTATCACATCGGCGATACCGGCTTCCACGACGGCATCAACTATCGCACCGCGGCCGAAAAGCACGGTGCCTTCCGTCTGGCCATCCTGCCCATCGGCGCCTACGAGCCGCGTTGGTTCATGAAAGGTCAGCACCAGAATCCGGAAGAAGCCGTGATTGGCATGCGGCTCGCCAACGCGGCCTTCGCCGTCGGCCACCACTTCGGCACTTTCCAGCTGACCGACGAGGCGATCGAAACTCCGGTCGAGCACCTGGCCGACGCGCTCGCCACCCACGCCATCGCCCCCGCCCGCTTCCGCCCTTTGCGCGCCGGTGAGATCTTCGACGTGCCCGCAGTGTGATTTCCTTCGGCGACGTTTCGCCATTCGTCCCGACCGCCTCGCTTCCCAGGCCGGGCGAACTGGCGCTCGGGGTTGTCGGCCGTGCGGGCATGTTCGGCGCCTGACGCCCCGATGGCGCAGAAAATCCATGCGACGCGAGCCCAAGCTCAAGGTCGTCGTCCGGGTTCGCTGGTCACCGAGTCCGCAAACGCCCCGTAAGTACGCCCGCGCAAATATCCCCGTCCGCTCAAGTTCGCCTTGGGCAAATGGAAATGAAAGCGAAACCGGAGGGCGTTAGCCCGGCCAGGGCTTTGACACGCCACGAGTAAGACACCTTGGTGCCGCCCGTATCGCAACCGCCTCCTTTACGCCCGACACTGGTAATTTCCGGCGGTTTCCGCCATATAGGCCCGAAGACATTGGGGAATGAGCAGATGGCATCGATGGTCGAATTCGCGAAGATGAACGGACTTGGCAACAAGATCCTGGTCGTCGACATGCGCGGCCGTAAGGACACCGTGACGCCAGAGGCCGCGATTGCACTGGCCGCCGATCCGCAGACCAGCTTCGACCAGATCATGGCGATCCACGATCCGAAGATCGAGGGCACCGACGCCTGGATCGACATCATCAATTGCGACGGCACGCTCGCCCAGGCCTGCGGCAACGGCACGCGCTGCGTCGTCCAGGCGCTCTCCGCCGAGACCGGCCGCAAGACCTTCACCTTCCACACGCTGGCCGGCATCCTCAATGCCGTCGAGCACGAGGACGGCATGATCTCCGTCGACATGGGCAAGCCCGTCTTCGAATGGGACCGCATCCCGCTGTCGGAAGAATTCCATGACACCAGCCGGATCGAGCTTCAGATCGGCCCGATCGACGCGCCGATCCTCCACTCCCCCTCGGTCGCCTCCATGGGCAATCCGCACGCGATCTTCTGGGTCGATCGCGACCCGATGAGCTTCGAGCTCGAGCGCTTCGGCCCGCTCCTCGAAAACCACCCGATCTTCCCGGAAAAGGCCAACATCACGCTGGCCCAGGTGACGGGCAAGGACACCCTTCGCACCCGGACCTGGGAGCGCGGCGCCGGGCTCACGCTGGCCTGCGGTTCGGCCGCCTGCGCTGCCGGCGTCTCGGCCGCCCGAACCGGCCGCACCGGCCGCAAGGTTACCATCGATGTGGCCTCCAGCCCGAGCGGCCAGCCGCTCATCATCGAATGGCGCGAACACAATGATCGCGTCGTCATGACCGGCCCGGCCGAATGGGAATGGTCCGGCCATCTCGATCCCAAGACAGGAAGCTGGCAACGGGACCCCGAGACCGGCTCCGATGCAGCCGGAGCTTTGGCGACGTGAGCGGCCTCGACGTCATCACCTTCGGATGTCGGCTGAACACCTACGAATCCGAAGTGATGAAGGCCGAGGCGGCGAAAGCCGGTCTCGACAATGCCGTTCTCGTCAACACCTGCGCCGTCACCGGCGAGGCCGTGCGCCAGGCCCGCCAGGCGATCCGCCGCGCCCGTCGTGACAATCCCAATGCCCGCATCATCGTCACCGGCTGTGCCGCACAGACCGACGCGGCGGGCTTTGCCGCCATGCCGGAGGTCGACGCCGTCCTCGGCAACGAGGAGAAGCTGAAGGCCGAACACTATCGGGCATTGCCCGATTTCGGCGTCGCGGCCGAGGAAAAGCTGCGCGTCAACGACATCATGAGCGTGACCGAGACAGCCCCCCAGTTGGTCGGCCACATCGACGGGCATGTCCGTGCCTTCATTCAGGTCCAGAACGGCTGCGATCATCGCTGCACCTTCTGCATCATCCCCTTCGGCCGCGGCAATTCCCGTTCCGTCCCCATGGGTGCGATCGTCGACCAGGCGCGCAAGCTGGTGGCGAACGGTTATCGCGAGGTGGTGCTGACCGGCGTCGACGCCACCAGCTACGGGGCGAACCTGCCGGGCAGCCCGACGCTCGGTCTGCTGGCCCGAACACTCCTGAAGCAGGTGCCGGAGATCGCCCGGCTACGCCTCTCGTCGATCGACGGCATCGAGGCTGATCGGCATCTCTTCGATCTCATCGCCGATGAACCCCGCTTCATGCCGCATCTGCATCTGTCCCTGCAGCATGGCGACGACATGATCCTGAAGCGCATGAAGCGCCGGCATTCGCGCGCCGATGCGATCGCCTTTGCCGAACAGGTCCGCCGGCTGCGTCCCACCATGAGCTTCGGCGCCGACATGATCGCCGGTTTCCCGACGGAAACGGAAGACATGGCCGCCAACTCCGCCAGCCTTGCGGAAGAGATCGGCATCGCCCAGCTGCACGTCTTTCCTTACAGCCCTCGCCCCGGCACACCGGCCGCTCGCATGCCGCAGGTCGACCGCCGCCTGGTCAAGGAGCGGGCCGCCTCTCTCCGGGCTACGGCGGAACGCCTGCAGGCGCGGCATCTCGCCTCGATGGTCGGGACACGCCAGACCATCCTTGTCGAAATGACCGGGATGGCCCATACGGAGAACTTCACGCTGGTCGCAGCGCCGGGGCTTCAACCTCGCAGCCTTGCGACGGTGACGATCATCGGCCACAACGGCCGCCATCTCGACATGCAACCGGCGGCCGCCTCGGCCGCCTGACAGAACGGACAGCTTCCATGGCGCTCGGCTTCATCAAGAAAGTCTTCACCTTCGGCAAGGAAAAGCCGGCGGCCGACGCGACCGCACCGAAGGAAGACTTCGCCGAACTCGTCGAAAAGGCCGAGCAGCTCGACCTCGACGAAACGCTGGAAACCTTGCCGGAGGCGGCGGACCCGGTTGCTCCTGAGGTCGTGGATACAGCCGGCGGCCCGGCGACCGACGAAGTCGAGGCCGGCGAAGATCTGGTAGAGGCAGCGTCCGAAACCTTCGAGCCTTCTGCGGTGGCAGACGGCGCCGCTCTGGACGAAGAAGAACTCCGGCCGCAGCCCGAACAGCCCGCCGATCTCTCCCATGGCGACCTGCGCTCCGACGACGAGACCGGCATCGCGCTACCGAGGGGTTTTGCCACCGCGGCAAAAGCCCCGGAGCCGGAGCCGGAAGCGCCGCAGGAACGCCTGACCTGGTTCCAGCGGCTCCGCCGGGGCCTCTTGCGGACCTCGTCCCAGCTCACCGGCCAGATCGCGGCGCTCTTCACCAAGCGCAAGCTCGACGAAGACACCCTCGACGAACTCGAGGACCTGCTGATCCAGGCCGACCTCGGCGTCGAAACCGCGATGCGCATTACCGGCGCGCTGTCGTCCGAGCGCTACGGCAAGGACGTGAGCGGCGAGGACGTCGCCGGCATCATGGCCGCCGAGATCACCAAGGTGCTGAAACCGGTCGCAAGGCCGCTGGAGCTCGACCTCTCCCACAAGCCGCATGTCATCCTGGTCGTCGGCGTCAACGGAACCGGCAAGACGACGACGATCGGCAAGCTGGCCGCCAAGCTCTCCGGCTCCGGCCTGAAGGTCATGCTCGCCGCCGGCGACACCTTCCGCGCCGCGGCGATCGAGCAGTTGAAGATATGGGCCGACCGCACCGGCTCGACCTTCATCGGCACCCGGCTCGGCGCCGATGCCGCGGGCCTTGCCTATGACGCCTTCGAGAAGGCGCGGGCCGAAAAGAGCGACGTGCTGATCATCGACACGGCCGGCCGGCTGCAGAACAAGACCGAACTGATGGCCGAGCTCGAAAAGATCGTCCGCGTTCTGGGCAAGCTCGACCCCGACGCCCCGCACACCGTCCTCCAGACGCTCGACGCCACGACCGGGCAGAATGCGATGAATCAGGTCGAGATCTTCCGCAATATCGCCGGCGTCAACGGGCTGATCATGACCAAGCTCGACGGCACCGCGCGCGGCGGCATCCTCGTCGCCATCGCCGCCAAGCACAATCTTCCCGTCTATTTCATCGGCGTCGGCGAAGGAATTGACGATCTCGAGCCCTTCGAGGCGGCAGATTTCGCCAGCGCCATCGCCGGACTGCCACATTGAACGGCGGCCGCGGCAAAGCAAAACGGATTTGAAAGACGAAACGATGAGCAATTTCGAGAGCGACACCAAGCCGACCCCCGAGGAGCGCCATCATCCGCTGCTCAAGATGGCGCTGGAGATCGGGCCGCTGCTCGTCTTCTTCTTCGGCAACCTGCGCGGCGAGTGGTTGGCCAGGACGTTTCCGGCCCTGTCCGCCGTCGGCGGCCCGCTTTTCATCGCGACCGCCCTCTTCATGGTCGCGACTGTCGCCTCGCTGATCGTTTCGAAGATCGTCTTCCGCCACCTGCCCATCATGCCTTTCGTTTCGGGCGTCGTGGTCATGGTCTTCGGATCGCTGTCGATCTGGCTCCAGGATGAAACGTTCATCAAGATGAAGCCCACCATCGTCAACTCGTTGTTCGGCATCGTCCTGCTCGGCGGGCTCGTCTTCGGAAAATCCTTGCTCGGCTACGTTTTCAACGCCGCCTTCCGCCTCGATGAGGAAGGCTGGCGCAAGCTGACCCTTCGCTGGGGCGTGTTTTTCCTGTTTCTCGCCGTTCTCAACGAGGTTGTCTGGCGCAACTTCTCCGACGCCGCCTGGGTGAACTTCAAGGTCTGGGGCACGATGCCGATCACTATCCTGTTCACCCTCGCCCAGATGCCGCTGATCATGCGTCACTCGGTCGAGGATACCGCCGAGGAAAAAGCGCAATGACCGGCGGCCCGATCGCAACGACGGTCGATCCGCGCGCCGCGCGCCTTTGGCTCGGTCTCGCCGCCGGACTGCTTGCCGCGCAGATCGTGATCCTCTTCGCTATGGGGCGTATCCCGATCTGCGAATGCGGTTACGTCAAGCTGTTCGAGCCGGGCGTCAACACAGCCGGCAATTCGCAGCACATCGGTGACTGGTACACGCCCTCGCACATCATCCACGGCTTCCTGTTCTACGGGCTCGCCACGCTCGTGATGCGCCGCGCCGCCGTCGGCGCCAAGTTGTCGCTTGCCATCATCATTGAGGGCGCATGGGAGATCCTGGAAAACTCGCCGATCATCATCGACCGCTACCGCACCGCCACCATGGCGATCGGCTATACCGGCGACAGCGTGCTGAATTCGGCGATGGACACGGTCTTCATGGCGCTCGGCTTCCTCTTCGCCGCCCGCGCGCCCGTCTGGTTGACCATCGTGATCGCGGTCTTCTTCGAGCTGTTCACCGGCTGGCTGATCCGCGACAACCTGACCCTCAACGTCCTGATGCTGGTCTGGCCACTCGACATCGTCCGGGAATGGCAGGCGGCGCTCTGACGGCTCAAGCGATTATGAACCGGCCAGCGCCTTCTCGATCGCGGGATAAAGGCCCGTTTGCAGCGATTGCGGGTCGAAGGGGCCGACCTTCTTGTAGAGGATAGTCCCGTCGGCGGCGACCAGATAGCTTTCCGGAATGCCGTAGACGCCCCAATCGATCGCGGCCTGGCCATTCGGGTCGACGCCGATTGCACGGTAGGGATTGCCGAGTTCGCCGAGGAAGCGCAGCGCGTTGTCGTTCTTGTCCTTGTAGTTGATGCCAACAACGTTGAGCCGGGTATCCTTGGAAAGCTCTTTCAGGATCGGGTGCTCCTGGCGGCAGGGCACGCACCAAGACGCAAACACGTTGACCAGCGTCAGCTTGCCGGCGATGGCCGGGCTGGTGAGCGGCGGGGTATTGGAGCCGTCGAGAGCGGGAAGATCGAGGGTCGGAGCCTTTGTGCCAATCAGCGCCGAGGGGATTTCGGAGACGTTCTTGCCGTTGAAATCCTGATCATAGAGCATCTTGCCGGCCGTTCCGGCAATCACCGCAAAAACGAGAAGCGGAACCGCGGCAAGCAGATAACGGCCGACACCCTTGCCCGGTGCGGTGTTCTGTTGATTGTCACTCATTGCGGCGAAGTCTCGGTTGCAGCAGCATTGGACCGACGGCGGATACCGGCAGCCTCCAGGGCCCGGAGCTCGGCCTGGCGCGCCCGGCCGTCGAGCCAGGTCCAGCCGATCAGGGCGAACACGATCGCCCCGCTGATGCCGTAGGACAGATAGATGTAGAAGGCGTGGCTCATCGTCAGCCCTCCCGTCCGGCCATGCGGGCGGCCATGCGGCGCTGGGTCGCGATCCGCCTCCGCCAGATCTCGTTGCGCATCGCCATCAGGTGCAGCGTGAAGAACAGAAGCGTGAAGGCAATCGCCATGACCAGCAGCGGCCAGAGGAACTCCGGGTCGATCGTCGGGCCGTCGAGCCGGATGACGCTCGCGGGCTGGTGCAGCGTGTTCCACCACTCGACCGAGAACTTGATGATCGGGATGTTGACGAAACCGACGAGGATCAGCACCGCACTCAGGCGGGCGGCCCTGGGCGCATCATCCATGGCACGATTGAGCGCGATCAGGCCGAGATACATCAGGAACAGCACGAAGACGGACGTCAGCCGCGCGTCCCAGACCCACCAGGTGCCCCACATCGGCTTGCCCCAGAGGGAGCCCGTGACGAGCGCGATCAGCGTGAAGGCAGCCCCGAGCGGTGCAGCGGCCTTGTGGCTCACATCGGCGAGCGGATGGCGCCAGACCAGCGTGCCGATCGCCGAGATCGCCATGACCGAATAGCACATCATCGACAGCCAGGCTGCCGGCACATGCACATACATGATGCGCACGGTCTCGCCCTGCTGGTAGTCGCCCTCGGTGGTAAAGCTCATGTAGAGCCCGAGGACGAGAAGAAGCGCGGTCACGCCGCCGAGCCAAGGCAGGATCCGGCCCGACAGGGCCAGGAATCGCGTCGGATTGGCGAGTTCGCTAAACTTCGAGATGACAAGGCTCGTGGTGTTCATGGAATGCTTCTAACCTGAGAGCCCTTGCTCTGCAATTGATCCCGGTCAATCCGAGGAGCTGCGCAGCGCCAGCGCCGCGGCAAGCGGTCCGATGACGGCGAAGAACAGGGTGATGGCGATCAGGAACAGGAACGGGGGCATGAAGGGCGCGGGATCCTCGACGGCGGCATAGGAGGCGCTGACCCCGAAGATCAGCACCGGTATCGCCAGCGGCAACACCAGGATGGATACCAGAAGCCCGCCGCGTGGCAAGGCGACGGCAACCGCCGCTCCCGCCGCTCCGATAAACGTGATCGCCGGTGATCCGACGAGAAGCGTCAGCATCACGGCGCCGATCGCCACCTCGTTCATGTTCATGAAGAGGCCGAGCAGCGGCGAAGCGATCACCAGCGGCAGGCTGGTTGCGACCCAATGGGCCAGGCACTTGACGAACACGGTGAGTACCAGCGGGGTCTCCTGCATCAGGACGAGGTCCAGCGACCCATCGTCGCGGTCGGCCTGGAACAGCCGGTCGAGCCCGAGAAGAGCGGCGAGAAGTGCACCGATCCAGACGATCGCCGGCCCGATTCGCGACAGCAGATTGAGATCCGGCCCCACGCCGAAGGGGATGACCGCCACCACGGTCATAAAGAACAGCACGCCGATCAGCGCCCCACCCCCGGCACGCACGGAGAGCTTCAGGTCACGGAGGAATAGGGCGATCATGCCATTTCCTCCGTCTCGTGATACTCGAAACCCTTCATGACCAGCGCCTTGGCGTCCTTGAGCCCCAGCGGCTGATGGGTCGCGGCGATCGCGATACCGCCTTTGGCGAGGTGTTCATGCACCAGTCCGGCGAACATCTCATCGGCGCTGGCGTCGAGTGCAGCGGTGGGCTCGTCGAGAATCCAGACCGGGCGATGCGCGACCAGCAGCTTGGCCATGGCGAAACGCCGCTGCTGTCCGGCGGAAAGATAGCCGAAGGGAAGATGCGTTATCCCGCCGAGCCCGACCATGTCCGCGGCCTCTTCGATGGAGCGGCCCCGGCCGCCTTCGACGTCGCCGAGGAAGGACTGCCAGAAGCCGAGGTTCTCGATGACGGTGAGCTCCTGTTTCATCGCGTTTCGATGACCGAGATAGTGGCTCACCTCGCGCGCCGGACGGCTTTCCCGACCGTCACGGAACACCGCTTCGACGCGGCCTTTATCGGGCCTCAAGAGACCGGCGAGCACGCGCAGCAAGGTCGACTTCCCGGAGCCGTTCCGCCCCGTGAGCACCATCGCCTCTCCAGGCGCCAACTGAAAGGAAACATTAACGAAAATCAGGTCTTCGCCACGCCGGGCAGCGAGGTCTTCGGCTATCAGCCGCATCGGTTTGAACCTTCCGGCGATGGGTCCATCGCCCTTTCAAAAAATTGTCCGAATTCGCCATTCGTTGGTCTGGCACCTTTCTTAGAAATTATCTATAAGACCTGCAACCACGCCAGCGGTCGGCGTGAAGTTCATCCTTGTGCCGAACTTGGAGTTGCTTACGGGCAATTTTCACGTGCGGACAGCGGAAATGGCCGTACCCGCATCCTGATGTGCATGAAGTGCATAGGCGTCCGCACGAATGTGTAGGCTATCAGAATAAGCGGGGTTTTTATCCGTGTCCAAATCCATCGACAGCTTCAATTGTCGTTCGACGCTTTCCGTCAACGGCAAGGATTATGTCTATTACAGCCTTCCCAAGGCCGAGGCCAACGGCCTGGCGGGCGTTTCGAAGCTTCCCTACTCGATGAAGGTTCTGCTCGAGAACCTGCTCCGCAACGAAGACGGCCGTTCGGTCACCAAGAAGGACATCGAGGCGATCGCCGCCTGGCTGGTCGACAAGGGCACGGCCGAGGCCGAAATCGCCTATCGTCCGGCCCGCGTGCTGATGCAGGACTTCACCGGCGTTCCCGCCGTCGTTGACCTCGCAGCCATGCGCGACGGCATCAAGGCCCTCGGTGGTGATCCGGAAAAGATCAACCCGCTCGTTCCCGTCGACCTCGTCATCGACCACTCGGTCATCGTCGACGAATTCGGCACGCCGCAGGCCTTTGCCCGCAACGTCGAGCTGGAATACCAGCGCAACGGCGAGCGCTACCGCTTCCTCAAGTGGGGCCAGCAGGCGTTCAAGAACTTCCGCGTCGTTCCTCCAGGCACCGGCATCTGTCACCAGGTCAACTTCGAATATCTCGGCCAGACCGTCTGGACGAAGGAAGAAGACGGCGAAACGATCGCCTATCCGGACACCTGCGTCGGCACCGACAGCCACACCACGATGATCAACGGCCTCGGCGTTCTCGGCTGGGGCGTCGGCGGCATCGAGGCTGAAGCCGCCATGCTCGGCCAGCCGGTCTCCATGCTGCTGCCGGAAGTCATCGGCTTCAAGCTGACCGGCAAGCTCAAGGAAGGCGTCACCGCGACCGACCTCGTGCTCACCGTCGTGCAGATGCTGCGCAAGAAGGGCGTCGTTTCCAAGTTCGTCGAATTCTTCGGCCCGGGCATGGACAACATGCCGGTTTCCGACCGTGCCACCATCGGCAACATGGGTCCGGAATACGGTGCGACCTGCGGCTTCTTCCCGGTCGACGCCGAAACCGTCAACTACCTCAACATGTCCGGCCGCTCCAAGGACCGCATCGCCCTCGTCGAAGCCTATTCCAAGGCCCAGGGCATGTGGCGTGACAATGATGGCTCGCAGCTCGTCTTCACCGACACGCTGGAACTCGACCTCGGCGACGTCGTCCCGTCCATGGCCGGCCCGAAGCGTCCGGAAGGCCGCCTTCCGCTCGAGACCATCGCACCGAACTTCGCGACCGCTCTTGAGAATGACTACAAGAAGCAGAGCCAGATCGACGCGCGTTATGCCGTCGAAGGCGAAGCCTTCGATCTCGGCCACGGCGACGTCTGCATCGCCGCCATCACGTCCTGCACCAACACTTCGAACCCGAGCGTGCTGATCGCCGCCGGCCTTCTCGCCCGCAACGCCGTTGCCAAGGGCCTGAAGTCCAAGCCATGGGTCAAGACCTCGCTCGCACCGGGAAGCCAGGTTGTCGGCGAGTACCTCTCCAAGTCCGGCCTGCAGGCCGACCTCGACAAGCTCGGCTTCAACCTCGTCGGCTACGGCTGCACGACCTGCATCGGCAACTCCGGCCCGCTGCCGGCACCGATCTCGAAGACGATCAACGACAAGGGCCTGATCACCGCAGGCGTTCTGTCGGGCAACCGCAACTTCGAAGGCCGTATCTCGCCGGACGTCCAGGCCAATTACCTGGCCTCGCCGCCGCTCGTCGTCGCCTACGCGCTCGCCGGCACGGTTCAGAAGGACCTGACCAAGGAGCCACTCGGCGAAGACCAGAACGGCAACCCGGTCTATCTCAAGGACATCTGGCCGACCTCGCACGAGATCCAGGAATTCATCGCCAAATACGTCACCCGCGAACTCTTCGAATCAAAGTACGCTGACGTGTTCAAGGGCGACGAGAACTGGCAGGCCGTCCAGGTTCCGGCTGGCCAGACCTATGCCTGGGATGACAAGTCGACCTATGTCCAGAACCCGCCCTACTTCGTCGGCATGGGCAAGACCGGTTCCGGCGTGTCGAACATCGTCAACGCCCGCGTTCTCGGCCTGTTCGGCGACAAGATCACCACCGACCACATTTCTCCGGCCGGTTCGATCAAGGCAGCCTCGCCGGCTGGTGCCTACCTCATGGAAAACGGCGTCGGTGTCGCCGACTTCAACCAGTACGGCACGCGTCGCGGCAACCATGAAGTCATGATGCGTGGCACGTTTGCCAACATCCGCATCCGCAACCACATGCTCGGCCCGAACGGCAAGGAAGGTGGCTACACCATCCATTATCCGTCGAAGGAAGAGATGTCGATCTACGACGCGGCCATGAAGTACAAGGCCGAAGGCACGCCGCTGGTCATCTTCGCGGGCGTCGAATACGGCAACGGTTCGTCGCGTGACTGGGCCGCCAAGGGCACTAACCTCTTGGGCGTTCGCGCCGTGGTCGCCCAGTCCTTCGAGCGCATTCACCGCTCGAACCTGGTCGGCATGGGCGTCATCCCCTTCTGCTTCGAGGAAGGCACCACCTGGGCCTCGCTCAACCTGAAGGGCGACGAGACCGTCACCATCGAAGGCCTCGACGGCGAGATCAAGCCGCGCGAGAAGAAGATCGCCAAGATCACCTATGCCGACGGTTCGGTAAAGGAGATCCCGCTGGTCTGCCGCATCGATACGCTGGACGAAGTCACCTACGTCAACAACGGCGGTATCCTGCAGACCGTTCTGCGCGATCTCGCCGCCTGAGCATGAACGCATCCTGAAAAGGGCCGCCGGGCATTCCCGGCGGCCCTTTTTCTCGTCCGGGGCGAGCCGCTCTTGTCCTCTCGGAGGTTTCACCCCATCGTGACTTTGACGGAACACGATGACGGGCTATTTCTGTCATTAACCGAAAGCCGAACCACCATCGACCGCATCGCGGCCCGTGTCGGAAAGCACTGAACAGGTTTTGCAGCCATGATCTTGAGGATCGTTTCCGGCCTGGCATTCTGCGGCGTGATCGCGCTGTCCGGAGCCGTGCGCGCCGGCGACGCGGCGACGCCGAAAGGGGTGATCGAACTCTTCACCTCGCAAGGCTGCAGTTCCTGCCCGCCGGCCGACCGCGCACTTGCGACACTGGTCGAGCAGGGCGGCATCGTGGCGCTGTCCTATCATGTGGACTACTGGAACTATCGGGGTTGGGCCGACACGCTGGCCTCCCCGGAAAACACCGCCCGCCAATATGCCTATGCGCGCAGCCTCGGCCGTAGCGGCGTCTATACGCCCCAGGCGATCATCAACGGCCGCGATCACCTAAAGGGCACGGATGCGGAAACTCTCGACGGCCGGCTGGAGGCGCTCCGCGCCAGGGGAGAGGGCCTGGTGGTCCCGATCGAGGCCAGACGCAAGGGTGACGAGCTCGCCATCCGCATCGGTGCCGGCGCAGGCAAGGCCGACGTCGTGGTCGTCTACTTTCGCAAGCTGCAGTCGGTCGACGTGCTGAACGGCGAAAACATGGGCAAGACCATCGACTACGTGAACAGCGTGACCGACGTGCAGACCGTCGGCATGTGGGAAGGCCCGGCGCTCGAACTCGTGCTGCCGGCCAAGATAATCGGCCAGGACGGCACGGACGGCTGCGCCATCCTCCTGCAATCGACGGGACCGCACGGCGAACCGGCAGCCATTCTCGGTGCGACCATGTGGGTTGATACGACGAAGTCGTGATCTTGGCAGGTCCGGCCCGGAAGCATTGGGGGGCTGGGGGTAAGGGGTCAATGCGCCAGACCGGACCCTCTTGGCGCGACGCGCCAACCAAGTTTGACTAATCTCAAGTCCAAATTGGGCGCTGTTTTGTTCAAAATGGGGCGCTGCGAAAAATTGTGCCCCTGCACACCGTAACCGGCGGGCATCGGGGCCACCCCGTCCGTCAGATGACCGGATAATAGGCGCATAGGCGCACGTACAGTTCCCTTTCTGTTCTTGCCAAATCGGCGAATGTCGGGCAAACCGGATAGGCGATCGCAGCAAGGACGAAGACCCGCATGACGGCAGCACATCTGGAGACGCTGAACGACAGGCAGAAAAGCGCCGTCGTGCATGGCATCGGTCCGGAGGGTGCAAAGGCCGAGGGGCCGCTGCTGATCATCGCCGGGGCCGGTTCCGGAAAGACCAACACGCTCGCCCATCGCGTCGCCCATCTGATCGTCAACGGCGCCGATCCGCGCCGCATCTTGCTGATGACCTTCTCGCGCAGGGCGGCAAACGAGATGGCACGCCGCGTCGAGCGCATCTGCAGGAAGGTGCTCGGGACCAATGCCGGGGTGCTGACCGACGCATTGACCTGGGCCGGAACATTCCACGGCATCGGCGCGCGGATCCTTCGCGACTATGCCTACGAGATCGGCCTCGACCCCGGCTTCACCATCCATGATCGGGAAGATTCGGCAGATCTGATGAACCTGATCCGGCACGACCTCGGCCTGTCGAAGACGGAAGGTCGCTTTCCGACCAAGGGTACCTGCCTTGCCATCTACTCCCGCGCCGTCAATTCGGAAACGCCGCTGGCCGAAGTGCTGCGCAGCGCCTATCCGTGGTGTGCGACCTGGGAGAAGGAACTGCGCGACCTCTTCGCCGCCTATGTCGAGGCCAAGCAGGCGCAGAACGTGCTCGACTACGATGACCTTTTGCTCTACTGGGCGCAGACGGTCAGCGATCCGGACCTTGCCGCCGATATCGGCGGGCGCTTCGACCACATGCTGGTCGACGAGTATCAGGACACCAACCGCCTGCAGTCGTCGATCTTGAAGGCCATGAAGCCGGACGGCAGGGGACTGACGGTCGTCGGCGACGACGCCCAGTCGATCTATTCGTTCCGCGCAGCAACGATCCGCAATATTCTGGATTTCCCGGCAAGCTTCGATCCGCCGGCCGACATCGTCACTCTCGACCGCAACTATCGCTCCACGCAGCCGATCCTGGCCGCCGCCAACGGTGTGATCGACCTTGCCCGCGAGCGTTTCACCAAGAATCTCTGGACCGAGCGGCAGTCCGAGGACCGGCCCCGGCTGGTGACCGTCCGCGACGAGGCCGAGCAGGCAAACTACATCGTCGAGCATATCCTCGAGAATCGCGAACGGGGCCAGACGCTGAAGGACCAGGCGGTGCTGTTTCGCGCCTCGCACCACTCGGGTCCGCTGGAGATCGAGTTGACCCGGCGCAACATTCCCTTCGTGAAGTTCGGCGGGCTGAAGTTCCTCGACGCCGCCCACGTCAAGGATCTGCTGGCGGCGCTCCGCTTCGCCCAGAACCCACGCGACAAGGTGGCAGGCTTCCGCCTCATGCAACTGCTTCCGGGCGTAGGCCCGCAGACGGCCTCGAAGATCCTCGATGCGATCGCCACGGACCCGCAGCCGCTCGCGGCCCTCGCGGAAATCCCGCCGCCACCACGCACCGGCGAAGACTGGGGCCGTTTCGTCGACATGCTCAATGCCCTGGGCAAGGGCGAGGCCGGTTGGCCCGGCGAGATCGAAATCGCGCGGCTGTGGTATGAGCCACATCTCGACCGTCTCCATGAGGACGGCGACACCCGCAAGGCCGATCTCCTGCAGCTTGGCCAGATCGCCTCCGGTTACGCGTCACGAGACCGCTTTCTGACCGATCTTACGCTCGATCCGCCGGATGCGACCAGCGACCAGGCCGGGGTGCCGCTACTCGACGAGGATTATTTGATCCTCTCGACGATCCACTCCGCCAAGGGCCAGGAATGGACGTCGGTCTTCGTGCTGAACTGCGTCGACGGCTGCATTCCCTCCGACCTTGCCGTTGGCACGACGGCCGAGATCGAGGAAGAGCGGCGCCTGCTATACGTGGCGATGACCCGGGCAAAGGACAGCCTCCACCTGACCATTCCGCAGCGCTTCTTCACTCATGGGCAGAATGCCCAGGGTGACCGGCATGTCTATGCCGCACGCACCCGCTTCATTCCAGCGACGCTCCTACAGTTCTTCGAAAGCAGCGCGTGGCCGCAGGCGCAGCCGTCCTCAGGTCCAACGCGCGACGCACGCCAGATCCGGCTGGATGTCGGCGCTCGCATGCGCGGCATGTGGAAGTAACTTGAGGTGACCACACATCGTCGGGAGGCGATGCGTGATTCCCGTGAAACATTTTCTGGAAGACGGCGACCGGAAAAGATCGCCGGACAGCCTCAGACCTCTGAAACGGCCTCGTCATAGGCCGCAATCGTGCGCGCGGCTCGCTCGGCCACGACCGCCGCGCTGTCGCCCGGCTTGTAGAGGCTGGAGCCAAGGCCGAAGCAGGTGACGCCGACCTTCAGATAGGCGGCAAAATCACTTTCTGAAACCCCACCGACGGCACCGAGCGGCAGATGCGGCGGCAGGATGGCGCGAAGCGCACCGATGCCCTGCGGGCCAAGCACGCTGGCCGGGAAGAACTTGAGGGCCGCCGCGCCATGCTTGGCGGCAAGCAGCGCCTCCGAAGCGGTGAAGACACCCGGCATCGTCACCATGCCGTGCCCCACCGCCCGGCGGATGACATCCGGCCAAACATTCGGGGTCACCAGCAGATTTCCGCCCACATCGTGAAGCCGATCGACGTCCGGAACGTCGAGCACAGTTCCCCCGCCGATCAGGCAGGAGGCCGGAGCCAGACGCCGCGCCTTTTCGATCGACACGAACGGATTCGGCGAGTTGAGCGGTACCTCGATCGCCTCGAAACCAGCTTCGACCAGACCGTCGACGACGCCCTCGATCTCTTCGGCCTTGATGCCGCGCAGGATGGCGACAAGATTGCGCTTCAGGCTGGGCCAGGCGACGGTGGAAGATATCATCACGCGGTCTCCGCAAAACATTCGGGATAGAGGGCTTTCGCGGCGGCAAACAGCCCGCGGCGCACGAGTTCGCCACCATCGAGCGGGACCGGCTCGGCGCCTGCGAGAACGAGCGCCCGCGAATAGAGATCGTTGAGCGCCCCGCTACCGATCAGCTGTACCCGGCGGTGCGGGCCAATGAAGGCACGCATGGCGACCACTTCCGCGCCGATCAGCAGCCCCGACAGGCGGGCCGCCGCACTCGCCTCGTCAGCGCCGGCAAGGAGCGCCCGGGCACGGATGGAGAAGAGCCGAGTCGTCAGGCTGAAATCGGCGGTCAAGGCTTCCTCGACAGCAGAACGGAAGGCGGGATGATGGTCCTCCGCCCTGCCTTCGCCGATCGACAGTCGAAGGATAGATTGCCGGCTAATCAGCTGGAACAGTTCACCGGTCATGACCGTGTTGAAATGTGCGACGCGACCGTCTTCCAGCGCAACCCACTTCGAATGGGTTCCCGGCATGCAGAACAGCGCGTCGCGAAGTCCGGCCTCGACGGCACCGAGCAACTGCGTCTCCTCGCCGCGCATCACGTCTTCGCCACCGACCTGCCGCTGGCAGACGCCGGGAAGGATATGCACGCGACGCGACACACCCGGAGCCGCGACAGCCTGGCGGAAAAGATCGCGGAGCGACGCAGGCGTCTCCACATAAGGTGCCTCGATCCAGCCGGCGCGGGCACCGGCCATGCCGGCCACGACAACCGGCAGATCGTCGGACGCGCCGAGCGCGGCGAGATGCGCCTCGAGGACCCCGGCAAAGCGATCGGGCGTCAGGCTTCCCATGCCTTCAGGAGACTGGCGTTCACCGAGCACTTGGGACGTGCGGTCAACCAGCCAGACGCGCAGGTTACTCGTTCCCCAATCGACCAGTGCGACGGCTGCGCTGTCGTTCATGGAGGACCTCAGCGCAGGTCTTCGGGAAGAAGTGCGACCGGAATATCCTGGTAGCATACCGGGCGCAGGAAGCGGCGAATGGCCATGGTACCCACCGAGGTGGCGCCGAAGTTGGTCGACGCCGGATAGGGGCCGCCATGAACCATCGAATCGGCAACCTCGACGCCGGTCGGGAAGCCATTGGCGAGAATGCGGCCGGCCTTGCGCTCAAGGATGGGCAGGAGCCGCGCAGCGAGGCGCTGGTCTGCTGCTTCCAGATGCAGCGAAGCGGTAAGCTGGCCTTCGAGGCTACGGGCGACCGCGACCATCTCGTCGGCGTCCTTGACCGTCACGATCATTCCGAGCGGCCCGAAGACTTCCTCGCCTAGCGCATGGTTCGCCAGCCATTCGGCACCGGTCGTGGTGAAGAGATAGGGCGTTGCGTTGCGCAGGTCGCAGGTCGAGGTCAGCACGGTCCGAACCCCTTCCGCAGAGGCGATCTTCGTCGCACCCTTGCGGTAGGCATCCGCCATACCTTCCGTCAGCATGGTCTGCGGGCCAATGGCGGAAAGTGCCTGCTCGGCCGCTCTGGAAAAGGCGTCGGAGGCGGCGCTTTCGATCAGCACGACAATGCCCGGATTGGTGCAGAATTGGCCCGCGCCGAGGGTCAGCGAACCGACCCAACCCTTGGCGATGGCCTCGCCCCGCAGCGCGATCGCTTCGGGAAGGAGGAACATCGGGTTGACCGAGCCGAGTTCGCCGAAGAACGGGATGGGCTCCGGGCGACGTGTGCAGAGATCGAAAAGCGCCCTGCCGCCTGCAAGCGAGCCGGTAAAGCCGACGGCCTTGATCAACGGGTGCTGGACAAGGGCCGTGCCGACGTCGCGGCGACCGCCCTGTACGAGCGAGAAGACGCCGGGATGCACACCGGTACGACGGATAGCGGCATCGATAGCGGCCGCGACGATTTCGCCCGTTCCTGGATGGGCTTCATGACCCTTGACCACGACGGGGCAGCCCGCGGCAAGCGCCGAGGCCGTGTCACCGCCGGCGGTCGAGAAGGCAAGCGGGAAGTTCGAGGCACCGAAGACGCCGACAGGCCCGATCGGGCGCTGCATCAGCCTGAGGTCGGAGCGCGGCAAGGGCTGGCGATCGGGCAGGGCCGCGTCATGGCGCCGGTCGAGATAGTCACCCTTCAGGATGTGCGAGGCGAAGAGCCGAAGCTGGCCGACGGTACGGCCCCGTTCACCGGCGAGGCGCGCCTTGGGCAGCCCCGTTTCACCGGAACCGATCTCCGTGATGTCGTCGCCGCGTGCATCGAGTTCCTCTGCAATGGCTTCGAGGAAGGCGGCACGCTCGGCCCGGCTCGAATAGCCATAGGTTTCGAAGGCCTGTTCGGCGGCGCGAACCGCGTCGTCGACCAGCTCGGCCGAACCGACTGAGAAACGGCGCACGGGGCCTTCCGCCGGCGAAGACGCAAAGGTCTCCTCGCCATCGACCCAACGGCCGACAATCAGGTGCTTGCCCGTGAACTCATACGCCATGATCTTTTATCCTGTCAGATTTCAGTCTTCGAAGGTCGCGACTTCGCGACGTTCGCCACAGAGGAAGGCATCCGCCACCAGCCGAAGCGGCTGATAGTCGACGTCGCTCTCTCGCGCCCGGATGAGCGCGGCAAAGCGCTCGTAGATGCCCGCATATTCCCGGTCGGGTCCAGCGGTTTTCTCGATGCCGTCGATGAAAAGCTCGGCGCCCCCCTTCGAGAGGCGAAGCGTGCCGGCATCGGTCTCGACCGTGATGTCCCAGGTCTGCGGACCTTCCTGTCGCCAGTCGAATGCGGCGGAGATTGGAGCACCGGACGCGGTACGCATGGAAATGTCGGCTGCGATCGGCTGCTTGCGATTGGCGGGGAAGCACAGGTTCGCCTTTTCGACCCGGATCCGCCCGGGCACGATGGCAGTCAGGATCGACAGGGCATTGATGCCCGGATCGAACACGCCGAAGCCGCCCGGCTCCCAGATCCATGCCTGCCCGGGATGCCAGCGGCGCACGTCTTCCTTCCAGACGATTGCGATCGACCGGATCGCCTTGTCGACGAGCCAGGCACGGGCCGGCTCGACGCCGAGGGCGAAGCGCGAATGCCAGGTGGCAAAGAGCGTGACGCCCGCCTCCCCTGCCAGGTCCGCCAGCGCTTCGGCCTCGCCGAGCGTGGTCGCTGGCGGTTTCTCCATCAGGACGTCATGGCCGGCGGCGATCGCCTTCTTGGCCATATCGAAACGGACTTCCGGCGGCGTGCAGAGCGACACCGCGCGGATATCGGGACGTTTTGCGAGGAAGGCATCGAAATCCTCGAAGTTCTCGATGCCTTCAACCTTGCCGTGACGGCTGACGGCTGCCTTCAGGTCGAAGTCTTCGCCGCCTGCGACCGACGGGATATGCTGGTCGCGGGCGATCTTGCCGATGCCGGCAATGGCGAGCGGGATACGGGTCTGGGCAGTCATCAGCCTGTCTCTGTCAGTGCGAGTCCTTGCCAACGGCCGAACCGCGGCAACCCTTCAGGAAGTCGAAGTCGGCGCCGGTATCGGCACCTTCGACATGGTCGTGGAACATCCGCGCATAGCCGCTTGCCGGCGGTTCGGTCGCCGGGCGCCAGGCGGCCAGACGCCGCTGCAATTCCTCGTCCGGAATGTCGAGGTGAACGCGGCGGTTGGCCACGTCGATCTCGATCATGTCGCCATTCCTGACCACGGCCAGCGGCCCGCCGACGGCGGCTTCCGGAGAGGTGTGCAGGAGTACCGTGCCATAGGCCGTTCCGGACATGCGGGCATCCGAAATGCGGACCATGTCGGTGATGCCCTTGCGGAGCACCTTGGGCGGCAGGCCCATGTTGCCGACCTCGGCCATGCCGGGATAGCCGCGCGGACCACAGTTCTTCATGACCATCACGCAGGTCTCGTCGATGTCGAGAGACTCGTCGTTGATCTTGGCCTTGTAGTCGTCGATGTCTTCGAACACCACGGCTCGGCCGCGATGCTGCATCAGGTGCGGCGATGCGGCCGACGGCTTGAGGACGCAGCCCTTCGGCGCAAGGTTACCCTTGAGGACGGCAATGCCGCCCTGCTGGGTCAGCGCGCGCTCGACGGGGCGGATGACGTCGTCGTTCCAGTTGCGGACGTCCTTAACCTCGTCCCAGATCGCCCCGCCGGAGACCGTGAGTGCATCCTTGTGGAGCTTGCCGGCTTCGCCGAGCATCCTCAGAACGACCGGCAGGCCGCCGGCGTAGAAGAACTCTTCCATCAGGTATTCGCCCGACGGCATGAGGTTGACGATGGTCGGAATATCGCGGCCAAGGCGGTCCCAGTCGGAGAGCGTAAGGTCGATGCCGACGCGGCCGGCGATCGCCAACAGGTGCACGACGGCATTGGTGGAACCACCGATCGCCCCGTTGGTACGGATGGCGTTCTCGAAGGCGGCCTTTGTCAGGATGTCGGACGGCTTCAGGTCGTCCTTGACCATCTGCACGATGCGCCGGCCGGTGAGTTGCGACATCGCGCGGCGGCGGCTGTCGACCGCCGGGATGGCGGCATTGCCGGACAGCGTCATGCCGAGCGATTCCATCATGGAAGCCATGGTGGAAGCGGTGCCCATCGTGTTGCAGGTACCGGTCGAGCGCGACATCGAGGCCTCGGCCTCGAGGAATTCCCCCTGCGTCATCTCGCCGGCCTTCACGGCTTCGGAGAACTTCCACAGATGGGTACCGGAGCCGACGCGCTCGCCACGGAAATAGCCGTTCAGCATCGGTCCGCCGGACACCATGATGGTCGGCAGGTCGACGGAGGCGGCGCCCATGAGCAGCGACGGCGTGGTCTTGTCGCAACCGACCAGCAGCACGACGCCGTCGATCGGCTGGCCGCGGATCGCTTCCTCTACCGCGAGTGCGGCAAGGTTGCGGTACATCATCGCCGTCGGACGGTAGGTGTTTTCGGAAGCCGAGAACACCGGAACCTCGACAGGGAAGCCACCGGCCTCCCAGACGCCTGCCTTCACCTTCTCGGCGAGTTCGCGCAGGTGTCCGTTGCAGGGGGTGAGATCCGACCAGGTGTTCATGATGCCGATCACGGGACGGCCGTCGAACAGGTCATGCGGATGGCCCTGGTTCTTTAGCCAGCCGCGGTGATAGATGTTGTCGCGGCTGTTGCCGCCGAACCACTCCTGGGATCTGAGCTTGCGTGGCCAAGCGGCCGGTTTGAATGCGCTCATGGCTATTCTCTGTTCTCTTATCCGAACCTGCCCGCCCCTCGTCGGCGGCCTGTTCAGAGGGTTGTTACGTCGATGGCTTCAGAGCTGGCATGTGCCAGGGGGTTCTTGAGCGGCAGCCCGAACTGAGCTGCCTGGACTTCGAACACATCGCCTTCCTCGGCCTTCATGCCGTCGGCAAATGACAGCGTTGCCGTGCCGAACATGTGCACATGCAGGTCGCCGGGCTGACGGAACAGGCCGTACTTGAAGTGATGGTATTCAAGGTTTGCAATCGTGTGGGACATGTTGTCCTCGCCCGACAGGAACGGCTTTTCCCAGATCACCTGCCCGCCGCGCAGGATGCGCGAGGTGCCCTCGACATGGGCCGGCAGCGGGCCGACCAGCATTTCGGGGCCGAAGGAGGCGGGCCGCAGCTTGGAATGGGCAAGGTAGAGGTAGTTGATCTTCTCGGTGACGTGGTCCGAAAACTCGTTCGCCAGCGAGAAGCCGATGCGGAACGGCGTTCCGTCCTTGCCGATCAGGTAGAAGCCGGCAATCTCGGGTTCTTCGCCACCGTCGAGCGCGAAGGAGGGAGATACCAGCGGCGATTCCGGGGCAACAGCATTGACGCCCGTGCCCTTGTAGAACCACTCGGGCTGGACGCCGGTTTCGCCGGCCTTCGGCTTGCCGCCCTCGAGGCCCATGCGGAACATCTTCATCGAGTCGCTCATGCCGACGGTGTCGGCGTGCATGCTGTCGCGGGCTGAAGCCGATCCGGTATGGGTGAGCCCCGTGCCGGTGAGGAACATGTGGGCGGCATCGGGATGCCGAACCGGGCAGTCAAGCTTACCGGAGGCCGCAAGAGCCGCAAGATCGACGCTGTCGCCGGCACCTGCGCTTTCGATCACGGCCGCCAGCGGCGAACCGGCTTCGACGGCGGCCTTCGCGAGATCATAAGTCGAGGAGAAACCCGGAACGATGTGCGCGGATTCCCCCTGGCGGCAGATCACACCACCGGCCTTCAATTGCGAAAGAAACATGCCCTTACCTCAGACTGCTTTGTTCTTGTTGTACACGTCGAAGAAGACGGCTGCGAGCAGGACCAGGCCCTTGATGAGCTGCTGGTAGTCGATGCCGATACCCATGATCGACATGCCGTTGTTCATGACACCCATGATGAAGGCGCCGATGACCGCGCCGATGATGCGTCCCACACCGCCCGATGCCGATGCGCCGCCGATGAAGCAGGCCGCGATAACGTCGAGCTCGAAGCCTACGCCGGCCTTCGGGGTCGCCGAATTGAGGCGGGCCGCGATAATCATGCCGGCAAGCGCCGCAAGCACACCCATGTTGACGAAGGTATAGAAGGTCAGCCGCTCGGTATTGATGCCCGAGAGCTTGGCCGCCTTTTCGTTGCCGCCCATCGCATAGATACGACGGCCGATCGTCGATCGGGTCGTGACGAAGGTGTAGAAGGCGATCAGGACGCCCATCACGACGAGCACGTTCGGCAGGCCACGATAGGTCGACAGCTGGAAGCCGAGGAAGATGGCGACCGCGCTGATGACCAGCATCTGGCCGGCGAAGAAGACGAACGGCTCGTTCGGCGTACCGTGCTTGTCATTGAGCGCGCGGCTCTTGAGACCCGAATAGACGGCCCAGCCGACAAGCGCGAGGACCGCGACCAGCGCCACGTAGTTCTTGATCAGGCTGGTGGCCGGATCGGTGAACGACAGGAAGTCCGGGATGAAGCCAGTCGACAGCAGCTGGAATTCCTTCGGGAACGGACCGATCGGGCGGCCTTCGAGCACGACATAGGTCAGGCCACGGAACACCAGCATGCCGGCGAGCGTCACGATGAAGGACGGGATCTTCTGGTAGGCGACCCAGTAGCCTTGGGCAGCACCCATGGCAGCCCCGAGGATGAGGCAGAGAGGCACGACCAGCGAGAAGTGCCAGCCCCATTTGACCAGCATGATCGCCGAGATACCACCGATGAAGGCGACGATCGACCCGACCGACAGGTCGATGTGTCCGGCGACGATGATCAGCAGCATGCCGAGCGCCATGATGACGATGAAGGAGTTCTGCAGCACCAGGTTGGTGATGTTGACCGGTTTGAACAGAACGCCGTCGGTCATGTACTGGAAGAACAGCATGATGACGACGAGCGCGAGCAGCAGGCCGTATTCGCGGATGTTCTTCCTGAGATAGTCGCTGACGGAGACTTTCGGGGTTTCGGTGCGGGTGTCGATGGCCATTAGTGTTTCTCCCCCGAGCGCATGATGGCACGCATGATGGATTCCTGGCTCGCTTCTTCCTTCGAGAGCTCGGCGACGATCCGGCCTTCGTTCATGACGTAGATGCGGTCGCAGGTTCCGAGCAGTTCGGGCATTTCCGACGAGATCATCAGGATGCCCTTACCCTCTGCGGCAAGCTGGTTGATGATGGTGTAGATTTCGAATTTTGCGCCGACGTCGATGCCGCGCGTCGGCTCGTCGAGGATCAGGACCTCGGGATTGGTGAAGAGCCATTTGGACAGCACGACCTTCTGCTGGTTGCCTCCGGAGAGGTTGACGGCTTCCTGGTAGATCGAGTGCGAGCGGATCCTGAGCTTCTGGCGGTAACCGGAGGCCACGCTCGCCTCCTTCCGCTCGTCGATGAAGCCGTTCGACGAAACGTCCGACAGATTGGCAAGCGTCGTGTTGTGCATGATGTTGTTATTCAGCACGAGACCCAGATGCTTGCGGTCTTCGGTGACGTAGGCGAGCCCTGCCTCGATGGCCTTCGGGATCGTGCTGACATCGACCGGCTTGCCGTGCATCGTGACTTCGCCGGTAATCTTGTGCCCCCAGGACTTGCCGAAGATGCTCATCGCCGTCTCGGTGCGCCCTGCGCCCATCAGACCGGCGATGCCGACGACTTCGCCGGCCCGGACCTTGAAGTTGACATTGTGAAGGAACTGACGGTCACGATGATTCTGGTGGAAGACGTTCCAGTTCTTCACCTCGAGCAGCGTATTGCCGATCTTCGGTTCGCGCGGCGGATAGCGGTCTTCCATCGCGCGGCCGACCATGCCGCGGATGATCCGGTCTTCGCTCACGTCCGTCCCGTGACAGTCGAGCGTCTCGACGGTGCCGCCATCGCGCAGGATGGTGATCTGGTCGGCGACCTTGCGGATTTCGTTGAGCTTGTGGGAAATGATGATCGACGTCATGCCCTGCTTGCGGAACTCCATAAGCAGATTGAGCAGGGCGTCGGAATCGGTTTCGTTGAGCGATGCGGTCGGCTCATCGAGGATCAGCAGCCTGACCTTCTTCGACAGCGCCTTGGCAATCTCGACCAGCTGCTGCTTGCCGACACCGATATCCGTGATGAGCGTCGAGGGGGCGTCCTTCAGGCCGACCTTAGCCAGGAGGTCCTGGGTCCGCGCAAACGTCGCGGGCCAGTTGATCACGCCGTTGCTGGCGATCTCGTTGCCGAGAAAGATGTTTTCGGCGATCGACAGGAGCGGCACGAGCGCCAGTTCCTGGTGAATGATGATGATGCCGAGATGCTCGCTGTCGGAGATGGTCGAGAAACGACGCACTTCGCCGTCGAAGTGGATTTCGCCCTCGTAGGTACCGGCGGGATAGACCCCCGACAGCACCTTCATCAGCGTCGACTTGCCGGCTCCGTTTTCACCGACCAGCGCGTGGATCTCACCTTCGCGCACCTTGAAGCTGACATTGTCCAGGGCCTTCACGCCGGGAAATGTCTTGGTGATGCCGCGCATCTCGAGAATGATGTTGTCCATGTGCAGAATTCCGGCGCAGGTTCGGCGACGATATCGTCAAGCCGAAGCGCGAGCTCCCTAGTCTCTACGGGAAAAGGGTCCGCGACGCGTCGCGGACCCGAATGTCGATCAGACGATTACTTGTCGATCTGGTCGGCGGTGTAGTAGCCCGAAGACGTGAGCACGTCCTTGGCATTGGCCTTGTCGAGGGCGACCGGCTTCAGCAGGTAGGACGGAACGACCTTCACACCGTTGTTGTAGGTCTTGGTGTCGTTGACTTCCGGCTCCTTGCCCTGGAGCACAGCGTCAACCATCTTGACGGCGACCTTGGCGAGTTCGCGGGTGTCCTTGAACACGGTCGAATACTGTTCGTCGGCGAGGATCGACTTGACCGACGGCAGTTCGGCGTCCTGACCGGTGACGACCGGCATTGCCATGTCGCCCGAGCCGTAACCGACGCCCTTCAGGGCCGAGAGAATGCCGATCGACAGACCGTCATAGGGAGACAGAACGCCGTTGACCTTGGCATCGGTGTAGGTCGAGGACAGCAGGTTCTCCATGCGAGCCTGGGCGACGGTGCCGTCCCAACGCAGCGTGCCGACCTGTTCCATGCCCATCTGGCCCGACTTGACGACGATGTCGCCGCTGTCGATCAGGGGCTGCAGGACCGACATCGCGCCGTCGTAGAAGAAGAAGGCGTTGTTGTCGTCCGGCGAACCGCCGAACAGTTCGACGTTCCACGGCTTGGTGTCGGCGAACTTGGCCTTCAGACCGTCAACGAGGCTGGTTGCCTGGAGAACGCCGACCTGGAAGTTGTCGAAGGTGGCGTAGTAGTCGACGTTACCAGAGTCACGAATCAGACGGTCATAGGCGATAACCTTGACGCCGGCGTCGGCCGACTTCTGCAGGATGTCCGACAGCGTGGTACCGTCGATGGCGCCGATGACGAGAACCTTGGCACCCTTGGTGACCATGTTTTCGATCTGGGCGAGCTGGTTCGGGATGTCGTCATCCGCGAACTGCAGGTCCGGCTCGTAACCGGCTTCCTTGAAAAGCTTCTCCATCGTCTCGCCGTCCGAGATCCAGCGCGTCGATGTCTTGGTCGGCATCGAGATACCGACAATTCCCTTAGTTTCCGCAATCGCCTGCGACGCGAGCATCGAAATGCCCAGTGCGGCAGAGGCAATAAGAGTAGCAATTTTCTTCACGGAATTCCTCCCTTGGCTATACGTCCGGTCCCAGCTCCTTCTGATGACCGAACACTGCGAGAACCGGCGACTGCACGAGCCCCGCCTGATCCGAGGCGAGTCTTAGCGCCGCGAATATACCGATCAAATGATTAGTTTGACTTTCTGCATACCATGAATGATATGTGCGCCATGTCCGATATCCTCGCAAATCGACTGCTCCCGAAGCATTTCAGCCTGATTCGTGCCGTGGCCGAATACGGCCAGCTCAGTCTTGCGGCCAATGCACTGGCGCTCACCCAGCCGGCCGCATCCCGCATGCTGGCCGAAATCGAGCGCCATGTCGGCGCCGCGATCTTCGTTCGCACCCCGAAGGGCATGGAGCCGACGGCGATCGGCAGCGCGCTGGCGCGCCGCGCCCAGAACCTGCTCGAGGAGATCCGCGAAGCTGCACGCGAGGTGGAGGCCATCCGGCGCGGCATGACCGGCACTGTCCGGGTCGGCGCGGTGACCGGCGGCGCGGTCGGCTATGTCGTCCCTGCAATCCAGACGCTGAAGGCGGAGGCGGAAGCGGCGGACATCCATGTCGACGTCGCGCCGAGCGGCGCCCTCATCAACGATCTCCTCGCCGGCCAACTCGATTTCGTCCTCGGCCGCATTCCGAACGGTGTCGACGCCCGGCAGTTCTCAATTGTCGGCGTCCTGTCGGAAGAGGTCGACCTTCTCGTCCACCAGAGCCATCCGCTCGCCTATGCCGAACGGCTGACCATGGCCGACCTCGTCCACTTCCCCTGGGTCATGCAGGCCCCGGGCGCGCCGGTGCGCCAGGCTCTCGAAGGCGTCTTCATCGAACAGGGCGCGGCGATCCCCTCCAACATCGTCAACACCACCTCGCTGCTGGTGATGATCGCGATGCTCGCCGCCTCCAACGCGATTGCCCCGATGTCGCGAGAGGTCTCAGAACTGCTTTGCCGTCACACGACAGGCTCGGGCCTCCTCCAGCTCGACATCGAGCTTCCGATCGCGGTGGCGCCGTATCACCTGATCACGGTCGCGGGAAAACGCATGACCCCGATCGCTGCCCGTATGCGCGAACTGGTCATGTCCGAGTTCGACAGCCGCAGACGCGGATGACTGCCTGCTTTTGCGGCACCGGCCGCGGCAACAGCCGGACGAGGCTTGCAATTTCGCCTCCTTGAGGCAAACTGTCATCCATTCGTCATGAATGCAGGGTTGCGAAGTATCGATGAGCGATCAGCCGGACATAGGGCGCCAGGACATCGAAAGCCCGGACGCCAGCCTTGCTTCGGTTGTCGACCTCCGCGAATACAGGCAGAGCCGCGATCCCCTGCCCGTCACCTTCCATCGACGCGAACTCGACGCCATCCTCTGGATTTACGGACGCATGGTCGGAGAGGGTGAATGGCGTGACTATGCCATCGATCACCTGAAGGAGAAGGCCGTCTTCTCCGTTTTCAAGCGTTCGGGTGAGTATCCGCTCTACCGCATCGAGAAGAATCCCAAGCTCGCCGCCAAGCAGGGCGCCTTTTCGGTGATCGGCGCCGACGGGCGCATCCTGAAGCGCGGCCATGAGCTGAAAAAAGTGCTCAAGGTCTTCGACAAGGCCCTGAAGCTGGTCGACTGACGTCTTAGCCGGAAAAGAGCGTGCCGGGATAACGTGCCGGATCGGGGTCGGTCGTGTCGCCCTCTCCGAGCGTAACCTGCATGAAGACCGTATCGAGCCATTGGCCGAGCTTGAAGCCCGTTCCGTTCAGGGTCCCAACCATGCGGAACCCGCAGGCGCGATGGACGGCGATCGAGGCGAGGCTCGCCCCGCCGATCACGGCGACCATCTGGCGAAAGCCGAGATCGGTGGACTGCTTCACCAGTGCCTCGAGCAGCAGGCGGCCGATCCCACGGCCGCGGGCTTCAGCCGCTATATAGATGGAATCTTCGACCAGCCAGCGATAGGCGGGTCGCGTCCTGAAGGCCGAGGCATAGGCATAACCGAGCATCGCACCATCCTCGGCAGTCGCCACGAGATAGGGATAGCGCTGCCCGGTAATCGCCGAAAAGCGCTTGGCCATCTCCGCTTCATCGGGTGGCGTGAGCTCATAGCTCGCCGTTCCGGTCGACACCGCATCCGCGTAGATGCGGGTGATCGCCGCAATGTCGGAGACGTCGGCGGGTCGAAGGCTGATTGTCATGGGATCACCGTCAGGAGGCAGGAATGATCCACTCTTTCACAGCCGCAGGGGTACTTCAAGCAACACGACCAGAGAAGCCAGACAGGGCTCGGGCCACGAAAAAGCCCGGCGCTTTCGCACCGGGCTCCATTGGTTCGGACATCGCGCCGATCAGCCGTTGATGTCGTTGTCCTTGGTTTCGCGCAGGAAGATCATGCCGATGACAAAGGTGACGCCGGCGATAATGACCGGATACCAGAGGCCGTAGTAGATATCGCCCTTGGCGGCGCTCATTGCGAAAGCCGTTGCCGGGAGAAGACCGCCGAACCAGCCGTTGCCGATGTGGTACGGCAGAGACATGCCAGTGTAGCGAATACGGGTCGGGAACATCTCGACGAGCATGGCAGCGATCGGGCCGTAGACCATGGTGACGTAAATCATCAAGATCGTGAGCACGCCGATGACGCCCGTCCAGTTCACCTGGGCCGGATCGGCCACCATCTTGAACGCACCGGCGTTGGCGATGGTGTAGACCGGGACTTCTGCGGCGCCCGCAGCAGCGGCTTCTTCGGCCGTCAGGACCTTGTCGGCAACGAGCTTGCTGGTGGGAACCATTGCCTTTTCGCCCGCACGGATTGCAGCTGCGTCAAGCGAGAGCTCCGAATTGGCGGCGACGAAGCCGTCGAGCTTACTTTCCGGAACCGTTGCTGCAGCACGAACCAGCGGGTAGCCGTTGGCCTGCAGGGCGAGGTTGATGCCCTTCTGCATCTTGGCATCGCTCGCCTTGGCCTGATCGCCGGCCTTGACGGCGTCATAGCTCTCGATCGTCGCATCGCCGATCTTGATCGTGGCAACCGCACCGGCAGGGCCGGCAACGACGTCATAGGGAACCGAGTTCTTGGTCAGCGTCGAGGTCGCGAGGTCGCACGACGTGGTGAACTTGGCGGTACCGGTCGGATTGAACTGGAAGTTGCAGTCTGCCGGATCGGCAGTGACCGTCGCACGGATATTTTCCTGGGCCGTTGCCAGAGCCGGGTTACCGAACTGGGTCATGGCCTTGAAGAGCGGGAAGTAGGTGAGAACGGCGAGCAGGAGGCCGGCCATGATGATCGGCTTGCGGCCGATCTTGTCGGAGAGCCAGCCGAACACGACGAAGAAGAGCGTGCCGATGGCAAGCGCGATGGCGACCATGATGTTCGCAGCCTGCGCGTCGACCTTCAGAACGTTCTGCAGGAAGAAGAGCGCGTAGAACTGGCCGGAATACCAGACCACGGCCTGGCCGGCGACGGCGCCAACGAGAGCGAGGATGGCAACCTTGGCATTCTTCCACTGGCCGAAGGCCTCGGAGATCGGAGCCTTGGAATGCGTGCCTTCTTCCTTCATCTTCTTGAAGGCGGGGGACTCGTTCATCTTCATGCGGATCCAGACGGAAACGCCGAGGAGGAGTGCCGAAAGCAGGAACGGAATGCGCCAGCCCCAGGCAGCAAAGGCTTCCTTGCCCATTGCGGTCTGGATACCGAGAATGATGAGAAGCGACAGGAACAGGCCGAGCGTTGCGGTCGTCTGGATCCACGAGGTGTAGAAGCCACGACGGCCGTGCGGGGCATGTTCGGCCACGTAGGTGGCGGCACCGCCATATTCACCGCCAAGGGCCAGACCCTGCAGCATGCGAAGTGCGATCAGGATGATTGGAGCAGCGATGCCGATCGTTGCCGAGCCGGGCAGAAGGCCGACCAGGAACGTCGACAAGCCCATGATGAGGATGGTGACAAGGAAGGTGTACTTGCGGCCGACCAGGTCGCCCAGGCGACCGAAAACCAGCGCGCCGAACGGACGGACAAGGAAGCCCGCAGCAAAGGCGAGCAAGGTGAAGATGTTACGCGTTGCTTCCGGATACTGAGAGAAGAAGGTCGCGCCAATATAGAGCGCCAGTGAACCGTAAAGATAGAAGTCGTACCACTCGAAAACCGTACCGAGAGACGACGCAAAGATAACCTTGCGCTCTTCGGCGGTCATGCCTCTGGGCGAGCCGGTGACGGCTGCGACATTTGCCATTGCTATTCCTCCACAAAAATCAGGTTCCCCGTGGTCCGCCGACCCACCACTCCTCCGGGTCGCTTTGTCGCGGTTACGGGTTGTTTACACACTGGCAGAAAACAGAAGAAATCAAGAGAGATGCTTTGGACTTATGACTTAAGTCTAACGTGAGGCTTGATGAGCGACGCAAATAAGAAAATAGAACCGCTTTTGTCGCCAATTTGCGACATACAATTCACAGGCGCGCCAAACTGCTGCACTGCACCCAAAGGGTTGTGCGAACTTGGGAATCGAGGGAATCGGTGCGGCTCTTGCTTGACTCTCCGCAAAAACCTTTTAATAGCTCGGCCGGAATAAGGATTCGCTTCATGCATTCGTTCTGCTCGCACTTCGCAGACAGGTTTGCCCTGGCGCTCAGCGCCGGGATCTCGATGCGTCTCCCCGCTTCGTCCACGACCAAGGCCAAAACGACGACGAAAACCGTCTGACGTCTCTGGCCCCCGCTCTCTCCCCGGCACGGCCGGGGACAAGGAAGACGCGCAATGCGCGGCTCTCCCCCTCACCATACCGCGGAGAGACAGAAAGAGAGCATGTAAATGGGTTTCAAGATCGCAATCGCAGGCGCTACCGGCAATGTCGGGCGCGAAATGCTCAACATTCTCGCCGAACGCGGCTTTCCTGCCGACGAGGTTGTGGCTCTGGCATCTGCCCGCTCCCAGGGCACCGAAGTCTCCTTCGGCGACAAGGTGCTGAAGGTTCAAAACCTGGAAAACTATGACTTTTCCGACACCGATATCTGCCTGATGTCGGCAGGGGGCACGATCTCGCAGAAGTGGTCTCCGAAGATCGGCGCCCAGGGCTGCGTCGTCATCGACAACTCTTCCGCCTGGCGCTACGACGCCGACGTTCCGCTGATCGTTCCGGAAGTGAACCCGGACGCCATCGTCGACTTCAAGAAGCGCAACATCATCGCCAACCCGAACTGCTCGACCGCACAGCTCGTCGTGGCCCTGAAGCCGCTGCACGATGCCGCCAAGATCAAGCGTGTCGTGGTCTCCACCTACCAGTCGGTCTCTGGCGCCGGCAAGGAAGGCATGGACGAACTCTTCACCCAGACTCGCGCCGTCTTCGTCGCAGACCCGGTCGAAGCGAAGAAGTTCACCAAGCGCATCGCCTTCAACGTCATCCCGCACATCGACGTGTTCATGGAAGACGGCTACACGAAGGAAGAGTGGAAGGTTCTCGCCGAAACCAAGAAGATGCTCGACCCGAAGATCAAGGTGACCTGCACCGCCGTGCGCGTTCCCGTCTTCATCGGTCATTCGGAATCGGTCAACATCGAGTTTGAGAACGAGATCACTGCCGATCAGGCCCGCGACATCCTGCGCGACGCGCCGGGCTGCCTCGTGGTCGACAAGCACGAGAATGGCGGCTACGTGACTCCGGTCGAATGCGCCGGCGAAGACGCGACCTATATTTCGCGCATCCGCGAAGACGCGACTGTCGAGAACGGCCTCAACATGTGGATCGTCTCCGACAACCTGCGCAAGGGCGCGGCGCTCAACGCGGTGCAAATCGCGGAGCTGCTGGTCAATCGCGGCCTGATCAAGCCGAAGAAGGCTGCTGCCTGATCGTTCCTGGCCGGTCCTTCGTCCGAATGGACGACAGGGCCGGCCAAGCTCGTCCTTTCGTGACGGGGAAGACAAAAAAAGCAGCATCGAAACAGCTCGACGCCCCGTGACAGAATCAGCCGTCGCTGGCATGGTGCGCAGCAAGACTAAAATTGCAGGATTCGAGGCATAAATGCGACTGTTCAAGATCTTGTCCGCGGCGTTTCTGACCGCCGCCGCGTTTTCAACCGCAACAACCGTGGCTTCCGCCGCGCAATGCGGCAAGACCTCCGCAGGTTTCGAGCAATGGGTCGAGCAGTTCAAGACCGAGGCAAGCGCACAGGGACTGAGCCCCAAGCTTCTCGACAAGGCCTTCGCTACGGTTTCCTACAACAATGCCACGATCCGCGCCGACCGCGGCCAGAAGAGCTTCAAGCTTTCCTTCGAGCAGTTCATGCAGAAGCGTGGCGGATCGACCATCATTTCGCGCGGAAAGAGCATGAAGAAGGGCAACGCGGCCCTGTTCTCGCGGATCGAGCAGCGCTACGGCGTGCCGGCCGGTCCCCTGATCGCCATCTGGGGCATGGAAACCGGCTTCGGCTCCTACATGGGCAACGAGCACACTCTGTCTGCGGTCGCCACGCTGGCCTATGATTGCCGCCGCTCGGAATACTTCACGGACCAGCTTTACGCCGCACTGCAGCTCGCCTCGACCGGCACACTTCCGCTGACCGCCCGAGGCGCCGCTCACGGGGAAATCGGCCAGACCCAGTTCTTGCCGCGCAACGTCGCCCGCTTCGGCGTCGACGGCGATGGCGACGGCCGCGTCGACCTCGTCCGCTCGCGCGCCGATGCGCTTGCTTCGACCGCGAACTTCCTGCGTGGCCATGGCTGGCAGCCCGGTGCGGGATATCAGCCGGGCGAGCCGAATTTCGGCGCGCTGCAGGGTTGGAATGCGGCCAAGGTCTATCAGCAGGCAATTGCCCATATCGGCGCACAGATCGACGGCCAGTAAGGGCTCGTCGAAGCCGGGACCGGCTCAGGCCGGTCTCGAAACACGTCTGTCGAACATCAGTCCATCATCGTCTCCGTCCCGCGCCACGCGGTTGCGACCGGAGAATTTTGCCGTGTAGAGCGCCAGGTCCGCCCGACGGACCAGATCATGCAACAACGCCTCGTTGATCGGCTCGACGGCGCTCGAACAGCCGAAGCTGGCGGTAACCTGCAGAACCGTACCATCGTCCAGCGCAAACTCCGTTGCTTCGATGGCCTGTCGGACCCGCTCGGCGACGTCGGCGGCGGCATCGAGCGAGCTGTTGGGCAGCACCGCGACGAATTCCTCGCCGCCATGGCGCGCCAGCAGATCCCCATTGCGAAAGTTGCCGCGTGCTAGGTCGCCGATCCGCTGGAGCACGATGTCACCGACATCATGGCCGTAAATGTCGTTGACCTGCTTGAAACGATCGAGGTCGAAGATGACGACCGAAATCTGCCGGATGAGTTCGTTCCGGGTCAGCATCTCACGGGCCATGGCCTCGAAACCGCGACGGTTGAAGAGCCCTGTCAGCAGGTCCGTCTGGGCGGCGTTGCGCAGTTCATCGACCAACAAGGCCCGCTCGGCAAGCAGGCGGGACGCGAGCCCGACGCCCTTGATTGCCATCAGCAGAATGAAGCCGAGAATGAAAGACAGGACCACCGTGGCCACCACGAGCGACCCGAGCTGCGTCCGCGCCTGGTCGGCGAGATTGTCGCCCGCGGCACGTATCTCGCCGATGACGGCGCTGATGCCCTGTTTCCAGAACAAGATCCGCTGGTCGCTCTCGAGAGACCAACGCCGCAGGAGTTCCGGCGAAGGCGCGACCTGGTCGTGAAGGATGGCCTGGGCCGTCGCGCGGAGCCATTGGGCCGACGGCGTCGATTCGAAATCGAGAAGCGGCTTCAGTCCGGGGCTGGCCATCCGAACGGAGAGGCGCTGAAGCGCATCATCCTTTACTGCGGCTGCCCGCGAGAAGAGATCGAGGTCGGCAGCGGAAAGATCATGGCCGCGAAGATATTCGGTACCGTAGAAATTGGTGACAAGCCCTGCCTCGTTGGCCACCAGCAGATCGAGGAAGAGCTGCAGCTCGCGCGACAGGAGGGCGTCACCGATCTCGAAGCGCAGCGCTCCGACGATGTCCAGATAGGTGACCGAAACGGGCTTGTACTGGTCGATGACTTCTGCGGTCACGGCCTTGCCGTTGTCCACCCGGATGCGGTAGCGCCGCATGCCATCGACCAGAAGTCGCAGCTTCTCTCTGAACGGCTGGAAGATCGGCGCACTATCCTCATCGAGAAGTGATTCGAATGCCTCTATCTCCCGGTCGAGGGTGATCCGTGACTCAAGCATGTCCCGACGGTTTCGGTCTGTCGTCTCGGTCAGGTACCGGATCGTGATGAGCGCTTCGGTCGGGATAGTGGAGGAACCGATGCGGCCGGCATCGGACGAGGCGTAAGCGAAGCGCTTGTCGGCATCCAGAACGCGGAACCGATCGTGGTAGTGCTCCAATAGAAGGATCGCCATTGCTCCAATCACGACGCTGGGGAGCAAAAGGGCCGCCATGACGACCTTCTGAGTGGCTTTCAAGTTCATCCACGCACCAGGAAAGTGGAAAGGGCATTGGTGGCCCCGGCCCGGCAGTAGCAGTCAGGTCGCGGCCCACCCTATAATTTCAAGGGTGACGCTAGCGCCATGACATGAATAAGTTCTAAATTAGACTCGACGGTGGACGGATATTTCGCGTCGTAATCACTTGTCGAGGCGAACGAAATCCCGCGTATCGGGATCCATGATCCAGAGTTCGCCGTTCGAGATGTCGAACCAGGCGCCATGGAGCTGCAGTTTGCCGCGTTCTTCCAGGATCTTCACACACGGGAAAGTGCGAAGATTGGCAATCGAATTGCGGATGGAGATGCGTTCCAGCGCCGTCTGCCGCTCGCTGTCGGTCATCACCGAATTGCCTTGGATCTGTTCGGCGGCGGTGCTGACCAGGTTCATCCACTTGCCGATGAAATCACCCGGCGACAACGGTTCGGCGCTGGGGTCGAGCGCGGCGCGAATACCGCCGCAGCGGCCATGGCCCATGACGATGATGTCACGCACGCGAAGTGCCTGGACCGCAAATTCCAGAGCGGCGGAAGTCGAGTGATACTGCCCGTCCGGCTCGTAGGGAGGAACCATGTTCGCAACGTTGCGAACCACGAAGAGTTCACCGGGGCCGGCATCGAAGATCGTCTCAGGCGCCGCACGGCTATCGCAGCAGGCGACAATCAATGTGTGCGGCTTCTGCCCCTGGTCCGCCAGAACGCGGTATCGCTCCCGTTCGTCGACATAACGCCCGGACATGAAGTTGCGATAACCGTTGAGGAGGGGAACTGGAAAACGCTTCATGCCCATCGATTAGCGCGACCGGGCCGTCATGGCAACAGTTTCACGCAAGCTTCGAACGCAAAGCGGCAATGCGAATCGCGTTCAGCTGCGTTTCGGCCTTTGTGCGGGATGCAGCAGGTGCCGCATCTGAACCAGCGCCATCGGCGTTGAAAGGCTGGCAGCATCGCTTTCGAGCGTCAGTTCGTCGCCGCCACGCTTGGCGGTGCGGGCGAGAACCTCGAAGACGCTCGCCGTCGTGAGCTGTAGCGCGCGCTCGTCCGGCACACCGTCCAGCAAACGGGCGAGGAAGACGGCCGATGTCAGATCACCGAGCCCATTCGGTGGATTGTCGATCAGCCGGTGCTCGGCGAGGAGCGCATGCTTACCGCTCAGATAGAGATTGCCGGTACCGCCGGCCATCATCGGCACAGCCGAAGTGACCAGCATGCGGGGCGGCCCGAGCGAAAGAGCCGCTTCCATGATCTCGGCATTTGTGGAAAGCCGGGCACCGACAAGCCACTCAAGCTCGTAGCGGTTAGGCGTGGCGAGCGAGGCGAGCGGGATCAGCTGATCGCGGACGGCAATCGCCGTCTCCTCGCGGATATAGAGACCACCGAGGTCACCCATGACCGGATCGCAGACATAGAGCAGATCGGGATTTCGCGCCCGCAGGGCCCTGACAAGCCGGGCAACCGCGTGAGGCTGGGCGGCATTACTGAAATAGCCGGTCAGGACCGCCTTGACCTCCGGGAGCCAGGGCGCGCGGATGAGATCGTCGATGGCATGATCGAATTCCTCTTCCCCGAAGGTCAGCCGCGTCGAGGGACCGTGACCAGGGTGCCAGGGCAGGACGATCGTCGGAAGCGCCCAGACAGGAAAACCGAGGCTCTCGAGCGCGAACACGGCGGCACGATTGCCGACCGATCCGCGGACGACGTGGCTCGAGATGACGATCACCGCGCCTTGGGATTTCTCTGTCATGGCGGAAATTTCCTGTTAGTTCGGTCTTTTGATCACGCTTTTCGCCCGAGGCTGTCAATATCGTGCACCAATTGGCTCCTAGCAATTGCACAACCGTACAATGGATCTTTCCATATGCGGCCCGAAGCAGATACACCATTGGGAAAACAGTTTTATGGATCATCCGCACAATGTGCCGATGACAGGGAGGAAGAGAAGAATGGTCGCGAACAGGAAACCCCGGCGGGAGCAGCAATTCGAAAGCGCACGCCGTATCGCCGTGGCAAACGGGGAGGCCTTCATCGATCCCGGCATTCTGTTCGGTCGCGCAAGCAACGACGACCTCGATCTCTACACACCCGAAATGCTCGCATTCTCCGCCGTACGCGCCGCGCAAGACCTGGCCGCCTGGGACGGCGAGCAGCCATGCATCACCATCGAGCCGATCGCCGATGTTACCCCGGACGGTGTTCCGGTCAGCGTGCTGTCGGTCGTCGATCGCAACAAGTCCTTCCTCTACGATTCAGTCATGGGTGAAGTGACGAGCCTCTACCGCGACATCTTCATGGCGGTCCATCCGATCCTCGCCCGGACCGAGGAAGGCGAAGTCTCGCTCTCGACCCCGGAACACGAGGTCGAGGGAGCGGTCCGTGTCAGCTACATGCAGATCCACATCGCACCGCTGACGGCCGATCAGGCTACCGCGCTGAAGGCAAGTTTGGCCCTGGTGCTCGCCCAAGTCCAGATGACCTCCGCCGATTGGAAACCCATGCTTGCCTTGCTCGACGCGGCCATGCAGGAGCTTGCCGGTGTCGCCTCGGGCGCAGGACGCCGCAAGGCGGACCGCGACGAAGCGCTGGCCTTCCTCGATTGGCTCCGCAGCGATAATTTCACCTTCCTCGGCATGCGCGAATATGTCTACACGGGAGAAGGACCGGAGGCGAAGGTCGAGCGCAGCCTCGGCCAGGGGCTCGGTATATTGTCCGACCCGGACGTCCTCGTGCTCCGCCAAGGCAAGCATGCCGTCACGACGACGCCGGAAATTCTTGCCTTCCTGCAGGGCCCCGATTTCCTCATCGTCACCAAGGCCAATGTGAAGTCGGTCGTGCATCGCCGCGCCTACATGGACTATGTCGGCGTGAAACGCTTCGGGCCTGACGGCAGGGTTGTCGGCGAACTCCGCATCGTCGGCCTGTTCACCGCGACGGCCTATACCCGCTCGGTCAACCAGATCCCGCTGCTCCGGGCCAAGATCGAAAAGGTGACGAGCCATTTCGGCTTCGATCCGCAGAGCCACTCCGGTCGCATCCTGCAGAATACGCTGGAATCCTATCCGCGCGACGATCTCTTCCAGATCGACACCGACCTCCTCGCGAAGTTCTGCGAACAGATCAACGACCTCTCCGAACGCCCGCGGGTCCGGGTCCTCCCCCGCATCGACCAGTTCGACCGCTTCGTCTCGCTGATCGTCTATGTTCCGCGCGAGGACTACAACTCGATCGTCCGCGAGAAGATCGGCAACTATTTCAGGACCGTCTACGAGGGCCACGTATCTGCCTACTATCCGGCCTTCCCCGAGGGCGGCGTAGCCCGTGTGCACATCATCATCGGCCGCTCCGAAGGCAAGACGCCCCGCATTCCGCAAGCCCGCCTTGAGCAGGCGATCCGTGAAATCACCGCGCGCTGGGACGATCGCTTTGCCACTCTTGCCGGGCCTGCCGCGCCCAAGCTCTCCGTGACCCAGGCCTATCAGGAGGCCTTCGAAGCCGCGGACGCGGTCGCCGATCTCCGCCATATCGAAGCCTGCCTCGCCGGCGCGCCGATATCGATCGCATTCCACGAAGTCACCGCCGATGAAGGCCAGCTTCTCTATCTGAAGATATTCCATGCAGGCGCGCATCTGCCGCTGTCGCGCCGTGTTCCGCTGCTGGAAAACCTCGGCTTCGGCGTCATCAGCGAACGTACTTTCGACATCGGTGTCACCGATCGGAATGAAATCGAAAGGCTGGTCGTCCTGCACGACATGGAACTTCAGGTCCATGGAGCGCGCAGCTTCGACATCGCGACCCAGGGCAAGGCCGTTGAGGAGGCACTGGTGCTCGCCTTCCGCGGCACGGTCGACAACGACGCTTTCAACCGGCTGGTGATGACGGCGGGCCTCAGCGCGCGTCAGGCCAATGTGCTGCGCGCCTATGCCGCCCATCTTCGCCAATGCGCCTTCGTTTACTCCCAACGCCACATCGCCGATACACTCAACAAGTATCCGGAAATCACCGCCTCCATCCTCTCGCTGTTCGAAACGACGTTTGATCCCACGATCGGCGAGAAGATCCGCCTGAAGAAGCTCGCCGAGGGCCGGGCAGCTCTCGAGGCGGCCCTTGTTTCGGTTCCGAGCCTCGATGAGGACCGGATCCTGCGCCGCTATCTCAACTCGGTCGACTGCACGCTTCGCACCAACTACTATCAGAAGGCCTATGCCGAGAGCGAGCGGCCGATGCTCGCCTTCAAGTTCGATCCGCAGCTGCTCGAAGGGCTTCCCGAACCGCGACCTTATCGCGAGATCTTTGTCTACGGGGTTGAGGTGGAAGGCGTCCACCTGCGCTTCGGCAAGGTCGCCCGCGGCGGCCTGCGGTGGTCGGATCGCGCACAGGACTACCGCACGGAAGTGCTCGGCCTCGTCAAGGCGCAGCAGGTCAAGAACGCGGTAATCGTGCCCGTCGGCGCCAAGGGCGGCTTCTTCCCGAAGCTCCTGCCCGTCGGCGGCAGCCGCGACGCCTGGCTGGCGGCCGGCACCGAGGCCTACAAGACCTACATCACCACCATGCTGTCGATCACCGACAACATCGACGGCGGCCGGATCGTGCCGCCGGCCGACACGGTCCGGCTGGACGATGACGACCCCTATTTCGTCGTCGCCGCCGACAAGGGAACGGCAACCTTCTCGGACACCGCGAACGGATTGGCCCAGGCGGCCGGATTCTGGCTCGACGACGCCTTCGCCTCCGGCGGCTCGGCCGGCTATGACCACAAGAAGATGGGCATCACTGCGCGCGGCGCCTGGGAAGCGGTCAAGCGTCACTTCCGCGAGATGAACATCGATATCCAGTCGACGCCGTTCACGGTTGCCGGCGTCGGGGACATGTCGGGCGACGTCTTCGGCAACGGCATGCTCCTGTCAGAGAAGATCCGGCTCGTCGCGGCCTTCGACCACCGCGACATCTTTATTGACCCGGATCCAGATACGGCCCGTTCCTTCAAGGAACGCAAGCGCATGTTCGCACTGCCGCGTTCCAGCTGGCAGGATTATGACACGAAGCTTCTGTCGAAGGGCGGGATGATCATTTCGCGCGCCGAAAAATCGGTGACGCTCACGCCTGAGGCGGCAGCGATCATCGGCCTCGACAAGACGGTCGCTACCCCGCTCGACATCATGAACGCGATCCTGAAGGCGCCTGTTGACCTGTTGTGGTTCGGCGGCATCGGTACCTACATCAAGGCTTCCGACGAGGCGGACTCCGATGTCGGCGACCGCGCAAACGACGCAATCCGCGTCACCGGCGGGGAAGTGCGCGCCAAGGTCATCGGTGAGGGCGCCAATCTCGGCGTCACCCAGAAGGGCCGCATCGCCTATGCCTTGAGCGGCGGGCGCCTGAACTCCGACGCGATCGACAACTCGGCAGGCGTCAATTCCTCCGACGTCGAGGTCAACATCAAGATTGCCCTCTCCTCGGCACTGGCCGACAAGCGTCTGACGCGCGACAAGCGCGACAAACTGCTCTCGGATATGACTAACGAGGTGGCGGAACTGGTCCTGCGAAACAACTACCTGCAGACGCTTGCGATCTCGCTGACACAGCGCAAGGGCGCAGCGAACCGCGAGGAACTCGGCCGCCTGATGAACTATCTGGAAGGCCTCGGCCGCCTCAACCGCAAGGTCGAGACCCTTCCGGACAACGCGACGCTGTCCGAGCGTTTCGCGTCCGGCAAGGCACTCACCCGGCCGGAAATCGGCGTCCTGCTTTCCTATGCCAAGATCGTCCTCTTCGACCAGCTGGTCGCATCCGACCTGCCGGATGATCCCTATTGCGAAAGCGCGCTGACCAACTACTTCCCGGCCAAGATGCGCAGGACCTATGCGGGCGACATCGCCGGGCATCGGCTGCATCGCGAAATCATCGCGACGGTACTCGCCAACCACGTGATCAATCGCGGCGGCCCGGGTTTCATCACCACGATCGGTGATGCCACGGGCGCTATGCCGCCCGAGATCGTCAGGGCGGCTCTGCTCACCCGCGACGGCCTTCAGCTACCGGCGCTCTGGGAGAAGATCGACGCGCTCGACGCGAAGATCCCTGGCGAAACTCAGAACCGGATGCATGCGATCGTCGCCCGCGTCTATGCAGGCGTCACCCGTCTGCTGGTCGAGACCGGCATGTCGGCCGGTGATCTCTCCGAGGCCCTCGCTCGCCTCAAGTCTGCGGTGAAATCAGCTCGCCAGGCCTTCGGTTCGGCGTTCCCGGCCAATCTCAAGGCACCCTTCGAACAGGAGGTGGAAGAACTGGAGGATGGCGGCGCCCCGGCAGACATCGCCCGCGAAATAGTCGGCCTGCAGACCCTGCTCCTGGTGCCAGAGGTCATGCAGATCGCCATGCGGACCGAAGCACAGCTACCGCGTGTCATCGAAGCCTATTTTGCTGTTTCGGAGGCGTTCCGGATCGATCGCATCCTGGTCGCCGGAAACCGGATCGTCAGCAGCGATCACTACGAGAGCCTCGCGCTCGGTCGCAGCCTCGACCAGATCGGTGCGGCTCGTCGCGATATCGTCGTGTCGGCCTTTGCCCGGCATGGCGGCGAGAAACATCCGGTCAACGCCTGGCTCGCAGCCGCTCGCCAGCGGGTCAACCGGCTGGCAACAGAGCTTGCGGCCCTCAGCGAGGGCAGCGAGGGCAGTCTCGCGAAGATCACGGTGGCGGCAGGCCTGCTGACCGACCTTGCGAACGACCGGACAAGATGACAGTGTCCCCCATCGGCAGATGGGGGAGAACGGACGCGTGACGGTACAGGCGGGAGTAACGGACGGCCGGGGAGAGAAGGTCTATAGCCGTGGGGTGATGAGCTGGATGTTGTTCGACTGGGCAGCCCAACCCTTCTTCACGGTGATCACGACATTCATCTTCGGTCCCTACTTCGTTTCGCGCCTCACCAGCGATCCGGTGAGCGCCCAGGCGACCTGGAGCAACATGGCGACAATCTCGTCGATCATCATCGCCGTGTTGTCGCCGATCCTGGGCGCGATTGCCGACGAATCCGGCTCACGAAAGCCGTGGATCGCCTTTTTCGCCGTGATCAAGATTGTTAGCCTCTGCCTCCTCTGGACGGCGGCGCCCGGTTCTCCCGTCGCCTTCGTCGTGGTCCTGATGGTGCTTGCCACGGTCTCGGCCGAATTTTCGATCGTGTTCAACGACTCGATGATGCCGCGGCTCGTCGGCACGAAGGACGTCGGGCGCGTGTCCAACATTGCCTGGGGCCTCGGTTACCTGGGCGGCATGATCGTGCTGATCAGTGTCGTCCTGTTCATCGCCGGCAATCCGCAGACTGGTAAAACGCTCTTGGGCGCGACGCCCATTTTCGGTCTTGATCCCTCCGCCGGCGAGGACGCCCGTGTAACCGGCCCGATCTCGGCCCTCTGGTATCTCGTCTTCATTCTTCCGATGTTCCTGTTCACACCCGACGCAGGACGCGGCAAGCCGCTTCCGGCAGCCGTGCGCTCGGGTCTCAGGGATCTCGGCCACACGCTTTCCGAACTGAAGAACAAGCCCGGAATCCTGCGTTTCCTGGTCGGGCGAATGATTTACCAGGATGGTGTGAACGGCCTGCTGACCCTTGGCGGCGTGTTCGCGGCGGCGATGTTCGGCTGGTCGACGATGGAGATCGGCATCTACGGTATCATCCTCAACATCATCGCGATCTTCGGCTGCATCGCCGCAAGTTCGCTCGACCGAGTGCTCGGATCCAAATTCGTTGTGGTACTCAGCCTGCTGTCGCTGCTGGCTGCCACGATCGGCATCATCTCGACGGGCACCGACTTCACGCTCTTCGGGCTGGTGAGCCTGCCGGTGACGACGACCGAGGGCTTGTTCTCGACGCCCGCGGAAAAGGCCTACATCCTCTATGGGCTGCTGATCGGCATTGCCTTCGGCCCGGTCCAGGCCTCGTCGCGCTCCTATCTCGCCCGTAGCGTCGGCCCTTCCGAGGCCGGACGCTACTTCGGCATCTATGCGCTTTCCGGCCGCGCCACGAGCTTTATGGCCACCCTCAGTTTCTCGCTCCTGACCTACTGGACCGGCTCGGCCCGCATCGGCATGGCGAGCCTGATCGTCTTTCTCGTCAGCGGCCTGGTGATCCTGCTCAGAACTCCTTATCCGGCTGCCCATCCGGCAGCCCCGCTCGAGCAATAAAAAAGCCCGGACGATGCCGGGCTTCTTCCTCAGAGCGACTATCGCCGGTCAGTGACGGAAATGTCGAATGCCGGTGAAGACCATGGCCACGCCATGTTCGTCGGCTGCGGCAATGACGTCGGCGTCTCGCATGGATCCACCCGGCTGGATAACCGCGGTGGCACCTGCCGCGATGGCGGCAAGCAGGCCGTCGGCGAAGGGATAGAAGGCTTCCGAAGCGACGGCCGAGCCCTTGGTCAGCGGTTCTGCAAGCCCGAGCGCCTTGGCGGCATCTTCGGCCTTGAGCGCCGCGATGCGGGCTGAGTCGACGCGGCTCATCTGGCCGGCTCCGATGCCCGCCGTCTGGCCGTTCTTCGCATAGATTACCGCATTCGACTTCACGTGTTTGGCGATCTTGAAGGCAAACTTCATGTCTTCGAGTTCGGTCGCGGTGGGCGCGCGCTTGGTCACCACCTTGAGTTCCAGATCCTCGACCATGACATTATCGCGCGATTGCACCAAAAGACCGCCGGAAACCGTCTTGGCGACGATGCCCCGCGCGCGCGGATCGGGCAGGGCACCCGTGGTGAGCAGACGCAGGTTCGGCTTTGCCGCGACAATCGCCTTCGCTTCATCGGTGACGGAAGGCGCGATGATCACTTCGGTGAACAGCTTGACGATCTCATGCGCCGTCTGGGCATCGAGCGTCTGGTTGAGAGCGATGATGCCGCCGAACGCCGAGACGGAATCGCAGGCCAACGCCCGCTGATAGGCTTCCACCAGGCTGGAACCGGTCGCGACGCCGCAGGGATTGGCGTGCTTGATAATCGCACAGGCAGGTCCCTGTTCAGGCGGAAACTCGGCCACCAGTTCGAAGGCCGCATCGGTATCGTTGATATTGTTGTAGGAAAGCTGCTTGCCCTGCAGAAGGGTTGCCATGGCAACGCCCGGGCGCTGGTCGCCGGTCAGGTAGAAGCCGGCGCTCTGATGCGGGTTCTCGCCATAGCGCATGGCTTCCTTCAGCGAGCCACCGATCGCGCGATACTGCGGCATGTCGATGGAAAGAGCCTCGGCAAACCAGTTCGAGATCACCGAGTCATAGGCAGCCGTGCGGGCAAAGGCCTTGGCGGCGAACTGCTGGCGCAGCGCATAGGTCGTCTGGCAATCGTCGGCCTTCAGGGCCTCGAGCAGAGCAGGGTAGTCGGAGGGGTCGGTCAGAACGGTGACATAGGCGTGGTTCTTTGCCGAGGCGCGGATCATCGCCGGACCGCCGATGTCGATGTTCTCGACCGTGGTCGGATAGTCGCCCCCGGCGGCACGGACCGCCTCGAAGGGGTAGAGATTGATGACGGAGAGATCGATCGCGTCGATACCATGCGCCTTCATCGCAGCGACGTGCTCGGCATCATCGCGGATCGCCAGCAGGCCGCCATGCACGTTCGGATGCAGCGTCTTGACGCGACCATCCATGATCTCCGGGAAACCCGTGACCTCGGATACATCGGTGACGGGCAGTCCGGCTGCGGCAATCGCCTTGTGCGTGCCACCGGTCGACAGCAGGCGTACACCCATGTCGTTCAGTGCCTGGGCCAACTCGATGATGCCGGTCTTGTCGGACACCGACAGAAGGGCAGTGCGGACTTTGACACGGTCTGGAACGGGGATTTTCTTCGATACGACTGCCATGGTTCTGCTCCGATCTGAACTGCCGCGCTACCGGGGAAAAGGACATCGCGTGCGCGATGCCGCCGCCTAGCACAGCTTACCCCCGGAGGGAACCATTCTATGCGTGATGGGCGAGAAACCAGCGCACTTCCGGGCCCTGGAAGGCAAGTTCGAGCTGTTGCGACGGCCGCACGCCCGAGACATCGGCGAAGAACACGTCCTCGCCGATCAGGAGCTGTCCTGTCGGCGTCGAAAATGTCCAGCTCTCGCCATCGGAGGCGGTCATCCGCACCTTGCGTTCGTCGATCCGTTCGAGCGTGATCGAGGGATGGACATGGAACCGGGCGACAGCAGCCTCGGCCGGCGCTTCGGTCGCGGGAGTGCCGTCCGGCGTGAGGAAACGGTCCCTTCCGGCGATCTTGTTGCCGGCTTCGTTCATGCGGATCTCGCGCTCGTGAACCAGCCCGAACTTGCCGAGATAACCGTCATGGCTAGCGCAGAGTCGGTCGCTGCCGTCCGGTCCGGTCTGACGCGATACATCGACCTTGGAGACGCCGGAAACCATGAGAGGTCCGAGAAACTCCGATTCCGAAAAGCGTGCTGACGATGAGGTGCCGATGCAGACCGTCGAATGAGCGGCCGTGGTGCGGGCCAGTTGCCTGAGCTTGTCGCCAGCAAAGCGGGGCGACCCGCTATTGACGATGAACCGGTGCCGTCCAGACGAAAGCTCGAAGGACAGGCACCCCGCATGGGCCGTGCGGGACAGGTCCGACGAGAGCGGCACGCCGGTGTCTACCAGCACGACTGCGCCACCAGCCGCCATGCGATGATATTGAGAATGCGGCAGCGCCTTGAAGGGCTGCCCGGCGGTCTCGTCGTAGCGCAGCACCGACATCAGTTCGTTCGCAAGCGTCGAACTCGCACCGTTGAACAGGGCAAGGTCGCCACTCTGATGGCGGAAGAAACGGATCGCCGGATACATGCGGTCGATCGCCGGAATGAGTCTGGCCGGAACTTCATGCCCGAGATTGATGTAGGTCTGCCGCAGCGGCAGAAGGTCGAACAGCAGTTCGACTGCGGATTGCGGGTTACGGGACACATGACCGCCATCGGGCAGGATCTGGCGGTCGATCTCGCGATTGAGTTCGCGTGCACTGCGACGGATGGTCGACCCGCGCGTTTCCATCGAGATCGAAGCCATCGCCAGCGCTATGCGCACCCTAAGGCGGGTAAACCCGGCCGGAGCATGTCCGGCATTGCGGCGAAGATAACGCACCTGATAGGCGAGGCTGGTCAGGAAGCGGCGATAGAATCCGGCATCGGCCTCATGCAACACGACCGTGGAATGTGAGAGCCAGGCGATGATGCGCTGGGCAATGACATCGGCTTCCCATGCGACGCCGCCGATCCTCGATCCATGCAGCCCGATCCAGTCGTCGACGATCGCGCGTGCATTGGCGCAGGCCGCCGCACTCTTGTCGGCACGGATATGGCGCAACCAGGCAAAGGAATGAAGCCGTACGGCAAAATGATGGGACGGAAGTTCAAGCGCGAAGGGCGACTGGTTGCCTGCATCGAGAATGCGGCCTGCAAGCGGGAAACGCCCAACGAAGATCTCTTCGGCAACGAAGGGATCGATCACGCGCAGATCCGTCGGCGCGACGATGAGACGGCCTGGAGCCACGCCCGGCAGGCCGAAAGATGGCACACGGAGGCGCCGGAAAGCGCGGACGATCCTTCGGCCAGTTTCCGCCATGTACAAATAGACCAGCTTCTGGCGTTGCGTCAGTCGCATCATCTTCCCAAGCTGTCGCACTGAAACCCGGGCGACATCCCCGCCGGACGCGTCGAGCGTGTCTCGATCCGCACCATCATCCGCCTTGAAGGAAAGGCGCAGTCGTTCCGCATATCGCCGAAACCCGCGATCTGCGAGCCGCCAATTGCGTATTCCCTCAGATTCGAACAATTTTAGTGAAAATTCCGTTAAATCTTAGCGATTGCGCATGCATAGAATCCGTCAATGCCGCCTTCGGTTGCAAGCATGGCCGGAGTGGTTCGGATTTCACCGCGCGCGGTGACCGCATCTTCGAGGCCAGTCCAGTCCGCAGGATTGACCGGAACGCGTTCAAGACCCGCATCACCGCCGAGAACGCGCTCAATCATTTCTTCACCCTCGCTAGGGTCAAGCGAGCAGTTGGAGAAGACCACCAGCCCACCCGCACGGACCAGTGTCAGCGCATGACGCAGCAGCTTTTCCTGAAGCTCGGCGAGCTTGGCAATGTCCTCCGGCCCCTTCGTCCAGAGCACATCCGGATGACGACGCGTCGTCCCGGTGGAGGAGCAAGGCGCATCGAGAAGCACGGCGTCGAAGGGCTGGTCCGGCTTGAAATCGAGCAGGTTGGAAAGCACACACGTCGCCTCGAGACCCAGCCGGGCGAGATTGGATTGAAGCCGGGTCAGGCGCGAGCGGGACTGCTCGACGGCGGTTACCTCGGCACCCATTGCGATCAGCTGCGCTGTCTTGCCACCTGGCGCGGCGCAGAGATCGACGACACGCTTGCCGCGAATGTCACCGAAGAGCCTGGCTGGAAGTGCTGCGGCCGCATCCTGTACCCACCACGCGCCCTCGTCGAAACCCGGGAGTTCGGGGATCGTGCCCCGAAAACGCTCGAGCCGCAGGCTGCCGGTGGGCAGAACCTTGCCGTTGAGCCGCTCCGCCCAGAGCTCTGTATCCTGTTTGACCGTCACGTCGATCGCTGCCGGCTGCATCTGTGCTTCGGCGATCGCGCGTGCAGCCTCCGGTCCGTAGACCTCGGCCATGCGCGCGAAGAACCAATCCGGGAAGCAGGGGAGATCGGCGACCGAGGCGAGCAGAGCCTCCTTTTCGCGCCCGATCCGGCGAAGGATGGCATTGGTTAACTTGGCGAAACGGCGATTGCGGGGATCACGATTGGCCTGCTCGACGGCTAGATCGACGGCCGAATGGTCGGGAACATCGAGGTAGAGCATCTGCGCGGCCGCAACGATCAGCAGATGATGGAGCGAGCGAGCGCCATCGGGCAGTGGCGTGTCGAGCAGACCGGCAATGATGGCCTCGATGCGCGGCAGGTGACGCAGGGCGCTGTGAAGTATCGCCCTGACGAGAGCGCGGTCAGCTTCGGAAAGGCTCCGAATGGCCGGGTTGCCATGTTCGGCGTCGAGCATGCCGTCGAGCGGGGTCTTCTTGTCGATGACCGCCGCCAGGATCTTTGTTGCCGCGCTGCGAACCTCGAAGCCGGGCTTCGGCGCTGCCTGATGGGCCGGATCCGAGCCCGGACGTCCTATCGTGGGGTTCTTGCCGGAGGGTTTTCGCCGATTGCGCTCGTCGTTCAAGACCATGGTCCCTTAGGTGGTTCGGAGCCACCGCGACCCCACCCGGTATTCGGTACGGAACGCGATTTACGGGGCGCATTATCAGCGGGTGCCGGCCGCGTCGATCCCCCAAAGCCACTTTCCGACATCTGGAGCAGGGCAGCGACGCGGTTTTCAGTATTCGGGTGGGTCGAGAACAGGTTGTCCATCCTCTGTCCGGACAGCGGATTGATGATGAACATGTGCGCGGTCGCCGGATTGCGCTCTGCATCGAGGTTCTCGACGTGGGAAGCGTCGCCGGCAATCTTCTGGAGAGCGGAGGCAAGCCACCGGGGATTGCCGCAGATTTCGGCGCCGCGCCGGTCGGCGGCATATTCGCGAGTACGGCTGATGGCCATCTGCACGAGCATCGCGGCAAGCGGCGCGACGATCATCGCGACCAGAACGCCGACGAACCCGAACGGGTTGTTCCGGTCGTCGCGGCTGCCGCCGAACAGGAAGGCGAAATTGGAGAGCATCGAGATCGCACCGGCAAGCGTTGCGGTCACCGTCATCGTCAAGGTATCTCGGTTCTCGATATGGGCAAGTTCGTGCGCCATGACCCCGGCCACCTCCTCCGGTGTCAGGCGACGAAGCAGGCCGGTCGAGGCGGCAACCGCGGCATTCTGCGGATTGCGGCCAGTAGCGAAGGCATTGGGCTGCGGACTGTCGAAGATATAGACGCGCGGCATCGGCAAGCCAGCATTCTTCGAAAGGTCGCGGATCGTCGCAAAGAATTCCGGGGCGTTGTTCTCATCGATCTCCTGCGCGTGATAAGCGCGGAGCACCATGCGATCGGAATTCCAGTAGGAGAAGAAGTTCATGCCCGCGGCGACGACGAAGGCGATCATCATGCCGCTCTGGCCGCCAATCAGGTAACCGACACCCATGAAAAGTGCCGTCATGAAAGCGAGCAACATGGCGGTACGCATGGAGTTCATCTCTTGTCTCCGTCTTTGGACGCATTGACGCCAATGAGAGCTTGGTTGATGCGCAGGGCTGCACTAGATGTAAAACGCCTGAGCAAAGTTTCAATGATTTCGGAAATGAATCGGTCATGAGTGACATCGCCGACAATGACAATCAGCCACAGGATGCCGGAGTTGACGTCCCTCAGCCGGCGCGCCGACCGTTGAGCGAGGCTGCAATGCGGGCGCTCGCCGAGGCGGAAGAGCGTCGCAACGCAGAGAAGCGACAGCAACCGGCACCCGAAATCGGTGGCCGCGGCGGCGCCGATCCGGCGCGTTTCGGCGACTGGGAGATCAATGGCAGGGCCATCGACTTCTAAGAGTTGAATAAAAGCCTATTGATTGGGTCGCATGATAGGAATATGTTCCATATCCATGCGAACTCATCCTTTCCGGCGCGCGTTCCTTGCCGTCATCCTGATCAGTGCACCCGGCACAACAGGTACTCTCCACGCCGCCGAGCGGATTGCCGGACCGGTCGCTGCAGAACTGGTTCGCGTCATTGACGGCGATACCGTCCTGGTGAGCGCCATGCCCTGGCCGGATCATCGTGTGACCACATATGTGCGCCTGCGTGGAATCGACGCGCCGGAACTCAAATCGCACTGTCCTGCAACACGCCATGCCGCCCTTGAGGCCCAGGCAGTGCTTTCCGAGCTGCTGGCCGCCTCGCCGCTCGTGTCTTTGACCGATATTTCGGGTGACAAGTATTACGGCCGGGTGGTCGCAGCCATACGGCTGGCCAATGGCAGCGATCCCACCACCACCCTGCTTGCCGAAGGGCTCGCCGAGCCTTATCGCGGCGGCCACAAGAAGACGCCGCGCTGTTCATGAAAAAAGAGCCCCAATGCGCGAGGCAGAGGGGCTCAAGGGGGACTTCTGAAACAGGAAGCGATCAGGCGCTCTTGTTTTGACGGTTCGCGATCAGATCGTCGACGACGCCCGGATCGGCGAGCGTCGAGGTATCGCCAAGCGCGCCGAAATCGTCCTCGGCGATCTTTCGCAGAATACGCCGCATGATCTTGCCGGAGCGGGTCTTCGGCAGGCCGGGAGCAAACTGGATCTTGTCCGGCGTTGCGATCGGGCCGATCTCCGCGCGGACATGCTTGATGAGCTCCTGACGAAGCGCCTCGTCGCCATCGTGATCGGCCATCAGCGTGACATAGCAGTAGATGCCCTGACCCTTGATGGAATGCGGGTAACCGACGACGGCCGCTTCGGAGACGAAGTGGTGCGACACCAGAGCCGATTCCACTTCCGCAGTGCCGAGACGGTGGCCAGAGACGTTCAGAACGTCGTCCACGCGCCCGGTGATCCAGTAATAGCCGTCTTCGTCGCGGCGGCAGCCGTCGCCGGTGAAGTATTTCCCCTTGTAGGTGGAGAAATAGGTCTCGGCAAAGCGGTGGTGATCGCCATAGATCGAGCGCGCCTGGCCCGGCCAGCTGTCGGTGATGCAGAGATTGCCATCGGTGGCGCCCTCGAGCACGTTACCCTCATTGTCGACCAACTGCGGCTTGACCCCGAAGAACGGAAGGGTCGCCGAGCCCGGCTTGAGATCGGTCGCGCCCGGCAGCGGGGTGATCAGGATGCCCCCTGTTTCGGTCTGCCACCAAGTATCGACGATCGGCGACTTCTGCTCGCCGACTACGTTGTAATACCATTCCCAAGCTTCCGGATTGATCGGCTCGCCGACCGAACCGAGGAGACGAAGGCTCGAGCGAGAGGATCTCTTGACGAACTGGTCGCCCGCGCCCATCAGCGAACGGATGGCCGTCGGTGCTGTATAGAAGACGTTGACCTTGTGCTTGTCGATGACTTCCCAGAAGCGTCCCTGGTCGGGGAAATTCGGCACGCCCTCGAACATCAGCGTAGTGGCGCAGTTCGCCAGCGGTCCGTAGACGATATAGGAGTGGCCCGTAACCCAGCCCACGTCCGCGGTGCACCAGTAGATCTCGCCGTCCTTGTAGTCGAAGACGTATTCGTGCGTCATCGAGGCATAGACGAGATAGCCGCCGGTCGTGTGGACGACACCCTTCGGCTTGCCGGTCGAACCGGAGGTGTAGAGAATGAACAGCGGATCTTCCGCCTTCATCTTGACAGGCGGGCAATCCGGCTTCGCCTTGGCAGTTTCCTCATGATACCAGAGGTCGCGGCCCGGCGCCCAGCCGATCTTGCCGCCGGTGCGGCGGACGACGAGAACCTTGTTGACGATCACATACTGCTTGGCTGCAATGTCGATCGCGGTGTCTGTGTTTTCCTTGAGCGGCACCGGCTTGCCGCCGCGCAGGCCTTCATCACAGGTGATGACGAAGGTGGACTCGCAGTCGACGATACGGCCGGCCAGGGCGTCGGGAGAAAAGCCACCGAACACCACCGAGTGAATCGCACCGATGCGGGCGCAAGCGAGCATCGCATAGGCCGCCTCCGGGATCATCGGCATGTAGATGGTGACGCGATCGCCCTTCTTGACGCCTTGATCCTTCAGGACGTTGGCGAGGCGGCAGACGTGATCGTAGAGCTGGTTGTAGGTAATCTTCTTGTCAATATAGGGGTTGTCGCCTTCCCAGATGATCGCCGTGCGCTCGCCATGGGTCTTCAGGTGACGGTCGATGCAGTTGTAGGAGACGTTGGTCAGGCCGTCCTCATACCACTTGATCGAGACCTTGCCCTTGAAGTTGGTGTTCTTGACCTTGGTGTAAGGCTTGAACCAGTCGATCCGCTTGCCATGCTTGTCCCAGAACTTTTCCGGGTTCTCGATGCTGTCTTCGTACCACTTCAGGTACTTGTCCTTGTCGATCAGGGCACGGCTCTTTGCCGACTTCAGCACCGGATAGGTTTTGGCTGACATGAACACCTCCTCATGTTGACGCGCCAATTATGTGTCGGGTCGCAGGTTCTCCTCCCGTGACCCCTGACGAACATTCATAGCAGTTCAAAAGCACACAGCAATTAGACAAAGGTCATTCGCGGCTTCAAGAATTGCAATTACGCTACATTGCGGGTATAAGACATGTGATTTCCCAGAAATTGTGGCTTAAACCACGGCCCGCGACCCACGGCGCGGACGCAGAGAAGGATTGTTTCCATGGCCCAGACATTGCTCATGCCAAAGGCGACGGCCGTATGGCTTGTCGACAATACCGCGCTGTCATTCGACCAGATCGCGCAGTTCTGCAAGCTCCACCCGCTCGAGGTGAAGGCGATCGCGGACGGCGAAGCGGCGCAGGGCATCAAGGGTCTCGATCCGATCGCCACCGGCCAGCTTTCGCGCGACGAGATCGCCCGCGCCGAGAAGGATCCGAACCACAAGCTCAAGCTATCGGAGCCGAAGGTTCGCGTTCCCGACAGCAAGCGCCGCGGCCCGCGCTACACGCCAGTTTCCAAGCGCCAGGATCGCCCGAACGCCATTCTCTGGCTGGTGCGCAACCATCCGGAACTGAAGGACGCCCAGATCTCGCGGCTCGTCGGCACGACCAAGTCGACGATCGAGCAGATCCGCGACCGCACGCACTGGAACTCGACCAACCTGACGCCCATGGATCCGGTCACGCTCGGCCTCTGCAGCCAGATCGATCTGGACATGGAGGTCGAGAAGGCCTCGAAGGGCCGACCGCTGCCGACCGCTGCCGAACTTGGCGCGACCCTGCAGTCTGCAAACGAAACTGAGAACCTCGGCTTCAGCTATGAACGCGAGGAAGAGAAGGAAATCGACGTCAACGCCGTCTTCTCCAAGCTGCAGTCGCTCAAGTCCGACCGCAACCAGGACGAAGACGACGATCGCTTCTGATCCTGCTTCGGCTATCAATTAGGTATCTGAACCCCGGAGGGCCTGCCCTCCGGGGTTTTTCGTCATGGCATTCGGTATCGTGATCAATAGGCGAGACCACGACTTCCGTGGCGACTGCGGCGCTCGGGCGTAGAGAGCAGGGGTAATACGCGCTATTTTCTGATCACGACGGCAGAACTTGGCGAAGCGGTTTCCCGCTTCGCTTCGTGGTTTCTCGGCGTTCCTGTCGCCTGATCGGCCTCAGCCGTGACCATGCTTCTTGAGAACGTCCGTGATCTCATCGAGGATCGCCGGATCATCGATCGTCGCCGGCATCTTCCATGGCATGCCGTCGGCGATTTTCTGCATGGTACCGCGCAGGATCTTGCCGGAGCGGGTCTTCGGCAGGCGCTCGACCTTCATCACCGTCTTGAACGCCGCAACCGGACCGATCTCGTCGCGCACCAGCTGAACAACTTCACGCTGGATGACGGAGAAGTCCCGGTTGACGTTGTGCTTCAGCACCAGGAAACCGCAGGGGATCTGGCCCTTGAGCTCGTCGGCGATGCCGATGACAGCGCATTCGGCCACATCCGGATGCATCGCGCAGACCTCTTCCATTGCGCCGGTCGACAGGCGATGTCCGGCGCAGTTGATGATGTCGTCGGTGCGAGCCATGACGAAGACATACCCGTCCTCGTCGACAATACCGGCATCGGCCGTCTTGTAGTAACCCGGAAACTCCTCAAGGCAGGACGAGCGGAAGCGCTCGTCCGCATTCCAGAAGGTCACGAGGCACCCGGGCGGCAGCGGAAGCTTGACGACGATGTTGCCGAGCGTCCCGCGCGGCACCGGATGACCGGCGTCATCAAGCACGTCGACCGCATAGCCGGGCATAGGCACGGCCGGGGAGCCGTACTTCACCGGAAGAAGACCGAGGCCTGCCGGGTTGGCTGCGATCGGCCAGCCGGTTTCCGTCTGCCACCAGTGGTCAATGACCGGAACCTTGAGCATCTTCTCTGCCCACTTGATCGTCTCTGGATCGGCGCGTTCGCCGGCGAGGAAGAGCGCGCGCAAGCCGGAGATGTCATGTTTGCGAACGAAATCGCCATCCGGATCATCACGGCGAATCGCACGGAAGGCCGTCGGCGCGGTGAAGAGCGCCTTGACGTCGTGATCGGCAACCACCCGCCAGAAGGTTCCGGCATCCGGCGTGCCGACCGGCTTGCCCTCGAAGATGATCGTGGTGTTGCCAGCGAGCAGGGGACCGTAGACGATGTAGGAGTGCCCCACGACCCAGCCGATGTCCGAAGCTGCCCAGAAGACTTCGCCGGGCTTCACGCCGTAGATGTTTTCCATGGTCCAGGCGAGCGCCACCATATGGCCGCCGTTGTCGCGAACGACGCCCTTCGGCTGACCGGTCGTGCCGGACGTGTAGAGTACGTAGAGCGGATCGGTTGCCGCGACCGGCTCGCAGGCGACCTCGGTGCCGTTGACGCGTTCGACTTCGACGGCCTTGGCGAAATCGACGTCGCCGTGTTCGTACCGCAACGGTGCATGCAGTTCGTCGCGCTGAAGCACGAAGCAGTATTCCGGCTTTACCTTTGCCATGTCCACCGCATGGTCGAGCAGTGGCTTGTAGGGAACGATGCGTCCGGGTTCGAGACCACAGCTCGCGCTGATCACGGCCTTGGCGTTGCAGTCGTCGATGCGGGTCGCGAGCTCATGCGCGGCGAAGCCGCCGAAGACGACCGAGTGCACGGCGCCAATACGGGCGCAGGCCAGCATCGAAAACACCGCTTCCGGGATCATCGGCATGTAGATGATTACCCGATCGCCCTTGCCGATTCCGTGGTTCTTGAGAACGGCAGCGATTGCCTTCACTTCCACAAGAACCTCGTCGAAGCTGTAGCTCTTCTTCGCGCCGGTCATCGGGCTGTCATAGATGACCGCCTTCTGCTCGCCGCGACCGGTCGCGACGTGGCGATCCAGGCAGTTGTGGCAGGTATTGGTTTCTGCTCCGACAAACCAGCGGCCATAAACGCCTGCCTCAGGATCAAAGACCTTTTCGGCGGGCTTGAACCAGTCGAGCCGGTCCGCCTGGGTCTTCCAGAATGCCTCAGGGTCACCCATCCACGACTGATAGGTTTCCAAATACTTGCCTTGCATGAATTCCTCCCGATGCGACGCGAGACTTTTGAAATTTTGTCGCAATATTAGGGAGCAGGCCTTGATCTGGAAAGCCAGACCAAAGCGGTATACCCGCGATGATTACATCGAGAGATACTTAAGGCGCAAAAGTTGCATCAACGCGAACCGAAGATGGCGGAACCGACGCGCACGCTCGTCGCCCCGAAGGCAATGGCGGTTTCAAAATCGCCCGACATGCCCATGGACAGCTTTTCGAGGCCGTTCCGTGCCGCGATGCTGGCCAGCAATGCGAAGTGCGGACCGGGGTTTTCGTCTGCCGGCGGAATACACATAAGTCCTTCCACCGGTAAGCCGATCTCGTCCCGGCACAGCCGCACAAAGGCGTCGACATCATCCGGAGCGATACCCGCCTTCTGGGGCTCGAGCCCGGTGTTCACCTGAACGTAGAAGCGCGGCATCCGGCCTTGGCGCTTCCCTTCCTCCGCAAGCGCACGGGCGATCTTCTCGCGATCGACAGTCTCGATCACGTCGAAGAGCGCGACCGCATCGGCCGCCTTGTTCGATTGAAGCGGCCCGATCAGGTGGAGTTCCAGCCCATCGGTCTCGGCCTTGAGCGCCGGCCATTTTCCCTGCGCTTCCTGGACCCTGTTTTCGCCGAAGACACGCTGTCCGGTAGCGATGACCGGGCGAACATCGTCGGCGTCGAACGTTTTCGACACGGCAACGAGCTGCACGGAATCCGGCTTACGATTCGCCTCGGCAGCCGCCTTCTTCATCCGCGCCAGAATATCCGCCAGCCTGTCCTCAACGCTCATGTCCGCATCCGTTCCTTGTCTGATCTGTCACGCGTCAGGCGATCCGGCAGCAACACTGCCAAGGCCTCGAAAACGACGCATTGAAGATAGCTTCTAGCAGCCATGCCCAAATGGCCGCAATGGCCTCGAAAACTTGACGCTTGGCCGGTTTCGTGGTGAAGGTCACGCCCATCCTTCCTTGCTATTCCGGAAATGCAGAATATGGCCACCGAACGTTACAATCCGCGCGACGCCGAACCACGCTGGCAGGCGAAATGGTCCGACGCAGGCGTCTTCGTCACCGACAACAACGACAAGCGCGAGAAGTACTACGTCCTCGAGATGTTCCCCTATCCGTCGGGACGCATCCACATGGGCCATGTCCGCAACTACGCGATGGGCGACGTCGTCGCGCGCTACAAACGCGCCCGCGGCTTTAACGTTCTCCACCCAATGGGGTGGGACGCCTTCGGCATGCCTGCGGAAAACGCAGCCATGCAGAACAAGGTACATCCCAAGGAATGGACCTACCAGAACATCGCCACCATGCGCGGCCAGCTGAAGTCCATGGGCCTCTCGCTCGACTGGTCCCGTGAGTTCGCGACCTGCGATGTCGAATACTATCATCGCCAGCAGTACCTGTTCCTCGACATGTTGGAGAAGGGCCTCGTCTACCGCAAGCAGTCGAAGGTGAACTGGGATCCGGTCGATCACACCGTGCTCGCCAACGAGCAGGTCATCGACGGACGCGGCTGGCGCTCCGGCGCCCTGGTCGAACAGCGTGACCTCGTCCAATGGTTCTTTAAGATCACGGATTTCAGCCAGGATTTGCTCGATGCGCTCGACACGCTCGACCAGTGGCCGGAGAAGGTTCGGCTGATGCAGAAGAACTGGATCGGCCGCTCCGAGGGTCTGACCCTGCGTTGGGAGATCGCCGGTTCCGCCCCTGCAGGCCACAGTGAGGTTACCGTCTACACGACACGCCCGGACACGCTGTTCGGTGCCTCCTTCCTGGCCATCGCCGCCGATCATCCGCTGGCCAAGGCCGTGTCCGAAAAGAACGCCGATGTTGCAGCCTTCTGCGACGAGTGCCGGCGCGCCGGTACCTCGCTCGCCGCGCTCGAGACCGCCGAAAAGAAGGGCATCGACACCGGCGTGAAGGTACGTCATCCCTTCGACACCTCCTGGGAACTGCCGGTCTACGTCGCCAACTTCGTCCTGATGGACTACGGCACCGGTGCGATCTTCGGTTGCCCGTCCGGCGACCAGCGCGATCTCGATTTCGCCCGCAAGTACGATCTGCCTGTCGTACCGGTCGTCATGCCGAAGGATGGCGATGCGGCGACGTTTGTGGTTGGCGATACCGCCTATGACGGCGACGGCGTGATGATCAACTCGCGTTTCCTCGACGGTCTCGACACCGAGCAGGCATTCGCAACGGTCGCCGACAAGCTCTCCGCAACCCTCTTGGGCAATGCGCCGCAGGGCGAGCGCAAGGTGAACTTCCGCCTGCGAGACTGGGGTATCTCCCGCCAGCGCTATTGGGGCTGCCCGATCCCCGTGATCCACTGCGAGGTCTGCGGCGTCGTGCCCGTGCCGAAGAAAGACCTGCCGGTGCAGCTGCCGGACGACGTGACCTTCGACGTGCCCGGCAACCCGCTCGATCGCCATGCCACGTGGCGCCATGTCGCCTGCCCGCAATGCGGCAAGGATGCCCGGCGCGAAACCGACACGATGGACACCTTCGTGGATTCGAGCTGGTACTTTGCCCGCTTCACAGCGCCGCGCGAGGATCTGCCGACTGTGCCGGCGATCGCCGACCATTGGTTGCCGGTCGATCAGTATATCGGCGGCATCGAACACGCGATCCTGCATCTGCTGTATTCGCGCTTCTTCACCCGCGCGATGCGCGAAACCGGCCATGTGAACCTGAGCGAGCCCTTCAAGGGCCTCTTCACCCAGGGTATGGTCGTACATGAGACCTATAAGCTGGGCGCCGGTGCGCAGGGCCAATGGGTCGCCCCGGCCGACATCCGCATTGAAGAAGTCGACGGCGCCCGCAAGGCCTTCTTGCTCTCGAGCGGCGAAGAAGTCAGCATCGGCTCCATTGAGAAGATGTCAAAGTCGAAGAAGAACGTCGTCGATCCGGACGATATCATCGCCTCCTACGGTGCCGACACGGCACGTTTCTTCGTCTTGTCCGACTCGCCCCCGGATCGCGACGTCATCTGGTCCGAAGCCGGTGTGGAAGGATCGCACCGCTTCGTCCAGCGTGTCTGGCGCCTGATCGCCGAGGCCGCCGAAACCATGAAATCTGTTGTCGCGAATCCGGCTAAGGATGGCGCCGCACTTGCCGTTTCGCAGGTTGCCCATCGCACGCTGGCCGCAGTCCAGAGCGATTATGACAAACTGGCCTTCAACAAGGCGGTGGCGCGCATCTATGAGCTGGTCAACGCCCTGGCCGGCCCCTTGACCGAAGTCGCAGCCGGCAAGACCGACACGGTCTTTACGGCTGCAGTCAAGAACGCCACCGAGATCCTCATTCAGCTGATCAGCCCGATGACACCGCATCTAGCGGAGGAGTGCTGGCAGGTGATAGGCCGTAAGGGCATGGTGGCAACCGCTGCCTGGCCCGAATTCGAGCCCAGCCTGGTGCAGCTCGACGAGGTCGTGCTTCCCGTCCAGATCAACGGCAAGAAACGCACTGAATTGACAATCAGCCGCGACGCGGACCAAGATGCGGTAAAGGACGCGGTTCTCGCGCTCGATACCGTGAAGTCCGCCCTGAACGGGCAGGCTCCGAAGAAGATCATCGTCGTTCCGTTGAGGATTGTGAACATTGTCGTTTGACCCCGTCCGCGTGCCGGCTCGCCGGTTGAGCCTGGCGCTGTGCCTCGCATTCACGGCGCTTGTGGCATCTTGCCAGGTAAGGCCGCTCTATAATGAAACGGCTGCGACCCAGGCAAACCTGGGCGCGATCGCCTATTCCGACGCGACATCGCGCGTGGAACTCGAAGTGCGTAACCAGCTCATCTTCATGACTGGCGGCGGCTCGGGCGAGCCTGCGTCGCCGCAATATCGCGTCAAGCTCAAGGTCAGCTCCAGTGCCGGCGAGGTACTCGATTCCCAATCGACCGTCGCGCAGACCGGTCGCGTGCTTGTCAGCGGCAATTACATCCTGGAGCGGGTTTCGGACGGCACCGTCTTGAAGGTCGGAACGCGCAAGACGGTTGCCCTTGTCGACTTCCCCTTCCAGGAATTCGCCAAGCTTCGTGCCATTCGGGACGCCGAAAACCGCGGTGCGCGCGAGCTTGCCGAGCTGATCCGCGCCGATCTTTCCATGGTTCTCGGACGCTGAGGCGGCCGGAACCATGGCGGAGATCAAGTCTCACGAATTCGAAGGCTTCCTGCAGAAGTCGGTACGATTCTATCGCATTTTCGTGATCTACGGCCCCGACAGAGGGTTAGTCGCGGAGCGCGCGGCACAGATTGCCGGATCGACCGGCGTGGATCTCGCCGACAGCTTTGCCCTGATTCGGCTCGACATCGGTGATATCCAGTCCGACCCGGGTCGAGTGATGGACGAAGTAAACTCGTTTGGTCTGTTCGGCGGAGAGAAGCTGATCTGGATCCGGGGTGCGGCAAACGAGAAGGGGCTGGTCGATGCGCTCCAGTTTCTGTCGGAGACGCCGCCTGAGACCAGTCACGTCATTATCGAAGCCGGAGACCTCAAGAAGGGATCGGCGCTTCGCAAGGTGGCCGAGGCATCCCGCGCAATTGCCACGATTCCCTGCTATCAAGACGATGCCCGTGCGATCAATGCCCTGATCGACGCTGAACTTGCGGCTGCGGGCCAGCGGATCACCCCAGCGGCTCGGGAAGCGCTGCAGGAATCGCTCGGTGGCGACCGGATTGCATCGCGCAACGAAATCCGCAAGCTTCTGCTCTATTGCCTGCACGAGCCAATGATCGATGAACAGCACGTCATCGAAATCATTGGCGATGCGAGCGCAATCTCCACCGACGAGGTCGTGGATGCCGTGCTGAGCGGCGAGCCAGATGCTTTCCTCCATGCGATCCAGAAGATCGTCACGTCCAAGACACCGGTCTTCCTTGTCCTGCAGTCCTGCATGCGACAGTTCCAGCAACTCGAACAGATGCGCAACGAGATGGAAGAACGCCAGAGCCAGGCGAGCCAGGTGATGCAATCGCTGGGACGTGGCATTCATTTCCGGCGAAAGCCGATCATTGAGCGCACTTTGCGCAACTGGAACGCTAGGGATCTGAGCAGAGAGGCGAGCCGGATCCAGTCCGCGATCCTTCAGACCCGCCAGAAGCAGGCCCTGGAGGACAATCTGGCACTCCAGACCTTGCTCGCAACCACACTGCAGTCGGCGCGGCGCAATCGCCGCGCCTGAGCGAGGCTCACGCGCGCCCTTCGAGCAGACGGCAAATCTCTTCGAGTTGATCGAGCGTCTTGTAGGCGATCTTGATCTGACCGCCATTGCCCTTGTGATTGATGGCAACCGCAAGGCCAAGGCGATCCGTCAGGCTGCGCTCAAGCGCAATGGTATCCGAATCCCTCGGTTCACGCGGCTCGGCCGGCGGCGTGTTCTGAGCCTTGATATGGGTCTGGGCGAGCTTTTCGGCATCACGCACCGAAAGGCCCTTGGATGCGATGGTCTTCGCCAACGTAACCGGATCGGGTGTGGAAACGAGCGCACGGGCATGGCCAGCCGACAGGCTTCCATCGGCGAGCATGTCGCGGACCGGATCAGGCAGCTTCAGCAGACGAAGACTATTGGCCACATGGCTCCGGCTCTTGCCAATAATCTCGCCAAGGTCATTCTGCGTATAGCCGTGCTCGGCAATCAGCTGTTCGTAGCCGAGTGCCTCTTCCAACGGATTGAGATCCGCACGCTGGACGTTCTCGACGATCGCAAGCTCCAGGGCGGTGCGGTCGTCAACATCTCGAACGATCACCGGAATCTCAACCAATCCAGCCAGTTGAGCGGCGCGCCAACGTCTTTCGCCGGCTATGATTTCAAACCTGTCTTTATCGCGGGTCCGCACGACGACCGGCTGGACGATACCATGCTGACGGATCGAGCCGGCCAGATCCTGCAGCTCGGCCTCGTCGAAATAGCGGCGCGGATTCTTCGGATTGCGAGAGACGAATTCGATCGGCACCGTGCGGTCGGGGTTCACGCTGGGGCGCGTCTCGCCGACCGGAACCGGCTGATCCATTTCACCGATCAGGGCCGCCAGACCGCGACCCAGGCGGCGCTTGGAAATGTCGTCACTCATACACTATACCTCGTTACTGGACCGCAAGGCTCAAGCCGCCTTACGCTGTCTTTCCCGCTGGATGACCTCGGATGCCAACTGCAGATAGGCCTGGCTGCCGGCGCACTTCAGGTCATAGAGGATCGCCGGCTTGCCGTAGGACGGCGCCTCAGAAACGCGAACATTGCGCGGAATAAGTGTCGTATAGACCTTTTCACCCAAATGCATGCGCACATCGCTGACCACCTGTTGGGCAAGATTGTTGCGCGCATCGAACATCGTCAGGACGATGCCCTGAATATCGAGGGTCGGATTGACGGTATGGCGTACCTGGTTGATCGTCTCGAGCAGCTGGCTGAGCCCTTCGAGGGCAAAGAACTCGCACTGCAGCGGCACAAGCACCGAATGCGCTGCGGCCATGGCATTCATAGTCAACAGGTTGAAGGACGGCGGGCAATCGAGGAGGACGTAGCTGTACTGCAGGGCATCGTCCGCATTGAGTGCCTTCTTGAGGCGGAAAACACGGTCTGCCTGCTGCGCGATCTCCATTTCAAAACCCAGCAGGTCAAGGGTCGACGGAACGATTGCAAGATTGGGCACGGCGGTATCCAGCGCCGAATCGGCAACGGTATGCGTACCGACCAGTACGTCATAGGAAGAGAGCTTACGATCCCGACGATCGATGCCGAGACCGGTACTGGCGTTGCCCTGGGGGTCGAGATCGACGATCAACACACGCTCACCGATGGCGGCAAGTGCCGTCGCGAGGTTGATCGCGGTCGTCGTCTTGCCGACGCCACCTTTCTGGTTTGCAATCGTGATGATGCGGTTCTTTTCGACGGTCATTCCACACCTGACACTGGTTGAACCCCGCGCGTGACACCGGCCAACTCAAGAATTACTGAATCCGGCTCGATCGCGCTTCTGTGTATTACCAGATCGAAGTCCCAGCGGCCACGCGCTTTGTCGATTTCGGCCTGATAATCCCGGCCTTTGTGAAAATAGCAACGCATGGACGGATTGCGCAAAGCCCAGGGCTCGGCAAAGGCCAACAGCTGATCCAGATCAGCCAACGCCCGAGCCGAGATCGCGTCACATTCACGCAACTTTTCGGCCGCATCTTCAATTCGGATGGCGTGCACGGACCCGCGGGCTCCGGTCTCCGTCAACGCCGTCCGCAGGAAACTGGCCTTCTTGTGGTTGCTTTCGACCAGATCAACCCATCCCTTGCCACTTTCGGTCTGCAGGATAGCAGTAATGACGCCCGGAAATCCCCCGCCACTTCCAAGATCAATCCACCGTTTCGGTTCCGGAGTGATCTTATAGATCTGAGCGCTGTCCGCGATGTGTCGCAACCACATGTTTCCCACAGTCGAAGGTGCGACCAGATTTATCGTGGCAGCCCACTTTTGAAAGAGACTCGCAAAGCGTTCAAGCCTTTCAAACGTTTCACGTGAAACGTTAAGTCCGATGAGATCGGAAATCTGTTTGACAGACATGCTTAACCCGTCTTCCTCAAAGGCTCGTATTTACGCAAATAGCCAATCAGCAGCGAGACGGCTGCCGGTGTCATGCCGTTGATCTTCTTGGCCTGGGCAATGTTTCGTGGCCGAGCAGCGCTCAACTTCAGTCTTAGCTCGTTTGACAGACCGGGCAGCGACTCATAGTCAAAAAGCTCCGGAATGAGGCGGTCTTCCTCTCGTTGAACGTCGGCAATATCTGCCGATTGACGATCAATATAGGCAGAATACAGGGCGTCAATCGACACCGCTTCTGACACCCGAGCCGAAACAGTGGAGAGCTCGGGCCACAAAACGCAGAGGTCACTCCACTGGATGTCGGGATAGGAAAGGAGCTCGCGACCTGAGCGGCGGCGTCCGTCCTGGTTGACCACGATCCCCTTGGCCGCCGCTTCGTTCGGCGTGACGACCAAGCCCTCAAGAACATCCATCGTAGCGACCCGCGCCTTGCGGTATTCATCAAACCGCTTCCTACGCTCCAGACCGACGCAGCCAAGCTCAAGACCGACCGGCGTAAGGCGCATATCAGCATTGTCAGAACGAAGCGTCAGACGATACTCCGCTCGAGATGTAAACATCCGATAGGGCTCTGTCACGCCATTTGACGTCAGATCGTCAATCATCACCCCGATATAAGACTGGGTGCGACTAAAAACGTAGCCACCCTGACCGCAAGCGAGGCGCGCGGCATTCAGGCCGGCAACGAGACCTTGCGCAGCGGCCTCCTCATAACCGGTCGTTCCATTGATCTGGCCTGCCAGGAAAAGACCGGGGATCCTCTTGACCTCCAGTGTCGGACCCAGTTCACGCGGATCGACATAGTCATATTCAATAGCATATCCGGGCTGAAGAATTCGAACCTTCTCCAGTCCAGGGATCGTTCGGATATAAGCTTCCTGAACATCTTCAGGAAGCGACGTAGAAATTCCGTTTGGATAAACAGTATCGTCGTCCAATCCCTCCGGCTCAAGAAAAATCTGATGGCCGTCGCGATCACCAAATCGCATAATCTTGTCTTCAATGGACGGACAATATCGCGGTCCAACGCCTTCAATTTGACCGGAATACATCGCCGATCGATGTATATTACTCCGAATGACGTCATGCGTTGCCACCGTCGTGCGCGTAATACCACAGGCGATCTGTGGATTGGCTATTTTTTCCGTCAAGAACGAGAATGGTATCGGATCCGAATCGGCTTCCTGCCGGTCCAGCGACGCCCAGTCGATCGTCTTGCCATCCAGGCGCGCCGGCGTCCCGGTCTTCAACCGACCAAGCTCCAACCCAGCCGAAAGCAATACCTCGCTCAGGCCCAAAGAAGGTGCTTCACCAACGCGCCCTGCCGGAATCTTGACGTCACCGATGTGGATCAGGCCCCGCAGGAACGTACCGCTGGTAACCACGATCGCCCGACAGCCAATCTCCCTTCCGTCGGATAATTGAACAGCGCGGATCCCATCCTCGTCGCGAGTGAAGGAAACCACATCCCCTTCAACGATCGTCAAACCCTCTGTCTCCGCAAGGGCCAACTGAACGGCGTTGCGATAGAGCTTGCGATCTGCCTGGGTCCGCGGCCCCCACACAGCCGGCCCCTTCTTTCTGTTCAGCATGCGAAACTGAATGCCGCCGAAGTCCGCGCAGCGCCCCATGATACCATCGAGCGCGTCAATCTCGCGGACAAGGTGGCCCTTTCCGAGGCCGCCTATGGCAGGATTACAAGACATAGCCCCGATCGTGTCCGCACGGTGTGTCACGAGTGCTGTGCGCGCACCGACACGAGCAGCCGCACTGGCCGCCTCAGCACCAGCATGGCCACCGCCGATGATGACGACATCAAAGTTATCGTCGGTCATGTCATTGTCCTCGCTGTGTCCCCGGTTGCAAACGCAGGAATCAGTGTTTCACGTGAATCACTTGCCGACGCAGAACTCCGAAAAGATCTTTCCGAGTAACATCTCTACATCGATCCGCCCGGTGATCCTGCCGAGACAGTCGGAAGCGCGTCTCAGGTGCTCGGCCCTGATCTCCAGACCAAGGTTTTGCCCAGAAATGGCAATTCTCATTTCATCCAGGGCCTCCTGAAGTCGCTGTCCATGCCTCAACCGGCTGGGAATCGCAAGAGAAAACGCGCCCACCCTCTCCTCGACGGATTGTTGAATACGCCGCCTCAGTTCGTCGAGCCCGGCCCCCGTCTCACTGGAAAGCAAAACGTCACACTCTGGTTTCGGATCCGAATCGGTAAGTACGTCGGCCTTCGTCCGCACCACCAAAAACGCCTGGTTGTCTGACAAAGGCACGGAAAACTCCTCGTGGTCCGAAACCTCGACAAGCAGCAGCACAAGATCCGCTTCCTCGAGCTTCTCCAGCGCGCGCGAGATCCCCAACCGCTCAACGGGTTCATCTGTATCCCGCAAACCGGCGGTATCGTAAAAGTGGACAGCGAAACCACCGATATCGAGCTCGCAGTGCAGGACGTCTCGCGTCGTGCCAGCATATTCGGTGACGATCGCCACGTCGCGTCCCGCCAACCTGTTCATCAAGCTCGACTTGCCAGCATTCGGCCTGCCGGCAATAACAACCTTGTAACCGTCCCGAATGATCTCGCCGGTCTTCAGACCCGCCAGGACGTGCTCCAACTCCTCGACCAGCTTCGACATGTCCCCCCAGACCCGCTCGGACACCGATCCGGGGATATCGCCTTCATCGGAAAAATCGAGTTCCGCCTCGATCATTGCACGTACAAATACCAACTTCTCCCGCCAGCCTTCATAGACGGCAGACAGGTGTCCAGAACTCTGTTCGATCGCCAGACGCCGCTGCATCTCGGTGTCGGCTGCAAGGAGGTCCGAAAGGCCTTCAATCTCGACGAGATCCAATTTTCCGTGCTCAAAGGCGCGACGGGAGAATTCACCGGCCTCCGCGAGCCGGCAATCTGGAAAGCCAGAGAGTTCTTCCAACACGGCCCGCACCAGAGCGCGTCCGCCATGTATTTGAAATTCCAAGCAATCTTCACCGGTAAAGGAATTGGGACCGCGAAACCAGAGAACAAGTCCCTGATCCAGCAATAAGCCATTACGGGTACGAATCGCTCGGAGCGCGGCCTGCCGCTGTTCCGGCACAGAACCAGCCATCGCGGTGCAAATGGCTTCGCAGGAAGGCCCGCTGACGCGAACCACCGCGACGCCTGATGGCGGCGCACCGGACGACAGCGCGAAAATTGTTTCCGTTCGGGAAAGGTGCATGGCTATTGGCCTATTCAGTAGCACAGAACATACCGGAACCGAATCGAGCGGCAGGTTGCCCCGCCGCTCGCTCATACGTCACCAAACCTGAATACCTCTATGAGGTCAGGTATTCATCGAGTCGAAGAAATCGCCATTGTTCTTCGTCTGCTTGAGCTTGTCGATCAGGAATTCGATGGCATCGGTAGTGCCCATGGGCGCCAGAATGCGCCGCAGGACAAAGATCTTCTGGAGGTCCTGGCGCGGCACCAGCAGATCTTCCTTGCGCGTACCGGATTTGAGAATGTCCATCGCCGGGAAGATGCGCTTGTCCGCGACCTTGCGATCGAGAACGATTTCGGAGTTACCGGTACCCTTGAATTCTTCGAAGATGACTTCGTCCATGCGGCTGCCGGTATCGATGAGCGCGGTCGCGATGATCGTCAGCGAACCGCCTTCTTCGATGTTACGGGCGGCACCGAAGAAGCGCTTCGGGCGCTGCAGTGCGTTTGCGTCGACACCGCCGGTCAGAACCTTACCGGAAGAGGGGACGACCGTGTTGTAGGCGCGACCGAGACGGGTGATCGAATCGAGCAGGATAACAACGTCGCGCCCGTGTTCGACAAGACGCTTTGCCTTCTCGATGACCATTTCCGCGACCTGCACGTGCCGGACGGCCGGTTCGTCAAAGGTGGAGGACACGACTTCACCGCGCACCGAACGCTGCATGTCGGTGACTTCTTCCGGACGCTCGTCGATCAGTAGAACGATCAGGTAGCATTCCGGATGGTTGGCGGTGATCGAGTGTGCAATGTTCTGCAGCAGTACTGTCTTACCAGTACGCGGCGGCGCGACGATCAAACCGCGCTGCCCCTTGCCGAGCGGGGCGACCAGGTCGATCACGCGCGCCGACAGATCCTTGGACGTCGGAACGTCGAGTTCCATCTTGAAGCGCTCGTTCGGATAGAGCGGCGTCAAGTTGTCGAAATGGACCTTGTGACGGATCTTTTCCGGATCCTCGAAATTGATCGTGTTGACCTTCAAAAGCGCGAAATAGCGCTCGCCTTCCTTCGGGCCGCGGATCGGGCCCTCGACCGTATCGCCGGTCTTCAGGGAGAAGCGGCGGATCTGCGAGGGGGAGATATAGATATCATCCGGACCGGGCAGGTAGTTTGCATTGGCCGAACGCAAGAATCCGAAGCCATCCTGCAGAACTTCAACGACGCCTTCGCCGATGATTTCCACATCCTGGCTGGCAAGCATCTTGAGGATCGCAAACATCAGCTCCTGCTTGCGCATAGTGCTGGCATTTTCAACTTCCAGCGATTCGGCAAACGTCAGGAGATCAGTCGGCGATTTGCTTTTGAGTTCTTGTAGCTTCATTTCAGCCATGAAGAAGGACCACGTTCTATTTTTTTAAGGGGAAGGCGAGCCGGGTGAATTCGGTACGATCCGCGAAGGCCGCAAATGACTGAATGCTACGCAAGCCGATAAGATGAGATGGCGCGAAAATAGCGAGTCCGCCTGTGCCCCGCAAGCGAAAAGCAGAATTTATCGAAAATATCGACCCGTCACCGAACTGATTCAGAACGGTTTGACAATCACCAGCGCGACGATGACGATCATCAAAAGCGTCGGCAACTCATTCATCAGGCGCCAGAAACGCGGTGTCCTGACGTAGTTTCCGTTACCAAAGGACCTCACCGCCTTGGCGAAGTAGCCGTGAACGCCAGAAAGGGCGAACGCCGCGGCAAGTTTCGCATGAAGCCAGCCCCCCTGAAACCCGAAGACAGTCCAGGCGATATAGAGACCCAGAACCCACGAAATGATCATGGCGGGGTTCATGATGACCTTGAGCAGCCGCTCCTCCATGATCGAGAATGTGTGGGCCTGGTCCGAATCCGGCTTACTGTCGCTGTGATAGATGAACAGCCGTGGCATGTACAGCATGCCGGCCATCCAGGAGATCACGGCGATCACATGCAGTGCCTTGATCCAGGGATAAGCCGCATCTGCACCGAAGACTGCCACCGCAACCGCAATTGCTCCAAAGAAAAGCAGCGCCGTGGCAGCCCTGAATGCCGCCTTTCGCCCCGCCTTCGCGCTGGTCTGCCGCTCAGTAGTCACGCCTATACCCCTTTGCCACGAACACGGTTGATCAGCGCCGTCACGTGTTCTGGATCGGCCTGGGGTGTAATGCCGTGGCCGAGATTGAAGATGAGCGGACCGTTGCCGAGCTTGTCCAGAATCCGGTCTACGCCTTCCTCAAGCGCCGTCCCGCCTGCAACGACCCGCATCGGATCGAGATTTCCCTGAACAGGGCCTTCCTTCTGCAATTCGGCTGCAAAGCTCAAGGGTACCGTCCAGTCGAGGCCGATCGCGTCTGCCTTTGTCTTCTGACGATAGTCGCGCAAGAGCAAACCCGCCCCCTTGGCAAAGGCGATGACCTTCGCATCTGGCCGCTGGGCCCGTACGCTGGCGATGATTCGAGCCACCGGCCTGGCGCAGTAGCGATCAAATTCTTCTTCGCCGAGCACGCCGGCCCAGGAATCGAAGATCTGCACAGCATCGGCACCGGCATCGATCTGCGCCACCAGGTAGGTCGCCGACATCTCCGCGAGGAAATTCAGGAGATATTCGAACGCTTCAGGATGGCGGTAGGCGAACAGACGGGCAGGGGCCTGATCCGGCGTTCCATGGCCGGCGATCATGTAGGTGGCAACTGTCCACGGCGCGCCGCAGAAACCGAGAAGCGTGGTCTCAGCAGGGAGGTCGTTCCGAAGACGGCGCACGGTTTCGATCACCGGGTCCAGATGTTTCATGAAATCGCCGGCGACCAGTTGGCGGATACCAATCTCGTCGATCGGGTCCATCTGCGGGCCGTGACCCTCGCTGAACCTCACATTTCGCTTCAAAGCATCCGGGATGACCAGGATATCCGAAAACAGAATGGCGGCATCGAAGGCATAACGACGGATCGGCTGCAGCGTCACCTCGACGGCGAAGTCTGGCGTATAACAGAGATCGAGGAAGCTGCCGGCCTTGGCACGTGTCTCACGATATTCCGGAAGATAGCGCCCTGCCTGTCTCATCAGCCAGATCGGCGGTGGTGTCACGGTCTTGCCGTTCAGGACGCCGAGGATTTTTCGTTCGGGAGTGCTCAAGGCCTAAGCCCTTTCAAAAAAGAAAAGAGAATTGAATCTTCTTCTATTTCTAAGAGTCTGTGAGTATCAAGCTTTAAACCGGCTCCACAGATCCACCCCGAGAAGGTGAGCATTGACGCCACCAGATCAGTTCTCTCACCCGTCTATGGAAAAGTCCGCGAACAATTGCTGTTTCTGTTGGAAATTCAGTACTTTGCTGAATGATCCCTATTGGCATAGTTCTGTGGAAAAGCTGTGAATCTCTTGTGGCTACTGCGGCTTCTTACCACAATCCACAGCCTGCCAAAAAACCGACCCGGCAACCCGCCGATGTGGATAAGTCGGCACTTTTCCTCTTGCCTCCGGCTCGGTCGGACCGCTACCTCTCCTTGTCCGGGATTATCAACAGGTGGGTGAGAAGAACGTGGAGAACCGCAAAAACTTCTTCCATCTTCATCTCATTTCTGACTCGACGGGTGAGACTCTCATCTCCACGGGTCGGGCGGCTGCAGCCCAGTTCAAGTTCTCCAACGCGATCGAGCACGTGTATCCACTGATCCGCTCGAAGAAACAGCTGTTGCCTGTGCTGCAGGCGATCGACGATGAACCCGGCATCGTGCTTTACACCATCGTGGATCCCGATCTTGCGAACCTGCTGGAGACGACATGCCGCGAGATGGGGCTTCCGAGCGTCAATGTCCTTGCGCCGGTCATCGAGAAATTCCAGTCCTATCTCGGGACCCCGTCGCGGGGCAGGGTTGGTGCGCAGCATGTCTTGAACGCTGAATATTTTGCGCGCATCGAGGCACTGAATTTCACGATGGATCATGACGACGGGCAGGCGCCTGACGGTTATGATGAAGCCGACGTTGTTATTATCGGGATCAGCCGAACGTCGAAGACACCGACCAGCATCTACCTTGCCAACCGCGGCATAAAGACGGCCAATATTCCGATCGTTGTCGGTGTCCCTCTGCCGGACAACCTGTTGAAGGCGAAGAAGCCCTTGATCGTCGGATTGATCGCGACATCGGATCGCATTTCTCAGGTCCGCGAAAATCGCGAACTGGGGGCAACGCCCGGCTACGACCGGAGCGACTACACCGATCGGGCGACGATTGCCGAGGAACTGAAGTATGCACGCTCGCTCTGCGCGCGGAACAACTGGCCGCTTATAGATGTGACACGCCGCTCCATTGAAGAGACGGCCGCCGCAATCGTTGCCCTGCGGGTGAAGCTGCGATAAGCCGAATCCCGCATCGTATTGACCAGAGGAGGCGATCGGCATGCCACAGACACTCGTGCTTGCGTCCGCAAGTTCGTCACGCCGGATGTTGATGGAGAATGCCGGGCTCTCTTTTCAGGCCGAAGCGGCGCAGATCGATGAACGAGCGGTAGAGCAAGACATCGCGCACAGGGCCCTCGGTCCGGGTGAACTTGCGCTAGAACTTGCTCTTCGTAAAGCACTGGATGTCAGCACTCGTAATGTGGGTTGCCTGGTTGTCGGCTGCGATCAGACAATGTCGTTGGGCGAGCGTGTCTATCACAAGCCCGTAAACCGCGACGAAGCGCGAGCCAATTTGGCTACGCTGCGGGGCAGGACTCACAGGTTGAACAGTGCTGTGGTGCTGGTAAGCGACGGAAAGGAGATCTGGCGGAATTTGTCGGTTGCCGATCTTACGATGCGCGATTTCTCTGATGCATTCCTGGAGGACTATCTTGATCGATGTGGTGATGCGGTGATGCGAAGCGTCGGCTGTTATCAGCTGGAAGGTATCGGCATCCAGCTCTTCGACGATATTGTCGGTGACTACTTTACCGTCCTGGGCCTACCTCTATTGCCGCTCCTGTCGGAGCTTCGTTCATTAGGGGTGCTGAATGTCTGATTCACGTGAAACAATTAACCATCGGGCTTTCGTCGTCGGCTACCCGATCAAGCATTCGCGCTCTCCGCTGATCCATACCCATTGGCTCAACAAGCTCGCCATCGCCGGCAGTTATGAACGCATTGAGGTAGCGCCGGACGCCTTTGCCGCCTTCGTGAATAGCCTCAAGGACGGAACATGCGACTTCTGCGGTGGCAATGTTACGATCCCTCACAAGGAGACGGCCTATGGTCTCGCTGACCAGACCGACGCGCTTACGGAGGAGCTTGGGGCGGCCAACACCTTATGGCTCGAAGGCGGGCGGCTGATCGCGACGAACACCGACGGCATTGGCTTCTTGGCGAATCTCGATGATCGTCATCCGGGTTGGGATAGAGGGGGCAGCGCCGTCGTCCTCGGTGCTGGAGGCGCCAGCCGCGCAGTGATACAGGCGCTCCGGGAACGCGGCTTTGCCGAGATCCATGTGGTCAACCGGTCGATCGAACGGGCAAGGGAATTGGCCGATCGCTTCGGCGCTAAAGTCCGGGCTCATCCGTTTGCCGCTTGCGGCGAACTGATGACAGGAGCGAACTTCTTCGTCAACACGACCTCGCTCGGAATGGACGGTGAGCCGGCGCCCGAACTGCCGTTCGCTGCTCTTGCCGATGGGGCAGTGGCCACCGACATTGTCTATGTACCGCTGAAGACACCCTTTCTGCTTCAGGCTGAAAGGGTGGGTGTTCCGATCGTCGATGGTCTCGGCATGCTCCTTCACCAGGCGGTACCAGGGTTTGAAAAGTGGTTCGGCAAAAAGCCGGTGGTCGACGCGGAACTCCGCGCCCTGATCATTGCCGACATGGAGAAACATTAATGATCGTGATCGGCCTGACAGGATCGATCGGCATGGGTAAGTCGACCACTGCCGGGCTCTTCGCCGACGCGGGCATCGCAGTCAACGATGCCGATCAGGTAGTCCATGAGCTCTATCACGGCGACGCCGTGGAACCCATCCGTGAGGTCTTCCCCGATGCTGTTATCGAGGGGAATGTCGATCGATCTATCTTGGCGGAGAATCTGGCGAAGAATCCGGCTAAGTTCAAAGAGCTTGAGGCAATCGTTCATCCGCTTGTTCGTGCGCGTGAGGTCGAATTCCTCGAACGACGCCGCGAGGCCGGAGACGATATGGTCGTTCTCGACATTCCGCTCCTTTTCGAAACGGGCGGAGAAAAACGCGTCGATGTTGTCGTCGTCGTGAGTGCAGACGCCGAGGTCCAGAGAAAGCGGGTCCTTGAGCGCCCCGGAATGACGGAGGAGAAATTCGCCATGATCCTCTCCCGCCAGGTTCCGGACGCGGAAAAGCGTCGGCGGGCGAACTTCATTGTCGATACCGGTCGTGGCATAGATGCAGCTCGCCGGCGTGTAGACGAAATCATCGCCGCCTTGCGAGCAGGAAGAAGAGGGGACTGACCCAATGCGCGAAATCGTATTCGATACGGAAACGACAGGCCTCGAATTCAAGAATGACCGCGTCATCGAAATCGGTGGCATCGAGCTTCTGAACCATTTTCCGACCGGCCGCAGCTTCCATGTTTATATCAATCCGGGCGATCGCCGCGTCCATCCGGATGCGCTCGCGGTGCACGGCATCACTGATGACTTCCTCAAGGACAAGCCGCCCTTCGAGCAGATCGTGGAGGAACTGGTGGAGTTCTTCGAAGGCGCGAAGTGGGTCGCTCACAACGCCACGTTCGACATCAACTTCATCAACGCGGAGTTCGAGCGTCTGGGCCGTCCGCCGGTCGCGACCGACCTCGTGGTTGATACTCTGGCACTGGCAAGACGCAAGCATCCGATGGGTCCAAACTCGTTGGATGCGCTCTGCCGTCGATACGGCATCGACAATTCCCATCGAACCAAGCACGGCGCTTTGCTCGACTCCGAACTCCTTGCCGAGGTCTACATCGAAATGCTTGGTGGCCGCCAGGCGGCTTTCGGCTTGATGCCGGCAGAAGGTGGGCGTGCCGGTGCAACGCGCAGCAATGAGGAAGTCGAGATCATCGAGATCAGTTACGACCGTCCGCGGGTATTGCTGCCGCGGGTAAGCCAGGCGGAGATTGACGGGCACGCGGCATTGGTGGCGCGGCTCGGCCAGAAGGCGATCTGGGGCAAGTACAACTGATCCGATACGAAAAAGGCCCGGTCAACCCGGGCCTTTCCATGTGGTCTTATGTGCGCGCCGATCAGTTCGGTGCAGATACCTTCGCCCGGGACTGCTCTTCGGCAACGCGCTGGGCGAACATCTGGGCAAAATCGATCGGGTCGATCATCAGCGGCGGGAAACCGCCGTTGCGCGTTGCATCGGCGACGATCTGGCGGGCAAATGGGAAGAGAAGGCGCGGGCACTCGATGAAGAGGACCGGCAGCATGTGTTCCTGCGGAAAACCGGTGACGCGGAAGACGCCGCCATAGACAAGCTCGCAGGCGAACAGGACCTTGTCGCCATCCTTCGCTTCAGCGTTGAGCGCGAGCACGACATCGAAATCGGATTCCGAGAGCGGGTTGGCGTTGACGTTCACGTTGATGTTGATCGCCGGAGCCTTGTCGCGCGACTGCAGCGACCGCGGAGCGCCCGGATTCTCGAACGAGAGATCCTTGATGTACTGGGCAAGAATGTTGAGGGAAGGGGACTGCGATCCCTGATTTTCGTCTGCCATAGGGCGTTCCTCGCGGCTTGAATTGGTGAGGCCATCTAACATTTCGGCAAAGGCCTTACAACCCTTGCGCCGGACGGCCTCAAGCCCCGCTCAATCTTCGCGTCCGTCGCGCACGGAAGACCAGGGCGACTGGCGGTTCGGTTCGCGTTGATAGTCCTCCGTATCGAGATCGATGACGGTCGAACGGCCGGCATCTTTCTCAGTCGAAGACGTGTTCGAGCGGTAGGAGAAATGGCTTGCCCCTGCAAAGGTCACATGGTGTCGAACAAGTGACCACACGAATTCGCGAACGAAGGGAATGAACAGCAGGATTCCCAGAATGTCGGTGAGAAAGCCGGGAATGAGCAACAGGAAGGCGCCTACCACGATCATCGCGCCGTGGGTGATCTCGCGCGCGGGGCCCTTCTCATTGCGGCTCTCGGTCTGCAGGCGCCGGAGCACGCCCGCGCCCTGAATGCGCAGGAGCAGGAGGCCCGCCGCGCCGGAGAGGATGATGAGGGCAAGCGTCGCGAGGACGCCGATATATTTCCCGACGAAGACGAATGTGGCGATCTCCGCGAGGGGTAGAAGCAGCAGGACCGCCAAAGGTATGCGCATTGTTCTATTCTCCATTCGATCCGCTGTTCACGGACCCGTGCGTGCCACCGTTCAAAGAAAGCCGATTGGCTATTTGAATGATGATCATAGGCAGACTATATGGGTGTCACGAGCGGGAAATTAAACAAGGCCGGCAGATAGCTATGGGATCAAACGATTTTGTCACTCTCTTCTTTCTTGTCGCAGCAGTTCTGATCTTCCTGCAGCTGCGCAGCGTGCTCGGTCGTCGCACCGGCAACGAGAAGCCGCCGTTCGAACCCTATAGCCCGCGCGACCTCGCCAAGGGCCCCGGAAGCGAAGATGGCAAGGTCGTGACCCTGCCGCGCCGCGAGGATGCAGTGGCTGATGAACGCTTCGCCTCGATCGACGGTTTCGCCAAGCCCGGCACACCGCTCAACGACGCGCTGCGCGAAGTCGTCAAGCATGACCCGAACTTCAACCCGAAGGAATTCCTGAACGGCGCCCGGATGGCCTACGAGATGATCGTCATGGCTTTTGCCGATGGCGATCGCAAGACGCTCAAGAGCCTACTTTCGCGTGAGGTGCTGGAAGGCTTCGAAGCCGTCATCGCCGATCGCGAGTCTCGTGGCGAGGTGGTGAAGTCGACCTTTGTCGGCATCGAGAGGGCCGAGATCACCCAGGCTGCTGTGAAGGAGAACGAAGAACTGATCACGGTTCGCATCATCTGCCAGCTCATCACGGCGACCTATGATAAGGCTGGCGCCCTGATCGACGGCGACGCCGAACAGGTCTCCGAGGTGAACGATCTCTGGACCTTTGCTCGCGATGTCCGGTCGCGCGATCCGAACTGGAAGCTCGTCGCTACCGAATCCGAGGCGTAAGGGTCGAGAACATGGACTTTCGCTTCAAGCCGGTGGGCTTTGATGCGTTGCCGGGCTGGCGTGAAGACGATCCGTCGGCGCTCCTCGCGGCTCTCGCGAACTGTCGACGGCAGATCAGGGGCGTCAAACCCTATCGAACCGGATCGAGCGGCCTTTCCTCGGCAGATCTCCTGCCGCTTCTTGATGCCGCGGCCGTCGCCCATCCGGCAAGTGCTGCCGAAACGCGGGCCTTTTTTGAAGCCGAATGCCGGCCTTTCCTGATCGAGCAGTCGAACGGCAATCGTGGTTTCGTCACGGCGTTTTATGAACCCGAAGTCCTGGTGTCGGACCGGCCCGATGCCGAATTCTGCTTTCCCTTCTATCGTCGGCCTGACGATCTGGTCGATCTCGATGAGAGCAATCGCCCGGCCTGTCTGGATGTCAGCTACGCTTTCGGCCTGAGGACAGACCAGGGTATATCGGCCTATCCGGACCGTCGCGCGATCGATGAAGGCTATCTCGAGGGCAGGGGCCTGGAGATAGCCTGGGCCAGATCCAAGGTTGACGTCTTCTATGCACATGTCCAGGGCGCCGCCCGATTGCGCTATCCGGACGGAGGATTGAAGCGGATTACCTATGCCGCCAAGGCGGGTCATCCTTTTTCAGCGATCGGCAGGCTTCTGATTGACCGAGGAGAGATTACGCTAGACGAAGTATCGATGCAGACGATCCGGGCCTGGCTCGCCGCCCACCCGGAAAAGGTCGACGAGGTTCTCTGGCACAATCGCTCCTACATCTTCTTCCGCGAGGCGGAGGTCGAAGATATCTCGCTCGGGCCGATTGCCGCGGCGAAGGTGCCGCTGGTCGCTGGGAGGTCACTGGCGGTTGATCGGCTGATCCACAGCTTCGGCTACCCCTTCTTCATTCATTCCGAAAGCCTCACGCGGCTCGATCAGGGTCGGCCGTTTGCCCGGCTGATGCTCGCCCTCGATACGGGAACGGCAATCGTCGGACCGGCAAGGGGGGATATCTTCACCGGCTCCGGGGATGCCGCGGGTGAACGCGCCGGTGCTGTTCGCAATGCCGCTGATTTCTATATACTCGTGCCGAAGCAGGCGGCATTGAGGTTCGGCTAGTGGCGGGCAGCAGAAAACTCAGCACGGAAGATCGCATCCTCTGGGGCAAGGTCGCGCGTTCCACCCGGCCGATGCCCGGGCGACTTGAGGACCTTCTCGAATTCGAAGAGGATTTCGCCGAGCAGGCCACCGAACAGCCGATTGCAAAGGCTGATCTTGTTGCATCGCAGACCTCGGATGAAACGAATGGCCGCCAGAAGAAACCCGGTGGCGTACATCATCCGCTCGAAAAGCCGGTTAAGCGCAAACTCTCGCGGGGGCATCTGGCGCTGGAAGCGCGCATCGACCTGCACGGCCTGATCCAGAGCGAAGCCCATTCCATCCTTCTCGACTTCCTAATTCGGGCCCACGAAAGAGGCCTCCGCCATGTGCTGGTGATCACCGGCAAGGGAAGCTCCCTCGGAAGCGAAGGCGCCCTGAAGCGCGCGGTGCCGTTGTGGTTTTCCAAGGCGGAGTTCCGATATCTGATATCGAGCTACGAAGCGGCGGCGCGTCAGCATGGTGGCGATGGAGCGCTCTATGTTCGCCTGTCGCGCAGCGGGGGGGAGCGGCGATGACACCCTTCGGAGAGGCCTTGCGGCGCCTTCGTGAGCGGAAGGGTGTATCGCAGAAGGAGATGGCCGCGGCCATCGGCGTGTCACCTGCTTACCTCTCGGCACTTGAGCACGGACGCCGCGGAACGCCGAATTTCGATTTCCTCCAGCGTGTCGCGGGCTACTTCAACATCATCTGGGACGAGGCCGAAGAGCTCTTCATGGTGGCGGGCGCTTCGGACCCGAGGGTCGTTGTCGACACCTCCGGAATGCCGGCGGACTACACGGCCCTGGCAAATGAATTGGCCCGGAAGATTCGCCACCTTTCGCCGGACATGGTAAGGGATCTCCGGAACCTGCTCGAAGCGGCGGGAAAAACGGCCTGACGTGCCGAGAATGGCCGCATATCCACGGGATATCCGCATCCCGGCTTTGGAACTTGCCTCAAACCTCCTATAGTCCAAGCGCTTGAAGCCGCTGATTCGAAGATGCGGGTTTTTGAGATGATGACTGGAAAGATTGCTGAATGACCGACACGCCGATCAACGAAAATGGTGGCCCGGCCGAATATGGCGCCGATTCGATCAAGGTGCTCAAGGGCCTCGATGCGGTGCGCAAGCGTCCCGGCATGTATATCGGTGATACAGACGACGGTTCGGGTCTGCACCACATGGTCTACGAAGTCGTCGACAATGCGATCGACGAAGCGCTGGCAGGACACGCCGACATTGTAACCGTGACGCTGAATGCGGACGGTTCGGTAACCGTCACCGACAATGGACGCGGCATCCCGACGGACATCCATTCGGGCGAGGGTGTGTCGGCGGCCGAAGTCATCATGACCCAGTTGCATGCCGGTGGTAAGTTCGACCAGAACTCCTACAAGGTGTCTGGTGGTCTGCATGGCGTCGGCGTTTCTGTGGTCAACGCCCTTTCCACGAAGCTGAAGCTGAAGATCCGGCGTGCCGGCAAGATCCACGAAATGAGTTTTACCCACGGCGTCGCAGACGCGCCGTTGGTTGCCACCGGTGACTACGAAGGCCGCTCGGGTACGGAAGTCACGTTCCTGCCGAGCACGGAGACCTTTTCGCAGATCGAATTTGACTACGGAACGCTGGAGCATCGCCTTCGCGAACTCGCCTTCCTGAACTCAGGCGTTCGCATCCTCCTGACCGACAAACGCAAGTCGGACATTCGACAGGAAGAGTTGCTCTACGACGGTGGTCTCGAAGCCTTCGTCGCTTACCTCGATCGCGTGAAGAAGCCGCTTGTTGAGAAGCCGGTGGCGATCCGTGGGGAGAAGGACGGAATTACAGTCGAGGTCGCCATGTGGTGGAACGATAGCTACCACGAGAATGTGCTCTGCTTCACCAACAACATTCCCCAGCGCGATGGCGGTACCCACATGGCCGGTTTCCGCGCCGCGTTGACCCGCCAGATCACTTCCTATGCCGACACGTCCGGTATCACGAAGAAGGAAAAGGTGAGCCTCACCGGTGACGACTGCCGCGAAGGACTGACCGCGGTCCTGTCTGTAAAGGTGCCGGATCCCAAGTTCTCGTCGCAGACCAAGGACAAGCTTGTGTCCTCGGAAGTGCGGCCGGTTGTCGAAAGCCTGGTCAACGAAGCGCTCTCGACCTGGCTCGAAGAGCACCCGTCGGATGCCAAGGTCCTCGTCGGCAAGGTTGTAGAGGCCGCCGCCGCGCGTGAAGCCGCCCGCAAGGCGCGCGAGCTCACCCGCCGCAAGGGTGCGCTTGACATTGCGTCGCTGCCCGGCAAGCTCGCCGATTGTTCGGAACGTGATCCGGCGAAATCGGAACTATTCCTGGTCGAGGGTGACTCCGCAGGCGGATCCGCCAAGCAGGGACGCTCGCGTGAGAGCCAGGCGATCCTTCCGCTCCGAGGAAAGATCCTGAACGTGGAACGCGCACGCTTCGACAAGATGCTGTCGAGTCAGGAAATCGGCACCCTGATCACCGCGCTCGGTACCTCGATCGGCAAGGACGAATTCAACGCTGAGAAGCTGCGCTACCACAAGATCATCATCATGACCGATGCTGACGTCGACGGCGCACACATCCGGACCCTGCTCCTGACCTTCTTCTTCCGGCAGATGCCGGAGCTGATCGAACGGGGCCATATCTATATCGCCCAGCCGCCGCTCTATAAGGTCGCGCGCGGCAAGTCCGTTCAGTATCTGAAGAATGAGCAGGCGCTTGAGGATTACCTGATCAGCATGGGTCTGGAAGACACCACGCTGACCCTCGGCAATGGTGAAGTTCGTGCCGGCCAGGACCTGCGCGAAGTGATCCAGGATGCGTTGCGGCTACGCGCGCTGATCGACGGCCTCCATTCCCGATACAATCGCAATGTGATCGAGCAGGCTGCAATCTCCGGCGCTCTCAATCCGGAACTCACCGACAACCGTGAACGCGCAGAGGCGACGGCTGCCGACGTGGCCAAGCGTCTTGATCTCATTGCCGAGGAGACCGAGCGCGGCTGGACCGGACATGTGACCGACGAAGGGGGCCTGCGCTTTGAGCGAATGGTTCGTGGCGTCAAGGAAGTCGCAAGCCTCGACGTGGCGCTGATCGGCTCTGCCGATGCTCGCCACATCGACCAGCTCTCGGCCCGGCTGCACGACATCTATGGCGCGCCGCCAGTCTTGAAGCGCAAGGAGGAAAAGAGCGAGATCTCCGGCCCGCGCGCGCTTCTGAACTCGATCTTTGCAGCCGGTCGCAAGGGCCTGACCATGCAGCGTTACAAAGGCCTCGGAGAGATGAATGCCGAGCAGTTGTGGGAAACGACGCTCGATCCGAATGTCAGGTCTCTGCTGCAGGTGCGCGTCAACGATGCGACCGACGCCGATGGTCTGTTTACCCGCCTGATGGGCGACGAGGTCGAGCCTCGCCGCGAGTTCATTCAGGACAACGCGCTGAGCGTTGCGAACCTCGATATATGAGGTGAGCAGGTTGCGTGAATCCGGCTAAGGAGTGATTCACGTGAAACATTTGGTTAACTGCCGATAAATCAGCTTCGCGGGAAAGTTCCCGCGAAGGCGACATCCTGAAGTGCCTTGCGATTGCTCGGCACCTCACGGGCCTGCAGGTGCTCGGGCAACAGAGCCTTTTCCGCACGGCGGCCGATCGCAACCGCTGCCTCGGCCCTGAAACCCGCCGGGGCGCCAAGTTCCACGATTGCACGATCGAAGTCGACGCCACCCATCCCATGCGCGAGATAGCCCGAACGAACGGCTTGCAGCGCCAGCATCGCCCATGCGGCACCGGTATCGAAGCTGTGGCTACGGAAGGGTTTCGGTTCACTGCCATCGTCGCGACGGCTCAGCGTATCGGAGAAAAAGAAGACCAGGGCCGAAGCGGACTTCGCCCAGACCTGGTTGGACTCGGCGAGCAGTCCGAGGAACCGTCCCCAGTCCGGCGATGTGTTGAGAGCGTAGACAAACCGCCATGGCTGGTAATTGCTGGCCGAGGGCGCCCAGTGCGCGGCCTCAAGAAGGGTGAGTAATGCCTTCTCCTCCATTGCTTCTCCGGTGAAGGAACGTGGAGACCACCGATCAAGGAAGATCGAGTCGATATCATACTCGGATACGCGGTCGTTGCTTTTGGTCATGGAAGGATCTGCTCCGAAGGGGGGCTGCAAACGCCGGCTGGGAAATCACCGGCTTCGGTGACGTGGCGCAGAAGTACATATAGGGCTGGGCAGACCTTGCAAGGATACCGGCGCGGGAAAGTGGCGGCATCGCGGTCCGGCAATGCGTGGAACATTAACCAGCTTCGGACGCGGAACTTTTAACGCCTCGGTGCGATTGTGCGTATAGTTCGTATCGGACGTGGAGGATACGGGTGTTGCGCGCCTGTGACCCTACGACGAACATAGCAGTTTCTAATTAACCAAACTCTGCTAGTTTTGAGATTCGTCAGACGGCTCGGACTGCGGAAACGAAAAGGCAGCGGATTTCATGTTCTACCAGCTCTATGAAATGAACCATGCGGCAATGGCGCCTTTTCGGGCGACCGCTGACGCAATGCGGCTTGCCTATCGCAATCCGTTCAATCCGCTATCCCACACGGTTGTTGGCCGAACGCTCGCCGCGGGCTTTGAAGTCTTCGAACGCGTGACGCGCCGCTACGGCAAGCCGGAATTCGGTCTGCCCACCACGGTGGTCAACGGCCAGGCCGTAGCAGTCACCGAAGAGATCGTCTGGAAACGGCCGTTCTGCAACCTCATCCATTTTCACCGTGATCTGCCGGCGGGGCAGGGGACCGGTCCGCGCATCCTGATCGTCGCGCCGATGTCGGGTCACTATGCTACGCTGTTGCGGGGCACTGTCGAGGCGCTGCTGCCGAGTGCCGACGTCTACATCACCGACTGGATCGATGCCCGGATGGTGCCCGTCACGGACGGCAACTTTGATCTCGACGACTATATCGACTATGTCATCGAGATGGTTCACCACCTTGGCGCCGATACCAATCTGGTCGCGGTCTGCCAGCCCTCGGTGCCCGTACTCGCGGCCGTCGCCGTCATGGAAGCCAACAATGATCCGCTCGCGCCCGCATCGATGACCCTTATGGGCGGCCCGATCGACACCCGCATCAACCCGACGGCCGTCAACGAGCTAGCCCAGAACAAGCCGCTCGATTGGTTCAAAGACAACGTGATCATGAACGTGCCGTGGCCGCAGCCCGGTTTCATGCGCGCGGTGTATCCGGGCTTTCTTCAGTTATCCGGTTTTATGTCGATGAACCTCGACCGTCACATGATCGCGCACAAGGACTTCTACATGCACCTCGTCAAGAACGACGGGGACTCGGCCGAGAAGCATCGCGACTTCTACGATGAATATCTGGCGGTCATGGACCTGACCGCGGAGTTCTATCTCCAGACCGTCGACACCGTCTTCATCAAACATGCCTTGCCCAAGGGCGAGATGATGCACCGTGGCAAGCTGGTGAACACCAAGGCCATCCGAAACGTGGCGCTGCTCACCGTCGAAGGCGAGAATGACGACATCTCCGGTGTCGGCCAAACGCGTGCGGCACAGACGATCTGCTCGAACATTCCCGACGACAAGCGCATGCACTACCTGCAGCCGGACGTCGGGCACTACGGTGTGTTCAACGGCTCCCGATTCCGCAAGGAAATTGCCCCACGTATCGTCGCCTTTGCCACCCAGCATTCGGGGAGTGTGAAGACGGGTCCGGTCAAGCGCGTCATCAAGGGTGGAAAATCGACGTGACGGTCTCACGTTTTCCGTGAGGGTTTCAGTACATTAGCCGATTGCCGAAAGGCTCTCCTTGAAGGCGAGGGGAGCCTTTCCCACATCGATCCCCATCGGCCGGCATCCCGCCGCCGAAGAAAGCGAGGGCAATCGATGATGAACCAGTCAGCACTGCTTCGGCCGGATTGGACGCCGGCGACCGTTGCCTTGATGGTACTCGGCTTCATGGTGTTCTGGCCTCTGGGCTTGGCCATGCTGGCCTATATTCTGTTCGGTGATCGCTTCCGTGAGTTCAAGCGGAGCGCCAATCAGACTGCCGACGGCATGTTCGGCAAATGCCGCGCGAGCGGTTTTCGCAACGCCCATTTCTCCACCGGCAATGTGGCGTTCGACGACTGGCGCAAGGCCGAGATCGAACGCATCGAGGAAGAGCGCCGCAAGCTTGATGAGATGCGCGCCGACTTCGACCGTTATGTGCGGGAACTGCGTCGCGCCAAGGACCAGGAGGAGTTCGACCGCTTCATGCGCGATCGTTCCGCCGTCCGTCGCGAAGGTGATGATGCGGCATCGGGCGCCGCAGGCGTCTGAACGCCGAGCCTTGCGGCAAATGGGCCGGCACCCTGGCGTGCCGGCTTTTTCATGCGTTCCCCGGGCGAATCGGCTAAGACGAGACCATGTTTTCTTTCCTGCAGAAACCGGCGCGGACCAAGACCCCGACGACATCGAGCCGCGTGCTCGATGTGAGCGGTCGCGAAATGCCGCTGGTGGTCCGCAGCAACCCACGTGCGACCCGGATCACGCTCCGCATCGAACCGGGCGGCCGGGGCCTGAAGATGACGGTCCCGCCCGGCCTGAAGGACCGCGAGATCGCCGACTTCCTCGATCGTCATCGGGGCTGGCTGGAAAGCCGGCTTGCCAAGTTTTCGGCCGACAAGCATTTGGCCGACGGTGGCGAGATCCTGCTGCGCGGTGTCTCTTATCGGATCATCCACTCCGGTCAGTTGCGCGGCTTGACCGAAGCGATCGATTCTGAGGTCGGGCCGGTGTTGAGCGTCAGCGGCATGGAAGAACATTTGGGTCGGCGCATAGCGACATTCCTGAAAAAGGAGGCGCGGCGCGATTTAGAGGGTCTCGTTGCCGTTCATGCCAGAGCCGTCGGCAAGCCCGTGAAGTCGTTGACCCTGAAAGACACCCGTAGCCGCTGGGGTTCCTGTTCCTGGGATGGTGCATTGAGTTTCTCGTGGCGCATCGTCATGGCGCCGCCGCCGGTGATCGATTATCTCGCGGCCCACGAGGTAGCCCATCTACGCGAGATGAACCACGGCCCGGCTTTCTGGTCACTATGCCATGAACTGTGCCCGCACATGGAAACCGCCAAGGCCTGGCTCAAGCGTCACGGCACCCAGCTGCACGCCATCGATTTCGATTGAGACTTTGAGCCTCTCGAACCGGTGTTGTCGCAAATTGGCTCGACTCTTTTGCGTTTTCGTGCAACTTCCGCTGCCATGAGACCCGATATCAAGATCTGCGGATTGAAGACGCCGGAGGCGGTCGATCGTGCCGTCGAACGCGGCGCGACCCATGTCGGCTTCATTTTCTTCGGCAAGAGCCCGCGCAACATCGAGCCGGACCTGGCCGGCGTGCTGGCCGACCGGGCGAGGGGACGCGCGAAGATCGTCGCTGTCACCGTCGATGCCGACAATGACGATCTCGACGAGATCATCGCGCTTGTCAGGCCCGACATTCTGCAATTCCACGGCAAGGAAAGCCCTGAGCGCGTGCTGACCATCAAGGCCGTCACCGGCCTACCGGTCATGAAGGCATTTTCCATCCGCGAGCCCGATGACCTGAAGCGCATCGAGCCCTATATCGGTATAGCCGATCGGTTTCTGTTCGACGCCAAGCCGCCGGCAGGGTCGGATCTGCCGGGTGGTAACGGGGTGTCGTTCGACTGGCGCGTCCTGCGTACGCTTGACGCCGGTGTCGATTACATGCTTTCCGGTGGCCTCAACAAGGACAACATCGCCGATGCACTGATGGAGACCGGTGCCCGCGGTATTGACGTGTCGTCCGGCGTGGAGAGCGCACCGGGCGTCAAGGATCTGCACAAGATGGATGAGTTTTTCGCGGCGGTCGACCGAGCTTCGGTTCGCGAGCCGGTTTCAGGGAGCTGAGAGTGAACGAGACACCGAGACCCAATTCCTTCCGTGAAGGACCCGACGAAGACGGCCTGTTCGGGATTTTCGGCGGACGTTTCGTGGCAGAAACGCTTATGCCACTGATCCTTGACCTCCAGGCCGAGTGGGAAAAGGCAAAGACTGACCCCGAATTTCAGGCGGAGCTCGCCCATCTCAACACCCACTACACGGGTCGTCCCAGCCCGCTCTATTTCGCCGAGCGGCTGACCGAGGAGCTGGGGGGCGCGAAGATCTACTTCAAGCGCGACGAGCTCAACCATACCGGCAGCCACAAGATCAACAATTGCCTCGGCCAGATCCTGCTGGCCAAGCGCATGGGCAAGACCCGCATCATCGCGGAAACCGGCGCCGGCCAGCACGGCGTGGCGTCCGCGACCGTCGCCGCACGCTTCGGAATCCCTTGCGTTGTCTACATGGGCGCGACCGATGTCGAGCGCCAGGCGCCGAACGTCTTCCGCATGAAGCTTCTCGGCGCAGAGGTGAAGCCGGTGACTGCCGGTCACGGCACGCTGAAGGACGCCATGAACGAGGCGCTGCGTGACTGGGTCACCAATGTCGACGACACTTACTACATGATCGGCACTGCCGCCGGGCCGCACCCCTATCCGGAAATGGTGCGCGAATTCCAGTCGGTGATTGGTCGCGAGGCCCGTGAGCAGATGCTGGCCGCCGAAGGCCGCCTGCCGGACATGCTGGTGGCTGCGGTCGGCGGCGGCTCCAACGCCATCGGTCTCTTCCATCCCTTCCTCGATGACTCATCGGTCAAGATCGTCGGCGTCGAAGCTGGCGGCAAGGGCTTGGATGGCGAGGAACACTGCGCCTCGCTGACCGCCGGTTCGCCGGGTGTTCTCCACGGCAACCGCACCTATTTGCTGCAGGACGGTGACGGACAGATCAAGGAAGGCCACTCGATCTCGGCCGGTCTCGACTATCCCGGCATCGGTCCGGAGCATTCGTGGCTCAAGGACCAGGGCCGTGTCGAATACGTGCCGATCATGGACGACGAGGCGCTCGCTGCATTCCAGATGCTCACCCGCACGGAGGGCATCATCCCCGCGCTCGAGCCCAGCCATGCACTGGCCGAAGTGATCAAGCGCGCGCCGAAGATGGACAAGGACCAGATCATCGTCATGAACCTGTGCGGCCGCGGCGACAAGGACATCTTCACCGTCGGCAAGATTCTCGGAATGGGGCTCTGACATGACCGCTCGCATGGACAAGAAATTCGCCGAACTGAAAGCCGCGGGCCGGCCAGCGCTCGTCACCTATTTCATGGGGGGCGATCCGGACTACGAAACCTCGCTTGAGATCATGAAGGCGCTTCCCGGCGCTGGCGCCGACATCATCGAGCTTGGCGCACCCTTCTCCGATCCGATGGCCGATGGTCCCGCGATCCAGCTGGCAGGCCAGCGGGCGCTGAAGGGCGGCCAGACGATGAAGAAGACGCTGCAGATGGCACGCGAATTCCGCAAGGGGGATGACACGACCCCGATCGTCATCATGGGCTACTACAACCCTGTTTACGTCTATGGCGTCGAGCGTTTCCTCGACGATGCCCTGGAGGCCGGCATTGACGGCCTCATTATTGTCGATCTTCCCGCCGAAATGGATAGTGAATTGTGCATCCCGGCCCGCAAGCGCGACATCAACTTCATCCGTCTGACTACGCCAACGACGGATGACAAGCGCCTCCCCAAGGTGCTGACCAACACGTCTGGCTTCGTCTATTACGTGTCAATGACGGGGATCACCGGCTCGGCGCTGCCCGATCCGTCAAAGATTGCCGGTGCCGTTGACCGCATCAAGAGCAAGACCGATCTGCCGGTCTGCGTCGGCTTCGGCGTCAAGACGGCCGAGCATGCGCGTCTCATCGGCGCATCGGCCGATGGCGTCGTCGTTGGTACGGCGATCGTCAATCAGGTGGCAACGTCGCTCGACAAGGACGGCAAGGCGACAGCCGACACCGTTCAGTCGGTAGCCACCTTCGTCCGTGGCCTGTCGGCCGGCGTTCATGCCGCTCGCCTTGCCGCTGCCGAATAGTCTTCCCATATTGACTGGGACAGTCAGGAGTTAGTTAAGTGAACTGGATTACCAACTACGTGCGGCCGCGGATCAATTCCATGCTGGGCCGCCGCGAGGTTCCCGAGAATCTTTGGATCAAGTGCCCCGAAACCGGCGAGATGGTCTTTCACAAGGATCTCGAGGAAAACAAGTGGGTGATCCCGGCTTCGGGCTATCACATGAAGATGCCTGCGAAAGCACGCCTCGTCGACCTTTTCGACAATGGTCAGTACGAGGCCCTGTCGCAGCCGAAGGTGGCGCAGGATCCGCTGAAGTTCCGTGATTCGAAGAAATACGTCGACCGGCTGAAGGACAGCCGGTTGAAGACCGAGCAGGAAGACACGATCCTTTCCGGTGTCGGCACGGTCGAGGGCGTCAAGCTCGTCGCCGTCGTCCACGAATTCAACTTCATGGGCGGCTCGCTCGGCATTGCCGCCGGCGAGGCGATCGTGAAGGCGTTCGAACGGGCGATTGCTGAGAAGTGCCCGCTGGTCATGTTCCCGGCTTCCGGCGGCGCCCGCATGCAGGAAGGCATCCTTTCTTTGATGCAGTTGCCGCGCACCACCGTGGCCGTCAACATGCTGAAGGAGGCCGGTCTTCCCTACATCGTCGTCCTGACCAACCCGACCACCGGTGGCGTGACGGCATCCTATGCGATGCTGGGCGATCTGCACATCGCAGAACCGGGAGCCGAGATCTGCTTTGCCGGCAAGCGCGTCATCGAGCAGACCATCCGCGAAAAGCTTCCCGAGGGTTTCCAGACCTCGGAATACCTCCTGGAACATGGCATGATCGACATGGTGGTCAAGCGGCAAGAGATCCCGTCGCTTCTAGCGCGCGTCTTGAAAATCATGATGAAGCGTCCGGTCGGTGCCGGGGTTCCGGCTGCCAAGCCGGTCGTGGAGGCTGCCTCGGCCTGAGGCCGGGGGTTGCCTGTCGATCGAGGCGAAGAGCGGAATCAAGATCATGGCCGAGCCCGCCTTCAGCAAGGCAGAACAGGTAATCGACGAGCTCATGGGGCTTCACCCCAAGGGTTTCGATCTCTCTCTCAACCGTATCCGGCGACTGCTGGACGTTCTGGGCAATCCGCAGCTGCGGCTCCCCCCCGTCATCCACGTCGCTGGCACCAACGGCAAGGGCTCGGTGACAGCCTTCTGTCGCGCGTTGCTGGAGGCCCAGGGCCTCAGTGTGCACGTGCACACCTCGCCGCACCTGGTGAACTGGCATGAACGCTATCGCATTGGTGTCAAGGGAGGCCCAGGCAAGCTCGTCGAAGACGAGGTTCTCGCCGAGGTCTTGCGTCGGATCGCCGATGCCAATGGCGGACAACAGATCACCGTCTTCGAGATCCTGACGGCTGCCACCTTCCTTCTCTTTTCCGAGCACCCCGCCGACGTGGCGATCATCGAGGTCGGTCTCGGCGGTCGTTTCGACGCGACCAACGTCATCGACCATCCGGCTGTTTCGGTCATCATGCCGATCTCGCTCGACCACCAGCCTTATCTCGGTGACCGGGTCGAGCTGATCGCCGCCGAGAAGGCCGGGATCATGAAACGTGGCCATCCCGTCGTCATCGGCCAGCAGGAATATGAGTCCGCCCGGGACGTATTGATTGCCACAGCGGAGCGGCTTGGTTGCGCCCACACCGTGTTTGGCCAGGATTTCGGCGCCCACGAAGAATTCGGTCGACTTGTCTACCAGGACGAATTCGGCCTCATGGATCTGCCGGTGCCGCGTCTTCCAGGCCGGCATCAGTATGCCAATGCGGCGGCGGCGGTCCGCGCGGTCAAGGCCGCCGGTTTCGAGGTCACCAATGCGGTGGCTGAGAAGGCGATGAGCGGGGTGGAATGGCCGGGCCGTCTGCAGCGGCTGACGGAAGGCAAGCTGATGGATTTTGCCCCGGCTGGAGCGGAGATCTGGGTTGATGGTGGTCACAACCCCGGCGCCGGCGAGGTTATCGCCGAGGCAATGGCAGGGTTCGAGGAGCGCCAGTCGCGACCGCTCTATCTTGTCACCGGGATGATCAACACCAAGGATCCGGTCGGCTATTTCCGCGCTTTCGCCGATATTGCGCAGGACGTCTTCACCGTTCCGATCCGCGGTACCGACGCAGCGCTTGATCCGGTAGCCTTGGCTGAGGCAGCCTTCGATGCCGGACTGGTCGCAGCCCCCGTCTCGTCTGTTGCGGACGCGCTTAAAGAAATTTCCGAGCGTCTGGATCCGGACATGCCGGCGCCGCGCATCCTGATCGGCGGATCGCTCTATCTGGTTGGCAATGTGCTCTCAGACAACGGCACCCCGCCAAAATGAAAAAGCCGGGCTTGAGCCCGGCTTTTCCGTTTCAGTCGCAAGACCAATCAGGCGGCGCTGGAAATCCAGCTCGAAAGCGCCGTCTTCGGAGCAGCGCCAACCTTGATGTCGGCCACTTCGCCACCCTTGAACATGGCAAGGGTCGGGATCGACCGCACGCCGAACTTGGCGGCAATCTCCGGGTTTTCGTCGATGTTGACCTTCACGACCTTCACCTTGCCGGCGAGCTCAGTGGAGATTTCTTCAAGGCTCGGAGCGATCATCTTGCACGGACCGCACCATTCTGCCCAGAAATCGACGACGACCGGTTCAGCCGCCTCGAGAACTTCGCTCTGGAAATTGGAATTGTCGACTTTCACCGTAGCCATGGGCTGCTCCTTTGCCGGTATCGATTTGTAACTAGATATGTGATGTCTCGCGGCATCTTTTCAATATGCGGTATCTCACGATGTCTTGAGCGCAGCAAGCGATTGTGACAGCGACGCCTCGTCGAGGCTGAGAACCGCACCCGTCTCGGTGTAAACGAGCAGGCAATCGAAATGGCAGCCGGGATAGAGAGGACGCAGAATTTCCCGATAGATGGCGAGCTGCGCCCTGTGCGAGACGGGCGCATCGGCGGCATTTCGCGGCGGACTTCGGTTGGTCTTGTAGTCGACCAGAACGACTCTGTCCTTCAGCACGGCCATCCGGTCGATACGACCTGAAACCGCTCGTTCCTCGTCATTGAGGACGAAAGTCCCCATCACCGAGACCTCTGCTTGCGCATGGCCGGTAAACACGCCTTCAAGGTCGGGATGCTCGAGCACCGCCATCACCGTTTGCACCAGTATGTTGCGTTCTCCCGCGGGCCAGAATCGGGCGGCGCGTGCTGCATAGCGCCAAGCGGCCGCCTCACGATCGGGCTGCGGAAGGGACGGCAGCATCTGCAGCATCCGGTGGATCAGTCGTCCCTTCTGCAGTGCGATGCCTGCGGACGGCTGGTCGGAAAACAGCGGGGACGTCACCAGTGCGTCATCCGCTTCGTCGATGATGATCGCGCCGGCGCTTGAGGGACTTAGCGGACGCGGCAGGCCGCTGGTCGCTGGCAGCGGTCGGAGCAGAGCCTCCGGCAACCGGTCGTCGGGCAGATTGGTCGGGCTTTCGGCCTGTGTGTCGAACGCCTTTTCCGGCGCAGCCAATCGCCACGAAAGGCCGTTCCATGATCCGTCCGGTCCGGCGAATTCGACCTCCTTGCATCGGCGCGGATCGGCACTGAGCGCGTCGGCGATCATGCGATGCCAGACGTCTCCCGGCTCCTGAACGCCGCGATAGCCGCAAATCACCAGTCGGTCAGCGGCGCGGGTCATCGCGACGTAGAGCAGGCGTCGATATTCTTCCTCGGCGAGTTGCTTGCGGCGCTCGACATCCGCATCGGTCAGCGCGTTTGCGAGCCCCTTGCCCGGCACCCAGATCGGCAAGGGCGGTATGCCACCGCCGGTCTCGATCATGCGAAACTTGGCGAGGTGACTGTGATTGAAGGCCGTTCCGCCACCGTCGACGAGGAAGACGATAGGCGCCTCCAGGCCTTTCGACGCGTGCACGGTCATGATCCGCACTTCGTCCCGATCCTTGTCCTGCTCGCGCTTCACTTCGGGCGCCTCGGTCTCCAGCGTCGACACGAAGGCCCGAAGACCCGGCATGCCGGCCGTCTCGAAGGCCAGTGCGAAGCTCAGGAACTCGTCGAGAATATCGCTGACCTCCGTGCCGAGCCGCGCGAGATAGGCGCGGCGTCCGCCATAAACGCCGAGCACGCGGGCGTAGAAATCGTGAACCGGGAGCGTTCGCGAAAGCGATATGAAGCCGTCAAGTCGCCGTTTCGTCCGCTCCCAGCGGGAAGGGTCTTCTTCGGCGGGCTGGGCGAGACGGAGCCAGAGGCTGGTTCCCGCCGGCCTGAGCGCTGCCAGGTCGAAGAGATCATCCTCGCTGTGGTTGAAGAGCGGACTCTTGAGAAGAGCCGCAAGCGACAGGTCATCGGCCTGAAGCAGGCAGAACCGGCCGAGTGCCAGGAGATCCTGGACCGCGATATGCGAGGTGAGCTTGAGCCGGTCGGCTCCGGCAACGGGAATGTTGTTGCGCCGCTTCAGTGCACGGGTGAGCGCGTTGACAAAGTTGTCACGCTTGCGCACCAGCACCAGGATATCACCGGGCCGGATCGGGCGGTGGACGCCTTTCTCGACGATAGTCTCCTTGCCAATCAAGCCTTCGACGGCATGGGCAATACGCCGGGCGAGGACGGCGGACGGAGCGCTTTCCGGCGTCGCATCGAAGGGAGCGGTCCAGTCCTCTGTCTTTTCCGCGGGCTCCGGCGCGATCATTTCCCAGAGATCGACGGTGCCGGGATGACCGATACGGTTCGACATGTGCACTATGTCGGCACCTGCGGCGCTGAGGCCACGGGCGTTGTCCGGGGCCTGGAAGACTTGGTCGACGGCAGTCAGGACCGTTTCCGTCGAGCGGAAGGAGAGCGGCAGGCGCAGGGAGCTGAACGCCTCGCCGCTGCGCTCCACCTCGCTTCTGGTGGCCGCGGCCTCCTCTGCGAAACGTTCCGGGCGAGCGCCCTGGAACGAGTAGATCGACTGCTTCTCGTCGCCGACAGCAAAAAAGGTGCGCGTCAATGTGCGCGCGCTGTCTCCCGAGAAGAACTCCTCGCGCAGCGAGCGGATGACGGACCACTGGATTGGGCTGGTGTCTTGCGCCTCGTCGACGAGAATGTGGTCGATACCCTGGTCGAGCTTGTAATGCACCCATGGGCCGACATCGCTTCGGATCAGAAGCTCGGCGGTGCGGGCGATCAGATCCTCGAAATCGAGTTGACTGCGCTTCTTCTTCAGATCCTCGTAGTCGGCATCCAGTCGTTCGGCAAGCGTCAGCGCGGCCATCGTCGCGTTGAACATTCTCAGGACGCGCAGTCGGTCCCGGCATGCGACGACATGGTCGCGTGCAAGGGTGACGGCATCGCGAAGGTCGGGTGCCACCTTGGTCATTGCCGCCGCGATCAGAGAGACATCTGCCTTCGGCGTTTCAGCCTTGGTGAGAAAGCTCTCCTCCAGGAGGGCCATGCGCCGCAGCGGATCACGCTCCCGGCTGGCGCGGCCAAGTGCCTCCGCGGTAGCCTTGACCTTCTCGCCACCCTTTTCCCGGGCGAGATCGAGATAATGGTGAAGCACCGACCCCTCGAGACCCGGCAGTGGCCAGCAACTCGCGGCCAGGCTCTCTTCCGTTTCGTCTGTCGAGAGACCAAATCCCTTGCGAAGCGCAAGATCAATGCTGCCGCCGCCGGCGCGCGCGGTCCTGGAAAACTCCCGAACGGCATGCCGGTTGGCGATGAGATCGCCAAGCAAGGCCTCCAGACCGCTTTCATCTCCAATGCTGAGCACCAGAGAGAAGGCGTTAGCAAGGGCGGCATCGTCCTCGGACGAACTCGCCGTCAGGAGCGAGCGGCGCGCTTCGGCGAGCACCGCATAGGCGGCCCGGTCATCGAGGACATTGAAATGCCCCGCGACATTGGCCTCCAGCGGGAACTGGTGCAGCAGCGCCTCGCAGAAAGCATGGATGGTCTGGATCTTCAGGCCGCCGGGTGTCTCCAGCGCCTTGGCGAAGAGCCGCCTTGCTTGCGCGAGCTTGAGCTGGTCCGGCCTTGTCGTCTCGATTTCGTAGAGGCGTTCTGTCAGTGCCTCGTCCGAGAGTGTGGCCCATTCGGCGAGCCGCGAGAAGACGCGATTCGACATCTCGGATGCTGCCGCCTTCGTATAGGTGAGGCAGAGTATCGATGAGGGTCGGGCACCGGCCAAGAGCAGCCTGATCACCCGCTGGGTGAGCACATGGGTCTTGCCGGAACCGGCATTGGCCGACACCCAGGCCGAATTCCGGGGATCGGATGCCGTTGCCTGCTGTAACGTCGTCCAATCCCGCCAGATTGCGGGATCGTTGCCGGAAGGAAGGGAAGTCAGATCGTCATTCGTCACCGGAGGCTTCCTCCGTCTCGGCTGTCGACCACTCCGCAACACGGGCGAGATGATCGTATTCGCCACCGAAGTCGTTCTGCTGCGCCGGCATCAGGCGTGAGACATAGCCGCGCGTTCCACTCCTCAGAGCCTCGACGAACTTTGCGAGTTCATCGACAGATTGGTCGGCAAGGTCGGTGGCTGATTTCTTGTTGTCGCCACGACCGGTGAGTTCGTTGTTCACCTGGTCGATACGCAAGGTTTCGGTGGGCTTGAGGCGCACATAGAGCAAGTTCTCGGGCGTCAGGGGACCCGCATCGCGAAAGGCGCCAGCTCGGAGTGCCGCCGCTTCGAGCGCGAGCTGCGGATCGAGCAGGCTCCGTGCCTGGGCACTGCTGGGGTTCAGCCCCGTCTTGTAGTCGATGATGTCCGCAAAGCCCCCGCCTTTCACGTCGATGCGGTCAGCGACGCCGGTGAGTTTGATGCCATTCAACAATTCGATTGCGCCACGGGCTTCGGTCAAGGTTTTGCGGATCTCGGGTCGGCGCTGACGCTCCCATTCGACAAAGGCTCGGCCGACCGCCGCGAACCGCTGCCGCCAAACGATGTCGATATGGGTCGGAAGGCGTTCCTGATCGAAGAGCTCGTTTGTGATGCGCTGCATCGCTTCTTCGGCTTGCGGCAGGGCAGGATCGTGGCCCTCGCTGACGAAGCGCTCGATGATCCTGTGATAAAGCGTCCCGCGCTCCGCAGTGCCTGGATCCTCGTTGAAGCCGTCGACGGGATCGAGCTTGAGGATACGGCGCGCATAGAGCGAATAGGGATCACGCCGGAAACGCCCAACCTCGCTGAAGGAAAACTGCGTCGGTTGCAGGTCTGCAGGCGGTTTTGGTGCCGGACGCTGGGCGGCAAGCTGATTGTCTCCCCGGTCGATCAGGCTCGCATAATGGCGGTACACGTCTCCACGCGCCTTGAGCTCCTTTTCGAACGGCTTCCCGCCAAGCGCGAGCAGGCGTTGCAGCCAGCGCGACGCCACCGTGGGTGCCGAGCCCTGGCGCAAGGCCCGGGAGTAGACGAGGTGCCGGGTGCCGCTGGCCATCTCAAAATCATGGGCCAACTGGCCGATCCGCCGTTCCGGCGGCTCCAGGCCCATCTCGGCTTTCATCAGGCGCGACAGGAAAGGGTTGTTAGTGGTCTGCCCTGGCCACGACCCTTCGTTCATGCCGCCGATCACTGTCATGTCAACGCTTTGCAGACGGGCCTCGAGCGTGCCGAAGACGAAGACGCGCGGATGACGCATCGCTTTCGGCTTGACCGCGTCGCTGGCGGTCAGGGCGCCGAAGATGTCGATCCATTGGGGTCCATCCGCCTCGATATGCCCGTCGGCGGACATGATCTCGCCGAGCTTGCCGGCCAGCGTTTCACCGGCCTCGTCGGACCAGAGCGCCGAGAGATCGCCGCGTTCGTCCGCGCAGCAGGCTTCGAGCACTCGTCCGGTCCGTTCGGCCCACTGGCTGATCGACAGCTTGTCGGTGAGCACGCGCCCATCCGCGATGCGGACCAGGACCGAAACCAGCGGCTCGACGGCCCGCGAAATGCGGACCGCGAGATCGCGTGCCGCCTTGATCGCCTCCGGATCCAGCGAAAGGCGCCATTGTGGTGCATGCCTGTCGGTCTCATGCTCGGCGAGCCGACGATCGAAAAGTGCCGACAGCATGGCGAGATCAACCGGTTCGATACCACCGCGAAGCGCGATCGTTTCGAGTGCATCGGCTGCTGCTCGGTAGCTAGGTTCTGGAAGGCCGAACCGCGCGAGCGGATGCTTCAACACTGAAACCAGAGCAACCGGATCACCGGGCCGAAGCGTCGCCTCAAGCATCAGTTGGGCGAGGATGCCCTGCTGCGTGGCGCTGAAAGGCGTGCCGGCAGAGTCGTCCGCGACAATGCCGAACCGGGCAAGCTCGGCTGTGACGCGCCGGGCCAGCGCGCGGTCCGGAGTGATCAGCGCAACGCGGCTCTCGCCCCCGTCGGCACCGGGCTTTTCCAGCGCGAGGCGAAGGGCGATCGAGATCGCGGTAGCCTCTTCCCGTTCATTGGCCGCCTCGATCAACGACACGTCTGAAAACGCTTCTGTGAAGCGCTGGTCTCCGAAGGCGCTGCGCCAGGCCTGCCACGCATCCGTTGCACCGGCCGGCGCGAGCGCGCGCGACAGGATTTCGGCCCGATCAGCGAGATCATCCTCAGCCAGACCCAGCGCTTCGACCTCCTCGCGGTCGACCTGCATGCGTTCGAGCAGGCGGAAAAGTCCGTATTGCGGATGGCCGCGCCCCGCGGGGTCAGCCGGGCGGCCGGTTTCCGGTTCGATTCCCAGCCTCGACCAGTCCTCGGCCGGCATGGTCTTGTCGAGCCCGGGCAGCACCACGACGCCCTGCCGTTTGGCCGCGATTGCCGCGATGAGTTCGGCCGCGGCCGGAATGGAACCCGTCGAGCCGGCGACGATCACCGGGTGGTCCTCCTCGAGCCGTCCGAGGCGCTGGGCTTCGGCCTGGAGCACCGCGTCGCGGTGCCGGGAGGGGGAAGAACGCATGAGTTCCTCGAGGCGAGCCGGCCAGAACGCGGTCGCAATCTGCAGGAATTCGAGTGTCAGTTGCCACCACGACGCGAACTCGCGCGCGTCGAGCTTGGAAAGATCGGCCCAGTCGCGTCCTTCCGTTTCCACGGCGTCGATCAGCTCGGCGAGCGATCGCGCCAGCCAGATTGCGTCTGCGGGGCTCGCCGGGGCCACCAGCGGCGTGTCGGCGTGAATGCTGCGGACGATGGCCGGCAGCTGGTTGCGCCAGGCAAGGATCAGCCGCGCAAGCTCCAGAAGCATGACGGTGCCGCCGATCGGGGGCGCGAGATCGAGGAGCGCAGGAGCATCAGCTTCGAAGAAACCGTTGTCGTCCTCTGTCTCGCCGAGGGGGCGAATAACCGGAAGGATTGCCGATTGTCCGCCGAGTAGGTCGACGAAGGCCGATCTGAGGACACGGGCGGCACGACGCGTGGGAACGAGGATCGTCACCTTCGCCAGCGACAGAGGGTCAGAGGCGTCGTAACGGTAGTCCGGAGCAAGCGTCCCGTCGAGAAGAGCCTTGGCCAGAACCTTGAGGAAGGGCAGCCCCGCAGGGATAGTCAGAACACGCGGTGACCTCGCCCGACTCACCGTTCAAGCTCCGCTGCCGTGGCGTCGATCGCGGCTTCCGCCTCTTCGATCGCCTGCGGCGTGCCGACGGTCATCCAATGGCCGTTGAGCAGCGTGCCATAAAGTCGCCCATCGGCGATCGCGCGGTCGAAATAGATGTTGAGGTTGAATGCATCCTGAGGCGCATCGTCAAAAAGCTGCGGCATCAACGCGATCGCCCCGGCATAGACGACGGGATTCGGATCACCGGGCTGGTAGCGCCTAAGGCGCCCGTCGGGCGCCATCGAGAAATCCTTCTTGCCGTTGTGGCCGGTCGTTCGATCGAGGGGCACGCAGAGCAGTGCCATGTCCATGCGGGACGGGTCGAAGAAATCGGCGAGCAAGGTCAGATTGGGTTTCCCGAGTGCCTGGTCGCCAATCCAGAACAGGTCGGCATTCATGACGAAGGCGGGCGACCGATCGAGAAGCTTCAGCCCCTTGACGAGGCCGCCGCCGGAATTCATGAGGGCGTCACGCTCGTCCGAAATCAGGATTTCTATCCCGCCATAGCCGCTAAGATGCTCGATCATCTGGTCGGCAAAATGATGGACATTGACGACGGCACGTTCGACGCCGGCCACCACCAGCGCGTCGAGCACGTAGTCGATCATCGGCTTGCCCGCGACCCGGACAAGCGGCTTCGGCATCGTGTTGGTGATCGGCCGCATCCGGGTGCCGAGCCCGGCTGCGAGCACCATCGCGTTGGTGATCTTCATCGTGCCTGCGGAAGTGATTCGCTCTCGCCGATTCCAACCCGGGCGCACCAATCGCGCAAGGGGGCGAGTGCTTCATGCTCGAAAGCCACCGACAGGTGCCAAAGCGTGCGCGGCATGTGCTTCATGTAGCCGGGTTTATGGTCGCGCGTCATTAACCGCACCCAGAGCCCGTTGAGCTTGCAGGCGCGCTGGGCGGACATGATGGCCCAGGCCTTGAGGAAGCTCGCCTCATTGAAATCGCTTTCCGACCGTCGGATCGACAGGTAGTCGGCCATCAGTTGATCGACGAGATCGCGCTCGACGGTTACGCGGGCATCCTGCACCACCGAGACGAGATCGTAAGCCGACGGCCCGATCATTGCGTCCTGGAAGTCGATAAGGCCGATCCGGTCGATGCCTTGCCTGTCGCCGCGCCAGATGATGTTCGGCGAGTGGAAGTCGCGCAGGACAAGGGTCTTTTCGGCGTTGGCGAGCTGATCGATCAATGCGTCCCAGATCGCCAGATATTCGGCGCGCTCTGCAGCCGTTGCCGGCTCGCCGTTGCGTTTCCAGGGCAGGTGCCAGTCGATGAGCAGCTCGGCTTCCATCTTCATCGCCGTGCGATCGTAGTCCGGAACATGGTGCACGCCGCCGGTCGGCAGCGAGATGTCCCGCTCGAAAGGTGTCGCATGAAGGGCTGCGAGGCATGCGACGCTCGCTCGATAGCGTTCGGCGATCGGGCGTCCGCTTTCGTCCAACACCGTCTCCGGACCGAGATCCTCGATCAGCAGGAGTCCGGCTTCGCAGTCGCTTTCAAAGATTTCCGGTGCGGCAAAGCCACGTGCACGAAGGGCCAGGTCGATGGCGACGAAGGGATAGACGTCCTCCGCAAGATGCACGATCTGGGAATAGGGCTTTCCATCGCGTATCGGGGGGCCGTCGGGCTGTCTCGGCGCATCCATAAGGATCCGTCGCGCGCCACTATCCGTGGGATAGATGTACTCGTAGGCACGGGTCGAAGCGTCGCCCGTCAGGTGACGCCGGTGCGCGCCGGCATAGCCACGGCTGTCGAGGAACCTGCGGATCGAAAGCACCCGTTCGATCCGGGCTATCTTGGTGGCCGAAGCGGTGATCGAAATTGAACGCCCACCGGCAGGATCGAAGGCGAAGCTGATGTCGATCAGTGTCTGCGGAAGGCAGTCACTGGCCTTGTCCGGCCACTCCACTAGGCAGACACCGTTTTCCAGCGCATCCATGAAGCCGATCTCCTCGAGTTCGGCCGGATCGGAGAGCCGATAGAGGTCGAAATGAGCGACAGGAAGGCGCAGGTCATAGTTCTGGACAAGCGTGAAGGTCGGACTCGGTACTTCGAGATAGTCGTCGTCGGCTAGCGCGCGAAGCAGCGCGCGCGACAGGGTCGACTTGCCGGCGCCGAGGTCGCCGCGAAGCGCCAGGCAGTCGCCCGGCTTCACCACCAGGGCTAGTTCCTCGCCCAGGCGGATCGTGTCGGCTTCGTTCTGGAGGGTAAGGTTCAGGCTGGTATTCGTGTCGGTCATTCGGCTGCGGCGATGGCTTGCTGCGGTGCGGCGGACGGAATGCGGCAGGCCACGGTCGTGCCGCGACCCGGTTCGCTGTCGATCGTGACAGTGCCGTTGTGCAGGTTGACGAAGCTTTCCACGATCGAGAGGCCGAGACCCGCGCCGCTGCGTTTTCCGCCCTTGCCGTTGGTTGAGAAGCGGTTGAAGACCGTTTCCAGCATGTCCTTTGTCATCCCGCATCCGTTGTCATGGACGGAGAAGACGAAATCGGTGCCTTCACGCCAGCAGCGCATGTCGATCGACGAACCTTCGGGTGCAAAATTCACGGCATTGGTCAGGATCTTGATGAGGATCTGCTTGAGGCGCTGCTGGTCGGCAACGATATGGCCGAGGTGCGCCGAGGCCGCTATTTCCAGGGCGACATTGCCCTCCTGCAGGCGATCGGTCATCTGCATGGAGATGTCATCGAGCAGGTCGTTGAGATCGATATCGGAGTAGTCGAGCCGCATGATGCCGGCATCAACCGTCGCGAGATCGAGGATGTCGTTGACGATCGTCAGCAGCACCGAAGACGAGGTCGAAATATGATCGACATACTCCGCCTGCCGGTCGTTGAGCGGGCCGATGGCCGGGGTCTTCAACAGGTCGGTGAAGCCGATAATGTTGGTCAGAGGCGAGCGAAGTTCATACGAGACGTGCTGGACGAAGTCATTTTTCAACTCGTCCGCCTTGCGCAGCGCTTCGTTCTTTTCCTTGAGCGCCCGCTCGGCCCGGACGCTATCGGTCATGTTGACGAAGGTCAGCATGGTCTGCGCGTTCGGCAGCGGCGTCACGGCATAATCGAGGACGAGTCCGGAATAGAGCTCCAAGGTGCCCTGGCTTGAGGGACGTTCGTCCTCGAAGCTCGTGATGATCTTGGCGAAGGACTTCCAGCCGTCTGCGCCGTCATAGGAGGGAGCGCATGCAGTCTCGATGGCGCGGATATGGGTTCCATGCTTCGCATCGGCTTCGGTCACGCCCCAGAGCGCGCGGAAGGCCGGATTGGAGAGCTGGATGCGGCCATCGGGGCCGAAAACGGCCACGCCTTCCGAAAGATGATCGATCGTCTCGCCCTGGACCCGCAGCAGCGTGTTGTAGCGGGTTTCGAGATCAACCTGTTCCGTCAGGTTCTCGAAGACCCAGGTGGCGCCGCCCTGAGGATGGGCAGAAGCAATGACGCGCAGAGTCTGGCCGTTCGGTAGATGCCAGAGGTCAGTCTGGGTTTCCAGCGAGCGGTAGACTGAAAGGGTATTTTCCTTCCACGCCTTCCAGCTCAGCTGTTCCGGCAGCTTGTGGGCCGACCGCAGCCGGTCGAGCACTTCGCCGTTGTCAGGACGGGAATCGAGAAATCCCGGTTCGAGTTCCCAGAGTTGGGCAAAGGACTGGTTGTAGAACTGCAGGCGGCGTTCGCCGTCGAAGATTGCGACGGGAGTTGCAAGATGATCGAGCGTTTCCGCGTGGCTCTTTAGCGTGCGGGCGAGTTCCTCGCGCAAGGCTTCTTCACCGCTCACGTCGATCGCCATGCCGCAGGAGCCGGAGGCCTCCCGAATGTCGACGACGTCGAAAAAGGTGCGATTGCCGCGCACGGCGGTCGATACCACGTCATGGAACGGCGATTCCGGCGTGGTGCCGGCCTTGATCTTCTCGCGGGTCAGGCTGGTGAGGATCTCGCGTCCCTCGCGCACGGCCTGATCCGGCGAGCCTGCCTCGACGGCTTCGCTGTAGGCATGGTTGACCCATGTGAGCCGTCCCTCGGCATCGCGGCGCCAGACCGGCTGCTCGATGGAATCGAGCAATGATTCGAAAGTGGCGATTGAATTGCGGAGGCGATTTCGCTCGATCTTGAGCTCTGCGAGCTCGGCGCGGAGATTGTTGAGGGCGACAAAACGGGTAAAGGCACGCCCACCGGACAGGCGTCCCTGGACCTCGATCACTTCGTTGCGCTGCGTTTCGACGATCACATCGAAACTCACGGCCTTGAAACGCAGGGTCTCGATCGCTTTTTCCAACTCGCTGGCCGATGCGGGCTTCAACCAGCGGCCGAAAGCGAGAAACTCCCCATCCGACTGCGGAGCACCGGTTTCGGCCGGCAATTGCCCCAGGAATTCCGGCTTGCTGCTCTGACCGTCCCAGATGACGATCCGCCGATTTTTGTCGGCGATGAGCGCTTGGTAGCGCGAGATCCGCTGATTGGCGTCGGAGAGCGCTGCGCGCATCTCGTTGCCCTCCGCTTCGAGACGGCCACGTTGACGGATGAGCCAGCCAGCCGACAGCAGGATGGCGGAAAGGACACCGACCACCAGCGCGTAGCCGGTCATGTCCGCCGACGTGAAGAGGCGTTCCGCCGGAACAACGACCGCTTCGGCCTGAGCCATTCCCTGGGCGGATAACCCGGCGAGGACCGTACCGCTCATGCATGTGGTCCACAGTCGCGGCAGACGACCGCCGACCAGACCGCTGCGCCGGACTGACTTCTCGGCGGCCAATTTTTTCGCGTGATCCTGACGCCCCTGCCGCGGAGCCTTAAGATCACCCGTTGCCGTTTCCCACTCCAGCGGGCCACTATTTTTTACCGACATCCTCGGTCTGTCTCCGTCCTATGTGCCGCATCGTCGACAAGACATCCCATTCCGTGGGCGCACCTGATGGCGGGCCACGAATCAAGTTCTAAAACAATACTGCCTTAGGGAATCCCCGGGAAGGGTCGGGTCCAAAAAAGAAGCCGCGGCCTTTGTCAAGGCCGCGGCTACTAGGTTTTGTAGATATCCAGAAGAATATCAATAGCGGTAGTGGTCTGCCTTGAACGGACCCTGCGGCGTGACGCCGATATAGGCAGCCTGTTCTTCCGAGAGCTCGGTGAGCTTAACGCCGAGCTTTTCGAGATGCAGGCGAGCAACCTTTTCATCGAGGTGCTTCGGCAGGACATAGACTTCGTTCTTGTACTGGCCGGGCTTTGTGTAGAGCTCGATCTGAGCCAGAACCTGGTTGGTGAACGAGGCCGACATTACGAAGGACGGGTGGCCGGTCGCATTGCCGAGGTTGAGCAGGCGGCCTTCCGAAAGCAGGATCATGCGGTTCCCGCCTGCGAACTCGATCATGTCGACCTGCGGCTTGACGTTGGTCCACTTCAGGTTACGCAGCGCGGCAACCTGGATCTCGTTGTCGAAGTGACCGATGTTGCCCACGATGGCCATGTCCTTCATCGCGCGCATGTGCTCGATGCGGATGACATCCTTGTTGCCGGTGGTGGTGATGAAGATGTCGGCAGAGGAAACGACGTCCTCGAGCGTGACGACCTCGAAACCGTCCATGGCGGCCTGAAGCGCGCAGATCGGGTCGACCTCCGTGACCTTCACGCGGGCGCCCGCACCGCGCAGCGAAGCGGCGGAACCTTTGCCGACGTCGCCATAGCCGCAGACGACGGCGACCTTGCCGGCCATCATCACATCCGTGCCGCGGCGAATACCGTCGACGAGCGATTCCTTGCAGCCGTACTTGTTGTCGAACTTCGACTTGGTGACCGAGTCGTTGACGTTGATGGCCGGGAAGGGGAGCAGGCCCTTCTTGGAAAGCTCATAGAGACGATGCACGCCGGTCGTGGTCTCTTCGGTCACGCCCTTGATTGCGTCGCGCTGCTTGGTGAACCAGCCCGGCGATGCGGCAAGACGCTTCTTGATCTGGGCGAACAGGATCTCTTCCTCTTCGGAACCCGGATTGGACAGCACGTTCTCGCCGGCTTCGGCGCGGGCACCAAGGAGAATGTACATGGTGGCGTCGCCGCCATCGTCGAGGATCATGTTGGACACGCCGCCGTCGGTCCACTGGAAGATCTTGTCCGTGTATTCCCAATACTGGATCAGGCTCTCACCCTTGATCGCAAAGACGGGAATGCCGGCGGCCGCGATCGCGGCGGCTGCGTGATCCTGCGTCGAGAAGATGTTGCACGATGCCCAGCGCACTTCGGCGCCGAGCGCGACCAGCGTCTCGATCAGGACGGCGGTCTGGATCGTCATGTGCAGCGAGCCGGTGATGCGGGCGCCCTTCAGCGGCTGAGCGGCGCCGAATTCGGCACGGCAGGACATCAGGCCCGGCATTTCGGTTTCGGCAATGGCAATTTCCTTGCGGCCGAAATCGGCAAGGCCAATGTCCGCGACGATGTAGTCGTTTTGAGTGCTCATGGAATTCTCCCGGCTAGGATGATGATAGCGCAATATCGGGTTCCGGATCGGATGCGAGACAAGCGCCATTGATGACCCCTCTGCAAAAGACGGGTTTCTGATCCGGATCTAGCAGGGATCGTTATGGATGGCAAGAAGACATAAAGAAGTCCTTATGTCTTTATATGTTTGTTTCGGATCAGATCTCTTCGCCGAATTTGTCGCCCACGAGCGCTTCAAGTGCCTGAAGTACGTCGTCAGCCTGCCTTCCGGATGCGCTGACGTGAATTGTGCAGCCAGGGCTCGCCGCCAGCATCATCAGTCCCATGATCGATGTGCCGCCCACGGTCGTCCCATCCTTTGTCACGTGAACCATCGCATCATAGCCGCTGACCGTCTGCACGAACTTCGCGGATGCACGAGCGTGAAGGCCGCGTTTGTTGATGATCAGCAGTTCCCGGGAATTCGACATGGAGGGACTTTCGAGACGGTCACTTGCCGCTGAGCACGCGGCTGGCAACATTGATATATTTCCGCCCGGCGTCGGACGCGTCGACAAGGGCTTTCTCCATGTCGTTTTCTCCGCGAACGCCTGCGAGTTTGATCAGCATCGGCAGGTTCACGCCGGCGATCACCTCGATGCGACCGGTGTTCATCACGGAGATGGCGAGATTGGACGGTGTACCGCCGAACATGTCGGTCAGAATGATGACGCCGTGACCGTCATCGGCACGCATGACGGCGTCGAGAATATCCTGTCGACGCTGATCCATGTCGTCATCGGGACCGATACAGACGGTTTCGATGAATTTCTGCGGTCCGACGACATGTTCCACTGCATGCTGAAATTCTTCAGCCAGCTTGCCATGAGTGACAAGCACAAGTCCGATCATTCTTCTACTGCCCCTTTGGCTGCGCGAACTGTTGGCGGAAATAACGCAACGCAGCAATTTCGTCCATGAGTGGGACGCCATCTTGGCGATGAAAATCCGAAGTTCAAGCGCAAACTAAGTTGAATGTGCCTATATCAGAGGCACCTCGGTGCCGATCAAGGCATTTATAAAGGCAAAAGGCAAGCGCACATCGGTGGGGAGGTGAATTGCCGGCAGGGTAGTGTCGCGGCAGAGCGCCACCCGTGCATTTTCAGGGGGCAGCCGGTCGGCTGTTTCCCGGTTGATCGGCAGCACGGCATAGGAGAGCACGGTGCGGGGAATACTGAGGAAGCGGCCGATGCCCGCATGCCGCAGTTCGATAAGGTCCTTGATCGGGTTCGGACGCGTCGCCACCACGCAGTCGCCGTATCGACTGATCAGAACCCGGTCGTCAGAGACGAGCGCCGCGAACTGGCCTGCCGAACGCGCCTCGCAGAGGCAGTCGAAGGCCAGGATCGACTTTCCGGATCCCGAAGGACCGAGGAAGATCAAGCCGGTCTTTCCGACGACAATTGCTGTTCCATGGACATTGGTAGGCGCGCCGCTCAAGATGCGGCCTCGACCGGCAGGGCCAGGATGAAGCGGGCGCCGAGCCTCCGGCCGGTGCCCGCTTCGAAGACGTTCTCGGCCCTCAGCGTGCCGCCATGCGCTTCGGCGATCTGCCGACTGATGGACAGCCCCAGGCCCGAGTTCTGGCCGAAACCTTCGCCTTCCGGCCGGTCGGTATAGAATCGCTCGAAGATCCGGTCGATGTCTTCCGCCTGGATCCCTGGACCGTTGTCCTCCACCTGGACGAGGCAGCGGCTCTTGGTCCGCGACAGCCTGACGGTAATCTTGCCACCAATTTCCGGCACGAAGGAGCGCGCGTTCTCGATCAGGTTGGTGATGATCTGGCCAAGTCGCAAGTCGTGGCCGTTGACGACAAAACGCGCCTTGGTGCCCGGCTTCTGGTCGATCACGTATTCGAGTTCGACCGGCTTCTTGGTGCTGCGGATCTGGCGCGATACCTCGACAAGGCTGGACAGCAGCACCTCCAGGTCGACCGGTTTGGCATCGCTTCGCGCGAGTTCTGCATCGAGACGGGAAGCGTCCGAGATGTCGCTGATCAGTCGGTCGAGGCGGCGAACGTCGTGCTGGATGACATCCATGAGCCGCTGCCGGGACTGGTCGTTCTTCGCGAGTGGCAGGGTCTCGACGGCGCTGCGCAGCGAGGTGAGAGGGTTCTTGAGTTCATGGCTGACATCCGCCGCAAAGCTTTCGATCGCATCGATCCGGTCGTAAAGCGCGGTGGTCATTTCGCGGAGCGCAACGGACAGGTTGCCGATCTCATCCTGGCGCGCGGAAAAGTCCGGAATCTCCTCGCGTTCCTTTGCCCCACGCCGAACGCGGATGGCCGCCGCTGCCAGGCGTCGCAGCGGGTTGGCGATGGTGGAGGACAAAAGGAGCGAAACGACGATATTGACGAGCGTCGCGACGCCGAAGACGCGCAGGATCGCGAGGCGTTCCGCATGGACGATCTTGTCGATGTCGCCCGCCTGCGTGGAGAGCAGCAGCACGCCCAGGACGGCGCGGAAGCGCTGGACTGGTACCGCGACCGAAACGATGAGCTCGCTTTGGTCGGTCACGCGCACGACTGCGCCGCGCACGCCGGTCAGCGCATTCATGACTTCCGGATAGATCGATCCGTCGCCACCCGGTGCTTCCTTGTAGACAGGCAGGTTCGAGGGCTGGAGGATGGTGTTGAAGATGCGCGCGACCCAGTCGGTGATGCCCGAGTTCTCGTTTTCCACTGGAGGCAGATCGAAACGGAGCACCTGGCCGCGTGAATAGAGGTGGCGCGAATCGAGCAGCAGGTTGGCGTCTGCGTCGAACAGTCGGGCACGCGTGCGGGTCGGCGAAATCAGCCGGCGCAACACCGGAGCGACGCGTTCCGGATTGATGGGGAACTCGAGGTCCTCGTCGTTCGGAACCGGCGTGATGCTCTGGCCCGCCTGCAATTCGAGAAGCTTCTGCGGGTCGATGGTGATCGAATTGGTGTCGACCGACGCCGAAGCGGAAATAGCCCCGGCGATGATCTCGCCTTGGGTGAGCAGGCTTTCCACGCGGGCATCGATCAGCCCCTCGCGGAACTGGTTGAGATACATGATCCCGCCGACCAGCACGATCAGCGCCGCAAGGTTGAAGAAGACGATCCGCCGCGTCAGACTGGAGAACAGTGCGTGGCCGAAGATCCGGCGCACCAGCGTGAAGGGGTGTACCGGGAAACGGCGCTGTTCGCTCAGGCTGTCCAGTTCGTCGATAGTTCCGTCGGTAACTTGCTTGACCAAGCTCAACCCTTTTGCCGGACCGGGTTTATCCCGGCCATGGCGGCGTTCACGCTGCTTCGCGGAAGCGGTAGCCCACTCCATAGAGTGTTTCAATCATGTCGAAGTCGGTATCGACCATCTTGAACTTCTTGCGCAGGCGCTTGATGTGGCTGTCGATTGTGCGGTCGTCGACATAGACCTGCTCGTCATAGGCCGCATCCATCAGCGCGTCGCGGCTCTTTACGACCCCCGGACGCTGCGCCAGCGACTGCAGGATCAGGAATTCGGTGACGGTCAGCGTGACCGGGTCACCCTTCCATGTGCAGGTATGGCGTTCCTGGTCCATGACTAGCTGTCCACGCTCGAGCGTGCGGGCCTGCTGTTCGGCGCCGGCCTTGGCGGGGCCGCCGGCGGCAAGGCTCTCGCGGCTCGCGGCACGCCGCAGGATCGCCTTCACCCGTTCGACCAGGAGGCGTTGCGAGAACGGCTTGGTGATGAAGTCATCCGCGCCCATCTTGAGGCCGAACAGTTCGTCGATCTCTTCATCCTTTGACGTGAGGAAGATGACCGGCAAATCCGACTTCTGACGCAGTCGGCGCAGGAGTTCCATCCCGTCCATGCGGGGCATCTTGATGTCGAAGATGGCGAGTTGCGGCGGTCGTGCGAGCAGTCCGTCCAGCGCCGAGACGCCGTCGGTATAGGTCTCGACCTTGTATCCTTCCGCTTCGAGCGCAATCGACACCGAAGTGAGAATATTGCGGTCGTCGTCTACGAGCGCGATCGTCTGCATGGTGTTGGTCTCCGTCATCATTAAGCGCTGCTCCTGGTAAAGTTCCCAGCCCAGGGTGTGGCGACATTGAGCATGCGCTTATTGGGGATAAAGGTGGAACAAATTGTGGCAAAGATAAAGGGGGCGTTGCCGAGAGGGGCCTCAGCAGCGCCTCTGGACAGGTCGATCGCGCCTTTGTAAACCGATTTAAAAATGCATATTTCGATTTAAATCGATTAATTATTTGATATTATTGATTATTTTTGCTCAAGCTTCTTGCGTTTTGAAAACCCGGACACTAGGTTCCCGGAAATTCACCGTCACTTTGTATTAACTAGAGGATGCGCGCTCATGGAGGAGCTTGGTGTAAATAATCCCCTCGTAGGGGTAGCAGCGATCGGATTGGGTGATGCGGCTCGCGTCTACTACAACGTCCGTGAGCGCGACCTCTATGAAGAGGCGATTCGCCGCAACGAAGCCGTACTGACCGCCGATGGCGCGCTCTGTGCGGTAACCGGTCAGCACACCGGTCGCTCGGCCAAGGACAAGTTCATCGTCCGAGACAGCCATACCGATGGCCACATCTGGTGGGACAACAACAAGCCGATGTCTCCGGAGCATTTCGGTGTTCTGCACAAGGACATGCTGGCCCATGCCGCCGGCAAGGAACTCTTCGTGCAGGATCTGATCGGCGGCGCAGACAAGGAAAACCAGCTCCCGACCCGCGTCGTGACCGAGCTCGCCTGGCACTCGCTGTTCATCCGCAACCTGCTGATCCGCCCGGAGCGTTCGACTCTGGTCGAATTCCAGCCGAAGCTGACCATCATCAACCTGCCGAGCTTCCGCGCTGACCCGGCCCGTCACGGCTGCCGAACCGAAACGGTCATCGCCTGCGACTTCACCAACGGTATCGTCCTCATCGGTGGCACGTCGTATGCTGGCGAAATGAAAAAGTCGGTGTTCACCGCACTGAACTACCTGTTGCCGCCGAAGGGTGTCATGCCAATGCATTGCTCGGCCAATGTCGGTCCGGCGGGCGACTCGGCCGTCTTCTTCGGCCTCTCTGGCACCGGCAAGACCACGCTTTCCGCAGATCCGAGCCGCACGCTGATCGGTGACGACGAGCACGGCTGGGGCGAAGACGGCATCTTCAACTTCGAAGGCGGCTGCTACGCCAAGACGATCCGTCTGTCGGCCGAAGCCGAACCGGAAATCTATGCCACGACCAAGCGTTTCGGTACGGTTCTCGAGAACGTCGTGCTTGACGAGGCCGGCGTGCCGGACTTCAACGACGCGTCGCTCACGGAAAATACCCGTTGCGCCTATCCGCTGCATTTCATTCCGAACGCATCGGAAACCGGCCGTGCAGGTCACCCGAAGACGATTATCATGCTGACCGCCGATGCCTTCGGTGTTCTGCCGCCGATCGCCCGCCTTACTCCGGAACAGGCCATGTACCACTTCCTGTCGGGTTACACGGCAAAGGTTGCCGGCACTGAAAAGGGTGTTACCGAACCGGAAGCAACCTTCTCGACCTGCTTCGGTGCTCCGTTCATGCCGCGTCATCCGGCGGAGTACGGCAATCTGCTCCGCGACCTGATCGCCAAGCACAATGTCGACTGCTGGCTGGTCAACACCGGCTGGACCAGTGGCGCTTATGGCATCGGTCACCGCATGCCGATCAAGGCCACCCGCGCTTTGCTCGCCGGTGCGTTGAACGGTGAACTGAAGAAGGCGGAAACCCGCATCGACCCGAACTTCGGCTTTGCCGTACCGGTCGCGGTCGATGGGGTCGACACGAAGATCCTTGATCCGCGTTCGACCTGGTCGGATGCGTCGGAGTACGATGCACAGGCCAAGAAGCTGGTGGCCATGTTCATCACCAACTTCGCCAAGTTCGAGGACCACGTCGACCACACGGTGCGCGCTGCCGCTCCGAGTGCCAATATTGCGGCCGAATAACGACGCCGCGAAAGCCACAGAGAAAACCCGGCGGATCGCTCCGCCGGGTTTTTTGTTTTCCCTGACGTTCGGATATGAAAGAGAACTCACGGAGACAGACCATGGCCAGCGATCCACTTTACATCAACGACCGCATCACCATTGCTGGCTGGGAGCTGACGGAGCAATTCGTTCTGGCAGGCGGGCCGGGCGGTCAGAACGTCAACAAGGTGGCGACCGCGGTCCAGTTGTTCTTCAACATCGCCGGCTCACCGGCCCTCACTGATCGCATCAGGCAGAATGCCCTGAAACTTGCCGGGCGCCGGGTCTCGAAGGAGGGTATCCTCATGATCGAGGCCAGCCGTTTTCGCAGCCAGGACCGCAATCGCGAGGACGCCCGGGAGCGTCTGAAGGAACTGATCCTGGCTGCTGCCGCTCCGCCGCCGCCGCCGCGCAAGAAGACAAAGCCAACCAAGGGTTCCGTCGAACGCCGGCTCAAGGAGAAGTCGGGACGGTCGGAAGTCAAGAAGATGCGTGGGCGTCCGGGAGGCGATCAATAGGCCAGGTGCGACCTAATATAGCACGACATATTTTAGATAATTGCTTGTGCTTTGGTGTGGAGTGGCTTCATCTTGAGCCTCACACAGCGGAAAGGAAAGTCTCATGGGTCTGTTCAGCTTTATCAAGAGTGCCGGAAAGAAACTCGGTATCGGAGCCGACGATGAGGCGCCGGACGCCGAAGCCGTGAAGAAGGAACTCGCCTCGCATGATCTCGGCACCGACAAAGTCGATGTCGCGGTCGTCGACGACAAGGTCGTGTTGACGGGCGTCGTCAAGGACCAGTCGGCCTTCGAGAAGGCCGTCATCGCGGTCGGCAACACGCTCGGCATTTCCAAGGTCGAGGCCGGCGAGCTGAAGATTGCCGATACGCCGTCCGCGGCTCCTGTCGCGGCCAAGGAGCCGGTCTTCTACACGGTCAAGAAGGGCGACAACCTCTGGAAGATCGCTGAAGCTCACTACGGCAAGGATAAAGGTGCAAAACACACCGTGATCTTCGAGGCGAACAAGCCTATGCTGACCCATCCCGACAAGATCTACCCGGGTCAGGTCCTGCGCATTCCGGATCTTGCCTGACCGGACGGTAAAGGAGACGGCCGCCGGCCCCGCATATGCCCGAAAGAGCCAAGCGCAACCTGCCGGAAGGTCTTCGTTGTCTTCCGGGCCTCATCGATCGGAAAGACCAGGAGGAACTGGTCGCCACGATCCGCGCGATCGTGGCGGAAGCGCCGCTCTTCGTGCCCGTAATGCCCGGCACTGGAAAGGAAATGTCGGTTCGCATGACCAATTGCGGATCGCTCGGCTGGGTGACCGACCGTGAACGCGGTTATCGATACCAATCCACCCATCCGGTGACTGGAAAGCCGTGGCCGGCCATTCCACAAACCTTGCTCGGGATCTGGGAAAAGGTTTCAGGCTATGACAAGCCGCCGGAGGCCTGTCTCGTCAACTTCTATGACGACGACGCCCGAATGGGACTTCATCAGGATCGCGACGAAAAGGACTTCGCCGCGCCGGTCGTTTCGATTTCGCTCGGCAACTCCTGTCTTTTCCGCGTCGGAGGGACTGACCGCAAGGATCCGACCATGTCGCTGAAGCTCTCGAGCGGCGACGTGTTCGTGATCGGCGGGCAGGGGCGCCTGTGTTTCCACGGCGTAGACCGGATCTACCCGGCGACTTCGACTTTGCTGAAGAATGGCGGCCGTATCAATCTGACACTGCGTCGCGTCAACCCGTGACCGGCCGGGCCCGCGGACATATAGCGCGCTATTTAATCAAATGCCGGCTATACATCGCCTACAGTTTTCTGAGCGCAACCTGCTCGACCAGGTGATTGTCACCCTTGCGCAGGATCAGATCGGCGCGCGGACGCGTCGGCAGGATGTTTTCGCGCAGGTTCTTCAGATTGATGTTGGCCCAAAGGTCCTCGGCGATGGTAAGCGCATCTTCCTCGCTGATCGACGCATAGCGATTGAAGTAGGAGCTGGGATCGCGGAATGCCGTCTGGCGAAGCTTCATGAAGCGGTCGACATACCAGCGATGGATCAGCGCCTCGTCCGCATCGATGTAGATCGAGAAATCGAAGAAATCCGAAACGATCGGAACGATTTTGCCATCTGCCGGCAGATCACGCGACTGCAGGACGTTGATGCCTTCGAAGATCAGGATGTCCGGGCGGTCGACTACCTTGAATTCGTTCGGCAGCACGTCATAGGTGAGGTGCGAGTAGGCGGGCGCCTTGACGTTCGGCAATCCGGCCTTGATGGCGGACAGGAAGCGCAGCAGCGCCCCGATGTCGTAACTCTCCGGAAAGCCCTTTCTGTTGAGCATTTTGTGACGAACGAGATGGGCATTCGGGTAGAGAAAGCCGTCCGTGGTGACGAGATCGACCTTGGGGCTCGACGGCCAGCGCGCCAGGAGTTCCTTCAGAATACGAGCGGTCGTCGACTTGCCGACCGCCACCGAACCCGCGATGCCGATGACGAAAGGCGTCTTGGCAAGGCCGGCTGTCCTGAGAAAGTGGTTGCGTTGCTCGAACAGCAGCTGGGATGATTCCACGTGCGCCGAGAGCAGGCGCGACAGGGAAAGATAGATGCGGCGGACCTCGTCGAGATCGATCGGGTCGTCGATCGAGCGCAGCCGGCGCAGTTCGTCCTCGGTCAGCGTCAGCGGGGTGTCAGCGCGGAAATGCGACCATTCCTCGGAATTGAAGAACAGATAGGGCGAGTATCCATTTGCCTGGAAATGGTCGAGTGCCTCTGGCGTGTCGGATTCCCGCGTCGCTGTGGTCATGGATCCTGCCGGCTGGCCTTCTCTTTGAGGCCTGTCTGGGCTGTACGCCGTTGAAGCTCGTCTAGCACCGCTTTTAGCGGGATGTCGGCGATTTTCAATACGACCAACAGGTGATAGAGCACGTCCGCGCTCTCGTAGACGAGGTTTTCGCGGTCGTTGCCTATGGCGGCAATCACGGTTTCGACCGCTTCCTCGCCGAGCTTCTTGGCCGCCTTCGGCTGTCCGCCGGCCACCAGCTTTGCAGTCCAGGACTCGTCCGGGCGGGCCTTGGCACGCTCGGCAACGATCTGCTCGAGATCGAAGAGTGAGAAATCGCTCATTGCGGCGCCTTTCGCTGGCTCAATCGAGGCGCATGGCGATGCCATGCTGTGCCATGTAGTGCTTGGCCTCGGCGATCGAATAGGTGCCGAAGTGGAAGATCGAGGCTGCAAGCACCGCTGTCGCATGACCCTCTGTGATCCCGGCAACCAGATCATCAAGATTGCCGACCCCACCGGAAGCAATCACGGGAACACGGACGCTGTCGGCGATGGTGCGGGTGAGCGCGATGTCATAGCCGCTCTTCGTTCCGTCGCGGTCCATCGAGGTGACCAGCAGTTCGCCCGCGCCTCGTGCCACCACCTTGGCAGCAAACTCGACGGCGTCGATGCCGGTCGGCTGGCGTCCGCCATGGGTGAATATCTCCCAGCGATCAGCCTCGCCGGCGCTGGAAACCTTCTTGGCGTCGATCGACACCACGATGCACTGGTCGCCGAACTTGTCGGCCGCTTCGGCGACGAAATCGGGATCCCTCACGGCCGCGGAATTGATCGAAACCTTGTCGGCCCCGCAGAGCAGCAGCTTGCGGATGTCGGCGACGCTGCGAACCCCACCACCCACGGTGAGCGGCATGAAGCAATGATCGGCGGTCTGGGCGACGACCTCGAAGATCGTTTCGCGATTGTCGGAAGACGCGGTGATGTCGAGGAAGCACAACTCGTCGGCACCGGCGGCATCATAGGCCTTGGCGGCCTCCACCGGATCGCCGGCGTCGATCAGGTCGACGAAGTTGACGCCCTTGACGACGCGGCCGTCCTTGACGTCCAGGCACGGAATGACACGGGCTTTCAGCGTCATGGTCTCACCTCGTTCAGGTACGGGCGGCGCGGATCAGCGCCAGGGCTTCGGAGGGGTCGATGCGGCCGTCATAGAGGGCGCGCCCGGAGATCGCGCCTTCGAGCTTTGCTGCATCCGGTTCCAGCATCCGGCGGATGTCGTCCATAGAGGCAAGCCCGCCCGAGGCGATCACCGGAATGGAAACGGCATCGGCCAGCGAAAGCGTCGATTCCCAGTTGATGCCTGTCAGGATGCCGTCACGATCGATGTCGGTGTAAATGATTGCCGCAACGCCTGCGCCCTCGAACTTCTTTGCGAGCTCGATGACGCCGAGTTCGGACGCCTCCGCCCAGCCCTCGACCGCGACCTTGCCGCCCTTGGCGTCGATCCCGACCGCGATCTTGCCGGGAAAAGCCTTGCAGGCCTCGATCACGAGTCCTGGATCGCGCACCGCAATCGTGCCGAGGATCACCCGGGAAAGACCGCGTTGCAGCCAGTTATCGATATGCTCGAGGCTGCGGATGCCGCCGCCGAGTTGCACCGGGTTCTTCGTGGCTTTCAGGATGGCGTCGACGGCGGCGCCATTGACGCTTTCACCGGCAAAGGCGCCGTTGAGATCGACCACGTGGAGCCATTCGAAGCCCTGGTCCTCGAAGGCCTTGGCCTGGGCGGCGGGATCGGTGTTGTAGACGGTCGCCTGGTCCATGTCGCCCAGCTTGAGCCGCACGCATTGGCCGTCCTTGAGATCGATGGCGGGAAAGAGGATCATGCGGAAATACCCCAAACTCGAGGAAACTTACGGTTGCCAGGAAAGGAAGTTGGCGATCAGCTTGAGGCCGAGCGCCTGGCTCTTTTCCGGATGGAACTGCGCGCCGGCGACATTGTCGCGGCCGACGAACGCCGTCATTGGGCCGCCGTAATCGGTGGTGGCGATCACGTCTTCCGCGTTTTCCGCGGCCAGGTGGTAGGAGTGCACGAAGTAGGCGTGCAGACCGTCAGGTCCGGTCTTTATGCCCTCGAAAAGCGGGTGCGGTCGGTGAAGGTCCAGGGTGTTCCAGCCGATTTGGGGGATCTTCAGCGACGGATCGTTAGGCGTCATCTCGACCACGTCGCCCTTGATCCAGCCGAAGCCGGGAGTGATCGCCTTTTCCAGCCCGCGGCTCGACATCAGTTGCATGCCGACGCAGATCCCGAGAAATGGCCGCGCCCTCGTTTCGACCGCCTCGACGATCGCCTCATGCATTCCCGAAACGGCGGCGAGGCCATTGCGGCAGTCGGCATAAGCGCCAACCCCTGGCAGAACGACCCGGTCGGCGGTCGCCACGCGATCGGCCTTGTCGGTCAGTTCGATTACAGTGTCGATACCGCTTTCTCGTGCGGCCCGTTCGAAGGCCTTGGTCGCCGAGCGGAGATTTCCGGAACCATAGTCGATGATCGCCACGCGCATCGTGGAACGTCCTTTTCTCAAACGCGACGCAGAGGGCAGCGGCCTCGACGCATCGCAAAGCTAAGATCACACCGGTCTTGCCGCCATCGGGCGGCCCGGTCTCAGACGAGGGTGCCCTTGGTCGAGGGAACGCGGCTTGCCTGGCGCGGGTCGATTTCGACCGCGCTGCGCAGGGCACGCGCCACCGCCTTGAAGCAGGTTTCGGCGATATGGTGATTGTTCGCGCCGTAATGATTGAGCACATGCAGGGTTATCCCGGCATTCTGGGCGAGTGCCTGGAAGAATTCGCGGACCAGTTCGGTGTCGAATGTCCCGATCTTCGGTGCGCTGAAGGCGACGTTCCAGACGAGGAAAGGCCGGCCCGACACGTCGATCGCCGCCTTGGTCATCGTCTCGTCCATAGCGAGATCGATCGAAGCGTAGCGGGTGATGCCGCGGCGGTTGCCGAGCGCCTTGGATATCGCCTGGCCGATCGCGATGCCGGTATCCTCGACCGTGTGATGATCGTCGATATGCAGGTCGCCCTTGACGTCGATTTCCATGTCGATGAGCGAATGTCGGCTGAGCTGATCCAGCATGTGGTCGAAAAAGCCGACGCCCGTTGAAATCTTCGCGGCGCCGGTGCCGTCGAGATTGACGGATACCGAAACGGAGGTTTCGTTGGTCTTGCGCGAAATGCTTCCCGCGCGCTGGATCGTCGTTTCGCCCATCAGGGTCTGCTCCATGCCTTGATCAGGGGGTTCCTTATCAGGCGGTCCGGTAAATATCCAGCAAAAGCAGGCCTGCTTTGCCGCATTGCGTCATGAGATTGCATTCGCCGCGCGCCAACTTACATAGGATCCAACGGCGCGCCAAAGCGCATCCAATCGAAAGCCCGTGTCGCGGGCCAACAGGTGCCTCAATGACGACGATTATTACAGTACGCAAGGGCGGAAAGGTCATCATGGCCGGTGACGGACAGGTGAGCCTCGGCCAGACCGTGATGAAGGGCAATGCCCGCAAGGTCCGCCGTATCGGCAAGGGCGACGTGATCACAGGCTTCGCCGGCGCGACCGCGGATGCCTTCACGCTGCTCGAGCGGCTCGAAAAGAAGCTGGAACAGTATCCGGGCCAGCTGATGCGTGCGGCCGTCGAACTTGCCAAGGACTGGCGTACCGACAAGTACCTGCGCAATCTCGAAGCCATGATGCTCGTGGCGGACAAATCGATTACGCTCGCGATCACCGGCAACGGCGATGTGCTCGAACCGGAGCACGGAACCATGGCGATCGGCTCCGGCGGCAACTATGCCTTTGCGGCGGCACGGGCTTTGATGGACAGCGACAAGTCGGCGGAAGAAATCGCCCGGCAGGCCATGGCGATCGCCGCCGAGATCTGCGTCTATACGAATGACAACATCGTCGTCGAGACACTCGACAGCGAGAACTGAGCCCCTTCCTGGACCTGACTGGAACAACCGCTATGACGACCTTTTCTCCCCGCGAGATCGTTTCCGAACTCGACCGTTTCATTATCGGGCAGCACGAAGCAAAGCGCGCCGTGGCCATCGCGTTGCGCAACCGGTGGCGGCGCCAGCAGCTCGACGAGAGCCTTCGTGACGAGGTGATGCCGAAGAACATTCTGATGATCGGCCCGACCGGTGTCGGCAAGACCGAAATTTCGCGTCGCCTGGCGAAGCTCGCTGGTGCTCCCTTCATCAAGGTGGAGGCGACCAAGTTCACCGAGGTCGGCTATGTCGGCCGCGACGTCGAGCAGATCATCCGCGATCTGGTCGAGGTAGGCATCGGCTTGGTGCGCGAAAAGAAGCGTGCCGAGGTTCAGGCCAAGGCCCATGCCGGCGCCGAGGAACGCGTGCTCGATGCGCTTGTCGGTTCCACGGCCTCGCCCGCGACCCGTGACAGCTTCCGCAAGAAGCTTCGGGACGGCCTGCTGGATGACAAGGAGATCGACATCGAGATCGCCGACAGCGGCAATGGAATGCCGGGTTTCGAGATCCCGGGCGTTCCTGGCGGCAATGTCGGCATCCTCAACCTGTCGGAAATGTTCGGCAAGGCCATGGGCGGTCGGACCAAGAAGGTGCGCACCACCGTCAAGGCCTCCTATGCCGACCTGATCCGCGACGAGTCTGACAAGCTGATCGACAATGAGGTGATCCAGCGCGAGGCGGTGCGTTCGGTCGAGAACGACGGCATCGTGTTCCTCGACGAAATCGACAAGATTGCCGCGCGCGATGGCGGCGTGGGTGCCGGCGTCTCCCGTGAGGGCGTCCAGCGCGATCTGCTGCCGCTGGTCGAAGGGACCACGGTTTCGACGAAGTATGGTCCGGTGAAAACGGATCATGTCCTCTTTATCGCATCCGGCGCTTTCCATGTCTCGAAGCCGTCCGACCTCTTGCCCGAATTGCAGGGCCGTCTGCCGATCCGCGTCGAACTGAAGCCGCTCACCAAGGAAGACTTCCGACGGATCCTGACGGAGACCGAAGCAAGCCTGATCCGGCAATACAAGGCGCTGATGGCAACCGAGGAACTTGACCTCGAATTCACCGAGGACGCAATCGATGCGTTGGCAGACGTTGCGGTCAAGCTCAACACCTCGGTCGAGAACATCGGCGCCCGCCGCCTCCAGACGGTGATGGAGCGCGTGCTGGATGACATCTCGTTCAACGCTCCCGACCGGGGCGGTTCGGCCGTCATGATCGATTCCGACTATGTGCGCGAGCATGTCGGGGGAATCGCCGCCGACGCCGACCTATCGCGCTATATTCTGTGACCGAGACCTAAAAAAGCGCGCATTTGCTGCTGGAATGCCGCGCTTGTGACGGAAAGCGAGGTCGACAAGGGCGGCCTCGCTTCTGTATGCATTGCGCCCATAAGGCAAAGTCGAAGTTCAGATCTGGGGACACAGGTATCGTGCGGTCTTTTACTCGGGCATTCATCTTCGCGCTCGTCATGCTCGCTCCGGTCGGAGCCGATGCAGGATCGGTGCGCATCGTTCCCGAGGGCAACCGCCATGCCGAACAGCCACCGATTCCCGGTGCGTCGGTCCGCCGGACCAAGGCAGGAAAGACGACGTTCGACCTGAAGTTCGAAAAGGTACGCGATCTCCTCGCGACCGACGAACGCCTGCGTTCCAAGATCAGGAAGACGGCATCGGCATACGGGATCGACCCGATCCACATGGTCGGCGCTATCGTCGGCGAGCACACTTTTAACGTCGACGCCTATGACAGTCTGCAGAGCTACTACGTGAAAGCGGCGTCCTATGCAGGCAGCAGCTTCCGCTTCGCCTATGAAGGCGAGGATATTGCTGATTTTGTCACGCGCCCGGAGTTCTCCGAATGCGCCGGGATCGATGATTCCTATCTGCTCTGGTCCTGTCGTGAAGATGTCTGGCAGAAGACGTTCCGCGGTCATACCGTTGGCGGCAAGTCCTACCCGAACAACCGGTTCAGTGCGGTGTTCTTCCAGCCCTTCTATGCCGGCCAGACCTTCGGCCTCGGCCAGATTAATCCTCTGACCGCCCTGATGCTGACCGATCTGGTGCATGACCGGTCCGGTTACGAGAAACTCGACGTGACCGACGCGGCAGGCGTTTACAAGGCCATCATGGAACCCGATGTCTCGCTTGCCTACATGGCGGCCGCGCTGCGCAAGGCGATTGATGACTATCGTTCGATTGCCGGCATGGACATTTCCGGAAATCCCGGATTGACCGCCACCCTGTTCAATGTCGGGAATTCGCGCGAGCGTGCCCAGGCCTTGGCCCGGCGCAATGCCGGCGGTGGCTCGACCTGGCCGGAAGAGAACTATTACGGATGGTTGATCAACGACCGTCTGGACGAACTCAAGGGCCTGCTCTGACGAAGGTTCGCACAGAGCGGCCGCCGCGGGAGCGGAGACATGGCAGCTGTCGACGGTCTTGATCGCTTTGAACCCCCGGCGCCGGTGCCACGCACGGTGCCGCCGTCGCGCCTTGAGATCATCAGGACCGTTCTGCGCAATCCGCTCGAACTTTGGGGCGAGCCCTCCTACACCTTGCCCTGGATCGAGACACGTTTCTTTGGCCGCACGACGCTGATCGTCAATGATCCGGAGCTCATTCGCCATGTGCTCGTGGAAAACTCGACGAACTATCCGATGGACGAGATCCGCCAGCTCGTCCTGCGTCCGATCCTTCGCGACGGACTGCTGACCGCGGAAGGCGATGTCTGGAAGCGTTCCCGCAAGGCGATGGCTCCGGTCTTTACGCCGCGGCACGCGCGTGGATTTGCCCGGCAGATGCTCGAGCAGAGCGAGGCGTTCGCGGCCCGATACGAGACTACCGATCCCGATGGACTGGTTCGTGACATCTCGGTCGACATGACGGAACTCACCTACTTGATCCTCGCCGAGACACTTTTCTCCGGTGAGATCGTTGCGGACAATGGTGACATCGCCGGCGATGTCGAAGCACTCCTTCATCACATGGGTCGTATCGATGTGCTCGATCTCTTGAGAGCGCCGCGCTGGTTGCCGCGCTTGAGTCGTATCAGAGGGTACCGCGTGCTGCGCAAGTTCCGCTCCGTGGTCCGCAAGACCATGGATGCCAGAAGATCCGCCATGACGGATACCCGGGCGAATTTGCCGCGCGACTTCCTGACATTGTTGCTAGACATCGAAGGGCCGCAGGGTCTCACCTCCGCCGAGATAGAGGACAACATCCTCACTTTCATCGGCGCCGGTCACGAGACGACCGCGCGGGCCTTGTCATGGACGCTTTATTGCGTCGCCCACAGCCCCGCCGTTCGTGACGGCATGGAGGCCGAGATCGATGACGTCCTCGCGGCGGGTGCTGACCCGGTCGAATGGATCGATCGGATGCCTTTGGTCCGCGCGGCTTTCGAGGAAGCCTTGCGCCTCTATCCGCCCGCTCCGTCCATCAACCGGCAGGCGTTCGCCGACGATCGTTTCGTGGCGTCCAACGGAAAGACCATCGATATCCGCAAGGGAACGACCGTTCTCATCATGCCCTGGACGCTGCATCGCCACGCACTTCATTGGGAAAATCCGCGGGCCTTCGATCCGTCGCGCTTCCTGCCGGAGAATCGTGAGCGGATCGGCCGGTTTCAGTATCTGCCCTTTGGCGCCGGGCCGCGTGTCTGTATCGGCGCGACCTTTGCGCTCCAGGAGGCCGTGATCGCGCTTGCCGTTCTGATGCGGCGTTTTCGTTTCTCGGTGACGAACGAAACTCGGCCATGGCCGGTGCAGAAGCTGACCACCCAGCCGGGTGGCGGCCTTCCGATGCGGGTTCGTCCACGGGGTGTTGCGACACCACAATAATTGCCGTTTGTCAGCTAGTGTGCTCACGACATCCCGTGCGATAAGCTCTTCCGAACACTTCCTCTTTCCAGAAATTCCGAGGCTGCCGCGTGACACTTCATTACCTGCTGGGCATCGATACCGGTGGCACTTATACGGATGCCGTGCTCTACAGCGAAACGGCAGGTATTCTTGCCAAGGCCAAGGCTCTGACGACGCGGCATGACCTTTCCGTCGGCATCGGTGAGGCGTTGGAAAACGTGCTTGAGTCGTCCGGCATCACCGCAGAAGCAATCAGTCTCGTCTCCCTTTCCACCACGCTTGCCACCAACGCGCTCGTGGAGGGGCAGGGCGGACGTGCCGGTCTGGTCATGATCGGTTTCGGACCGGACGACCTGAAGCGGGACGGGCTTGCCGAAGCCGTCGGCACCGACCCCGTCATCTATCTGCCCGGCGGCCACGACGTACACGGCAACGAGACACCGCTCGATCTTGGCGCGCTCGAAGAGGCTTTGCCGCTGCTGCAACAGGGTGTCTCTTCCTTCGCAGTTGCCGGTTACTTCGCGGTTCGCAATCCGGCCCATGAAATCCGTGTCCGTGATTTCCTTCGCGAAAACTGCCACCTGCCGGTGACCTGTAGCCACGAATTGTCGTCCAAGCTGGGCGGTCCGCGCCGGGCGCTCACCACGCTGCTCAATGCGCGCCTAGTCTCGATGATCGACCGGCTGGTCGGCGCCTGCGAGGATTTCCTGCGTCGCCGGGGCATCGATGCGCCGCTGATGGTGGTGCGGGGGGACGGCGCGCTGATCTCCGCGGCGGAGGCGAGGCTGAGGCCGATCGAGACGATCCTGTCTGGGCCGGCAGCAAGCCTAGTCGGCGCCCGGCATCTCACCGGTCTCGATGATGCCGTGGTCTCCGACATTGGCGGCACGACAACGGACGTGGCGATCATGGAGAAGGGACGCCCGCGGCTCGATGCCGAGGGGGCCGTCGTCGGCGGCTATCGCACGATGGTCGAGGCTGTCGCGATGCGCACCTATGGGCTCGGGGGCGACTCGGAAGTCCGGATCAACGATCGCGGTCTCGTGGCGCGCATGGAGCTAGGGCCGCGCCGTCTGGTTCCGCTGAGCCTCGCAGCGGCCCTGCATGGGGTGCAGGTTACCGAGATACTCGAGCGCCAGTTGCGCGCAACTCATGTCGGGCGCCATGACAGTCGTCTGGCAATCAGGACCGGTGTCCCCGATCACTTGGCGGCTGGCCTGCAGCCACAGGAGGCAGCGCTCTTCGCGCGCATCAGCAACGTGCCGGTGGCGCTCGAGCAGCTGTTGACCTCCACGCCGCAAAAGGCAACGCTCGACAGGCTCGTGGCGCGCGGCCTCGTTCACATCTGCGGCGTGACCCCATCGGATGCGATGCATGTGCTGGGCCGACAGGGCCAGTGGAACCGCGACGCGGCGGAGTTAGGACTGCGGCTCGCCATGCGCCAGAAAGACGGCACCGGTCAGCCGATTGCAGGCTCACCCGAGGAGCTTGCCGAGCGCATCGTCGCTCGCCTGACGCGCCAGTCGTCGGAAGTGATCCTTGCCGCGTGCCTGGCCGAGGACGGTATCGGCGACATCGATCCGTCCCGCTCGACGCTGATCGATCGCGCTTTGCGCCGGGAACGGGGTATCGTGCAATTCGGACTCTCGCTCGATCGCGCCTTGATCGGCCTTGGCGCATCCGCGCCTGTCTATTATCCGGCAATCGGCGAAATGCTCGCAGTTCCTTGCAAGGTGCCTGGCGACGCCGATGTGGCCAATGCGATCGGTGCCGTCGTCGGTCGCATCCGCTCCACGGTGACGGTGTTTGTGACAGTGCCCGAAGAGGGTGTCTTCGTGGTTTCCGGAGCCGGGGAGAACATGCGTTTCTCGGACGAGGAAAAGGCCTTCGCCACGGCGCGGCGGCGCGCGACGGAGGCCGCCCTGGCCCATGCCCGAGACAGCGGTGCGGACGATGCAGCCGTCTCCGTGGTCGAGGAAATCGACGCCCCGCAGATCGAGGGCAATCGCAAGCTGGTCGAGGCGCGTTTCATAGCCACTGCCAGCGGCAGACCGCGGATGGTGCACGACTGACCTTTTCCAATTCGTGAAAAATCTTTGTAATTTGTGCTCGATTGACAATGAATGAGAACGGATCATTGTCGCAACATCGAAATACAGCTGGAATTTGCGAGGAAAAATACAATGAGCCGGATCGAACTGCACGGGCTTTCAATCGACCGGGAGCTGCACAGTTTCCTGATCGAACAGGCCATTCCGGGGACCGGCGTGAACGCCGACGCCTTTTTCTCGGGCTTTTCGGCAATCGTCCACGATCTCGCGCCGAAGAACCGCGCGCTTCTCGCAAAGCGAGACGACCTTCAGGCCCGGATCGATGCCTGGTATCGCGAGAACGGCGCACCGGTTGATATGGACGTCTACGAGGCCTTCCTGCGGGAGATCGGTTACCTCCTTCCCGAAGGCGGCGAGGTCAAGGTTTCGACCTCGAATGTCGACGCCGAGATCGCCGAGATCGCCGGCCCGCAGCTCGTCGTTCCCGTCATGAATGCGCGCTATGCCTTGAACGCCGCCAACGCCCGCTGGGGATCGCTTTATGACGCCCTTTACGGCACGGACGCGATTTCCGAAGCGGATGGTGCCGAAAAGGGCAAGGGCTACAATCCGGTGCGGGGCGCGAAGGTCATCGCCTGGGGCCGCAAGCTTCTCGACGACTCGGCACCGCTCGCTGCGGGCAGCTGGAGCGACGTGGCAGCTCTGGCGGTCAAGTCCGGCGCTCTGTTCGTCACGCTTTCGGACGATGCCGTGACCGGGCTTTCCGATCCTGCGCAGCTTGCCGGTTATCGCGGCGGTGCCGACAGGCCGGAAGCCCTGCTGCTTCGCCGCAACGGCCTGCACATCGAGGTCGTGATCGACGCTGACGGCATGATCGGCAAGACGGATCCGGCAGGGATCAACGACCTCTGGCTCGAATCGGCGATCACCACGATCATGGACTGCGAGGATTCGGTTGCGGCGGTGGATGCCGAGGACAAGGTCGTCGTCTATGGAAACTGGCTCGGCCTGATGAAGGGTGACCTGACCGAAGAGGTCAGCAAGGGTGGCAAGACCTTCACACGTGCGCTGAACGCCGACAAGACGTTCAGCGCACCGGATGGTGGTTCGCTCGTCCTGCACGGCCGTTCGCTGATGCTGGTCCGCAACGTCGGCCACCTGATGACCAACCCGGCGATCCTGGATCGCGACGGCAATGAGATCCCGGAAGGCATCATGGATGCCGCGGTCACCGCGTTGATCGCTTTGCACGACATCGGTCCCAACGGCCGCCGGGCCAATTCCCGCAAGGGGTCGCTCTATGTCGTCAAGCCGAAGATGCATGGACCGGAAGAGGTCGCCTTCGCCTGCGAGATCTTTGCCCGTGTCGAGGCCCTCATCGGCATGGCCCCCAACACCATCAAGATGGGCATCATGGACGAGGAGCGTCGCACCACCGTCAACCTGAAGGAATGCATCCGTGCAGCGAAGGAACGCGTGGTGTTCATCAACACCGGCTTCCTCGACCGCACCGGCGACGAGATCCACACCTCGATGGAAGCCGGCCCGATGATTCGCAAGGGCGATATGAAGCAGGCCGCCTGGATCGCCGCCTACGAAAACTGGAATGTTGATATCGGCCTCGAATGCGGCCTTTCCGGCCACGCGCAGATCGGCAAGGGCATGTGGGCCATGCCCGACCTCATGGCCGCTATGCTCGAGCAGAAGATCGCTCACCCGAAGGCGGGCGCCAACACGGCCTGGGTGCCGTCGCCGACTGCGGCAACCTTGCATGCCACGCACTATCATCGCGTCAATGTCACTGAGGTTCAGGCCGGCCTGAAGAAGCGTGCGCGGGCCAGCCTGCGGGATATTCTCTCGGTTCCGGTCGCGCCGCGACCGAACTGGACGCCGGAGGAGATCCAGCGCGAACTCGACAACAATGCGCAAGGCATTCTTGGCTATGTCGTGCGCTGGGTCGATCAGGGCGTTGGTTGCTCGAAGGTTCCTGACATCAACAATGTCGGCCTGATGGAAGATCGCGCGACCTTGCGCATCTCCGCCCAGCACATGGCGAACTGGCTGCACCACGGCGTCGTCACCGAAGCCCAAATCCTCGAAACCATGAAGCGCATGGCCGAAGTCGTCGACCGTCAGAATGCCGATGATGCGGCTTACCGGCCCATGGCCCGGGATTTCAATGGTTCGATCGCCTTCCAGGCGGCTCTGGATCTGGTTCTGAAAGGTCGCGAACAGCCGAACGGCTATACCGAGCCGGTCCTTCATCGTCGCCGGCGCGAACTGAAGACCAGTTTGACGGCCTGAGCGAAACGGAAGGACAACGAAAAAAGCCGCCGGATCACTCCGGCGGCTTTCTTGTCTCGTTTCCCGAGAGACCTTACTGGATGACCACGACCTTGGCGTTCTTGCCCGGGCGGACGCGGTTATAGAGATCGATCACGTCCTGGTTCATCAGGCGGATGCAGCCCGAGGAGGCGGCGGTGCCGATGGAAGCCCATTCCGGGGTGCCGTGCAGGCGAAACAGCGTATCCTGGCCCTTTTCGTTGAAGAGGTACATGGCGCGCGCGCCCAGCGGATTGCGGATGCTCGGCCCCATGCCTTCTTCGACATACTTGGCCACTTCCGGCTTGCGGGCAGCCATTTCCTTCGGCGGATGCCAGGTCGGCCACGCCTGTTTCCAGGCGATATAGGCGGTACCGGACCATGCAAAGCCCTGTTTGCCGACGCCGATACCGTAACGCACCGCCTTGCCGTTCGGCAGTATATAATAAAGGAAACGTTCGCGGGTGTTCACGACAACCGTGCCGGCCTTTTCCGACGTCTGATAGGAGACGATCTGGCGGTGGAACTTCTTGTCGAGCTTGTTGATCGGGATCGCCGGAAGCGCGTAGCCGGCATCGGTCACGCTGCCGTAGGAATCCGTGAAGATCTTGGCCGTGGTCTCGGCTTCGGCAGTCTTCGTTTCGGTCGTGGTGGTGCAACCTGTCAGGGCGATCGTCGCGACGAGGCCGAACACAGTCAATGCATTGCGAAGGTGCATGGGAAACTCGTGTCTGTGGGCTAGGAGATGGTTCTCTCGACCATCTTTGATTATGGTTTATTTTTGATTAAACTCGGCTTTGCAAGTAGCGGGCAAAGGCTGAATGTCTTCGGCGCTGCAAAATGACTCCGCATTGTTTTTTTGCAACATGCGAACGGGTCGGTTTGGACAATATTCATGACGATTCTTTCGATCGCCGTAAACAATCCGTTAATCGACGGGCGTCAGTCCGATCGCGCCATGCTGGTGCGGCGCGGGGTGCAGATCCTGTTGCACGATATGCGTCTCGCCTTGCTTCCCGAACTGGCGCTCTCCAACGGCAGACGTGCCGACCTCGTGGGTTTGTCGGAGAAGGGCGAGATCTGGATCATCGAGATCAAGTCGTCGATCGAGGACTTTCGCGTCGATCGGAAATGGCCGGACTACCGGGCCTATTGTGACCGTCTGTTCTTTGCCACCCACCCGGAGGTGCCGCTGGATATCTTCCCCGAGGATTGCGGGCTGTTGTTGTCGGACGGTTACGGCGCCCATCTGGTGCGCGAGGCCCCCGAGCATCGTCTGGCCCCGGCGACTCGCAAGGCCGTGACGCTCGACTTCTCGCGGGCGGCTGCTCAGCGCCTGATGCTGGCCGAATGGGCTGCCCGCTCGCCGGGTCGCGACTAGGCTTATTTCGGGGCGCGCTTTGCCAGGATGCGCTGGAGTGTGCGCCGGTGCATGTTGAGACGGCGGGCCGTCTCGGAAACATTGCGCTCGCAGCTTTCATAGACCCGCTGGATATGCTCCCAGCGCACCCGGTCAGCCGACATCGGGTTTTCCGGGACGACCGCCTTTTCGCCCGGACGCTGCGTCAGCGCGAGGAAGATCTCGTCGGCATCTGCGGGTTTTGCCAGATAGTCCAGTGCGCCGAGTTTTACCGCCGTGACGGCCGTCGCGATGTTGCCGTAACCGGTAAGCACGATCACCCGCGTATCCGTTCGGTGCTGGCGGATGGCCTCAATGACGTCGAGGCCGTTGCCGTCGCCGAGTCTCAGGTCAACCACCGCAAACTTTGGTGGTACGGCCTTGGCCTTTGCGATCCCTTCGGCCACCGAGGCAGCCGTCTCTACCGTAAAGCCGCGGCTTTCCATGGCACGCGCCAGACGGCGCAGGAACGGGACGTCGTCGTCGACGATCAGGAGATTGGGGTCCGCGCCGATTGCCTCGTCCCCGCCCTTCTGCGCGCGGTCGGACATCTTCGGATCGGATGGAGATATGTCGGTCATGGCCAGGCATCCCAGCAGTATATCGAAAGGTCGCAAGTCGTTATGGCCACTAATGGCCGATGGGTAAAGTCATTTCAGGCCGGATTGCTCTCCATCCGATTGCGCGGCCAGATGATCTCGACGCGGGCGCCCGGCGTCTCAGGCCCGCGATTTTCGAAGCGCAGCCGTGCGCCGGAGCGTTCGAGCAGCGTCTTGGCGATAAACAGGCCGAGCCCCAGGCCACCTGCCTTGTCGTCCCGTTGACGGCTCGTCACATAGGGTTCACCGATCCTCTGCATCACGTCGGGCGAATAGCCCACCCCGTCGTCCTCGATCGTCACGACCACCCGCGAGGCATCGTGCTCGACCGTGACGACAACCTTCTCGCGGGCAAAATCGACTGCGTTCTCGATCAGGTTGCCGAGCCCGTAGAGGATACCGGCATTGCGCACCCCGACCGGTTCCCTGGCTCGGTCGGATTTCTCCACGAGTTCCAGCTTGATGCCGAATTCGCGATGGGGTGCCAGCACCTCCTCGATCAGCGAGGACAGCGGCAGACGGCGCATATGCGCCTCGCTCTCCGAGGGCAGTGTCGCGATCCTCTTCAGGATGTCGCGGCAGCGTTCGCTCTGGCTGCGCAGCAACTGGACGTCTTCGCCGAAGCGCTCGTCCTGGCCAAGTTCGCGCTCCATCTCCTTGGCGACGAGGCTGATCGTCGCCAAAGGAGTGCCCAACTCATGGGCGGCCGCGGCAGCCAGGCCGTCGAGCTGGGAGAGATGTTTCTCGCGTTGCAGCACAAGTTCGGTCGCCGAGAGAGCGTCGGCCAGCAGCGTCGCCTCTTGCGAAACCCGATAGGCGTAGAAGGCGGCGAAGGCCATCATCGAGGTAATGGCGACCCAGACGCCCACCTGCATGATCGGCTGCAGGAAGGGCGCATCGCCGCCGTACCACGGCAGAGGGTAGGGCGAGAAGGCCAGCGCTGAAACGAAGAGGACTGCAATGATGAAGAGCGCGACCGCGTGCCGCAGCGGCTGAGAGGCAAAGGAGATGATGACTGGCACGCAGATCAGCGGTGCAAATGGGTTGGCCAGTCCGCCGGTGATGTAGAGCAGGGCTGCGAGCTGCAGAAGGTCTAGGCTGAGGACGGCGAAGGCGGCGAGCGGCTCCAGTCGATAAGTCGGCGGAAAGCTTGCTGACAACACGAAGTTGGCGACCGCCAGGGCACCGATCAGAGCCGCGCAGGTCGTGAAGGGCACGGGGAACTCGAGCCAGAAGTCGACCAGGATGACCGTCAGGCTCTGTCCGGCCACGGCCAGCCATCTGAGCCAGACCAGCGTCTGCAGCCGCAGGCGTCGGCTCGAGGGTCCGAACTGGAGCGTTGCATCCGGCGTGGTGATCATCTGCGGCCTCTCGGTCTTTCTGTTGTTGCGTCACGTCCCGCGCGGCTTTGCGCGGGTGGTGGGCATGGCGTCGGCCGGATTGTCAGGCCAGGGATGCTTCGGATAGCGGCCGCGCATGTCGGCGCGCACATCTTTCCAGGAACCTGCCCAGAAGCCCGGCAGGTCCCTCGTCGTCTGAATGGGCCGATGGGCCGGCGAGGTCAACTCCAGGACGAGCGGCAGTTTGCCGCCACCGATCGCCGGGTGGGACTTGAGACCGAAGAGTTCCTGAACCCGGATAGAGAGAACCGGCTCGGCGCCGTCGTAGCGAATCGGATGGTTCTGTCCCGTCGGCGCTGTAAAATGCGTCGGGGCGAGGCGATCGAGTTCGCGCTGCAGCCCATGGGGAAGAAGAGCGGCCAATCCATCGGAAAGCGATGCAGCAGTGACGTCGTCGATGCTGCGCACGGTATGCTGGAACGGCGTGAACCAGGTGTCGAGTGACGCGATGAGCGCCTCGTCTGACATATCCGGCCAGGGATCTCCGATCGTGCGGTTGAGGAAACCGATGCGTTGTCGCAGCTGTTCCGCCGTCTTCGAGAAGGGCAGGCAGGTCAGCCCGAGTTGGCGCACGCCCTCGACCAGTGCCTCGGCCGACTGGGGTCCGGTCGGTCTGGCAAGTGGTGTCTCGTCGAGCACGATGGCCCCGAGCCGCGTGACGCGCCGGGCGCGCACCTGGCGGCTCGAAGCGTCGAAAAAGCACTCCTCCTGGCGCTGGATGGCCTCGGGCAGCAGGCATTCGATATCACTGCGACTGACTTCCGCGGCGGCAAGGACGCGCCCCTGGGCGGCCCGTCCGGTCAGGTCGGCGATCACCAGCATGTCGGCGCCTGCGAGCCTTTCGGTTTCCGGTATTTCGGCGCCGCGGCCATTGGCCATCACGAAGCGTCCCCGTGCCCCGCGACGCATCGCTATACGGTCGGGATAGGCATGAAGCAGCAACGGGCCGGCACCCATCGGGTTTTCGGCTCCTTTCGCGGCGCCGGCACTAAGCGCGAGCCGTTCGGCCAGCCTGCGTGCCGAGACGGCCCGCTCGCCGCCTTCCTGGCGAAAGCGCCGCAGCCGCTCCTCTATGTCGATGCCGGTTCCGCCCAGCCCCTGTTCGGTAAGCAGTACGGCAAGCTCCGCAGCCTGTCTGCCGGCGCCGGCACCCGATCCCGACAGCACCATGGCGCCGAGACGGACGGGAAGGCCGAGGTCGCGGATCTTTCGTCCGCTGGTCGTCATCGCGCCGGCGGCGTCCAAGGCGCCGATCAATTGAAGCAGGGCTTTGGCTTCGTTCCAGGCGACCTTGGGCGGCGGATCGATGAAGGAGAGGGATGCAGGATCGAGCACCCCCCAATGGGCCATGTCGAGCACGAGGTTCGACAGGTCACCCGCTAGGATTTCCGGGGGGGTGAAGGCCGGAAGTGCCGCCGTCTGGCCGGAATGCCAGAGCCTGATCGCAATTCCCGGTTCCGTGCGTCCGGCCCGTCCCGCCCGCTGGTCGGCCGATGCGCGGGAGACCTTTACCGTTTCCAGACGGGTAATACCGGTCGAGGGCTCGAACACCGGCAACCGCTGCAGGCCGCTGTCGATCACCACGCGAACACCGTCGATCGTGATCGAGGTTTCGGCGATGGACGTGGCAAGCACGATCTTGCGGTATCCATCAGGCGCGGGACGGATAGCCGCGTCCTGCTCCTTCTGGCCGAGATTGCCGTAGAGCGGCGCGATCAGCGTCGTCTGGTCGAAACGCCCGTCGAGCCGTTCTGCCACCCGCTTGATCTCGGCCTGGCCGGGCAGGAAGGCGAGGATCGAACCGCTCTCTGTCCTATGCGCCTCGACGATGGCCGCGGTGACCGCATCCTCGATCCGCTCGCCGCCGGGCCGGTCGCGATAGCGGATGTCGACCGGGAAGCTCCGGCCTTCGCTACGGACTACGGGCGCATAGACAAGCAGGGCAGCGATGCGCTCGATATCTAGGGTCGCGGACATCACCAGCAACCTGAGATCCGGCCGCAGCGCTGACTGGGTGTCGAGCGCCAGCGCCAGCCCGAAATCGGCGTCAAGCGAGCGTTCGTGAAATTCGTCGAACAGCACGGCCGCGACACCGGAAAGTTCCGGGTCATCAAGGATCATGCGGGCAAACACACCCTCGGTCACGACCTCGATGCGTGTGCGACCCGAAATCCGATTGTCGAGCCGCATGCGATAGCCCACGGTCTCCCCGACCGTCTCCCCGAGCAGGTTCGCCATACGGCTCGCGGCAGCGCGTGCGGCAAGCCGGCGGGGCTCGAGCAGGATGATCCTGCCGTCGCCGCGCCAGGTCTGGTCGAGCAGGTGAATCGGCACGATCGTCGTCTTGCCGGCGCCCGGAGGCGCCGACAGGATCGCCCGGTTCGCATTCGCGAGCGCCGCCGTCAACGCTGGCAGGCTCTCGGTGACCGGAAGGAAGGGCAGGGCTCTCGCCATCAGGCCTCCTGGCGCGCGAACGGCTCCATCGCTGTTTCGTAGGCGAGAATGGCGCCGGCGAGATCCTCGAGTGCGGCCCCGACGGACTTGAAGAGCGTGATCTCCTCGGCGCTGGTCCTGCCCGCGTGGCGCGCGACGGCGAGATCGAAGAGGTCGGCCCTGATGTCGGCCTCGGTAATAACGCCGGCCTTCAGGGGTTGAAGGATGTCGCCCGCCTCGCTCATCGCGCCGGCGCGGGTGTCGACGAACACGCTGGCGCGGCGCACGGCCTCGTCATCGCTTTCGCGCATGGTCGGCTTGAAGGCGCCGATCAGGTCGAGGTGGGCTCCGGGCTTCAGCCATGCCCCATGGACGAGCGGCTCATGGGAGAGCGTCGCGCAGGATATGATGTCGGCAGTGCGGACCGCGCTTTCGAGGTCGGTACGGACGGAAACCGCGAACCCGAGCGCGCGAGCATCCTCGGCGGTCTTTTGCGCATTGGCCGGGTTACGACCCCAGATCGAGATACGGCCGATCGGCCGGACCGCGGAATGCGCCTGGATGAGGTTGAGCGACAGGCGGCCGGTTCCGACGACCAGCAGGTCGGACGCGTCTTCGCGCGCCAGATACCGGGCCGCGAGCGCCGAGGTGGCCGCGGTTCGCCGCGCCGTCAGCTCGCCGCCGTCCACGACCGCGAGCATCCTGCCGGTCTTTCCCGATGACAGGATGTAGCTTCCGAAGATGGTGGGCAGGCCGCGCAAATGGTTGTCGGGGAATACCGAGACCAGCTTCACCCCTATATAGTCGCCCGGAACCCAGGCCGGCATCAGAAGCAGGGTCGCATCCGCCTCGCCGGGAACGGCGACATCGTGATGGTGACGGACCGGCATCACGCAGCTGCTGCGGAACATCCGTTCGATCGCATCAATGAGTTCGCCCCACTTCAGGGCCTGGGCGGTTTCGCCTTCGTGCAGGACGAGCATGTTGTTCTCCGTGTCGGTTTGGCGCCGACACTAGCAACTGCGCTGCCCCGTTCAAGCGAGAATCCGGCGTGGCGTCTGCGGAAGTGTGGCCCGGTACACGGGGATATGTCGTCTGTGCAGAATGGTGGTCAGAGCCGACGCCGCTGCCGTCCGTCTTTTGACCCTCATTCTGTCACCCTTTTGCCAAATGACTGGAATTTCCATTTCTTATCAATGGTTTGTTTGATTTTTGGATTTTTTACGACGGACGTTGTTGACATCTTTGTGGGGGTGGATCTATAACCCCGCTCACTGACGAGGGCGGCGGCGCTGCTG